>NZ_OZ035008.1:0-1229206 GCF_964031135.1 Spiroplasma endosymbiont of Aleiodes alternator
TGAATGACACTGATAATAAACGAGAAAACTTTCAAAATATTTGAAATAAAGTTAGAAATTTTCTTCAATATGATGAAATGATTGATCCAAGTATTTTTAATAACTATATTAAAAACACTTATATTTATGATATTTTTGAAAATAAATGTTTAATTATTGTTGATTCACTATTTGCAAAAGAAATTTTAACTAAAAATATAACATTTAAAGTTAAAGAAATTTTGGAAAGAATTATTCAACAAAATCTTCAAATTGAATTTTTAGAACTTAATGAAGCAAAGAAACAAAAAATATATGTAGAAAAAGATTTTGTTGAATTTAATAAATTGCAACAAATTAAAAAACAATTTCAATTTAATAACTTTGTTAAAGGTGAATCAAATAACGATGCTTATCAAGCAGCATTTTCAATTACCATAGAACTTGGTAGGTATTGAAATCCCTTATTTATCTATGGTAATTCTGGATTAGGAAAAACACATTTACTTCATGCTATTGAAAATGAAATACTAACAAAATATAATATTCAAAAAAAAGTACTTTACTTATCTTCTGAAGAATTTGGTCGTATGATACCAGAAATTATTAAACAAAATGTTAATGATATTGAAAAATTTAAAGATTCATTTAATCAATACGATGTTCTTCTAGTTGATGATATTCAATTTTTAGCTAATCGTAGTAAAACAAATGAAATATTTTTTCATATATTTAATAGTTTTGTTAACAAACAAAAACAAATTGTTATTACATCAGATAAACATCCTGATGATTTATATGGTTTTGAAGAAAGAAATGTTTCAAGATTTCAAAGTGGTTTAAGTGTTGGTATTGATTCACCAGATTTTGAAACTTCATTAATTATTTTAAAAGAAAAAATTAAGTCTTTAAATTATAATCCAAGCATTTTTACTGAAGAATCTTTAAGTTTTATTGCTTTAAATTTTAATAGTGATGTTAGAAAATTAGAAGGAGCATTAAATAGATTAATTTTTTACAGCATTTTATATATAAAGCCTAATCATTTAATAGTGCTTGAAGACGTTATGAAAGCTTTTAAAACATCAAATACTTCATTAAAAGAAAAACTAACTATTAAAAAAATTAAAACAATTGTATCTGAATATTATAATATTCCAATCAAATTATTGATTAGTACTTCTAGAGTTAAAACGATAACAATAGCACGCCATGTAGCAATGTATTTAATAAAAACACTTTTAAATGAATCATATACAAAAATTGGTTCTGAATTTGGAGGTAAAGATCATACAACAGTAATGAATGCTTATAACAAAATTAAAAAAAATACTGAAACTAATTATGAATTTAAAAAAAATATTGAAAGATTATCACGTGAATGTTTAAAACACAATTAATCCACTATTTTAATCATAAATTATTAACTTATAAAATCACTAAAAAATTAGGATTTTATAAGTTAAAATTAGTTATTCACATTAATGCACATTGTAATATTATTAATAATTAAATAAATAATAGTAATTAATATATATAATATATAATTAATTATTAATGTTTAAAAATGGGAGATATTTATGAAAATTAAAATCAAAAGTTCTATATTATTTAAAATAATAAAAAAAATAATAAAAATAACAATTTCTAATAACAATTATGAAGAATTATCTTGTTTTTTATTAGAAGTTGAAAAAGAAAAAATAATTTTAACCGCATCTAATGGTAATTTATCATTAAAATATGAACTAAATAATAATGAAAAATATTTAAAAATATTAAATATTGGTTCAGTATTAATTAATACTAAAATTATTTATGATATTTTTAGTAAATTAGAAGATGAATGAATTTTATTTGAACTTAAAATTAATAACTTAATCATTAGTAATTTTAAAAATGATAATAATGATTTTATCTTCAAACTAAGTACGTTGACAATTGAAAAATTTCCAAAAATTAACTTTAATAAAAATATTAAAAATAAAGTATCTTTTAATAAAAGTTTGTTGCAAAATATAAATGAACAAATTGCTTTTGCAACAAATACAAACAATAATAAACCAGCATTAAGTGGAATTAATTTTAAATTTAATGATCAAAAGTTATTTGTTACAGCAACTGATGGATATTGTTTAGCAAAAAAGTGATTTTCTTTTGAAGAAAAATTAGAATTTAATAATAAAGAGTTTAATATTCCAGTTCATTTATTAAATGAAATTGATAAAATTACTAGTGATTTAAATTCAAATATAAATTTTTATTTTGAAAATGATTATAATTTAATTATTGAAATTGAAAATTTTTTATTTCAAACACGAATGATTGAAGGTACTTATCCAAATACGGATGATATTATTAAAAATATTATAGAAAAAGAAAAAAATATTATTGAAATTAATAACGTTAGAGAATTTTTAAAAATTATTGAATTATCAATAATTTTAGCAAAAAAAGATACTTCACCTATGATTCAATTTTGAATCAATGTGGAAAAAAATGATTTTAAAATTAATTGTTTATCTAATAATGATAGTATAGGTGAAGTAATTGAACAATTTAAAAAATTTCATATTGTGAAATCTAAAAGTTTAAAAGAAGAAATAAAAGTAGTTTTTAATTCAAAATTAATTATTAATGCTTTAAAATCTTTTAATAAATGTAAAAAAGTAAATTTGAAAATTTCTTGACCAAAAAATTATACAATTATTGATAGTGAAGAAGAAACAGGGTTATTACAACTAGTTTTACCAATTGGAGAAAAATAATATGATATAACTAAAATAGTTATTTTTAATTAATAAGCTAAGAAAAGGTAAAAAAATGAAGAAGAAATTACAATTGTTAAGTATGTTTACTATTTTAATTTTTACTAATTTAAATATAATTGCTTGTAAAAATAAACAAGATAGTATTAGTGAATTTTATGTTTTAGGGGATAGTTTATCAGATACTGGTGCAGGAACATTTGCACAAAATCAATATTTAGAAAATAGTAATAGTAAATTTAAACATTTTCAATTAGATAAACCTTATTATAATAATTGTTGAAGTAATAATAAAGTAGCTTCACAATTAATTGCTGAAAAATTAAATATTAATTTTAAACCTGGGTGATTATTTAACATCAATGGTAAAACATTTCAAAGTTTGGGTAATAATTATGCTTATGGAGGAAAAGTTGCTAATAGCAGTGATAATAATTTAGATATTATTAAAACTTTTGATTTGTCTCATCAAACACAAATGTTGTTATTACAACATTCTTTACAAAAAAAAAGATGTTATTTGAATAGAAATGGGAGCTAATGATATTGGTAATTTAATGAATAAAACAGATCCTATTATTATTAACAGTAAGATTAATAATGTAATAAATGAAAAAAAGCAATAAAATTATTAATTAAAAATGGTGCAAATAAAATTATTATTATGATGTTCCTGACTTAACATTAACACCAAAAATTAAAAAGATATTACATAATAATCAACAAAAAATACAAATAGCACGTAAAACATGTATTGAATATCAAAAAACAATGAAAAAAAAGATATTAGAAATAAGGGACTTTCCTAAAAACTGTGTTTTTTAAATAAATTTTAGTTGTAAAATCACTAAGTTACACAGATTGCTGGAAAGTCCCGAAAATTATAAAAATATTATTACACCTTTTTTCTTTCAAGAGAATTATCAACTGATATGAATAATTTTAAAAATAAAATTCCAGATGGAATTGTTGAAACTAGTGCTACAATTTGTAAAATGTTGTCTAAAGAAACAAAATATTCTTATAAACCAGTTTTTAATTCTGGAGTTAATGAAAGTAATTTAAATAAATATTTTTATTTTGATGAGTTTCATCCAGGCATGTGATTTCATCAACAAATGGCAAATAGTATTATTAATTTAATAGAAAATTTTAAATAGATTTTTTGTTAAATATTTTTAAAAAAGTAATTTATTATTTTTGAATAAAGATTTTTTAATTTTTCTTTTAAAAAAAATATGTTGTTTTAAATCAAAAAAAATGTATAATTTATACATAAAATGTAAAATAATATGCTTATTTTAAAGAATAAAAAGTCTTTTTTTGAATTTATTTTTGAAATTTTAAATATTTTCATTATTAAATTAATGAAAATATTTAATGATGAAAGAGAGTGAAAATAGTGAGCACAAGGACTCCAAATGATTATAATGCTAACTCAATTCAAGTTTTAGAAGGACTAGAAGCAGTTAGAAAACGACCTGGAATGTATATTGGTTCCACTGCAGAAAGAGGATTACATCACTTAGTTTGAGAAATAGTTGATAATGCTGTTGATGAAGTTATTGCGGGTTTTTGTACAAAAATTTCTGTAACTATTACTAAAAATAATGAAATATTAGTAAAAGATAATGGTCGAGGTATTCCTACTGATATACATTCAAAAACTAATATTTCAACAGTAGAAACGGTTTTTACTAAATTACATGCTGGTGGAAAATTTGATAATGGTTCTTATAAAGTATCAGGTGGTTTGCATGGTGTTGGTGCTTCAGTAGTAAATGCTTTAAGTAAGTATTTGGAAGTTACTATTTACCGTGATGGTAATATTTTTTTTCAAAAATATATTGAAGGTGGTAAACCAGAATTACCATTGGCAGTTATTGGACAAAGTGATAAAAAAGGAACAACTGTTTTATTTAAACCTGATGAAAGTATTTTTACTGAAACTGTAAATTTTAGTTTTATAATAATTAAAACAAGGTTAAGACAACTTGCTTTTTTAAATAAAGGTTTAACTATTCAAGTTATTGATGAACGTGAAAATAAAGAAGAAACTTTTTGTTATGAAGGGGGCATTAAAGAATATGTTGCCTTTTTAAATAATAAATTTGAACCTTTAAAACATGAAATTATTTATGGAGAGTTTGAAATAAATGGTATAAACACAGAAATAGCTTTTCAATATAATGAAAGTGAAGAATCTCAAATATTTTCATTTTGTAATAATATTAATACACCTGAAGGTGGAACACATGAAGAAGGTTTTCGTTTAGCATTAACAAGAGAATTGAATTCTTATGCGAAAAAAAATAATCTTTTAAAAAATAATGATGAAACATTTACTGGTGATGATGTTAAAGAAGGAATTTTAGCAATTATTTCAGTTCAACATCCTAATCCACAATATGAAGGGCAAACTAAAACAAAACTTGGTAATTCTGAAGTTAGAAAAATTGTTTCTAATGTAACTGGAAAAATAATTAATAAATTTTTATTGGAAAACCCTGCTGAAGCAAAAATTATTATTAACAAAGTTATTTTATCAGTAAGTGCACGTTTAGCATCTAAAAAAGCACGTGAGAATATTATGACTTCGAGAAAAAATCCTTTACAATTTTCTAATTTACCTGGTAAATTAGCAGATTGTTCTTCTAAAGATCCAACTAAAACAGAAGTTTTTCTTGTCGAAGGTGAGTCAGCTGGTGGAACTGCAAAGTTGGGAAGAAGTAGAGAAATTCAAGCAATTTTACCATTAAGAGGGAAAATAATTAATGTTGAAAAAGCACGACTTTTAAAAGTTTTTTCTGATGAAGAAATAAATAATCTTATTATTTCCTTTGGCTGTGGTGTTGGTAAAGAATTTAATATTACTAAATTACGTTATCATAAAATTATTATTATGACTGATGCTGATGTTGACGGTTCACATATTAAAACATTATTATTAACATTTTTTTATCGTTACATGCGTCCCTTAATTGATGCTGGTTATATATATATAGCTCAGCCTCCTTTATATAAATTTTATAGTGGTAAATTTGTTAAATATGCATATAATGATCAAGAATTGCAAAAAATTAAAGATAATTTTAATGGAACTAATTTTAACATTCAACGTTATAAAGGTTTAGGAGAAATGAATGCCACACAACTATGAGAAACAACTATGGATCCACAACATAGAATTTTATTACAAGTAAGTATTGATGATGCTTCAGAAGCAGATGAAACTTTTTCAATATTGATGGGGAAAGATGTATTTCCACGAAAAGAATTTATTCAAGAAAATGCTAAATATGTAAAAAACATTGATGCTTAAAAGTTAATAAAATAAAATTAGGAGTTTATATATGAGCGAAATAACTAAAAAAAATGAAACATTTATTTCTAATAAATATGTTCGTAATATATCTGATGAAATGAGAACTAGTTTTTTAGAATATTCAATGTCAGTTATTGTTTCAAGAGCTTTACCAGATGCAAGAGATGGATTGAAACCAGTACATCGTCGAATTTTATATTCTTTAGCAATTTTAGGTATGACATATGATAAACCTTATAAAAAAGCAGCACGTATTGTTGGAGAATGTATTGGAAAATTTCATCCTCATGGTGATATTGCAGTTTATGAAACAATGGTAAGAATGGCACAAGAATTTAATTATCGTTATCCTTTAGCTGATGGCCAAGGTAATTTTGGTTCAATTGATGGTGATAGTGCTGCTGCTATGAGATATACTGAAGTTAGAATGAGTAAAATGGCAGGAGAGTTGGTTAAAGATTTAAATAAAAATACAGTTACTTTTGTTGAAAATTATGATGGTGCTGAAAAAGAGCCTAGTGTTTTACCAGCTTATTTTCCTAATTTATTAGTTAATGGAACAACAGGTATTGCTGTTGGAATGGCAACAAGTATTCCACCACATAACTTAAGAGAAATAGTTGATGCAATTATTTTTGTAGCTCACAATCCTGATTGTGATATTATGGAAATATTAGATATTGTTAAAGGACCTGATTTTCCTACAGGTGCAATGATTTTAGGCGTAAATTCATTTAAAAATGCTTATTTAAACGGAAGATCAACAATAACAGTTCGTAGTAAAACTAAAGTTGAAAAATTATCAAATGGTAAACCTGCAATTATTGTTGAAGAAATACCTTATCAAACTAATAAAACTAATTTAATAAATAATATAGTTAAAGCAGTTCAAGAAAAAAAAGTAAATTATATAACTGATTTGCGAGATGAATCTAATCGTGAAGGAATAAGATTAGTATTAGAAATTAAAAATATTGATTATGCTGAACTTATTTTAAATCAACTATATAAATTTACTTCATTACAAACAACATTCACAATAAATTTATTAGCATTACATAATAAACAACCTAAAGTAATGAATTTAAAAGAAATGATTGAAATTTATATTGAACATCAAATTGAAATTATTCTTAATAAGTCTAATTTTGAATTAAAAAAATATGAACATCAATATCATATTATTTTTGGTCTTGTTAAAGCATTACAAAATATTGATGAAATTATTAAAATAATTAAGGAATCAAAGAAAACAGAAGAAGCATTAACTAATTTACAGAATAAATTTGAATTTTCTGAAAAACAAGCTAAAGCTATTTTAGAAATGAAACTGCAACGTTTAACAGATTTAGAACAAGAAAAATTAAATAATGAATTATCATTTATTAATGAAGAAATTATTCGATTAAGAACTTTAATTAATGATCCTTCTAAACAAATAGAATTAATGATTTCTCAGTTAACAACAATTAAAGAAAATTATGGTGATGATAGAAAAACTGAAATTATTGAAAATTATGAAGGTGAAATTATTGATGAAGCTTTAATTAAAGAAGAACAGGTGGTTATAACGCTTTCAAAAAGTGGTTATATTAAACGTTTACCTTTAGATACATATAGAATTCAACATCGTGGTGGTGTTGGTGTTAAAGGTGCTGGTGGCACTGATATTAATACTGATGATATTGATAAAGTTTTAATTACTTCAACTCATTCTGATTTGTTAATATTTAGTAATAAAGGGAAAGTTTATCGAATTCGTGCTCATAAGGTACCAAATTATTCAAGAACAGCTAAAGGAACACCAATTGTTAATTTAATAGCAACAGAAAAAAATGAGACTATTAAAACAATAATTGCTATATCAGAAAATTATGATATAAATGCTAATTTATTTTTTGTTACTAAAAAAGGAATTATTAAACGTTCAACTTTAGATCAATTTAAATCTATTTACCAAAATGGTAAGATAGCTATTAAATTGCGTTCAAATGATCAATTAGTAGATGTTCTGAAAACTACAGGTAATAATGAAATAATTATTGCTGTGGCTAATGGACGAGCAGTTAGAATCAATGAAAATCAAGTTAGAGTAATGTCAAGAATAGCCAGCGGAGTAAAAGGAATAGATACAAAAGGTACTCATGTAATTGGAATGTGCTCTAATCAAGATGGTGATTTAGTTGTTTCTATTAGTGACAAAGGTTATGGAAAAATATCACGATTTGAAGAATATCGTTTAGCAAATCGTGGTGGTAAGGGTGTAATTTCAATGAAATTACCTCAAAAAACAGGAAAATTAATTGGTATAAATTCAATAAATAACACTAATAATAGTAATGATTTATTAATTATGACTTTAAAAGGTACAGTTATTAGATTTTCTTTAGAAGATATAAGAACTACAAGCAGAAATACTATAGGTGTTAAATTAATTAGATTTAAAACAGAAGATGATGCAATTTCTTCAATTGTAACAATCCCAATCACTAAAGAAAAAACTATTTTTATTGATTAATTTAAGAGGTGTTAAAATGATTGATATAGAAAAAATACGTAATAATTTGGAAAAAACTATTAATAAAATAGAAACAAGGGGCCAAAGTTATAAAAATGAAATAAATAAAATTTTTAATTTAGATTTAGAAATAAGAACTTTAAAAACAAAAAATCAAAAATTAGAAGAAACAAGAAATAACCAGTCTAAACAAATTGGTGAATTATTAAAAAATAAAAAAAATGATCAAATAAAAAAAATTAAAGATGATATGATTATTTTAAAAGAAAAAATTATAAAAAATAATTTAAAAATTGTAGATTTAGAAGATAAAATATATGAATTACAGTTAGTAATTCCTAATATACCACATTTTTCAGTTCCACAAGGAAACGATGAAACTAATAATCAAGAAGTTAGAAAATGAGGGAAAATTATTAAAAAAAATAGTAAACCACACTGAGAAATTGCTGAAAAGTTAAATATAATTGATTTTTCAAAAGCAACTAAATTAAGTGGTACTAGATTTATTATGTATAAAAATAAAGGTGCTTTATTAGTTAGAGCATTAATGAATTTTATGATTGATTCTCATTTAAAAAATGGTTATTCTGAATTTTTACCACCATTAATTATTAATAAAGAAAACTTATTTGGTACAGGGCAACTTCCTAAATTTAAAGATGATTTATTTCAATTAAATAACGAACAGTATTTAATTCCAACAGCAGAAGTTCCTTTAACAAATATTTATCGTAATGAAATTATTAATTTTTCTGAATTACCAATAAAAATGTCTGCTTATACACCATGTTTTCGTTCAGAAGTGGGTTCTGCTGGTAGAGATACAAGAGGAATAATTAGATTACATCAATTTAATAAAGTAGAATTAGTTCAAATTGTTGATCCTGAAAAATCTTATGATGCCCTTGAAGAGTTAACTAAAAATGCTGAATTAATTTTACAAAAATTAGATATTCCTTATAGAGTTATTAATTTATGTAGTGGTGATATTGGTTTTAGTGCTGCTAAAACTTATGATTTAGAATTATGATTACCTTCTCAAATGTGTTATCGTGAAGTTTCTTCATGTAGTAATTGTGAAGATTTTCAAGCAAGAAGAATGGAAACTAGAGTTAGTCAAGATAATAAGAAAGTAGTTCCACATACACTAAATGGATCGGGATTAGCTATTGATCGAGTTGTTGCAGCAATTTTAGAAAATTTTTATGTTGAAGAAGATAATGTTGTAAATATACCTATTGTTTTACAACCTTATATGAATAATTTAAAAACTTTTTAATTTATAATGTTTCACGTGAAACATTATAAATTAAAAAAAATGTATTTTTTTATAAAAAAATTGTTATAATTAATAATACCACTGCAACAATTACATTCGAACCGGGTCAGGACCGAAAGGTAGCAGCCATAAGGATTAGGATTGTGTGCGGTGGTTTTATTTTGAAAAATAAAAAAGAGGTTTCTTTAAATGAAAAAACAAAATTATATGGAAATTGCCTTAAAGCTTGCTAAAAAAGCTGCTATTAATGGTGATGTTCCAATTGGTGCAATTATTGTTGATGAAAATGATAATATTATTGGTAGAGGATTTAACAAAAAGGAAAAAGACAAAGATCCAACTCAACATGCGGAAATTATTGCAATAAAAAAAGCATGTAAAAAAATTAATAATTGACGTTTATTAAATTGTACTATTTTTACAACATTAGAACCATGTTTAATGTGTGTAGGGGCTTTGTTACAAACAAGAATAAAACATATTGTTTTTGCTTTAAAAGATAGTAAATTTGGATGCGTTGAATCACTCTATAATTTAACATTAGATAAAAGATTTAATCATCGTAGTGAATATACTTATTCTTTAAACTTAGATAGTAAAGAAATGTTACAAAGTTTTTTTGGAAAAATTCGTAATTTATAATAATTGTTTTTATAACAAATTTTATAAAAAATTGTTATGATAAATATAGGTGATTTAAATGAAACATAAATCTTTTTATAGAAAGTATCGACCAAATTCTTTTTCAGAAATAATTAGTCAGGATAATATTGTAAGAATATTAAAAAATTCTATTTTAAATAATAGTTTTAATCATGCTTATTTATTTTCAGGCTCAAAAGGTACAGGAAAAACATCAACGGCTAAAATATTTGCTAAAGCAATTAACTGTCAAAATAACATTGATGGAGATGTATGTAATACTTGTGAAAATTGTATAAATATTAGTTCAAATAATTGTATTGATATTTTAGAAATTGATGGTGCTTCCAATAATGGTGTTGATGAAATAAGAAGTATTAGAAATAATATTAACTTATTACCGATGAATTTTAAATATAAAGTTTATATTATTGATGAAGTTCATATGTTAACAACTTCTGCTTTTAACGCATTATTAAAAACCTTAGAAGAACCACCACAACATATTATTTTTATTTTAGCAACAACAGAACCATATAAAGTAATTCCAACTATAATTTCTCGTTGTTTATGATTTGAATTTAAAAAAATTAATGTAAATGAAACTAAAAAAAAATTTATTGATGTTTTAACAAAAGAAAAAATTAATTTTGAGGTTGAAGCAGTAGAGGAATTAGCAATATTGAGCGAAGGCTCTTTACGTGATGGTTTAAATTATTTAGAAAAAACATTTAATTACGGTAATAATATAACACTTAAAAATGTTGAAAAAATATTTTCTATTTTATCAACAAAAAATAAAATATTATTTTTAATTAATATATTTAATTGTAATATTGAGCAAGTAATAAAACAATTAACATTATTTGATGAATATACTATTCAATATAAAAAAAATATTATTGATTTTATTTACATTCTTGAAGAAATATTAATTTATGCTATTACTAAAAAAACAGAATTACTTAAAATGATAAATATTCAACAAGTAAATATTTTTTTTGAAGTAGTAAAATCTGATTTACTTTTAATTTTGAATTCATTTAATGACATTTTAATTCAAGAAGATGTTGAAGATTTAAAACCAATATTAATACTAAAAATATTAAATTTAATTAAAAATTTTGAGAATAAATATTCATTAAATTATTTAGAAAAAACAAAAATATCTATTATAAATATAGAAAATAAAAGTATAAATTTAAATAGTAAAGATGAAATAACAAAAATTTTTAAAAAAAGCGAAATAGATAAAAATAATGAAGAATTAACTTCAATTTTAGTAAAAGAAGAAAATACTAGTATTAAAGAAAAAGAAATTTTTGATGTACCAACTGTGAAAAATTTAAAAAATGATGAGATAATTGATAAAGCCATTAATTTAATTTTACAAGCTGATAAAAATATTAGAAAAGAAGTTAGTGAAAAGTGAAAAAATATTTCTAAATTTATTAATGATAATAAATTTAGAAACATAACTAAAGTTTATATAAATACTATTATTGTGGCAGCATCTACTAATGGCATTATTATTATTACCAAAAATATTATTCAATCTGATTTAATAAATCAAAGTTTTTTAAGTAAAGAACATAGAGATTTTTTAAATATTTTATTAGAAAATGAATACATGATTTATGCCCTTGATAAAAATCAATGACAGGAAACAAGAAAAAAATATCAAGAGTTACTAACAAAAAAAATATTACCAAAACCAGTAGATATTGTAATATCAAAACCTGTAATTGAGTCATTTACCAATGTAGATAGAGATCCTACTTTAAATTTTATTAAAAAAATATTTACTGAAATTGAAGAAATATAAAAATATGAGGTGAAAAATATGGATATGAAAAGAATGTTAGCACAAGCACAAGCAATTCAAGGAAAGTTAACAAAATTTAAAAAAGAAGAATTTACTTTTTCTGATATTGATGGTTTAGTTAAAATTATTATAACAGGTGGACGTAAACTAGTTTCAATTAATATTGAAGGATTATTAAAAGAAGCAGAAAATGATTATTCAAGTATTAATGATATGTTACAAACAGAACTAAATAAAGCATTAAAACAAATAGATGAAAAAGAAAAAAATATTGCTGGCAAGTTTTAGAAAAGTTTAGTAATTTTAGCATAGAAAGAGATAAAAAAATGTTATTTATTACCTTTGAAGGGCCAGAAGGTGCAGGTAAAACTACAGTTTTAAAAATGATTAAAGAACAATTAAAACAAGATGATTTTGATGTTATTATTACGAGAGAACCAGGTGGTAGCGAAATTTCTGAACAAATAAGACAAGTTATTTTAAATAAAGAAAATACATTAATGGATCCATGAACAGAAGTTTTGCTTTATATTGCAGCTAGAAGACAACATTTAATTGAAAAAATTCTGCCAAATAAAAACAGTAATAAAATCATTATTTCTGATCGTTTTTCTGACTCAACTTTAGCATATCAGGGTTATGCTAGAAATTTAGATATTGATAAAATAAATTTTATTCAAAAACTTATTTTTGAAGATTATCAACCTGATTTGACAGTTTTATTTGATATTAAACCAGAAACAGGTTTACAACGAATTTTATTAAGAAAAGGTGAAAAATTGAATAGATTAGATGAAGAAACATTAGAATTTCATCAAAAAGTATATAATGGTTATAAAAAAATTGCTATTAGTAATCCAAATCGTGTTCATACAATAAATGCTAATTTATCAGAAAAAAAAGTTTTTAATAGTGTTTATGAACTAATCATAAATTTAGTTGAAGAAAAAGGTTTTAAAGAAAAAAAAAATAAAATTAGAGGATCTAATGAAGAAAAATAATGTAATTTTATTTGAAAATGAAGAATCAGAAAATTTTTCTATTTTTGCAATGGAAAATATTCCACAGGTAATTTTATTGTATTCGAAAAATAAAATATTAAATATAAATGTTAGTAATAAGTTAATAAAAAAAATTGTTTGTAAAAATAATAATCAATTAAAAAAATGTACTGAAGAAAATATGTGTCAAAATTGTTTTAAAATTAAAACTAATAGTTATTTTGATTTTAAAAAATTTGATTTTAGTAAAAATAATATTATGAATAAAAATATTGTTTTAGAAATTATTAATGATTTTTCTAAAACTAATTTAGAAAAAGATGCTAATAAAATTTATTTAATAAATCAAATTGAATTTTCTTCAACTTCAGCTTCAAATGTTATGCTTAAAACTTTAGAAGAATTATCTAAAAATATTTATGTAATTTTTACTACCACTAATATTAATCAAATACTCCCTACTATTAAATCTCGTTGTCAATTGATAAATTGTTCAAAAGAAAATGATATATTTGTTAGTAACGATTATGATGATGAACAATTATTAATTTTAAAAATATTTTCAAATACTACTTTTTTGACAGATGAAAGCAGTAAACTTAAATTAAAAAAATATATTGAAATTATTAAACAATTTATTATTAATGATAATGATAAAAAAGTTAACAATCAACTTTTGAATAAAAAAATAATTAGTTTAAAAGAAGAAATTATTTACTTTTTTAGATTTTTTAATTTAGTAGTTTTTAATAAATTAACTTTTCTTTTATTTAAAAAGTATGATTTTAATAATTTTTTTATTGAAAGTTTAGTTAATTTATGAAAAAATAGTAATTTTAAAAACATAGCCTATATTTTAGAACAAATTTCATTTACAATTACTAAATTAAAATTTAATGTTAACTTAAATTTATTAATAAATTCTTTTCTTATTAAGGTAAGTGATAATTAAACTATGGAAAATACAAAAAAAATTTTAATTTTAAATCAAGATGATAAAAAAATTAAGCTTATTCAAAGAAAAGATATGTTTTGTGTTTCTTTGGATACTATTTTATTAAGTAATTTTATTAAAATAAAACCCAGTACTAAAACAATAATTGATTTTGGAACTAATAATGCTGTTATTCCAATAATTTTAGCGGCAAAATTTCAAGCAAAAGTAATTGGTATTGAAATTCAAGAGCCGGCTGTTGAACTTGCTTTAGAAAATATAAAACTTAATAATTTAGAAAAAAGAATTGTCATTGTTCATGAAGACATAAAAATTTATGCTCAAAGAGAAAAAGAAAAAGTTGATTTAATTGTATGTAATCCTCCTTTTTTTCCTTTATGAGATAAAAGCAAAGTAAAAGTACAACCTTTAAAAATTCCAGCAAGACATGAAGTATATATTAATTTAGAGGAGATTATTGCTAGCGCAAGTAAATTATTAAAAGACAAAGGGCGATTGGTTATGATAAATAGTGTAGAAAGAATAAACGAAACACTGCTTTTATTAAAAAAATATCAAATTACACCTAAAAAATTACAAATAGTTTATCCTAAAATTAATCAGGCTGCCAATGTTTTTTTAATTGAAGCAGGATTTTTAGTGAAAGAAGGAATGATTGTTTTGCCACCATTGATTTGTCATAATGAAAATAATACTTATATTGATGAAATAGCAAAGTGATATAAATAATCTTAATATAAGTGTAAGGTTAGGTGTTTAAAATGAATATTAATTGATTAAATAAACTTAATAAAAAAATAACTTACTTATTAGCTGTATCAGGTGGTCCAGATAGTATGTTTTTATTAGATAATTTAGTACGTAATGAGTTTAAAATTATTGTTTGTCATGTTAATTATCATAAACGTTGAAGTAGTAATGTTGATGAGCAAATTGTTCGAGAATATTGTACAAATAATAAAATAACTTTAGAAGTAAAAAATATTAAAGAAGAGGAATACAATAAAAAACAAAATTTTCAAAGTCAAGCACGTGTACTTAGATATGATTTTTTTAATGAAATTGCTCAAAAATATCAAGTTTATAATCTTGTTGTAGCACATCATATTTACGATTTACTTGAAACATATATTATTCAAAAACAACGCAAGGCAATAGTTTCTTATTATGGATTAAAATTTAAAACAACATATAAATCTTTATCGGTTTATCGTCCAATGTTAGAATTAAAAAAAGAAGATATTATTGACTATTTAACTTTGTATCATATTAAATATGGATTTGATGAAACAAATGAATTAATTATTTATGAAAGAAATCGAATTAGACAACAACAAATTAATAAACTTACTGATTTTGATATTAATTTAATGTTAAGTGAAATTAAAGAATTAAATAGTGAACAAGAGTTACTGAAAGATGAACTTGAAGTAATTTATAATACCATTATTAATGATGATGTGCTTGCTATTAATGAATTTAAAAAATATGAATTTAAATTACAACAAATGATTATCTATGAATTTTTAAGCCAATATGATGAAGAATTAGTTTTATCTTTAAAAAAGGCTAAAATTAAAGAAATAGTTAGAGTTTTAACTAAATCTAGTAAACCAAATATTACTATTTGTATTTCTGAAAATACTTGAGTTATTAAAGAATATAATTTTGTATATATTAGTGAAAAAAATGAACCAAAACAATTTAGTTATAAAATTTCTAAAATAAATAATTATAATTTTAAGGAAATTACTATTTCTAAAACTGAACCAACAGGTGGTGAATTTCAACCTTTATATATTAATAAATCAGATTTTCCATTAACAATTAGAACTAATAATGGTGAAGAAGAAATTGAAACACCATTTGGTACAAAAAAAATTAATCGTTTATTTATTGATAATAAAATTCCATATCGTGAACGTCTTATATGACCAGTAATCATAAATTCAAGCGGAAAAGTAGTGGCAATTCCAAAATTATCAGTAAATAAAAACAATATTAGTGAGAAACCTAATTTGTATGTGCTAAAATATTATGGTATTATTTAAGAAAATAAATTAGAAATTAAACGTAGGTGAAAAAATAATGCAAACGCGAATTAAAATTAATTGAATGATTGTTGCACTATTCGTTGCTTTTTTAGTATTTGTTGGAATTTTATTGTGATATTTTTTAAGAGGTAATGCTTTAACTTTAGATCAATTTCAATTAGAAACATTACTTAGAGATGGTAAACTCCCTGGCAATAGTAGTGATACTGTTAGTAAAATTGATGGAGTACAAGTTCAATTTTTTGATCATACTACTTATATTACAGGTTTTTTAGGAATTAATGGTAAGGTAAAACGATTTGAAGCGACAGTTTCTGGAACTGCTACAGGTGGTTTTTATCATGATGTTATTGAAAAATTATTCAGAAAAGATAAAGAGGGTAAAGGCTTTGATATTAACCCCACAATTATTAGTGAATTAGTTCCGTTTTGAAAAACATTTTTAATTAGTATGTTTCCAATATTAGTATTAGTTGGTGGTTCATTTTGATTATTTTCTAAAATGAATAAAATGGGTGCCGGTGGTGGCATGAGTCCTTTTTCAATGGGAAAAAGTCGTGCTAAGATTAGAACATCAGATACTAGATTTACTGATGTTGCTGGTATTAAAGAAGAAAAATTGGAATTAGAAGAAGTTGTTCATTTTTTAAAGTTTCCACAAAAATATGCACAAATGGGTGCAAGAGTGCCAAAAGGAGTTCTTCTTGTAGGACCGCCTGGTACTGGTAAGACTTTATTAGCAAAAGCAGTTGCTGGTGAAGCAGGTGTTCCTTTCTTTTCAATTTCTGGTTCTGAATTTGAAGAAGTTTTTGTTGGAGTTGGAGCTTCAAGAATTAGAGAAATGTTTACTACTGCTAAAAAAAGTGCTCCTTGTATTATTTTTATTGATGAAATTGATGCAGTAGGAAGAAAACGTGCCTCAGCTTCAACTGCAACTAATGAACAAACTTTAAACCAATTATTAGTTGAAATGGATGGATTTGAAACTAACTTGGGAGTTATTATTATGGCTGCCACTAACCGTGCTGATGTACTTGATGAAGCGTTATTACGTCCAGGTAGATTTGATCGTCAAATTTCTTTTAGTTGACCTGATATTAAAGAACGTGAAGCAATTTTACGATTACATGCTCGTAATAAAAATATTTCACCAAAAGTTAATTTTCAAAGAATAGCAGAGAGAACGCCAGGATTTAGTGGTGCACAATTAGAAAATGTATTAAATGAAGCAACGTTGTTAACTGTTCGTCATAATAAAACAGTTATTGGTTTAGTAGAAATTGATGAAGCTATTGATAGAGTTGTTGGTGGACCTGCTAAAACTTCAAGAGTAATTACTGATATGGATAAAAAAATAGTATCATATCACGAAGCTGGACATGCTCTTATTGGTTTAAAACTAGAATATGCTTCTAAAGTTCAAAAAGTTACAATAATACCACGTGGACAAGCAGGTGGATATACTATTATGACTCCTAAAGAAGATACTATGTTTTATTCAAAAGTACATTTAAGAGCAACTATTACTGGTTATTTAGGTGGTCGCGCTTCAGAAGAAATTATGTTTGGTAATGCAAATATTACTACTGGTGCTCATGATGATTTAGAAAAAGCAACAAATATTGCCAGAAAAATGATAACTGAATATGGAATGTCATCTGAATTAGGATTAGTTCAATTTGAAAGTCCACGTAATGAGTATTCACCTTTTGCAGCAAATAAGTTTTCTGATGATATTGCATCTAAAATTGATGGAGAAATTAAAAAATTATTAGATGTTTGTTATATTGAAGCAGTAGCAACAATTAAAAAACATAAAGATACATTAGAATTAATTGCTAAATCATTAATGACTTTAGAAACAATTACTGCTGAACAAATAGAATATATTGATAAATATAATAAATTACCAATTGAAGTAATAGAAATGCAAAAAGAAATGCAAAAAAATAGTAAAAATCCTTCCAAAGAGGATAATGAATCAAATAATAAAAAGGAAGATAATAATTCAGGGACTGATGATGATACAATATCAGTTGTTCCTAAGAAGAAATAATTAAATTATTATAATAAAAAACAAAACTTACTATTTTAATATTTTCAATAATGTGTAAGTTTTGTTTTATTTTCTTTTTTTATTTGGTAAATATAATATAAAAAGTAATAAGGAGAAAAACAATGTTGGAAAAACATGAATTAGTAGAAAAAATATTATTAAGTACTGATGTAATTAATAATAAAATTATTGAACTTGCAAAATCAGTTAATAGTTATTATAAAGATAATAAAGAGCCCATTATTTTAGTAGGGATATTAAGAGGATGTTTACCTTTTTTATCACAATTTATGTTAAATCTTAAGATTGATTGTTTGGTTGATTTTATGTATGTAGAGTCATATTTAGGACAAACAAAGGCGGTAAATAAACCAAAAATAAGAATGGATGTTATTAATAATGTTAAGGGTCGTGATTTATTAATTGTTGAAGATATTATTGATTCAGGTAATTCGTTATTTAAAATTCGTGATCATTTGCAAGAACTTGGAGCAAAATCGGTAAAAATAATTACTCTATTAGATAAGAAATGTAAAAGAATTGCTAAAATTGAAGCTGATTGATATGGTTTTGAAGTTCCTGATCATTTTTTAGTGGGATATGGTCTTGATTACGATGAAAAATTGAGAAACTTACCTTATGTTGGTATTGCTGACCTTAATAAAATTGCAATTTTAGAAAAATGTAAAAAAAGTAGTTAAGTAAATAAGTTTAGAAGTTAATAATAATATTAAAATTTTTTTTAATATAGTTCAAATATAATTAGCATTATTTTATTATGATAAAATTATACTATTAACAGTTTTTAAGTTGTATAAGAATATTGGAGTTATAATGAGCAATCTTTTTGTTAATGTTTTAAGAGGAATCAAGAAAAGATTATTACAATATTTAGGTATTATAATACTATTAGTTATTGTAATTTCTACTCTTTCTGCGCTTTATAGTACAGCATCAAGAGCTGAATCGGGTTTTTATACAGTATTAAACAATAGTGGTAAATATGACTATCGTATTAATTTACAATTATTAAGTAATTATAAAGATACTGCTACTGCAACATCAAGAATCCAAACAATTATCAAAAAACAATTTGAAGGTCATCTACATGAATCAGAAATTTATGCACAGATAGATGAAATTAAAGAAAATAATCTTAGAAATAATAGTTTTCCTACCCTTCCTTCGGGAGTAGAAATTAATAAAGATTTTGAAAATTATTTGTTAAACTGAGGATTAAGTTATCAAGGAATATTATTTAATGATATTTTAGAAAACGAAGTTAAAAATGATGAAATTTATAATTTGCAACATTATGAACTTGCTAAATCATTTTTTAAAACTTTTGATTATGAAAACGTTATTTCTCTTAAAAAAATTTATTATTCATTAGAAAATGGATTTAATACTTCAGAAAAAAGTGAATCTTTTGATTTTGCTCCAAAAAGAAATAATATTAATGAAGTTTATATTTCCGAAGGTATTAAACCTATTAATCCATTAGAAGTAGTGATCAATCCTGAATTTGCACGTATTAATAATATTAAAATAAATGATTATATAACAGTTATTGATAAAGATGATATGTTAAAAGTTGTTGGTTTTGGCTATGCTTATTGGGGAATTACTGGTAGTTGTACTGCAACAAATCCTAATCCGACATCTGAAAATACAAGTCCTGTTTATATGTCAAATCAATGGTTTAATAATTTAATAAAAGATTCTACATTTAGAACTAATTTAAATAATATATTTTTATTAAGAGTTAACAATAACGATAGTTATTTTGTTAGTAAGTTAGAAGAACTTTTAATTAAAAGTTTTAGTTTTAGTTTTGGTTCAATTATTAGCAGTGATAGTGAAAATATTCGTTCAGGACAAATTTTAGAGAGTTTTAAAATGGAAAATATAATGTTTACGGCAATTACTCTTGTAGTATTATTAGTTATTATTTTTATCATTATGTCATATGTTAGAAAAGAAATTGATTTACAAAAACCACAGATAGGATTATTAAAAGCTCTTGGTTATAGTAATTTTCAAATTGCTATTAGTTTTGTAATTTTAATATTTTTGATAACATTCATTTCTAGTATTATTGGTTTAGGTATTGGTCTAGGATTACAAATATGATTTAATTTGTTAAATAACATTGGGTTTTTTATGCCATTACCAATACTATTTTTTAGTTGGATAGTATTTATTGTAAGTTTAATAATTATTCCTATTATTTTTATAGTAATTAGTTATATACAATCGGAAACAAAATTACGCGTTAGTCCATTATTATTAATTTATGATAGACCAAGTAATTCAAGTTCTAAACTAATTTCAGTTTTAAAATACCCCTTTCGTTATTGACCATTTAAACAACGTTTAGCAATTGCTTTCACTCTAAAATCGGTTGGAAAACTATTTTTAGTATTTTTTACTTTTATTTTTGTTAGTTTTTTATTACTATTTCAAAGTTCAGCTACTGATTTATTTGATAATAAAATAAACAATTTATATGGATATTACAATAAAGATGTTAAATGAAATACATCAACTTCATCAATGTATACATATACTAATGATTCTAATTTAAGTATTGATAAGCAGGTTTTTGATTGAGTTTCAGAAAAAGATATTGCGAAAGATAAAGAAACCGGTACTAATAAATATCATCAATGAGTAGCTGATGATTTTCATATTGATAATGATAGTAAAGCTAAAAAAATTGAAAGTGTTATTATTAATAATAATTTTAAAGATTATTTTATGAATAGCGAAGAAATTAATATCCTTTATCAAAAAACTAAGACTAAATCTGATTGTGAAGATTTTATTAATCCAAAAAAGATACTACCTGAACCATTAATGGAAATTATTTGTCAAAATATTCATCAAATATTTAATTATATTTTAACAAATACAGGTATTAATCCAAAAATAAACCCGTTGCCTGGTATTAGTTTAGGTTTAAATATTTATAATAATAAGTATTATCCAACTATTGAAATAAATTTAAGACCTCCTAATGAATGAAAAGGACATAATCAAGCCCGCATGCTCGCAAAAAAAAATAAAGCAACAGGACTTTATAATGATCCATATCAAGATTTAGTTTGAAAAAATTGATTTAACTTTAAAGAAGCAAAAAATCGTGATATTGATCCTATTTTTAATAATTCTCATAATTTACAAGCACAAAAAGTTACTTATACTGATAATCAAGGACAAAATATAACAACTACAGCTTATATTTTACCAGCAGTTATTTCAAAAACATTATCAATTTTAAATGATTATAAAATTGATGATCACTTTTTAATGTTAGCAAGTTGATATAATTATACAATTCCAGTAATTTATCAAGTTAAAGGAATTATTGAAAATAATTTAGACAATTCGAATGTTTATATTAATCTTGATGATTTACGAACATCTATTGGATTAATAAAACCTTCCCCGTCAGAAGATCCAAAACCAATATCAGATTCTTTTAATCATTGATTATCTAAAGAGAGCAATATTTTTTCATTAAATTATATAAATATTTTGCAACCATCTGCAGAATATACTAAAGAACAAATATTAGCAAAAAATTTAGAACCTATTAATAAAATACCTTTTATTAATGATTTAGTTAAAAGATTATTAGTTGAAATATTTGATGGAATTAGAACAATTATAAATATTACAAAAATTTTAACATTATTTGCTGTAGCTTTTGTATTGGTAATTATTGTTAATATGATTTTAGATAATAATTTATTAATTATTGCAATGATGAAATCTTTGGGTTATCGTGTAAATGAAATTAACAGATTGATTATTGGCTCCTATATTATTGCTTTATTGGTTGCTTTTATTTTAGGTACTATTATTTCTTATGTTGTGTGAAATATTATTACTTTAATTATTGCAACTAAAGCAGGCGTTGTTTTTAATGTGGCTGCTAATCTAGTTACAATTTTATCTTGTTTTGGAATGGTATTTTTAATAATGGTTATTGGTTATGCTGTTGGCTTATATTTAATTAAATACAAACCAGTAACAGCTTTATTACAAGGAAGTTAAAATATTTTTTAAGCATTTCTATATAAATAAGATAAAGTAATTGATAAAATGATTGTGTTATTTATAAAAGCATGGAATTAAAAAGGAGAAATGATTATGAAAAAAGATAATAAGGAAATTAAAAAAGATGATAAAGACATTGGAAGTAAACAAGTAACTAAAAATAAGTTAGAATCTAGTTTTACAAAGAAGTCAGTATCTAAAATCGAAGGTACAATACCACCAGTAACTCATAAATCTCATGATAAACCAGAATCAAAGGAAGAAATAGAAGCTAATAAAGCTAAATTGCAAGCTTTTAAAGATAATCAAAAAGCAATTAAAAAATTAACAAAAACTCATTCAAAAGAAATTTTAGCAGGTAAAATTATATCAATGACTAATAATAATCCTGATACTCAAACTAATGTTATTGAATTATTTGATGTTAAAAAATCTTACTTAACTGGAGACTTAGAATATGAAGTATTAAAAGGAGTTAATTTAAAAATTAAATTAGGTGATTTTGTTGTTATCTTAGGACCATCGGGAAGTGGTAAGACAACATTATTAAATATTATTTCGGGATTGGATAAACCTAATACAGGTGATGTTTTTGTGGCAGGATATAATTTATCTTTATTAAAAGATAGTCATTTAACTAAATTTAGACGAGATAATGTTGGTTTTATTTTTCAACAATACAATTTATTAACTAACTTAACTGCTCGTGAAAATGCTGAAGTTGGTGAAAATCTTGCTAAAAATAAAAATATGAGTATTGATGATATTTTTCAAGTTATTGAAATGGATGAACATATGAATAAGTTTCCAAGTCAATTATCAGGTGGACAACAACAAAGAGTATCGATTGGTAGAGCACTAGCAAAAAATCCGACAATTTTATTTTGTGATGAGCCAACAGGAGCACTTGATGAGGAAATGGGGCGTAAGGTGTTAGAAATTTTATTGGATGTTAATCAAAAATATAAAACATCAATTATTATGGTTACTCATAATCCTAACTTCCAATATGTTGCAAATACTGTTATTAACGTTAAAAATGGTAAAATTATTAGTGTAAAGAATAATGAAAAACCAATGAAACCAAGTGAAATAAATTGAAGTTAATATTATTAATTAAATAAACTAACAAATTGTTAATAGAAAAAATATCATAACAAAGGAG
Source organism: Spiroplasma endosymbiont of Aleiodes alternator (assembly GCF_964031135.1). Taxonomy (NCBI): domain Bacteria; kingdom Bacillati; phylum Mycoplasmatota; class Mollicutes; order Entomoplasmatales; family Spiroplasmataceae; genus Spiroplasma; species Spiroplasma endosymbiont of Aleiodes alternator. The sequence goes on from NZ_OZ035008.1 coordinate 23,636, forward strand.
TAAAAATATGATATTTTTTGAAACCCCTAGATTAAAAATTAGACAGTGAAAAGATAGTGATTTAGATGAACTTGTTTTATTAAATTCTGATAAAGATGTCATGAAATATTTTTCTAGTACATTATCAAAAGATGATACAGAAAAATATTTTTTGAAAATTAAAAATAATTTAAATAATAATGGATTTGGTTTTTATGCTGTTGAATTTAAAAAAGACAATAAATTTATTGGTTTTATTGGTTTTAGCGAAATTGATTTTATTGTTGATTTTAGACCATGTATTGAAATTGGTTGGCGTTTTAAAAAAAGTGTTTGAGGTCAAGGAATAGCAACAGAAACAGCTAAAGAATGTTTAAAATATGCAAAAAACAATTTAAAATTAACTGAAATTTATAGTTTTACTAGTATATTAAATATTAAATCAGAAAATGTAATGAAACGAATAGGTATGAAAAAAAAAAGAATTTTATCATCCAAAAATAAATAAAAGTGATATTTTAGCAAAACATATTTTATACAAAATTAATATTTAGAAAATAAAAAATGTTTAATAAATTATCTCTAATTTTTATAGATATCTATTAGTAGAAATATTTAAATTAAACTTTAATCCTTATTATAAATATAAGGGTTTTATTATAAAATTTAAAATTAATTGTTGACAGTAGAATTTGGTATTGAAAATTGATATCATTATGTATAAACCTAAACAATCTTATTTAATTTATTTTTTTTATTTTAAATACTTATTTTAAATACAAAGGATGAAAACAATGAAAGAAACTAAACTTGAAATTAATGGACGTATTTTGACAGAGCAAGAAGCATTAAGATATCAAAAAATACAAGATTTATATAAGCAAAATTATGATATTTATGGGCGTAATTGAGAAAGAAATTATAATTGTGAAACTTTAAATAGCAAATTTAGAAATAAAAATAAAGAAGAGTTAGCAAAATTTGTTGCTAATTTACCTAATGATCAAATTAAAATGGCAGGTAGATTAATGACAAAAAGAGAAATGGGAAAGGCTTCAATCTTTGCTCATTTGCAAGATCAAACAGGTAAATTTCAAATTTATTTAAAACCAGAATATGTTAATCAAAAAAATTTTGAATGATTTGCAGAATATGCAGATTTAGGCGATTTTTTTGGTATTAAAGGTAAAGTTATGAAAACCAATAAAGGAGAACTAACAGTTCAAGTCTATGATATTGTAATGTTATCAAAAGCACTTAGACCTTTACCAGATAAATTTCATGGTTTAACAGATATTGAAGAACGTTATCGACGAAGATATGTAGATTTAATTATGAATCAAGAAACTAAAAAAACATTTTTACAACGTACACAAATTATTAATGAATTAAGAAGTTTTTTAAATAATAAAGGTTATTTAGAAGTTGAAACACCTATTTTACAAGAAGTATATGGTGGTGCTGCCGCTAAACCTTTTATTACTCATCATAATACATTAAAAACCGATTTATATTTACGAATTGCTACTGAATTACATTTAAAAAGATTAATAGTTGGTGGTTTTGAAAAAGTTTATGAAATTGGTAGATTATTTCGTAATGAAGGTATGAGTAAAAAACATAATCCAGAATTTACAACTATTGAAATTTATGTTGCCTATCAAGATATGAAATATATGATGGATTTAACAGAGTCTTGTATAAAACATTTAATTAATATAGTGCATAATAAATTAACATTAGAATATGATGAAAATATATTAAATTTTGAAAAGTCATGAAAAAAAATTAGTATGATTGATTCAATTAAAAAAGCTATGATCAAAGATGAAGAGTTTACTAAAATTTTCCAAGAAATTAGTGATATGATTTTAAAATATCATAATATTGAAGATGATAATATTAGAAATATTGAAAAAAATAAAACATTTAAACTTATATTAAAACTTGCAAAAAATTATAAACTTCATATTCCAGATCATTATAATAGTACTGGTCATATTATTAATTTATTTTTTGAATCTTTTGTTGAAGAAACTTTAATTCAACCTACTTTTATTTTTGATTATCCAATTGAAATTTCACCACTTGCTAAATTAAATAAAAATAGTAAAGAGTTTACTGATCGTTTTGAATTATTTATTGCTGGTAGAGAATATGCAAATGCTTATTCGGAACTAAATGATTCTTTGCAACAATATAATCGTTTTGAAGAGCAAGTCAAAGAAAAAAAAAGTGGTAATGATGAAGCAGCAACTATGGATTTAGACTTTGTTGAAGCATTGGAGTATGGTATGCCACCAACAGGTGGATTGGGCATTGGTATTGATCGTTTGGTTATGTTAATAACTGGTCAAAATAGTATTAAAGATGTATTATTATTTCCACATATGAAACCCAGAACTGAAAAATAATTTTTGTGATAAATTTTTATTATATAAACATATAATAGTAATTTATCTTTTTTTTAAAAAAAGATAAATTAATTAGTTATAATCAAGATAGTTCTTTAGAATAAGGAGCTTTTTATTGTTATTAACACAAAAAAATTGAAAAATATAAGTTTTCAAACCCATTGTTTTATTTAAAAACAATTGGTTTTTTTATTTTATAAATAAAATTTAGGAGAATAAGATTTATGCCTTGATTTAATGAATTAATAAAAAAAAATTAGAAATTATCCTTTAACTGATGAAAATTTAGACGAAGTTGTTGAAACTTTTAAGAATTTTTTTAAAGAATACAATGAAAAAGAAAATTTTTTTTCTAATTCAGAAGATACTGATTTTGAAAACCCAAGTACATCAGCACCATTAACTCAATTAAAAGAAAATAAAAAAACTGATTTAGATAAATTAATTAAAGAATTAAGAAATGATTTAAAACCTGAATTGTAAAATTAAAAAGGACATTTATATAAAAATTAAATTGTGTTAATTCTATAATTAAAAAAAGAAAGAAATTAGCACAATGTATAAGTATCTGACTATTGAATCAATAATAGCAATAAAAGAATATAAAAGTTATGAATTTTCAATTCGTAAAATAGCAAAAGCTGTTGATTATAGTAAATCAACTGTACATAGAGTTTGCAGATTATTAAATCAAAACTTATTACCATTAGAAATATTGAATCAAATTCAAAATGTGGGAATTTTCTAAAAACTGTGTTTTTTAAATAAATTTTAGTTGTAAAATCACTAAGTTACACAGATTGCTGGAAAGTCCCCAAAATGCAGGTAGAAAATTAATAATTTTAACTTTAACAGAAATTAATACTATTAATTATTTGTTAATTACTAAAAATTATGTGCTTGATATAATTGCTAATTTTTTAAAGGAAAATAAAATAAAAAGTATTTCAACAAAAACTTTATATAACATGTTTAAAACAAATCGAATGGGTTTTGATGAAAATAACTTATTGAGAAAAGAAAAAAATAAACCTCATAAACGAAAAGAAACTAGAGGACGAATTAATAATTGTAAATCTATTAATGAAAGAAATTTAATCATTCCTAATATTAAAAATATACAAGAATTTGGTCATTTAGAGGGTGATACTATCATTGGTAAAGATCATAAAAGTTCTATTATTACTTTAGCTGATATATGATCAAAAACCACAATTCCTTTAGTTTCTAAAAATCATAAAGCAGAAAATATTACAAAAAGTATAATAAAATTTATTTCAAAGTTACAAAAAGGAACAGTTAAAACTATTACTTTTGATCGTGGTAAAGAATTTAGTAAATGAAAATTAATCGAAAAAATTTGCAATGTTAAGATTTATTTTGCAGATCCTGGGGCAAACCTTGTCAAAGAGGTTTAAATGAAAATAATAATGGTATTTTAAGAAGATATTTACCAAAATCTACAGATCTATCTTTATATAAACAAAAAGACTTAAATGCTATAGCATTTCAAATTAATTCTACACCCAGAAAATCACTATCTTATAAAAGCCCAATAGACTTAATACAATTATTTTAAAAACTGTCCCATTTGTCCCATTTATATTTACTAAATTCAGGAATAAGTTTAAAAATAATAATATGGAAGTTAACTAAAAATAATAGATTTAAGTTAGAGTAAAATTTATATGTTATGATAAATATAGTTATTAAAGGGTGTATAGAATCAAGAAAGTGTATTATCAATAATTTTAAAAATACAATTGATATTACGTTAATCTTTGAAAATATAAGGAATAAGTTTTAATAAAAAAAGTAAAATTTAATTTATTAAATGTTTTTTAAAATTTTTTATTTGGAGGGAAAAAATTTATATATTAAGATAAATTAATTGTAATCATATATTATGGGAGGCAAAAAATGAAAATTGTATTATCTGGTGTAGTTGGTGTTGGTAAGAGCACTATTAGTAGAGAATTAGCAAAATTATTAAAATATAAAATTATGGACGAGCCAGTTACTAGTAATCCCTATTTAGAAGATTTTTATCAAAATCCTTTAGAATATGCTTTTAAAATGCAAGTATTTATGTTGATGGCACGAAGTAAACAATTAAAAGAAGCACAAAATTTTAACAATGTTATTTTTGATCGCAGTATTTTAGAAGATCCTATTTTCGTTGAAGTATTAAAAGCTCAAAACAATATGAATGATAGAGATTATGAAGTGTATTTAAATTTTTATAATAATGTTATTATTTCATCACTTTATTTTGATCCACAAATTAAACCTGATTTAATTGTCTATTTAAAAGCAAATCTTGAAAACACAATTGAACGCATAAACCTTCGTGGTCGTGAATCAGAAAAACATGTACCTCATGAATACTGAAGTTTATTAAATAAAAAATATGAACAGTGATATGAAAAAGAAAAAAATAACTTTAATTTTTTAGTAATTGACACTAATGATTTAACTCCTAAGGAAATAGTGCAAAAAATAATTGATTATATAAAATAAAATTTCTTATTGAAATCAAATTTTTATTTAGTCATTTTTTCTCATGTTATATTAATAATTATTGTTATTTTTCCTTTACTTTAAAGGTAATTACGTTATAATATTGTATGAGTCAAATATTTAAAAATCAAACTTAATATATTTACTCCTTGCTCATCAGAGCCATATGCCCAAAAGGAGGTCTTCGAACATTGGAAGATTTAAAGCAAAAGCATAATTATGAAATTATGTACATCATTGATGATCAAAATCAAGAAAAAGCACAATTAATTAAAAAAGAATTTTGTGAAATTTTAACTAAAAATGCTGGAAAAATTACTAAAGAACAAGATTCTATTCGTCAATTTGCTTATCCTATTAACAAAAAAGTTAAGGGTCATTATTTTATTATTGAAGTGTTAACTTCACCAGAAAACATTGCTAACTTTAATCGTGTAGCTTTAAATAAACAAAGACAATTAGACGTAATGCGTTTTTTGGTTATTAATTTAGATAGTGAAAAAATTAATAAGTTTAAACCAAAACGCCAAGTAGAATCTACTTCTTTCTCTCGACCAACAAGACCAGGAAATCGTCCTTCTTATAATCGTGATGAAAATGGTGAAAGAAAACCAAGACCAATCGCTGGTACTGAGTCATCTTATCGTACAAAAACTAATTACCAAAATTCAAAAACAAATACTAATAATAATGCATCGAATACTGAACAAAAAGATTAATAAAATCTAAGTTAAAAGTGAGGATAAAAAATGAATATTGTTACATTAATTGGTAGAATCACTCGTGATTTAAAGTTACATCAGACTTCAACAGGAAAACCTTTTACTTTTTTTACACTTGCAGTTAATAATATTCAAAATCAAGCTGATTATATTTCGTGTGTGGCTTGAAATAAAGTTGCTGAAAATATGACTAATTATTTAGTTAAAGGTTCTTTAATTTCAGTTTCAGGAAGACTGTCAGTAAGAAAATCAACAGATCAAAATGGAAAAGAACTATATATTACTGAAGTGGTTGCACAAACTGTTACTTTTTTAGATAATCGTAAAAAAGATAGTAGTGGTAATAACACTAATATTAATTATTCAAAACCAAGAGATGAAAATAAAATTCATTTAGATAATGCTTTTAAAAGTCTTAATTATAGTACTGATATTGCCTTTACTAATACTAATCAGCTTCAAGAAAAAGAAGCGGCTATTCAAAATATAGAATTTGATGAAGAAGATATCATTTGAGATTTAAATAATTAAAGGAGGATAATTATGAACACTGGTAAACCAAGAAATTTTACAAGAAGAAAATTTTGTTTTATTACTAAAAATAATATTACTTATATTGATTATAAAGATATTGAATTACTAAGTAAATTTATGGGTAATAATAACAAAATTTTGCCAGCAAGAACAACAGGTACTAATCCAAAGTATCAACGTTTAATTGCTAAAAATATAAAACGTGCCCAAATCATGGGATTATTAAAATATTCAAGATAAAAAAATTGAGTAAGTTTACAAATCTTACTCAATTTTTATTTATTTTTATCTTAAAAATATTTTATTTTAAATAATAGTTTAAAATTAAAATAAAAAGACTTTAATAGTATTATATTACATAAAAGATAATGGCTGTTTTTAATATTAGTGTTATAGTATAATTAATAATATTAGAAGGAAGTGACAAAGTGTTCAAATCGTTAAGAAATTATCATTTAATAATGATTGTTTGATTAGTAGTTGAAATTTTAATTGGCTTGACTTATTTTATTGTTAATATTGAGACAGCAGAACAAGTGGTCACTATTACTGTAATTTTAAGTTTAGTTTTAGGTAATTTTATTATTGTTTGTCTTTATATTTTTCTATTTAGTTTATGAATTCGTCATCGTTATATTAACACAGCTGAAATCATAAAATTAAATAATGCACAAGCTTTAACTTTTGGTAGTGTTGGTATGATTGTTTTAGATAGTGATTTATCAATTATGTGAGTAAGTGAATTTTTAGAAGATAAAGGTTTAGGTAGATTAATTGGAAAATCAATTGTTAAACTATCAAGAGATTTAGAACAATTAATTAGTAATAATATTACTCAAATTACACTTAAAATTGAAGATATGCTTTATGATGCTATTTATTTAGTACAAACTAGAACAATTTTGTTACAAGAAACAACTAAATATCATTTCTTATATAATAAATTGCAGCAAGAAAAATTAGTTTTTGGTGTAATTAGTATTGATAATTTTTATAATTCTTTACAAAAATTAAGAGTTGAAAATCAAATTCGTGTTGAAGCATTTATTAAAACTGAATTAAATGATTTTGCTAATAATTATTCAGGTTTATTATTAGGTAATATTGAAGATGGTTACAATATTTTACTTTATCAAAATGAATTTAATAAAGCAAGAAATGATAACTTTCCACTTATTAAAAATATTCGAGAAGGTGTTAAAAAATTTAAAGCAGATATTACGTTATCTGCTGGTTTCTCTTATGGTAATGCTATTAGTAAAGATCTATATGATTTGGCTATTGAAAGTAAAGAATTAGCAGTTTATCGTGGTGGTGATCAAGTAGTTATTCGTGAATTTGGTGGTAATACAGTTTTTATTGGAGGTACTATTGAAGCAAAACAATCAGAATCTAAAATTAATATTAGAATGTTTGCACAATCATTATATAATGAAATAAAATTAGCAGAAAACATTTTAGTTATGGGACATGCGGCTGCTGATTTTGATAGTATTTCTTCAGGAACAGCTATTATTGAAATTGCTAAAAGCTTAAATAAAAGTGCTCATTATGTTATTAATCAAAATGAAGTTGATGAAAAAACATTAAAAATTCTTCATGAACTTGTTCCTGAAAGTTATATTGGTCGTAATTTTATTACAGGTAAACAAGCACTTAAATTTCTTCATGCAAATACTTTATTAATTGTTGTTGATACTCATAATCCACAACGTGTTGATAGTCCTAATTTATTAAGTAAAGCTGTAAAAATTATTGTTATTGATCATCATCGTGTTTCTGATGAATCAATTAGTAGCACCATTACTTCTTATATTGATGCAGGAACTTCTTCAACAGCTGAAGCAATGACAGAAATTATTTATTATAATGATTTTAATAATATTGAATCAGAATTTTTATGAAATATAATGTTTGCAGGTATTTTAATTGATACTAATAATTTCCAAGTAAGAACAACAAGAAGAACTTTTGAAGCCTGTGGATTATTAACTGATTGAGGAGCTTCTCCTTCTAAAGTTAAAGGATTATTGAAAAATAGTTTAAATGAACTAATTGATAAATTTGCTTTAATTAGTCATGCCCAAGAAATTAAAAAAGGATTTTTAGTTGCTGTTGGTGATGAAAACTTAGAAGTACATACTTCATATTTAGCCCAAATTTCAGAAATGTTGTTAGACTTACGTGATTGTAAAGCATCATTTACTATTGCTTATGATCGTCAAGGACGTGCTTGTTTATCAGCACGAAGCAACGGTGAAATAAATGTTCAAATTATTTGTGAAAACTTAGGTGGTGGTGGTCACTTTAGTGCTGCTGCTGTCCAAAGTAGTAAATTGGGAATTAGAGCATTGTATGATGAATTGGTAAAATTAATTGAAAGTGGCGTATATCAAAGCGAGAGTGTTACTACTAAAAGGTATTAAAATTATTAAAATAGAAAGTGAGATGTTTACAATGAAAGTTGTCCTTTTAATGGATGTTAAAAATTATGGTAAAAAAGGTGAAGTTGTTAATGTTAGTGATGGTTATGGTAAAAATTATTTATTACCTAGAAAATTAGCTGTAATTGCTACATCAGAAGCATTAAAAATTAATCAAAAAGTAATTGAAAATAAAAAAATACAACGAGAAATGGAATTAGAAGATTTACAAAAAATTAAAGAAAAATTAGCTTTAATTACTTTACAATTTAAATTAAAAAGTAATAATGGTAAAGTTTCTGGTGCTATTTCTTCAAAACAAATTTGTGAACAACTAGTGCAAAAATATAACATTAAAATTGATAAACATAAATTTGTTAAATTTAATCCTATTAATGAATTAGGTATAACTAACATTAATATTAAATTAGATGTTGCAATTATTGCACAATTAAAGGTTGAAGTTTTAGGAGAATAATTATGTCTAACAATGGTCAATATATAAATAATGCAGAAGTTAATGTTTTAAGTGCAATGATTCAATCATCACCAGCATGTGAAAGTGCATTAAATTTATTGGCACCACATGATTTTACAATTAATTCTAATCAAATTATTTTTAAAACAATTACCAATCTTTATAAAAATAATTCTGGTATTGATATAACAACTATTGCCGAAGAATTAGTTAAGCAAAATAATTTGGATAAAATTGGTGGAATTGAATATTTATCTTCTTTAGTGGCTCAATATATTACTGATGCTAATTTAAAAGAACACATTGATATTTTGATTGAAAGAACTACTAAACGACAATTAGAAAATGCTTTAAAAAATATAGGTAAAGAGTTACAAAGTGAAAAGTCAATTAATGAAGTTTTAATTGCTGCTGAAGCTCAAATTGTACAAGTAAGTAGTGAACGTAATCATGAAGAGATGTTGCCAATTAGTGAACACATTGATGATGTGGTAACTAAAATTGAACAACTACAAAAATCAACAGTTAATATTACTGGTACAAGTTCAGGTATTAACAATTTGGATATGATTACTAGTGGTTTTCAGCGAGGTGACTTAATTATTTTAGCAGCTAGACCTTCAATGGGTAAAACCGCCTTAGCACTTAATTTTGCTTTAAATGCTGCTAATCAACAAGATAATAAAAACGATGTTGTTGTTATTTTTTCATTAGAAATGCCAAAAGATCAATTAATTACAAGAATGATTTCTTGTCAAGGACATTTTGATGCTAATCGTTTACGTAATAAGTCTAAATTTACACAGGCTGATTGAAATCGTATTAGTGCTACTGCTGAGCAATTGAAACAAAAAAGAATTATTATTGATGATACACCTGGTTTAAGAGTTTTAGAGTTGCAAACTAAATTAAGAAAATTAAGTCGTGAAAATAGCATTAAGTTAGTAATTATTGATTATTTACAGTTATTAACTGGTAGAGATAGTGAATCACGTCAACAAGAAGTTTCAAATATTTCTCGTAGTTTAAAAATTTTGGCAAGAGAATTAAGAGTACCAATTGTTTGTTTATCACAATTATCAAGAATGGTGGAGAGACGTGAAGAAAAACGTCCTTTAATGTCTGATTTACGTGAGTCAGGGGCTATTGAACAAGATGCTGATGTAATTATGTTTTTATATCGTGATGATTATTATAAGGAAAAAAATAGTGAAGAAACAACAAGTTCACAAGAAAGTAATCTTGCTGAAATTCTTATTTCTAAACATCGAAACGGCCCAACAGGAAAAGTAGTAACTGTTTTTATTCCAAAATGAGGTAAGTTTGAAAATTATACAGGATAAAAATAATAAAAAACCTAAAATTTAATTTTAGGTTTTTTTAAAAGAAGTTAATAAATTATTAGGGACTTTCCAGCAATCTGTGTAACTTAGTGATTTTACAACTAAAATTTATTTAAAAAACACAGTTTTTAGGAAAGTCCCTTTTATTGGATTTAAACTTTTAAATAGTTTTCCTTTATTATCACTAATTTTAGTTCCAGCGTAATTGAACTTGTCAAGAAAAGTGGACAATAAAAGTAACCTTTTATTAAATTTTATAAAATAGCATTTGTAAGTGTTAAATTTATAGGTATGAAGTAATTATTTGTTGGTTTGGAATGAGCTAATCGATATTCGATTGGACTCATTCCTTTTAATTTTATTTGAGGTCGATAATTATTATAAAAGTAAATATATTTAGGTAAGTTGTCTTGTATTCATTCAATAGTTCTATTTTTTCTTGGAATTTGATATAGAAATTCTGTTTTCATTGTTCCAAATCAAGTTTCAGTAGCACCATTATCACAAATTACGGGACTTTCCTAAAAACTGTGTTTTTTAAATAAATTTTAGTTGTAAAATCACTAAGTTACACAGATTGCTGGAAAGTCCCGGAATTTTAGACATTGAAATTTTTATTTTTAATTCATCACATAAAATTTTATAAGAAGGATTTGTATAGTGAAATCCTTGATCTGATTGTAAAATTCATGAAGTAGGTTTTTGAGCATTAACTCAAGCTTGGATAATGTTTTGAACAACAAATGTCATGTCTAAACTTGCACTTATTTTATAATCTAATATTTCATTATTATGAAAATCTTTAACAATTGATAAATAATATGTTTTACCATTAGTTAATAAATAAGTTATATCAGTACCTAATTTTTCATTTAAATTAGTAGTTGAAAAATCACGTTTTAATAAATTATCATATCTTAAACTTCCTGATTTAGTTCTATAATCAATTTTTTTTATGCGAACCTTAGCTTTTAAACTCATATTTTTCATATATCTATATACAATATGAAATTTTAATTTTAAATTATAAATTTTGTTAATTCATAAAGTTATCATTTTATAACCATAAATTTCTTGAAATTCATAAAAAATATTTTTAATTATATTAGCTAAAAATGTATCTCATTTATTAAATTCATTCATTCCATTCTTAATTCACTTATAATATTCTGATTTTGAAACATTTAATAATCAACATAAATAACTAATCTGATATTTTTTCTTCAATGAGAAAATCACAAAATATTTCTTCTTTTTTGTCGATTTTTCTAAATACTTTTTTATATCGTTCATTGCCTCAATATATTCAATTAATTCTTGTTTTGTCATTTCATTAAAATTTAAAGATTTGGGTCGACCTGTTCTTTTGGTTTTTTTAGCACGAATTCCATTGCCATATTCTAAACCTTTTTCACCTAATAATTTATATGCTTTAATTCATTCTTTTATTGATGATCGACCAATACCATACTCTAATGCGGTTTTATCAATTGTTTTAATTTTACTTATTTTTATTATTTTTAACTTTTCTTCTTTTGATAGTCATTTAGCCATAAAAAAATGAACACCTTCCTTAAAGTATTTTTAACACAAAGGTTACAATTCTGTGTCTACTTTATTCTAGATGTTCAAGAAGCGGATAAAGATTTTTATTATCATGTAGTAGACCAAGTTGCTAAACATTTGGAAGAAAAAATAAAAAATCACCTTTATTTAAATATTGGTGATGAAAATAAAAAAGCTTGAAATCTCTTAGAAGAATTTGTAGAGATAAGAGAAAAACAAAGACCTACTTTTATAACCAATAATTATACTATCTCAAATAAATCACAGGCATACTCTTCCAAGGATTATCAAAATGGATATGTGCTCTACATTAAAGGAATTTTAAAATTTGTAAGAAATGTATATGCTCATACATCAAGAAAAAATATGAATGATATAACAAAAAATGAAGCTTTATCATTATTGATAATTTTGTCTAAAGCATATAATTTTATAGATTCTCTAAAGAGAATTATTTAAAATTAACTTTTACCTCACTTAGAGTTAAACCTTTAAGTGGGGTATTTTTTTATTTAGTTAGTAAAATTAATGTAGTATTAATTAATTTTTAAAAGCAGAATAGGAAATTGATATCAATACAAGAACAAATTAGTATTGTTTTTATCACAAAAATTAGTTGATGTTTTTAAAAGAGCATTAGAAGATTTAAAGTTCGAATATGAAGATAAAGAAACATTCCATTCAAAATCAAAAAAAGGAAAATTAATAATATCTTTGGTGATTTTAACTTATAGCCATCAATCGATATAAACATTGAGATAAATATAAATATCATTATGTTTATCTTTCTAATTTAGCATTAGGTATTAAAAAATATCAAAGTATTACTAATCATTTACAAATTGAAATTTTATCTTTAATTACTGAAAATAAATATTTTTTATTGTATTTAATTAACTGAAAAATGTATTAGTTGTGTAAATAATATTTTTTTATTCATATAAAAACAATTTTTAAGTTTTAGATTTCAATAGAATATATAATTTAAAAAAATTCATGATATCTAGTTAATTGAATTAGAACACATTTTTACAACATAATCTACCAAAATAAAAACTTTATCTATCATTAATATTTATTTGCTTTTTTATATTGTTAATGATATTATTTTTAAGTACTTTTTATTAATAGTAATTTTATAAGTGAGGTGAAACCATGGCAAAAGCAAGCATCCATCCAGATTATTCTCAAACTAAAGTAACATGTATAACATGTAGCAATAATTTTATAAGTGGTTCAACTAAGGGTAAAGAAATCCGTGTTGATACATGTTCAAGTTGTCATCCATTTTATACTGGAAAACAATCATTTGTTTCAGCAAAAGGAAGAGTTGAACGCTTTAATACAAAAGCAAGCAAACAAGTTGAAACAAAATCAAAAACTGTTGAAATAAATAAAGCAAAACCACAAAATACTAAAACTATTGTATTAGAAACAGCAAAAGATGTTCTAAAACTAACTGATACTAAACAAGTTAAAAAATAATTTTAATTAAACTAGAAACTAATAATAGTTTCTTTTTTTTATACTCTAAAAATAAAATTATTTACAGACATATTTAGCATTAATTAAGTTAAAATATTGTATGTATACAACCCAATAAATATAGAATATAATTTTAATAGTATATGAAATAAAAAACTTTAAGGTAGGGAATGGTTTTATGGAAAAATCATCTGATTTTAATAAATTGGTAATAAGTAAAGGTATTAGATATAATACTGAGCAAACTAGTAACTTTAATTTTAGTATTATTAATTTATCCGTTGAAAAAGCCGTAAAAGATTGAAGTTTTGAAGGAAAATATCCTAGTTGCTTGGCAATTTTTAGTAATGATGAAGATAATATTGAAAAATTAATTAATGCTCTAGCAGGTTCTTCTGCTATTATGGAGGGTAAAATTTTCATTGATGATATTGATGTTTCTTATAATAGTATTGGTTTTGAACGAAAAATGGCTTATGTTAGTATGCATTTACAGAGTTGAAATAAATTATTTAGTATTCAACGTAACTTAGCAAGAACAGCAATTACTAATAAACCCTTTTTACAAGAAATAAGCAATATTAATCAAAAAATTAAGACTGATATTGAAAACTTAAAAAATACAGGTTTAAATTTAGACAGTGGTTATTTTAAAGAAAAATTAATTAATATTATTAAAAATTTTATTAATGAAACACAAAGCACTCGTAATAATTTTATTAAAGAATATCAATATCAAATTAATCATTTTCATAAAAACTTTGCTCAAGAGAAATTTAATTTTGCTGGAAGTGAAAAATTAACAGATATTCTAATTAAAAAATTTACTGCCGAAGAAAAAAATATTATTGCAAATAATAACTTATTATTTTTACAATCTTTGCAAGATCGTATTTCTAGTTTGGAAAGTTTAGTGGGACCATGTTTTTGTGGATGTAATCCACCAAAAGAAAGAAAATGAGAATTTCAACTACGAGAAATTAGTTTTGTTATTAAAGAAATAAATAATTATTTAAATAGAGAGATTAGTACTACTAGAAGTGAAATTAGAACTACGTTAAAAACTTGTAACAATCATAATCAAAATTTTAATAGCGAACTTAATCATTTAGTTTCATATCAACAAATTAAATGTACTCGTAGTCAAATTGATCAAATTTTAGACCAGTGAATTGACTTAGCAGAAGTACAAAGAATTAAATTTAATATGAAACAAGATTTTGTGGCAATGCAACTTTTACCAGATGAAATGCATTTACTTTTAAAAAATATTAAAGATGAAATTAAAATTTATCATGATAAAATTTTAAAAAATCCACAGTTACAAGATAAAGAAACATATCAACAACAATTACAAACTTTATATTCACAGTTAATTGATGTCCGTGATTTAATTAGTGAAAATATTGTTATGATATTTAAACATTTAGAACTAAGTCATTTATTGTCACTACGTTTAACACAATTAACAATAGTAGAGCGACAAATAATAAAAATCATTCAACAATTAATTGTACCTACTAAAATTTTAATTTTACATAACCCATTTGAACTTTTAAATGTTGATAATAAAAAACAATTAGCAAATTGAATTAAAAAATTACAAAAATTTTTGAAAATAATTATTATTTTTACAACTAATAATCAAGTTGATATTAATTTATTAGCGACTAATGTTACTGTTATTGAAAATGAAATAATTATTCAACAAGGAAATGTTAGTGAAATGACTGATAAACCATTATCTTTAAATTTATTGAAAGAAATAAATGAACAGCATATTAATATTGCAAAGGGAGAATGAAATGCTCATAATTTATATTTTTATAATGTAAATTTAGGTAAGTTTGATGTTAAAACTGCTTCTACTATTGCTTTTAAATCAAATGCCATTTTGTTTAGTGCAAAGAAACCACGATTTACTTTTTTAAAAAATTCAATTATTATTAATGGTGTTATTAAAAATATTACTAAAGTTGATGATAAAAAAGCATATTTATTGGTTGAAACTACTAAATCAGAACAATTTGAAGTTTTAACAAATAATAATGATAATTTAGAAGTGGGAACTGTTGGTTGAATTAGTATTACTAAAAATTCAATTTTTGTTTTTGATGATGAAACAAAGCAATTAATTGGTACATGATAGAAAGGATATATAATATGAATAAGTTTAAAAAAGAAGCACAAGCAATTTATGAATTAATAAAAATCAGTAATCCAATTATTATTCATCGTCATATTAATCCTGATGGAGATGCTTTGGGTTCACAATGAGGATTAAAAAAAATTATTGAAGATAATTTTCAAAATAAAAAAGTACTTGTTTCAGGCGAAACAAATGAACATATGGAATCATTATTTCCACAACCAACTTTTGTTAAAAAAGAAGATTATGAAAATGCACTAGTAATAGTCACTGATACAGCTAATCGCGAACGAATTAGTGGTCAATTTTGAGAAGAAGGAAAAAAGATAATTAAAATTGATCATCATCCAATTGTTGATAAATATGGTGATATTGATTTAATTGAAGAAAAGGCTTCTGCTGCTTGCCAAGTAGTGGCAAAATGAGCACAAGTATTGAATTTAAAAGTTTCTGCTTTAGCAGCTAGAAATTTATTTCTTGGTTTAGTTACTGATTCTGGTAGATTTTTGTATCGCTCTGTTAATGAAGAAACTTTTCAGGTTGCTAGTTTTTTAGTTAAACAAAATTTTAATTTATTAGACTTATATCAAAGTTTATATATTCAAAATTTAAAAATCGCAAGATTGAAAGGATATATATTATCAAATTTTAAAATTACTGATAATGGTGTTGCTTATATAATATTTAACGATAAAATAATTACTGACTTACAAACAAAAATTATTAGTCAAAATAAAATATTAAATATTAAAGGCGAAGTTGTTTTAACTAGAGAAGATTTAACTAGCCAAGTTAATGTAATGTCAAATATTGATGGTATTAAAATTTGATTAATTGCTGTTTATGATCAAATGAATAGTAAAATTAAAGTTAGTGTTCGTAGTGCAAGATGAATAATTAATGATGCTATTGCAAAGTTTGGTGGTGGTGGTCATCAGACAGCAGCTGGTGCATATTTACAAAATATTAATGAAGTTGAAAAATTGATTGATAGTTTAGATAAAATTGCTAGTAAATCACCAGAATTAACAAACAATTAAAATTAGAGATGGAGTTGGATATAAATGTATAGTCGTTATAATGAGGGATGAATTGAAGTAATTACTGGTTGTATGTTTGCTGGAAAAACCGAAGAGTTTATGCGACGTATAAATCGTTTACAGTATGCTAAACGCAAAGTGCTAGTTTTTAAACCCAAGGTTGATATTCGTTATGATGCTAAAAAAGTAGTAAGTCATAAAGGAGTATCTATCACAGCGATAGTAATTGATGATCCAATGCAAATATTAAAACATATAGATAAAGAAATAGAAGCAGTTGCAATTGATGAAGTACAATTTTTTAAACCATCAATTATTGAAGTGATTAAAACATTAGCAAATCAAAATAAGCAAGTTATTGTTGCAGGTTTAGATCAAGATTTTCGTGGTGAACCATTTCCTGTTACTAAAGAATTATTAGCTTTAGCAGAATTTGTAACTAAATTAGATGCTGTTTGTGTAAAATGTGGTAAAGCAGCAACAAGAACACAACGTATTATTAATGGCCGGGAAGCTAGATATGATGATGAAATTATTTTAATTGGTGCGCAAGAACAATATGAAGCTCGATGTCGTAGTCATCATCGTGTCTTAACAAATAATCAGAATAGATAAATCAGGTGTGATATTATGAATGAAAAAACATTAGAACAGTTAATGCAACTTACTAAAAAATATAGTGAAATTGAAAAGCAATTAGAAAATCCCGAATTAATTCCTCGTGATAAATACACTGAATTAACAAAAGAACATAGTAGATTAGAACCAATTATTGAACAATATTGAAAATATGAAAAAATTAACAAAGAAATTATTGAAGCAAAAAAGGCATTAGCAACCGAACAGGATCAAGAACTTTGTGAAATGCTTAAAACAGATATTAAAGCAAATGAAATTGAATTAGAAAAAGCAGAAAATGAATTAGAACTAACACTAATTCCTAAAGATATAAATGATGATAAAAATGTTATTATTGAAATTAGAGGAGCTGTTGGTGGCGATGAAGCAAATATTTTTGCTGGTGATTTATATCGTATGTATAGTAAGTATTGTGAAATTCAACGATGAAAAATTGAAACTATTGAAGCAAAAGAAGCAATAAATGGTGGATTTAGTTATATTGCTTTTATGATTAAAGGTAAACATGTATTTGCTAAATTAAAGTTTGAAGCTGGTGGACATCGTGTTCAGAGAGTTCCAAAAACCGAATCACAAGGACGAGTTCATACTTCAATTGCAACGGTTGCTGTATTGCCAGAAGTTAATGAAGTTGAAATTAAAATAAATAATTCTGATTTAAGAATTGATACTTATCGTTCTAGTGGTGCTGGTGGTCAACATGTTAATACTACCGATTCAGCAATTAGAATTACTCATATTCCAACAGGTGTTGTTGTAACTTCACAGGACGGACGAAGTCAACATGATAATAAAGATAAAGCAATGCGGGTATTAAGAGCTAAACTTTATGAAAAAAAAGTTGAAGAAGAACAGGGAATAATTGGTAATTTAAGAAAAACAGCTGTTGGTAGCGGTGATCGTTCAGAAAAAATTAGAACATACAATTATCCACAAAATAGAGTAACCGATCATCGAATTGGATTATCTTTATTAAAGTTAGATCGTATTATGGAAGGTAATATTGATAAAATTATTATTGCTTTAATTAGTAGTGAACAAAAAGAAAAATTAGAAAATATTGATGAAAATATTACAGTATTAAAGTAAAAAAGGAAGAAATTATTATGGATTTTAAGATTTTAGACTCTAGAACAAAAATTTTGTTTTTAATATCAGTTATTTTTTTATATGCGGCATTAGGAACGTTTATTACATTAACTTTTAGTAGAGGTATTATTCACATTTTATTTTTAGTTTTAACATTATGATTTGCTAGTGCATCTAGTTTAATTTTTCATTATTTATTATGAAAAAATTTAGAATTTTTACGAAATATTAATGGTAATAATATTAATAATTTTGGTTTTATTATTAGTATTTGTAGTTACATTATTCTTTTTCCAATTATTTGTTTATTAACAATTAGTTTTTTATTTATTTTTAGTATTATTGTTTTAATTCTCATTGTTAATAATTTAATAAAAAAAACTTCAAGAAATAATAATTCATCTGTTAATTTTCAATAAAATATTTATTTTTGGAGTATAAATTAATGACTTATAGAGATTATCTTTTATTAGCAAAAAAAAATAATAAAAAAAATGAACAAATTAATAAGATAATTTTATTAAAGTTTATTAATAAAGATTTATCTTGATTATATGCAAATCTTAGTCAAACAATAGCAATAGATTTTTTAGAATCATATTTACAACTAGTTAAAAAATTTGTTGCTGGCTATCCTTTACAATATATTATTGGTTATCAATGATTTCTTGATCATAAGTTTGTTGTTGATAATAGAGTATTAATTCCTCGTAATGAAACTGAAGAACTAGTTAAAAATGTTTTTGTCTATGCGCAAAACATTTTTAATAATGATAATTTAAAAGTATTAGATTTAGGGACAGGCAGTGGTGCTATTGCTATTAGTTTAGCGTTAAAGAAACCTAATTGAAATATAGTAGCAAGTGATATTAGCAAAGATGCATTAACTATTGCTAAGATTAATAATGATAATTTTAACCTAAAAAATATTAATTTTGTTGAAAGCGATATATTTACAAATCTTAAAAATCATAAATTTAATATTATTGTTTCAAATCCACCATATATTGATGAGACAGCAAATACTTTTTCAAAACATAATTTACAATATGAACCAAAATTAGCTTTATTTGCTGATCATAAAGGATTATATTTTTATGAAGTAATTTTTCAACAATGTCATGCAGTTTTAGAAAAATCTTTTTTATTAGCATTTGAATTTGGTTTTGATCAAAAAGAAGCACTAACTATTCTTATTAAAAAGTATTTACCACAATATAATTACAAATTTATTAAAGATATTAATAATAAATGAAGAATGCTATTTATTTGGCAAGCATTATAACATATAAAAATAATTTAAGAACAATAATTTTGTCACTCAAAAGGTGACTATTTTATTTTTTGAAAAGGAAAATCTCATTTAATCTTTCAATTAGGATAACGGGGGCAGTTTTAATGTGGCGTATCATTGAAATATTAAAATATTTTCAGTATTCTTGTTCGGTTAATATAGCATTTCTAATGGAAAAATTTAATGTTACATTTCGAACTTTACAAAGAAATATTACTTTTATTAATACAATGTTAATAAAAATTAGTAATTGTAATATTTCCAGAAAGCAAGATTACTTTGCAATTAATGGTGACAATGAAATAATAGCAATAAATACTTTGCTTACACATTTTATCCACATATCCAATGAATATCCTTTTGTTAGAATGAGTAATTTGTTCTTAATATGTGTATGACAAAAAAATATTTAAGTAGTGAGTGACTTATCAATATAAGTAACACAAATAAGTATAATTTAAAAAAAGACATTATTTACTTGAATAACTTTTTCTTTGAACAAAATTTAAGATTAAAATTAAAATTTGAACATAATAAAGGGTTTCAATTAGATGGTTATGAATGACATTTAAGATTTATAACCGCTATTATTATTATAAAACTTATTAGTAAAGATAAAAAAATTTTCTTAACTAATGATAAAGTCCTAACCTATATATACAAAAAAATACAAATTATAATGATCAATATCGGTTATAAAAAATATTATGATGATCAACTAATATGATTTTTAACAATTCATGTACGAAAAATTAAACTTAATTTTTTTCTTGAAAAAGATGAACAAATTGAATTTAATTTAAACTTAAGTATAAAAAAAGAAGTCGAACATTTTAGATTAATAATTGCTAAAGAGTTTGCTATCGAGTTTGATAAGTTTGAAACTAATTATTTTAATTTCATTTGTTTACTTAATATTAAAGTTGACAGTCAATTATTTTCAAATATAACTTCAGAAATTAGTAACATTACTCAAAAAATATTTTCTTTTATTACTTATTAATATCAGGTGTCTTTATATTCAAATACTTTTAAAAGTAATTTGAATAGTTTTCTTAGTGATAATTGATTTAAATTACAATTTAATTATTATAGTGATATTAGTTTTGCCTTGGATGATACTTTTAAAATAGAAAGTGACTACCAATTAGGGCAACAACTCCTTTTTATTATAAATTCGCAATTAAAAAATAATTATTTTCCCAATCTTAATCTTTTACAAAATAAATTTTTAATGATTACTTTTCATAAAAGTTTTATAACAAATGAGAATTGAAACATTCCCTTATATATATTCTTAATTGATGACTCCTATGCTAATAAAATTCAAATAACTTCATTTATAAAAGTAAATTTCCCTAATATTTTAATTATTTCCCTAAAAAATAACTTAAGTAATAATTTTAAGCTTCATTTACTAAATCAAAAACCTTGTATATTAATTGAAAAGGTAAATATCTATAGTAATTATAATTTAGATAAATATAAGAATATTTCTGTCATTAATATTAATGAAAATTCATGAAATTATGAATTAGAAAAAAATATTAATGAAAAAATAAAATGAGTAATGTTAAAAAGAATTCAATATTCAATTGTGGTATTTAATTTTTATATCCAAGAAAAATTTTATAGTATTAAATCTATTTTGTGAGCATTTCAAAAAACATTTATCAAAAAATATAATTTAAATTTAGAATTTTTAGATATTGATGAATGTTCTATAATTAAAAGTCATATTTATGAAAAAATATTATTAATAAATCAATTAGTACCTATCCCTAATTACGAGTTCCCTATTATCCTTTTATATATAAAAAACCCTTTGATATTTCAAAACAAATTTAAAATTCATTTTATTTTCATTTTATTTACTAATAAAAACAATACTCAAAATTATAATTGAATCAATTTGTGACTTTCTTTATTTAAGAAAATGATTAATACTAATATTAAAAGTATTAGTCATATATATAAAATAATACAATCAATCATGACAATTTAATGTTAATTTCCCTTACATTTTTATATAAAATTAATAGTATAAATAAAAAACAAATATAAAATCATTTATTTTTAATAAATCCTGAATTGTAAATATAAATGGGACAAATGGGACAGTTTTTAAAATAATTGTATTAAGTCTATTGGGCTTTTATAAGATAGTGATTTTCTGGGTGTAGAATTAATTTGAAATGCTATAGCATTTAAGTCTTTTTGTTTATATAAAGATAGATCTGTAGATTTTGGTAAATATCTTCTTAAAATACCATTATTATTTTCATTTAAACCTCTTTGACAAGGTTTGCCAGGATCTGCAAAATAAATCTTAACATTGCAAATTTTTTCGATTAATTTTCATTTACTAAATTCTTTACCACGATCAAAAGTAATAGTTTTAACTGTTCCTTTTTGTAACTTTGAAATAAATTTTATTATACTTTTTGTAATATTTTCTGCTTTATGATTTTTAGAAACTAAAGGAATTGTGGTTTTTGATCATATATCAGCTAAAGTAATAATAGAACTTTTATGATCTTTACCAATGATAGTATCACCCTCTAAATGACCAAATTCTTGTATATTTTTAATATTAGGAATGATTAAATTTCTTTCATGAATAGATTTACAATTATTAATTCGTCCTCTAGTTTCTTTTCGTTTATGAGGTTTATTTTTTCCTTTTCTCAATAAGTTA
This sequence comes from Spiroplasma endosymbiont of Aleiodes alternator, assembly GCF_964031135.1. Taxonomy (NCBI): domain Bacteria; kingdom Bacillati; phylum Mycoplasmatota; class Mollicutes; order Entomoplasmatales; family Spiroplasmataceae; genus Spiroplasma; species Spiroplasma endosymbiont of Aleiodes alternator. The sequence goes on from NZ_OZ035008.1 coordinate 46,009, forward strand.
TTTTCATCAAAACCCATTCGATTTGTTTTAAACATGTTATATAAAGTTTTTGTTGAAATACTTTTTATTTTATTTTCCTTTAAAAAATTAGCAATTATATCAAGCGCATAATTTTTATTAATTAACAAATAATTAATAGTATTAATTTCTGTTAAAGTTAAAATTATTAATTTTCTACCTGCATTTTGCTTCTTTTTTTGAATTTGATTCAATATTTCTAATGGTAATAAGTGAACATCTAGAATAAAGTAGACACAGAATTGTAACCTTTGTGTTAAAATAGGGACTTTCCAGCAATCTGTGTAACTTAGTGATTTTACAACTAAAATTTATTTAAAAAACACAGTTTTTAGGAAAGTCCCTAAAAATACTTTAAGGAAGGTGTTCATTTTTTTATGGCTAAATGACTATCAAAAGAAGAAAAGTTAAAAATAATAAAAATAAGTAAAATTAAAACAATTGATAAAACCGCATTAGAGTATGGTATTGGTCGATCATCAATAAAAGAATGAATTAAAGCATATAAATTATTAGGCGAAAAAGGTTTAGAATATGGCAATGGAATTCGTGCTAAAAAAACCAAAAGAACAGGTCGACCCAAATCTTTAAATTTTAATGAAATGACAAAACAAGAATTAATTGAATATATTGAGGCAATGCACGATATAAAAAAGTATTTAGAAAAATCGACAAAAAAGAAGAAATATTTTGTGATTTTCTCATTGAAGAAAAAATATCAGATTAGTTATTTATGTTGATTATTAAATGTTTCAAAATCAGGATATTATAAGTGTATAATGGGACTTTCCAGCAATCTGTGTAACTTAGTGATTTTACAACTAAAATTTATTTAAAAAACACAGTTTTTAGGAAAGTCCCAATATAAAATATTTTTTATGAATTTCAAGAAATTTATGGTTATAAAATGATAACTTTATGAATTAACAAAATTTATAATTTAAAATTAAAATTTCATATTGTATATAGATATATGAAAAATATGAGTTTAAAAGCTAAGGTTCGCATAAAAAAATTTGATTATAGAACTAAATCAGGAAGTTTAAGATATGATAATTTATTAAAACGTGATTTTTCAACTACTAATTTAAATGAAAAATTAGGTACTGATATAACTTATTTATTAACTAATGGTAAAACATATTATTTATCAATTGTTAAAGATTTTCATAATAATGAAATATTAGATTATAAAATAAGTGCAAGTTTAGACATGACATTTGTTGTCCAAAACATTATCCAAGCTTGAGTTAATGCTCAAAAACCTACTTCATGAATTTTACAATCAGATCAAGGATTTCACTATACAAATCCTTCTTATAAAATTTTATGTGATGAATTAAAAATAAAAATTTCAATGTCTAGAAGAGGTAATTCCTGTGATAATGGTGCTACTGAAACTTGATTTGGAACAATGAAAACAGAATTTCTATATCAAATTCCAAGAAAAAATAGAACTATTGAATGAATACAAGACAACTTACCTAAATATATTTACTTTTATAATAATTATCGACCTCAAATAAAATTAAAAGGAATGAGTCCAATTGAATATCGATTAGCTCATTCCAAACCAAGAAATAATTACTTCATACCTATAAATTTAACACTTACAAACGCTATTTTATAAAATTTAATAAAAGGTTACTTTTATTGTCTACTTTTCTTGACAAGTTCAAAGTTTGATTTAATAATCTGCAAACTCTATGTACAGTTGATTTACTATAATCAACAGCTTTTGCTATTTTACGAATTGAAAATTCATAACTTTTATATTCTTTTATTGCTATTATTGATTCAATAGTCAGATACTTATACATTGTGCTAATTCCTTTCTTTTCTTAATTATAGAATTAACACAATTTAATTTTTATATAAATGTCCTTTTTAATTTTACAATTCAGGATTTCTTTTTTTATAGTGCTATCTAATTCTTTATTGGGAAAAATCATTTTTGTAAAATCATTATTATTAAATTTTTTATCAATTGTTTTTTTAATGATATTTTGAATACAAATTGTTTCTATTATAAATGGTTTATTATCATTATCTTCAATTTCTTTTCTTATTTTTTCAATTTCTTCATTAGTATGTTGTATTCCTATTTTTCTTTTGGGCATATTTTTCGATTCTCCTTCTATATTTAATTTAATAAAAATCTAATATAAATATTAATCTATATTAAATTAAGATGTTTATTAAACCATTAATGAATGATTTTCCAATCTTTAATTAGTAATTTTAAGGTTTATTTTAAATTACAAATATCATTTATAACTTTTTTATTCATTATTTTGAAACAACTATTATATTTAAAATAATAGGTGTATAATTTAGTTAAAATTTATAGTGGTGTTTTCATGATAACTTTACAGCAAAATCAAATTAAAGAAATTAGTCAAATCATTGCTAATGGCGAAGTGGTTGCTTTACCAACAGATACAATTTATGGTCTTGTTTGTAAATTTAATGATGACAAAGCTATTAATAAAATTTATCAAATAAAAAAACGTGATTATACTAAAGAACTGCCAATTTTAGTTGCTAGTTGAGAACAAGCTAAAAGCATTGGTATAATTAGCGATCAATTACAGTCATTTTTAATAAATAATTTTAGTGCTGGTAAAGTTACTGTTATAGTTTTAAAACAACCTAGTTTAAACACATCATATTGAATAAATAAAAAGACAATAGCAATTAGAGTTAGTGCTTCACATTTTATTCAAAAATTAATTAAATTAACAGAGCCTTTAGTAGCTACAAGTTGTAATTTAAGTAATGAACAACCAATTAACGATTATCATAATATAAACTTGCCTAACTTAAGGTATAGAGTAGCAGGTGAGATTTTAACAAATAAACCATCAACTATTTTTAATAGTTTTAATGATAAAATTATTAGATAATAATTAGATAACAGTATTAAAAAAGGAGATAATACTATGAATTGATGAATAATTTTAATTATTATTGCATGCACAACAATATTGATTTTATTAATTGCACTAATTTTATTAATTAAAAAAAATAAACAAAAGAAAATATTAAAAATTACTAAAGATATAAATACTTTATATAAATACTTAAAATTAAAAAAAATAAATATTAAAGAATTACCAGTTTCAATAGAAAAAATTAAAGAAGATATTTATTATAGTGACAAAGTCATTTTGGGAAAGTATGAAGATCTTAATAAGATTTCTGGCCAAAATATTCTTTTAAAAACTGAATATAGTGATGCCAAAAAATTATTTTTACGTTATAAAATTAAAGACATTAATCTTATCAAATCATCAGATTTTATACCTTTAAATCAAATAGACTTGTTAATTTCACGAAATAATCTTTATTTTATTGATTCTTTTGAACTGCAAATAATACCATTAGTTAATGTTAAAAGTATTACATTTTTTTGAGAAAAAAATAATTATATAAAAAATAAACAAAAATATATTGGTATTGAAATTAATTTTCAAAATAAACGTTTATTTTTTCTTTTTAATAAATATGAAGAAGCAATTAGTTTTGCTGTTCATGTTATTAGTTTATAATAATAATTATTTAATAATTAAAAATTTTGCTTTTTTTGTAAAAATGATATAATTATACAAAATATATTATTAGGAGCAAAATTATGGCAAAAAAACACTTTAAATTCAATACTTGAAAGTTTATTCAATTTACTGGCTTTTTTTTATTACTTTAGGAATTATTTTTTCTTTTTCTTCTTTTAAAGTTAGCCTATTGTTATATTTTGGTTTAGTATCAGTATTAATAGGTTCTATTAATATTTTAATTTACTATATTTTTATTGGAACAAATAGTTATAAAAAATATTCAAGAAAACAAAATAATAATAAGTTAATAATCAAAAATAATTAAGAAATATAAAGTTAAAACTAAGAAGATTAGTTTTTTCGAGAGAATAATAGGTGAAAAACTATGAGAAAAATATTAAAAGTATTTAAAACGATGTTTTTAACGAGCATTATTTCTTTACCACTTATTGCATGTGATAAGGTAAATGATGCAAATCAAAAATATGTTGATATTATTAATATTAATATGGAAGTTACTAATGCTGAACTTGTCAAGAAAAGTGGACAATAAAAGTAACCTTTTATTAAATTTTATAAAATAGCGTTTGTAAGTGTCAAATTTATAGGTATGAAGTAATTATTTGTTGGTTTGGAATGAGCTAATCGATATTCGATTGGACTCATTCCTTTTAATTTTATTTGAGGTCGATAATTATTATAAAAGTAAATATATTTAGGTAAGTTGTCTTGTATTCATTCAATAGTTCTATTTTTTCTTGGAATTTGATATAGAAATTCTGTTTTCATTGTTCCAAATCAAGTTTCAGTAGCACCATTATCACAGGAATTACCTCTTCTAGACATTGAAATTTTTATTTTTAATTCATCACATAAAATTTTATAAGAAGGATTTGTATAGTGAAATCCTTGATCTGATTGTAAAATTCATGAAGTAGGTTTTTGAGCATTAACGGGACTTTCCGGCAATCTGTGTAACTTAGTGATTTTACAAAAAAAAATTATTTAAAAAACACAGTTTTTAGGAAAGTCCCGCATTACTCAAGCTTGGATAATGTTTTGGACAACAAATGTCATGTCTAAACTTGCACTTATTTTATAATCTAATATTTCATTATTATGAAAATCTTTAACAATTGATAAATAATATGTTTTACCATTAGTTAATAAATAAGTTATATTAGTACCTAATTTTTCATTTAAATTAGTAGTTGAAAAATCACGTTTTAATAAATTATCATATCTTAAACTTCCTGATTTAGTTCTATAATTAAATTTTTTTATGCGAACCTTAGCTTTTAAACTCATATTTTTCATATATCTATATACAATATGAAATTTTAATTTTAAATTATAAATTTTGTTAATTCATAAAGTTATCATTTTATAACCATAAATTTCTTGAAATTCATAAAAAATATTTTTAATTATATTAGCTAAAAATGTATCTCATTTATTAAATTCATTCATTCCATTCTTAATTCACTTATAATATACTGATTTTGAAACATTTAATAATCAACATAAATAACTAATCTGATATTTTTTCTTCAATGAGAAAATCACAAAATATTTCTTCTTTTTTGTCGATTTTTCTAAATACTTTTTTATATCGTTCATTGCCTCAATATATTCAATTAATTCTTGTTTTGTCATTTCATTAAAATTTAAAGATTTGGGTCGACCTGTTCTTTTGGTTTTTTTAGCACGAATTCCATTGCCATATTCTAAACCTTTTTCACCTAATAATTTATATGCTTTAATTCATTCTTTTATTGATGATCGACCAATACCATACTCTAATGCGGTTTTATCAATTGTTTTAATTTTACTTATTTTTATTATTTTTAACTTTTCTTCTTTTGATAGTCATTTAGCCATAAAAAAATGAACACCTTCCTTAAAGTATTTTTAACACAAAGGTTACAATTCTGTGTCTACTTTATTCTAGATGTTCAATATGAAGAAATGAAAAAAATGGGTGTTAAACAGTAACTTTTTTTTATTGTTATTTAATCATAAAAAAAATGTTAGTAAATTACCAACATTTATTTTTATTAAGTTTATGAAAAAGTTAATTGACAATGATTTTCATTAATTATTGGTAATTGTTCACTATTAATACTTGTTATATCGTTGTTTCTTAATAATGGAGTTCTTTCAGATATTTGTTGTTCGTTATTACTTTCAACATTAATATCAGAAATATTTGTTGGAAAACATTTATCATAAATACTTGAAATGGAAGTGCTAATTCCATACCCTAGTTTAGAGCCTAAAAATGCTCCAATAAAAGTTGGACCTGTTATACCAACCATTAGTCCAAAGAGTGCCATTCCTGCTTCTGGATCATGTAAAGCTTCCTTATTTTTTGAAATTAAATCATAATAAAAATAACTTATGCCACTTAGTTCATTTTTTCTCCTTTCAAAATAAAAAACTATTTATTTTAAAATTAAAATAATAGTTTAAAAACTTGTATGAAGTTTTATATTTTAATTTTAAAATAAGATTTTTTTTGATAAAAATAAGACAAAAATTACTATTAATAGTTTATTGTAAATATATAATTTTCTATATCAATAAAAGAAATTTATTAAATTTATATTTTAGATTATAATTTTTTAAAATAAAAACAAAGTTATTAAAATAAAATTTATAAATTATATTTTTATTTAGTTAATTTTGAACTATAAGAATGTTATTAACAATTAAAAAAATAATTTTTGAATAAATCTTTTATCTTTTTTCGTTATTTTTATTGTTATTTTATTGATTTATAAATTAAAAGGCGTAAAATTTCATATTAGTATATATTTTAAATTATTGAAAATATACGCATTAAAGATAAAGGAGTGTTTTAGTGGAAAGTAGTAAAAATCTGTTTATTGTTAATCATCCTTTAATACAAGATAAATTAACAAGAATTAGAAATCACTTAACCCAAAAAAAAGATTTCAAAGAGAATTTAAGCGAAATTGCAACGTTAATGGCTTATGAAGTATTTAAAGATATTCCTCTTGATGAAATTGAAGTTGAAACACCCATTACTAAAGTTATTGGTAAAACATTAACCAAGACAATCATTCTTTCTCCGATTTTAAGAGCAGGATTAGGGATGACAAATGGATTTGAGTATGTAGTACCTAATGCAATTATTAGTCATGTTGGTGTTTATCGTGATGAAGAAACTTTAAAACCACAAAAATATTTTTTTAAATATCCCAAAAATATTAAAAATATAAGTGATGCATTAGTATTTATCTTAGATCCAATGCTTGCTACTGGTGGTACTGCTGATGCTGCTATTAAAGAATTAAAAAAAGTAGGTTTTAAAAATATTACTTTAGTTTCCATTGTAGGAGCACCAGTAGCTATTAAGAAAATTAATCATAATCATCCTGATGTTAAGATTTTTTTAGCAACGTTGGATAAAAAATTAAATGATGATGGTTATATTGTACCTGGATTGGGTGATGCTGGTGATCGAATTTTTGGAACTAAATAAATATTTTAATGGAAAAAATTAGAAATAACCTTTTTCTTTCAATACTTTTTACAATGTTATGCTATTGATTATTAATTAATGTAGGATTAATTATAACTGTTATAATTAATACAAACCATTGGTTATTAATTGCTGGATTTAATATTGGTTTTATAGGAAGTATGATTGGGTTATGCTTTTTATATTTATCGTCAAAATGATTAACCAGCGGAATACATTTAAAACAAACCTTAGCATATTTTGGATTCTTATTAAGAATGTTAATTTATGGTTCAATTATAGTTTTGAATATTTTCTTTAACTTTGCTAATATTTTTACTATAATTGCCGGAATGTCAATATTAATGGTTGCTACTATTACTGCAACATTATGTGTATATCAAAAAAATAACTTAAAAGAAGGAATTTAAATGGAAACTTTAGCTGGATTGGAAAGTTGGAATTATTTAGAAATTATGCCACAATTGGTAACAATTTTGATAACAACAGTCTTTATCGGTGTTATTAGTTATATTTATTATTATAAAGTAAAACGAATGAAGCCTGATGAAGATCCAAGAGGTATTGTTTTAGTTGTTGAATTAATAATTAAATCAGTTGAAAAAATTGTTGTTGATGTTCTTGGCGTAAAGTATAAAAACCTGACAGTTTATTTGTTATATGTAATGGGTTATATTTTAATTGGTAATTGATTATCGATTATTGGTCTTGAACCACAGTCATCAATGTATACTATTACTTTATCAATGGCATTAGTTACTTTTATTGGAATATATTATATTGCTATTAAATTTCAGAAACTTTTATTTTTTAAAAAATTTATTATTAACCCTCTAGAATTAATTACTCAATTTGCACCTTTGATTTCTTTATCTTTTCGTTTATTTGGTAATATTTTAGGTGGAAGTATTATTTTGGCAATGCTTTATGGGGTAACTGCTAATATTTGAAGTAATATCCCAATTATTGGTCAGATGAATTTATTAATTGGTGTAATTGGACCATTCTTACATATTTATTTTGATTTATTTGCTGGAAGTATTCAAGCCTTAATTTTTGGCACCTTAACTCTTGTTTATTGGAAGTTACAAATGGAAGAAGGGAGTTCTCATAAGGGAGAACTTACTATTAAATTACCAAAAAAACTTCGTAAACAACAAGCAATAAATCATGAAGAAGAAATTTATACCGAACGTTCAATTATGGAAAAAAAATAAAACACAAAAAGGAGAATTTATTTATTATGGAATTATTAACAACAGTAATGACACATGTCTTTCATTTTTTTAATCATTTAGCAGGTGATCCTAATGGATTGATGAATTTAAAGTTTGTTGGAGCTGGAATTTCAACTATTTCTTGTGCAGGAAGTGGAATTGGTCAAGGTTTTGCTGCTGGTAAAGCTGTTGAAGCGGTTGCTCGTAATCCTGAAGTAGAATCTAAAATTAGAACACAATTTGTTATTGGTGCAGCTATTGCCGAATCAGGTGCTATTTATGGATTAGTTGTTTCTCTAATTTTAATATTTGTAGCATAAGGTATTAAAAAATATTAAAAAGTAGGTGATTTTATGAATTTTAATTTCAATGATTTAGTATCAGGTGATGATATTGTTAATCAATTATTTCCCAATCTTCCTGTTTTTATTGCTCATATTTTTGCAACATTAATTTTATTAATGGTACTTTGAAGATGAGTTTATGCTCCGTTTCGTAAGGCTTTACATTCGCGACATTTAGTAATTAAAGAAAAACTTGATGATGCTGCTTGCAAGCAATCATTAGCTAATCAAGATCGTGGTGAAGCTAGTCAAATATTAAAAGCTGCTAAAATTGAAGCTCAGGAAATTATTGCTAATGCACAAAATGATGGTTACAATAAGCGTAAACAAATTATTGATAAAGCGCAAGAAGAGAGTATGCGTATTACTAATCAATCAAATCGTGATTTAGTTCGTGCTCGTAAAGAGGCAGAAGCAAAGATTAACGAAGAAATCAAAGTAGTAGCATTAGAAGCAGCTAAAAAAATTATTGGTGCTGAAATGAATGCTAAAAAACATGAACAATTAATTACTGATTTTATTAAGAATTTGGAATAGTGGTGAAGTTAAATGATAGATGAAGGATTAGCTAATCAATGAAGTAATGGTCTTTTTCAATTAGCAAGAGAAATAAAAAAAATTACTCAATTTGCTGAAGAAAGTAATAAATTAATTGATATTTTTACTACTTATCCAGAATTTATTGATATTACTAGTAGTAGTAATATAACTATTGAAACACGTAAACAAATTATTAGTGAAACTTTTAAAAATCATATTGAACCATATATGTTAAATTTTTTCTTTTTGTTGATTGATGAACATCATTTCCAGTGTGTTCGTTTCATTTTAAAAGAATTTCGCAAATTATGTAATGAATATCAAGATGTAAACTATGGGATTATTTATTCAGTAATAGAACTTTCAAACCAACAAATAAATCAAATAAAATTGAAAATTGAGAAAGTCATTAAACATAAGATTAAAGTCGTTAACAAGATTGATAAATCATTAATTGGCGGTATTAAAGTTAAAGTACGGAATCAAGTTTTTGATGGTTCCGTTAAAGGTCAAATTGATCAATTAAAACAAGAATTATTAAGTCATGAATAGAGGTAAAACAAATGTCCTTAAACGTTAATCAAATTTCAGAAATTATAAAAAGCCAAATTAAAAATTATGGTAAAAAAATTAGTGCTAATGAGGAAGGCATTGTTGTTACTGTCGGTGATGGAATTGCGCTAATTCATGGTTTAGATAAGGCTGTTAATGGTGAATTAGTATTTTTTCCTAAAAGTAATATTTATGGTATGGTTTTGAGTTTAGAAGAAACTGCTGTTGGTGTTACTTTAATGGGGGATGACACAGGTATCAAAGAAGGAGATATTGTTAGTAGAACAGGTAATGTTGTTGAAACACCAGTTGGTAATATGCTTTTAGGAAGAGTTGTTAATGCACTAGGGCAAAAGATTGATGGTAAAGGTCCAATTAAAACTACGAAAACTAGACCTATTGAAAGAATAGCGCTGGGTGTGATGACTAGAAAATCTGTATCAGAACCTTTAGCAACAGGATTATTATCAATTGATGCAATGATTCCGATTGGCAAAGGTCAAAGAGAGTTAATAATTGGTGATCGTCAAACTGGAAAAACAACGATTGCTATTGATACTATTATTAATCAAAAGGGTAAAAATGTCTTTTGTGTTTATGTTGCTATTGGTCAAAAAGCTTCAACTGTTGCTCAAATTGTTGATAAATTAACACAACTAGGGGCAATGGAGTATACAACTATTGTTGCTGCTACTGCTAGTGAAGTTGCTCCTTTGCAATATATTGCTCCTTATACAGGAGTAACTATTGCCGAAGAATGAATGGAAGAAGGTAAAGATGTCTTAATTGTTTATGATGATTTGAGTAAACATGCAGTGGCCTATCGCGCTATTTCCTTATTATTAAGACGACCACCAGGAAGAGAAGCTTATCCAGGAGATGTTTTTTATCTTCATTCACGTTTATTAGAGCGTGCAGCTAAATTAAATGAAAAACATGGTGGTGGGAGTATTACTGCCTTACCTATTATTGAAACACAAGCCGGTGATATTTCTGCATATATTCCTACTAATGTTATTTCAATTACTGATGGTCAAATTTTTTTAATGTCAGAATTATTTAATGCCGGAATTCGTCCAGCAGTTGATGTAGGTTTATCAGTTTCACGGGTAGGTTCATCAGCACAAATTAAAGCAATAAAACAAGCAGGTGGAACATTAAAATTAGAATTAGCACAATTTCGTGAATTACAAGCTTTTTCACAATTTGGTTCTGATTTAGATGAAAATACTAGAGCTGTTATTGAACATGGTAAATGTGCCATTGAAATTTTAAAACAAAAACAAAATGAACCATTAAATCAAATTGATCAAGCAATTATTTTATTAGCAATTAAAAATAAGGCAATTAAATGATTACCAGTAGAAATGATGGATTCTTTTAAAAAGGAAGTAATAACTTATTTTCAAAAACAACAACGAAAAAGTTATTTAAAATTACAGCAAGATCAAGCATTTAGTGAAGAGTTACAAGTGAGTATTAGTCAAGGCATTATGCAGGTTGTTTATAATTTGACCAATAAGCTAAATGACTATAATCCTAAAATATATGGTAGTCTTGAAGAATGGGAAACATTAATTAAAACATTCAAATAATGTATTAGGAAGGTAAGGTGAAATATCATGGCTCAAAGCATGGAACAAATTAGACAAAAAATTAAATCTGTTAATACTAGTTATAAAATTACTAAAGCAATGCAACTAGTATCAACAGCTAAATTAAAAAAAGTAGGTAAAAGAATTGAGATGATTAAACCTTATTATTCTGAAGTTTATGATACATTCAATCAACTAATACCTAAATTAAGTAATTCAATTTATTTAAAAACAAAGGATCAAGTTATTAATAAAACAATATGAGTTGTTTTTAATTCTAATTTAGGATTATGTGGTGGTTTTAATAATAATTTAAATAAATTAGTACTAGAACAATATCAACCACAAGATGAAATAGTTGTTATTGGTAGTAAAGGAGTTTCATACTTTACTAATCATCATTGTAAAATTATGCAATCTTATACTGAAATTAACATTCAATCATCATATAATGAGTCACAAGAGATATCTTTGTTGTTACTTTCTAAGTTTAATAATAAAGAAACTGATGCTATTAAAATTGCATATACAAAATATGTAAATACGGTAACAACAATTCCAACAATTATTGATTTATTACCAATTGTTTCTATTAAAACTAATCAAGAAAGTAATTTAATTCAAACTGATTTTGAACCAGACGCTAATACTGTTATTAATAGTGCTATTCCTTTATATGTTGGTGCCATTGTTTATGGTGCATTAGTAGAATCACAAGTGTCAGAGCAAGCATTACGAAGATTAGCAATGGAAAATGCTTCAAATAATGCCAAAGAAATGAAAGATAAATTATTAGTAAGTTATAATCGTGCCCGTCAAGGTGCTATTACCCAAGAAATTTCAGAAATTATTGGTGGCGCTGATGCCCAATCATCATAATAAAGGAGTAAACTAAAATGAAAAATGCAACTAGTAAAAAATCTATAACAATTAAAGAAAAAAATGTTAGTGATAAAAATTCTTTAAAAAAAGATAACACTAAAGTTATTGCTAAAGTAAAAGCAAAAGTGACTAAAAAAGTAGTTAATAGCAAAGAAAGTGTTAAAACTAGTAAACAATTACCAACTAAACGAAATATTGGAAAAATTGTTCAAATTTCAGGTCCAGTTATTGATATTCGTTTTAATGATAATAGTTTACCTAATTTAAATAATGCTATTAGTATTGATAATAATGGTCAAAAATTAATTGTTGAAGTTGCAAAACATATTGGTGATGATAGTGTTCGTTGTATTTCAATGGGTCCAACTGAAGGATTGCTACGTGGTCTTGAAGCAGTTGATTTAGGAATACCAATTAGTGTTCCTGTTGGTGAAGAAGTTTTGGGTAGACTTTTTAATGTATTGGGTGAAGTCATTGATGATGGTAAAGAACTTAAAACTAAATTAAAATATCCTATTCATCGTACACCTCCTAGTTTTGATGAATTACAATCAAAATCTGAAATTTTAGAAACAGGAATTAAAGTTATTGATTTATTAGCACCTTATGCTAAAGGTGGAAAAATTGGTTTATTCGGTGGAGCTGGAGTTGGTAAAACAGTTTTAATTCAAGAATTAATTAATAACATAGCTAAAGAACATGGTGGTATTTCTGTCTTTTCAGGAGTTGGCGAAAGAACACGTGAGGGTAATGATTTATATTATGAAATGCAAGAGTCAGGTGTTATTAGTAAAACTGCTTTAGTGTTTGGTCAAATGTCAGAACCACCAGGTGCTAGAATGCGTGTTGCATTAACTGGTTTAACAATTGCTGAATACTTCCGTGATGAAAAACAACAAGATGTATTATTATTTATTGATAATATATTTCGTTTTACACAAGCTGGTAGTGAAGTATCAGCTTTATTAGGAAGAATGCCTTCAGCAGTAGGGTACCAACCAACATTATCGACAGAAATGGGTGCTTTACAAGAACGTATTGTATCAACAACACGTGGTTCTATTACATCTGTACAAGCAGTATATGTACCAGCTGATGATTTAACTGATCCAGCTCCTGCGACAACATTTACTCACTTGGATGCCAAAATTGTTTTAGATCGTAATATTGCTGCTTTAGGGCTTTATCCTGCTGTTCATCCTTTACAATCTTCATCAAGAATGTTAGATCCTGCTATTGTTGGTCAGGAGCATTATGATGTTGCGCAAAGAGTTATTGAAACAATTCAACGTTTTTCTGAATTAGAACCAATCATTGGTATTTTAGGAATGGATGAGTTGAGTGAAGAAGATAAAAAAATAGTAGCTAGAGCAAGAAGAATTCGTAATTTTTGTTCACAACCATTTCATGTTGCTGAAAAATTTTCGGGTTTAAACGGTATTTATATTCCGATTAGTCAAACTGTTAATAGTTTTAAACAAATTTTAGATGGTGAATGTGATGATTTACCAGAGCAAGCGTTTTTATATGTAGGAACTATTGAACAAGCAATTGAAAAGGCAAAGAAATTGAGATAATTAAAGGTGATAGTATGGCATTAAATCTTAAAATTATTACTCCTGATGGTATTTTTTTTGATGGAGAAGTACAGTGAGTTAATGTTAAAACAACTGAAGGCTATGTTGGTATTCTTGAATGGCATACACCTTTGATTGCTAATATTCAAATATCGAAAATGTCATTTAAAATTAAAGAAAAAATTCGTAATTTAACGATTTCTGGTGGACTTTTGGTAACTGATTTACATATGGTTCGTATTATTAGTGATAAAGTTGAATATACATCAATTTTAAAAGAGCAAGAAACAAAGGTATTTGATGAGCGTATTAAAAGGGTTAGTGGAGGTTAATAAATATGTATGATTCACATTTAATAAAATGAATAATTGAAATAAGTATTTATCTTTTTAGTTTTATTGCTAGCGGATTTGCTGTAAAAGCAATTCCTTTTAATAAATTTCTTGATCATAAAAGAATAAAAGAATCATGAATTTTATATATGTTAACAACTTTAGTTTTTACTTATTGTATTGGTACGTTAATTATTAAATTTATTGGTTTAGATATTTGGTTTAATTTAAATTAATACTTAAAATTAAAAAAATAAAAATAGTAAGTGTTTTAAAATACTTACTATTTTTTTAATTACAATATATTATTAAAATTTATAGTAGTTATTGATAATACCTATATATATTATAAAATTTCTCCAAAATTACTATTATAGTAGTAAAAAAATCGTTTTTATTTATTTTATTGTTGTTTTTACTATTATATATATATATAATATTTTTATATGTATAGAATAAAATTCTCATCTGTATAGAACAATATAGAATGGAGGTGAGTAAATGAGTAAATTTTTTCATAGTAAACAAACAACTCCTGAGGATAAGAAAAATCCTAGTTTTACTTTTAAAAGAACTTTCAATAAATTAGGTGGCAAAATGTTTGGCAAAATGCAAAACTTATCAAGAGCCATTGTTTTACCAATAGCTACATTACCAATAGCTGGCTTATTGTTAGGAATTGGTGGTGGTGTTGCTAGTGCTTTAAAGCAATTACCTAATCATGATAGTCTTGTTGGTATTATTAATATTTTTTCAATTATGCAATCAGCTGGAAACGTTGTTTTTGCTAATTTAGGATTGATTTTTTCTATTTCTATTGCTTTTGGTTTTGCAAAAGCTAGTAAAGGTGTAGCTGCTCTTTCTGGATTTATTACTTTTATTGTTATGACTTCAGTTATTAGTGGCATGTTTTTTTGAAATCCTAAAACAGGAATGTTGGGATTTGATCCATGAGGTTTAGGTGAAGGTGCAAAGATTACTCCAGAAAGTGGTAAATCTTCTGGTTTATTTTCTTCTGTCTTAGGATTATTTCCTACGTTTGATACTTCAGTTTTAGGTGGCATTCTTGTTGGTTGATTAGTATCAGTTGTTCATAATCATTCATACAATATTCGTATGCCAAGAGTATTAGTTTTTTTTGGTGGTGAACGTTTTGTGCCAATTTTAGCTGTTTTTGTTGGAATAGGAATGGGATTAGCTTTTTTCTTTATTTGACCAATGTTATTAATTGCTTTTAGAGAAATTGGTAATGGCTTAGCAGCTGGTATGAATACAGGTCAACTTACTGATGGACAGTTAACTGGTGATAATTTTCATCCAACAGTTGGTGGAGCATTTATTGCAATGTTTTTTGGAATTACTGAACGTTTATTAATACCAACAGGATTGCATCACGTTCAATATGCACCTTTCTGATATACTGGAATTGGTGGTACGTGAACTAATGGATCTGACACATTTGTAGGAGCGTACAATATTTTCTTTGGACAATTTGCTTCTAATGTAGTAGGACACATGAATCAAACACCAGGAACAATGTTTATGAGTGGGCGATTTGCATATATGCAATATGGTTATCCATTTGCAGCGCTTGCTATGTGAATGTTAGCACGACCAGAAAATAAAAAAATGGTTGGTGGTATTTTAGGATCTGCTGCTCTAACTTCTTTCTTAACAGGAGTTACAGAACCATTGTTGTTTTCATTCTTATTTGTAGCACCATTATGTTTTGTTTTCCATGCATTTATGGCAGGAATTAGTTTTATGATGGCGTATTTATTAAATATAGTTGTTGGTCAAGGTTTTGCTGCTGGATTTATTGACTTTTCTTTCTTTGGAATATTACCAAGTATTCTTGGTAAAGAAACAGGCTTCTATTGAGTATTTGCTACTGGATTAATTATGGCACCTGCTTATTTCTTTGGGTTCTATTACATTATTAAGTGAAGAAATTACAAAACTTTAGGTCGTGAAGAAGGAGAATTAGCAACCAACTTAGCTTTACAAAGTGTTGAAAGTTCTTTAGATAAGTCTTCAAAAAAAGGTAGAACAAAAGTAGAAAATTTATTACTTGGACTTGGTGGAGCATTAAATATTATTGATGTTAATGCTAAAGATAAAGTATTAGTTGCAACTTTAAAAGATGCAAATATTTATTCAAAAGCTTTATTAAGATTAAGTGGAACTAAAAATATTAAAGTAATTGCCAATAAAGTTGAAATTACTTATCTTGATGGTGCAGAGTCTATTCATAAAACTTTACAAGCAGAAATGACAAAGAAACAAACATTAACACCTGATACTAATAAAGATAAAAATAATGATATGTTAGAAAATATTTTTAAAGGTCTTGGTGGACGAAGTAATGTTAAATTATTAGACAATTGTGCTACAAGATTGCGTGTTACAGTTTTTGATGAAACTAAAGTTGATGATAATATTTTAAAATCAACTGGTGCAGTTGGTATCTTTAAAAAAGGTACAGCTATTCAGGTAATTTATGGGCCACAAGTAGGTAATATTAAAAATGATTTATTAAAAACTTGAACTCCAAAATAAACTATTACTAAAACTAAAAAAATGAACAACTCAAAAAGTTGTTCATTTTTTTAGTTTTAGTTACGGATAATGTTAAAATTATAATATAGGATGGAGGGAAAACTATGTTTTTTGATGATGAAGAAGAAAAGTTAGAAGAAGCTAGGTATGAAGAAATACAAACAAATATACAAAATTTAACATTAACAATTGATGTTAATATTGTTGTTAAAGATTTATTTAAATATATTAAATTAAAATGTACACAAAAAATTAGAATTATGGATATATTTGCATTGTTTTTATCAATATTTTCAATAATTCTTTCAATATTATTAACTGTTATTGATAAAACTGATCAAAAAATTAGTTTTGAACTTCGAAAATTATTGTATGCGGTAAATATATTTAAAGATTTAATAGTGGTAATGGTATTAGTAATTGCATTATTTATGATTATTTATGAGATTAAATATTGAATTAAACAAAATAAGCAATTCAAATCTTTTTATGCAGCAAATGCTGATTTTACACCCGAAGAAATTGTTTCGGAACTAATGGATCTTAATAATATTTTTAGTTTTAAGCATTGAAATGAAATTTCATTCCATATTAAATACTATAAAAAATGTAAATAATTTATGAACTTGTCAAGAAAAGTGGACAATAAAAGTAACCTTTTATTAAATTTTATAAAATAGCGTTTGTAAGTGTTAAATTTATAGGTATGAAGTAATTATTTGTTGGTTTGGAATGAGCTAATCGATATTCGATTGGACTCATTCCTTTTAATTTTATTTGAGGTCGATAATTATTATAAAAGTAAATATATTTAGGTAAGTTGTCTTGTATTCATTCAATAGTTCTATTTTTTCTTGGAATTTGATATAGAAATTCTGTTTTCATTGTTCCAAATCAAGTTTCAGTAGCACCATTATCACAGGAATTACCTCTTCTAGACATTGAAATTTTTATTTTTAATTCATCACATAAAATTTTATAAGATTTGTAGGGACTTTCCAGCAATCTGTGTAACTTACTGATTTTACAACTAAAATTTATTTAAAAAACACAGTTTTTAGGAAAGTCCCGATTTGATCCTTGATCTGATTGTAAAATTCATGAAGTAGGTTTTTGAGCATTAACTCAAGCTTGGATAATGTTTTGGACAACAAATGTCATGTCTAAACTTGCACTTATTTTATAATCTAATATTTCATTATTATGAAAATCTTTAACAATTGATAAATAATATGTTTTACCATTAGTTAATAAATAAGTTATATCAGTACCTAATTTTTCATTTAAATTAGTAGTTGAAAAATCACGTTTTAATAAATTATCATATCTTAAACTTCCTGATTTAGTTCTATAATCAAATTTTTTTATGCGAACCTTAGCTTTTAAACTCATATTTTTCATATATCTATATACAATATGAAATTTTAATTTTAAATTATAAATTTTGTTAATTCATAAAGTTATCATTTTATAACCATAAATTTCTTGAAATTCATAAAAAATATTTTTAATTATATTAGCTAAAAATGTATCTCATTTATTAAATTCATTCATTCCATTCTTAATTCACTTATAATATCCTGATTTTGAAACATTTAATAATCAACATAAATAACTAATCTGATATTTTTTCTTCAATGAGAAAATCACAAAATATTTCTTCTTTTTTGTCGATTTTTCTAAATACTTTTTTATATTGTTCATTGCCTTAATATATTCAATTAATTCTTGTTTTGTCATTTCATTAAAATTTAAAGATTTGGGTCGACCTGTTCTTTTGGTTTTTTAGCACGAATTCCATTGCCATATTCTAAACCTTTTTCACCTAATAATTTATATGCTTTAATTCATTCTTTTATTGATGATCGACCAATACCATACTCTAATGCGGTTTTATCAATTGTTTTAATTTTACTTATTTTTATTATTTTTAACTTTTCTTCTTTTGATAGTCATTTAGCGATAAAAAAATGAACACCTTCCTTAAAGTATTTTTAACACAAAGGTTACAATTCTGTGTTTACTTTATTCTAGATGTTCAGAGGTAATTCCTGTGATAATGGTGCTACTGAAACTTGATTTGGAACAATGAAAACAGAATTTCTATATCAAATTCCAAGAAAAAATAGAACTATTGAATGAATACAAGACAACTTACCTAAATATATTTACTTTTATAATAATTATCGACCTCAAATAAAATTAAAAGGAATGAGTCCAATCGAATATCGATTAGCTCATTCCAAACCAACAAATAATTAGTTCATACCTATAAATTTAACACTTACAAACGCTATTTTATAAAATTTAATAAAAGGTTACTTTTATTGTCCACTTTTCTTGACAAGTTCACTCTTCTAGACATTGAAATTTTTATTTTTAATTCATCACATAAAATTTTATAAGAAGGATTTGTATAGTGAAATCCTTGATCTGATTGTAAAATTCATGAAGTAGGTTTTTGAGCATTAACTCAAGCTTGGATAATGTTTTGGACAACAAATGTCATGTCTAAACTTGCACTTATTTTATAATCTAATATTTCATTATTATGAAAATCTTTAACAATTGATAAATAATATGTTTTACCATTAGTTAATAAATAAGTTATATCAGTACCTAATTTTTCATTTAAATTAGTAGTTGAAAAATCACGTTTTAATAAATTATCATATCTTAAACTTCCTGATTTAGTTCTATAATCAAATTTTTTTATGCGAACCTTAGCTTTTAAACTCATATTTTTCATATATCTATATACAATATGAAATTTTAATTTTAAATTATAAATTTTGTTAATTCATAAAGTTATCATTTTATAACCATAAATTTCTTGAAATTCATAAAAAATATTTTTAATTATATTAGCTAAAAATGTATCTCATTTATTAAATTCATTCATTCCATTCTTAATTCACTTATAATATCCTGATTTTGAAACATTTAATAATCAACATAAATAACTAATCTGATATTTTTTCTTCAATGAGAAAATCACAAAATATTTCTTCTTTTTTGTCGATTTTTCTAAATACTTTTTTATATCGTTCATTGCCTCAATATATTCAATTAATTCTTGTTTTGTCATTTCATTAAAATTTAAAGATTTGGGTCGACCTGTTCTTTTGGTTTTTTTAGCACGAATTCCATTGCCATATTCTAAACCTTTTTCACCTAATAATTTATATGCTTTAATTCATTCTTTTATTGATGATCGACCAATACCATACTCTAATGCGGTTTTATCAATTGTTTTAATTTTACTTATTTTTATTATTTTTAACTTTTCTTCTTTTGATAGTCATTTAGCCATAAAAAAATGAACACCTTCCTTAAAGTATTTTTAACACAAAGGTTACAATTCTGTGTCTACTTTATTCTAGATGTTCATATAAATACAATTTTTTTTTTGGGTACTAAGTTTTCTAAGTTTTTTTATGTTAAAATAATAAAGATTTTATTACTTTACAAGTAATAATAAGTATAAGTAATAATAAAGAAAAAAATGGTGATTTACTTTATGTGAGATCGTAAAATTTTACGAAAAATTAATAAACAAGTTAAGGCAATAATTAGCCTTGATGAAACAATGAGAAAAATTAAAGATGAAGAATTAGCAAATAAAACAGTTGAATTCAGAACCAGATTGGCAGAAGGTGAGACTTTAGATGATATTTTAGTTGAAGCTTTTGCGACAATTAGAGAAGCAGCAAGAAGAATTAGTGGATTACATCCATATCCTGTTCAATTAATTGGTGGTATTGTTCTTCATAATGGTGATGTTGCTGAAATGCGAACTGGTGAAGGAAAAACTTTAACTGCTGTGATGCCAATTTATCTAAATGCTTTAAGTAGTAAAGGTGTTCATGTTATTACTGTTAATGAATATTTAGCGGCAAGAGATGCTGAATTAAATCGACCAATTTTAGAATTTTTGGGAATTACTATTGGCGTTAGTCTTCGTGATCATTCTACTAATCAAAAACGTGAAGCGTATTTAAAAGATGTTACATATACAACTAATTCGGAATTAGGCTTTGATTATTTGCGTGATAATATGGTTAAGGTTTATCCAGAAAAAGTTCAACGTCAGCTTAATTATGCTATCATTGATGAGGCGGACTCTGTTTTAATTGATGAATCAAGAACACCTTTAATTATTTCTGGTGGTTCAAAAAATCGTACTCCTTTATATCAAGCATCAGATGTTTTTGCAAAAACTTTAATACCTGAAGATTATAAAATTGATTGAGAATCACGTCAAATTGCATTAACAGTAACGGGTGTTAATAAAGCTCAAAAACAGTTTAATTTAAAAAATTTATTTGATATTGATAACTCGGAATTATTTCATCATATTCAAAATGCACTTCGTGCTAATCATGTTTTCAAATTAGATGTAGAATATGTTGTTAAAGATGGTGAAATTGTGCTAGTTGATCAGTTTACTGGTAGATTAATGCCTGGTAGAGTATATAGTGATGGACTTCATCAAGCTTTACAGGCTAAAGAAAATGTTACAATTCAACAAGAAACAACAACAGTAGCTACTATTACTTATCAAAACTTTTTCCGTTTATATAATAAATTAAGTGGTATGACAGGAACTGCTAAAACCGAAGAAGAAGAATTTGTAAAAATTTATAATATGAGAGTAATTAAGATTCCTACTAATAAACCAATTATTCGAGAAGATAAACCCGATCATGTTTTTGCTTCATTAAATGCTAAATTTAAATCTTTAATTGCAGAAGTTAAAGAACGACATACTAAAGGACAACCAATTTTGATTGGTACTGCTAATGTTGATGTATCAGAACGAATTGCTAATATGTTAACTTTGGAAGGAATTAAGCATGAGATTTTAAATGCTAAAAATCATGCTCGTGAAGCTGATATTATTGGTAGAGCTGGTGAAAAAGGATCGATTACTTTAGCAACTAATATGGCAGGACGTGGAACTGATATTAAACTTGGTAAGGGTGTTATTGAACTTGGTGGCCTTGCTGTATTAGGTACTGAAAGAAATGAAGCACGAAGAATTGATAATCAATTACGTGGAAGAGCCGGAAGACAAGGTGATCCTGGATTTTCACAATTTTATGTTTCAATTGAAGATGATTTGATGTTACGTTTTGGTGGTGAAAAATTAAAAAAAGCTTTTGCAAGTTTAGGTGAAGACTATATTAGATCAAAAATGTTAACTAGATCAATTACTAGAGCACAACAAAAAATTGAAGGTATGAATTTTGATGCACGAAAAAACTTATTAGATTATGATAATGTTATTGCTCAGCATCGTGAAGCTACATATCATCAACGTGATAATATTTTACTTGCTGATGATTTATTAGATTTAATCAAAAATATGCACAGAACAGTAGCACGTGATTTATTAAATATTTTTAATAAAGTTGTTGGTAGAGAACAGTTTATTGATTATGATGAATTAGTTAAAGGTATTGAAAATAAATTAATTAAGCCTAATGATTTAATAGCAGAAAAGTTAAATCGATTAAGTACTGAAGAAAATATTGATTTAATTGTTGAAAAATCTTATAATTTTTATCTTGAAAAAAGAGAAAAGTTAAATGATGTTATTATAAAACAAATTGAAAATAGTGTTATTTTACAAACTTTTGATCAATATTGAACTAATCACATTGATGCTTTAAGTAAATTGCGTGCAGGAATCCATTTGCGTGGTTATGCGCAGTTAAATCCCTTACAAGCTTATATTGAGGAAGCTTCAAAATTATTTAATCGTATGAAAATCAATGTTGCTCATCAAGTTATTATTATGTTACATAGCATTGATCCAGAACAACATCAGGTCCGTGGTGGTCAAGATGTATTGGATACAGTATTAGCAAGTAATGTTGAAACTAAAACTAAAATTGGATAATCAATCTTTATTTAAAAAACTAAGTATTTTAATACTTAGTTTTTTAAATATGTTTTTTTATTCTATTTGATTTTTTTCTTTATGTTTTCATGACTTCTTTTTAAATATGTTTTTATTTTTTTTACTGTCATAAGTGACTGAAGTTGTTCAATGGGGGAAATTATTACCTTTAGTAACAGCATTACTATTATTCATGGGTACTAAATTTTTAATATAATTAGTTCCATCTGCTGTGGTGGGGCGTTCATAAACAATAGTTCAATTTAAACTTTCAATTGTATCATTAAGCTTCGGTTGTGCAATAAAATTATGTCAAAACATTAAGGCACCCGCATAATCTCGACGGTATAATTGTGGATTAAAATTATTAATAATTTCTCCTTTATTTCATACTTCTTCAATTTGTTGTGGCGTTCATATTGTTTCTTCTTCATTATTTGTTGAAGAAGTTATGTTTTGATTAATTTCATTTTGTGAATATAGTGCTTTTGCTTCTAGTGACATATATTTCTTTTTTCTATTTTTTTTAATAAAGCATATACAAGAAATTATTAAAACTATAAAACCTGAATTGTAAATATAAATGGGACAAATGGGACAGTTTTTAAAATAATTGTATTAAGTCTATTGGGCTTTTATAAGATAGTGATTTTCTGGGTGTAGAATTAATTTGAAATGCTATAGCATTTAAGTCTTTTTGTTTATATAAAGATAGATCTGTAGATTTTGGTAAATATCTTCTTAAAATACCATTATTATTTTCATTTAAACCTCTTTGACAAGGTTTGCCAGGATCTGCAAAATAAATCTTAACATTGCAAATTTTTTCGATTAATTTTCATTTACTAAATTCTTTACCACGATCAAAAGTAATAGTTTTAACTGTTCCTTTTTGTAACTTTGAAATAAATTTTATTATACTTTTTGTAATATTTTCTGCTTTATGATTTTTAGAAACTAAAGGAATTGTGGTTTTTGATCATATATCAGCTAAAGTAATAATAGAACTTTTATGATTTTTACCAATGATAGTATCACCCTCTAAATGACCAAATTCTTGTATATTTTTAATATTAGGAATGATTAAATTTCTTTCATGAATAGATTTACAATTATTAATTCGTCCTCTAGTTTCTTTTCGTTTATGAGGTTTATTTTTTCCTTTTCTCAATAAGTTATTTTCATCAAAACCCATTCGATTTGTTTTAAACATGTTATATAAAGTTTTTGTTGAAATACTTTTTATTTTATTTTCCTTTAAAAAATTAGCAATTATATCAAGCGCATAATTTTTAGTAATTAACAAATAATTAATAGTATTAATTTCTGTTAAAGTTAAAATTATTAATTTTCTACCTGCATTTTGCTTCTTTTTTTGAATTTGATTCAATATTTCTAATGGTAATAAGTTTTGATTTAATAATCTGTAAACTCTATGTACAGTTGATTTACTATAATCAACAGCTTTTGCTATTTTACGAATTGAAAATTCATAACTTTTATATTCTTTTATTGCTATTATTGATTCAATAGTCAGATACTTATACATTGTGCTAATTCCTTTCTTTTCTTAATTATAGAATTAACACAATTTAATTTTTATATAAATGTCCTTTTTAATTTTACAATTCAGGTTTTTAAAAAACCTTATAATATTTTATTGTTAATCAATTCTATTAATTTTTCTTTTTTCATAATATCTCTCCAAAACTAATTTATTATTTTTGTGTATATTTTGTTACTGTATTATTGAATGCTTGTTGATAACATTTACCACTGCAATATATAAATTTATCACGATATAAAGAGTCAAATGTATATTCTTTCTCACATGATGAAATATAGCATTTAGTTGTAATAATTGGCATAATCTAATTAACCTCTTTTAAATTTATATTATACATTTTACATGATTTCTGTTTTATCATTTTATTAATTATTTTTTTATATTTTAAGTGTTTTATATATTAAAATTTATATTATTTTAAATAGTGCAATAGATTTAGTTAATAAGTTATTAGTATACAATTTTATGAAAAAAGTGTTAAAAAATAATTAAAAGTATGTAAAATATATTTATCTTCTTAAACTTAAGAAGTTATTGGTAAAAATTGAGGAGGATTAATTTATGAAAAAATATTTATCATTATTAATTGCAATATCATTAGTGCCGGTATTTTATTTTATTTATTAATTTAATAATAAAAAATAGTTTCAATTTAAAAATAGTTTCAATTTAAAAATAGTTTAGTTATCGGTGAACATTTTGCAAGTACATTGATAACTTTTTATTTAATTTAAATTTAAAGATAATTGTAATGCTTTGTTTTTTTATAACTTATTGTTTATTTATTTTTTTAAAAAATACTAAAATATATTTATCTTCTTAAATTTTAAGAAGTTATTGGAGAAAACTTGGAGGGTGATTAATTATGAAATCATTATTAACAACATTAAGTATTTTAGCAATTACGGGTAATTTAACTAATGTTATCTTAAATACAAGTTCACAAAAAATTCAATTTTTAGATAATAAAATTCAGCAAGATACAATTTACATTGACAAAGATGGAAAACAAGTGAAAACGAGTGAAGTAGATTTATCAAATATAAATAGCAAAGAGGTTATTCAAATTGGATTTTTTCAAAATCGAGAAGGAATAATTCAAGTTGTTAAAATGCCAGTAACAATAGAAAAAGTATCTGATCATTTACCATCAGAAATTAGATCTTTGAAAAATATGTTTATGGATGCAAGAGCATTTAATCAAGATATTTCAAAATGAAATACATCAAATGTAGTAGATATGAGTTATATGTTTAGTAATGCTTCATCATTTAATCAAAATGTATCAAGTTGAAATATTGCACACGTAACAAATATGAGTTCAATGTTTGCTGGAGCAAAAAAATTTAATCAAGATATTTCAAACTGAGATGTAGTTAATGTAACAACTATGCATGCAATGTTTTATGGTGCTTTATCATTTAATCAAAATTTATCTTGAAATATAATTAATGTGAGAGATATGAGTTCAATGTTTTATGGTGCTTCGTTATTTAATGGTAATATTACAAATTTACTCTATGATAATAATGTAACAAATATGAATAATATGTTTCGAAATTGTTTATCATTTAATCAAGATATTTCAAAATGAATTGTAAATGATGTTACAAGCATGCGTTGTATGTTTGCTGGAGCAGTGGCATTTAATCAAGATATTTCGAAGTGAGATACTTCAAAAGTGGTGGATATGGGTTATATGTTTTATAAAGCTTCATTATTTAATAAAGATATTTCGAAGTGAGATACTTCAAAAGTGGTGGATATGGGTTATATGTTTTATAAAGCTTCTTTATTTAATAAAGACTTATCAAAATGAAATGTAAATGAAGTATTATGACATGGATGATTTGCTAAAAATTCAGGATTTGAAAATGATCCTAACAAATGACCCAAATTTAAAAATTAAAATTTTAAAATAATAAATATTTTTTTGTGCCATTTTATTTAATTAGTAAAGTCACTTGCTAATTAGCATTAGCAATATTTTTGCTTTTAGTTGTAATTTTAATTAGATAAAATTTAATATTATTGTAAAATTAAAATAAACAATAGAGGAGTCATAATTATGGCAAGTAAATTTTATGCAGTAAAAAAAGGTAGAGTCATTGGAATATTTGAAAACTGGAATGAATGTGAAACACAAATTAGAGGTTATGCTGGTGCTCAGTATAAAAAATTTGCAACTAAAAAAGAAGCTCAAGATTATTTAGATGATAAAACTCAAATAAAATCTGAAAATCACTATAAATATGAAGTAATAGCATATACTGATGGTAGTTTTAAAGAAGAAATTAATCAATTTTCTTATGGACTTGTTTTCTTAAATAATGGCAAAAAAGATATATTTTATGAAAAATTTGATGATGAAAATTGAGCAAAATTAAGAAATGTTGCTGGAGAAATAATGGGTGCACAAAAGGCAATGCAGTTAGCTTTGGAAAATAATATAAAATCAATTTTAATTTGTCATGATTATGTTGGAATTAGTAAATGATGTACTGGTGAATGAAAAACTACTAAAGTAGAAACAAAGGCATATAAAGCATTTTATGATAAAATAGCAAAAGATGTTAATGTTTATTTTAAATGAGTTAAAGGTCATAGTGGTAATATATATAATGATGAAGCAGATGCTCTTGCTTGAAAAGCATTTAATTTAAAAAAAATGTCTAAACCAATAATTTAAATGTTAAAAAGGTGGTAAATAACATGATTAATAAAAAAATGATATTATCAACTTGTTTAGGGAATATTATTGGAGGTAGTTTGTTTACTCTTTCTGATCTATATCAAAAAAGAGAACAAAATATTCTTGAATTTGATATTACTTCAGCTATAACAGTGCTTTCAGGATGTTTTACTGGTGCTCTTTTTGATTTTATTTCAGGTCTTTTTTGTTGTTTAAATGATGAAGAAGATAATGGTGATTATAGAGAATTTTTTGAAAGTCAACAAATCATTGATAACACTCATTCTTTTCAATCTTCAAACGAATTTGCGCCTTTATTGCAAGAATATATTCTTGAAATTAATGATGAACAATTCATTCCTAATAATAATGCAGATCTTGTTTTTAATCCTCGTTTAGTTTATTAAATACCTGAATTGTAAAATTAAAAAGGACATTTATATAAAAATTAAATTGTGTTAATTCTATAATTAAGAAAAGAAAGGAATTAGCACAATGTATAAGTATCTGACTATTGAATCAATAATAGCAATAAAAGAATATAAAAGTTATGAATTTTCAATTCGTAAAATAGCAAAAGCTGTTGATTATAGTAAATCAACTGTACATAGAGTTTGCAGATTATTAAATCAAAACTTATTACCATTAGAAATATTGAATCAAATTCAAAAAAAGAAGCAAAATGCAGGTAGAAAATTAATAATTTTAACTTTAACAAAAATTAATACTATTAATTATTTGTTAATTACTAAAAATTATGCGCTTGATATAATTGCTAATTTTTTAAAGGAAAATAAAATAAAAAGTATTTCAACAAAAACTTTATATAACATGTTTAAAACAAATCGAATGGGTTTTGATGAAAATAACTTATTGAGAAAAGGAAAAAATAAACCTCATAAACGAAAAGAAACTAGAGGACGAATTAATAATTGTAAATCTATTCATGAAAGAAATTTAATCATTCCTAATATTAAAAATATACAAGAATTTGGTCATTTAGAGGGTGATACTATCATTGGTAAAAATCATAAAAGTTCTATTATTACTTTAGCTGATATATGATCAAAAACCACAATTCCTTTAGTTTCTAAAAATCATAAAGCAGAAAATATTACAAAAAGTATAATAAAATTTATTTCAAAGTTACAAAAAGGAACAGTTAAAACTATTACTTTTGATCGTGGTAAAGAATTTAGTAAATGAAAATTAATCGAAAAAATTTGCAATGTTAAGATTTATTTTGCAGATCCTGGCAAACCTTGTCAAAGAGGTTTAAATGAAAATAATAATGGTATTTTAAGAAGATATTTACCAAAATCTACAGATCTATCTTTATATAAACAAAAAGACTTAAATGCTATAGCATTTCAAATTAATTCTACACCCAGAAAATCACTATCTTATAAAAGCCCAATAGACTTAATACAATTATTTTAAAAACTGTCCCATTTATATTTACAATTCAGGTATTTTATATTTTGTTTCAATTTTTTTATTTTCATTTAAATTTGATAATTCTAAAATAACTGCACCATCATTTAATATAATTTCTTTCATTAAATATAATTGATTATTAATATTTGCTATTTTTAACATCGGGACTTTCCTAAAAACTGTGTTTTTTAAATAAATTTTAGTTGTAAAATCACTAAGTTACACAGATTGCTGGAAAGTCCCAATTTTTCAAAATAAAAAAAGCATTTACTTTAAAATGAAAGTAAATGGATTAAAAAACTTATATTAATTTTTATATTTATTATAAAGAAATAAAACGTATTTCACAATATATTTTTATCTAGTATTTTAAATAAAGTTTATTTAATTTATTTTTTATTAAAAATATAATTGAATATAAACTAAAAAGCAAAAAATATGGAAGAAGCTAAAAAAGCAAAACTATTAAAAATGATATCATAAAGAAATATAATCAAAATAAATATAAAATAATGATAAAAAATCAGAAAAAAAGTTTTAGACAAAGTAGTTTAAATATTAAAAATAATTTAATTATTAGATTCTTTAATATCATTAAACAATTATCACAGTGAATTCAATTATCATCATAGGCAGTTTGATTTGCTTCTATTTTAATAAAAAACAATTCTGGGTACCCAGAATTGTTTTTAAAGAAAAATTAAAAGTTATTAACGATCATCACCATTATTAATAGTACCTTTAACAATAACATAATCACATTTTGTTAATGCAGATAAATCTTTACCACCAGCATAAGAAATAGCAGATTGTAAATCTTCTTCCATTTCTTTATAAGTATCAGAAATTGAACCTTTATATGGAACAAGTATTTTTTTACCTTCAATATTTTTTGCTTCCGCTTTGTTAAAAATACTTGCTGATCCAAAATATTCTTTGTAAGATTGACCATTTATTGTAACAATTTTGCCAGGTGATTCATCATAACCCGCTAAAATACTTCCTGCCATAATCATAGTGGCACCAAAAGCTATTGCTTTAGCAATATCACCATTACATCTAATACCACCATCTGCAATTAATGGTTTAGTGGTGCTATTGGCAACATCTTGTAAAGCATTTAATTGTCAACCACCTGTACCAAATCCAGTTTTTAGTTTAGTAATACAAGCTTTTCCTGGACCAACACCAAATTTAATTGTATCAGCGCCTCATTTTTCTAAATCTTTAACAGCGGTTTTTGTCATAACGTTACCAGCAATAATAAAAGGTTTAGTATTTGTTTTAGCAAAAGTAGTTTTTATAAATTTAATCATTTCTTCCATAGCATTACTATGACCATGAGCAATATCAATAGTAATAAATTCTGGAATTAGATTTAGTTTGATTAATTGTTCAAGTAACTCTTTATCCTCTTTTTTAACACCAATGCTAATTGAAGCATATAACTTTTGTTCATGCATACTTTTAATAAATTTAATTTGATCGATATTAAAACGGTGCATTACATAAAAGTAATTATTTTTAGCCAATCAAATACATAATTCTTGGTTAATGACAGCACTCATATTTGCTGGAATAATTGGAATTTTAAAAGTAAAACCATTTAGTTTAACACTGGTATCACATTCTTTTCGTGATTTAACTATTCCTTTATTTGCAATTAGATTTATATCTTCAAAATCAAATTTCACATTCATTTTTATTTATTCTCCTTAGTCTTTACTAATTGTAATAGTCAAAATATGTACATATTATTTTATAACGTTTTAAATAAAATGCTAAAGGACTAAAACACCATTAGTATTATATATTATTTTTTTGCAATTTAATTATCTTTATTATTAATTAAGTCTGATAATTGATTAATCATTTTCTTTAAATTAGTAATTAATGGGTTATAAACATCAATTTGTGTTAAATCAACACCCGCATCTTTTAAAATATCTAATGGATATTTGCTGCCACCGGCTTTTAAAAAGTTAAGTAAATTTTCTTTTTTGCCGTTTTTAACATCTTCATAAAGTTTATAAGAAACGGTAATTGAAGTAGCATATTTATAAACATAATAAGGTGAGTAGAAAAAATGAAGAATTCGTGGTCATGAGTATCCTTTTGCTTTTTCTTCGTATTTATCTAATGCTTTTTGTCCATATTTATTAGCTGTATTTTCAAATAAATCAGCCAAAATATCGGCGTTTAATGGCACTTCTTTTTCTACTAATTTATGTGCTTCTCATTCAAATTCAGCAAATTGAATTTGACGAAAAAAAGTACCAATTACAGTTTCAATATGAGTTTGTAGTAAGTAAATGCGTTCTTGATTATTTGAGGCTTTATTATATAAATAATCAAAGGCTAGATGTTCATTAACTGTTGAAGCAACTTCAGCTAAAATAATTGGATAGTCAGCATTTGGATATTTTTGATATTTTTCTGAAAATAGGGTGTGAACAGAATGACCTAATTCATGAGCTAGTGTATTAAGTGAATTAATAGTATCATCTCAATTCATTAAAATAATGGGTTCTACGCCATTACCACCCGTTGAATAAGCACCAGTTCGTTTATTTGTGTCTTCATAATAGTCAATTCTACCTGGTAATAATGCTAAGTTTAATTGCTCTAAATATTCATCACCTAAGATACTTAAAATTTCTTTGACTGAATTAATACCTTCTTCAACACTGAATTTTTTGGTTCGTATTGTTGTCATTTTTAAACTAGTATCGGTACTATAAAATTTTTTAAATTTAAAAAATTTACGTTTTAAATTATAAAATTCTTCTACTAAAATAGCGTGTTTCTGTCCTGTTTTTATTAAATTTTCATATAGTATTAATGGTACATCATCACTTAATAGACTATATTCTAAAGTAGTTAAATGTTTTTTATTATCTTTTTCTTTATCGTTGTTACGAATTTTTATTTCTTCAACAGCTACTTCTAAAATGCTTTCATAAACTTGTGCTAATGAATGTTTTTTATTTTTAATATCTTCATAAAATTTTTTTGAAATATCAATTCTTAATTGTTGATCTTTTACTGGATTACTATTTTCTAAAATGTCTAAATATAAAGTTTGTGTTAATTCTTGTTCTTTATTTTGATAATTAAACATTGTTTTTTGTTTATCAGCATAAACCAAACTATCATATAAACCACCACCAGCACTTCTTGATTTGCTAACTTTGCTTAGTAAAGTTTCATCGTGCTCACTTAAAATAAATTTTTCAAATTTAAAGAAAACTTCCATATCATGTTTATATATCATTAATGAGGGGTCATTATTAATTCAGTTTTTAATAGTTTGTAAACCAATAGTTTTGATTTCTGGTTCAATTCATGCTAACTTTTCCGATAACTTACTTTGTTGAGTCGCAAATAAACTAGATAATTGTTGCAATTCTAAGTTAGTTTGATCTAAATCTCCATAATGTAAATATTGCACAACTTTAGACCCTAACATTGATATTTCTTTGCTAATTGCTAAATATTTTTTAAAGTTATCAATATTATTTAATTTTCCTTTAAAAGTTAAAAGTTGATTGGCAAATTTATCAAACTCAGGTAAAGCTTTTTTTCAAGAGTCATTATTAATAAATAAATGCTTAAAATCTCAGCAGTACTTTTTTTTATCTTTTTCATTTAATTCAGAACGCTTCATAGTTTTTGCTCCATTCTATGGTAATATTACAATACAATAATAATACAATAATATTGTTTAACTTATCTATTTTTGTTGTAATTTTCGAAAATATTAATTCAGATATATTGTAATTATTTTAATATTACCATTTAGGAGTGAAAACATGGATAAAAATATTCTACTTAATGTTAGTAGTAAACTTGAATTAAAATTAAAATTAACAGCGGTATTTGCTGATAAAGTTCCTCATGAATTGATTGCTAAAGAAAAAAATAAATTAACATTAATTTCTGAAGATAAAACTTATTACCTATATTTAGGTGATAGTAAGGGCTTAACTCGTAATGATGTTTATAATTTTTTTGTAAATTTTAGTAGTAATAATAGTCAAGATTTGGATATTGATGTCAAATCTTTTGTTACGAGTAATTTAGATGAAAGTATACTTTTACAAACTATATATGAAGCATTATGATTCGGTACTTTTAAAGAATATACTTTAAAAAGTAAAAACAATGAAGAAAAAAAAGTTAAATATAATGTTGTTTCAACAGCAAAATTCCCTAACTATACTTCACAACAACAAATCAAAATTCAAGGAGAAAGTATTAATTTAGCACGTAATTTGCAAGATATGCCACCTAATTTGTTATATCCCGAAGTTTTTGCAAAAAAAATTCAAGATGCAGCAAAAGGTATTAAAAATTTATCAGTAAAGGTTTTAGGGCAAAAAGAAATAACAGAACTAAATATGAATTTATTATTAGCAGTTAATGCTGGAAGTAATTTTGATGCTCGTGTTGTTGTTTTAGAATATAAAGGTGATCCACAGCATGCCGATGATATTTTAGGATTAGTTGGTAAAGGAATTACTTTTGATAGTGGTGGTTATTCACTAAAACCTTCTTCAGCAATGAAAGGTATGAAATTTGATATGTCGGGTGCAGCTAGTGTATGTAATGCTGCCATTGCTGCTGCTAAATTACAATTAAAAATAAACTTTGTAGCTGTTACTTGTTTAACAGAAAATAAGATTGGTAGTCATGCTACTTTAGTAGAAACAGTCTTTACTTCAATGAATGGCAAAACTGTAGAAATTAATAATACCGATGCCGAAGGAAGGTTGGTATTAGCAGATGGTATGACATATGCTTTACGTAAAGGAAAAGCAAATCGTATTATTGAATTATCAACTTTAACTGGTGCAATGCTAGTTGCATTAGGTAGTTATATGACTGGTGCTTTTGCTACTGATGATAAATTATTTAATGATTTTGATTTATCATCAAAACAAACTAATGAAGAAATTTGAAGAATGCCAATTCATCAACAAAATATTTTAAATATGCGTTCATCTAAAATAGCTGATTTAAGTAATCTTTCTAAAGATCCATATGGTGGTTCATCAAATGCTGCTGCATTTTTAAAAGAATTTAGTAAAGATAAACCATTTTTACATTTAGATATTGCGGGAACTGCTTATAAAAATGATCGTGGTATGGGTGTATTAATTAAAACATTAGTTCAATATATGAAAAATTATAGTACAAGTAAATAAAGTTATAAAAAGGAATAATAATAACAATTATTCCTTTTTTATTTCCTGAATTGTAAATATAAATGGGACAAATGGGACAGTTTTTAAAATAATTGTATTAAGTCTATTGGGCTTTTATAAGATAGTGATTTTCTGGGTGTAGAATTAATTTGAAATGCTATAGCATTTAAGTCTTTTTGTTTATATAAAGATAGATCTGTAGATTTTGGTAAATATCTTCTTAAAATACCATTATTATTTTCATTTAAACCTCTTTGACAAGGTTTGCCAGGATCTGCAAAATAAATCTTAACATTGCAAATTTTTTCGATTAATTTTCATTTACTAAATTCTTTACCACGATCAAAAGTAATAGTTTTAACTGTTCCTTTTTGTAACTTTGAAATAAATTTTATTATACTTTTTGTAATATTTTCTGCTTTATGATTTTTAGAAACTAAAGGAATTGTGGTTTTTGATCATATATCAGCTAAAGTAATAATAGAACTTTTATGATCTTTACCAATGATAGTATCACCCTCTAAATGACCAAATTCTTGTATATTTTTAATATTAGGAATGATTAAATTTCTTTCATGAATAGATTTACAATTATTAATTCGTCCTCTAGTTTCTTTTCGTTTATGAGGTTTATTTTTTCCTTTTCTCAATAAGTTATTTTCATCAAAACCCATTCGATTTGTTTTAAACATTTTATATAAAGTTTTTGTTGAAATACTTTTTATTTTATTTTATTTTCCTTTAAAAAATTAGCAATTATATCAAGCGCATAATTTTTAGTAATTAACAAATAATTAATAGTATTAATTTCTGTTAAAGTTAAAATTATTAATTTTCTACCTGCATTTTGCTTCTTTTTTTGAATTTGATTCAATATTTCTAATGGTAATAAGTTTTGATTTAATAATCTGCAAACTCTATGTACAGTTGATTTACTATAATCAACAGCTTTTGCTATTTTACGAATTGAAAATTCATAACTTTTATATTCTTTTATTGCTATTATTGATTCAATAGTCAGATACTTATACATTGTGCTAATTCCTTTCTTTTCTTAATTATAGAATTAACACAATTTAATTTTTATATAAATGTCCTTTTTAATTTTACAATTCAGGTAATCAACATAAATAACTAATCTGATATTTTTTCTTCAATGAGAAAATCACAAAATATTTCTTCTTTTTTGTCGATTTTTCTAAATACTTTTTTATATCGTTCATTGCCTCAATATATTCAATTAATTCTTGTTTTGTCATTTCATTAAAATTTAAAGATTTGGGTCGACCTGTTCTTTTGGTTTTTTTAGCACGAATTCCATTGCCATATTCTAAACCTTTTTCACCTAATAATTTATATGCTTTAATTCATTCTTTTATTGATGATCGACCAATACCATACTCTAATGCGGTTTTATCAATTGTTTTAATTTTACTTATTTTTATTATTTTTAACTTTTCTTCTTTTGATAGTCATTTAGCCATAAAAAAATGAACACCTTCCTTAAAGTATTTTTAACACAAAGGTTACAATTCTGTGTCTACTTTATTCTAGATGTTCATTTTATAAAATTTAATAAAAGGTTACTTTTATTGTCCACTTTTCTTGACAAGTTCATAATAAATTTCATTTATTTTTTTGAAATTCCAAAAGTGAATAATTAAATAAATTATTATTATCTGTTTTAAAGTGAAGTTGTCCATTTTTTATTAAAATTTTTTTGTATATTTCTAAAAATTTTTGGTATGTTAATCTTCTTTTAAAATGTCTTTTTTTAGGTCATGGATCAGAAAAATTTAAATAAATTTTATTAATTTCATTATTGGCAAAAAGTTCTTTTAAATTTATGGCATCTTCTATAATTATTTTTAAATTACATAATTTATTTTCAATTAATTTTTTTAATAGTATAGTTACAATAGAAATGTTTTTTTCAATAGCAATATAATTTTGATTTGAATTTTGTTTAGCAAGATTTATAATGAAATTTCCTTTGCCACTTCCAATTTCAATATTGATTGGATTTTTATTTTGAAATATTTTTTTATTTCATTTCCCTTTGTAATTATAGGAATCATTAATACATAAATTATTATGTGTTAAAATAAATTCTTTTGCTCATGGTTTATTTCTTACTCTCATTGTAATTCCTTTTCTAATTTAATCAACATAGTTGTTATAAAAGTGTAACTTACTAATTTTAGAATTATATCAAAATTGAAGTTTAAATATCTTTTGCCAAAAGAATTTCATTATTATATTTATATCATGTAATATTTTTATTTAAATAAATTTTGTGAAATATTATAATTATATATTACCTTTTACTTTTTTAAAGTAAGAAAAAATAATAAAATACCGTTATTTTTTTAATAAAAATCTTTATTTTTTACAACTAAATTAATAGTTAAAAGATTATGAACAAAAAACCCATTATTTTTTTGTTTTTTTGTATTTTGCTATTCCCTTTTACCATTACACTATGTTATACTTACAAGGCGTGATTGTTATTTATAAATGCTGATACACTGATATCAGTTGTCATTATATCACATGTTTTGTTCTTTATTTTATTAAAAATCGTTCTAAGGAGGATATAGCCAATGGCAATCATAGGAGACAAAGTAAAAATTCGTTTAGAAAGTTATGATCACTCAGCTATTGACCAAATAGCACAGAAAATTAAAGATGTGTTAAAAAAAGAAGGTGCTGAAGTGGTAGGTCCAATTCCATTACCAACTCATAAAGAAATTTTCACTATTCTTCGTTCACCGCATAAACATAAAGATTCACGTGAACAATTTGAAAAGAGAACTCACAAAAGAATTATTGGTGCTCAATTATCACCAAAATCTTTAAATGCTCTAAGTGGACTTACTATCCCTAATAGTGTTAATATCTCTTTGATAATCGAATCTAAAGATGAAAAAAAATCAACTTTAAATCAAGTATCAAAAAAGATTAATAAAAAAAATTATTAAAATCGATAAATATTAATTATTTACAACATATTCCAAGGAGGAAATTATGAAAGGAATCTTAGGTAAGAAACTAGGAATGTCACAAGTTTTCTTAAACAACGGACAACTAGTTCCAGTAACAATTATCGAAGTACAACCAAATGTAGTAAGTCAAGTTAAAACAAATGTAAAAGACAAATATAGTAGTTTACAACTTGCAACGTTCGATCTTCGCGTTACTTTATCAAACAAACCAACAATCGGACACTTTAAAAAAGCCGACAGTCAACCTAAGCGCTTCGTGAAAGAAATTCGTAACATGAACGGATTTAATCATAAAGATCTTATTAATGTTGCTGACGTATTCACAGCAGGTGAATTCGTTGATGTCCAAGGAACTTCTAAAGGTAAAGGATTTACAGGACGTATTAAACGTCATAATCAATCACGTGGTCCAATGGGTCATGGATCAGGTTTACATCGTCAAATGGGTTCAACAGGTTCTATTAATGCTAACCGTGTGTTTAAATCACAACCAATGCCAGGGCAAATGGGAAATGTTAAACGTAGTGTTGCTAACTTAGAAGTTATTAAAGTAGATAAAGAAAATAATTATCTTTTAGTAAAAGGTTCAGTTCCAGGACCAAAACAAGGCTTTCTTGTTATTAAACAAGCAGTTAAAAAATCAATTCTCAAAACCCCAGTATCATTAGTTGTTAGAAATCAAAATACTACAACCGAAGTTACTGATGGTCAATAAAGTTAATTATGGAGGATAGCAAAATGAAAATTAATGTTGTTAACAACGCTGGAACAAAAGTTAGCGAATTAACTTTAAACGAAAAAATTTGAGGAATTGAACCCCACAAGCAAGCGCAGTTTGATAGTTTATTAAGTTATAATGCTACAAAACGTCAAGGAACACACGCTGTTAAAAGTCGTGCTGAAGTTGCTGGCGGTGGTAGAAAACCATGAAAACAAAAAGGAACAGGGAATGCGCGTCAAGGCTCAATTCGTTCACCACAATGAAAAGGTGGGGGGATTGTTTTTGGACCAAATACTGATCGTAATTATTTAATTGGATTACCAAAAAAAGTAAGAAGATTGGCAATAAAATCAGCATTGGCTGCCAAATTCCAAAATAAAAACATAGTTGTAATTGATGAATTAAACTTTGAAAAACCTTCAACTAAAATTATGTTAGAAACTTTAAAAGTTTTAGAATTAGCAAACAATAAAACACTAATTGTTTCAGGAATAAGCAATAAAGAAACAGTTATTAAATCAGGTCGTAATTTACCTAGAACAAAAACAATTGCTGCTAATAGTATTAATATTTACGATTTATTAAATGCTAAAAAAGTATTGTTTACTACTGAGGCAATTAAAATCGTTGAGGAGGCTTTAATTTAATATGCATTTAAGTGAAGTTATAGTAAAACCAGTATTAACTGAGAAAACTTATAAACAAATGGCTGAAGGTATCTATACATTTACTGTTAACCGTAAAGCTAATAAAAGTCACGTTAAAAAAGCCTTTGAACAGATTTTTGAAGTTAAAGTAGCAGACGTTAATATTATTAATAGTAAACCAAAAACTAAAACTGTTGGTAGATTTGTTGGAAAAACATCGGCAGTAAAAAAAGCTCTTATTAAATTAGCTCCTGGTGAACAATTAAGTTTGTTTAGTTCTGAAGAACAAAGCTAATGAGATTGGAAGGAGAAAAAAACAATGGCAATTAGAAAAATTAATCCCACTACTGCAGGAAGACGTAATATGACCGTTCTGGATTACAAACAGAACTTAACTATTGGTAATAGCCCTGAAAAATCTTTATTAGTAAATTTAGTTAAACAAGCTGGTAGAAATAATCAAGGTAAAATTACAGTAAGACATCAAGGTAATGGTCATAAGGTTAAATACCGTATTATTGATTTTAAACGTAACAAAGACAATGTAGTTGGAACAGTTAAAACAATTGAATACGATCCAAATCGTAATGCTAACATTTGTCTTATTTCTTATTTTGATGGTGAAAAGCGTTATATCTTAGCACCAAAAGGAATCAAAGTAGGAGATAAGTTATTAAGTGGTGAAAACAGTGATACTGTTAAAATTGATATTACTGTTGGTAACTGTTTACCATTATCACAGATTCCACAAGGAACAGTTGTTCATAATGTTGAATTAAAACCAGGTAAAGGTGGACAAATGGCACGAAGTGCTGGTGGTAGTGTTCAAATTCTTGGTCGTGATGAAACAGCTAAGTATACATTATTAAAATTAACATCAGGTGAAGTTAGAAAAGTATTAAGTAATTGTCGAGCTACAATTGGTACAGTTGGAAATGATGATCATAACTTAGTAAACATTGGTAAAGCGGGAAGAAATCGTTGAAAAGGAATTAGACCTACTGTTCGTGGTAGTGTTATGAATCCAAATGATCACCCACATGGTGGAGGAGAAGGTAAAGCTCCAATCGGAAGAAAAGCTCCAGTAACACCATGAGGTAAAAAAGCATTAGGTTTAAAAACTCGTGATAGTAAAAAAGCATCAAATAAATTAATTGTACGAAGAAGAAATGCAACAAAGTAGGAGGAAAGTAATATATGTCAAGATCTTTAAAAAAAGGACCCTTTGCTGATAGTCATTTATTAAACAAAGTGGAAACTCAAAATAAAAATAAATCAAAAAAAATTATTCAAACTTGATCTCGTCGTTCAACAATTTTCCCACAATTTGTTGGACATACATTCGGTGTACATAATGGCAAAACACATTTACCTGTATATGTAACAGAAGATATGGTTGGTCATAAATTAGGAGAATTCGCACCCACACGTAAGTTTGGTGGTCACGGTTCTGACAAGAAAAAGCGTTAGGAGATAGAAATTATGGAAGCAAAAGCTCATTTAGATAAATTACGCATTAGTCCAAGAAAAGTGCGTTTAGTAGCCGATTTAGTTCGTGATAATGCTGTTGCCAAAGCTCTAGTAATTCTAGCTCATGAAAAAAAACGCGCAGCACAGCCAATTATAAAATTAATTAATTCAGCAGTTGCTAATGCTGCTAATAACTATGGAATGGAAGCCAACAAATTACGTATTAAGGAAATATTTGTAAATGAAGGTCCAACTATGAAAAGATTTATGCCCCGTGCTCATGGTAGAGCATATCAAATCTTAAAAAGAACAAGCAAAATCACTATCGTGGTTAGCGATAATTAGGAGGTAAATAAGTAATATGGGTCACAAAGTTAGTCCAAATGGATTAAGATATGGTATCAATAAAGATTGACAATCACGTTGATATGCAACTAGTAACGAAGATTTAGCAAAATGAATTTTAGAAGACCACAAAATTAGAAAAGCACTATTTGCACATTTAAAAACTTCTGGTGTTTCTAAAATTGAAATTGAAAGAACTAAATCACAAATTACCTTATTTATCCACTGTGTTCGTGTTGGTTCAGTTTTAGGGCAAGGCGGTTCAAACATTGAAGTATTAACAACACTAGTTCGTAAAACAATTAAAAATCGTAAAATAGGTATTAGAATTAATGTTGTTGAAATTAAAAATCCTGATATTGATGCGCAAACAATTGCTAATACATTAGCACAACAAATAAGTAATCGTATGTCACATCGTACAACACAAAAATTAGCAATTCGTAAAGCACTTCGTGCTGGAGCAAAGGGAATTAAAACTCGTGTTTCAGGAAGACTTGGTGAAGCGGATATGGCACGTGTTGAAGGTTATTCAGAAAGTAGTGTTCCTTTAGCAACATTACGTAGTAATATTGATTATGCTACTGCTGAGGCAAAAACAACTTTTGGTCAAATTGGTATTAAAGTTTGAGTATATAAAGGTGAAATTTTATCAGGAACTGACTCAACTCAACCTGAAATTATTTCAAAATATAATCAAAGAAATAATAACAATCGCCGAAATAATTACTCACAACAACCACGTAAGGAGGTAAAGTAAAATGGCTATACCTAAGAGATATAAACACTCTTGCGTCCACCGTTTAAGTTATGAAGGAACTGCAAAAGGTTGTAAAACAGTTGCTTTTGGAACTTACGGACTTCGTGCTGAAGAAGGTTCTTACATTACTGAAAGACAAATTGAAGCAGCCAGAGTAGCAATGACACGTTACATGAAACGTGGTGGAAAAGTTTGAATTAGAATCTTTCCACATTTACCAATTACTAGAAAACCAGCGGAAGTACGTATGGGTTCAGGAAAAGGTTCAATTGATCATTGAGTTTCAGTAGTAAAAGCAAAAACAGTTATGTTTGAAGTATCATATCCTAATGAAGCAACAGCACGTGAAGCATTGCGTCTTGCAATGCACAAGTTGCCAATCAAATGTAAAATTGTTACTAGAGAAATAAAACCAACAGAAGAAGTAAAGGTTGCTAAAAATTTAACAACAGAATTGGGTGAAGCAAATGGAAATGCAAGTAATTAAAAATAAATCAACTTTAGAATTACAACAACATGAAGAAACTCTTCGTGCGCAATTGTTTGCTTTACGAATTCAAAGTTCGTTAGGTAAACTAGAAACTCCGCATATGATAAATAATCTTCGTAAGGATATTGCTCGTATTAAAACTGAATTAACTATCAGAATTAATAATGGTGAAAAAATCAAACCATTACATATTAATAAAATGGTATTACCAGAAGAAAATAAAGAAAGCAAAAAAACTAAAAAAGTTGCTAAAGTTGATGATAAAAAAGATATTAAAGTTAAAACAATAACTAAATCAGAAGTTATTAAAGAATCAGATAAAATTGCTAAAAAAGAAGTTACTGAAAAAACAACTAAAGCAAAATCATCAAACAAAGAAGTTAAAAAAGTTACTACTACTAAAGTAGAAAAACCATCTAAAAAACCTACAGTTAAGAAAACTGTGACACCAGCTAAGGAGGACAAAGAATAATGACAAATATTATTCCAAGCAAACAACGTAAAACTTTTGTTGGAATTGTAAGTTCTGACAAAAATGATAAAACAATTACTGTTGTTGTTGAAACTTCAAAACGACATCCAATGTACCATAAAAGTTTTAAGTCAACTAAAAAGTATCATGCCCATGATGAAACTAACCAAGCTAAAATTGGTGACAAGGTTGAAATCATTTCAACTCGTCCACTTTCAGCTCTAAAACGCTTCCGTTTGTTAAAGATTATTGAATCTAAAACAAATAAAAAAGCTTAATTAACCAGGAGGATAAGAAAGATGTTACAAAATCTATCGTGAGCCAATGTGGCTGACAACACTGGTATTAAAGAAGTTATGGTTATTAGAGTTTTGGGTGGTAGTACTAAAAAATTTGCTAAAATCGGTGATATTGTTGTTTGTTCAGCAAAATCAGTAACACCTAATAGTGCAATGAAAAAAGGACAAGTTGTTAAAGCAGTTGTCGTACGTAGTAAATTTGGTGTAAAACGTAATGATGGTTCTTGTGTAAAATTTGATGATAATGCAGTAGTAATTATTAAAGAAGATAAAACGCCACGTGGTACTAGAATATTTGGTGTCTTGGCTCGTGAAGTTAAAGAGCGTGGTTATAATAAAATTGCTTCTTTAGCAGAAGAAATTGTTTAGGAGGATGAAATAAATGGCAAGCAAAAAGAAACCAGTTATTAGTCTTGATACTAAATTAAAAAGAGGCGACCAAATTAAAATCATTGCAGGAAAGCATAAAGGTCATAGCGGACCAATTATCCAAGTACTTCGTGAAAAAAATCGTGTTATTATTGAAGGTATTACTGCTAAGAAAAATAAAAAACCTACCCAAAATGATCAAGAAGGTGGAATTGTGGAAGTAAAAACTAGTGTTCACATTTCTAATGTAATGATCCTTGATGGTAAAAAAGATAAAAAAGTAACAAAAATTGGGTACAAAATTGATAAAGATGGCAAAAAAATTCGTATTGCACGAAGATCTGAAACAGAATTACGATAATAAAGGAGTAATAGCATAAAAATGAATCGTTTACAAGAAAAATATAATAAAACTATTATTCCCCAATTGCAAAAAGAATTAAATTTTACATCAATAATGCAAGTACCCAAAATTGAAAAAGTTGTTATTAATATTGGCGTTGGAGATGCAAGTAGTAATCCAAAAGCCATTGATAAATCAGTATCTGAATTATCAAAAATTACTGGTCAAAAACCAATTATCACTAAAGCAAAAAAATCAATTGCCGGCTTTAAATTAAGAGCAGGAATGCCAATTGGTTGTAAAGTTACATTACGTGGCGAAAAAATGTATGATTTCCTTGATAAATTTATTTCAATTTCTTTACCAAGAATTCGTGATTTTCAAGGCTTATCAGCTAAAGCATTTGATCAAAATGGTAATTACACTGTTGGTATTAAAGAACAAATT
The DNA here is from genome assembly GCF_964031135.1 of Spiroplasma endosymbiont of Aleiodes alternator. Lineage (NCBI taxonomy): Bacteria > Bacillati > Mycoplasmatota > Mollicutes > Entomoplasmatales > Spiroplasmataceae > Spiroplasma > Spiroplasma endosymbiont of Aleiodes alternator. The sequence continues at coordinate 88,866 of NZ_OZ035008.1, forward strand.
ATTTTCCCTGAAATTAATTATGAAGAAGTAGATAAAGTTCGTGGTATGGAAATCTCAATTATTACCACAACATCAAATAATGCAACAGCATTATTGTTATTAAAAAAAATAGGATTACCGTTTAAAAAACAAGGAAAGCAGGTGGCATAAGATGGCAAAAACTTCATTAAAAGTAAGACAAGCCCGTAAATCAAAGTTTAGTACGCAAGCATATACACGCTGTCAAAAGTGTGGCCGTCCTCATGCGGTTATTCGTAAATTTATGTTATGCCGTATTTGTTTTCGCGGTTTAGTATACCAAGGACAAATTCCTGGTATTAGAAAAGCATCATGATAGGAGGTATATAATTATGATGACAGATCCAATAAGTAATATTTTAACAGTTATTCGTAATGCTATTAGCGCTGCGGATAGCAGTAAACATCGAGTAGTTAGTGTACCTTCTTCAAAACAACTAGTTAGGATAGCTGATATCTTGCAAAAAAATGGTTATATTGAAAAATATCGTGTTACTAAAGAAAATCCTAGCAAACCTAAATTAGAACTTTTATTAGTTCATACTGGTAAAAGTCCAATTCTTGGTTTAAAAAGAATATCTAAACCAGGATTAAGAATGTATGCAAAATGTGAAGACTTACCAAGTGTGTTAAATGGTTATGGAATTGCAATCATTTCTACATCAAAAGGTATTATGACAAATAAACAAGCAAAAAAACTTGGTCTTGGTGGCGAAGTTCTTGCTTATGTATGATAAGGAGGAAACTATATGTCACGTATTGGTAACCGTATCCTTACCATTCCAGTAAATACTTCAATAACGCTAGATGCAAGTAACTTGTTAACTGTTACAGGAGCAAAAGGTTCTTTAAAAAAACTATTACCAAATGTTATTAAAATTAATGTTGATGAAGAGAAAAAAACAATTACTACAACAAGACCTGATGATAACAAAAAAAATAAACAACTTCACGGAACAACTAATTCATTAATTAATGGAATGTTAGTTGGTGTATCAACAGGTTTTATGAAAGAATTAGAAATAAATGGTGTTGGATATCGTGCTGCTGTTCAAGCTAATATCTTAAATTTAACATTAGGATATTCTCATCCTATTAAGTTTGAAATTCCGCAAGGAATTACCATTGTTGCTCCTAAACCAACAGTATTACAAATTAGTGGTATTGATAAACAATTAATTGGAGAAGTTGCAGCCAAAATTCGTAAATTCCGTAAACCAGAACCATATAAAGGTAAAGGAATTAAATATAAAAATGAACACATTCGTCGTAAGGAAGGAAAAGCTGCTGGTAAAGGTAAATAATCTTATACTGGCACTTAAGGAGAATAGAAAATGATTAATAAACAACAAGCTCGTAAAGTTCGTCATTATCGTATTCGTAGTAAAATTATGGGTACTAGTGAAAGACCACGCTTAAATATCTTTAAATCTAATAATAGTTTTTATGCTCAAATTATTGACGATACTGTTTCAAATACAATTATTGGTGTATCAACATTAACATTTAAAGATTTAGCATCAAAAAGCAATATAGATGCTGCTACTAAACTTGGAGAAACAATTGCTAATTTAGCTATTAAGAAAAAAATTAAAAAAGTGGTTTTTGATCGTGGTGGATATTTATATCATGGTAAAGTGAAAGCATTCGCAGAAGCGGCGCGTAGTGCTGGATTAGAATTCTAAAAAAGGAGAATTAAAAGTATGAGTTTAGAAAATAAAAAAACAATTATTGATGATAAAGAAAATACTGAAGTTCAAAAATCAGTAGCAAAACCTTCTGTTAAAGCAGAAGTAAAAAATCCTGCTGGTAATGAAAATAAAATTAGACATACTAATTCATCACAACCAAGAAATAGCCACGATAAAAAAGAAAATAAAGTTCGTGAATCACGTAAAAATTTTGAACGTAAACCAAAAACTCCAAGTGAATTTATTGAAAAAGTGATTTGAATCAGAAAAATTAACAAAGTAACAACTGGGGGAAGAAGATTGCGTTTCTCTGCTGCTGTTGCTATTGGTAATGGTAAAGGAGTAGTTGGTTTTGGTATATCTAAAGCCAATGAAGTTCCTGATGCAATTAAAAAGGCAATTGAAGCTGCTCACAAAAATTTAACAACAATTACGATAACTAAAAACAATAATTCTATTGTTCATGAAGTTAAAGGTAAATATTGTGGAAGTGAAATTTTATTAAAACCAGCTAAAGAAGGAATCGGAATTAAAGCTGGTGGATCTGCTCGTGATATTTTAGAATTAGCTGGTATTCATAATATTTATTCAAAAGCATTTAGATCTAGAAATAAAATTAATTTAGCTAGAGCAACAATTGCAGGTCTTGGCAATGTTAAACCAGCAGAATATTTTATAAAAAATAAAAATCTTACTACTAAGCGTAGTAATGGTTAGAGGTGGATTATGGAAACAACATTACATAACTTAAAACCAACACCAGGTTCTCGTAAAGACATTAAACGTTTAGGTAGAGGAACTTCATCTGGAAAAGGTAAAACGGCTGGTAAAGGGACAAAAGGACAAAATGCCCGTACCGGTGGTGGAACAAGACCCGGATTTGAAGGAGGACAAACACCACTGTACCGTCGTATTTCAAAACGAGGGTTTACTAACTTTACTACAACCAATTATAGTATTATTAACTTAGAACAAATTGATTTAATTAAAGAGCATGAAATAACACCTGAACTTTTATTTCAATTAAAATTGATTAGAAGTAAAAAAGATGGTATTAAAGTTCTTGGTAAAGGTAAATTAACAACACCAAAAACAATTAAAGCTCATAAATTTTCAAAATCAGCAATTACTGCTATTGAACAAGCCGGAGGAAAAGCGCAGGTGATCTAAGTGTTCACAACAACCCGTGAATTAATAAAAAAGTATAAAGAAGTTATAATTAGAATTTTATTTACCATTTTTATTTTATTTATCTTTCGTGTTGGAGCATTTATTACAGTTCCAGGAGTAACTTTGAATGAAGATTTAAGTAGCAGTAATAGTAGTGGTATTGAATTCTTTAATTTAATTTCAATGTTAGGTGGTGGTGCTATTAGCAGATTTTCTGTTTTTGCACTTGGAGTCTCACCCTACATTACTGCATCAATTATTGTGCAGTTATTATCAACTGATGTTGTTCCTACTTTAACAAGATGGGCTAAATCAGGCGAAAAAGGTAAGAAAAAATTAGAGTTAATGAATCGAGTATTAACTGTTCCTTTTGCTATTATGCAAGGTTTTGCCACTATCTTTGGCTTACAATCTCAACATATTATTAGTGTTGATTGAAGTTCGGGATCGGGAGCAGCCGGACCAGAAGTTTTCTATTATGTATTAATTCCAGCTATTTTACTAGCAGGGACAATGTTATCATTATGAATGGCTGATCAGATTACTAATCGTGGTATTGGTAATGGAATTTCACTAATTATTTTTGGTGGAATTGCTGCTAATTTACCATTTAACTTAGCTTCAACTTTTAAGTATTGAGTAGGACCAGATACTAATAACGGTGTTATTTTTCAAGGGGCTTTAAAATTTGCTCTTTATTTTGCAGCCTTCCTACTGATTATTCTTGTTGTTGTATTCTTTAGTGAATCAGAGCGACACTTACCAATTCAACAAACTGGTAGTGGTTTAACTTTAAAGGGTGATAAAAGTTCTTATTTACCTTTAAAAGTTAACTCAGCTGGAGTAATTCCTGTTATTTTTTCTTCGGCACTAATTACTGCTCCAATGACAGTGGCACAAATTGTTGATCAAAATAGTGGTTTTGCTAATTTTGCTAGAAATTATTTATCTTTACAGTCGTGGCCGGGAATTAGTATTTTTGCTATAATGACGATTATGTTTACTTTCTTATATGCACAAGTGCAAATTAATCCCGAGCAAATGGCTAAGAATTTTCAAAAATCAGGAACTTATATTCCTGGCGTTCAGCCAGGGAAGGAAACAGAAATTTATATTAAAAGAATGTTAAATCGTTTAAGTACGATTGGTTCCTTTTTCTTAACTGCTGTTGCAGTAACTCCATTTTTGATTTCTAAATTTACTAATCTACCTTCTTCATTAGCAGTTGGTGGAACTGGATTAATAATTATGGTTGGAGTAGCATTAGATACAACAAAACAAATTAAGGGACGAATTACTCAACATTCATTCTTAAATTATAAGGACAACAAAGATGTTAAAGAACACTTATGGTCTTAGGGGGTAACGATGAATTTAATTATTTTAGGTCCACCAGGATCAGGGAAAGGGACACAGTCACAGTTTCTGAAAGAACAATATAATTTAATGCATTTATCAACTGGTGATTTGTTTCGTGATGAAATCACAAAACAATCACCAGTAGGTAAAAAAGCTCAAACTTATGTTAATAAGGGTCAATATGTTCCTGATGAGATTACAAATGAGATTATTAGTAATACTTTAAAAAAAATTAAACATAATTTTATTCTTGATGGTTATCCAAGAACAATCTCACAAGTAGCATCATTAGACAAAGTATTAACAAGTTTGAATGAAAAGCTTTCAATGGTATTGTATCTAGATATTAATGAAGAAACAGTTATTAAACGTTTGTCTTCAAGAGTTACTTGTCCTCAATGTAAAGCAATTTATAATCTTAATTTCCTATCACCAAAGATTACTGGTATTTGTGATAATGATGGGGTAAAATTAATTAAGCGAATTGATGATAGTGATGAAAAGACAATTATCAATCGTTTAAAAACTTACAAAGTAGCAACGGCACCATTGGTAGATTCTTATCAAGAACGTGGACTGTTAAGAACAGTGGATGCCAACCAAAATAATAGTGATATTAAAAAACAAATTAAATCATATTTATCATCATTAAAAGGAAATAAAAATAATGGTTAGCATTAAAAGTCAAAGTGAAATTCAAAATATCAAAGCCGCTAGTCAAGTTGTAGCACTTATTCATAAAGAGTTAGCAAAGATAATAAAAGTTGGGATAACGGGTAAAATACTTGATAAAGTGGCAGCACAAATTATTAAAGAAAATAATGCTGTACCTTCTTTTTTAAATTATCATGGGTTTCCTGCCACAATTTGTGTTTCAGTTAATGAACAATTAATTCACGGCATTCCTAATGATAGACCTTTTAAAATGAATGATATTGTGAAAATTGATGCTGGTGCTGCTGTTAATGGTTATCATGCAGATGCTGCCTTTACAATGTGTGTTGGTGGGAAACCAACACCAGAACAAGCAAAACTTATTAATGTGACTAAAGAATCATTAAATAAAGCAATAGCAATTATTGCACCAGGAGTTAGAATTGGTGATATTAGTAACGCCATTCAAACTTATGTAGAAAGCGAAGGCTTTTATTTACCAACATCATATACTGGGCATGGTATTGGTAAAAAACTCCACGAAGACCCAGCTATTCCTAATGTTGGTAAGCCCAACACTGGAATAAAATTGCAGTCAGGAATGACAATTTGTATTGAACCAATGGTTCAAACAACAACTGATAAAATTCTGGTTTTAAGTGATAAGTGAACAGTAGTTGCTGCTGATAAACAGCAAACTGCTCACTTTGAACACACTATCCTAGTAACTAATAATGGATGTGAAGTACTAACAATACTTAATGAAAATCAAAAAAATAATGAGGAATGTAATTAATGGCTAAACCAAAACAAGTAGTTAAACCCAAAGTTCAAAAAGTAAAAAAAACTAATGATAGTACTATTGAATGTGAAGGTATAGTAATAGAAGTCTTACCTAATGCTAGATTTAAAGTAAAGTTGAATGAATATGACTTTACTCCTATTGTAAGACCATCTGGTCGTATGCAAACACATAAAATTAAAATTATCAAAGGTGATCATGTAAAAGTTGAATTATCAACTTATAATTTAACTGAAGGACGAATTACTTTTCGTAACAGAATGGCTACTACACATTTACCGATAAATAAAGATGATGAAAACAAAGAAAACTAATAGTTTAACAGGAGGAAAATGATGAAAGTACAAGCATCAGTTAAAAAAATTTGTGACAAATGTCAACCAATCAAACGCAAAAAACGTAATGTAATCATTTGTGAAAATCCTAAACATAAGCAACGTCAAGGATAAAAATATTAAGGAGGAAAAATAAATATGACATCAAATACTAATAATGCAAGTCGAAGAATTGCGCAAGTAAATATTCCTGGAAATCAACATACAGTAATTGGTTTAACAAGAATTTATGGAATTGGTCGCAGCAAATCTTCAGAAATATTAAAAGAACTAAAAATTGAAGAAACTAAAAAAATTAATGAATTAACAGAAAAAGAATTAAGTTCAATTAGTCAATTAATTGAAAAGAAATATAAAACTGAAGGTGAACTAAGACGTGAAGTGTCTTTAAACATTAAGAGATTAATGGAAATTGGATGTTATCGTGGTATTCGTCATCGTAAAGGATTACCAGCCAGAGGACAATCAACAAAAACTAATGCAAGAACTTGCAAGGGACCACGTAAAACGGTTGCTAACAAGAAAAAAGCAAGTTAATTAGGAGGAAAAAAATAATGAATATAAAAACAACAGTAAAGAAAAAAATTAAAGTTAATCCTAATTTTATTAAAGCAAAAGCATTTATTAAAGCAAGTTTTAATAATACTATTGTTACTATTACTGATCTTAATGGTAATGTTATTGCTTGATCAAGTGCTGGAGCAGTAGGTTTCAAAGGAACTCGTAAATCAACTCCTCACTCAGCACAGTTAGCAGCTGAAGCTGCAGGTAAAACTGCTATGGAACACGGAGTTAAAATTTTAAGTGTTTTTGTTAATGGAACAGGACCAGGAAGAGAACCATCAATTCGTAGTTTACAAGCAGTAGGTTTTGAAATCAAAGATTTAAATGATGTGACACCAATCCCTCATAATGGTTGTCGTCCACCAAAAAAACCAAGAAAATAAAGTAGGTGAAAATAAAACATGGAACAACAATTTTTAAAACCAAAATTTAGTTTAAACAGTGAAAATAGTGCTATTAATTACAGTGAATTTATTGTGAGTCAATTAGAACGTGGTTATGGAACAACTTTAGCTAATGCCTTAAGAAGAACATTATTATCTTCAGTACCAGGTATTTCTGTATATGCAATTAGAATAAGTGGTGTATCTCATGAATTTACTGCAGTTAAAGGTGTAATTGAAAATGTTTCTGAAATAATTTTAAATGTTAAGGACTTAGTTTTAACTTTTGATGGTGATATTCAAAAGGACGAAAAAATTGCTAATTTAAAAATTAGTATTACTGGTGAACAAGATATTACTGCCGGAGATATTATTTGTCCAACTGATGTTAGAGTAGTTAATCCAGAATTAATTATTGCTCGAACAACTTCAAGAAATGTTCTTTTTGAAATGGAATTAATGGTAAAGAAATCTCGTGGTTATTCTTCATTTGAGGAAAATAAAAAAGAAATTGCTAATAGTTCAGGCATTATTGCTATTGATTCAAACTTTTCACCTGTTGAAAAAGTTGATTATAAAATTGAACCTGTAACTAAAACATTAAAGGGTATTGAATATGAAAAATTAATTCTTGGTGTACAAACTAATGGTTCAGTTAAAGCAGCATCAGCTATTGCAATGGCAGCTAAAATTTTAATGAGTCATATTGAGTTTTTTGTTAATTTAGATGATAATGTTAAAAACTTTGAAGTTATTTCAATTACTAATGAGCAAGAAAATAATGATTTAAACAAAGCCTTAGAAGAATTGAATTTAACTGTTCGTTCATACAATTGTTTAAAACGTGATGGTTATAAAACTTTGGGTGATATTGTAACTAAAAGTTTAGATGAAATTAAACAAATTAAACATTTAGGTTCAAAATCAATTAAAGAAATTGAAGATTGTGTATCAAAACATAATTTAGAGTTTTCTATTAAAAACTAAGAAGGAGGATAAGAAAAAATGTCATATATTAACGATATCGGAAGAAATAGTGCTAAAGTAGATGCTGAAATCCGTAATTTAGCAAGTGAATTAATTGTTCATGGAAAATTAGTTTTGTTAGAAAAAAGAGCAAAAAGATTACAAACATTTATTGAACCTTTAGTAACGTTAGCTAAACGTGGTGATTTGCATTCAAGAAGAATGGCAATTGCTAAATTGCGTAAAATTACAACTAAAGAGCATCCAAAGGATGGTGTTATTCCAACATTATTTGGCAATATTGCTGAAAGATATAAAGACCGTAAAGGTGGATATACAAAGTTAATTAAAGTAGATAATAGAAATGGTGATAATGCACTAATGGTATTAATTACTTTTGTTTAATTAAAAATATTAAAGCAAGAAAATTTTGGAAAGAGTAAAGCATTTTTATGTTTTCTCTTTTTTATATGTTGACAATTTTAAATAAAATTGTATTTTTTAATACAATTATTGATAAATATTTTTTATGGTATTTTTATTATAGTTACAGTAAATATTAGTGCGCTTTGAGTTGAAAGAGAATTTGGATTTCAAAATAACTTAATTAAATCACATACTGATAAAGATATTAAAGAATTTATTTTAAATTCAAATGCTGATAAAAATTTTGATAAACAATCACTTTTTGTTAAAATAGGTATGTTTTGACAATTAGATCAGGACTTTGGAAAATGATTTTATTCAACTTTAAATCAAACTTGTCGATTATTAGATAATAAGTTATTACCAACTGATAATGAATTAAAAAAACAATTTTTTATTCAAATGACTTCAAAAATAGCTAATCGAAATCTAATTCCATTCTTTGCTAAATGAGGAATTAAAGCTGATGAAGATACTGAAAACATTGTAAGTAAATATCCAAAGTTAACAAAAGAGATTTGAAATAATATCTTTGATGGTCATTATGATGATGATGCTATTGTTGAACATGAATTGCGAAGTTATCAACCAGTGCAAGAAGTAAAAGTTATTAGTTTTTAGAAAAAAGTATTGGTGATGAAATTTTAAAAAATGAAGTTAAAGAAAATATTATGATGGAAGATAATTTAGAAGTTGAAAGTGTTGAAGATATTTCTTATCAAAAACCTGATTTTCTTGATAAAAAAAGTATTGATACTAATTTTGTAGTTATAGATAGAAATGAATATTTTGTTGGTAATAAATATCAAATTCCAGTGAAATTAAATTTTGCAAATAGTATATTATTAGAAGGAATGGGACAGGACTTAACACAATATCGAGCAATTATTAATTTAAATAAAACTGAACATCTAGAATAAAGTAGACACAGAATTGTAACCTTTGTGTTAAAAATACTTTAAGGAAGGTGTTCATTTTTTTATGGCTAAATGACTATCAAAAGAAGAAAAGTTAAAAATAATAAAAAAAAGCAAAATTAAAACAATTGATAAAACCGCATTAGAGTATGGTATTGGTCGATCATCAATAAAAGAATGAATTAAAGCATATAAATTATTAGGTGAAAAAGGTTTAGAATATGGCAATGGAATTCGTGCTAAAAAAACCAAAAGAACAGGTCGACCCAAATCTTTAAATTTTAATGAAATGACAAAACAAGAATTAATTGAATATATTGAGGCAATGAACGATATAAAAAAGTATTTAGAAAAATCGACAAAAAAGAAGAAATATTTTGTGATTTTCTCATTGAAGAAAAAATATCAGATTAGTTATTTATGTTGATTATTAAATGTTTCAAAATCAGGATATTATAAGTGAATTAAGAATGGAATGAATGAATTTAATAAATGAGATACATTTTTAGCTAATATAATTAAAAATATTTTTTATGAATTTCAAGAAATTTATGGTTATAAAATGATAACTTTATGAATTAACAAAATTTATAATTTAAAATTAAAATTTCATATTGTATATAGATATATGAAAAATATGAGTTTAAAAGCTAAGGTTCGCATAAAAAAATTTGATTATAGAACTAAATCAGGAAGTTTAAGATATGATAATTTATTAAAACGTGATTTTTCAACTACTAATTTAAATGAAAAATTAGGTACTGATATAACTTATTTATTAACTAATGGTAAAACATATTATTTATCAATTGTTAAAGATTTTCATAATAATGAAATATTAGATTATAAAATAAGTGCAAGTTTAGACATGACATTTGTTGTCCAAAACATTATCCAAGCTTGAGTTAATGCTCAAAAACCTACTTCATGAATTTTACAATCAGATCAAGGATTTCACTATACAAATCCTTCTTATAAAATTTTATGTGATGAATTAAAAATAAAAATTTCAATGTCTAGAAGAGGTAATTCCTGTGATAATGGTGCTACTGAAACTTGATTTGGAACAATGAAAACAGAATTTCTATATCAAATTCCAAGAAAAAATAGAACTATTGAATGAATACAAGACAATTTACCTAAATATATTTACTTTTATAATAATTATCGACCTCAAATAAAATTAAAAGGAATGAGTCCAATCGAATATCGATTAGCTCATTCCAAACCAACAAATAATTACTTCATACCTATAAATTTAACACTTACAAACGCTATTTTATAAAATTTAATAAAAGGTTACTTTTATTGTCCACTTTTCTTGACAAGTTCACCAATTTATACTGCATGTAGTGAAGAACAAGCAATGCAGGCTTTAGAATCCTTTGAAAATAAGTGAAATAAACAATATCCTCAAATTGCTAAATCTTGATATAAAAATTGAGATAATTTAATTGTTTTTATTAGTTATCCTGCAGAAATTAAAAGAGTGATTTATACAACAAATGCTATTGAATCTGTAAATAGTCAATTACGAAAAGTTATCAGAAATAAAAAAGTTTTTCCTAATGATATGGCAGTTTTTAAAATATTTTATTTAGCAATTGAAAATATAACAAAAAAATGAACAATGCCCATTCAAAATTGAAATACAGCAATTGCTCATTTTATGATAAAATTTGAAGATAGAATTAATCTAAACTAGTACTTTGTAAAACAAAGATACACAGATTACATAAAAGCCTCGGAAAAGGGACTTTCCAGCAATCTGTGTAACTTAGTGATTTTACAACTAAAATTTATTTAAAAAACACAGTTTTTAGGAAAGTCCCATTTTTTCTACTAATCTTTTTGTTAATTCTTTATACAATCCTCCCTCTTTAAAAACTGTTGTTAAATCTTCAGTATTTTCTAATAATAAATCTACTGTTTTTGATATTGGATCATTATTATTAATATTTTGCTTTTTAGCCATCTGTAACTCACTCTTTCTAGTCATTTAATTATATTTACTAGAATTAATTAAACATAGTTATTTTTGTAAGTTACACAGATTACTAAACATTACCGATTTGTATAGTGAAATCCTTGATCTGATTGTAAAATTCATGAAGTAGGTTTTTGAGCATTAACTCAAGCTTGGATAATGTTTTGGACAACAAATGTCATGTCTAAACTTGCACTTATTTTATAATCTAATATTTCATTATTATGAAAATCTTTAACAATTGATAAATAATATGTTTTACCATTAGTTAATAAATAAGTTATATCAGTACCTAATTTTTCATTTAAATTAGTAGTTGAAAAATCACGTTTTAATAAATTATCATATCTTAAACTTCCTGATTTAGTTCTATAATCAAATTTTTTTATGCGAACCTTAGCTTTTAAACTCATATTTTTCATATATCTATATACAATATGAAATTTTAATTTTAAATTATAAATTTTGTTAATTCATAAAGTTATCATTTTATAACCATAAATTTCTTGAAATTCATAAAAAATATTTTTAATTATATTAGCTAAAAATGTATCTCATTTATTAAATTCATTCATTCCATTCTTAATTCACTTATAATATCCTGATTTTGAAACATTTAATAATCAACATAAATAACTAATCTGATATTTTTTCTTCAATGAGAAAATCACAAAATATTTCTTCTTTTTTGTCGATTTTTCTAAATACTTTTTTATATCGTTCATTGCCTCAATATATTCAATTAATTCTTGTTTTGTCATTTCATTAAAATTTAAAGATTTGGGTCGACCTGTTCTTTTGGTTTTTTTAGCACGAATTCCATTGCCATATTCTAAACCTTTTTCACCTAATAATTTATATGCTTTAATTCATTCTTTTATTGATGATCGACCAATACCATACTCTAATGCGGTTTTATCAATTGTTTTAATTTTACTTATTTTTATTATTTTTAACTTTTCTTCTTTTAATAGTCATTTAGCCATAAAAAAATGAACACCTTCCTTAAAATATTTTTAACACAAAGGTTACAATTCTGTGTCTACTTTATTCTAGATGTTCAGAATTTAATAAATGAGATACATTTTTAGCTAATATAATTAAAAATATTTTTTATGAATTTCAAGAAATTTATGGTTATAAAATGATAATTTTATGAATTAACAAAATTTATAATTTAAAATTAAAATTTCATATTGTATATAGATATATGAAAAATATGAGTTTAAAAGCTAAGGTTCGCATAAAAAAATTTGATTATAGAACTAAATCAGGAAGTTTAAGATATGATAATTTATTAAAACGTGATTTTTCAACTACTAATTTAAATGAAAAATTAGGTACTGATATAACTTATTTATTAACTAATGGTAAAACATATTATTTATCAATTGTTAAAGATTTTCATAATAATGAAATATTAGATTATAAAATAAGTGCAAGTTTAGACATGACATTTGTTGTCCAAAACATTATCCAAGCTTGAGTTAATGCTCAAAAACCTACTTCATGAATTTTACAATCAGATCAAGGATTTCACTATACAAATCCTTCTTATAAAATTTTATGTGATGAATTAAAAATAAAAATTTCAATGTCTAGAAGAGGTAATTCCTGTGATAATGGTGCTACTGAAACTTGATTTGGAACAATGAAAACAGAATTTCTATATCAAATTCCAAGAAAAAATAGAACTATTGAATGAATACAAGACAACTTACCTAAATATATTTACTTTTATAATAATTATAGACCTCAAATAAAATTAAAAGGAATGAGTCCAATCGAATATCGATTAGCTCATTCCAAACCAACAAATAATTAGTTCATACCTATAAATTTAACACTTACAAACGCTATTTTATAAAATTTAATAAAAGGTTACTTTTATTGTCCACTTTTCTTGACAAGTTCAATTTCCGATCATTTTTTTAATTTTCATAATAAGAATCTCACCTTTCTTTTAGCAGTATTTTAACATATTTATTAATAGCAATAATGATTAAATTTGATTATTATAGGAAAAAATATTTTTCTTTTTGTAATAAAAATTATTTTAAAAAGAAAATATATTAATTTTAAAATTAATAGGTATAATAAAACTAATATTTAAACTAAGGAAGTGATAAAGTTGAAAACTAATGGTTTAGTAATTGCTATTGGTAATGATCATACCGCTTATGAATTTAAACAACCAATTATTAAATTTTTACATACAGAAGGCTATCAAATTTTAAATTTAGGAACAAATAGCATTGAGCCTGTTGATTATCCTAATTTTGGTTTTAATGTTGCTAATGCTATTGTTAGTAAAAAAGCAGATTTTGGTATTGTAATTTGTGGTACTGGTATTGGTATTAGCATTGCTACCAATCGTATTAATGGTGTTCGTTGTGCCCTTTGCTATGAAGAAGAAACAGTAAGATTGGCAAGGCTTCATAATGACGCTAATGTTTTAGCACTAGGTGCTAGAATTATTTCTGATTATAAAGCAGTAGAACTTGTGAAATTATTTTTAAATACTAAAACAAGTGATGAAAAAAGACATCAATTAAGAGTTGCAAAACTAAAATAATTTTACTATTAAATTATTAAAGAGAGGATGTTTAAAAATGGATAAATCTTTTAATAAGGGTCTTGACCCAGAATTAAAAAAAATTGTGAAAGATGAATGACAACGTCAACAAAATCATATTGAATTAATAGCTTCAGAAAACTATGTATCACCAGCTGTACTTACACTTGCTGGAACAATATTAACTAATAAGTATGCAGAAGGTTATCCGGGCAGAAGATATTATAATGGTTGCGAAAATGTTGATAAAATTGAAAATTTGGCAATAGAGCGTTTTAAACAATTATTTAATTGTAATCATAAACCGGGTCAATGTAAAAAAGGTAATTTTCATGCTAATGTACAACCTCATTCTGGTAGTCAAGCTAATGCTGAAGCATATGCTGCTATATTACGTCCAGGTGATACTATTCTTGGTATGGAACTTGATGCCGGTGGTCATTTAACTCATGGTTATAAAATTAATTTTTCTGGTAAAATTTATCACGGTGTTAATTATGGTGTAAGTAAAAAGGATGAATATTTAGATTATGATGAAATTTTAAAAATTGCTAAAGAATGTAAACCAAAAATTATTGTAGCAGGAGCTAGTGCTTATTCAAGACTTATTGATTGATCAAAGTTTCGTAAAATTGCTGATACTGTTGGAGCATATTTAATGGTTGATATGGCGCATATTGCTGGATTAATTGCTGCTGGATTACATCAAAATCCTATTTGTTATGCTGATATTACAACAACAACAACTCATAAAACATTAAGAGGACCACGCGGTGGTGCTATTCTTTGCACCAAAGAATTAAAAAAGAAAATTGATAGTGCGGTATTTCCCGGTAATCAAGGTGGGCCATTGGAACATATTATTGCAGCAAAAGCACAAGCTTTTTATGAAGCATTAACGCCAGAATTTAAAACTTATCAAATGCAAGTAATTAAAAATGCTCAAGCATTAGCGAAAACTTTTCTTGATGCAAAATTTCATGTAGTGGCGGGTGGAACTGATAATCATTTATTAACTGTTAATGTTACTAATATTAACGGTTTAAATGGTAAAGAAGCTGTTGATATTTTAGAAAAGATTAATATTGTTGCTAATAAGAATGGTGTTCCCTTTGATCCTTTACCAGCTGTTATTACTAGTGGTGTTCGTTTTGGTAGTCCAGCAATGACAACGAGAGGTTTTAAAGAAGAGCAGTTTATTGAATTAGGAAAGATTATTATTAGTGCTTGAAAATTACCTAAGGGTATTAATGATGATGGTTTAAATGAATTAAGAAAAAAAGTTGATATGCTTTTAAATAAATTTCCCATTTATGAAGATATAAAATTACCTCAATAATAAAATAATTATTTTATGTTTGGAATATAAAAATAAAAGTTTTGGTAATGTTTAGTAATCTGTGTAACTTACAAAAATAACTATGTTTAATTAATTCTAGTAAATATAATTAAATGACTAGAAAGAGTGAGTTACAGATGGCTAAAAAGCAAAATATTAATAATAATGATCCAATATCAAAAGCAGTAGATTTATTATTAGAAAATACTGAAGATTTAACAACAGTTTTTAAAGAGGGAGGATTGTATAAAGAATTAACAAAAAGATTAGTAGAAAAAATGTTGAATTCTGAGATGCAAAATTATTTAGGATATGATAAGAATCAACATAGTAATAGTGACAATGCTCGTAATGGTATAAGTTCAAAAAAATTAATAACTCAACAAGGTAAAATTGAGATTGATGTACCACGAGATCGCAATAGTAATTTTAATCCTGTAATAGTTGCAAAAAGACAAAGAAGATTTGAAGGTTTTGATCAACAAGTTCTTTCTTTATATGCAAAAGGTATGACATTATCAGATATTAGAATGCAATTACAAGAGTTATATCATGGTGCTGATATTAGTGAAAGTGTTATTAGTCAAATTACTGATGATGTTATTGATGATGTAAAAGCATGGCAAAATCGACCATTAGAAAGTGTCTATCCGATTGTTTATTTTGATTGCATAATAGTGAAAGTACGACAAGATAAAAGGATTATTAATAAATCAGTTTATATAGCTTTAGGAGTTGATTTAGAAGGTAAAAAAGATGTTTTAGGTTTATGAATTAGTGAAAATGAAGGTGCTAAATTTTGATTAGCAAATTTAACAGAAATGAAAAATCGTGGCTTAAATGATATTCTTATTGCCTGCAGTGATAATTTAACAGGCATGTCAGAAGCAATACAATCAGTTTATCTTAAAACAGAACATCAATTATGCATAGTTCATCAAATTAGAAATAGTTTGAAATATGTCCATATAAGCATAGAAAATCTCTAGTTGCAGATTTAAAACCAATTTATACTGCATGTAGTGAAGAACAAGCAATGCAGGCTTTAGAATCCTTTGAAAATAAGTGAAATAAACAATATCCTCAAATTGCTAAATCTTGATATAAAAATTGAGATAATTTAATTGTTTTTATTAGTTATCCTGCAGAAATTAAAAGAGTGATTTATACAACAAATGCTATTGAATCTGTAAATAGTCAATTACGAAAAGTTATCAGAAATAAAAAAGTTTTTCCTAATGATATGGCAGTTTTTAAAATATTTTATTTAGCAATTGAAAATATAACAAAAAAATGAACAATGCCCATTCAAAATTGAAATACAGCAATTGCTCATTTTATGATAAAATTTGAAGATAGAATTAATCTAAACTAGTACTTTGTAAAACAAAGATACACAGATTACATAAAAGCCTCATATAATCTACTATTTGTTATTTATGTATTTACTTCATGGTAATTGTAAATTTGTTAATGTATAATGCATTAATTGTCGATGTATGCTAATAATTAAAACGTTAAATATTGTTACAATAAGTAAAATTCATCAATGATCGTTTAAAGTATTAAAATAATCAAGTTTGCTTTTAAAAACGGCAGTTTCAACTAACATAAATAATGCATTTAAAATGAAAAAAATTAATCAACCAAAACTAAATAGAATAATTAGATAACGATAAAATTTAGTTTGAAAAGTACTACCTTTGACTTTAATTTGATAAACTGTTTCATAAGTATAATGATTAATAGAAAAAGCAAACAAAATTAATAGAATTAAACTATTTATGCCAACTATTAATAAAATATTAATTATTTTTTCACTAGTAGTATTTATTAAAATTGAACCTATTATTATAAATATAATTTGAACAATTAATCACAAAATGCTAACATAAAAAAAACTTTTTTTTGTTCAGTATTTAATTAATTCATTTTCCATTTTGTATCACCATATTAATTTTAGTATATTTTATGCAAATATAGAATAAAATTTATCTTTTTATAATTTTTCCTGAATTGTAAAATTAAAAAAGACATTTATATAAAAATTAAATTGTGTTAATTCTATAATTAAGAAAAGAAAGGAATTAGCACAATGTATAAGTATCTGACTATTGAATCAATAATAGCAATAAAAGAATATAAAAGTTATGAATTTTCAATTCGTAAAATAGCAAAAGCTGTTGATTATAGTAAATCAACTGTACATAGAGTTTGCAGATTATTAAATCAAAACTTATTACCATTAGAAATATTGAATCAAATTCAAAAAAAGAAGCAAAATGCAGGTAGAAAATTAATAATTTTAACTTTAACAGAAATTAATACTATTAATTATTTGTTAATTACTAAAAATTATGCGCTTGATATAATTGCTAATTTTTTAAAGGAAAATAAAATAAAAAGTATTTCAACAAAAACTTTATATAACATGTTTAAAACAAATCGAATGGGTTTTGATGAAAATAACTTATTGAGAAAAGGAAAAAATAAACCTCATAAACGAAAAGAAACTAGAGGACGAATTAATAATTGTAAATCTATTCATGAAAGAAATTTAATCATTCCTAATATTAAAAATATACAAGAATTTGGTCATTTAGAGGGTGATACTATCATTGGTAAAGATCATAAAAGTTCTATTATTACTTTAGCTGATATATGATCAAAAACGACAATTCCTTTAGTTTCTAAAAATCATAAAGCAGAAAATATTACAAAAAGTATAATAAAATTTATTTCAAAGTTACAAAAAGGAACAGTTAAAACTATTACTTTTGATCGTGGTAAAGAATTTAGTAAATGAAAATTAATCGAAAAAATTTGCAATGTTAAGATTTATTTTGCAGATCCTGGCAAACCTTGTCAAAGAGGTTTAAATGAAAATAATAATGGTATTTTAAGAAGATATTTACCAAAATCTACAGATCTATCTTTATATAAACAAAAAGACTTAAATGCTATAGCATTTCAAATTAATTCTACACCCAGAAAATCACTATCTTATAAAAGCCCAATAGACTTAATACAATTATTTTAAAAACTGTCCCATTTGTCCCATTTATATTTACAATTCAGGTTATAGAAATAACCATTACCGGCATTAATGTTGTCAAAAGTAGATAAATACCAATGTTAGATAATTTTTTTGAAAATTTTAACATCCTTTTACCTCTTTATAATTATTATTTCGCAATATTTCTAGTAAACTATTCGTACTTTATTTTTAACATCTTATGCAAAAAAAATTTAAAATCTATAAACAATAATTTTATTTATCAATCATTTTTAAAATTATTAAAAACTAAATGTAATTAATAATTAAATATCTAATTTTACATTTATCTTAACATTTAGCCAATATAAATCAACAATAATACGTAATTTAAATAGTTAATAATAATTATATCTTGTCTTTTAAATTTTAAAAATAAATATATTTTCTTTATTGATTGTAAAATTTCAAAAAAAATGTTAAAAAAACTACAAACTAAATATAGTTTTTAACCTATTTACTTTGTTTCTCAAAGTAAATAGGTTTTTATTTTTAAAAGGAGAAAAAACATGAAAAAAATATTAAAAATAATAAGTGGTTTAATAATTATTACAAGTACAAGTTTAAACGCTATTGGATGTTATAAAAATAACAATATTTATGATTTAAAAGTGTTACAATCAATAATTTGACAAGAATCAGCAGAAAGAAAAATATCCTTATTAAATACTTTTCGTGCAGCAATAAAACAGTATGATGATGTTATAGAAGCAAATAAAAAACATTTATCATTAGATGTTATTTACGCAACCGCAAATAAACCTAATGCCAAAAATGATGAAGAAGATAAAAATTACACTGTGCATTATAATGAATCAAAAATTGAAGCTAATAAATATGTACCTATTGTTATTACTGATTTGGATGAAACATTCATAAATAATATTGGTTTTTCAATTTATAAATTTTTTAATCCAAAAATGAAAGATATGGATTATGAATTTAAAAAATGAGTTGATCATCAAGTCAATTTTGAAGAACAACTTTATAATGGAGTTTTAGAATTTGTTAAACATGTATGAAAAAGTGGTGGTATTGTTTTATTTGATTCAAATCGTTTTCAAGGCGAAAATATCAAGTATGGAGATGAAGCAATACCAACTAAAAAACTACTAGAAAATAATTATTATCCAAAGGCATTTCTTGATAGTTATGTTTGATGAATGCAAGGAGTAACTAAATATAATTCAAGTAATTATAAAGATTTAATATCAAAAGAAAATCGTTTTAATTATATTAATAATAACAATTTTAAATTATCATCAAAAGATAAAAATAGTATGCAAATAAAAAATTGAGAAAATGATTTAGTACCAATAAAAAATGTACCATCCCATATTCTAATGAGATTGGGTGATAACATTAATGATTTTCATTCTAATTTAACTAATTCAGAATTAATTGATAAAATATCATTAAAAAATGAATTAATAAATAATAAAAATTTTAATAACTTAATTGGTAAAGTGGGAGATGAATTTTGATTTACAAAAAATAAAAATGGAGAAATAATAGAACATTATTGAAAAGAAAATGAAAAAAATAGTTTAATTGATAGTGATCTAAAAAACCTTGGTTTTGTAAAAGAAATTAAACTAGAAGAAGGAAAAATTAGTTGAAAAGAAACTTATGTACTGGTTGGCGGTAATGATGTATATGGTAATTTTTTATGAGATTTAGAAAAAAAATATGGTTGTAATTTAGATAATTGATTAAATTTACTAAAACATTATTTCAAAATATATGAAAATATATGAAAATAATTTACAAAGTTAATATATTTGATAATTGTAAATTTTCAAAAAGATGTTAAAAATAACTATAAACTAAATATTGTTTTTAACCTATTTACTTTGAGAAACAAAGTAAATAGGTTTTTATTTTTAAAAGGAGTAAAAAATGAATAAACAAATTGAACAAGAAATAAAAAACTTAATGTTTAAAGAAATAAAAAAATTAAAAACATATGCTATTAATTATCATAATTACAAAAAGAAAATACAATTTAATGATATAGATATTCAAAATATAAATAATAGTATTGAAGATAAAAATAAAAAAAGTAATATAAACAGTATTATGAGAGAACATAATTATGCAAAAACATTACCTATTTTATAAAAAAATTTAATTTAGTTATAAAAAGTTTTAATATCAAAAATAGTAAGAACATATGTTCTTACTATTTTTGTAAACTTTGGTCTTGATAATTTTTTCAATAATTTAAAATTACATCATCATTAAATAAATTAATTTCATTTTTCTTAATTCCTTTTTTTAATTTATTTATATTTTGTCATAATATATTTTGTAAAGGTATTGGATACTTTCATATTCGACGATTAGTTTTAAATTCTTTCAAATCTAACAGTTTATAAGAACGATTAGGAAATACTTTAACATCTAAATCATAATCAATGTATTTAACTGTTTGCGAATCTAAAATAAAAGGACTGGCAATATTACAATAATAATGAACACCATCATTACGAATCATACAAATAATATTGTATCAATCATTTTTAAAAAATAACCAAATTGCTGGATCAATGGTTGTTCATTTACGACCATTAATTTCAGTAATTGTTACATTCTCATTTACTAAAACTAAATATTTTTCAGTATCTTCTAAAACAATTGAATTATTTCAACTACGATATAAATCGCCATTATGCTTATATGCATGAATTGAAAGTATTTGCCCTTCTTTAAGGTACATATACATTTAAACCTCAACTTTCTGCAAATCATAAAACATAATAATTATACCATTATTTATTTAGTAAATAAAAAGCGAAAAATAAATTTATAATAATATTTATTTAAAAAAGAAAAAACTCCAAAAAGGAGTAGTAAAAAAACATAATTTTATTAAATGGGGCGACTGACGGGATTCGAACCCGCGAATGTCAGTTCCACAAACTGATGCGCTAGACCGCTACGCCACAGTCGCCATATTAGTTTCTATAAGTAAAACCGTTAAATATTATACAATAAATTTATGATTTTTTAATATTTTTTTCCTGAATTGTAAAATTAAAAAGGACATTTATATAAAAATTAAATTGTGTTAATTCTATAATTAAGAAAAGAAAGGAATTAGCACAATGTATAAGTATCTGACTATTGAATCAATAATAGCAATAAAAGAATATAAAAGTTATGAATTTTCAATTCGTAAAATAGCAAAAGCTGTTGATTATAGTAAATCAACTGTACATAGAGTTTGCAGATTATTAAATCAAAACTTATTACCATT
Organism: Spiroplasma endosymbiont of Aleiodes alternator; assembly: GCF_964031135.1. Lineage (NCBI taxonomy): Bacteria > Bacillati > Mycoplasmatota > Mollicutes > Entomoplasmatales > Spiroplasmataceae > Spiroplasma > Spiroplasma endosymbiont of Aleiodes alternator. The sequence goes on from NZ_OZ035008.1 coordinate 110,366, forward strand.
AGAAATATTGAATCAAATTCAAAAAAAGAAGCAAAATGCAGGTAGAAAATTAATAATTTTAACTTTAACAGAAATTAATACTATTAATTATTTGTTAATTACTAAAAATTATGTGCTTGATATAATTGCTAATTTTTTAAAGGAAAATAAAATAAAAAGTATTTCAACAAAAACTTTATATAACATGTTTAAAACAAATCGAATGGGTTTTGATGAAAATAACTTATGAACTTGTCAAGAAAAGTGGACAATAAAAGTAACCTTTTATTAAATTTTATAAAATAGCGTTTGTAAGTGTTAAATTTATAGGTATGAACTAATTATTTGTTGGTTTGGAATGAGCTAATCGATATTCGATTGGACTCATTCCTTTTAATTTTATTTGAGGTCGATAATTATTATAAAAGTAAATATATTTAGGTAAGTTGTCTTGTATTCATTCAATAGTTCTATTTTTTCTTGGAATTTGATATAGAAATTCTGTTTTCATTGTTCCAAATCAAGTTTCAGTAGCACCATTATCACAGGAATTACCTCTTCTAGACATTGAAATTTTTATTTTTAATTCATCACATAAAATTTTATAAGAAGGATTTGTATAGTGAAATCCTTGATCTGATTGTAAAATTCATGAAGTAGGTTTTTGAGCATTAACTCAAGCTTGGATAATGTTTTGGACAACAAATGTCATGTCTAAACTTGCACTTATTTTATAATCTAATATTTCATTATTATGAAAATCTTTAACAATTGATAAATAATATGTTTTACCATTAGTTAATAAATAAGTTATATCAGTACCTAATTTTTCATTTAAATTAGTAGTTGAAAAATCACGTTTTAATAAATTATCATATCTTAAACTTCCTGATTTAGTTCTATAATCAAATTTTTTTATGCGAACCTTAGCTTTTAAACTCATATTTTTCATATATCTATATACAATATGAAATTTTAATTTTAAATTATAAATTTTGTTAATTCATAAAGTTATCATTTTATAACCATAAATTTCTTGAAATTCATAAAAAATATTTTTAATTATATTAGCTAAAAATGTATCTCATTTATTAAATTCATTCATTCCATTCTTAATTCACTTATAATATCCTGATTTTGAAACATTTAATAATCAACATAAATAACTAATCTGATATTTTTTCTTCAATGAGAAAATCACAAAATATTTCTTCTTTTTTGTCGATTTTTCTAAATACTTTTTTATATCGTTCATTGCCTCAATATATTCAATTAATTCTTGTTTTGTCATTTCATTAAAATTTAAAGATTTGGGTCGACCTGTTCTTTTGGTTTTTTTAGCACGAATTCCATTGCCATATTCTAAACCTTTTTCACCTAATAATTTATATGCTTTAATTCATTCTTTTATTGATGATCGATCAATACCATACTCTAATGCGGTTTTATCAATTGTTTTAATTTTACTTATTTTTATTATTTTTAACTTTTCTTCTTTTGATAGTCATTTAGCCATAAAAAAATGAACACCTTCCTTAAAGTATTTTTAACACAAAGGTTACAATTCTGTGTCTACTTTATTCTAGATGTTCACTTATTGAGAAAAGGAAAAAATAAACCTCATAAACGAAAAGAAACTAGAGGACGAATTAATAATTGTAAATCTATTCATGAAAGAAATTTAATCATTCCTAATATTAAAAATATACAAGAATTTGGTCATTTAGAGGGTGATACTATCATTGGTAAAGATCATAAAAGTTCTATTATTACTTTAGCTGATATATGATCAAAAACCACAATTCCTTTAGTTTCTAAAAATCATAAAGCAGAAAATATTACAAAAAGTATAATAAAATTTATTTCAAAGTTACAAAAAGGAACAGTTAAAACTATTACTTTTGATCGTGGTAAAGAATTTAATGGGACTTTCCATCAATCTGTGTAACTTAGTGATTTTACAACTAAAATTTATTTAAAAAACACATTTTTTAGGAAAGTCCCAATTTAATAAATGAAAATTAATCGAAAAAATTTGCAATGTTAAGATTTATTTTGCAGATCCTGGCAAACCTTGTCAAAGAGGTTTAAATTAAAATAATAATGGTATTTTAAGAAGATATTTACCAAAATCTACAGATCTATCTTTATATAAACAAAAAGACTTAAATGCTATAGCATTTCAAATTAATTTTACACCCAGAAAATCACTATCTTATAAAAGCCCAATAGACTTAATACAATTATTTTAAAAACTGTCCCATTTGTCCCATTTATATTTACAATTCAGGTTTCTTGGATTTCTTTTTCAATACGTTTCTGATTTTCTTCAAAATCTCTTCTTTCAAATTTTCATTCTCTAGACATACTTAATTTCTCCTCTTTTAAAAAAATAAAAAACCCATATACTTTAAAATAAGACAACGGGTTAAAAACTATATTAAGTTTATAAAATTATTATACTTAAGAAAAATATAATTACAAATATTTTCTAAATATATAAATAAAAATTTAATTATTTTTTTATATATTATTGTGAATAATAATCATCAATAAATGGAATTCTTCAAAATATTTCTGGATGATAAGTATAAGATATAAGAAATGCTAACAATCCTACACCAATAATAAAGAAAAATATATCTTTAAAATCAATATGGTATTGACGAAAACGTGTTCTTTTACCTTGTGGATCATAACCCCTTGAATCCATAGCGTATGCTAAATCTTCTGCTTTTTGAAATGAAGAAACTAATAAGGGAATAATTAATGATACTAACGATTTAACTTTTTCTTTAAAATGACCATTCTTTAAATCTACACCACGTGATGCTTGCGCTTTTAAAATTCTGCCGGCTTCATCTAATAATGTAGGAATTGAACGAAGAGCAATAGAAATAATCATTGAAATAATATGTACTGGAAATTTAATTAATTTTAGTGGTAACATTAAATCTTCTAATGCTAATGTTAAATCTAATGGTTGAGTTGTGGTTGTTAAAATTGTTGTAATTAAAATCATTAAATAAATTCTAAGAGCAATATAAATACTAACAAATATAGCTTTATACGATACTTTAATACCATGCCAACGTCAAATCATTTCTACATTAGGGTTATCAGTTAAAAAACAATTAATTATAAATAAAATAAATGCCATAAATAAAATGGGACGCATTAATTTTAATAACATCATAAAAGGTAATTTTGCACAAAAGAAAATTGTTATGACAGTAAAACCAATAAGAGCGTAACCTTCAAAACCAGTATGAAAAAAAAGTGAAGCAATTAAACAAATTAAAACTAGTAATTTAATTCTTGGATCTACACGATGAATGATTGAATTTAAAGGTAAATAACGACCAAAACTAACTTTCATTATTTATTACTCCTTACTTTTTATTGCTATTTTTTTTGGATAATATTTTTGACAACTGGTCAATTAATTCTGAATCACTTCTAGCAGTAATTTTTGATGTATCAAATCCTGCTGCTTCTAATTTATATAAAAAACTATAAATTTTTGGTGGCTCAATTCCGGTTTCGGTAATTAATTTTTTATCTCTAAAAATAGTAATTGGATCTGCTTTTTTATAAATCTGTGTATTATGTAACACAATAACTTCATCAGCAACCATTAGTACATGATTCATATTATGAGTTACTAAAATAATAGTTTTATTTTCTTTATGATTTAAATCATAAAATAAATTAATTAATTCTTTTTCACCATCGGGATCAAGTCCTGCTGTTGGTTCATCTAAAATTAAAGTATGACCTTGTAATGCCAAAATACCAGCAATAGCAACTCTTCGTTTTTGACCACCAGACAAATCAAATGGACTTCTTGATAAGTATGTTTCGTCTAATCCAACCAAATTAATATATTTTTTTGCTAACTCTCGTGCTTTATCTTTTTTCTCACCAAAATTAACTGGTCCAAACATAATATCTCGTTCAATAGTTTCTTCAAATAACTGATATTCGGGAAATTGAAAAACTAAGCCAATTTGTTTACGTATTTTTTTAATATCACGAATTTTTTTTTGATTAGCCTTAATAATAAAATCATTAATAGCAACTGAACCTGCCATTGGAACTAATAAACCATTAATATGTTGAATCATAGTTGATTTACCACTACCAGTTTCACCAATAATAGCAACTATTTTTTGTTCAACAATTTCAATAGTAATATCTTTTAATGCTTGATATTGATAAGGGGTTTTTGGAGAATAAGTATAACTTACTTCTTTGAATTTAATTGACATAAGCTAGAAATCAGCTCCTCTTCACTTAATGTTTCATTAATATTAATTCCCTTATTTTTTAAACCTAACGATACTTTTAAAACAAAAGGAATATCTAAATGAATACTTTGTAAAAACTCTCATTCTTTTAATATTTCAAATGGAGTTCCATAACGAACTAATTTACCTTTATTCATAACAATAATTTTATCGGCATTAATAATTTCATCCATATCATGAGTAATAGAAATAATAGTTTTATTGCGTTGTTCTTGTAATTTTAACATAATTTCTTTAACTTCTCGTTTACCTTTTGGATCAAGCATACTAGTTGCCTCATCAAAAATAATAATATCAGGTTCTAAAGCTAAAACTGAAGCAATAGCTACACGTTGTTTTTGACCACCAGATAATCATAGTGGTTCATGATCTAAATATTTTTCCATACCCACTGCCCTAGAAACTCTGTCAATAATTGCTGGCATATCACTGGGCTCAACTAAATGATTTTCCAAGCCAAAAGCAATATCATCACGAACAGTTGAACCTATAAATTGGTTATCAGGATTTTGAAAAACAATACCTAAGTGACGACGTAATTGTTTAATGTTTTTATTAGTAATTGTTTCACCAAATAATTGAATTGTACCTTTTTGTTTGTGTAAAACACCAATAATAATTTTTGAAAGTGTTGACTTACCACTACCATTATGACCAATTATAGTAATATATTCACCATGATTAATATCAAAACTAACATTATCAACAGCGTTATTGTATTCTGGTTTATAACGAAATTCAACATTTTTTAAACTTAATGAAATTTTAGATTTACTCATATTACTTCTAACTCCATTTTAAATATTATGCTAGTAAAATTATAACAGTAATTTTATATATATCAATTTATAATTCCTGAATTGTAAAATTAAAAAGGACATTTATATAAAAATTAAATTGTGTTAATTCTATAATTAAGAAAAGAAAGGAATTAGCACAATGTATAAGTATCTGACTATTGAATCAATAATAGCAATAAAAGAATATAAAAGTTATGAATTTTCAATTCGTAAAATAGCAAAAGCTGTTGATTATAGTAAATCAACTGTACATAGAGTTTGCAGATTATTAAATCAAAACTTATTACCATTATAAATATTGAATCAAATTCAAAAAAAGAAGCAAAATGCAGGTAGAAAATTAATAATTTTAACTTTAACAGAAATTAATACTATTAATTATTTGTTAATTACTAAAAATTATGCGCTTGATATAATTGCTAATTTTTTAAAGGAAAATAAAATAAAAAGTATTTCAACAAAAACTTTATATAACATGTTTAAAACAAATCGAATGGGTTTTGATGAAAATAACTTATTGAGAAAAGGAAAAAATAAACCTCATAAACGAAAAGAAACTAGAGGACGAATTAATAATTGTAAATCTATTCATGAAAGAAATTTAATCATTCCTAATATTAAAAATATAAAAGAATTTGGTCATTTAGAGGGTGATACTATCATTGGTAAAGATCATAAAAGTTCTATTATTACTTTAGCTGATATATGATCAAAAACCACAATTCCTTTAGTTTCTAAAAATCATAAAGCAGAAAATATTACAAAAAGTATAATAAAATTTATTTCAAAGTTACAAAAAGGAACAGTTAAAACTATTACTTTTGATCGTGGTAAAGAATTTAGTAAATGAAAATTAATCGAAAAAATTTGCAATGTTAAGATTTATTTTGCAGATCCTGGCAAACCTTGTCAAAGAGGTTTAAATGAAAATAATAATGGTATTTTAAGAAGATATTTACCAAAATCTACAGATCTATCTTTATATAAACAAAAAGACTTAAATGCTATAGCATTTCAAATTAATTCTAGACCCAGAAAATCACTATCTTATAAAAGCCCAATAGACTTAATACAATTATTTTAAAAACTGTCCCATTTGTCCCATTTATATTTACAATTCAAGTTTTATTAATTGTTCTTTATTTTCTAAAATAATTTGTTCATAAATTCGGGACTTTCCAGCAATCTGTGTAACTTAGTGATTTTACAACTAAAATTTATTTAAAAAACACAGTTTTTAGGAAAGTCCCGATTGTGATTTCTTTTGACTTGGAATATGAATACCACAACGTTTAAATATTTCATTAACATTTCAATCATATATATCAGTTAAATTTTTACCTTTAAAATTACTATTTGTCATATTGATATTTTCGTTTTGTTCATTATTATCTCCACCACTTTTAAATATGTAGTTTTTAGTAACTAATGTTCTTACTGCTTCTTCTAATGCTGATTGAACATTACCATAAGTTTGACTAAATATAAACTTAGGTGAATTTAAAATGGTATCTAAAACAATTTGTTCATAAATAACATCTAATGCTTTAATTTTATCCATTACTTTATTACAATCTGCTAATTCATTTGCTTTATTTCGCATAATTGCTAGTGGTATATAATTAATATCTAGTGTTTGTTCTTGTAATAGATTAGGATTATTAATAAATGATTTAAAATCTAATGGAAATTGTTTTTTATTATCACTAATACTATAAATTGCACGATTAATTGTTACTTCTTCATTGTTTAATGTATAAACTTCAAATAGTCTTACTGTTTGTGCATTTTGTTCATAGTTATCATAAAAAATAGTACATTGAATTAATTTACCAGTAATATCATAAACTCTTTGTTGAATATCTACTACTTGAAAATATAAGTCTGAACATCTAGAATAAAGTAGACACAGAATTGTAACCTTTGTGTTAAAAATACTTTAAGGAAGGTGTTCATTTTTTTATGGCTAAATGACTATCAAAAGAAGAAAAGTTAAAAATAATAAAAATAAGTAAAATTAAAACAATTGATAAAACCGCATTAGAGTATGGTATTGATCGATCATCAATAAAAGAATGAATTAAAGCATATAAATTATTAGGTGAAAAAGGTTTAGAATATGGCAATGGAATTCGTGCTAAAAAAACCAAAAGAACAGGTCGACCCAAATCTTTAAATTTTAATGAAATGACAAAACAAGAATTAATTGAATATATTGAGGCAATGAACGATATAAAAAAGTATTTAGAAAAATCGACAAAAAAGAAGAAATATTTTGTGATTTTCTCATTGAAGAAAAAATATCAGATTAGTTATTTATGTTGATTATTAAATGTTTCAAAATCAGGATATTATAAGTGAATTAAGAATGGAATGAATGAATTTAATAAATGAGATACATTTTTAGCTAATATAATTAAAAATATTTTTTATGAATTTCAAGAAATTTATGGTTATAAAATGATAACTTTATGAATTAACAAAATTTATAATTTAAAATTAAAATTTCATATTGTATATAGATATATGAAAAATATGAGTTTAAAAGCTAAGGTTCGCATAAAAAAATTTGATTATAGAACTAAATCAGGAAGTTTAAGATATGATAATTTATTAAAACGTGATTTTTCAACTACTAATTTAAATGAAAAATTAGGTACTGATATAACTTATTTATTAACTAATGGTAAAACATATTATTTATCAATTGTTAAAGATTTTCATAATAATGAAATATTAGATTATAAAATAAGTGCAAGTTTAGACATGACATTTGTTGTCCAAAACATTATCCAAGCTTGAGTTAATGCTCAAAAACCTACTTCATGAATTTTACAATCAGATCAAGGATTTCACTATACAAATCCTTCTTATAAAATTTTATGTGATGAATTAAAAATAAAAATTTCAATGTCTAGAAGAGGTAATTCCTGTGATAATGGTGCTACTGAAACTTGATTTGGAACAATGAAAACAGAATTTCTATATCAAATTCCAAGAAAAAATAGAACTATTGAATGAATATAAGACAACTTACCTAAATATATTTACTTTTGTAATAATTATCGACCTCAAATAAAATTAAAAGGAATGAGTCCAATCGAATATCGATTAGCTCATTCCAAACCAACAAATAATTACTTCATACCTATAAATTTAACACTTACAAACGCTATTTTATAAAATTTAATAAAAGGTTACTTTTATTGTCCACTTTTCTTGACAAGTTCATACATTAATAAAATTAAGTCCACAATTAACTCCTAAATTTAAAATCAAAGATATTGAAAAAGCAAATAATTTTTTAAAAAAATATAATACTGATTTAAAAAAGTATTATCTATGAACCAACATGATTGATTAAATTTAGTTCATACAATACACACAGAAAATAGATATGGAAAAACTTTAATTTTGGATTTACAAAAAATTCGTGCTAATTCTATTAAATTTAATTTTAAAAATAATGTTATTCATCAACTTGTTTTAAAAGCAAATCAAAATTTTAAATATTTTGATATTAGATTTTATTTAAAAAAAGGTTTAAATAAATTTTGAAAAGATACTCCATATTTTGAAAAATTACGAGAAAATATATATAAATTACAAGAAAAATTTGAAAAGTTAGAAAAACAAGTATTTGAAAAAATTAATAAATTAAAAGAAAAAGTAACAGATTTATTTACTAGTGTAGAAAAAAGAGCAATTAAACATGCACAATTAATTCCATTAAATTCACCAGTATTTATGGGTTGTAAAATTCAACCTTTGTCATTAGATAAATGTGCAATTACTATTTATCATCGCAATCCTAAATATAAACCAATTACAGTTGTTGATAGTATTCTTAAAGCAGAAACTTTTGTTACTCAAATACATCCATTTCATTGATATCGTTGATATAGTGGTTGATACATTGGTTATGGTATTAATCGTAATAAATGATTAAAAGCAATAGCATTTGCTCCACCAGTGGTACAACAAGTAATTAGAGATAGTTTTAAAGTATATAGAGAAATATTTAGAATAATAAGAACTTATCATAAAGTAGTAAATGTTATTAATAATCCTATTGAAAATATTAATAAATCATTTAAAAGTGTTGGTTTAAAATTTTCAGTTAATACTTTATTTGGCACTGGACTATTACATCATTTAGAAAAATTTGCATATAGTCAAGTTGTAAAAAAAGGTAAGAAAAAGTTACAAAAAGAAATTATCCATATATCACATAGAAAAACTAAAACAAAAACTAAGCATTATAAAAAAGCATTTTTTAAGGAATGATAAATTATGATTAATAAACTTTGAACTGATGTCAGTCTTGAAAATTATAATAACTGATATCCATTAACTGGAAAAATTACAGAAACCCCACAGCAATATATACAGACATGACCTAATGTTAATGATTGATTTAAAACTTTTGCTATTCGTGCTCAAAATGATATTAATGCTTATCTTGATTTTATTTTATCTAAATTTCCTTTTGATAGTTTTAAAGATGAATTAATTAAAGAAACATTAAGAGATATGGTTTATGTAATGGTTGAACATTGAGTATTTAATCGTACACCAATTGAATTTAATGTTGATGCTACTATTCAATTTAATAATGGTAGTCAATTTAGTGCAAGTAGTACTCCTACGATTAATGTTTGAGATTTAGCACCTAGTAGAATGAAAATATGAGCAAGATTAACAGAATTAAAACAAATATTTTCAAGTTATAATGATGATGAAATAGATATTGAAAAAATTGACTTAAAAGCATTTTATACTAGAAATCAAGTTGATGAATTAATTGAACAACAAAAAGAATTTACATTTTCAAAACAAATTAAATTATATGATGATTTAGTTGATGATAATAAAAATGAAATATATAGAGGTCCTGTTAGTAAATTTGTTAATAAAGGTTATGTTGCAACAGATTATGATAAAGAAACTGAAACAATGATTTTAGATTGACCAGATGAAATTGGAACATTACCACCCGAAGCATTACAAAATAATCCACAAATTGGTGATTTTACCCATGCACCAACTTGTGATTTTTCTGCTAAACAACAAAAACGAATTACTACAAATGAAAATGAAATTACCAAATTAAATAGTGAATTAATTAAAACAAACCAAAATATTAATGATGTTAAAAATAATTGATTTAATATTGAAACTAGTCCCTTATGAAAAAAAATTAAAAATGAAAATATTAAAACAGATACATGATATATTATTGATTGAACATATTATTTTATCGATAGTAACCAACTTATTATAAGCAATAATAAATTAACTAAATCTAATATAAGAATTACTAATGGTCAAATAGAACAAAAACAAATAATAATTGAAAATATTGATGTTAATATTGATAAAGTAACATTATTATATGATGTTGATTTAATAAAGTTTATTGCTACTAATAGCACAAAAAAGTATACACCAATAATTCATAATATATATCAATATATAGGTACCGGAACACCAACTGAATTTATATCGGAAGAAGGTACTGAACGTGATTATTATACAAAACTAGAAACTAATAATTTATTAGATAAAAAACAAAATAAATTAATTGCTGGTACTAATATAACTATTGATGAAAATAATAAAATTAGTGCTACTGGTGGAAGTTCAGTTGATGAAAATAGAATATTTAATAATAAAGATGATAAAGATAGTACTACAAGATTAGTTAATGAAGTTATTAAAACTAATGTTGGAGGAAAAACTTTAATTTATAGAAATAATCCAGTTGTAACTGATGATTTAGATATTCCAAATAAGAAATATGTTGATGAAAAATTAAAAGAAACAGAATCAAAATTTCCTATTGCTTTTGCATTAAATGCTGTAAGTCAAGAAATGAACTTGTCAAGAAAAGTGGACAATAAAAGTAACCTTTTATTAAATTTTATAAAATAGCGTTTGTAAGTGTTAAATTTATAGGTATGAAGTAATTATTTGTTGGTTTGGAATGAGCTAATCGATATTCGATTGGACTCATTCCTTTTAATTTTATTTGAGGTCGATAATTATTATAAAAGTAAATATATTTAGGTAAGTTGTCTTATATTCATTCAATAGTTCTATTTTTTCTTGGAATTTGATATAGAAATTCTGTTTTCATTGTTCCAAATCAAGTTTCAGTAGCACCATTATCACAGGAATTACCTCTTCTAGACATTGAAATTTTTATTTTTAATTCATCACATAAAATTTTATAAGAAGGATTTGTATAGTGAAATCCTTGATCTGATTGTAAAATTCATGAAGTAGGTTTTTGAGCATTAACTCAAGCTTGGATAATGTTTTGGACAACAAATGTCATGTCTAAACTTGCACTTATTTTATAATCTAATATTTCATTATTATGAAAATCTTTAACAATTGATAAATAATATGTTTTACCATTAGTTAATAAATAAGTTATATCAGTACCTAATTTTTCATTTAAATTAGTAGTTGAAAAATCACGTTTTAATAAATTATCATATCTTAAACTTCCTGATTTAGTTCTATAATCAAATTTTTTTATGCGAACCTTAGCTTTTAAACTCATATTTTTCATATATCTATATACAATATGAAATTTTAATTTTAAATTATAAATTTTGTTAATTCATAAAGTTATCATTTTATAACCATAAATTTCTTGAAATTCATAAAAAATATTTTTAATTATATTAGCTAAAAATGTATCTCATTTATTAAATTCATTCATTCCATTCTTAATTCACTTATAATATCCTGATTTTGAAACATTTAATAATCAACATAAATAACTAATCTGATATTTTTTCTTCAATGAGAAAATCACAAAATATTTCTTCTTTTTTGTCGATTTTTCTAAATACTTTTTTATATCGTTCATTGCCTCAATATATTCAATTAATTCTTGTTTTGTCATTTCATTAAAATTTAAAGATTTGGGTCGACCTGTTCTTTTGGTTTTTTTAGCACGAATTCCATTGCCATATTCTAAACCTTTTTCACCTAATAATTTATATGCTTTAATTCATTCTTTTATTGATGATCGACCAATACCATACTCTAATGCGGTTTTATCAATTGTTTTAATTTTACTTATTTTTATTATTTTTAACTTTTCTTCTTTTGATAGTCATTTAGCCATAAAAAAATGAACACCTTCCTTAAAGTATTTTTAACACAAAGGTTACAATTCTGTGTCTACTTTATTCTAGATGTTCAAAAACAAAAACAAGAAAAAGTATTACTTAAATGTATTGTTAAAGATTGTAATAGTAAAGTATTAGTTACTTTAAAAATTGGAAATATTGAAGATAGTGCTGTTCAATTTTTTAATATGTGTTATTTTCATAAAAAACAATTTAAAAATAAAGTAAAAGAAATAACAAATAAGGAGTAAATAATGGTTTGATGAGAATGAATTTTATTTATATTAACTATTAGTATTGGTACTATTATTGGAGAAATTTTAGTAAATATTTTAGACAAATGATATAAAAAAAGAAAAAATAAGGAGTAAATAATGAAAATTAAAGAAAAAATTATAAATATTAATAATATTACAAAATATAAAAATGATATTGAAAATTTATATAATGATGGAATTAAAATTATAAATAATTTAAAAAATAATAATTATATAAATAAAATTGATTATGAAATTATAAATACTATTTTAAGAATGTTTAAAATACAAGAAGATTTAATTTGTAATATTTCTATAAATCATAATAAAGAAGAACATAAATAATGGAAAATAAAATACTAATTGCTATTACTATAGAAGATTTAATTAATATTTTAGATAATAATTTAAAAGATAATAGTTCAATAAAAATACTAAAAGAAATAATTGATAAAAAATATCATTATGGTGTTATGCAAGAAAAAGAAAATACAGATTTACAATTAGAATTACTTAAATTAAAAGCACTTAATAACTAAATTATCTATATTTAATATAGAAAATATGATATAATTCTATTATATTAGTATGGTATTCATTTGAAATAATAATGAACTAAGTACATTAGTGTTGCCTTACTAATATTTTTTTATATAAAAAAAGTTACCTAAATGGTAACTTTTTAATTAGGTGCCAACCTAATTTTAAATGAAAATATAAAATGAAAATGAAATAAATTGATATCTATAACTTACACTTATGTAAGTATTTTCATTATACATTAATATTTAAGATTGTGGGGTAATGTTATTTTGTTTAGTTATTTCTTTTATTTTATTTATTGCACTAAAAAAATTATTATAGTTTAAAGTAAATTTTTTAGTTAATCATGGAAATAAAGGAGTTATATCAAATTTAGGGTCTACTTCAAATAATAAATTATCATTTTGTAATTTTATTCTTGTTCAATGTTGTTTAATTTTTTTACTTTTAAGAAAAAAATAACCTAATTTTTCATCTGGTTTATTTATTAAATTAAAATCTATCTCTTTTAAGAGAATATTACATTTTTTATGTATTAGTCCATTTTTTCAAATAATTGTTATTCATTTTTTATTTTTTTTATTAAATTTAATCTTACTATGATTATCAATTTCATAATAAATTATATTGTTTTTTTTTCTTTTAAGATAACAAAAAATATTTTTCATAGTTAACAACTCCTTATCAGTCGATTATATCATAAAATAATATATTTTTATCTTGAATTTAATACAATTTTTGAAATTGTTAATGTATAATTTTCTACTTGTCTTATTATTCATTGTTCTTTGTATTCTGGTGATAATTGTTCATTAAAATATTCATGAAAAGTAGCATATAAATAAATTGGAAATATTTGTATTTTAAAATTTAATCTACTATTATCTAAATTTTGAAACCCTAAATATGTTGTAGTAATATCACTAATACTATATTTATGAATAGTTGGATTTGGTTAATTGCTTGCTGTTACAGATGTAATAGCGGTATTATCAAATAAATTATATAATTGATTAATATTATTAACTTTTTTATTAATTGTAGCCAATGCATAATACTCCATATAATTACCGGCTTGATATGGGTGTATTACATTATTACTTTTAATTTCTAAATATTTATTATCTTTATAATATCTTAAATCTTTTAAATTAAAAGGATACATTTGTGTATGATTTTTTAAAATAAAATCTTCTTTTGTATTTAAAAAATTTGCTTTTCCACCTTTATATTCGTTAGTTTTATAATCTCATGAAATATATAAATCTATTGATTTATAATATCTTTGTAAATCTTCAAAGCTATTAATTAATAATGTAGGGTCTAACTTAGATTTTATATCTAAATTAATTTCTAATGGTTTAATTTTTAAACCAACATTATTAATTCATTCGTCTTCATTATAAATTAATTGATTATTTTCATTTACAACAAATAAATTTTTTATTGGTAAATCAGCACTATATGTAGGATTATTCGGAATAAATAATAATGTTTTTGCTATATTTTGTGGACTTGGTGGTAATATTTTTGCAGGATATGAAAATGTTGTTTCTTCACTTTCAGAATATTCATCATGATTTAATTTATATAAAGTTGTTCAATTAAAAGCATTACCAGTTAAATAACCCATATTATTATAACGAAATTGAGCAACTGATATTTCATTATAATCACCTTGATAAGTAAAAGGATTATCACTATAAAATGTATGTCTTTCTTCTCCTTGATGTAAACTTTGTGTAACAATTGTATCAATAATATAAGCATAATTTGAACCATCAATAACTCCATTACTTGTTGGATTTCATTGACATTCAGTATCTTCATTTGTAAATGGTGAAGCTATATCTAAAAACTCAGTATCTTCTGCTAATATATAAACTTTATTATTTTTCTTTTGTGATAAATCAACTGTACTTATTTGTTCTTTTGTAGTTAATTTTTTACCAGTAGTAGCATCTCATGGATAAACACTTATTCTATCACTTAATTTCATTGTCATAGCAGTTGTACTAACATGTGAACCTAACATTTTACCTAATGCAAATTCACTTGAATTACTAAATACATTTAATGGTATAAATCAATTTGTATCATTATTACCAATAATACTTGATAAATTTGAAGCAAAAAATGCACTCATAAAACCATTAAAAAATGGCATATTTTTATATTGTTGAGAATTTTGAGTAATAATAAAACCTACTGGTATACCTAATGTTAAAGCATTTAATAATTTACCTACTAATGGTATTGAACTTAAAGCAAATGGTAATCATTGTACACTATCATAAGGCATTTGAATTAATGAACTAAATACTACACTATTAAAATTTAATATTGCTGACATATATTTTTGTGATATTTTTTTATAATCAACAATTGGTGAACCAATAACCAATCCAGTATCTGCATCTTTAAATTTAAAATTACTTGACATATCAACATTATATTCACCTTGTAAATTATTTACATTTCATTCACTATCTCAAAAGAATTTTGCCTTACCAATAGCATCACCATTACTATTTATTGCTAATTGTTTATTACATGTTAATATACCTTGAAAATCTTTTTGTGCTAACATATCAAATCTTCTTGCTTCTAAAAATTTTTGTCATGTATCATAATGTGTAAATCCAGTTGGTTTTGCGTCCATAATATTATAAAATGTAGTTTCTGGATGACTACTTGTTGTTATTTTATCATTTATACCAGCAAGTAAACCACCATTATTTTTAATATTAGTTGTAGATTTTTCATTATTACCAGCAATAAATAATCTTCTTGAAGCAAATACTTTACTTTCAAATATTTCTTCATTACCTTGTTGAATAGGTTCTTGACCTTGAATAATAGGTCTTCCATAATAATAACAACTTGTTAATAATTCTAATCCATAACTTTGTCTATGACTATATCTTACTCCTATATCTTTCATTAAAGTACGATTTAATGTTACTTTTCCTTTTTGAATAGTAGGGAAAGCATAACCACTACCCGGGCTTGCATACTGTACAAAATCAAGTGTATTTTGACCACTAGAAACTACTCTATCATTTAAACTACTAAAAGTTAATACTTGCATACTAAATGCACCATTATAAGGACTATAATAATTTGTTACATTTGAAATATATAATAATTGTCTATCTTGATTTTTACCACTATTACCACCAATATTTTCATTTTCATCATTAAATACAACAAAAAATTGTAAATAATCATCAATTGGGGACTTTCCAGCAATCTGTGTAACTTAGTGATTTTACAACTAAAATTTATTTAAAAAACACAGTTTTTAGGAAAGTCCCATCAATTGTAATATGTTCTTCAAACATTACTAAAGTATATTGTCTTTTAGTTTGTACTGTTTTAAATATTTGATTATTTGGTAAATTACTAAAATCAACACCACTTGTATCATCAATTAAATAAGCATTTCAATAATCACCAATTTTATATTGTTTTGTATAAAATTCATCTTGACCACTATATTTATGAGTTTCTGGGTCAATTTTACCTTTATTTTTTTGATATATTTTTGTACTATTTTTTCAAATACATACAACTGGAGTAGTACCAGTTAATATTAATTCATATTGACCAAAATCACTTATTTTACTATTAATTGGCTTATAACCAGTTTCAGTTAAAGGTATAGCACCATTATTTATAATAAATGGAAATATTTTTCAATAACTACATCTTTTAATTAGCAATTGTTGTCTTTTTAATTGAAGATGTAGATGTTTCATTAATTGAATTTGTTGATGTATCATTTTCTTTTTCTCCTAATAATTTTATTGTTTGTTTATCTTCATCAATTATTTCTTTATAATGTTTTTTAGCTTGTTGTTTTGTTACTTCATCTAATTCACTAATTGCATTTTTATATGAAATTGTTTTATCAGCTAATCTTTGACTAATCATTTCTTGTTTTAATAATTGGTCAGTCATAGCAATAGGTAAAAATTTAAATGAATAAGGTCTATCACCAATACCATCTCATAATTTTTCATGAATTAATAACATATCAAAAAATCTATAAAAATAATATGAATAATGACTTATTTTAGTTTCTGTTGTTTCCATATCATTTTTATTATTAAATAATGATTTAGTTTTATTTTCATAATTTACACCACTAAATTCACTATAATCATATCCAGCACCATTTCATATATCTTTTGCTAAATCATCTTTATCTAAAATATAATTACTTGCTTTAAAATCACCTTGTATAACTTCCATACCACCAGCACCAGATTTATTATAGCCAGCAGTACCAACATTAACTACAATATTTTTTTTAGGATTATCAATAATTTTTCCATGTTCAATCATATTTTTAACAGTTTCATTATCAAATGCACCAAATAAAGTAGTAACATTTAATTCTCTATCAACATTTCTTTGAGTATAAGATTTATGATAATATTCAATTAAATTTCAAAATGGATAAGTATCTGGATATGCATTTAAAGTTGTTGAATTACCATAAAAATTAACCATTGGTAAATTTGTTATTTCTAATATTGGTAAATAATTTCAAGGATTTTTAATTTCATAACTATATTTTGGAGTTAAATTTGGTTTTAATTTTATATGTGCTGTTCCTAAAATAATTTCTTTTTCATTTTTATTATCATTTTTATAAGTTTCAAATCTTATTTTTCCATTTTCAGCAATTACTCAAGTTAATGTTGCACTATCTGCTTGTTCATTTATAAAAAAGAATTCTGCACATTGTTCTTCTTCATTATATTTAGCAACTCTACCAGCAAATGAATTAGGTAATACTTTTAAACTCGTACTATTATCTTTATAAATAATAGGCATTATATATACTTTTCCAAGTAAACTTTCTTGTATTCCAAATTTATATAATTTTTCAAATCATTTATCACTAATAATTTTATTAGTAAAATATTTTAAAATATCATCTTTTTCACTATCAAATAATAAACCTTTACCTAATCATAATTTAGTTGATTTTTGAGTAATTCTCATAGGAATATCACTATATCATTCTCTTCTATTACAAGAAAGATATTCTAATGGATTATTCATTTTTATCACTCTCCAAATTTATTTTTATTAATTAATAATTCATTATTAATATTATTAATTAATCATTTCATTTTATGCATTGAAGCATACATTCTTGCGTCTCAACAATTATCATATAAATCAAGCATTTGTGGTTCATTATTTGAATTTTCTAATTTAGATTTTGCTAATCATTGCATTTTTGATAATTCTTCATGTGTATTAGGACATCTTTTTCAATTAATACTTAATATACCTTTAATCATACAAATAGTATCTCAATCAATTCTATCTCTTAAATACATTGTAGTTTTATCTACTGGAGTAAAATGTAATCAATTAATTCTTCTTTTTTCTACTTCTTTTTTTAAAATATCAATAACTGCTAATCCACCACTACCATAATCAACATAACAAGTAAATCCAAATTTCATTGCTTGAAATTTAATACTTTCATCTAAATAATAATCAATAATATTATTAGCTAATTCATAAGTATCTTTAAATTTCATAATAGCATTACTATGATAAAATTCACTTTCTTGATGTATTCTTCTAGTTTTTTCATTTTCACCAATAAAACATAAAACAGCAACAGTAGGATGAGCTTGTGAACTTGTAGCAAAACCTAAATCTAAACCACCAACTATTTCATTAACATTAAAATCTAATTTTGTTTTAAGTTTATCAAGATATCTTGAAAATATAGAACCAGTTAAAAAACTGAACTTGTCAAGAAAAGTGGACAATAAAAGTAACCTTTTATTAAATTTTATAAAATAGCGTTTGTAAGTGTTAAATTTATAGGTATGAAGTAATTATTTGTTGGTTTGGAATGAGCTAATCGATATTCGATTGGACTCATTCCTTTTAATTTTATTTGAGGTCGATAATTATTATAAAAGTAAATATATTTAGGTAAGTTGTCTTGTATTCATTCAATAGTTCTATTTTTTCTTGGAATTTGATATAGAAATTCTGTTTTCATTGTTCCAAATCAAGTTTCAGTAGCACCATTATCACAGGAATTACCTCTTCTAGACATTGAAATTTTTATTTTTAATTCATCACATAAAATTTTATAAGAAGGATTTGTATAGTGAAATCCTTGATCTGATTGTAAAATTCATGAAGTAGGTTTTTGAGCATTAACTCAAGCTTGGATAATGTTTTGGACAACAAATGTCATGTCTAAACTTGCACTTATTTTATA
This sequence comes from Spiroplasma endosymbiont of Aleiodes alternator, assembly GCF_964031135.1. Taxonomy (NCBI): domain Bacteria; kingdom Bacillati; phylum Mycoplasmatota; class Mollicutes; order Entomoplasmatales; family Spiroplasmataceae; genus Spiroplasma; species Spiroplasma endosymbiont of Aleiodes alternator. The sequence continues at coordinate 129,671 of NZ_OZ035008.1, forward strand.
ATCTAATATTTCATTATTATGAAAATCTTTAACAATTGATAAATAATATGTTTTACCATTAGTTAATAAATAAGTTATATCAGTACCTAATTTTTCATTTAAATTAGTAGTTGAAAAATCACGTTTTAATAAATTATCATATCTTAAACTTCCTGATTTAGTTCTATAATCAAATTTTTTTATGCGAACCTTAGCTTTTAAACTCATATTTTTCATATATCTATATACAATATGAAATTTTAATTTTAAATTATAAATTTTGTTAATTCATAAAGTTATCATTTTATAACCATAAATTTCTTGAAATTCATAAAAAATATTTTTAATTATATTAGCTAAAAATGTATCTCATTTATTAAATTCATTCATTCCATTCTTAATTCACTTATAATATCCTGATTTTGAAACATTTAATAATCAACATAAATAACTAATCTGATATTTTTTCTTCAATGAGAAAATCACAAAATATTTCTTCTTTTTTGTCGATTTTTCTAAATACTTTTTTATATCGTTCATTGCCTCAATATATTCAATTAATTCTTGTTTTGTCATTTCATTAAAATTTAAAGATTTGGGTCGACCTGTTCTTTTGGTTTTTTTAGCACGAATTCCATTGCCATATTCTAAACCTTTTTCACCTAATAATTTATATGCTTTAATTCATTCTTTTATTGATGATCGACCAATACCATACTCTAATGCGGTTTTATCAATTGTTTTAATTTTACTTATTTTTATTATTTTTAACTTTTCTTCTTTTGATAGTCATTTAGCCATAAAAAAATGAACACCTTCCTTAAAGTATTTTTAACACAAAGGTTACAATTCTGTGTCTACTTTATTCTAGATGTTCATAACCCTAATTTAGCACAAGAACAAACACTAAATATTAACTATATACCAATAGCAATTATGCGAAATAAAGCAAATGAGTTAGCAGATTGTAATAAAGTAATGGATAAAATTAAAGCATTAGATGTTATTTATGAACAAATTGTTTTAGATACTATTTTAAACTCACCAAAATTTATTTTTGACCAAACTTACGGCAATGCTAAATCTACAATGGATGAAGCCGTAAGAACATTAGTTACTAACAATTATATTTGAAAAACTACTGGTGATAATAATGAAAAAAGTGAAAATATTAATATGACAAGTAGTAATTTTAAAGGTAAAAATTTAACTGATATATACGATTGAAATGTTAATGAAATATTTAAACGTTGTGGTATTCATATACCAAGTCAAAAAAAATCTGCACAACAATCAGTACCTGAAAGTACAGCAGTAAATATTTCAACTATTAATTATATTGAACAAAAATTATGACAATTTAATTTTGATATTCTTAAATTTATTCAAATATTAGTACGTTTAGATAAAGATTTATTAAATAGTAAAACATTTAATATTAATGATGAACAAGAAATTAATAACTTAACAGTTAAATTAAAATTATTTAATCCCGAAAATAACCAATTAATAGGAGAAAACAATGGAAAACAACAACAAACCACAAACGAAGTTTCCACAGAAACAAACTAAACTTAATCAAGCAGAAGTAGAAAATGATTATTTAATTGATAATATTCCGTATGATTTTACAAGTCTTATGAGTAGCAAAGGTGACGCTGAACTTGAAAGAGCGTATGATGAATTTAAACAAAGAACATTATATATTTATGAAATTGAACGTTTATTTAAAAATAATGAAAATAATAGTTTAAGATTTTCAGCAAATACTATTAAAATAGGTTTTATTGATATTGATAAAGTATTAAAAACTACTGCTGTTGAAACATCAGACTTTACTATGCAATTAAATCAAAGAGCAAGTACTAATATTAATGATAATACTATTGAATATAGTATGACTGATATTAAAAATTTAATATTTCAAGAAATAAATTTATTAAATCAATTTAAATTATATGCAGTATCTATTAATGAACCATTAACTGAAAATAATATTGATAATTTATATATCATTAATAACTATTCTCAACCTTATCAAAATCCAAAAACTAGAAGTACTAAAAGTATTACTATTATTAAAATTAAAGATTTTAAAACAAGAGATGGTTATCCAATTATTATTAAATTACAAAAACCATTAGATAAAGATACCAAAGTAATTGGTTTAAAAATTAAATCCCCTAGAAGTATGATTTTTGGCAATATAAAGTTACTTGGTGAAGTTGACAATATGGAAGTATACCCAAAGTTATTTGTTAAAGATAAGATAGCATTTCCGCTGTTATCAATGCCTATTGAAACTCAACCAAAAGTTAGAATATTACAACAATGATTTAGTGAACAAATATTACCTTGAAAATTAGCAAAACAATTTATAGGACAAGAAAAAATCAGTTTTAGACTTAATTGCTATTGGTGGTGGAAGTGAAACAAGAAAAGAAATTTTTAATAATGCTCGAGTTACTAATGCTAAATTAGGTTATGATGTTTCTAAAAATTTAAAAGTATGACCATTATCTGATGAATTAGAATTAAAAGATAAAAAATTAGAGTCATGATTTTTAATAGGTAACTATAATTTATTTATTTCTACAACTAATAAATTTCATGATGTTAAAATTGAAGTAAATGATAAACCACCAATTGATAGTTTACAAAAAGTATTATTAGATATGCTAACTTATACATATAGTTATAATAGGAATTTTGACGGTGCAAGTTTAGACCCAACAAAAAAACCAAATGAATTAGATAAATTGAGAGCAAAATTTGAAGGTCAAAAACCTGAAGAAGTAATTAGCAATTTGTTTAAACAATGAAAATTAGATTATCCAAATTATGTAAATTTACCACAAGTACAAATACTTAAAAAAATAATTATTATGTTATCGAACAATATTTATTCTAATATGTCAATCAACAAAGGTTTAAATGATGATGATAAAATTTTATTACCATATTATTTTGAATTAAAATCTAATCCAATTCATAGAAATTCTGATGAAGTTTGAGAGTTTAAGGATGCAAAAGTAATTTTAAAATCAGCATATTTTGATTTTACAGATATGAATAACATTAAACTAAAAAATAATGACATTAGTCAAAATGAATTATTTAAACTTGATGATAATCAATTTAACTGATTATCTATTACAAATGAATTAGAAAGTAATAATATACCCTCATTAATTCCTGCTGACTGAACATTAGGTAATGGTGAATATGGCAAATACTTTACAAAAATAATTATTAATAGTAATAAAATTGAAAATGCTTTAAATTTATATGGTTCAAATAAATCACAATTATTTTCTAAATTACAATTTTATAAAGAAATTTCACAAATTGATAATATTAGTGAATTTGATTTACAAATAGAAAATCCGATTAATAACTTAAATCGAATTGAAATTAGTGGTATATTTGGTGCTGGAAATTATGATTTAGTTTTAATAACTGATAAACAAGAAATAAATTTAAATAGTATTAATTTATTTGATAAATATAACGAAAATATTTCATACATTAATTTAGAAATTTAATTATCAAAATATCCATTAGGATAATTACCATCTCATTTTTTATCATTATTATTAGCTGGTTTAATTGCAAAATATAAATCTATTTTATAATGGTCGCTTCTTTGACTTTCTCAAATAGAAGCCCCCCCAGTGAGCATTATAATCATGGTCTAAAAAATAAGTTAAATCATTAGTTTTATTATGTGCTATTGAACCCACTATTAAACCAACAGTTCCAGTTATAGCACCAAGTTAGGGGACTTTCCTAAAAACTGTGTTTTTTAAATAAATTTTAGTTGTAAAATCACTAAGTTACACAGATTGCTGGAAAGTCCCCCAATTTGCTAATGCCAATGTTATTTTATTTAAATTTGTTTTTATTCATGTTTTCATTTGAAATTCTCCTATTTTTATATTATTAAACTACCATTTTCAATGGTTGCTTGTCGTAAATAATTTTGTTTTTCAGCAACATCTGCTAATAATTTTAAATTTTCTAAATGAATATTAAAACTCCTTGGATAAAAAGCTTTGGCATTGGGATTTAAATTTGATAATGGAATATTATTAGATAATAAACTTACTTTTTTACTTTTTTCTATTGTTTTTCGAAATTCATCTTGATGTTTATTTATTCATTCTATAACTTTTTCATGTCCGAATTCATGTATTTCAAAAATATTATTTTTATTATCAATAATTTCATTTAGTAGTTGTAAATTTGTATAGTTCTTAGTTTTTTTCATAGTTAATTACTCCTTTTTTAAACTTTAACAACTAAATTGTACTATTTTTGATTTTTTTTACAAGTATGGTTTAAATGCAAAATAAACGTCTAAATTAAAGGCATTTATTTTGTGATACCTATACTATTAATCATATTTAAATTGTTTATTATATAGCAAATGTGAAGATACTTTTTTTCACAGTAGCATTATTTTTACCCCTAATTACATTTTTATATGGATATAGTGCATAAAACAAAGCATCATAAGGGTCTTGATACATATTTTTGTCAGGAATATTAGTTTTTGTTTCATCATAACGTAATTCTTCTAAACATTGAGTAGTTTTTGGTAAATCATCTTTATTAGCATAAAAGTTTCCATAACTCATAATATTTCTCATTCAAACCACTCTGTTAGTTAATCCTGCTTCTTGATTTAAATTTGAAGCATGTTTAATAGCAGTTTGTGTTATTAAAATAATATTATGTTCATCTATTAATTTTTGATTTAATCAATCAATAGCAGTTCTTGCTTTATCATCATAAAAATAAATTGCTTGTTCAAAATTCTCAAAATTATCTATTAATCCTAAAATTTCATTAACGTAAGCATTAATTTTTTCATTTTCATTTATAAAGTCATTTGGTGTAACTACTAATTCACAAATAATATAAGAATCATAATAACCAGTATTATTATATTCTTTAAAACCAACTACCATAAATACAGTATGGTCTTTTGGTCCCGTAGCTCAATCAATACCAACACTATAAAAATCAAATTTATACATTTCTTTTTCTTGATTATAAAATTGTTTTAAATCATATGATTGTCAATATTTTACTGTTTTTTGAAATGGGAAAATTGTTGCATCACTATCTAAAAATTCAAAACCATAATAAACAGTATTATATTCATCAGGATTACTTTTTTCCATTTCTAATAAAGTTTTTTGTTGAATTCCTGGTAATTTATCTCAAAATGGTTGAATAGTGAATCTTAAAACAAATAATCCTAAACCACTAAACATGTCTTTATTTTCATAATAAATTTTGCCAACTTTTTTAAGATTTTTCATCACTTTATCATTTAATGGTAAAAATGGCGTACAGTATTTTAAGTAAAATGGATGATATTTATCATAAGGATTACATGTAAAAGTAATAAAGAAACTTTTATAAAAATAGCGAGTAATCTTTTTCCCAAATTTACTACTATACATATTTTTATCAATAAATGTTCAACTTCACTCTTTAATAGGTTCATTTGATACTTTAATACGATTACTTCTAAACATAGAGTTTTGTAATCTTTCATATCGATATGTTAATTGCTTTTCTGTTAAAGTTTCTTTTTCTTCTGCCATAATAATTTCATCTGTTCTTGAAACTAAAAAACTTGAACCACCTGCTTCTTTTCCAAAAATCTTATTACCATTAGCATAACCAATAAAGTCAATTTGTTGATTATTAGGAAAAATAATACAACCACCATCCTTAGTTATTTTTCATTTAATACCGTGTGGATTATTAGGTAATAAATTAATATTATATGTATCTAATAAAACTTGACAAACATTCATTAAAGCACCAATTGTCGTTTCACTATGAGTATTTTCATAGCGCCTTACTTCTTGAACACTACTATCACTAAAATTACAACATATAAATAAATCAAATGCTAAACAATTTCAAGTTTTTCTTGTGCCACGTGCAGTTGGTACAAAACGATAAAAACAATTGGTAGTGAAAAATTCTGCTCATTCATCACCAACAAATTGTTTAAAAATATCTCAACTAAAACCATAATTATTATCACTAAAATTAAGGTCATATTTTTTATTTAATTGTGGATAACTACTAATAAAAGCCATATTTACTCCTTATTTTTTAAAAAAATTAAACTTAAATTATTAACAAACAAAAATTTAGAAAGGAACATTAAAAATGTTAAAATTACCATTCCCTAATCATTTTGATTGAGACAAACATGATTTTAATCAAGATGAATTAAGTTTAAAACAAACAGAAGAACTATTTTCAAAAATAGATGATTATTTATGAAGTATATGTAATAAATCTGAATATAAATCATATAGATTTAGACAACGAAAATTAAAAACAAAAAAAGGTTTATTAACTTATAAACGACGTATTTGTACACATTATAACACAAAAACACAAAAAATGGAGTACGTATCATTATTAGATAACTATCTTGGTGTTAAAAAATATAGTAAACTTGCACCTAACGTTATTAAACAAATTTTAAAATATTTTGCTGATGGTAAAAAGTATCGTGATGTTTGTGATACTTTTATTGAAGATTTAATAAGTAATAGTACAGTTTGTAGAACATATCAAAAATTTGAATTACCAAAAGCAAATATTCCCAAAATACCATTACAACCAAATCAAAATTTATATGTAAATATTGATGATGGTCATCGAAAATTTAAGTTTAATGAAAAACACAATACTAAAAATTGTAAAAAATGTTCGATGAGATTAATAGTAATGTGTACTGGTAAAAAGAAAAATGGAAAATTAATTAATAAAAGAGCTGTATGTAAAATAAGAGTTTCCAAGACAGAAATTGGTGCTGAAAAAACCGCAAAATTAATAGAAAAATATGGTAATTTATTTTTTGAAAACTTTGACCAAGCAAATTTAATAGTTTGTGGAGACAGTGCAAAATGAATTAGAAAAACTGCTATCATTTTAAATGCCAAATTTATTTTAGATAAATTCCATGCTTTTCATGTTTTATTTCTTGGTATAATGGCTGGAAGAAGAAAAAATCAAATTGCTAAATTACACTATCAAAATGCAATAACTTTATTTGAAAAAGGTCAATATTATGAATTAATTGATTTTTTACAATCATTGACTTTACAATATAAAAAATTAAAAGTTGGTTATTTTATTAATGCAAAAGATGGTGTATTAAACCAAGCATTAGTTGAAAATATTGGTTGCTTTACTGAAACTAATATTAAACAAATTTTAAAGCATATGATTGGTGATAGAACTTATAACATTGATATGTATACAAAAATGGTTAATTTTAAATGTTATCAAATAAATACAGCCATCCAGTTATTATAAATTAAAACTTAAATTTAAAAAATAACTAAAAATAAAATAAAACTTATTAAAGTAAACTTTAATAAGAATTTTTGAGTTATAAAAGTAAGTATTATTGTTGACTAATATTTTTCAAGTGTTAAGATTAGCTTACAATTGCATATTGAAGTCAAAATTATTCTCGTCTAACTTTATAATTTTAAGACAAATTTGAATATTATTGACAACATCGGTACGCTCCCTAAATATTTTATGAATAATATTGTAAAACAAGTTGCAAATAGTAACTAGTCTTGGTAATATTGAAAAGTCTTTAAATTTTTTTAATTATATTTGGAGCCGTGGCCAAGTGGTTTAAGGCATAAGTCTGCAAAACTTTGATCGTCGGTTCGAATCCGATCGGCTCCTCCAAAATATTAATAATATTTGCAAATATACTTGTAAATATTACTTTTAATAAGTTATAATTGATTAGGTTTAATGATTTAATGAGTTACTATAAATTTTAGTAATTAAATGCGCCTGTAGATCAATTGGATAGATCGTTTGACTACGGATCAAAAGGTTGTGGGTTCAAGTCCTGCCAGGCGCACCATCGGGATGTGGCTCAGCTTGGTAGAGCGCTCGGTTTGGGACCGAGAGGTCGCAGGTTCAAATCCTGTCTTCCCGACCATTATTAAATAAGGGCCCTTAGCTCATTTGGTAGAGCGCCTGCCTTGCACGCAGGAGGTGGTCGGTTCGATCCCGATAGGGTCCACCATTATATATCGGTTAAACATTTAAACTAAAACTGGCGAGGTAGCTCAGTTGATTAGAGCGTTCGGTTCATACCCGAGAGGCCATGGGTTTGAGTCCCATCCCCGCTACCATAGTCTAGGACCCTTAGCTTAGTTGGTTAAAGCTCCCGGCTCATAACCGGGCGAGCATTGGTTCGAATCCGATAGGGTCCACCATACTTAAATACTCGGAGGCTTACCCAAGTCCGGTTGAAGGGAACAGTCTTGAAAACTGTCAGTGCGCAAGTGCTCGAGGGTTCGAATCCCTCAGCCTCCTCCATTATTATTAAATTTTATACATCGCGGAGTGGGGAAGTGGTATCCCGTCGGGCTCATAATCCGAAGATCATTGGTTCAAATCCAGTCTCCGCAACCACGGTCTTGTGGTAAAGTGGTTAATACGCCTCCCTGTCACGGAGGAGATCGCGGGTTCGATCCCCGTCAAGACCGCCATTTAGAAAATAAAACATAAGCAGTATTAATTTAGAGAGTAAATAAAAGGTCTTACTCTTTTTTTTATTGGTATAATGAATAATTATTTTACTCATTATGGAAGAAAGTTTTTGATTGATTAAGTAAATTAAGAATATTAAAATACACGTATAGTTTAAATAATAAATATAATTTTATTTAAATTTAACTATTATTAAATAATAGTTTTTAATTTTTAAAAAGGAGCAAAAATATGCTAAATAATTTATTAATCTTTAATAACTCATCTTCAAGTATCGTAAGTAGCAATAATGTTGAGACATTGATACCAGCGAATAATGCATTAACATTAGAAAATGGTATTAATGAACCAATTTTAAAAAATATATTATCATTAAATTTTTTATATAATATTGAAATGAGTTCTGAACTTGTCAAGAAAAGTGGACAATAAAAGTAACCTTTTATTAAATTTTATAAAATAGCGTTTGTAAGTGTTAAATTTATAGGTATGAAGTAATTATTTGTTGGTTTGGAATGAGCTAATCGATATTCGATTGGACTCATTCCTTTTAATTTTATTTGAGGTCGATAATTATTATAAAAGTAAATATATTTAGGTAAGTTGTCTTGTATTCATTCAATAGTTCTATTTTTTCTTGGAATTTTGATATAGAAATTCTGTTTTCATTGTTCCAAATCAAGTTTCAGTAGCACCATTATCACAGGAATTACCTCTTCTAGACATTGAAATTTTTATTTTTAATTCATCACATAAAATTTTATAAGAAGGATTTGTATAGTGAAATCCTTGATCTGATTGTAAAATTCATGAAGTAGGTTTTTGAGCATTAACTCAAGCTTGGATAATGTTTTGGACAACAAATGTCATGTCTAAACTTGCACTTATTTTATAATCTAATATTTCATTATTATGAAAATCTTTAACAATTGATAAATAATATGTTTTACCATTAGTTAATAAATAAGTTATATCAGTACCTAATTTTTCATTTAAATTAGTAGTTGAAAAATCACGTTTTAATAAATTATCATATCTTAAACTTCCTGATTTAGTTCTATAATCAAATTTTTTTATGCGAAACTTAGCTTTTAAACTCATATTTTTCATATATCTATATACAATATGAAATTTTAATTTTAAATTATAAATTTTGTTAATTCATAAAGTTATCATTTTATAACCATAAATTTCTTGAAATTCATAAAAAATATTTTTAATTATATTAGCTAAAAATGTATCTCATTTATTAAATTCATTCATTCCATTCTTAATTCACTTATAATATCCTGATTTTGAAACATTTAATAATCAACATAAATAACTAATCTGATATTTTTTCTTCAATGAGAAAATCACAAAATATTTCTTCTTTTTTGTCGATTTTTCTAAATACTTTTTTATATCGTTCATTGCCTCAATATATTCAATTAATTCTTGTTTTGTCATTTCATTAAAATTTAAAGATTTGGGTCGACCTGTTCTTTTGGTTTTTTTAGCACGAATTCCATTGCCATATTCTAAACCTTTTTCACCTAATAATTTATATGCTTTAATTCATTCTTTTATTGATGATCGACCAATACCATACTCTAATGCGGTTTTATCAATTGTTTTAATTTTACTTATTTTTATTATTTTTAACTTTTCTTCTTTTGATAGTCATTTAGCCATAAAAAAATGAACACCTTCCTTAAAGTATTTTTAACACAAAGGTTACAATTCTGTGTCTACTTTATTCTAGATGTTCATATTTAAAGGTTGTTTTAAATACATTCTTTTAGCAATATCTAATAAATAACCAAAATTACTTAACATTTATTCTTACCTTTATTTTCTAAACTAATTGCTATAGGGGTGGTATTATCACTGTTTTTTATATCAATTTTTGTTGATAAATGATATTTATTAACATATGCTCTTTCTAAATATCATGAAGAATTACCAGCATGTGACTTTAAATATCTTTGTAAATTTAAGTGTTCAATTTGAGAATGCGCTCAATTAATTTGTTGTAAAAAAGTATTTCTCTTTTTTTCTTTTCATTTTTTTAAAGTATTTTCAGTTATATCTAAATAAATTAACATTCCTAATTTAGTAGGTATTTCATCAAACTCTTTACAATGAATAAAATAATTTTCTAATGATTCTTTTAATTTTGTAGCATCATTAAAAATTGTTCTTATTTTTATTTTTTCTTCTTGCACATAAAAATCTCTTTTCATATTCTTTAAAAAACGAAAAATTATGATATAATTAATATAATCTTTAAGTTAGAACTGTCTTATAATAACTTATTAACTTTATTAATTACTTCATATATTTTTTTATTTAATTTTTATAATATAATTATAACAAAAAATAGCATTATACTGCTATTTTTTTATTTTTTCTTCTTTTATTTTTATTTTTTTTTATTAAATAATCTATTAAACATCACATAATACCTAGTCCTATTACACCTACACCTATCAATAATCATTTAGGGTCTTGGCCATGATGTTCAATATTTGTTAAGTACTGTCCTATCATTTTTTTATTTTCCTTTTCTATTTATATTTTCTTTTATTGTACATTATTTTATTAAAAAAGAAAAGATAACTAATAAAAGTTATCTTTTAAACGTAAATAGAATTTGCATTTTATTTTATCGTTCTTTAATATTATACTCTAAAACCAAACATTTTTCAACAATATTTTAATAAATTTGCTAAAATTGAGCGTGAAATATATAACTAGAAAGGTGTTAAAAAATGTTTAGTTTTAAAGAATTTCTAAAATTAGAAATCACTAAAATATTAGCAAAATATTTTCAAAAAATCCATCATTTTGATGAATATTTTTTTCTAAATAGAGATAAAAATCAATATAAAGTTGTTTGAACATGTAATAGAACAGTAAATACTCCAATTGGAATGGATACTTTTAGACAAAGAGTTTATTGAGATAAAATTAATAAAAAAACTTATTATCCAATTTATGAAGAATTTGGTATTAAAAAAAGAGCAAGAATTACTAATGATTTATATTTTGATATATTAGATAATTTAATTGAAAATTTAATAAGTAAAAAAGGTTATTTTAATATTCAATCAGAATTTAAATATACTTCTTTTTCTAAAAATCTTATTTCAAGAATTTTTAAAAATGCAAAAATTGAAAAATGAATACCAGAACAAAAATTTAAAGTATTAGATAATGAAAAATTAAATATATGTGCAGATGATGCTTTTGTTACTTGTTGAGATGAAAATGGTTTAAATCAACAATATTGTTGTAGACTTTTAACTTATAATTTAGGAAGAAAAGAAATTTATTCCTATAGAAATAAATTAGACAAGAAAATAACTTCATTTTTATTATTTAAAACTGGTAATGGTTTAAATCAACATGAATTATATCAATTTACAACTCAAAATATTCTTAATCATTATGATATTAATTTAAATATATTAGGTGTTCAGTGAGATTATCATAATTATAATTTAGTTGTTGCTGGTGATGGTGCATTATGAATGAAAGCAATGGCAAGTTGATTAGGATGTTATTATATTTTAGATAAGTTTCATGCTTTAAATTATTTATGAAAATCTTTTGTTGGAGTTCGTGGTAAGAAAAAAGAATCTCATGATTGAACAAAAAATATTGATGGTGCTACTACTTTTGCAAGTGGTGATTGTAATCAATTACTTAGTTTTTTAAAACCTAATGTTAATGAAAAAACTTATAATTATTTTAAAAATAATGCTCATGGTATTGTAAATCAAAATGCTAGTTGAAATATTGGTTGTTCTGCTGAAAGTGATGTATATCATTTTTTAAAATCTTTAACTAATGGAACAAAAATATATCATCATCAAACTGAACATCTAGAATAAAGTAGACACAGAATTGTAACCTTTGTGTTAAAAATACTTTAAGGAAGGTGTTCATTTTTTTATGGCTAAATGACTATCAAAAGAAGAAAAGTTAAAAATAATAAAAATAAGTAAAATTAAAACAATTGATAAAACCGCATTAGAGTATGGTATTGGTCGATCATCAATAAAAGAATGAATTAAAGCATATAAATTATTAGGTGAAAAAGGTTTAGAATATGGCAATGGAATTCGTGCTAAAAAAACCAAAAGAACAGGTCGACCCAAATCTTTAAATTTTAATGAAATGACAAAACAAGAATTAATTGAATATATTGAGGCAATGAACGATATAAAAAAGTATTTAGAAAAATCGACAAAAAAGAAGAAATATTTTGTGATTTTCTCATTGAAGAAAAAATATCAGATTAGTTATTTATGTTGATTATTAAATGTTTCAAAATCAGGATATTATAAGTGAATTAAGAATGGAATGAATGAATTTAATAAATGAGATACATTTTTAGCTAATATAATTAAAAATATTTTTTATGAATTTCAAGAAATTTATGGTTATAAAATGATAACTTTATGAATTAACAAAATTTATAATTTAAAATTAAAATTTCATATTGTATATAGATATATGAAAAATATGAGTTTAAAAGCTAAGGTTCGCATAAAAAAATTTGATTATAGAACTAAATCAGGAAGTTTAAGATATGATAATTTATTAAAACGTGATTTTTCAACTACTAATTTAAATGAAAAATTAGGTACTGATATAACTTATTTATTAACTAATGGTAAAACATATTATTTATCAATTGTTAAAGATTTTCATAATAATGAAATATTAGATTATAAAATAAGTGCAAGTTTAGACATGACATTTGTTGTCCAAAACATTATCCAAGCTTGAGTTAATGCTCAAAAACCTACTTCATGAATTTTACAATCAGATCAAGGATTTCACTATACAAATCCTTCTTATAAAATTTTATGTGATGAATTAAAAATAAAAATTTCAATGTCTAGAAGAGGTAATTCCTGTGATAATGGTGCTACTGAAACTTGATTTGGAACAATGAAAACAGAATTTCTATATCAAATTCCAAGAAAAAATAGAACTATTGAATGAATACAAGACAACTTACCTAAATATATTTACTTTTATAATAATTATCGACCTCAAATAAAATTAAAAGGAATGAGTCCAATCGAATATCGATTAGCTCATTCCAAACCAACAAATAATTACTTCATACCTATAAATTTAACACTTACAAACGCTATTTTATAAAATTTAATAAAAGGTTACTTTTATTGTCCACTTTTCTTGACAAGTTCAGAGTATTAAAACCATTTTTAGGTGTACTACCAATTTCTAATTGTAATTTAAGTATTTTTTTATATAAATTATTCATTTTTATCACTCTTTCTATTTATTGCATTTTTAATTAAATTTCTTACAAAATTATTAATAGTAATTTCTTTTTTTACACAAAGTTTTTTTAATTCATAATGGTCACTTTTAGTAAGTCTAATAATAATTTGTTTAGTTATTAAATCTTCTGGTTTCTTTTTTGGAGCTGCTACCATATTTATTCACTACTTTCTTCATTCATAAATAATTCTTTAATTCTTTCACCATATTTACCATTTTCAATATCTTGAAAAAATCTTTGAAAATCATTTTTTATTTCTTGAAAACTTTTATTTTTCATTATTTTTACACTCCTTTAAAATTTTATAATTGTAATTCATTAATATAATATTCATATAAGTAATCTCAATTATTTGATGTTAAAAACATATCTTCTTCAATCATTTCATTAATACATTTATTACAATAATATGTATTTTCATTCACGGGACTTTCCTAAAAACTGTGTTTTTTAAATAAATTTTAGTTGTAAAATCACTAAGTTACACAGATTGCTGGAAAGTCCCTACAATGTCTACTTTATTCTAGATGTTGAATGTTCACAGTTTTAAAATACGCAACTTACTTTAATCCATTTAAATACGCTATGGATCCATTTATTCAAGCTTGAAGTGAAACAAGTTTTACTTTTACAACAACTTATGGAATATATCTAGGAGTTGCCCTTGGATTGATTGGTATTTACACAATAGTTGCAAGTTCAAAATTACGTTGACAAGCATAAGATATTAAATCTAATAATTAAAAATAATAAAATTAAAAAGGACTAAAAGTCCTTTTTAATTTTATTATTTAAATAAATCACTATTACGTCAAAATTTATGATCTTTTGTATCTTTTTTATTATCATTATCTAAACTATCATCAAAAAGTGATGGATCGATTTCATAGGGTTTACCACTTAAAGCATTATTAATAGCATTTTGATATTCCGAATTGGCTCTCATAATTTTATTACGATCAATTTTTGGATTAAGAATAGCAATAACTAGTATAATAGCAATTGGTAAAATTGCTGATGCTGCTGTAATATATGTTAATATTTGAAAAGCTTTAAAAGTTGCTAATCCTTTTAATAAAGGTAAAGCATTAGGATTAATTTCATCACCTTTATCTAAAAAAGAAGTAAATGTTATTAATAATGAATCATTTGTTGTCATATAAATTAAATTTGAAATTGTATAAATTATTCAAAAAATTAAAATAACTATTAAAAAATATGATGTTCGATATAAATCACGACCTAATTTTGGTGGTTTTAAAATTGAATATAAAAAGCCTCCATTTAAAACTATTGTTGTGACAATAGTGAAAACTATAGTTTTTGATTGTTGTGCAAAATTATAATAAACAGGTAATGTACTATTATTTTTAATTTGAAAAGTACCTGCTATAAAATAAGTTAGTATATAAGTAGCTATTGCTAGCACTGTTGTTAATAAGAAAAAAGCTGATAATATTTTCTTTAAAAGTGGAATATATTTTGGTTTATTCATATACGGGTAAAATTTAGGATTTGTGGCGGGATGTTGCGGTAATACACCTAACTTCGCTAAATTTGCTAAACTATTATTATCAAGATTATTAATATTTAAATTATTACCTAGATTTCCAATGCCACCAATATTAGGATTTGTATCAACATTATTATCAACATTCTGATTATTTGGAGTAACACTTGGCTTAACCTCAGTAGCATCATCACTAAAATTATTTAATGCAGTAATTTGATCATTTAATTCATTAAAAGTATTATTATCAAACTGTCTTATTCGTTCAAGACTTTCTTTTTCCACAGTCTTACAAATATTAGTAATTGTGACTATTAATAAGTTACGCTCTTCAAGAATTTCAATACGATTTTTAGGAGAACTTTTAGTAATACTCAAACTACGATTTACCAAATTAGAAATTAACTGCAAAAATTCTATTGCATACTTTTTATCTTTTAATTCTTTTAGTTCTTTTTCAAGAAAAAATAAATTAGAAATTTGTAATTCTAAAATTTTTAAAAGTTCTTCATTAGCAAAAATAGATTTTCTAACAATTAAATTATTTAAACTGTTATATATAGTACTTGATATTTCATAGTATAATGCAACATTTAAATCTTCTTCTGAGTACACTTTTTCGGTTTTTTTCTTTGTAACTCTTTTTACTTTTGGTTTAACCAATGTAATGTCACTATTTTCTTCTACTAACTTTTTTTCTGTAACATCAGTATTTTTATTACTTTTCATTATATGTATCACCTCTTGAGTTTAAAACATCTATAATTATATACTAAATATTCAAAAAAAATAAATCAATTGCAATATTTTTATTAAACTTTCCTTTTTTGATATTGTAATCTAATTCATATAATTTTAACAAAATATTATTAATATTTAAATTAATATTTAAATATTGTTTTAATATTTTTACTTGAAACTTAGAAATATTTAATATATTGGAAATATCTTCATTACTTTTTTTTTGTTTAACTAAAATTTTGATATCTCTAATTAATTCTAATTGATATACAAGAATATTAATCAATTTAATTTTATCATAATTAATAACATTATAATAGTTATATTGTGTTCAAAAATTGTTATAATCTTTTTTTAATATATATTCAACAGTTTTAAAAATATTTGTTTCAAAATATTTAGGAACCACCTCAATAATAATATCTGAAGTTATTTTTTTTCCAATTAATCTTAATTTTGATAACTCATTTAAAATAATACTGACATCATTTGGTAAGTATTCTAAAAGAAAATTAGTTGCTTCTTGAGTAATGTTAATTTTAAAACTATTGCAAACTTTATTAATTAATAATAATAATTGTGATTTTGTATAATTTTTAATTTTGATAATATTAAATTGTTGAAATTCTCTACTAATTTTAAAATCAACATTTAAACTTTTAATAATTATCATTGTTTTTTTATTATGATTAAGCAAAGCATTAACAAATTTTTTTTCTTTAATATATTTTTGTCATAAATTACTGCTATCATTAATTACGATTACTTTATTTTCTTCAAATATACTCATAATTTGAATTTCATTAATAATATTAACAATTGTATCCTCTTGTAATTCATATAGATTATAATCATAATTTTCTTTTTTATGATTTTTTTTAATTAATTGTTCAATATTTTTTCTTACTAAATACTCATCTTGACCATGAACAATATAAACCATGTTTCCAACCTCACAAAATTATTAATATATTTTACGTTAATGTTATAATATCATAATGTTTCATATATAATCACACTTTTATTTTTTCCTCAATAATAAACTTTGAACATCTAGAATAAAGTAGACACAGAATTGTAACCTTTGTGTTAAAAATACTTTAAGGAAGGTGTTCATTTTTTTATGGCTAAATGACTATCAAAAGAAGAAAAGTTAAAAATAATAAAAATAAGTAAAATTAAAACAATTGATAAAACCGCATTAGAGTATGGTATTGGTCGATCATCAATAAAAGAATGAATTAAAGCATATAAATTATTAGGTGAAAAAGGTTTAGAATATGGCAATGGAATTCGTGCTAAAAAAACCAAAAGAACAGGTCGACCCAAATCTTTAAATTTTAATGAAATGACAAAACAAGAATTAATTGAATATATTGAGGCAATGAACGATATAAAAAAGTATTTAGAAAAATCGACAAAAAAGAAGAAATATTTTGTGATTTTCTCATTGAAGAAAAAATATCAGATTAGTTATTTATGTTGATTATTAAATGTTTCAAAATCAGTATATTATAAGTGAATTAAGAATGGAATGAATGAATTTAATAAATGAGATACATTTTTAGCTAATATAATTAAAAATATTTTTTATGAATTTCAAGAAATTTATGGTTATAAAATGATAACTTTATGAATTAACAAAATTTATAATTTAAAATTAAAATTTCATATTGTATATAGATATATGAAAAATATGAGTTTAAAAGCTAAGGTTCGCATAAAAAAATTTGATTATAGAACTAAATCAGGAAGTTTAAGATATGATAATTTATTAAAACGTGATTTTTCAACTACTAATTTAAATGAAAAATTAGGTACTGATATAACTTATTTATTAACTAATGGTAAAACATATTATTTATCAATTGT
This sequence comes from Spiroplasma endosymbiont of Aleiodes alternator, assembly GCF_964031135.1. Lineage (NCBI taxonomy): Bacteria > Bacillati > Mycoplasmatota > Mollicutes > Entomoplasmatales > Spiroplasmataceae > Spiroplasma > Spiroplasma endosymbiont of Aleiodes alternator. The sequence goes on from NZ_OZ035008.1 coordinate 147,646, forward strand.
TAAAGATTTTCATAATAATGAAATATTAGATTATAAAATAAGTGCAAGTTTAGACATGACATTTGTTGTCCAAAACATTATCCAAGCTTGAGTTAATGCTCAAAAACCTACTTCATGAATTTTACAATCAGATCAAGGATTTCACTATACAAATCCTTCTTATAAAATTTTATGTGATGAATTAAAAATAAAAATTTCAATGTCTAGAAGAGGTAATTCCTGTGATAATGGTGCTACTGAAACTTGATTTGGAACAATGAAAACAGAATTTCTATATCAAATTCCAAGAAAAAATAGAACTATTGAATGAATACAAGACAACTTACCTAAATATATTTACTTTTATAATAATTATCGACCTCAAATAAAATTAAAAGGAATTAGTCCAATCGAATATCGATTAGCTCATTCCAAACCAACAAATAATTACTTCATACCTATAAATTTAACACTTACAAACGCTATTTTATAAAATTTAATAAAAGGTTACTTTTATTGTCCACTTTTCTTGACAAGTTCAAAATTGCTTAATTCAATTATAAGTAGCTGCTCTTGTAACATTGTACTCTTTAGCAAGACAAGACACTGACTTACCACTTTGATATAAAGCTACTATTTGTTTTTTAAATTCATCTGAATATGAGTTAATATTGGCCATAATTATAGTTCCTTTCTTTTAACTAATTTGTTCACTTGTCTACGTAATTAGTGTCCAATAAAGTGAAACCCATCCACAAATTAAAAGTTTAATTAATTCATTTTTAATAAATCAAAAGCTTTTTTTTAAAAAAACAAAAGACTTATTCCCTAATTAAAATTAATCGATTGTCAATAAAATTTTTTAAATTATTTAGTGTTATTAATTATAAAAATTAATATTTTTTTGAAAAAATATTTTAAATATAAATTTATATTTAAAATACAAAAATTATTAATAGTATTTTACTATTAATTTAATAATAATTTAAATTCTAAAAATAAGTTTTTACTTATTTTTTTTTATTTTAAAGGCTTTATTTTATTAAAAATTTCACAAAGTAAATTAAATCTTAAGTACATAAGTCTAAGTATACTTTTTCTGCATTTATTTACTAAAATTTTGAATCTTTTTAATCAAGCAAAAACATGTTCAATTTTAATTCTTATTTTATGAATAGATTTATTAAATTGTTTTTCTTGTTTTTTTAATTTCTTATTTTTAGTTTTTTTAATTGGTAATCAAGTGTTTTTGTTAATTTTTTGTAATCCTTGATAACCTGAATCAACAAAAATCATTGTTTTATCTTCAAATTTTAATTTTTAATTTTTTAATATTTGAAAGTCATGAACTTTGCCTTTATCACAAAAAACATCAACAATAGTTTTATTAAAAACATCATATATAAGTTGAAATTTAATAGAATACATTCAACTTTTACCAGAAAAATATTCTAATTGTAGTTTTTTTTAGTTGGTCTTTCAATTTCTATTTCTGTTGCATCAATCAAGTAAAATTTTCATTGATTTAACTTTTCTTTATTTTTCTCTATTTTTGGCTTATATTTATCTTTTAAAGATTGATAATCTACATGTTGACTAAGTGTATCTTCTATTCAATTAATGTTACGAAAACAACTTGATGGACTTATTTGATATTTAATGCTCATTTGAAAAAAGGTAGGATATTCTTTTCAATATTCGAGCGTCATCATTAATCCTTCTGCTACTGAAAGTTTATTTTTTCTACCACGAATTTTTTTGTGATTTTCAATTTTTAACAATATTTCTAACATTTGATTAAAATGAAAACGTTTTACACCAAAATATCTATAAAATTCATTATTTTTTAATTTTTTTATATTTTCAAAAGTCATATTCACTACTACCTTTTTTAATTAATAATATCATTTTAATTTTAATTTAAAAATATAGTTGACAATTAAAATTTTTAATTATGGAATAAGTCGTAATAATTTTATATGATTTTTATGATATTTTTTTGAAATAGTTAATGATGTATTTTAAGCGTGATTATTAATTTTTTATTTTATATAGTAATTTATTATTTATATAGGTAAAAAATGCACTTCTATAAATTTTAAAAGTGCATTTTATTTAAACTTATTTTTTATCCTAAATCTTCGTCTTTTCTTAGAATTTCGCGGTTAGGATTTTGTTCAACTATTAATTGTTTGTAAATTGTATCACGATATTTTACACAACCATCAATAACATTATCTAAAGGATTTTGAGCAACACGTACTTCAAAGATATCTCCCTCATATTTTTGACGAATTGGTTTTGTACCTTTTTCAGCTTTAACTTCGATGAAATATTCCTTAGCCAATTCTTCTTTAATAAATTCATCAATTTTTTTAATGTAAGCTCCACCACCACAAATTGTGATTCCCTTACCTTTTTTCTTTAAGTCACTAACACTACCAGCAGCTTTTTCCCCAGAAGTTCTTAGTACTCTACGAATTGATGGAATAACATGTTCTCTAAATTGAACTTGCATTACATTTTCACGAATTTCTTCTGGTGTAATTTCAATAGTTTTAGAAATTGACATTGTTTCTCCTGGTTGAGAGTCTAATCTAGGTAATGAAACACCTGAAATAGTGTATGGTTTTTCATCTTGATATTTAAGAAGTGAACCGATGTTCTTTTTAACATCTTCTGCTTCTTTAGTACCAATTTTTAAAGCATGCTTTTTAGCTATGTATTCTTGAATTTTTTGTGTTAAATAGTCTCCAGCACAATGTGTTGTATATGAATATAGGATTGAATCGTTGCTAAGTACGGCAATATCAGTACTTCCTCCACCAATATCAACACACATAATTGCAGTTCCAAAAATATCTTGGCCTGAACCTAATGCTGCCATTTTAACTTCTTCTTGAACAAATCCACGAAGTGCTCCTAAACGATGAACTATATTTTCTAGTGCTTCTCTTTGTACTGAATTAATTTCACTTGGTGTTGCCATTAAAACAATTAAATTACGGTTTTTATCAGCTTGTTTTGAATCTTGAATTTCAAGTCTAAAATCTTGAAAAATTTTAGCAAGGATACGTTGTAAAGCATCTGGATCAGCAATATTACCATCACGAACTGGACGCTTAATAACAACATTTTCATTTGTTTTATCAATTAAAGCTTTAGCTTCTTCACCATAAAGAATAACATTTTTTTCATAGTCTTCAGCAAGATAAGTTGGAGCATCATATGTAAGTCCAATGTTAACATACCTTGCTTTAAAGTTTTCTGTTCCGATATCTAAAGCTAATCATTGGTAGTCATTAATAGACTTAATATTACTTTTTTTATTTAAGTTTTCTTTGGGTTTTTTATCAAATAATCCCATTTTTTTCCTCCTTCTACACACCTGGAATTTTAATTACTTGGTCTAATGAATCCTTTTTCATATACATCTTGTTTATGAGTTTCATAGGCTTGAGTTCCTCTAATTACACACTCTCTTGGATTATTAGCAGATACCACATGTTCTAAATTTAGTCGTTTTTTTAGATAAGTTGTAATATTTTCAAGCAAAGCACCCCCACCAGTGATAGTTAAACCGTCTTTCATAATCATTTCTGAAAAGGCAGGTCCAGCTTTATCGATAATGTCACTACATAGTGCAACAATTGGTTCAAAGGCTTCGGTAACTACTCTAGCTACTTCTTGTTTAGGAACTGTAATTTGTTCAGGTTTTTTAGTTTTAGTACTTTTTCCATGGATAGTAATTTTATTTTCACTATCTTTTTCACCATCTATTCAAATACCAGCACTAATTTTTGTTTTTTCAGCCTCCATTGAGCTAAGAGATATATAGTGCATTTTTTCAAAATGTTCTTTAATATTACGTTCAATAGCATTTCCAGCAATTGGAATTGAATCTTGAACAATAACTTCTCCACTTGATAAAATGGCACAGTCAGAAGTTCCACCACCAATATCAAGAATAAATACTCCTGAAGCATCTCAAAGTGCTTCCCCAGCACCAATAGCTGCCAATTTTACTTCAGGAACAATAACAACTTTTTCAGCTTTCATTACGCTTTCATTACTTTCATTATATCTCTTGGGAAATTTATCGCTATAAATTGGAATTTTAGCTACTTTTTTTCCTTGTAGAATTTCACGTAAAACAGTTCTATCTAATTTATAAACCTTAGATGGAATAGCTACAAGCGCTACTGAATTTTCTCAAATTTTTTCAGCTTTCACATCAATAATTTGTGTAAAAATTTCAGTTAATAAAGCAATCAAAGCATTATTGTCACTAATAACACCATTAGCCATTGGTTCTCTGAAAATTTTATTTGCTGGAGTTTTTTCTTTCATTAATAAAGCGGCTTCACCAATGAATACTTCTCCGTTTTCTGTATCAAATACAATTGCTGATGGTTGACTATAAACAACCCTTCCATTAACTCTGACAATTAAATTTCTTGTTCCTAAATCTAGAGAAACAATATTAACGTCTTGGTTATTGTGTCCGTCATTAGCAACCTCTATTTTTGTTGCCATATAAAAATCATCTCCTTTTCCCACTCAAATTAATATTTATTTATTAAGTTGATATATGTTAATATTACCACATGTAGATTTGCTAGTAGTAAATTTAGCATATATGATTAGTTGGCTAACTATTTGTTTAATTATTACTAGTATATAATTAACTAAAAATGTGAATTGGAGAATAATAATGGAAAATCCAAAAAAAATATTGAAAAAATACGACTTACATGCAATTAAAAAGTTTGGACAAAACTTTTTAATTAATAATAATATAATTGATAAAATTGTTAAAACTAGTAATTTTAAAGATGAAGATGGCATTGTTGAAATTGGAGCGGGCATTGGTCATTTAACCAATAAATTACTCAGCACTGCGCAAAAAGTTGTGACAATTGAAATTGACAAAAAATTAATTCCTGTTTTAGAAAAAGAGTTAAATGAATACAAAAATTTAAAAATTATAAATGATGATTTTTTAAATTTAGATTTAAAAAAAATCATTAATGAAGAATTTGCAATAAATCAAAAAATTCATGTAATTGCAAATTTGCCTTATTATATTACTTCACAAATTGTTTTAAAATTATTAGAAAATATTGAATTATTTGATTCATTTACATTAATGATGCAAAAAGAAGTTGCACAAAGATTTTGTGCTAAACCTAAAACTAAAGTATATAATAATCTTTCTGTTATGTGTCAGTTTTATTGTGATGTTAAAATTATTTTTGATGTTAGTCCTAATAATTTTACTCCGATACCTAATGTCACAAGTAGTGTTGTTTATTTTAAAGTAAATCCTAAATTTCAACTTGATGAACCACAATTATTTTGAAAATTTGTAAGAAGTTGCTTTGTTAATAAGAGAAAAACATTAGTTAACAATTTGGGTATTTATTTAAATAGCAAAGAAAAAGCCGTTAATTTAATTAACGACTTATCTTGATCATTAACAATAAGATCTGAAGAATTAACATTTTCAATGTTTTATCAGTTATTTACTATTATTAATAATAAATACCTTTCAGAATAATTATTAAAATTAATGATATTAGAATGTGGATAATAAGTATATAAAACACCTCAGCAATAATCCTTGTTTATTAATAAACATATTTTTAAATATTTATTATTCGTTAACTATTATAATGATTTTATTTTTTCTTGCAAAAGATATAACTTTTTATTAATTATTTTTAATTAATAGTCTTTAAATTTAATATACTTAAATTGTAATAAACATTGTATAATGAAATTATAATTATAATTTTTTAGAAACATGTAAAGGAGGATTTAATGAATAATGTAGAAAACATTGTAGTTTTTGGTTTAAGTGCTAGTCAAAAATTTACACAAGAAGTTTGTAAAAAACTTAATATTGAACCTGGAAAAGCAGAAATTAGTCGTTTTGCTGATGGTGAATTTAACATTCAATCTATAACATCAGTACGAGGGAAAGTGGTATATATTATCCAATCAACTTCGCCGCCAACTAATGATAATTTAATGGAATTATTAATTTTTGTTGATGCTTTAGTTCGTGCATCTGCTGCTAAAATTCATGTAGTAATTCCTTATTTTGGTTATGCTCGTCAAGATCGAAAACAAGGTGGTAGACAACCTATTACTTGTAAACTTGTTGCAAATTTATTAACTGTTGCGGGTGTTGATCGTGTTATTACTGTTGATTTACATTCACCACAAGAACAAGGATTTTTTGATGTTCCTGTTGATGATTTACGAGCAACTCAAGATTTAGCATCTTATTTAATTGAAGAAAATTTAACTAATTTAGTTGTTGTATCTCCAGATCATGGTGGTGTTACTCGTGCTCGAAGATTAGGTAATTATTTAAGTGTACCTTTGGCAATTATTGATAAAAGAAGAACAACTCCTAATCAAAGTCAAGTTAAGTTTGTATTAGGAGATGTTAAAGAAAAGAATGCTATTATTATTGATGATATGATTGATACAGGTGGTACTATTATTAATGCAGCAAAAGCTATTAAAGAACATGGTGCAAAATCAGTTTATATTTTAGCTACTCATGGTATTTTTAGTGGGCAAGCTTCAAAAAATTTGAAACAAGCTGTTATTGATGGAATTATTAAGGAAGTTGTTATTACTAATACTATTGAAATTTCTGAAGAAAAAAAATTTAATGGCTTAAAAATTATTTCAATTGCTGATTTTATTGCAAAAATGATTGATGCTTCAATTAATAATAAATCATTAACAAAAGTTTATGATGATAAAACAAATGAATTAATAAAAAAAATAGTAAAAAATAATAAAGAGGAAATTTAAAGTAGATGAAATTAGTTATTGGATTAGGAAACCCAGGTAAAGAGTATGAATTAACACGTCATAATATTGGTTTTATTATTATTGATATGATTTGTGAAACATTACAATTAAAAATTAATCAAACTAAATTTAATGGTCAATATGTTAAAACTGTTGTTAATGGCACTGATGTTATTTTTTTAAAACCATTAACTTTTATGAACTTATCAGGTTTTTGTGTTTCAAATTTTATGAATTATTTTAAAATTAAAATTGAAAATGTGTTAATTATTCACGATGAAGTTGATTTAAATTTTGGTCAATTTCAATACAAACAAAAATTTAGTGCTGCTGGTCATAATGGAATTAAAAGTATTTTTAATCAAATTGGTAGTAAAGATTTTCAAAGATTAAGAATTGGTCTTGGTAAAAATCCTAATTTTAACACGGCTGATTGAGTTTTGAGTAAGTTTAGTAATGATGAGTTAAAGAATATAAACGATCATAAACAATTTTTTGTAGAAAGCATTAGTAGTTGAATTACTGATAGTAAATTTGAAAATATTATGAATAAATATAATAAAAAATAATTAATATATTATAAAAATATTAAAGAATATTTTCATTTTTATGTTTTCTACATAAGTAAACATAAAGTTGTGTTTCTTTTTCTTTTTTAATTTTTTCTAATTCTTTTTTTATTTCTTCAATTAATAAAATATCATTTTGTGTTTGCTGATATTGATTTATTTCATTTATTTTTTCAAGTTTTGCTTCTAGTAATTTCTGCTTACAAATAGGACAAAGTTTGTCAAAATCATCATTATTATCATTTTGAAAACTGTCATTATCAAAATTTCATTTCATTTTTTAAGTTTCCTTTACTAGTTTATTTTTAATAACAATATTTTGATAATCATTATTAAATAATTATATAATTAATTTATAAATTTATAAATACTTTTTTTTGAGTATAAAGGAGACAAAATGAAAGCAAAAAAAAATATAATCAAACCAACAATAGAAAAGGCAAAAACTAAAGTTGAACAACTTAATAAAACTATTAAACCAAAAGTTAAAGATGTAAAAAAAGCAACTAAAGTAAAAACGCAATCAATAAAAACTGACACTCTTAAGCCAATCATTAATAAGATGAAAGTAGATTTTGAAAAGTCAAAACATATAATAAAAGAAGAAAATCAAAAAATTACTAATAAAATTGTCAATACTAAAAATATTTTAATATCAAAAATTGATCAACCAAAACCATTTAAAACTACTGCTATTATTGGTTGTCAATGAGGTGATGAAGGAAAAGGCAAAATAACTGACTATTATAGTCAAAATTCTGATGTTATTGTTCGTTGAAGTGGTGGTGATAATGCCGGACATACAATTGTTTTTGATCATCAAAAATATAAATTAAGTATTATTCCTTCTGGTATCTTTAATAAAGATTCATATTGTGTTATTGCTAATGGTTGTGTTGTTAATCCAGAAAAATTAGTTTCTGAAATTGAATATTTAAAAGCTGCTGGTTTTAGTTGTCAAAATTTACGAATTTCTGATCGTGCTCATATTATTTTACCTTATCATTTAGCATTTGATGAATATGAAGAAAAAATTAAGGGTGATAAAGCTATTGGCACTACTAAAAAAGGAATTGGACCTTGTTATGCTGATAAAGTTAATAGGATTGGAATTCGAATGGGCGATTTATTAGATAAGGAACGACTATTAGAATTGATTACTGATAATTTGTTAATTAAAAATAAAATATTAAAAAATGTTTATGAATATGAAAAAGAATTTAATGCGCAAACAATATATAATAGTTTATTAGAATTATTACCATACTTTAAAGATTTAATTATTGATACTGGTGAATTTTTAAATGAACAATTAGTTAGAAATAAAAAGATATTATTTGAAGGAGCACAAGGTACTTTATTAGATTTAGATCATGGTACATATCCTTTTGTAACATCTTCTAATCCAAGTGCTAGTTCAATTGCTATTGGTTCAGGTATTTCTTTAAAAGCAATTAATGAAATTATTGGTGTAACTAAAGCATACAGTACAAGAGTTGGTGCTGGTGCGTTTCCTAGTGAAGTTTTTGGTAAATTAGCAGATTATATTCGTATGACTGGTAATGAATATGGCACAGTTTCAAAAAGACCAAGAAGAATTGGATGATTTGATGCAGTTATTGCTAAGTATAGTGCACAAATTAATGGATTTACTAGTTTAGCTATTATGTTGTTAGACGTGCTTACTGGTATTGAAACATTAAGCATTTGTACGCATTATACTTTAAATGGCGAAATAATTAGATACATACCTTCTCAAATTAATAACTTTAATAAATGTCAACCACATTTTATTACTATGCCTGGCTGAAATGAAGATATTACTAATATTACTAGTTATGATGAATTACCAGAAAATGCTAAAAATTATTTAAAAAAAATTAGTGAGTTGGTGGGTGTTCCAATTAGAATATTTTCTGTTGGTCCAGATCGTAAACAAACTATATTTATTAAGGAATAAAAATGATTGAACGTTACGAAACAAAAGCAATGAATAATATTTGAAATATGAAAAATCGTTTAAACTTATGAATGAATTTTCAAATTGATGTTTGTGAATCATTACAACATTTAAATATAATTCCTTTTAAAGATTTTCAATTAATTAAAAAAAATGCTAAGTTAGATATTGAATTAATGAATAAATTAGAATTAGAAACTAAACATGATGTAGTTGCCTTTACTAGAATGTTAAGTGCTAACTTAAAAACTGAAAGTCGTTGAATTCATTATGGTTTAACTTCAACTGATATGGTTGATAGTGTCCAAAATCTACAAATAAAATTTTCAAATGAAATTATTGAAAAAGCTTTAATTACTTTACAATTGAAATTAAAAGAGTTAGCATTTAAATATAAAAATCAATTAGTAATTGGTCGCAGTCATGGTATTTTTGGTGAACCAACTTCATTAGGATTAAAATTTGCTTTATGATACGATGAAATAAATAGACAGTTAGTAAGGTTGGAATTAGCAAGAAAACAAGTTGAAGTTATTAAGATTACGGGTGCTATGGGTAATTTTGTTCATATTTCGCCAAAAGTTAGTGAATTTATTGCCAAAAAATGAAAAATGGAAGTTGACAGTTCTGCTACGCAGGTAGTACAACGTGATCGTTTGATTTTTTTAATTACACAATTAAGTTCAATTGCTACAACAATTGAAAAAATAGCTTTAGAAATTCGTTTGAGTCAACGTAGCGAAGTTAATGAACTTTTAGAGGGATTTTCTATTTCGCAAAAAGGTTCAAGTTCAATGCCACATAAAAAAAATCCAATTGGTTCTGAAAATATTTGTGGTTTAGCAAGATTAGTTCGAAGTTATAATAGTATAGTATATGAGAATAATTTATTATGGTATGAACGTGATATCTCTCATAGTTCTAATGAACGCATTATGTTACCTGATATTTATCATATATTAGATTTTATTATTAATAGAATGACAAATATTTTAGATAATTTAGTAATTAATACTAGTGCCATGGCAAATAATATTGCTAAAGCTAATGAACTTTATTTTTCACAAGTAGTTTTATTGGCTATTATTAAAAATAATCCAAAAATAACACGTGAAATTGCTTATGATTTTATTCAAAAATGCACTTTAGAAGCACAAAATAAAATGATTAATTTTAAAGATGTATTAATAAAGAATAATATTAATCAATATTTAACTAGTGAACAGTTAAATGAATGTTGTAATAATAATATTTTTTTAATAAATGTTGATTATATTTTTAAAAAAGTTTTTAAAGATAAATAATGTTTAATATTAAATTTAATTAGCATTTAATTTATTATTTTTTGTTTTTTTATTTTATCTAATAATCAATAAATATAAAAGATTAAGAAAATATTGTAATTAGTCACTAGATTATATAAGTTTAAGGAGTGAAAATTATGAAGAAATACAAAATAGATAATAGTTTTCCTTTTATAGATCAAGATTTTAATTTTATTACAAGCTACGATAGTGAAGAACACTTTTATGATGTTTTAGATGATCGATACTTAAAAGATAATGGAGAAATAGATATTAATTTATTAAAAAAGAAAATTAATAAAATAAAAATAATATTATATTATATTAATAATAAGAAATATAAATGTGAAAAAACATTGCAGTCAAATATTAAAAAACAATCTATATTTCTTTCTTATAATATAAATAGTATTAAAAAGTTAGAAATTTTCGAAAAACAAAAAACAAGTAAAATTTTTAAATTTAAGAATAAATTAGTTAAGTTTTTAACTTTTGGTTATTATAATTTTGAAAAAAACGAATTAACAAAATAGTATGTGAAAAAGTTAATATAAGTAATCAAAAAGAAGAATTGAAAAAGGTTGGATTAAAAATTTTAAAACTTAATAATATTTTAGAAAAAATAGAAAAAGAAAAAAGAAGACAATGAGAAAAAAATGATCTTTTGAGACATTGATATGATTTTGCAAGTTCAAGAAAATTACAAAATCAACCATTAATGAGTAACGGTAATAAGTATTTACCAGTAAATAATTATGATAATGAAAAAAGTAGTGTTATTTCACACGTAAATAGTTATTATAAGTTTTACTTAAACGTTGATATAGATGCTGTTAACTCTGATAATGGTTTTAATGAAAATCAATATCAACAAAAATGTTCCATTTTATAAAAAAATAAAAATTAATAAAATATTATTAATTTAAATAAGTATTACAATAAATAATACTATTTTAATGTAAAATTATAATTATTAAATTTAGGAGCAAATAATGACAAAAAAATTTTATATTACTACCCCTATTTATTATCCTAGTGCTAAATTACACTTGGGACATGCTTATACAACAATTATTGCTGATGTTTTAGCTTGCTATAAGAAAATGCAAGGTTATGAAGTATTCTTTTTAACTGGAAGTGATGAACATGGTCAAAAAATTGCTAAAAAGGCGGATGAAAATAAACAAACTCCACAAAAATTTGTTGATGATATTGTTGTTGGGTTTAAGAATTTATGAAAAAACTTAAATATTGATTATGATAAATTTATTAGAACAACTAATAAAAATCATATTTTAAGTGTTCAGAAAATATTTAGCAAATTATTAAAACAAAATGATATTTATTTGGGAAAATATGAAGGATCATATTGTATTTCTTGTGAAGAATTTTTGACAGATAGTCAAATTAATAAAATTAATAATACATGTAAAATATGTCAAGGTAATATTACTACTTTATCAGAACCATCATATTTTTTAAAATTGGAAAAATATACTAAACAATTATTAAAATATTATGATGAACATCCATTATTTTTATGACCACTTAATCGTAAAACGGAAATGATTAATAATTTTATTACGCCAGGTTTAGAAAATTTAAGTGTTACTAGAACGAGTTTTACTTGAGGGGTACCAGTATTAGAAGATCCAAAACATGTTATTTATGTTTGAATTGATGCATTAAGTAATTATTTAACAGGATTAGGTTATTTACAAGATGATGACATTAATTTTAAAAAATTTTGACTAGATTCAAATTGTGAAATTGTGAATTTAGTTGGTAAAGAAATTAGTCGTTTTCATATGATTTATTGGCCAATTTTATTAATGGCATTAAACTTGAGACAACCAAATCGAATTTTGGCCCACGGTTGAATTACTAATGAAGAAGGAAAAATGTCAAAATCAAAAGGTAATGTTATTGATCCTTTAGTATTAGTAAATCGTTATGGTGCAGATGGATTACGGTTTTTTTTAATGAAAGAAATTATTATTGGTCATGATGCAAAATATAGTCATGAATTATTTTTAAATTGTTATAACTCTTATCTTGTTAATGATTTAGGTAATTTGCTTTCGCGAACAGTTACAATGATCATTAAATATTGTGATGGTAAAATTCCCAAAGTTAATTTAAATAAGTTACAACCAGAAGCAATAGAAATAATTAAAATTATTAAAAGTACTATTAATGATTTTAATATTGAAATGGATGAGTATCAAATTCATGAAGCAATTAATGTCGTTTTTAAATTAATAACTAGTGGTAATAAATTAATTGATTTAACAAAACCATGAGATTTACATAAAAATAATAAAACTATTGAATTACATAATATTTTAAATTTATTAGCAAATATTTTAATTATTAGTAGTGCTTTATTAAGTCCAATTTTGGTTAATAGTTCATTAAAAATTCATGAACAATTGGGTGTCTTAAAAATTACTAAACCAATAGTCAATATTAACTTGAATGAAGTTTTTAATAAATCTGTTAATAAAAAAGAATTATTATTTCCAAGATTAAATATTGAAGATGAATTATCATTTTTAAACAATGCATTTAAATAAAATATAAGAGTTATTAAAAAAATGCCAGTTATAGATAATAAATATCCAATTCATTTTGTATGAATTGGAGAAATACCAATTACTGTAAGAAATAATAGAAAATGCAATTAGAGGAAAAAGGAAAAAAATCAGGAGTCTTTAAGAACAATTAATCAATCAAAATTAGTAAGTATTGAAATCCAAACCGAAATAAATGAAGAAAATGAGAAACCTAGTTGACAAGATCAAAAAAAAGAAGAACAAAAAATTAAAAATAAATTAAATGAAGAAGAAATAAAATTAACATCTTTAAATGAAGTATGAAAATTAATAAGTACTGAAATTCCAGATTTACAGCAATCTTTATCAGAAGAATCAAAAAATGCAAGCAAACAAAAATGAGAGAATAGGGGCTTAATAGAATATCAATTACCTTTGGAAATAAAAGCAGAAATATTAAATACAGTTTAAACTATCAAGTAGAAGAATGAACTTGTCAAGAAAAGTGGACAATAAAAGTAACCTTTTATTAAATTTTATAAAATAGCGTTTGTAAGTGTTAAATTTATAGGTATGAACTAATTATTTGTTGGTTTGGAATGAGCTAATCGATATTCGATTGGACTCATTCCTTTTAATTTTATTTGAGGTCGATAATTATTATAAAAGTAAATATATTTAGGTAAGTTGTCTTGTATTCATTCAATAGTTCTATTTTTTCTTGGAATTTGATATAGAAATTCTGTTTTCATTGTTCCAAATCAAGTTTCAGTAGCACCATTATCACAGGAATTACCTCTTCTAGACATTGAAATTTTTATTTTTAATTCATCACATAAAATTTTATAAGAAGGATTTGTATAGTGAAATCCTTGATCTGATTGTAAAATTCATGAAGTAGGTTTTTGAGCATTAACTCAAGCTTGGATAATGTTTTGGACAACAAATGTCATGTCTAAACTTGCACTTATTTTATAATCTAATATTTCATTATTATGAAAATCTTTAACAATTGATAAATAATATGTTTTACCATTAGTTAATAAATAAGTTATATCAGTACCTAATTTTTCATTTAAATTAGTAGTTGAAAAATCACGTTTTAATAAATTATCATATCTTAAACTTCCTGATTTAGTTCTATAATCAAATTTTTTTATGCGAACCTTAGCTTTTAAACTCATATTTTTCATATATCTATATACAATATGAAATTTTAATTTTAAATTATAAATTTTGTTAATTCATAAAGTTATCATTTTATAACCATAAATTTCTTGAAATTCATAAAAAATATTTTTAATTATATTAGCTAAAAATGTATCTCATTTATTAAATTCATTCATTCCATTCTTAATTCACTTATAATATCCTGATTTTGAAACATTTAATAATCAACATAAATAACTAATCTGATATTTTTTCTTCAATGAGAAAATCACAAAATATTTCTTCTTTTTTGTCGATTTTTCTAAATACTTTTTTATATCGTTCATTGCCTCAATATATTCAATTAATTCTTGTTTTGTCATTTCATTAAAATTTAAAGATTTGGGTTGACCTGTTCTTTTGGTTTTTTTAGCACGAATTCCATTGCCATATTTTAAACCTTTTTCACCTAATAATTTATATGCTTTAATTCATTCTTTTATTGATGATCGACCAATACCATACTCTAATGCGGTTTTATCAATTGTTTTAATTTTACTTATTTTTATTATTTTTAACTTTTCTTCTTTTGATAGTCATTTAGCCATAAAAAAATGAACACCTTCCTTAAAGTATTTTTAACACAAAGGTTACAATTCTGTGTCTACTTTATTCTAGATGTTCAGTATAAATTGGTTTTAAATCTGCAACTAGAGATTTTCTATGCTTATATGAGACATATTTCAAACTATTTCTAATTTGATGAACTATGCATAATTGATGTTCTGTTTTAAGATAAACTGATTGTATTGCTTCTGACATGCCTGTTAAATTATCACTGCAGGCAATAAGAATATCATTTAAGCCACGATTTTTCATTTCTGTTAAATTTGCTAATCAAAATTTAGCACCTTCATTTTCACTAATTCATAAACCTAAAACATCTTTTTTACCTTCTAAATCAACTCCTAAAGCTATATAAACTGATTTATTAATAATCCTTTTATCTTGTCGTACTTTCACTATTATGCAATCAAAATAAACAATCGGATAGACACTTTCTAATGGTCGATTTTGCCATGCTTTTACATCATCAATAACATCATCAGTAATTTTACTAATAACACTTTCACTAATATCAGCACCATGATATAACTCTTGTAATTGCATTCTAATATCTGATAATGTCATACCTTTTGCATATAAAGAAAGAACTTGTTGATCAAAACCTTCAAATCTTCTTTGTCTTTTTGCAACTATTACAGGATTAAAATTACTATTGCGATCTCGTGGTACATCAATCTCAATTTTACCTTGTTGAGTTATTAATTTTTTTGAACTTATACCATTACGAGCATTGTCACTATTACTATGTTGATTCTTATCATATCCTAAATAATTTTGCATCTCAGAATTCAACATTTTTTCTACTAATCTTTTTGTTAATTCTTTATACAATCCTCCCTCTTTAAAAACTGTTGTTAAATCTTCAGTATTTTCTAATAATAAATCTACTGCTTTTGATATTGGATCATTATTATTAATATTTTGCTTTTTAGCCATCTGTAACTCACTCTTTCTAGTCATTTAATTATATTTACTAGAATTAATTAAACATAGTTATTTTTGTAAGTTACACAGATTACTAAACATTACCATTTTTTTATACATTTTTGGTAAAAATTAAGAGTTAAATATGAAATTTATTCGGGTTCATAAAATGGAACAATAACTTTTAAAGTATCTGGCTCTTCAGTTTTTAGTAAACGTTTGTCAATTTTATAAAGGTTACTATTAGACATTGCAATTCAATCCAATAAGTCTTTTTCATAAGCAATTTCTTCATAGAAATCAATTAAGAATCAGTCATAAAATTTCGCAGTTAAATTATCATTATTTTCACGAGCACTTTTAACAAGTTTATTAGTAAAATCAAGTAATTCTTCTTTAGTAGATTTTAATTTTTTTAATGCTTCTTCAATGTTTTTTGTAGTAAAAGTTGGAACTTTAATGTCTTTAATTTCAACTTGAGCATCTTGATCCATTAAATAATTACAAATTTTACGAATATGAACAACAGCATCAGCAGCTTCTACTTGGAAGAAGCGTGCAAACCCAGGATATCCATTTTGATTTGCATCATTACTTAATTTAAAACTAAGCATTTGATATTTTAGATGTTCACTAATATAATCATTTAGATCATCGTTAATCTTTTTAATCATTAAATACACCTTCTTTCTTGGCTTTATATGTATTATACTACTTTAATACTATATATATATTAAAATAAATTAAGAATAAAAATTGAACTTGTCAAGAAAAGTGGACAATAAAAGTAACCTTTTATTAAATTTTATAAAATAGCGTTTGTAAGTGTTAAATTTATAGGTATGAACTAATTATTTGTTGGTTTGGAATGAGCTAATCGATATTTGATTGGACTCATTCCTTTTAATTTTATTTGAGGTCGATAATTATTATAAAAGTAAATATATTTAGGTAAGTTGTCTTGTATTCATTCAATAGTTCTATTTTTTCTTGGAATTTGATATAGAAATTCTGTTTTCATTGTTCCAAATCAAGTTTCAGTAGCACCATTATCACAGGAATTACCTCTTCTAGACATTGAAATTTTTATTTTTAATTCATCACATAAAATTTTATAAGAAGGATTTGTATAGTGAAATCCTTGATCTGATTGTAAAATTCATGAAGTAGGTTTTTGAGCATTAACTCAAGCTTGGATAATGTTTTGGACAACAAATGT
Organism: Spiroplasma endosymbiont of Aleiodes alternator; assembly: GCF_964031135.1. NCBI lineage: Bacteria > Bacillati > Mycoplasmatota > Mollicutes > Entomoplasmatales > Spiroplasmataceae > Spiroplasma > Spiroplasma endosymbiont of Aleiodes alternator. The sequence goes on from NZ_OZ035008.1 coordinate 164,766, forward strand.
CATGTCTAAACTTGCACTTATTTTATAATCTAATATTTCATTATTATGAAAATCTTTAACAATTGATAAATAATATGTTTTACCATTAGTTAATAAATAAGTTATATCAGTACCTAATTTTTCATTTAAATTAGTAGTTGAAAAATCACGTTTTAATAAATTATCATATCTTAAACTTCCTGATTTAGTTCTATAATCAAATTTTTTTATGCGAACCTTAGCTTTTAAACTCATATTTTTCATATATCTATATACAATATGAAATTTTAATTTTAAATTATAAATTTTGTTAATTCATAAAGTTATCATTTTATAACCATAAATTTCTTGAAATTCATAAAAAATATTTTTAATTATATTAGCTAAAAATGTATCTCATTTATTAAATTCATTCATTCCATTCTTAATTCACTTATAATATCCTGATTTTGAAACATTTAATAATCAACATAAATAACTAATCTGATATTTTTTCTTCAATGAGAAAATCACAAAATATTTCTTCTTTTTTGTCGATTTTTCTAAATACTTTTTTATATCGTTCATTGCCTCAATATATTCAATTAATTCTTGTTTTGTCATTTCATTAAAATTTAAAGATTTGGGTCGACCTGTTCTTTTGGTTTTTTTAGCACGAATTCCATTGCCATATTCTAAACCTTTTTCACCTAATAATTTATATGCTTTAATTCATTCTTTTATTGATGATCGACCAATACCATACTCTAATGCGGTTTTATCAATTGTTTTAATTTTACTTATTTTTATTATTTTTAACTTTTCTTCTTTTGATAGTCATTTAGCCATAAAAAAATGAACACCTTCCTTAAAGTATTTTTAACACAAAGGTTACAATTCTGTGTCTACTTTATTCTAGATGTTCACATTAACAGTTTTTGAAATTGAAGAATCAACTCAACGTTGAATAATACATTGTACATTAGCATGATCTTCAGGTGTTAATTGCATTGCTGAAACAAAAATATCTGGCAATGGTTTTTCTTTAAATTCTGGATGATACTGTAATCAGTCATTTACAATTTTTGCTTTTACTTCCATAAATTTGCCAAGTCTTCCTGAACGGAAATATGAAAAGGCAAAGTATGGTTCAAGTCCTGTTGATACACCAACCATAGTTCCAGTTGAACCTGTTGGAGCAACAGTTAATAAATGTGAGTTACGGATACCATATTTAAGAATATCATTTCTGATGTCTTCAGGCATTGTTTTCATGAATCCACTATTAATAAATGCTTCGCGTGATTTTAAAAATGGAAAACTTCCTTTTTCTTTAGCAATATTAATTGATGCACGATAAGCACTAGTAGTAATAGTTTCAAAAATTTTATCAACTACTTCATTAGCTTCTTTTGAGCCGTATTTTAGATTACTTCAAATTAGTAAATCATGTAAACCCATTACTCCTAGACCAATTCTTCGTTCACCAAGTGCTTGTTTTTTATTTGCTTCTAAAAAGTATGGAGTGCTGTCAATAACATTATCTTGCATACGAACACAAGTTGTTACAGATTTACTTAGTTCATCGTAAAGAATTTCACTTGTTTTTTTATTAACAAAATTAGCTAAATTAATTGCTGATAAATTACACACTGAATAGGATGCTAATGGTTGTTCACCACAAGGATTAGTAGCAACAACACGCATACCATATGCTTGAGCATTAGTCATTTCATTAGCTCTATCAATGAAAAAAATACCAGGTTCTGCTGAATATGTAGCAAAGAAATTAATTAAATCTCATAAGTCAGATGCATTAATTGTATAATAAGTTTTAATTGGGTAACCCATTTTTTCTCAATCATGAACATCACCAATTTTATTTCAATGTTCGTCATAAGCTTGTTTTTGACTTACAGTATAATTATCTAAGTCAGGGAAACGTAAATTTCATTTACCATTTGTTGCAACGGCATTCATAAATTCATCACTAATTGTTACTGAAATATTAGTTCCGGTTAAAAAATCACTTTTAATTACTTCTCAAGATCCACCAAGTGCTAGTTTATTTTTAGCATTTTCTATTATTTCTTCATTAAAAAGTTGTTCATTATTTAAGAATGATTCAAAAATATTACGATCTTGGTCACTAAGTACTTCAAATTTTAATTTTTTACTTGCTTCATCACGAATTAAACTTGATTTTGAATTTTCTTTTAACCATAATAAAATTTTTGCATTTTGCATTTTTGAAATAATAAATTCAATAATATCTGGATGTCAATCAGCTAGCATAATCATTTGTGCGCCACGTCGTGATCCACCTTTTTCTACTAAATGAGTTAATGTAGATAAATCGTTTAATCAAGAAACAGCTCCTGAAAATTTACCACCAACTGTTTTAGCAACAGTACCTTTTGGTCTTAGTGTTGAACCATTAGAACCAACAACAACACCATGTGACATAATTTCCATAACTTCTTGACGATGGGCAGCAATTCCACTTCGTGAATCATGAATAAAAGGCATTACGAAACAGTTAAAAAAAGTAACATCAGAATCACTACCAGCCCCATATAAAACTCTTCCAGCAGGTACTATATTTAGCGATTTTAATTGTTCATAAAATTGGGATAAATAAATAGATCTTAATTTTGGTGATTCTTTTGTAGTTAATGATTTACTAACACGATAAGCAATTTGTTCATAAAATAACTCTAGTGGTTTTTCAAGTTCATATTTTTGTTTGTGGATAATGCCAGCTTTACCAGAAATTTTTATTAGTTCAGGATCAATTGAGCCGAGGTATTCATCTTCAATTTTGATAGCATAAACTTGATTTTCTAATTCTTCAACAACATAACCAATTCCTCTAGTTGGAAAAATAGCATCTTCACGGATAATACTAATTACCAAATCACCTGGTTTTAAAGAAATTAAATTTTTATCTTTTTGTGCATAACGATCAAGCATTACCATTCTTGATACACCTTCATGAGTAATTTTATAATCTTTTTCTATTGTTTTTAAATGTGTAAAATGCTTACTAATATCTTCATTTAAATTATTTTTTAAACTTTCACTGTACATAAAAATTCACCTGACCCTTTACAAATTTATTCTTATTATAACAATTGATAAATTTAAAATCTAAATTTACATTGTTAGTAACTTATTATTTATTTCAGAAAATAATACGCTTTAAAATAATATCATAATTTATTTTATTAAAAATTTATTTTTTGAAATAAATAAATTCAAATTTAATATTATATAGTCAATGCTAATAATCTTACAAATTAATTTTTCTTAGTTATAAATTTATTTTTAATAATGCATTTTATTGTTTGTGGTTCTAGGTTATTATTGCCTACTATATAAGAAATATTTTTAGATTTAAAAATTTATATTTTTTTATCATTAAAAAAAATCTTTTTATTTCAAATACAAATAAAAAATAATAAAATATTGAATTATCAAATATATTTAAATTAATATTTTTTTTGTTTTAATCATTCTTTAAGTTTTGAAAAAAACTAGTAAATATCGACAAATTTAAACTTTTTTGTAGAATTAAACTCAATTAAAAGTTTAAATAATTTTTGATATTTATGGTTATAGTTAATATATTATTTTTTTATTCATTAATAAAATCTGGATGGGTTCCACTTTATTGGACACTAATTACGTAGACAAGTGAACAAATTAGTTAAAAGAAAGGAACTATAATTATGGCCAATATTAACTCATATTCAGATGAATTTAAAAAACAAATAGTAGCTTTATATCAAAGTGGTAAGTCAGTGTCTTGTCTTGCTAAAGAGTACAATGTTACAAGAGCAGCTACTTATAATTGAATTAAGCAATTTACTAATTCAGGTAGTTTTAAAACCTGAATTGTAAAATTAAAAAGGACATTTATATAAAAATTAAATTGTGTTAATTCTATAATTAAGAAAAGAAAGGAATTAGCACAATGTATAAGTATCTGACTATTGAATCAATAATAGCAATAAAAGAATATAAAAGTTATGAATTTTCAATTCGTAAAATAGCAAAAGCTGTTGATTATAGTAAATCAACTGTACATAGAGTTTGCAGATTATTAAATCAAAACTTATTACCATTAGAAATATTGAATCAAATTCAAAAAAAGAAGCAAAATGCAGGTAGAAAATTAATAATTTTAACTTTAACAGAAATTAATACTATTAATTATTTGTTAATTACTAAAAATTATGCGCTTGATATAATTGCTAATTTTTTAAAGGAAAATAAAATAAAAAGTATTTCAACAAAAACTTTATATAACATGTTTAAAACAAATCGAATGGGTTTTGATGAAAATAACTTATTGAGAAAAGGAAAAAATAAACCTCATAAACGAAAAGAAACTAGAGGACGAATTAATAATTGTAAATCTATTCATGAAAGAAATTTAATCATTCCTAATATTAAAAATATACAAGAATTTGGTCATTTAGAGGGTGACACTATCATTGGTAAAGATCATAAAAGTTCTATTATTACTTTAGCTGATATATGATCAAAAACCACAATTCCTTTAGTTTCTAAAAATCATAAAGCAGAAAATATTACAAAAAGTATAATAAAATTTATTTCAAAGTTACAAAAAGGAACAGTTAAAACTATTACTTTTGATCGTGGTAAAGAATTTAGTAAATGAAAATTAATCGAAAAAATTTGCAATGTTAAGATTTATTTTGCAGATCCTGGCAAACCTTGTCAAAGAGGTTTAAATGAAAATAATAATGGTATTTTAAGAAGATATTTACCAAAATCTACAGATCTATCTTTATATAAACAAAAAGACTTAAATTCTATAGCATTTCAAATTAATTCTACACCCAGAAAATCACTATCTTATAAAAGCCCAATAGACTTAATACAATTATTTTAAAAACTGTCCCATTTGTCCCATTTATATTTACAATTCAGGTTTAAAAAATGTATTTTTACCTATATGAATTTCCTTTTGTTTTTTATAAAAAAATAAGTTACAATTCTTAGTGAATATTTAATTATTATTTAGATTAAGGAGAATAACAATCAAATGCGTAAATTAATCACTTTATTTTCAACACTTAGTTTACTTTCTTCTTCTGTGAGTACTATTGTGGCTTGTGGTACTGGAGATGGTTTAAAAATTCAAGCAAATTTTGAAAACGAGCCATCAAACAAAGAAGGTGACCCATTAGTTGATTATGTTTATAATAAATACTATCAATATGATACTAAACTTTTATACAAACCACTCGCTGCATTTATGCAACTAGCAGCAGACAAAATTAGAATTGATCGTAATGCATTAGAAGTTACAGATGCCGCTAGGGATTTTTACAATAGTGACCAATATAAATCAGGTAATTATGAGAGTATTAATTATAATGTTAATAATGATCCAGAAAAAGTAATGAATGAACCATTTAGTTGTAAAGATGCAAATGGAAGTCTTTTAGTTTTTGATTTAACTGATAATGATATATCTAAACAGCAATATTATGGTTATTGATATGTTACATATGAAACAGCAACAGAAGCAGAAAACCCTTCAAAAGTTGCTAAAACTAGTATTGTTTCACCAAAAATTACTGACTTTAAAGATGATAAAAATAAAACTATTATTAAAAAAGGTTGAATTCACTTATTCTTTATAATGAAAGATTCAAAAATGAATAAGACTTTTAAAATTGATTTTAATATTCAAATTGATGTAATTTTTAGTTTATGAGTTGATAAAAATAAAAAAGAAATAGTTGTTATTAATCCAAATACTATTGATAAAGCTTTGGGTGATGTTGATTTTCGTAACCCAGATAAAGTGGTTCATGAAAGAATAAATAACATGGCTTTTTCAGAATTATAATGATAAATATTAAAATTGTTTGTATTGGCCAGTTGTCACAGACATATTGAAAATCAGCCGCCAAAGATTATTTAAAACGAATTAAAAAGCGAACTAATATTGAAACAAAAAATATTATAGAATCTAAATTAAATTCAATTCCTAATAATATTAAAATTGAAACCAATAAAATCACCGAATACATATCAAAGAATAATGATTATCAGTGATTTTTATTAGATTTATCAGGACAATTAATAAGTAGTGAACAATTATCACAGATGATTAATAAAAATCAAATTTATCAACAAGGTAAAATTGGTTTTATTATTGGCGGTAGTAATGATGTAGCACAAATATTAAAAGACAATATTAATTTAATTAAAATTTCCTTTGGTAAAATAACATTACCTCATCAATTATGTTATGTTGTTTTATTAGAACAAATATATCGTTCATTACAAATACTTAATAATCAAAGTTATCATAAGTAGTAGGTGAAAAAAATGTATAATAAAACTTTATTTGTTGATTCCTCATGATTAGAATTTTTTCAACAAGAATATAAAGAAGCATATTTTACTAAATTATTAGAAGATATTAAAAAGGAATATCAAACTTATCTTTGTTATCCTCAATGAGAAGAAATATTTCAAGCTTTTAAAATAACTCCTTTATCAAAGGTTAAAGTAATAATATTAGGTCAAGATCCTTATCATCAGCCAAATCAAGCTCATGGCTTAGCATTTAGTGTTCAAACAAATACTCCATTACCATCAAGTTTAAAAAACATTTTTCAAGAACTAAAAAATGATTTAAATATTGAAAAAGATAATGATGGTAATTTAACAACTTGAGCTAAACAGGGAGTTTTGCTTTTAAATACAACTTTAACTGTCAGACAAAGTCAACCTAATAGTCATTTACAATATCAATGAGTAACTTTTACTGATCATGTTTTATCATTTTTAAATTTAAACTGTACTAATCTTGTTTTTATTTTATGAGGTAAAAATGCAAGAAATAAAAAAATGCTAATTGATACAGAAAAACATTTTATTATTGAGAGTGCACATCCTTCACCTTTAAGTGCTTATAATGGTTTTTTTAATTCAAGACCATTTAGCAAAACTAATAATTGATTGATTTCAAAAAATAAAACTCCCATTAAGTGATAAAAATAAAAAAATACTAATTTTATTATATGTATTTAAGCAAACAATGTTATGATATATTTGTTAAAATTAATATAGTTTTAAAGAATATTTCGGGAATGGTGGTTATTTAAATGCCCAATAATTTAATATTTAATCACATATTTTCTCAACGATATGATTTAAATACCTTAAATTTATTTAGTAGATCTACAGCTATTTATTTAATTATTACTTTAAGTAGCATAATGTTAGCATATATTTTAATGAATAGTTTTTGAAAATGATTTCGTAAAGATAAATATAAAGGTGTTCGTTTTACTACTAAAAATATTGCTTATATAACAATGTTATCTTCAGTATCAGTTGTGGCAACTATTATTGTTTCTATTACGATACCCATTACAGTATTACCACCAATTAGAATTGCTTTTGAGGGTTTAATGATTAAAATAACCGGTTATATGTTTGGTCCAATTATAGGTATTATTTGTGCTGCAGTAACAGATATTTTAGTAATGTTATTTGTTCCTTCATATATTAGCGTTTATTATATGTTTTGTATTATTTTTACTGGTTTTTTGGCAGGAATTGCTGGAATATTTAAAGTAAAACTAAAAGATTATCCATGAGTTATTTTTGCTTTAATTAATTTTTTTATTATTTTCTTTGCTGGTGGCGGCATGTATATTGTTATTTCAAGTAAGCAATCATCATATTCTATGTCAGGAATTATTGTTAATAAATATGTTCTGGCTAGTATTATGGGTGGTGGTGGCATTATTGGCCTATTAAGTATTTATAGTTTTTTATTTTATTATTTATTGAAAAAAGAAATTTATAGAATTAAAGAAATTTTACCAATTATTTTATTAGCGGTAGTAGCTGAGTATGTAACAACAGTGCTTATAGCCTCCTATGCTGATATGACTTTATTTGATCCTAATGCCAAGGATTATGGAGTAACAGCAATTATGAGAATTGTGCAAGCACCTCTTAAAATTATAATTAATTCAATTATAATTTATGTGACTTGAAGAACCGTTAATCCTTTAATTAATATTGATAATAATAATTATTAAATAAAAGGATTTTAAAAATATGAATGAAGAATTTTTTAAAAAAATATCTAAATATTCAAATAAAGATTGTTTAAAAAAATTAAAAATTATTAGTCCAAAATATTTAAACAATAATATTAAGTATATTCATGTAACTGGAACAAATGGTAAAGGTTCAGTATCACGTTTAATTTTTGCTATATTATCACAAACCTTAAAACAAAAAATTGGTTTATTTACTTCTCCCCATATTGAGTTTGTTAATGAACGAATTATTGTTAATGATAGAATGATTAGTAATCAAGATTTAGTTCGTATTAGAGACTTGATTTTTGATGATATTGAATATTATCAATTAGGTTTTTTTGGTATTTTAACTTTAATTGCATTAATTTATTTTCAAGAACAAAATGTGCAATGAGCAATAATTGAAGTTGGGATTGGTGGAAAAATTGATCCTACAAATATCATTGATGCAACATATGCTATTATCACTTCAATTGGTAAAGATCATCAAGATAGACTTGGTAAAACTATATCTGAAATATTACATCAAAAATTAGGAATAGTAAAACCAATGACAAAAAATATTTTTATTTCAGGTAATTTAAATAATAAATTAAAAAAGCAAATTGATATGGAAGGTTATAAACCTATATATTCTCCAAGATTAATCAACCAACCATACTATCAAGAAAATAAAAAATTAGTTTTAACAGTAATTTCAAAAACATTTTTAGAAATTAATATTAAACAAGCTTTAAAAATCATTAATGATACTAATATTAGATTACGATTTGAGAAATATCAAATTAATTATAAAACTATTTATTTTGATGCTGCTCATAATATTGATGGTATTAAAGCATTAATTAAAACGCTAAAAATTAATAAAATTATTCCTCAACAAATTATATTTTCTTGTTTAAAAAATAAATATCCACAAAAATTAATTAGTTGTTTAAAAAAAGTCTCAGATAATATTATTATTTGTAGTAATAGTAATTTAAATAGTATTACTGGTGAATTTTTTGATTATCAAAAAATGATTGAATGTAGCCCTCATAAAATAATTTTAATTACGGGTTCTTCTTATTTTTTGGCAGATGTTTATAATTTTTTAAGAACAAAGAAAATAATTATGATAAAAAAGGGTGGTAATTAAATGAATGTGTTGTTATTGAATATAATTAGTGGAGTGTTAATTTTAATTACTTTTTTATTGATCACAGTTTTTGATTATAAAGATAATAAAAAAAAGATAAAGCAAATAAAATTTATTTGCTTAAGTGGAATAATGTTAGCATTAGCTGTTTCTTTAAATACAACAGGTGCTTTAATGTTAAAAAGTTTACCATTTTCTAAATATTTTGAAATTAAATTGGGTAATTTTATATTAGTTTTAATTGGTTTCTTTTGTGCTGGAATATTAGGGTTTCTTAGTGGTATTGCCAGCGATTTTTTAGGTTTATTATTTAGTACTAGTGGTGCATCACCATGTTTATTTTTTACTTTTACTAGTATTTTATGATGTATATTACCTTACTATTTAGTATTAAATTTTAGTAAAATTTATTATAGTAAAAAGACATTTTATTGATATTTGCCAATTGCTTATGCTATTACTTCATTAATTATTACTGGTACTAATCCTATTGCATTAAAAATATTATTTCCTAGATTATCATCTTTATGATTAATGTATTTTCCATTAAGAGTTATAAAATATCCTATTGATTTAACGGTTAATGTTTTTTTAATTATTACTTGTTATTCTGCATTAAAGAAAACTTTAAATTTAGAAAATCAATTTAAAAAATATTATTTTGCTACAGATCCGTAATCTTTACAATATAATAGAGTATCTGAAGAATAAACCAAAAAATAATTATTTAATTAAAATTTCTGATATTTTTTGTAACATTTTTAAATTTATCTCTTTATTGAGAATATATTAAATTAATAGTAATTTTTTAATATTACTATTTTAATTTTAATAGCATGTTTATTTTTATTGATATAGAAATCATGTAAAATGATTGTATTAAAATATTAAAGATTAGGTGGTAAACATATATGAAGAAATTACTAAGTAGTCTAGCAGTAGTAACTTTAATTGGAGTAACAAGTATAAGTGTCGTCACTTGTGGTGGAGAGACTGGGGACTTTCCTAAAAACTGTGTTTTTTAAATAAATTTTAGTTGTAAAATCAGTAAGTTACACAGATTGCTGGAAAGTCCCAAAGACTGAACATCTAGAATAAAGTAGACACAGAATTGTAACCTTTGTGTTAAAAATACTTTAAGGAAGGTGTTCATTTTTTTATGGCTAAATGACTATCAAAAGAAGAAAAGTTAAAAATAATAAAAATAAGTAAAATTAAAACAATTGATAAAACCGCATTAGAGTATGGTATTGGTCGATCATCAATAAAAGAATGAATTAAAGCATATAAATTATTAGGTGAAAAAGGTTTAGAATATGGCAATGGAATTCGTGCTAAAAAAACCAAAAGAACAGGTCGACCCAAATCTTTAAATTTTAATGAAATGACAAAACAAGAATTAATTGAATATATTGAGGCAATGAACGATATAAAAAAGTATTTAGAAAAATCGACAAAAAAGAAGAAATATTTTGTGATTTTCTCATTGAAGAAAAAATATCAGATTAGTTATTTATGTTGATTATTAAATGTTTCAAAATCAGGATATTATAAGTGAATTAAGAATGGAATGAATGAATTTAATAAATGAGATACATTTTTAGCTAATATAATTAAAAATATTTTTTATGAATTTCAAGAAATTTATGGTTATAAAATGATAACTTTATGAATTAACAAAATTTATAATTTAAAATTAAAATTTCATATTGTATATAGATATATGAAAAATATGAGTTTAAAAGCTAAGGTTCGCATAAAAAAATTTGATTATAGAACTAAATCAGGAAGTTTAAGATATGATAATTTATTAAAACGTGATTTTTCAACTACTAATTTAAATGAAAAATTAGGTACTGATATAACTTATTTATTAACTAATGGTAAAACATATTATTTATCAATTGTTAAAGATTTTCATAATAATGAAATATTAGATTATAAAATAAGTGCAAGTTTAGACATGACATTTGTTGTCCAAAACATTATCCAAGCTTGAGTTAATGCTCAAAAACCTACTTCATGAATTTTACAATCAGATCAAGGATTTCATTATACAAATCCTTCTTATAAAATTTTATGTGATGAATTAAAAATAAAAATTTCAATGTCTAGAAGAGGTAATTCCTGTGATAATGGTGCTACTGAAACTTGATTTGGAACAATGAAAACAGAATTTCTATATCAAATTCCAAGAAAAAATAGAACTATTGAATGAATACAAGACAACTTACCTAAATATATTTACTTTTATAATAATTATCGACCTCAAATAAAATTAAAAGGAATGAGTCCAATCGAATATCGATTAGCTCATTCCAAACCAACAAATAATTACTTCATACCTATAAATTTAACACTTACAAACGCTATTTTATAAAATTTAATAAAAGGTTACTTTTATTGTCCACTTTTCTTGACAAGTTCAACGCTTAAATCTTCTTTTTTATTAATAATTAATAATGCAATTGAAAAAATTTTTTCAAAATCATGAACATACGAATTGTTCTTTTTTTTATGTAATAAATTACGAAAAGTCTCAAAATCAAAAATAAGAATTGGATATTCAATCTTATCTAAAAATTTACCAATAACATTAATATTTAATTCAATATCTAAGTTATTTATTTTTAATTTTTCTATTGAATACCTTTTCTAATACATTTATTTGATAAGCGTACTGATTTCACTAACTTCATTTTTAATAATTTTAGTTTTTGATGGATAACCATAACCAGCAGACACTAAAATTGTAACATGATACTTATTAGGTTCAATAATCTTATTTGATTCTAAGTAAGTTAATAATTGTTGTTCATTAAAACCACCTAATACAACATTATCAATTTCATGAGCAGTTAATAATAATAAAAGATTTTGTAATAAAATAAAAGTTTGACATTGTGCCCAATGATTTATTTGTGTTTTTTTGTCATGATCAAAGAAATTATTAAATGTTGATTTATAAATTTCGTATTGTGGTTTTGTTAAATTACGTCTTTTCATAACAGTATCAACAAATCATTGATTACTAGTATTGAAATTTTCAGCACTATAACTTAATAAAATAAATAAATGTGAACAAGTACTAACTTGTTGTTGATTATTTATTATTGGTTGCAATTGTGTTTTAATTTTAGAATTACTAATAACTAAAATTTTTCATGGTTCTAAACCATATGAAGATGCGGTATGACGCACATAGTTAAGAATATCGTTAATTTTACTATCACTAATAATTTTACTAGGATCATAATTACGAATTGATTTACGATTTAAAATTAGACTTTCCAGCTCTTTAACATAAGGCATTGATTTGTCATCTCTTTTCTATAAATTAATTTTACTACTAAAATATTTTTAATTAAAAATCTTTATTCTCTTTTGAGAATAAAGATTTTTAATTTAATGTGATTATTTAATAACTTCAGTAACTTGACCGGCACCAACAGTTCTTCCACCTTCACGGATTGAGAATTGAGTACCTTTCTCAAGGGCAACTGGGTGAATTAATTCAACAGTAATAGTAACGTTATCACCTGGCATAATTAATTCTGATTTTTCACCTTTATTAATAAAGTCTCCCATACTTCCTGTAACATCAGTTGTACGGAAATAAAATTGTGGTCGATATCCTGGATTAAATGAAGTATGACGTCCACCTTCTTCTTTAGTTAGAATATAAACTTCACCTTTAAATTTAGTATGTGGAGTAACTGATCCTGGTTTAGCAATAACTTGTCCACGTTGAATATCTTCACGTTTAACTCCACGTAATAATACTCCAACGTTATCACCAGCTTGTGCTTCATCTAATAATTTTCTGAACATTTCAATACCAATAACAACAACTTTTTTAAGACCTTTGTTAATACCAATAATATCAATTTCATCATTAACTTTTAAAGTTCCACGTTCAATTCTTCCAGTAGCTACTGTTCCACGTCCAGTAATAGTGAAAACATCTTCAACAGCTAATAATACTGGTTTATCAACTTCTCTTTTTGGTGTTGGGATTCATTCATCCATTGCTGTTAATAATTCTTTAATTTTTTCTTCTCATTCTTTTTTACCATCTAATGCTCCTCTTGCAGAACCACGAATAATTGGTGTATCATCACCTTCAAATTCATACTTAGTTAGTAATTCACGAATTTCCATTTCAACAAGTTCTAATACGTCATCATCTACACTTTCCATATCACACTTATTTAAGAATACAACAATTTTTTTAACTCCAACTTGACGCGCCAATAGAATGTGTTCACGTGTTTGTGGCATTGGACCATCAGTTGCAGAAACAACTAACACTGAACCATCCATTTGAGCTGCACCTGTAATCATATTTTTAATGTAGTCAGCGTGACCTGGACAGTCAACGTGTGCATAGTGACGAGTTGGTGTTTCATATTCAACGTGAGCTGTATTAATAGTAATACCACGTGCTTTTTCTTCTGGAGCAGCATCGATAGAAGCATAGTCCTTAAACATACCTTTATATCCATCTGCTTCATGTTTTGAACAATAACTAGTAATTGCAGCAGTTAATGTTGTTTTTCCGTGGTCAACGTGACCAATTGTTCCAACATTAACGTGCGGTTTTGTACGTTCAAATTTTTGTTTTGGGCCTGTTGATACAGGCTTTGATTTTTTTACTTCTTTTTCTGCCATTTTTGTTTCCTCCTGAAAATAATTAATACTTATTTTTATTTAATTAAATTAAACACTAAGATAATTTTAAAGTAAAGTTATTATACTTTCAATTAAATTATTTTTTTTTAGTAATTCTTCCTTTTTGATATTTACCAGCAACTGCTTCAGCAACTGATTTTGGTGCTTCTTCATAGTGTGAAAAAGACATTGTATATGTTCCACGTCCTTGGGTCATTGAACGTAATTCAGTAGCATAACCAAACATTTCAGATAAAGGAACTTTAGCTTTAACAACTTTACTATTACCACGCATTTCATCTGCTTCAATAGTACCTCTTTTACCAGAAATTTTACCAACAATAGAACCATAATATTCATCTGGGATAATAACTTCAACATTCATAATTGGTTCTAATAATACTGGTTTTAATAAATCTTTATTATCTTGTAAAGATTTAGAAGCTGCAATATTAAAGGCACGTTCTGAAGAGTCAACAGGGTGAAATGAACCATCATATAATGTTGCTTTAACGTCAATAACTGGATATCCAGCAATTAAACCATTAGCTAATGATTCAATTAATCCTTCTTGTACTGGTTTAATGTATTCACGTGGCACTTTACCACCAACAATTTTATCAACAAACTCAAATCCTTTATCTGGATTTGGTTCAAATTTAATAATAACATGTCCATATTGGCCGCGACCACCTGATTGATGAATATATTTACCCTCAGCGCACTCACAAACTGCTTTAATTGTTTCACGATAAGCAACTTGTGGATTTCCAATGTTAGTTGCTACTTTAAATTCACGTTTTAAACGATCAGTTAAGATGTCTAAATGCAGTTCTCCCATTCCTGAAATAATTGTCTGTCCTGTTTCTTTGTCTGATGAAACACGGAATGTTGGATCTTCTTCTGCAAGTTTTTGTAAACCTAAACTCATTTTTTCTTGATCAGCTTTTGTTTTAGGTTCAAGCGCTAATGAAATAACTGGTTCTGGAAATACCATTTTTTCTAAAATAACTTCATGTTTTTCATCACATAATGTATCACCAGTAGTTGTATCTTTTAAGCCAACAATAGCAGCAATGTCACCAGCATAAACCTTTTTAATTTCGGCACGACTATTGGCATGCATTTGTAAAATTCGACCAACACGCTCTTTTTTTTCTTTAGTTGAGTTTAATACATAACTACCAGATTCTAATGTTCCCGAATATACTCTAAAAAAAGTTAATCTTCCAACAAAAGGGTCAGTCATGATCTTAAATGCCAACGCTGAGAAAGGTTCTTCATCATTAGAATGACGTTCTACTTCTTTTGATGAAACAGGTAATATTCCTTTAATTGCAGGTACATCTAATGGTGAAGGCAAGTAATCAATAACTGCATCTAACATTAATTTAACACCTTTATTTTTAAAAGCACTACCACATAATACTGGGAAAAACTCAGCAGCAATTGTTGCTTTACGAATTACTGTCTTAATTTCAGCAACCGTTACTTCTCCTTCAGCATATTTCATAAAGAAATCATCATCAAAGTGAGAAAGTGCTTCTAATAATTCCTCACGTCTACTTGCAATAACATCTTTAAGTTCTTCAGGAATTGCAATTTCTTTATAATCCTCATTTGGTTTACCATCAAAATGGTATGTTTTCATCTCAATTATATCAATAATTCCATCAAAAGCATCTTCTGCACCAATTGGTCATTGAATTGCATGAGCATTAGCACCAAGACGATCTTTTAATGTTTGAATTGAATGAGCAAAGTCAGCCCCAATTTTATCCATTTTATTTGCAAAAACAATTCTTGGTACATTATACCTAGTTGCTTGATTTCAAACAGTTTCAGTTTGTGGTTCAACTCCAGTTTGCGCGTCTAATACAGTAACTGCTCCGTCTAAAACTCTTAATGAGCGTTCAACTTCAACAGTAAAATCAACGTGACCCGGAGTATCAATAATATTTATTCGATTATTTCTTCAAACAGCAGTTGTTGCGGCTGAAGTAATAGTAATACCACGTTCTTGTTCTTGTTCCATTCAGTCCATAGTTGCAGCACCTTCATGTACCTCACCAATTTTATGAATTTTACCAGTATGGTATAAAACTCTTTCTGTTGTTGTAGTTTTACCAGCATCAATATGAGCCATAATTCCAATATTTCTAGTATTTGCTAGTGAATATTCTCGACCTGATTTTTCTGTCATTTTCTCTCCTTTATTATCATTTATAGTGAGCAAAGGCTTTATTAGCTTCAGCCATACGATGAATTTCATCACGTTTTTTAATTGATGAACCATTACCAGTAGCAGCATCCATAATCTCAGCTGCAAGTTTATCTTGCATACTATTACCATATCTTGCTTGTGAATAAGAAACTAATCAACGAATTGCTAAAGTTATCTTACGAGTAGCACTAACTTCAATAGGAACTTGATAGTTTGCACCACCAATTCTTCGAGTTTTAATTTCTAATTGTGGTGTAATATTAGCAATTGCCTTTTCAAATACTTCTAATGGTACTTGTTTGGTTTTTTCTCCAACAATTTTAAAAGAATTATAAACAATTTTTTGAGCTACACTTTTTTTACCATCAATCATAATGGCGTTAATTAATTGAGTAACAATTTTTGAATCATAAATTGGATCAGCAACTAATTCTCTTTTAATAGCTTGATTTTTACGCATTTAGTTTTACCTCCTTATTTCTTATCTTTTGGTTTTTTAGTTCCGTATTTAGAACGACCTTGATTACGATTTACTACTCCGGCAGTATCAGAATACCCACGAATAACATGGTATCTAACTCCAGGTAAGTCTTTAACTCTCCCACCACGGATTCCAACAATAGCATGTTCTTGCAAATTATGACCTTCTCCAGAAATATAAGCAGTAACTTCCATACCGTTAGTTAAACGAGCACGAACAATTTTTCTTAAAGCTGAGTTAGGTTTTTTTGGTGTTCTTGTAGTAACTACAAGCGCTACACCTTTTTTTTGCGGACTGCTAATTGAAGAAGTTGTTTTTGTTAATGAATTATATGAAACATTTAACGCTGGTGATTTAGATTTGTATTTTTTATTTGTACGTCCTTTACGTAATAGTTGGTTCATTGTTGGCATTAATTGTTAGCCTCCTTTATGATTTTAAAAAATTAATTATATACACAATTCCTAGTGTATCAAAATTTAGTCCAATAAGTATAATACCATTTTTTAATAGTAATAGTCAAATAAATTTTGAAAAATAATTAGAAAAAAATGACACAATTTAAATTGTGTCATTTTAAAATAATGAACTTGTCAAGAAAAGTGGACAATAAAAGTAACCTTTTATTAAATTTTATAAAATAGCGTTTGTAAGTGTTAAATTTATAGGTATGAACTAATTATTTGTTGGTTTGGAATGAGCTAATCGATATTCGATTGGACTCATTCCTTTTAATTTTATTTGAGGTCGATAATTATTATAAAAGTAAATATATTTAGGTAAGTTGTCTTGTATTCATTCAATAGTTCTATTTTTTCTTGGAATTTGATATAGAAATTCTGTTTTCATTGTTCCAAATCAAGTTTCAGTAGCACCATTATCACAGGAATTACCTCTTCTAGACATTGAAATTTTTATTTTTAATTCATCACATAAAATTTTATAAGAAGGATTTGTATAGTGAAATCCTTGATCTGATTGTAAAATTCATGAAGTAGGTTTTTGAGCATTAACTCAAGCTTGGATAATGTTTTGGACAACAAATGTCATGTCTAAACTTGCACTTATTTTATAATCTAATATTTCATTATTATGAAAATCTTTAACAATTGATAAATAATATGTTTTACCATTAGTTAATAAATAAGTTATATCAGTACCTAATTTTTCATTTAAATTAGTAGTTGAAAAATCACGTTTTAATAAATTATCATATCTTAAACTTCCTGATTTAGTTCTATAATCAAATTTTTTTATGCGAACCTTAGCTTTTAAACTCATATTTTTCATATATCTATATACAATATGAAATTTTAATTTTAAATTATAAATTTTGTTAATTCATAAAGTTATCATTTTATAACCATAAATTTCTTGAAATTCATAAAAAATATTTTTAATTATATTAGCTAAAAATGTATCTCATTTATTAAATTCATTCATTCCATTCTTAATTCACTTATAATATCCTGATTTTGAAACATTTAATAATCAACATAAATAACTAATCTGATATTTTTTCTTCAATGAGAAAATCACAAAATATTTCTTCTTTTTTGTCGATTTTTCTAAATACTTTTTTATATCGTTCATTGCCTCAATATATTCAATTAATTCTTGTTTTGTCATTTCATTAAAATTTAAAGATTTGGGTCGACCTGTTCTTTTGGTTTTTTTAGCACGAATTCCATTGCCATATTCTAAACCTTTTTCACCTAATAATTTATATGCTTTAATTCATTCTTTTATTGATGATCGACCAATACCATACTCTAATGCGGTTTTATCAATTGTTTTAATTTTACTTATTTTTATTATTTTTAACTTTTCTTCTTTTGATAGTCATTTAGCCATAAAAAAATGAACACCTTCCTTAAAGTATTTTTAACACAAAGGTTACAATTCTGTGTCTACTTTATTCTAGATGTTCATAATATATATTAATTATTTATGCAATAGTATCTGTAAGTGTAAATGTTCCTGAAATTTTATCACCTTGTTCTGTAACTGTAAATTTAACTTCACCAGCAACTTGTTTATCTTCTTTTTTCTTATCATTAGTTAAAGTAAAATCAGTACCTACACTAACATCTAATTTAGTTGTTTTTTTAATCGCTGCTGCAACTGCATCAGTAATTTCTTTATTAGTATTTAAATCACCAAAAGTTTTTTCACTATCTACTGCTGTTTTAAGATCATCAACTTTAACATCTTTAATATCTTGCTTAGCAGTTTGATCACCACAAGCTACAACTGAAGTAGTAGCTACTATTGTTAGGGTTAATGCACCCATAAGTCTTAATAAATTTTTCATTTGCATATCTTAGTACCTCCGAAATAGTTATTTACTTATTTTTTGAATTTTAACATACAAGAAAATGAATGTAAAGATTTTTTGCTTTGCAGTTGTTAATTAACATATAAATTTATATGTTCAAATCTTATTTTTTTACTAGTCTTTGATTTTCATTAAATAAGGTTTTTTTAAAAAATGTTATATAATAATAAGTATCATTTAAGGCATGTTTTTATAGCATACTTATGGTAATTGGTGAAGAAAGGGTTGAAAATTTTATGCAAAAAAGTCAGATAGCACGAGCTGTACAAAAAAAATTAGAATTATCAGAAAAAGAATACAAAGAAGTGTTAGAATTTATCTTAGATAAAATTGCTACTGCTTTAATTAAAGGAGAAAAAGTAACACTACGTAACTTTGGAACTTTTACTATTAAATACCGCAAAGCTCGACCGGGAGTAAATCCACAAAATTCAGAACCGATGACTATTCCTAGAAAGCGAGTAGTTAAATTTAATTCTTGTAAAGCATTAAAAAAAAGAGTTAATGAAGGTAAATAAATATTTTATTTTAGGAATGACTTCAATCAAATATAGATTGTATATTCATTCCTTTTAATTTATAAAATTAACAACCTTTTTTAATCTTAAATAATTAAAAAATACTCTGTTTTAAATGAGTATTTTTTATTTTCTTCATATATTAATATTAAGATATATTTTTATTAACTACTTTTTTTTCTGATAAATTAGATATTTGAGTTTTTTTATCTTTAGTTGTATGAATAAATGGTTTAGATTTTCAAAATGTATAAATTAATAATGGTAATAATATAAAAGCAGCAAATAAATCAATAAAGCCAAGAAATAAATAAAAATAAAAACCATTATGAGAAACATGTGCAACATAATATCCTAAACCTAAACAAATAATTGGCATTATAATTGTTCGTTGTAAACTAGCAAATAATGACAATTTACCACGATTAATTGATTGATAGAAAATAACAGCAACATAATGTAGTGTAGCTAATGGATAAAAAGCAAACTGCATAATAATATAAACTTTAAAGAATCTTGCCATTTCTAAATCTACGCCAAAGAAATTCATCATATATTGCCCTGCTATTACTACTAATAATACTGAACCAATTAGCAACAATAAAAGTAATAAAGTTAAACGTCACATCAATTGTCAAACACGACTAAAGTCCTTTGAACCATAAACATAGCCAATTAATGCTCTTGCTCCCTGCGTAATTCCAATAATAGGTGCATTAATTAAAATTAACCAAGGCATAATACCACCATATAATTGAACAAAAACCGGAATACCAGTACTTCCTCCACCATGATAGTCTGGAGGTGGCAATGTATTTAAAATTTTAGTAGTAACCATTGCCAAAATACTTTGGGCAATATTTTGTAGTAAAGAAGTTGCACCAATTAATAAAATGCCCGTTACTATTACTCATTTAAGTTTTAAGTGTGCTACTTTAAATCTTAAATTATCGGCACTATATCAAATAATACCTATTGAAAATAAATTAATGCTTGCTCAAGCAATAATAGTTGCATATGCAGTGCCTTCCATTCCTAATTTACCAGGAATAACAAAAATAAAATCTAAAGATATATTTACTAAACAAGCTGCAACATTAATTAAAATTGTTCATAACATCATTCCTTCACTACGTAACAATGAAACTAAAAAATAAGCAAAAAAAAGTAATGGTGTAGCAAGAATTAAAATTTGTGAAAATCTAACTGCTTCTTTAATTATTATTTTCCTAATTACTGGATTACTTCCAGCATCACTTCCAGCTTGAAATTCAATAATACTCTGACAACTAAAATACATAATGATCATAAGAACAATAGAAACTAAAAAAGATAATAAAAATCCATTTCCTAAATATTCTGACATTTGTTCTCGTTTATTTTGACCATATGCAATTGAAAACTTAATACCTGTTCCAGTTGCAACCATTAAAGCAAAGGAAACCATCATTGAAGAAGGAACAGCAGCATAAGTAGTAGCAATATTAATAATTTTTAATGCTTGTTCAGCAGTTATCATTATTCCTAAATTTTGATAATTATTATAACGATCAATAATACTTTGTCCACCTCATTGTGTAGCAATTCATTTATCAAAAATTTGATAAGTAGAAAAAATAATTACAGCAATTAAAGGTGGTGTGACCATAATAAAGATTGCTTTTCATGGATTTGCCGTGCTAAAAATAGCTTGTCTTTTCAACTTGTTTATTGAATTTCTTTCTGTTCTTTTATTGAAAGTAACTTTAGCAAGATTTTCTTTTTCCATAATATTATCCTTTCTAACAAAATTAATCTAATTAATATTATATTTTATAAAAGCTCATAACCAAAATATCTATTGCTGTCAAAAATAAAAAACATGTTTAGTATTTTAAAAAATGTTAGAAGAAAAAAATTAAAATATAAATTTTTATAAAAAATATAATTACATTATAACCTAATAATAAATAAATATTTAAAAATAATCTCTTTAATTTATTTTTATTTAAAAACTATCATTACTTCCAATTGAAAAAACAATTGGTATTTTATTAGTTTTTCACTTAGTTCCTGTATGAAAATCAGGAGTAATAATAACATAAACCATATCAACTTGTTGATAATAGTTATTAATTACATATTTAGCAAATTTATCACTAAAATATTGAATTGTGAAATTACCAGTTAAAGGATCACTCTTTAATTGATTAGAAGTATTAATACCGTTCTTATTAATTTGTTGATATGTTAAATTAGGATTAATAATATTGGATCCATTCCTGATAAATCCTTAATTGTATTTAAATCAGAACGCTTATCTGTTAAAGTTGCTTTCAAAATGGGTGTTGTTCCTGTTCAATAATGATCATTAACATCTGCTGTAATTTTAACTCAAATATCACCAGCAACCTGTTCTTCATCATCTGCTGCCACTTTTCCTTCTTCATCACTAAAAATAATTAACAATAAAACCAGCAGCTAGTTGATGTTCTTTAAATACATCTGCTGTATTATAAAATCTTTATTAATTTCACCATAAGTTGCTCCTAGTGTAAGTGTAAGTTTGATATTGTTTTCTTTAGTTGTTCTGAATAATGATTTTGATATTATTTGTAAATTTTTATGATGATAATTAATATTATTATCTAATTCACTAGTAATTGATAAATTAGTTGTTGTGATAATTCTTGTAATAACAGTTATGAACTTGTCAAGAAAAGCGGACAATAAAAGTAACCTTTTATTAAATTTTATAAAATAGCGTTTGTAAGTGTTAAATTTATAGGTATGAAGTAATTATTTGTTGGTTTGGAATGAGCTAATCGATATTCGATTGGACTCATTCCTTTTAATTTTATTTGAGGTCGATAATTATTATAAAAGTAAATATATTTAGGTAAATTGTCTTGTATTCATTCAATAGTTCTATTTTTTCTTGGAATTTGATATAGAAATTCTGTTTTCATTGTTCCAAATCAAGTTTCAGTAGCACCATTATCACAGGAATTACCTCTTCTAGACATTGAAATTTTTATTTTTAATTCATCACATAAAATTTTATAAGAAGGATTTGTATAGAGAAATCCTTGATCTGATTGTAAAATTCATGAAGTAGGTTTTTGAGCATTAACTCAAGCTTGGATAATGTTTTGGACAACAAATGTCATGTCTAAACTTGCACTTATTTTATAATCTAATATTTCATTATTATGAAAATCTTTAACAATTGATAAATAATATGTTTTACCATTAGTTAATAAATAAGTTATATCAGTACCTAATTTTTCATTTAAATTAGTAGAAAATCGGGACTTTCCTAAAAACTGTGTTTTTTAAATAAATTTTAGTTGTAAAATCACTAAGTTACACAGATTGCTGGAAAGTCCCAAAAAAACGTTTTAATAAATTATCATATCTTAAACTTCCTGATTTAGTTCTATAATCAAATTTTTTTATGCGAACCTTAGCTTTTAAACTCATATTTTTCATATATCTATATACAATATGAAATTTTAATTTTAAATTATAAATTTTGTTAATTCATAAAGTTATCATTTTATAACCATAAATTTCTTGAAATTCATAAAAAATATTTTTAATCCTGAATTGTAAATATAAATGGGACAAATGGGACAGTTTTTAAAATAATTGTATTAAGTCTATTGGGCTTTTATAAGATAGTGATTTTTTGGGTGTAGAATTAATTTGAAATGCTATAGCATTTAAGTCTTTTTGTTTATATAAAGATAGATCTGTAGATTTTGAATATCGGGACTTTCCAGCAATCTGTGTAACTTAGTGATTTTACAACTAAAATTTATTTAAAAAACACAGTTTTTAGGAAAGTCCCTAAATACATTATTATTTTCATTTAAACCTCTTTGACAAGGTTTGCCAGGATCTGCAAAATAAATCTTAACATTGCAAATTTTTTCGATTAATTTTCATTTACTAAATTCTTTACCACGATCAAAAGTAATAGTTTTAACTGTTCCTTTTTGTAACTTTGAAATAAATTTTATTATACTTTTTGTAATATTTTCTGCTTTATGATTTTTAGAAACTAAAGGAATTGTGGTTTTTGATCATATATCAGCTAAAGTAATAATAGAACTTTTATGATCTTTACCAATGATAGTATCACCCTCTAAATGACCAAATTCTTGTATATTTTTAATATTAGGAATGATTAAATTTCTTTCATGAATAGATTTACAATTATTAATTCGTCCTCTAGTTTCTTTTCGTTTATGAGGTTTATTTTTTCCTTTTCTCAATAAGTTATTTTCATCAAAACCCATTCGATTTGTTTTAAACATGTTATATAAAGTTTTTGTTAAAATACTTTTTATTTTATTTTCCTTTAAAAAAATAGCAATTATATCAAGCACATAATTTTTAGTAATTAACAAATAATTAATAGTATTAATTTCTGTTAAAGTTAAAATTATTAATTTTTTACCTGCATTTTGCTTCTTTTTTTGAATTTGATTCAATATTTCTAATGGTAATAAGTTTTGATTTAATAATCTGCAAACTCTATGTACAGTTGATTTACTATAATCAACAGCTTTTGCTATTTTACGAATTGAAAATTCATAACTTTTATATTCTTTTATTGCTATTATTGATTCAATAGTCAGATACTTATACATCGTGCTAATTCCTTTCTTTTCTTAATTATAGAATTAACACAATTTAATTTTTATATAAATGTCCTTTTTAATTTTACAATTCAGGATTATTAAATTTTACTATAAATAAATTTATGAAGTAACTATATATTAAATTCTTGACTTTCATCATCCTCTAACTAATAAACTAACTCCAAGAACAAAACATATTGGTACAATAATAATTAAAAAAATAATTGCAAAATAAACTTGTTCAAAAGGATGAGAAACATAAGTATTTTTAGCCGCTTCTATATCTAGTTGATCTCAATTATAAAACAAATTAATAATACCATAGTGTTTTAAACTTCAAAAACCGTTACCAAAAAAATTATTATAATGATCATTAAAAATAGCTGTTCCAAATAATATTAAACTAATTATTAGAAAAAACAAAGTTAAAATGCATAAGAATAATCCTAGTTTTTGCTTTCAATCCCAAGATGTAACTTTTTTATATTCTACATTTTTATCCATATTTAACACTTACTAAACACTAAGAATATAATCAACGTTTAAAATAACCAAATATTAAAGATAAAACACTAACACCAAGAAAGATAGCAGTTAAAATTACTGTAAATACAATTCCGACAACTACTTGCGCAAGAGGATAAGTTAAAAGCTTATCACTAGTAGCATCTGTTCACATTTGATCATAGCCAGCTTTGCTTAAAAAACTATCAAGTCCTCATATAGAAATAGCATGAAAGCCATTTCCAGCATATTGTGAACTTCCTCCACTTGGGGTTTTAAAATTGGCTGTTGCAATTAAAATTAGTCCTAATGCTAAACAAAACCAACTAATTACCAGTGAGGCAAAGCCAATTTTTATTCCTCAATTTTGTTTCTTAAAAAGATTTATAAGATTTTTCATTAAGGTTTCTCCTTTACTATCTAATTATTTTATTGTTTTACCAAAATAATGTATTAATTGGTATTATCACAATAAATAAATTATAGCGTAAAATTTTTTTAAATAATAAAAAAATTATGAATAAAAACATAAAAAAATCATTAGTACTTTTACTAATGATTTTTTCTATATTATTATATTATTCTTCAATTAATACTTTAATACCAGGCCCCATTGCCGTAGTAATACTTATATTTTTAATATAAGCGCCCTTAACTGCTGCAGGCTTAACTTTTCTTAAAGTGTTAAGAATTGCTAAATAATTATCTTTTAACCCTTCTTGTGCAAATGATACTTTACCAAGAATAACATGAATATTACCTTGTTTATCAACACGATATTCAACTTTACCTTTACGAATATCAACTATTGCTTTTTGAACATCCATTGTTACTGTTCCTAGTTTTGCTGTAGGCATTAATCCTTTTGGTCCTAATACTCTACCAATTTTTCCTAATTCACCCATCATTTCGGGTGTTGCAATAATAACATCAAAATCAAATCAACCTTTTTGAATTTTTTCAATCATTTCCTTACCACCAACAAAATCAGCTTGACTTTCCATTGCCTCTTTTTGTTTAGTAGTAGTTATCACTAAAACACGTTGTATTTTTCCAGTTCCTGCTGGTAAAACAATAGAACCACGTAACATTTGATCAGCATGTCTTGGATCAACATTTAAACGAAATGCTGCTTCAACTGTTGCATCAAATTTTAATGATGAAGTTTGTTTAGCTAATTCTAAAGCACGATCAATTGGATAAACTTTAGTGTTATCAACTAATTTTGCAACTGCAAGATATCTTTTACTTCTATTCATATTAAACACCTTGCTTTCCATCTTCAACAGTAATGCCCATATTCTTGGCTGTTCCTGCAACAATTTTAATTGCATCTTCTAAAGAATAAGCATTTAAATCAGGTAATTTAATTTGAGCAATTTCTGTAATTTGAGCAATAGTAAGTGTTCCTACTTTTGTTAATTTAGCATTTGATGAACCTTTTGCAAGTTTCAATGCTCTTTTTAAAAGAAATGTTGTTGGTGCAGTTTTTATTTTAAAGTCGAAAGTTTTATCTTTATATGCTGTAATAAAAACTGGAATTGGAACCGGATTAACATCATCTTTTTGATCTTTGGTTTTATCGTTAAATTCTCTACAAAAACGTGGCATATCAATACCGAATGATGCTAAACTAGCACCTGGTTTGGCACTACCAGCTGGTAATTGAATAATACCTTCACGATTAATATTTTTTTTATTTGCCATGAGCAACTCCTCCTAAATGGATTCTCACTGTGGTCCAAACGAATAAATCTTCCACAAGTTTAAACATAATTAAAGTACTATTTATATATATAAATAGTACTTTACAAATAATAACATCATTATAATTAGTAGTCAAATATATTTTAATTTTATTTTACATAAAAATTAAATAGTTTAAACTAAACTTTAATTTTTTTACAACTATCATATTCTACTTTAATTTCAGTTTGACGACCAAACATATCAACAGAAACTGTTGCAACACCCTTATCTTCATCTAATTTAATAACTTGTCCTTCTCGACCTTGTAAAGCACCAGAAGTAATATGAACAAAATCATTCAACTCAAAATCACGAATAATTTTTTTTATCTCTTTAACTTTAGGTTGTGATGAATTTTTAGAATTACGATATAACATTTCATTAACTTCTTTAGTAGAAAGTGGAGTTGGTGGTACACCCTTACCACTAGAACCAATAAATCCATTAATACCTGTTGTATTACGAATATCATATCAAGTATCTTCGGTTAAAATCATATGAACAAAAATATAACCCGGAAAAATATTTTTTTCAGTTATTTTTTTATCTTTATCTGGTATTGCTTCTTTAACAACTCTAACTTGAAAAATATTATCTTTTAAATTTAATTTTTTTTCAATTTTATTTTTCAAATCAGCAGCAACTTTATCTTCATGACCTTTGTTACAATTAACAATATATCATTGTGCTTGCTCAATTCGATGTTTATGTGTTTCTTCTAATGATGTAGTTTTCACTAAAGAGGTTTCTTTTTTTATTCTTTCGCTCATTTTTTGGCATCTCCATTTTTTACATTATTTTTAATAAAGGTAATACAAATAGTAATAATTGCTCAATTCCATAAAAGAATAGTGCTAAGACAGCAATAAATAATACTGTTGTAATAAATTTATTATTTAATTGTTTTCTTGGTGTTCAACGAGTTCTTCTAATTTCTCTTGATAAGTATAAGAAAAAATATTTATGATAAGTTCTCGCTTCTTTTTTATAATAAAAACGTTCTTCAGGCGTACGATTTTTACGTTCTTTTTCTCAAATTTCGCTAATATTAACCTTTTTATTTTTATCGGCTGTTCGTGGATCAAAACTTGGTTTTCCTTCAGAAGTTCTTTTTGTTCTTAAAGGTTTAATTTTACGTAAAATATTAAATTTACTTTTTAAAAGAACCAATTTTTCAGGATTAATTTTTGGTTTTTCTTTTGATTTGTCTTCTGCACTCATGAAAATTTCTCCTAACGTGATTCCTTATGTAAAGTATGTTTTTGACAATGTTCACAATATTTTTTTAGTTCCATACGCTCTTTATATTTAATCTTATTTTTGTATGTATGATAATTACGATTTAAACATACAGTACAAATTAAAATTATTTTTTCGTTCATTAAATTCACCTAGAAAATTTAACCATTTTTAATTATATTATTATTTAAAATAAGTGTCAATTTTAAAATATTTTTATTTTAAAAACAAAGTTAAATTTTTAATCTTTCTTTAAAATTCATCATTTCTAAAATAATTGTACAAGAAAAAATAAAATAATAAATAAAAAATAATTTTAATTAACCATTAATACTTCTTAAAAGTGGTTGTCTTTCATTGGGTTCTATGATAACTTCTGGCATATCATTATTTGCATTTGTAACAAATTCCGGTTCAAACTCATAATCAGGAATTTTTAACTTTATTCTTTCTTGTTGACTACTATCTTCAATCTCCGTTACTAATTCCACCTTTTTATTTTTGGGAGTATAATTATCTATTCATTCTTTAAACTTTGTCAATGTTGGTCTTCAATCTTTTATTTTTCCGGGTTTAACAAAACTAGGAATTGTTTTATCTGAATGTCTCATTTCAAACTTATCTCAATTATTTTTTTCTAAATACTCATATATTTCCTTTAAATCTTTATTACTTAAAATACCTTTATATAAAGAAAAACTTTTCGTAATGTGTTCTTTTCTTTCATTAATAATTTTAATAATAATTTCCTCTTTACTATTTGAAGTATTAGATTTACTCATTGTAGAAAAATATGTGTGACTAACATCCATCATTGCTGAAATTGACATTAAATTTCCTCCCACAATATTACCATTTGTAAAGTTAATGCCTGCAGTTGCAAAAGTAGTAAGTGATTTTAAGTATTCAATAGTTTTTGTTACTTTTTGAATTTTATATAAATCAAAACCTGATATTCCACTAAGCACTTTAACTAATCCATTTGTACCAGTAAATAATTTATTTAATGCAATAGAAATCATTTCTGGAGTTAATTCATTACTTACAGCATCTTCTGTTAATTGTTCAGCAATTTCAGAATAAAGTCTTTCATCATTTGGTGGTAAAGTAGGAAAAGTAGGTAAATTTGGTTCGGTAGTTGTACTACCACCAGTTTCATTTAAATTATATGCTTGTCAAATAACTCAACCACCAAATGCAGCATATAACATATCAGCTACTCCACTTTTAATTAATTGGTAACGTTTTTCAATATTACTATCCCTAGTAACAGACTTAAGTCCTACTATTGTTAGTAGAACTCCTGTTGTCGTATTACTTCAATTTTGTGCACTTAATGCTCCTGCTCTAATTGGACCATGAAGATTATTCAACGCTCATTGTACTTCTGTTCATGTTTCTTCTTTATTTATTTTCATTTTATTTATTCCTTTCATAGTTAAAGTAGTTTTAAATTAAATTTTTAATTTTATTGATAAAATGATACATAATTATTCATTAATAATGTTACTAATTGTTCATCTACTAATATTTATTGAGAAAGATGGCCCAATATCAAAAGCACGAGATATAGAACTACTTCTAAGTTGTTGATATATAGTGTTTTCATCATGTCACATAAATATATAAATAACTAATCCTTGTGATTTTTGACCTGCAGGTGGCTGATTTACTACTCGTCAAACTGGTAATTGATTATCTTTGTCTTGAATTTTTTTGGTATTAAAGTTTAGTTCATTACTTTTAATTGTTGTTATATTATTCATAACACTATAAGTTATGCTGTCTGTCGAATTAGCAAAAATTGTTGGATATAAAAATATAAAATTATTTCATGAATCAGCATAATCATTTCATTTTAAAAGCGTAGTTATTTCTGAATTATAATCTATTAGTTTTCCTCCATCTTTTGAAAAACTATGACTTAATGTTAAATTATTATTAGTATCCAAATTTTTGCTATCATATTGTAAATATCCAACGCTAATAATGTTACCAGTACTGTCAACTAAATATCTAATACTTATTTTTTTACTATTATTTTCAATTGAAAAAATATTAATAACAGATTCTAAATTTGGACTATCAATTATATTATTGAAAATATTTTCAGAAATTTTTTCTGCAATGCTTTCATTATTTTTTAAACTACTTTTAGTAATAAATTGTTTAACAAAGTCAAGACAAATTCCCCTACTATTTTTTGAATGAGACTGAGCAATATAATATAATCCCAATGTTTCACTTAAATTATCATAGTTCTTAATTACATCAACAATACCTTTTGTTCCGGTTAATGATATATGAGTATTAGCACCACCAAATTGAATAAAAGTAAAATTACTTTTAGACTTTTTATTTGAAATATAAGCTGTTGTTGATATTTTGCTCAAGTTTTGTTTTTGAAAAATTTGCAAATCATTAGTACTTGTTAATTGTTCTTCTTTATAATTAATAGCAGCAATTTCTTTATCAAACTCATTAATAACATCTTTATTTATCTTTTCAGGGTTATAAGTTAATTTAAAATTATCAATATAAATTTCTTTTACATAAGGTTCTAAATTTGGATTATCAATAATACTTTTAATATCAAAAAGATGATATATTCCATCTTTATCTTGACTATTTAAAATAGTACTATTACTTAAATTACCATACGTAGTATTAGTAACCACTTCAGTAATTTCAGTTTTATTTTCTTGTTTTAATTTATTAATATTTGTTAAATTATTAGTAATACTACTGTTAGCAACAATATTAATTGTTGCTAATGTTAAACTAAGTCCCAACCATAAATGTTTATTTTTTAACATTCTATTTTGCACCTCAGAATTTTATTTTTTAGTAAATCTATTATAAATTTCATTTATTTTTTTTTCATAAATGTTATGGAGTTTTGGTTGATAATATTTCGTATTTTTTAACTTTGTTGGTAAAAACTGTTGTTGTACATAATCATTAGCATAATCATGTGGAAATTTATATAATTTACCTTTACCTACTGATTTTTTTAATTTTTTAGATCAATTATGCTTCAAATAATCAGGAATTGGATATATTTTTCCTTGTAAAACATCACTATATGCTTTTTGTACTGCCAAATTAGCACTATTTGATTTCTCACTAAGTGCCATTTCAATAACTGCTAAACCAAGTGAAATTATACCTTCGGGTATACCAATTTGACGAAAAGTATCAATAGAAGTTTTTACCCTAATTGCTAAAGCAGGATTAGCAAGTCCAATATCTTCGTAAACAATAATCAACATTCTTCTTAATAAAGCTTCATAATCACCAGTTGCTAATAATCTTGCTAAATAATGCAAAGCAGCATTAACATCACTGCCTCTAATTGATTTTTGTAATGCTGACTTTAAATCATGATGTTCATTTCCCTCTTTAGCATTTCAATTACTTGCTTTAGGCATAATAGCATTAATAATATCAATAGTTATGATTTCATTAGGATATAATTTTATTAATATTTCTAAAATATTAATTGCTATTCGTAAATCACCGGTTGCTAAATTACAGTTTTTTGGGACTTTCCAGCAATCTGTGTAACTTAGTGATTTTACAACTAAAATTTATTTAAAAAACACAGTTTTTAGGAAAGTCCCAATTTTCCAAAATTTCATCACTAATATTAAAATTAAAAAATGAATTATTAGTAATTATTTTTTTTAAGCCTAATAACATTTCTTCATTACTAATTGGCTTTAATTCTAATAATAGACATCTACTTCGTAAAGCTGGATTAATTACAAAATAAGGATTTTCAGTAGTACAAGCCATTAAAATAAAATTGCCATGTTCTAAATATTGTAATAATAAATCTTGACGATCACGATTCATGCGTTGTATTTCTTCAATTATAATTATATAAGGTTTAGTGTTTTGTGCTATTTTAATTAATTTTTCTAAATTTTCTTTTTTATCAATGGCAGCATTAAATACTCCAAATTCACATTTTAAATCATTAGCTAGTGCTTGAGCAATAGTGGTTTTGCCTGTTCCTGGATTACCATAAAATATTAATGATGTTAAAAACTTCTGATTTAATATTCGATTAATAATTCCATTTTTATCATTTATCAAATGACTTTGACCAATTATATCATTAACAGTAGTTGGTCTTAATATTGTTGCTAGTGGCTTATCCATACTCATCACCTTTGTTTTTAATTTAACGTCGTGAAGTTATTTTAACAATAGAACTAAAATTAATAAAGGTTAAATTATTATTTTTAATATTAACATCCAAGGATTGAAGCATTTTATATTCTTTATCATCATCATATTTAATAATGATACCAATGTTTTTTAAGTTCTGATATTTATCATTTTGTTTAGAAACACTAACAAGTTCAATATTATTTATCTTTTTTATGATATCAAAATTAATTGTCTCTTGAAAATGAATTTGATAGTTATCACCATCAATATTAATTCCTATATTCATTTCTAAATTAATGTCATTAGTAGGAGAAAAATTATTCATATCATTAATAGCTTCTTGAAATAATAGTGAAATAAGTGAAATAGAATTATCTTTAAAAGTAATTTGATATATTACACCACTAGGAAGAACATTTGGATATAAATCAATAGAATTTAAATCTTTAACATTAAAATTTTTATTTTTAAAGGTTTTTTCATTTGGTTCTTTATTTTGACATTGAATATTTATTGAAAACTCGATAGTATCTTGCAATTGATTTTTACCAACAATTGTTACTATTATAGATTTTGGTTTTTGATAATTTCCAGTAATCGCATTACTAGTAATAATATAATCTTGATCATTAAAATCTTGATGTCATTTTTGCTTACCAAACTCATTTATTTTTTTACTAACAAGGAAAGCAATATGATTATCAATATTCACTTTGCTAACATTAGTATCATCAATAACATCTATTTGTTCAGTATTTATGCTTTCATTATTTTCCAATACTGTTTTAATAACGTATAATGATTTTTTTGTTCAACTACCTTGAACATTAAAATTAATATTTAATTGACCTTTAATAATTTCACTACTATTTTTAGCACAAATAACAACTGTTATTTTCTTTTTTATCATATAATTATCAAAATTTTTTATTGAATCATAATTAATAACAAAATCACTTTTTGTTACTTTATCTGATAATGATTTTTCTTTATTAATTTCTTCTAAAAATTTCTCTTCAATAATTTTATTGACTTGAGATTCTATTTCATTTTTAGTTGCTTTTGTAGCATCTGACATTACTATTGTTTGTGATGGAATTGTAATTTTATTGTCTAAATCAAAAATATTAAATTTTTCTGAAATAACATCATTTTCAACACTAAAATTGAAATTTAAGTCACAAGGAAGCAAACCATAATTACTACCAAATTGATTAACACTCATTTCAATTTTAAACTGTTTTATTTTTTCTTTATAAGATGGTATTTTTATTGAAAAATTATTTTTAAGTGCATTTTCATCATTAATTTTAATATTAATAGCTGGATTTACTGGTAAATGTACAAAAAAAATATTAGGAATATCTATTTTATTTGTTTGTAACACATTATCAATCTTTTTTAATAAATCACTAAGATAAAAAATTTTTAGTTTTTTATTAGTAGATATTAAACTAATATTATTTAATTTATCCTTGTAATCTATCAAATTATATTTTTTATTTTTTGGACAATTATTCTTATAATAATCTTCTCAATTTTTATCTTGATTAGGATTTCAGTTGTTGGAATTATTACTATTTATGGCACTATTTCATTGATTATTTGCAATTATTAAAATCATAGTAGTAATAATTAAAACAACAACAACAAATAACAAAGAAAAAATTTTAAACCAATGTTTTTTTTCTTGCTTAACATTAGGTTTTTGCTTATAATTTGATTTTTCATTTTGATTAATACCAATTTTATACATTATTTCCTCCACCAAAAATCGATAATAAAACATAAAAAAACTTTATAATGCCTGAATTGTAAATATAAATGGGACAAATGGGACAGTTTTTAAAATAATTGTATTAAGTCTATTGGGCTTTTATAAGATAGTGATTTTCTGGGTGTAGAATTAATTTGAAATGCTATAGCATTTAAGTCTTTTTGTTTATATAAAGATAGATCTGTAGATTTTGGTAAATATCTTCTTAAAATACCATTATTATTTTCATTTAAACCTCTTTGACAAGGTTTGCCAGGATCTGCAAAATAAATCTTAACATTGCAAATTTTTTGGATTAATTTTCATTTACTAAATTCTTTACCACGATCAAAAGTAATAGTTTTAACTGTTCCTTTTTGTAACTTTGAAATAAATTTTATTATACTTTTTGTAATATTTTCTGCTTTATGATTTTTAGAAACTAAAGGAATTGTGGTTTTTGATCATATATCAGCTAAAGTAATAATAGAACTTTTATGATCTTTACCAATGATAGTATCACCCTCTAAATGACCAAATTCTTGTATATTTTTAATATTAGGAATGATTAAATTTCTTTCATGAATAGATTTACAATTATTAATTCGTCCTCTAGTTTCTTTTCGTTTATGAGGTTTATTTTTTCCTTTTCTCAATAAGTTATTTTCATCAAAAGCCATTCGATTTGTTTTAAACATGTTATATAAAGTTTTTGTTGAAATACTTTTTATTTTATTTTCCTTTAAAAAATTAGCAATTATATCAAGCGCATAATTTTTAGTAATTAACAAATAATTAATAGTATTAATTTCTGTTAAAGTTAAAATTATTAATTTTCTACCTGCATTTTGCTTCTTTTTTGAATTTGATTCAATATTTCTAATGGTAATAAGTTTTGATTTAATAATCTGCAAACTCTATGTACAGTTGATTTACTATAATCAACAGCTTTGCTATTTTACGAATTGAAAATTCATAACTTTTATATTCTTTTATTGCTATTATTGATTCAATAGTCAGATACTTATACATTGTGTTAATTCCTTTCTTTTCTTAATTATAGAATTAACACAATTTAATTTTTATATAAATGTCCTTTTTAATTTTACAATTCAGGATGATTAAAAAATCACTACAAAGCAACAGCTAAATTATATAAATAATAATATAACAATAAAACCTATAAATTAATTTTTAAAATTAAAAAATAAAATTAAAAAATAAATTTTATTGTTGTCTTAATTCTATCATAGTAATTTTTTATTAAATATATTTTTTGTAACTATTTTTTAATTTTAACTTTACTCGTGTTCAAACATTATCAACTTGCTTATAGCTTAAATTTAATTTTTTCATAATTTGATGAACATTATATTCTCTTCGCTTTAATCTTAAAACTTCATTTTCATTAGTAGTAAAATTTGTAATACTAATAACTTCTTCCAAAAATGAAGTATATTCACAATCATTTTTTTGATATAAATAATCATTATATTTTAAGGCACAATTAATAATTTTATGATTATTATTTAAAAAACTTTTAACATAAGTAAATACTCCTCATTTTACTTCATAATATAAAAAAAATTGAAATGACTTGTTTTTTCTTTCTTG
Source organism: Spiroplasma endosymbiont of Aleiodes alternator (assembly GCF_964031135.1). NCBI lineage: Bacteria > Bacillati > Mycoplasmatota > Mollicutes > Entomoplasmatales > Spiroplasmataceae > Spiroplasma > Spiroplasma endosymbiont of Aleiodes alternator. The sequence continues at coordinate 199,871 of NZ_OZ035008.1, forward strand.
AAATTTAAAAATTGCCTTTAAATAAAATAAAATAAAAAGTTGATTTTAAATCATTTGTTTCCAAAGGAATAGCAAAAAACTTTTTAATAATATTTCGTAAAAAAAATCATTTTTCAATTCATATTTTTTATATAAAAAATTAAAAGCAAATTCATTGTTTTCAATACAATACAAATAAATCAATTCATTATCATTCATAATTAAGTCCTCCTAAATATTTCAAATAACAAACTAATTATGAATTACTAATCAACTAATTATTTAAAGTTATGATGTATTAGTATTTAATTTTGAAATTCTTAATATTACATATTTAATCCATAATCACGTTTAATAGTTGTTTTAGTCACTATTGATGATGAATCTAACTTTATCGGGACTTTCCTAAAAACTGTGTTTTTTAAATAAATTTTAGTTGTAAAATCACTAAGTTACACAGATTGCTGGAAAGTCCCAAAAAATTTACACCTAAAATATAAAAGTATCTTTTTAAAAAAATATTTTATTTTTTCATAAATTTAAATATTATCCAAAAATATAGGTTCTTAAAATTTACGATAATTTTAACGTTTCAACGTAAATATAGTTTGCAATAATACCACAAGCAACGCTAGCATTAAATGATTCTATTTTTGGACTTATTGGTATTTGAACAATATAATCTGTATGTTTTAATAACTTTGGACTTATCCCTTCACCTTCATTACCAATAATTAATGCTAAGTTGCTACTACAATCAATAGTAAAATAATCAATTGCTTTTGCTGTTTTAGCAGCAGCCAAAATTCAAAATTTATATTTTTCTTGTAAATTATTAATTGCGGAAGTTAAATTATTAACTTGACAAATTGGAATAATACTTAGAGCACCGGCTGCAGCCTTTGCAACTGCACCATTTATTTCAGATTGATTACGATTTAAAATAATTACACCATCAAAGTCATTACCCGCTGCAATTCTTAACATTGAACCAAAATTATGTGGATCAGAAATACGATCTAAAATTAAAATTCTTAAAAATTTAGATGTTGAACCAATATTAATTAATTCATCAAAAGAAAAATATTGATAGTCTTTAACATTAGCAGCAATATTTTGATGTTTAGTAGTACCTAATAAATTATTCATTGCTTGTAAACTAATAATTTCATAAGGAATATTTACACTTTTTAAATTTTTTTTTAATTCTCGGTACTTATCTTGAACTAAAAAAACTTTTTTAATTTTTATTAATGATGATGTTGAAAATGCAGCAATAATAGGGTGATAACCATAAATATATTGTAATGCCATAATTTTGCTCCTTTAAATAATATTCAAATCTTTTAATTCTTGACGAATTTTATCAGCTTCTTGGTATTGTTTTTCCTTTTTTAGTTGTTCTCATATTTTAATTTTATTTTTAATCTTTTCAGAATAATTACCAACTTTAAAATCAAATCCTAATATTTTTAAAGCAAAGGTAAAAGTATAAAAAATTTCTTGAAATTCTTCATTAAATTTTTTTTTAATAAGTGCTTCATTTAATTTTTTAATCATATTTTCAATTAAAGTAATAGTATTAGTTGTATCAATATTATTTGATAAATTTTTAATAATTTGATGATAATAAATTGAATAATGATTATTATTACATATTATATTGTTAATAAATATTTGATATGTTCATTGTTTTAAAACATTTTCATATTTTTTTGTTGACACTAATCCATTTTCAATTGTTTCCTTATTGAAATCAATTGGTTGTTGATGATCACGATTTAATATTAAATATCGCAATACATTCGGATGATGTTGCTGACAAAATTCTTTAACCAAAATAAAATTATTTAAAGATTTTGACATTTTTTCATTAGCAATATTAACATGACCATTATGTCATCAAATATTTGACATTTTTTTATTATTAGCTGCAACAAATTGAGCTCGTTCATTTTCATGATGAGGAAATTTTAAATCAACACCACCACCATGTAAATCAATAGTTTGACCATTAAATAAATCCTCAACAAAACAAGCACACTCAGTATGTCAACCAGGTCTTCCTTTTCCTCACGGACTATTTCAACTAATACCTATTGTTGTTGATTTTCACAAAGCAAAATCTAGATTATTTTCTTTAGTAACTAAATTTTTAATTCTAAAATTTGGAATTAAATCTTCAATATTTTTATGTGCCAAACTTCCATAATCTTTTAACTTATTAACTTTAAAATAAACATCACCAGCCGTAACATATGCATAATCTTTAATAATTAATTTATTAATAAATTCAATAATCTTTGAAATATATTCAGTTACTTTTGGTAATTTTGTAGGAAAAATAATATTTAATTTTTCTAAGTCTTCATAATATGCTAACGTATATTTTTTAGTAACTTGTTGTTCTGTTATTTTTAAATCCGCAGCTTTCTTAATAATTTTATCATCAATATCAGTAATATTATGAACATAATTTATTTTATAATTTTGATGAATTAACAAACGATGTAAAACATCAAAAACAAGCACACCACGAATATTGCCAACATGAATATAGTTATAAACAGTAGGACCACATAAATACATATTAACTTGCTTTTTATTAGGGGCAAGCAGCTGCAATCTTTGTGAAAAACTATCATAAATTTTAATCATTTAATTAACCCTTCTTAATAAAGTTTAGTTTTCATATACTCTATTATACTGTAAAGAATATCAATCTGTAACAAAATAATTGAGGCTTTTATGTAATCTGTGTATCTTTGTTTTACAAAGTACTAGTTTAGATTAATTCTATCTTCAAATTTTATCATAAAATGAGCAATTGCTGTATTTCAATTTTGAATGGGCATTGTTCATTTTTTTTGTTATATTTTCAATTGCTAAATAAAATATTTTAAAAACTGCCATATCATTAGGAAAAACTTTTTTATTTCTGATAACTTTTCGTAATTGACTATTTACAGATTCAATAGCATTTGTTGTATAAATCACTCTTTTAATTTTTGCAGGATAACTAATAAAAACAATTAAATTATCTCAATTTTTATATCAAGATTTAGCAATTTGAGGATATTGTTTATTTCACTTATTTTCAAAGGATTCTAAAGCCTGCATTGCTTGTTCTTCACTACATGCAGTATAAATTGGTTTTAAATCTGCAACTAGAGATTTTCTATGCTTATATGAGACATATTTCAAACTATTTCTAATTTGATGAACTATGCATAATTGATGTTCTGTTTTAAGATAAACTGATTGTATTGCTTCTGACATGCCTGTTAAATTATCACTGCAGGCAATAAGAATATCATTTAAGCCACGATTTTTCATTTCTGTTAAATTTGCTAATCAAAATTTAGCACCTTCATTTTCACTAATTCATAAACCTAAAACATCTTTTTTACCTTCTAAATCAACTCCTAAAGCTATATAAACTGATTTATTAATAATCCTTTTATCTTGTCGTACTTTCACTATTATGCAATCAAAATAAACAATCGGATAGACACTTTCTAATGGTCGATTTTGCCATGCTTTTACATCATCAATAACATCATCAGTAATTTGACTAATAACACTTTCACTAATATCAGCACCATGATATAACTCTTGTAATTGCATTCTAATATCTGATAATGTCATACCTTTTGCATATAAAGAAAGAACTTGTTGATCAAAACCATCAAATCTTCTTTGTCTTTTTGCAACTATTACAGGATTAAAATTACTATTGCGATCTCGTGGTACATCAATCTCAATTTTACCTTGTTGAGTTATTAATTTTTTTGAACTTATACCATTACGAGCATTGTCACTATTACTATGTTGATTCTTATCATATCCTAAATAATTTTGCATCTCAGAATTCAACATTTTTTCGGGACTTTCCTAAAAACTGTGTTTTTTAAATAAATTTTAGTTGTAAAATCACTAAGTTACACAGATTGCTGGAAAGTCCCTACAAATCCTTCTTATAAAATTTTATGTGATGAATTAAAAATAAAAATTTCAATGTCTAGAAGAGGTAATTCCTGTGATAATGGTGCTACTGAAACTTGATTTGGAACAATGAAAACAGAATTTCTATATCAAATTCCAAGAAAAAATAGAACTATTGAATGAATACAAGACAACTTACCTAAATATATTTACTTTTATAATAATTATCGACCTCAAATAAAATTAAAAGGAATGAGTCCAATCGAATATCGATTAGCTCATTCCAAACCAACAAATAATTACTTCATACCTATAAATTTAACACTTACAAACGCTATTTTATAAAATTTAATAAAAGGTTACTTTTATTGTCCACTTTTCTTGAAAAGTTCATTCATTCATTCCATTCTTAATTCACTTATAATATCCTGATTTTGAAACATTTAATAATCAACATAAATAACTAATCTGATATTTTTTCTTCAATGAGAAAATCACAAAATATTTCTTCTTTTTTGTCGATTTTTCTAAATACTTTTTTATATCGTTCATTGCCTCAATATATTCAATTAATTCTTGTTTTGTCATTTGAATTCGGGACTTTCGAGCAATCTGTGTAACTTAGTGATTTTATAACTAAAATTTATTTAAAAAACACAGTTTTTAGGAAAGTCCCAAATATGCGAATAAAGATGATTTACCAAAGACTACTCAATGTTTAGAAGAATTACGTTATGATGAAATAAAAACTAACATTCCTGACAAAAATATGTATCAAGACCCATATGATGCATTATTTTATGCACTATATCCATATAAAAATGTAATTAGGGGTAAAAATAATGCTAGTGTGAAAAAAAGCATGTTCACATTTGCCATATAGTAAACAAGTACAATATCATTAATAGATTATGGTCTCACAAAATAAACGACTTTAATTTAGGCGTTATTTTGCATTTAAAAGCATACTTGTAAAAATAATCAAAAATAGTACAATTTATAAGTAAAATCAAGGAAAAAAGGAGAAAAAAATGAAAACATTAGAATTGGAATATAATTGAGTTTTTAATTTTTTAAAATCTGCACAAATTAATAATGGTAATGAAGAAGTAATTAAAAATAAAGTTGAACTAGCAAAAACTACAATTAATGATATGAATAATGAAATAACAAAAATTAAAAAACAACCAAAAGTTAAAAATTTTTTTATTACACTTTTTAGTTTTGGAATTATTAACAAAAACAAAGAAAATAAAAAGAAAATTTTAGAAATTAGTGAAAAAATAAAAAGACTAAATAAAGAAATTAACATATGAAATTTAATTATCAAAAAAAGACAAAAAAATCCTAATATTCAAAACCTAGTAAATCATATAAATAAAACGCCAAATAATGAACAAACTCATTATTATTCAAATAATCGTACAATTTTATAAAACCTGAATTGTAAAATTAAAAAGGACATTTATATAAAAATTAAATTGTGTTAATTCTATAATTAAGAAAAGAAAGGAATTAGCACAATGTATAAGTATCTGACTATTGAATCAATAATAGCAATAAAAGAATATAAAAGTTATGAATTTTCAATTCGTAAAATAGCAAAAGCTGTTGATTATAGTAAATCAACTGTACATAGAGTTTGCAGATTATTAAATCAAAACTTATTACCATTAGAAATATTGAATCAAATTCAAAAAAAGAAGCAAAATGCAGGTAGAAAATTAATAATTTTAACTTTAACAGAAATTAATACTATTAATTATTTGTTAATTAATAAAAATTATGCGCTTGATATAATTGCTAATTTTTTAAAGGAAAATAAAATAAAAAGTATTTCAACAAAAACTTTATATAACATGTTTAAAACAAATCGAATTGGTTTTGATGAAAATAACTTATTGAGAAAAGGAAAAAATAAACCTCATAAACGAAAAGAAACTAGAGGACGAATTAATAATTGTAAATCTATTCATGAAAGAAATTTAATCATTCCTAATATTAAAAATATACAAGAATTTGGTCATTTAGAGGGTGATACTATCATTGGTAAAGATCATAAAAGTTCTATTATTACTTTAGCTGATATATGATCAAAAACCACAATTCCTTTAGTTTCTAAAAATCATAAAGCAGAAAATATTACAAAAAGTATAATAAAATTTATTTCAAAGTTACAAAAAGGAACAGTTAAAACTATTACTTTTGATCGTGGTAAAGAATTTAGTAAATGAAAATTAATCGAAAAAATTTGCAATGTTAAGATTTATTTTGCAGATCCTGGCAAACCTTGTCAAAGAGGTTTAAATGAAAATAATAATGGTATTTTAAGAAGATATTTACCAAAATCTACAGATCTATCTTTATATAAACAAAAAGACTTAAATGCTATAGCATTTCAAATTAATTCTACACCCAGAAAATCACTATCTTATAAAAGCCCAATAGACTTAATACAATTATTTTAAAAACTGTCCCATTTGTCGCATTTATATTTACAATTCAGGTATCTAAGAAGGTATTGGGAAAAAATTAATAACACAACTAAAAACTTTACTTATAAACAGTAATTTTTTGGATATGATTTTAAAATACTTATAAATTGTTATAGTAAAACTAATTCAAAAAAATTAATACTACTGCTTTTGAGGATCTTGTAATATGATCCTTTTTATAATATATAACTACTGTTATTAATAACAAATTAATATATATTAAATAAAACTTTTATAATTAAAAAGGAGTAAAAATGAGAAATTTAAAAAAAATAAAATTAACAAAAAATAACAATCGCTTTGGTGGAAAAACAAAGAAATGAAAAAATAATAAAGGAGAATGAGAATATAAAACTGAAATTAGAAATAAATCTAATGAACTTGATTCACTTATTTATGAATCCTATATGACAATTTATGACAAAAACAAAAATGATTTTAAATATTGAACTAAAAGAACTGCCTTTCCAAATAGTCAAATTATTTTTGAAATATTTTTAATTAAAAATAATAAATTATATAAACACGTTAAAAAATATGAAAACATTGACAAATTATCAGATGACCTAAAGAATAATAAACTTTTAGATTCCTCTCCTATCAAAGTTAAAGGAGGCGAAAAATCAAATCTAAAATATTATTATTATTTAGAAAACGCTACTATAAATTCTATTAATAATATAGATATGTTTATAAAAAATATTACCTCATTTAATCAAGAATTAAGTATTAATATTAATTATGATAATTTATTAAAGTTATATCAGTATTTAACATATATGCAAAAACTTATTGATAATCCTACTTCATCTAGCAATATTTCAAAAAGTGCCAAAATTAAAAAAACATTACCTAATTTATTGTTAGGATTACTACTAGTTTATATTGCATTTACTGGAAAAAATGCACAAAGAATAATTTCTACATATATTTTTGATGAGCAAGAATATACATCAGAAGATTATCTTTATGGAATATTTCAAAATAAACAAAACTATTTCACAACATTCATTGATACTATTTTAACGACATTTTTTACCTCAGCAATTGCTGATTGATCAAGAAATACAATTTTAAATATAATCCAAAGTCAAAAAAGTAATCCAATAAATGATTTTAAAATTAAAAAAATTCCTATTGAACCATTTAAAAAATATAAGCATGAATTTTTAACCCTTTTATATGAAGAAAATGAAGTAAAATTAAAAAATAATATGACACGAATAAAACATATTAATAATTTAATAAAAAAACTTAATAATCTTCCAAAACCTACAGATTTTGAATATCATCCAAATTTTAAAAAAGAAGTTGAAAAAATTAGTGACTTTAATTGTTTAAAGAAGCCTATTGATAATACTATAATAAAAGAACTAACATCTTCGGCAAACAAAGTGATTGATAATTTAAATAAATTAAAAAAATCAAATTTAGATACTTTAGAATGAAAAGAAAGAATAAATTATTCATTATTTGATTTATTTTTAGAATCAGTAACATGACTAATGGCACATTCTATAATGACAGGTGCAATAGCAAATGCTATACAAGAAAACTTTAAAATAAGTGATTGAATTAAATATTTTACTAAACCAAATATTATATTAGCAAATACAATCACTTATTTTTCTATACGACCAGTTAATTCCATATTTAAATGAGGATTAGAAACATTAAAAATTAAAACTAATATTTGTCCTCAAATAATTTCAAACTGAATTACAAAACAATCAAATTATGGAAAATTTTCAATGGCAATTTTTTTATTTTTTTTCAATGCTGTTTTTAGTAATATTACTAAAACAACAACACTACTTACTAAATATGAAGTTACAAAATCTCATGACCTACTTGAATTAAAATTAAAAAAATGAGAAACATGATTATTTTTTTTCTTAGCAACAGGCTCTCAAATGATTTCTCTTTCTATTTCAAATTTTTATAAAATTTTTAATTTTGAAACTTTAATAAAAAAAATTAGATATTTTCATAAACCAAACATAAGTTTACTAGAAGAAAAATTAATAGAACTAGAAAACAATAGTAATATTCCAATTTTTAATAAATCAGAAGTAATAAAAATACAAGACAGCATAAATGAAGTAAATAAGACTTATAAAGTAATATATTCAAATACAAAAAAATGATCCAAAGTTAATAAATAGCACTGATTATGATTCAGATCAATTTCCATTATTAAACAAAAAAATGATTTTATTTGCTTAATTCATAATATAACTTAAAAATATATTTTTTTTAAAAAATATTTATACTAATTTATGGATATTTTTAAAAAAAAGAAAAAAATAATCCAAAGTTTAACATTAGAAAAGAGGAACTTTTTATTATGGATAAAGATAAGGAAATTGAAAAGTTAAGAAAACAAGATGCAGAAAATAAAAAACAATTTGAAGAAGAAAGATTAAAAAAAAGAATTTAAGAAGCTGAAAAAGAAAGAAAAAGAATTGCAGAAGAAAAAAACAATATAAAAAAGATAAAAATTTATAGACATAATACATTTTTATTATAGTTACAATATAAAAAATATTTTTTTATAAAATTAATATATTATTAAAATTAAAAAAAATATTAAGTATAATAAATTTATGAAATATTTAGGCATTGATTTAGGTAGTAAAACATTAGGGCTTGCTCGTGGTGAAGGAAAAATTGCTTTTTCTTGAAAAACTATTCGTTTCCCAGAGCATGATTTTAATAATGCTATTATCCAACTCCAAAATGCTATTAAAGAATATGATGCTGATATTCTTGTTTTTGGTTACCCTTTAAACATGGATAGCACAGTCGGCCCCAGCGCAAAAATTGTTTTAAATTTTATTGATAAATTTAAATTAACACAAAATAATGATAAACTAAATATTGTTTTACAAGATGAAAGAAGAACTACCTATTCTTCGCAGCAAATATTAATTAAATCTAATGTTTCTTCAAATAAAAGAAAACAAGTTAAAGATCAATTGGCTGCTGCTATTATTTTACAATCATACTTTGATAAAATAACTCAATCTTAAATTTTAGGAGATAAATGTGAAATATAAAAAAATTAATTTAATCGCTATCGCTGGCGGCAGTGCTTCAGGAAAAACAACAGTAGCAGAAAAAATTGCTGAAGCTTGTAATAAAAAAAATGTCATTTTTGTACAAATGGATAATTATTATCATGACCTTAGTAACTTAAAAGTTGAAGAAAGAAAAAAAACTAATTTTGATCATCCTAATGCTATTGATATGAAATTATTAATTCATGATTTAGAAAAATTATTACTTGGCAATGCTATTGAAGAGCCTATTTATGATTTTAAAATCAATAGTCGCAGTAAAAACACTGAGATTATTGGTCCGGGTGATGTTATCATTCTGGATGGTATTTTTGCTTTAGAAAATCCTATTATTCGTGAATTATCTACTATCAAAATTTTTGTTGATACTGATAGTGATACTAGACTACTAAGAAGAATTAAACGAGATGTTAGTTTTAGAAATCGTACTCTTGACAGTGTTTTACAACAATATGCATTAACTGTTAAACCTATGCATGATGCTTTTGTTGAACCAACTAAACGTTATGCTGACATTATTATTCCTTTTGATTTTCATAATACTGTAGCTATTGATATTATTGCTACTAAACTTAAAGCAATTATTAAATAATTGCTTTAAGTTTTAATTTTTAAAATAACAATAAAATGCATCTTTAAGATGCATTTTTAAATTGTTTTTTATTATTTTTTAAGTTAACAAGAAGATTATCAACTTAAATAATCAATTTTATTTTCATTTAAAAGAGATAAAATATTAAATTTCTGTATTTGCATTGGTAATGTTTAGTAATCTGTGTAACTTACAAAAACAACTATAATTAGGGGACTTTCCTAAAAACTGTGTTTTTTAAATAAATTTTAGTTGTAAAATCAGTAAGTTACACAGATTGCTGGAAAGTCCCAATTATCAAAAATAATCATAATAAAGTTAATGATAATCAAATTACCAATCTTGTTAATAGAAACTTTAATAATAGGCTTAAAAATGAAGTTATTGTTAGTGATTTAACTTATGTTAAAGTTAATGGCAAATGAAACTATATTTGCTTATTAATTGACCTATTTAACCGCGAAATTATTGGACATAGTGTAGGTACTAAAAAAGATGCATCATTGGTATACCAAGCATTTATGCAATCAAATCGCTGTTTAAAAAATATGCAAATATTTCATACTGATCGCGGTAACGAATTTAATAACAAAACTATCGATAAACTTTTATTAGCATTCAACATTACCCGTTCTTTAAGCAAAAAAGGTTGTCCTTATGACAATGCTGTTGCTGAAGCGACTTTTAAAACTTTTAAGACAGAATTTATTAATGAAAAAAATTTTATATCATTAATCCAATTAAAATTAGAATTATTTGATTATATCAACTGATACAACAACATAAGAATTCACAGCACTCTAAAGTACTTAACTCCAGTTAAGTATGAAGAACAAATGTCTACCAAAAAATAGTCCTAAAAAGGGTTGCTATTCCAATACATTACTACACTTTCCAATTTAATATTCTTACTACAATTTCACACTTTTCTCAAAATTCTAAATATTTTATACTTAAAACAATAATAAAATACATTCTAAATAAATCTTAATCTATATAAAATATCAATAATAAACTAAAATTATGTTAATTAATAAAAACTATAATAAGTATTGAATTTAAAATATGAATTTAAAGATTACTAGTAAAAAGGTAACCTTTTTTATTAAAAAAAATTTACTATAAAATAACAAATTTTCGGGACTTTCCAGCAATCTGTGTAACTTACTGATTTTACAACTAAAATTTATTTAAAAAACACAGTTTTTAGGAAAGTCCCGTATTTCATATAAAAATTGAATATTAGATTATAACTACTTTTTTAAAACAGGATTGTTAACATTAATCTAAGATATTTATATACTTTAATATAAACTTGCTACCTTTATTTATATAAAAGGTAGTTTTAAAATACAAAATAAATGGAAATAACATAAAAATAAAATAAATTTATATCTATAAGGAGATAATTATGACAAAAATTAAAAAAAATAAAAATAATTACCACATTGCAACTAAATTAGTTCATTGTGGTAATTATAATGATAAATTTGGAGTCGCTTTACCTCCTATTTATCTATCAACAAGTTTTGCTTTTGATAGTGCCGAACAAGGTGGTAGGATATTTAATTTACAAGAAGAAGGATATGTTTATACAAGAATTGGTAATCCAACAACAACTGTTTTAGAAAAACGAATGGCACATTTAGAAGGATCAGAAAAAGCAATTGCTTTCTCATCGGGTATGGGGGCCATTGCATCTACTTTTTGAACATTATTGAATGCTACTGACCATTTATTATCATCAAAAACAATTTATGGTGGTACTCATTCACTTATTGAAAAAGGAATATCACGCTTTCAAATTGAAGTTGATTTTACTGATTTTACTAAACTTGATGAAATTAAAAAAAATTTAAAACCAAATACTAAAGTTGTTTTTTTCGAAACACCAGCTAATCCTACTTTAGAAATTTTAGATATTAAAGCAATTAGTGATATTCTCCATCAATATAATCCGCAAATTCAAGTAATTGTTGATAATACTTTTTCTACACCAATCATTACTAAACCATTAATTTTTGGTGCTGATATTGATATCCATTCAGCAACAAAATATATTAACGGTCATTCTGATGTTATGGCCGGAATTGTTTGTGGTAAAAGTACTTTAATAAATAAAATTCGTTTTGAAGGATTAAAAGATTTAACAGGAGCTGTATTATCAGCTCATGATGCCTTTCTTGTTTTAAGAGGACTATCAACTTTAGAATTACGATTATGAAGAGCTTGCAAAAATGCAAGAATAATTGCAGCAAGATTAAAAGAACATCCTAAGATTAAAAAAGTATTTTATCCTGGACTAACTAATTCAGCAACAGAACAAGTACTTTATGAACAACAAATGAAATTACCAGGAGCAATGATTAGTTTCGAATTAAAATGTGGATATGATGGAGGAATCAAACTATTAAATAATTTAAAATTAATAATTTTGGCAGTTTCTTTAGGTGGAGTTGAGTCATTGATTGAACATCCTGCTTCAATGACACATTCTACTTATAATGCACAAGAATTAGCAGATGCAAATATTTCAGAAGGTCTTGTTCGTCTTTCAATTGGTATTGAATATGTTGAAGATTTGTGAAATGATTTGGAACAAGCATTAAAAAAACTATAATAATTATTTATATATAAAAAATAGACTCATGAGTCTATTTTTCATTTATAAATAAAACAATTTATTAGCAATATGCAACCATCAACAACATATTACCACTTAAACAAAAATCAGTATAACCATTTGGTAAAATAAATGAGTCACCTTTTTTAATACTAGTATCATCAATTATACCATTACCATCCAATACTGAGATTTGCAATCATCTAGTATTAGGATAACTATAATGCTTAATTCCCTCATTAATTAATTTAATTAACTTAAAAAACTTGTTATCAACTAAATAATTATCATGGCCATTAGCTTCACTACTATTTAAATCAGGAGCTAAAACAATAGTTGATGCTTCTTTCAAATGCAAATTTCGTAAATTACCAAGTTCATCTTTACGATCATAATCATATAAACGATATGTAATATCTGATGATTGTTGTAATTCAAAAACCATAGTATGTGCCAATAAACCATGAATTTTTAGAGAAGGAACATAAATAAATTGATCTTTTTTAATTGGTATATATTTTAATAGTTTATGTCATTGTTCTTTTGCCAATCATTGATTAAACTGATCTTTGGTTTTAGCATTATGACCCAAAATAACTCTACCTTTGGGTAAACATTCTAATATATACCAACATTCAGTTTTTCCTAAACATTGATGATTTTTTTCTGCGAATTTATCATCGGGGTGAATTTGAACGCTTAAACTATCATTTGCGTCTAAAATTTTTGTTAACAATGGATATTCTTTATTAATCACACTACCTGAACTATCAAGATTAGCAAATAAACTAGGTTGCTGTTTAAACAATTCTGCTAAACTTAATCCTTTATACTCGCCATTTAAAACATAACTCATTCCATTGGGATGAGCACTAACTAATCATGCTTCACCAATTGGTGTATTTTTAGGTAAATCAAAATTAAATTTGTGTGCTAATTTTTGACTACCTCATAATTTGCGAATAAAAGCAGGTTTTAAAAAAATTATTTGTGATGTGCTATTATTCATATTCACTCTCCTAAACTTTGATTATTTGTTCAATTAAACTTTATTTTTACTATTTTTAGATTTAGTTTTTTTACTATTAAATATTTTCATGATTCTTTCATTCATTAATTTAAAAACCTTAATATTACGTGATTGAATAATTAATAATCCACCATATACTAAACAAGTAACAATACTTCCAACAATAATGGCTAAAAAGAATAAAAGAATACTTACCCAAAGCACATAATTAACTGAACTAACTGCACCTAAGATAGCAACAATAGGACCACCATGACCAGCAGCATCAGTTAATAAGAAAGCACCAGCAATACTACCAGCAACAGCACTACCAATAATATTACTAATAATAGCACGTTTTGGATCTCTTACTGCAAAAGGAATCGCACCTTCAGAAATACCAATACACCCCATTAACATTGCTGTTAAACCTAATGTACGTTCACCTTCATTAAAGAATTTACGAAAAATCAAAGTTGTTAAACCCATTCCAAGTGGTGCAACAGGAATAGCTGCAGCTACTGCTCCCATAAATAATTGTGAGCTAGGATCAGCAGTTATCGTTGTTGAAGCTGCTAAAAAAGCAACTTTGTTAATTGGACCACCCATATCAAATCCAATCATGGCTCCTAGCAACATTCCAATTGCTGCCATTGCTTCACGTGGCATGTGGGTTAACCCATTTTGAAATTGTTCCATTATTCAACCAATTGGAGCTCCAATTGCATAAATAAAAGTGAAACTAATTAAAAATGTTACTACAATAGGAATAAAGAAAATTGGCATAATTGGAGCAATAGTTTTTGGTACTTTTCAAGTAATAATTCATCTTACTAAATATCCAACACTTGGACCAATTAATAATGCTCCTAAAATCCAGCAGAAACCTTTGGCTCTAAACCAGCAATTGGATAAACTAATCCTGCTGTATTAGCAACATATCCACTTACCATTGCCGGAACCAAGGCAGCACGTCCTGCAATTGAATTAGCGATAAAACCAGCTAAAATTGGAATCATTAATGTAAAAGCAATACTTCCAGCTTGATTCATAAAATAAAGAAAATGATTATGTGGTAACTTGGAAATATCAAAGTCAGCACCATAAACTGCTTTAGCAATACCAATTGATAATGCTAACATAATTCCACCAAAAACAACAAATGGAACCATATAGCCAACACCAGCCATAATATGTTTCATAATTCCCTGTTTATCAGTAGTAAATAAATCATTTGATTTATTTTCTTTTTCCGCTTTTTGTCCCGATTCTGACTTGTTTATTTCATAAGGTTTTGCGTTAGCAAAAGCATCATTAACAATACTTTCAGGATTTTTAATAACTTTGCTAATTTCTACTTTATATAATGGTTTATTATTAAAACGTTCTAATTTTAAATCTGCAACACCGCCCGATACTGCAATAATAACTAAATCAGCGTTGGCAATATCAGTTGCTGTAAAAGCACCTTTAATACCAATACTACCATGAGTTTCAACTTTAATATTATAACCTAAATTTTTTGCAGCAATTTCTAATTTATCTTGTGCAATATAAGTATGTGCTACCCCAACTGGACAAGCAGTAATTGCTATAATATTTTTAGTTTTTTTTGAAGAAACTTTCATATCTTCACTAATAGTTTTACTACTAGTTTCAACATTAGATTTATTATTAATATTTAGTGATTGAATAATTACTTTTTTATCTTTTGAATTAAATAATATTGATTGAAATTCCGGTTTTGTTAATCTTTGTGCCACTTTTGATAAAATTTCCAAGTGTTCTTTACCAGCACTTTTTAGTGGCACAATTAAAGCAATAATTGCTTTAACGGGTTGTTCATCTAGTGCTTTCCAAGGAATTGGCTGTTTAAAACGCAATAAAAGGGACTTTCCTAAAAACTGTGTTTTTTAAATAAATTTTAGTTATAAAATCACTAAGTTACACAGATTGCTCGAAAGTCCCAATATTTCATGACATAATATTAAATTATTATTTTTAAAAAAAACAGTTTTTTTATTTAAAAAATTAATTAAATTTTTTAATTACTTTATTAGTTTTAATTCTATTTTCTAAATATCAATCTTTATGCTTTGATTTTAATAAATATGTTGTTACTAAATCATTAAAATAAGTAATAGCAAATAATGGAAAAATAAATATTTCTTGTGCTTCATAAAGTCCTGAAGAAACAATATTAAATGTTCAATCAGCATAAGTCACTAATTCAGTTTTATCTTGTGATGTAACAACTGCAATTTTAGCATTATTCTTTTTAGCAAGTTTAGCTGCTTCAACAATAGTAGCGGTTTTACCTGATAATGAAAAAAGAATTATTACATCTTCTGGAATAATTAAAGAAGCATGCATTAAAATACTATCATCATCTTTATTTAAACAGATTGATCGTAAACCAAACCGATATAATTTATTTGATAAATCCTCCGCAGCTAAACCAGAATGACCAATACCTGCTAAATAAATACAAGCTTTACGATTATCATCTATTCAATTAATAAATCTTTGTAATTCCTCATAATTAATCGTTGAATCATTTAAATCCATTAGTTTTTTATAATGTTCTTTTAAAACACTACGATCACCAAAAAACTCACGATTTAAAGCTTTGAAAGTAGTTTCTTGCGCAGCTAAACTAATGATAAATTCACGATAACCTTTAAATCCCAATTTCTTAATTAAATTATAAACAACACTATAACCAACAGTATTTTCTTTAGCCAAAGAACTAATAGTAACTTGATCCATTTTTTGACTATTCTTATTAATATAGTTAATAAGAACTTTTTCTTTTTTTGTGAAATTATTTTCTTCCTTTGATACTCTAGATCAAAAATTATCATTGATAAGCATGTAAAAACTCCTTTTTAAACTAATGTAAAATATTTAAATATTATTATTTTTTAATTATGTGATGAAAATGGATCATTAATATAATATGGTTGCAAATCTTCCATGTTTTTTACTTCGATAAAATATGGTGACAACTTTTGAAAATTTTCCACAATATTACATTTTTCTAAATTTTCAATTATTTTATAATCTAGTAAATCACTAATAATACCAATTTTAGCATTTTCATCTAC
Organism: Spiroplasma endosymbiont of Aleiodes alternator; assembly: GCF_964031135.1. Lineage (NCBI taxonomy): Bacteria > Bacillati > Mycoplasmatota > Mollicutes > Entomoplasmatales > Spiroplasmataceae > Spiroplasma > Spiroplasma endosymbiont of Aleiodes alternator. Next base: position 216,701 of record NZ_OZ035008.1, read on the forward strand.
TAATTGCGGCTGAATAATTATTTTTCCATTATCACATACTGCCAAATAACTTTTATTATTGTATGCTGACAAAACACTTATTGATTTTATTAATCCTGCCTGTAATAATAAACTATTAATAGTAAAAACCGTTAAAAAACTATTCAAAACTTTAAGTGTTTTGACAAAAGTAATTGCTACTCTAATTCCAGTATAACTGCCAGGACCATTTGCAATAACTACTTTTGAAATATCTTTTAATTTTATTTTACATTTTACAAGTAAATTAGTAATAGTTGGAATTGCCAATTCTGTTTGTTTTTGTCAAGCAATAAATGATGAACTTGCTAAAATTTTATTAGCTTGCAAAATCACCACTGTTAATTTGTTATTTGTTGTATCTAAATATAATTGATACATAACATCACCTTATTATTTCATTTAGTTGCTATTAATAATTTTCTAATATCTTACATACTTATTATAATATCATGTATAATGTAATTAAAATAGAAAAAATATAGAATTGTGAGTTAATCGATATGGGAATAGGAAAAAATATAGGATTTAAAAGTAAATTTTCTGATTTTTTACTTTGATCTGGACTAATTATTGCTGTTATAGGTCTAATAATGCAATTTGCAATAGTTTTAATTGAGTATAAACCAATAACAGTTGGAACACCTAATCCTCATAATTTATGAACTCCAGATGGCCCATGAGTTGGTATTTGAACAATGATTTCTAGCTTTACTATTCAGTCAAATTTTTTAGTTTTTCTCTTCTTTTGTTTTGTATTAACAAATCGTTTTCATGACAATCACGCACAATTTGTTTTTGGGCGCTTTTCATTAGCAATTACTGTTTATATTACCGTAACTCTTATCGTATTTTTTGCTGTATTATTTAAACCAATGATAAATAATTTAGATAGTAGTAATAGTATTAGCATATTAAATTTTATAAATACATTTTTATTACATTTAATAGTACCAGTGATAGTGATTTTATATTTTATGTTTTCTGCTGGTAAATACTACTGAAAACTTGGAAAACAAACATATCTTTGAATACCAATTATTTCTATTTACATGTTTGTATATTTAGGTTATGCACTTGCTAAAGGAAATTTTGTTGGTTTTTTAAGAAAAGGAACAACGGAAATTGATTATTCATTTCCATATCCATTTTTAGATTTTCATAAAAGTTTAACTACTTTATTTATTTATATCTTTGCAATTTTAATCTTATACATAATTTTGATGTTACTTTTTACTCTTTATAATAATATCCTTTATAAAAAAAATAATAAACCAATAGCGGCTTTAAGAGATACAAATTTTTAATGTAAAATAATTTATAAATAAAGTGTACTAGTTTATAAACTAGTACACTTTATTACTATTATTTATTATTTAAAAAATATTGAAAAATAATTGTAGGGAGGAATATATATTTGTGAAAAGTAAAAAATTGAAATTGTATTATTTTTTTTAAATATTATTTTGTTATTTTTTGCCTCCTTTTTCTTAATATATTTTATTTTAAAATTATATAAAAACTCCTTGTATAGCATATATAGTATACAAGGACTTAAAGTCAAATATAAAATTAAAACCGGCATTACCTAAATATTTTCTAAACATTTATAACTGCCATTTTTATTGTAACTCACTAAAAAGAAAAAACAAGTAATAATATTTTTTACACTTATCATTTTATATTTTTGGACGTATTGCAGCCTTAGTTAGATTTAATAAGAAATTAAATGAGAGATAAAACTCTCATTTTTAATTGTTGAACAATTATAATTAATTATTTTATTAAACCTATACTTTATTAAAGTAATTAATTATTCCAAATTTAATAAAAATTATAAAAGCTATTGTATAGGAATTTGCAAATAGTAATTTTTCTGCTGGTCTTTAAAAATTTAAGATTTTTTTCTCCCCCTCCTTCCAGGCCTCCTACCCCCAAGGCTTATTGCTACTATAGGTAGCAAAAGCCTATACGTATAGTAGTAGAAGTATTTAGTTAGTAGTATATAAGCCTTTTATCACTGTAGGTGATAAGGCTTATACGTAGAAAGGATTCGTAATGATTAATGTTAATTTAGATATTAAAAATAAAGTTAGAGAAACAACTAAAGGTATGTTATTAGAAATTGGTGAATATGAAACATGATTTCCAATTAAAGATACTACTATTAATCAAAATAATAAAAAAATAACATTAAAAATAATTGAAGATTTTAATTATAAATTAGGTAAAAAATCAATTACAAAAGATATTGAAAGTATTAAAGGTAGTGAAATTTTAAAATATATTAAAAATATTTCAGATATTACTACTACTGAAAATGAATTAATATCTTGTGAATTTTATGAACAATATAATGGTTATTATATTTTTACAAATGATAAAAATCAAGAATGTTTTAAATATAACATTACATGAGAACAAGATATGAAAAGTTTTAAAATAAATAATCCTTATAAAGAAAATGATAAGCCAATTAATTATATTGTTATGCCAATGAAAGATATAAATACTCATAATGAAAAAATATTTTATTTAAAGTATTAAAGGAAATTAATATGTTATTAAATATTGAAAAAATAGAATTAATTAAAAATTTATGTAATGAAAAATTAATTAAAAATAAAAAGTATATTGAAATACAAGAAATATTAAAAATTATAGAAAGGGATTAATAATTATGTTGAATTTAAAAGAAGATAAAAGAATATATTTAAAATATGAAGAAATTGAAAAAATATTTGGTTCATGTGATATATGTAATAAAAATTCATCATTTGCAAATAGAACTTGTAATAAATGTTTTTATAAATTAATAGGTGAAAATAATGAAATGTAATATTCATAATGAAAAATATATTTGATTTAGTGAAATAGATAATACATATTATTGTAATAAATGTATTGATGACATGATTGAAGAAGATATGTATTTAACAAGTGATAACTATGATAGATTATATAACCATTATATTAATGAATTACAATTAGAAAATTTTAAAGGAGTGTAAATCATGGATGATTATAATTATATTTCTAGAGAAAAATTAATTAAATTTTTAGAAGAAAGTGAAAAAAATTATGAAGCAATTAATATTAAATGATTAAAAAAAGAAATAGAAGATGGAGAGTTTATAGAATAATGAAAAATACTAATATGCCTCAATGAGCAAATGATTTACAAACATTTTTTAATGATTTAGAAAATGGTATGTATGGTGAAAGTATTAAAAATGCTTTTAAAAAAGAAAGTAGTGAATAAAAATGGTAGCAGCACCTAAAAAGAAACCAGAAGATTTAATTATTAAACAAATTCATATTAGATTAAATAAAAATGATTATTATGAATTAAAAAAGATGTGTTTAGAAGTGAACTTGTCAAGAAAAGTGGACAATAAAAGTAACCTTTTATTAAATTTTATAAAATAGCGTTTGTAAGTGTTAAATTTATAGGTATGAAGTAATTATTTGTTGGTTTGGAATGAGCTAATCGATATTCGATTGGACTCATTCCTTTTAATTTTATTTGAGGTCGATAATTATTATAAAAGTAAATATATTTAGGTAAGTTGTCTTGTATTCATTCAATAGTTCTATTTTTTCTTGGAATTTGATATAGAAATTCTGTTTTCATTGTTCCAAATCAAGTTTCAGTAGCACCATTATCACAGGAATTACCTCTTCTAGACATTGAAATTTTTATTTTTAATTCATCACATAAAATTTTATAAGAAGGATTTGTATAGTGAAATCCTTGATCTGATTGTAAAATTCATGAAGTAGGTTTTTGAGCATTAACTCAAGCTTGGATAATGTTTTGGACAACAAATGTCATGTCTAAACTTGCACTTATTTTATAATCTAATATTTCATTATTATGAAAATCTTTAACAATTGATAAATAATATGTTTTACCATTAGTTAATAAATAAGTTATATCAGTACCTAATTTTTCGGTAATGTTTAGTAATCTGTGTAACTTACAAAAATAACTATGTTTAATTAATTCTAGTAAATATAATTAAATGACTAGAAAGAGTGAGTTACAGATGGCTAAAAAGCAAAATATTAATAATAATGATCCAATATCAAAAGCAGTAGATTTATTATTAGAAAATACTGAAGATTTAACAACAGTTTTTAAAGAGGGAGGATTGTATAAAGAATTAACAAAAAGATTAGTAGAAAAAATGTTGAATTCTGAGATGCAAAATTATTTAGGATATGATAAGAATCAACATAGTAATAGTGACAATGCTCGTAATGGTATAAGTTCAAAAAAATTAATAACTCAACAAGGTAAAATTGAGATTGATGTACCACGAGATCGCAATAGTAATTTTAATCCTGTAATAGTTGCAAAAAGACAAAGAAGATTTGAAGGTTTTGATCAACAAGTTCTTTCTTTATATGCAAAAGGTATGACATTTTCAGATATTAGAATGCAATTACAAGAGTTATATCATGGTGCTGATATTAGTGAAAGTGTTATTAGTCAAATTACTGATGATGTTATTGATGATGTAAAAGCATGGCAAAATCGACCATTAGAAAGTGTCTATCCGATTGTTTATTTTGATTGCATAATAGTGAAAGTACGACAAGATAAAATGATTATTAATAAATCAGTTTATATAGCTTTAGGAGTTGATTTAGAAGGTAAAAAAGATGTTTTAGGTTTATGAATTAGTGAAAATGAAGGTGCTAAATTTTGATTAGCAAATTTAACAGAAATGAAAAATCGTGGCTTAAATGATATTCTTATTGCCTGCAGTGATAATTTAACAGGCATGTCAGAAGCAATACAATCAGTTTATCTTAAAACAGAACATCAATTATGCATAGTTCATCAAATTAGAAATAGTTTGAAATATGTCTCATATAAGCATAGAAAATCTCTGGTTGCAGATTTAAAACCAATTTATACTGCATGTAGTGAAGAACAAGCAATGCAGGCTTTAGAATCCTTTGAAAATAAGTGAAATAAACAATATCCTCAAATTGCTAAATCTTGATATAAAAATTGAGATAATTTAATTGTTTTTATTAGTTATCCTGCAGAAATTAAAAGAGTGATTTATACAACAAATGCTATTGAATCTGTAAATAGTCAATTACGAAAAGTTATCAGAAATAAAAAAGTTTTTCCTAATGATATGGCAGTTTTTAAAATATTTTATTTAGCAATTGAAAATATAACAAAAAAATGAACAATGCCCATTCAAAATTGAAATACAGCAATTGCTCATTTTATGATAAAATTTGAAGATAGAATTAATCTAAACTAGTACTTTGTAAAACAAAGATACACAGATTACATAAAAGCCTCAATTTTTCATTTAAATTAGTAGTTGAAAAATCACGTTTTAATAAATTATCATATCTTAAACTTCCTGATTTAGTTCTATAATCAAATTTTTTTATGCGAACCTTAGCTTTTAAACTCATATTTTTCATATATCTATATACAATATGAAATTTTAATTTTAAATTATAAATTTTGTTAATTCATAAAGTTATCATTTTATAACCATAAATTTCTTGAAATTCATAAAAAATATTTTTAATTATATTAGCTAAAAATGTATCTCATTTATTAAATTCATTCATTCCATTCTTAATTCACTTATAATATCCTGATTTTGAAACATTTAATAATCAACATAAATAACTAATCTGATATTTTTTCTTCAATGAGAAAATCACAAAATATTTCTTCTTTTTTTGTCGATTTTTCTAAATACTTTTTTATATCGTTCATTGCCTCAATATATTCAATTAATTCTTGTTTTGTCATTTCATTAAAATTTAAAGATTTGGGTCGACCTGTTCTTTTGGTTTTTTTAGCACGAATTCCATTGCCATATTCTAAACCTTTTTCACCTAATAATTTATATGCTTTAATTCATTCTTTTATTGATGATCGACCAATACCATACTCTAATGCGGTTTTATCAATTGTTTTAATTTTACTTATTTTTATTATTTTTAACTTTTCTTCTTTTGATAGTCATTTAGCCATAAAAAAATGAACACCTTCCTTAAAGGATTTTTAACACAAAGGTTACAATTCTGTGTCTACTTTATTCTAGATGTTCAATCTATCTTTATATAAACAAAAAGACTTAAATGCTATAGCATTTCAAATTAATTCTACACCCAGAAAATCACTATCTTATAAAAGCCCAATAGACTTAATACAATTATTTTAAAAACTGTCCCATTTGTCCCATTTATATTTACAATTCAAGTTTTAATAAAAATAAAAAACTAAAATACTTTATTTTTTATAAATACTATGGTATAATAATACCAACAATTAATAATTTATTTTGTCTTTTATTTAAAGAAAATTAAATTATAACTAGACTTGAAATACGCCCTATATTTTTATATAAAATATTGTTTTTTAACAAGTACTACTTAAAAATAACAAACTTTATTTTAAATATTTCTTTTTACGAATAATAACAACAACTATTGGAATTATAGTTAAAAAACTAAAAATGAATCCACAAATGATAATAATATTTCAATTATTAACTAACATTTTAGTTGTTAATGATATATTAACATCTCAGGGACGATCTGAATTATTACTTTGTAAATAATTAACATAATTTTGTTTAGTAATATCACCTTGATATTGAATAAATCATGATAAAAACTCACCAGCAGCATTATTTTTTAAATCTTCAATTTTAATACTATTGTTAGTAGCACTAGTTAAATATTGTTGAAAACCCGCTAATAAATTATTAGTTTTTTCAAAAAAATCAGTACAATTTGGAAAATTAGGTATTTTTGTATTGCTTCTATAAACAGTAATATATTGTTCAGAAGCAGCTTGACGTTGTAAGTCAGATGTATCTAAACCTATACAATAAACTTGAAAATTACTTCCTTGATTAAGAGTTAAATTATCACCATCTTTAATAGGTGTTCCCAAATCATTTTTTCCTTTTTGTAAAGTTTGTGAATCAACTTTTCATTTTAGTCAATGTTGTTGTGAATCACTAATATTTACTTTAGCCTTCTCAATAGCTTTATTCATAACTATTAATGTATTTTTATTATCTTGTGAATTATTTTGAACTAAATATTGAGGTACAATTACAGGATTTTCTTTAACTTTTTCATCACTAATAGTACTAAATTGAATATTTGAACTATTATTTGTTAACTTAATAGTTTTACTATAACCACTATCTTTAACACTAACATTAAAAATAGTTGATTTTAAATGATCATCTGGTTTATGATTTAATATTGCATAACTATTTGAACCATTATCAAAAACTTCATCATTTTTATCATTTATTAATAATTGTTCATTCTTATCATTTTTATTTTTTGCTAAAATAGCTAACATTGGTTGATTAGTATCATTGGGATTACCATTATTAAGTGGTAAAATTGCTAACCGATCTTGAACACTTTTATGACTATTTAAAAAATCATCGCTTGGTTTAATCATATAAGGAATACTAAAATAATTATTAAAATCTGCCCTAGGATTTACCGTTGCAAAAATACCATTGTTAATCTGCGCTGGTAAACTATTATCATGGTAACCAACATAAACATAGCCAAAACTAGCAATATCATTAAAACTTTGTTTAGCAACACTACGACCAATAACTTTATCAGTAAAATATTTAATACCATTATCTGGCAAGATATTATTAGCTTTGTTTTTAATTTGTTTCTTAAATTTCTCATTAACATCTTTACTAAGATTATCATTTGGATTATTATTAACCTTATTAATAAGGTCTGATCAATCATTAAATTGTTCTGTTATTACTTCTTTATGCAATCTAATAAAATCTTCATAATTATTATTAATTGAATTTCAAGTATTAGCTTCACTAATTAAATTTTTATTATTTTCCTTAACAGTAATATGAAACCCAGAAAGTTTGTTACTCTCATTAACAGTACTAATATTAGATTGATGATTAGTAACTATCATTAAACTACTAGTAAGAGATAATGCCAAAGCCAAACTTATTGTTTTAAAACTTTTAGTTTTAAAAAAACTAAAAGATAAGAAATTTGTCATTATGATTACTCCTTTTTTACCTATTATTTGTGTTTATAATTATAATATTAAATTAAGCATATTTAATTAAATACTTAAAATCTTAGTTTTAATAAAATAAAACTAAGGATATATAATCAATTATTAAACTTTTTGTTAAATCAACATATATAATTTTAATACTTATATAATTACTTATATATTCATTAAAATTATAAGGATAAAAATTATATCCTTAACATTAATAATAAACTTTATTATCAAAAAATCAAGATTAAATAATTAATAAGTTAATTTTTTTTAACTTATTAAGTGTTTTAAATAATCAGTTAGTAAATATTAATAGTGATAAGGAAAAACTTGATATACTAAATAAGTAGCATATTCAATCATAATAAAAAATTAAATTTAATTCTAATATAAATAGGAGAAAAAATATGAATTGAAAAAATAGTAGTGAATACCGATTAAAAAAAGAAATCTTATTAAATTTATTTGACGTTTATTTGGCCTACTTATTATTTCTTTATTTTTAATTTTTGATTTAATAATTACTATTAATTATCCCAATGCTTTCATTGTTCCTAATGTTGATAAACCAACTGAAAGATTAGCAATTTATTATTTTTATTTTACAACTCAAACTAATTTATTGAACTTGTCAAGAAAAGTGGACAATAAAAGTAACCTTTTATTAAATTTTATAAAATAGCGTTTGTAAGTGTTAAATTTATAGGTATGAAGTAATTATTTGTTGGTTTGGAATGAGCTAATCGATATTCGATTGGACTCATTCCTTTTAATTTTATTTGAGGTCGATAATTATTATAAAAGTAAATATATTTAGGTAAGTTGTCTTGTATTCATTCAATAGTTCTATTTTTTCTTGGAATTTGATATAGAAATTCTGTTTTCATTGTTCCAAATCAAGTTTCAGTAGCACCATTATCACAGGAATTACCTCTTCTAGACATTGAAATTTTTATTTTTAATTCATCACATAAAATTTTATAAGAAGGATTTGTATAGTGAAATCCTTGATCTGATTGTAAAATTCATGAAGTAGGTTTTTGAGCATTAACTCAAGCTTGGATAATGTTTTGGACAACAAATGTCATGTCTAAACTTGCACTTATTTTATAATCTAATATTTCATTATTATGAAAATCTTTAATAATTGATAAATAATATGTTTTACCATTAGTTAATAAATAAGTTATATCAGTACCAAATTTTTCATTTAAATTAGTAGTTGAAAAATCACGTTTTAATAAATTATCATATCTTAAACTTCCTGATTTAATTCTATAATCAAATTTTTTTATGCGAACCTTAGCTTTTAAACTCATATTTTTCATATATCTATATACAATATGAAATTTTAATTTTAAATTATAAATTTTGTTAATTCATAAAGTTATCATTTTTTAACCATAAATTTCTTGAAATTCATAAAAAATATTTTTAATTATATTAGCTAAAAATGTATCTCATTTATTAAATTCATTCATTCCATTCTTAATTCACTTATAATATCCTGATTTTGAAACATTTAATAATCAACATAAATAACTAATCTGATATTTTTTCTTCAATGAGAAAATCACAAAATATTTCTTCTTTTTTGTCGATTTTTCTAAATACTTTTTTATATCGTTCATTGCCTCAATATATTCAATTAATTCTTGTTTTGTCATTTCATTAAAATTTAAAGATTTGGGTCGACCTGTTCTTTTGGTTTTTTTAGCACGAATTCCATTGCCATATTCTAAACCTTTTTCACCTAATAATTTATATGCTTTAATTCATTCTTTTATTGATGATCGACCAATACCATACTCTAATGCGGTTTTATCAATTGTTTTAATTTTGCTTTTTTTTATTATTTTTAACTTTTCTTCTTTTGATAGTCATTTAGCCATAAAAAAATGAACGCCTTCCTTAAAGTATTTTTAACACAAAGGTTACAATTCTGTGTCTACTTTATTCTAGATGTTCACACTTCAAATAATACTTATAATATTTGTTATGAATCCAATTTTAGCTCCAATGTATAATTTTTTATCTAATTTCTTTTCAACCTTATCTATTTTTTCTCCTTTTTTCTTAAAATCTTTTTTACATTTTAATATTATCAATCTTAACATAAAAAAAATTTAAATTTTAAATTAAATATTAACACAATAAAAAAAATTTGGCATCGTGCTATTTTCCCATTGCTGGTATTTTCGCCGCTGGAGTGCTTAACTGCTGTGTTCGAGATGGGAACAGGTGTGACCACTCCGCTATGGACACCAAATAGTTTAGCAATTGCTCCCTAAAAACTAGAAACAGACATCTTTAAATTTGATTACTTTTGATTTGCAATAGAGAATATATTCTTCAATAAATCCTCGATCTATTAGTATCAGTAAGCTCAACATATCACTATGCTTACACACCTGACCTATCAACCTTGTAGTATTCAAGGGATCTTACTTCTTTCGAATGAGAAATCTCATCTTGGAACTGACTTCGCGCTTAGATGCTTTCAGCGCTTATTCATGCCCTACATAGCTACCCAGCTGTGCCACTGGCGTGACAACTGGTGCACCAGAGGTAGGTCCATTCCGGTCCTCTCGTACTAGGAACAGGTTTCCTCAAATTTCTTGCGCCCACGACAGATAGGGACCAAACTGTCTCACGACGTTCTGAACCCAGCTCGCGTACCGCTTTAATGGGCGAACAGCCCAACCCTTGGAAGCGACTACACCTCCAGGATGCGATGAGCCGACATCGAGGTGCCAAACCTCCCCGTCTATATGAACTATTGGGAGAGATTAGCCTGTTATCCCCGGGGTAACTTTTATCCGTTGAGCGACGGCCTTTCCACACAGCACCGCCGGATCACTAAGCCCAACTTTCGTTCCTGCTCGACTTGTATGTCTCGCAGTCAAGCACCCTTTTACCTTTGCGCTCTACATATGATTTCTATTCATATTGAGGGTACCTTTGGGCGCCTCCGTTACTTTTTAGGAGGCGACCGCCCCAGTCAAACTACCCACCAGACACTGTCCTTAGACCAGATTATGGTCTCAAGTTAGAATTTCAATATAGCAAGGGTGGTATCCCAATAGTGACTCAATGCCTACTAGCGTCTGCATATCAACGTCTCCCACCTATGCTGTACAAACTACACCAAAATTCAATATCAAGTTGTAGTAAAGCTCCACGGGGTCTTTCCGTCTAATCGCGGGTAACCTGCATCTTCACAGGTACTAAGATTTCACCGAGTCTATAGCCGAGACAGCGTCCGGATCGTTACGCCTTTCGTGCGGGTCAGAACTTACCTGACAAGGAATTTCGCTACCTTAGGACCGTTATAGTTACGGCCGCCGTTCACTGGGGCTTCAGTTCAAAGCTTCGCTTACGCTAACAAATTTCTTTAACCTTCCAGCACTGGGCAGGCGTCACCCCCTATACATCGTCTTACGACTTAGCAGAGAGCTGTGTTTTTGCTAAACAGTCGCCCGGACCTCTTCACTGCGACTCATATTGCTATGAGCTCCCCTTCTCGCTAACTTACGGGGTTATTTTGCAGAGTTCCTTAGCTATAGTTATCTCGCTTGCCTTAGGATATTCTCCTTGACCACGTGTGTCCGTTCTCGGTACAGGCACCATGGTGATGTCTTTAGAAACTTTTCTTGGAAGTATGGCATCAAATTCTTCGTTACTAAGCTAACTGTTCACTCCCCATCGTACTTCAAGGTTAACGCTGTGCGGATTTGCCTACACAACCCTCTTTGTACTTAGCCCAGCACTACCAATCACTGGGACATTTTAGCCTTCTCCGTCATTTCATCAGTCACCATGGTGGTACAGGAATATCAACCTGTTATCCATCGACTACGCCTTTCGGCCTCGCCTTAGGTCCTGACTAACCCTGGGTGGACGAACCTAGCCCAGGAAACCTTGGTCAATCGGCATGAAGGATTTTCACTTTCAATCGTTACTCACGCCGGCATTCTCACTTCTAAACGCTCCACTAGTCCTTCCGGTCTAACTTCGTCGCAGATTAGAACGCTCCCCTACCGCCCACAATATATGTAAACATATATATAGACCCATAGCTTCGGTACAATGCTTAGCCCCGGTACATTTTCCGCGCAGAATCATTCGACTAGTGAGCTGTTACGCACTCTTTAAAGGATGGCTGCTTCTAAGCCAACCTCCTAGCTGTCTGAACAATTCCACATCGTTTTCCACTTAGCATTGATTTGGGGACCTTAGCTGATGATCTGGGCTGTTTCCCTCACGTCCATGGACCTTATCACCCATAGACTGACTGCCAGATATGTAACAATGGCATTCGCAGTTTAATTGCATTCAGTACCCCGAGGTGGGGCCATCATACATTCAGAGCTTTACCTCCATTGCACTAATTCTGACGCTAGTCCTAAAACTATATCGGGGAGAACCAGCTATCTCCAGGTTCGATTGGAATTTCACCGCTAGCCACAAGTCATCCACGGTCTTTTCAACGAACGTTGGTTCGGTCCTCCATTAACTGTTACATTAACTTCAACCTGCTCATGGCTAGATCACCTGGTTTCGGGTCTACGACCACATACTAAACGCCCTATTCAGGCTCGCTTTCACTTCGGCTCCGTCTTTTCAACTTAGCCTTGCATGTAATCGTAACTCGCCGGCTCATTCTACAAAAGGCACGCCGTCACCCATTAACGGGCTCCGACTTGTTGTAAGCATATGGTTTCAGAAACTATTTCACTCCCCTCTCGGGGTACTTTTCACCTTTCCCTCACGGTACTGGTTCACTATCGGTAATTGGTTAGTATTTAGCCTTACGCAGTGGTCTGCGTAAATTCCGACAAGGTTCCACGTGCCTCGCCGTACTCAGGATACTGTCAAGAGATTTATACATTTCGCATACTGGGCTTTCACCATCTATGGCGTTGCTTCCCAACAACTTCTGCTATATATAAATTTTGTAACTCTTCATAGGTCGAACCTAATAGACAGTCCTATAACCTCAGTCTGACGACTGGTTTAGGCTGCTCCCTTTTCGCTCGCCGCTACTAAGGGAATCGCATTCGCTTTCTTTTCCTCTAGGTACTAAGATGTTTCAATTCTCTAGGTATCACTCTGCACAACTATGAATTCATTGTACAGTACTATCTGATTAAAGATAGTGGGTTTCCCCATTCGGACATCTCCGGATCAAAGCTTATTTCCAGCTCCCCGAAGCTTATCGCAGGTAATCGCGTCCTTCATCGTCTTCCAATTCCAAGGCATCCACCATACGCTCTTAATAATTTATTTTTAGAATATCCTATTGCAAGATAAAAATTATCTTATTTTTTTTAAAAGATGTCTATTATCCAGTTTTTAAAGAACAATTGCTCAGAGAAAACAATCCCTGAAAACTAAACAGAACAAAAGAAGTAATCCAATAAATCATTCATCTATTTTTTCTTGTTGTCTTGGTTTCTTATTAGAAACTAAACTCCATAGAAAGGAGGTGATCCATCCCCACCTTCCGGTAGGGATACCTTGTTACGACTTAACCCCAATCATCAACCCTGCCTTTGGCAGCTCCCTCCTTACGGTTAGGACACCGAATTCTGGCATTGCCAACTCTCGTGGTTTGACGGGCGGTGTGTACAAGACCCGAGAACGTATTCACCGCGACATTGCTGATTCGCGATTACTAGCGATTCCGACTTCATGAAGTCGAGTTGCAGACTTCAATCCGGACTGAGACTGACTTTTTGAGATTTGCTTGACCTCGCGGTTTAGCGACTCTTTGTATCAGCCATTGTAGCACGTGTGTAGCCCAGGTCATAAGGGGCATGATGATTTGACGTCGTCCCCACCTTCCTCTAGCTTACACTAGCAGTCTCCTTAGAGTCCCCAAACTTAATGCTGGCAACTAAGGACAAGGGTTGCGTTCGTTGCTGAACTTAACCAAACATCTCACGACACGAACTGACGACAACCATGCACCACCTGTATCCTTGTTAACCTCTACTATATCTCTATAGCTTCGCAAGGTATGTCAAGACCTGGTAAGGTTCTTCGCGTTGCTTCGAATTAAACCACATGCTCCACCGCTTGTGCGGGTCCCCGTCAATTCCTTTGAGTTTCACTCTTGCGAGCATACTACTCAGGCGGAGTACTTAATGCGTTAGCTACAGCACTGCCTCATGGCAACACTTAGTACTCATCGTTTACGGCGTGGACTACTAGGGTATCTAATCCTATTTGCTCCCCACGCTTTCGTGCCACAACGTCAGTAATAGGCCAGTTAGCCGCCTTCGCCACTGGTGTTCCTTCATATATCTACGCATTCCACCGCTACACATGAAATTCTACTAACCTCTCCTATACTCTAGTAATGTAGTTTCCAAGGCGGTTAGGGGTTGAGCCCCTAAATTTAACCTCAGACTTGCAAAACCGTCTACGCACGCTTTACGCCCAATAAATCCGGATAACGCTTGCCACCTATGTATTACCGCGGCTGCTGGCACATAGTTAGCCGTGGCTTTCTGGTAAGGTATTGGTCGATACTAAAATCATTTCCTATTCTAGTACTTCTTCCCTTACAACAGACCTTTACAATCCGAAGACCTTCATCAGTCACGCGGCATTGCTCCATCAGGCTTTCGCCCATTGTGAAAAATTCCCTACTGCTGCCTTCCGTAGAAGTTTGGGCCGTGTCTCAGTCCCAATGTGGCCGTTCATCCTCTCAGATCGGCTACGCATCGTTACCTTGGTAAGCCATTACCTTACCAACTAGTTAATGCGCCGCATCCCCATCAATTAGCGAAGCAAATGCTCCTTTCATTATTTATCATTGCAAATAAATAACATATGCGGTATTAGCTGTCGTTTCCAACAGTTATTCCCCACTAAATGGTAGGTTAGATACGTGTTACTCACCCGTTCGCCACTAAAGTATTGCTACTTTCGTTTGACTTGCATGTATTAGGCATGCCGCCAGCGTTAATCCTGAGCCAGGATCAAACTCTCAATAAAATTGTTTTTGTTAAAAGATGATGTCTGACTTATTTAATTTTTAATAAAAAATTGACGGATTAATTCTTGTTCTATTTAGTTTTCAAAGATCGTTTTTTCTAGTTTGTAACCCATTTATTTTTGGGACAATAACAATAGTACAACATGCCATAATTATTGTCAACCTAATTATCATAAAAAAGCATTATTTTTTTAAAATTAAAATTATTAAAATTTTTTATAAAATTAAAAAAATAAAATATTATTTATTCTACTAAAAATTTAATAGTAATATAATCACTTTTAATTGTTAATTGATATTGACCAATACCAATAAAGTCATACAACTTTAAAGCAAGATTTTTAAATTTTTTATTACAATCATTATTTAAAAATAATATTTTTTCAATATTATTATTTTGTAAATCTTTCACTAATTTTGAATTAATCGTTTTATTTTCTGGTATTGATCAGTAATATTCTTTTGTTAATTTATTATAACTAGTTAATTTACCATAATTTGTTCCATCAATATCTGCAAAAATTACTGATTTATTTTCATTAAATGTCAAATGACCTGCTTGAAAGGCAATAATTTTTAAAGGTCCAAGTTTTTTATTAAAATTAACACGATTAATTGCACATAGTGCCTGATGCACAGTAAATGTTGATTGATAAGATAATAAAGGGTAATCTTGATTAAAATGTTCATTGAGTAATAATGTTTCATAATCTAGTTTATATTTAAGAATAATTTTTAGTTCATTAACAACTAATTTGTTATTTTCAATGAAATTTGTAACTAAACATGGTATTTCATTAAAATTTGGAAAAATACGATTAAATACTTTATTACTTGTAACCTCATATAATAATGATGCTATTAATAAATTGTCATAATGATAATTAATTAATTTAGTATCTAATTCTTGACTTAATCTTAAATAAAAATAATTAACTATTTGATAATCATTTAAAAATAAGAATTGTTTTAAGATATTTTGATTACGATTAGTATCATTATCATGGGTTTGATAATTTTTTATTTTTTTTGCTATTCGTAAAAAAAAATCATTTAAAAAATTATAAAATTCTTGAATTGTCAAATCATAATCAATTAATATTTTAAAAATAGCATTATCATTATAAAGTTGATAGTATGATTGAATTACCAAATAAATTTTTTTTTGCGATTGATATCATTGCTTTAAATTAGTTAAAATGACGTTTTGACTTCTTGGTTCTAAAGTAATAGTACATCCATAAGGTAAATTAAAACTATTAGGTAATTGTTTATTAACATTGATAATATGTGAATTTGAAAGATTTTTAATACCAATCGTTATGTCATATTTTTTATCAATATTAGCAATTAAATCATAAACCTCTAAACAATGTTTAGTTTCTGTTTTTCTCAATCCTCTTCCTAACTGTTGCAAATATACTGTTTTTGAATTAGTTGGTCGTAATAAAATAATAGTATCAATTTCAGGAATATCAATTCCTTCATTAAAAATATTTACTACACATAAATAATTAATAATTCTATTTTTAAAATCATTAATTATTTTACTACGATTAGTTTGATTTTTACTTGTTAAAAAGTCTGCTTTTAAGCCCTGATTTTGCAAAAATCTAGCAACAATTTGTGCATGAGTAATATTAATACAAAAAATTAAACAAATCCGATTACTATAAAATCCAATATAGTCATTAATTACATCTAATAATAACTTATTTCTTGCTTCAGTATTTAATTTTTAAATAATTGTTGATCATTATTTAAATCAATACCAGTTAAATCAGCAGTAATGTCATCAATACAATAATAATCAAATGGTGATAAAAGTTTTTCATTAATTGCATCTCACAATCGTAATTCATGTGCAAACTCATTATCAAAATAATTAATAATGTTTTTATTATCTTCTCGTTCTGGTGTTGCTGTTAAACCAATAATTTGTTTAGGATGAAAATAATTTAAAATTGTCTGAAAAGTTTTGGCAGCCAAATGATGAGCTTCATCAAAAATAATAATATCAAATTGTTGAAGTTTAAACTTATTTAGATGTCTATGTACAGTTTGTACTGTTGCAAATAAATATTGTTCTTGAAAATTATTTTGTTTACTATTTAAAATAGTTGCAAATTTTTTATCATTTATTACTTTTCGAAAAGTAATAAATGCTTGTTCAATAATTTCTCTTTGATGTGCTAAAAATAAAATTGAAGGTTTTTGATTATTATTTTCTTTAATTTGATTTAAATAGTCAAAAGCAGATACTACTGTTTTACCAACACCTGTTGCCATGACAATTAAATGTTTTGTTTTTTTAAGTTTTCTTCTTAACTTTAATTTATTAATTAAGGCAATTTGAAAATCATAAAGAAAATAATTAGTTGCTAATCATTGTTCATCTTTTTTATTTACAAGCAATCGATTATATTCAATTCGCGATAGTAATTGTAATCGTTGTTGTTCATTATTTAAATCAACTAAATTATCATTTCATAATTTATAATACTGATTTAAAATATTTTGATATAGTTGCTTATTATCAAATTCATTAATTTTAATATTTCATTCACGACCACTAGCTAAACCTTTTTGCGTTAAATTTGATGAACCAATTATTGTTGAAGAAAAACCTGAATTTCGTTTAAAGATGGCAGCTTTAATATGAATTCTTTCACTACGTTTTTCTAAATTATTTTCAACTTTAACTTTAATATTAGGATACTTTTTTATTATTTTAACTAATGCATATAAATTAACAAATAAAGCCATATCATCAAAAGTAGTAGTAATAAAATTAATAGTAATATTATGATTTAAAGCATAAGTAAATGATGAACGTAACTTATTTATAATTGAATTTGATATAAAAGGATAAATAAAGTATACTTCATCACAAGTTCTGATTTCCTGATTTAAATGATTAATTAATACTTGTTGGTTTTCATTAGTAAATAGAAAATTGTCACTTAATCTAATATTAGAAGTTAAAGGATTATCAATTATACTATCATTTACTTGTAATAAAATGTTATTACTAAATTTATTAGTAGTAAAATTACTTATGATTTGATTTAAAAAATCAATTTTTGCTTCTGGTGATTTAATCGTTTTTAATTGTTCAATTAAAGTATTATTTAATTGTTTAACTAAATAATGATCAATGTCTTTAATTAATTCTTTTTCATCATTAATATGTGATGTTTGGAAATTATTGGTAATATCATCACTAATCTTTAATAATAAATCATAATAGCCCTTATTTTTCATACTCTACACTTCCTAATAATAAATAGTGTCTATTTTAATAAATTATAATCTATATTTTAATAAATTATTAACTATTATAAAATAATTTTGTAAAGTAAAAAACCTCTAATATTTAAAATATTATTTTAAATAAATAAGAGGAAGGTAATCTAAAATAAGATATATTCATATTTTATTTTTTTTCTGTTGATGATGTTTTTTCTGCTTGTAATGGATTAGTAATACTTACACCTTTGTATGTCTTGCATTTCATACAGGCATGATGTGGTTTAGTAATTGCTCCACAATTTAAACAGTTAGTTGTAGTTGTTGCAGATAAACTATCATGGGCACGACGTGTATTTTTACGCATTTTTGACGTTCTTCTTGCTGGTACTGCCATAGTCTGTTGCCTCCTTACTTTTGTATCTCATAAATTATATATTGATTTATCAGAAAAATCTATTTTTTTTGATAAGTTTTTCAAATTTTTGGAAATAAAATACTAATAAATCAAATATTTTAATTATTTTATAATCCTAAAATAAGTTATTTATAATCGTGTTACATATTTATATTGAAAAGAATTATCTATATTTCAGTCTTTTATATCAATTTTTTTTGAACTTCAGTTAGTTCATTATGTAAGTAATTAATTTCAGCTTTTACTTGTTCAAACATTCTTTCATAAATTTCCAAAATAACATCTTTATTTATATTTTCTATTTTTAATATTTTATTTTCATATTTGGCTAATTCTCTTTTTCTTTTTTAACATTTTTTAATTTGACTAACAGTTGTATTATCAACTTTGATAATTTTTCCTTTAACATAAAATGGAGAAATAAAATCTGGATGGGTTACACTTTTGAACTTGTCAAGAAAAGTGGACAATAAAAGTTGTCTTGTCTTGCTAAAGAGTACAATGTTACAAGAGCAGCTACTTATAATTGAATTAAGCAATTTACTAATTCAGGTAGTTTTAAAACTAAAGATAATCGTTCTGTTGAAGAAAATGAATTAATTAAATTAAGAAAAGAATTAAAACAGTTAAGAATGGAAAATGATATTTTAAAGCAAGCAGCACTAATAATAGGCAGAAAATAGAGATTATGGTTGAAAATAAATCTAAATATAAAATTCGCACAATGTGTCATTTTTTAAAAATTTCTAAATCAACATATTATTTTAATTTAAAGAAAAAAGAAAATAAAATGCAAAATAATATTTATGAACAAGCTGTTATTAGTGCTTTTAAAGAAAATAAAGAAGTTTATGGTACTAGAAGATTAAAAGTCAGTATGGAAAATAAAGGTTTTCCTTTATCAAGAAGAAAAATCCTGAATTGTAAATATAAATGGGACAAATGGAACAGTTTTTAAAATAATTGTATTAAGTCTATTGGGCTTTTATAAGATAGTGATTTTTTGGGTGTAGAATTAATTTGAAATGCTATAGCATTTAAGTCTTTTTGTTTATATAAAGATAGATCTGTAGATTTTGGTAAATATCTTCTTAAAATACCATTATTATTTTCATTTAAACCTCTTTGACAAGGTTTGCCAGGATCTGCAAAATAAATCTTAACATTGCAAATTTTTTCGATTAATTTTCATTTACTAAATTCTTTACCACGATCAAAAGTAATATTTTTAACTGTTCCTTTTTGTAACTTTGAAATAAATTTTATTATACTTTTTGTAATATTTTCTGCTTTATGATTTTTAGAAACTAAAGGAATTGTGGTTTTTGTATATTGGGACTTTCCTAAAAAATGTGTTTTTTAAATAAATTTTAGTTGTAAAATCACTAAGTTACACAGATTGCTGGAAAGTCCCGATTTTGAAATATTAGATTATAAAATAAGTGCAAGTTTAGACATGACATTTGTTGTCCAAAACATTATCCAAGCTTGAGTTAATGCTCAAAAACCTACTTCATGAATTTTACAATCAGATCAAGGATTTCACTATACAAATCCTTCTTATAAAATTTTATGTGATGAATTAAAAATAAAAATTTCAATGTCTAGAAGAGGTAATTCCTGTGATAATGGTGCTACTGAAACTTGATTTGGAACAATGAAAACAGAATTTCTATATCAAATTCCAAGAAAAAATAGAACTATTCAATGAATACAAGAGAACTTACCTAAATATATTTACTTTTATAATAATTATCGACCTCAAATAAAATTAAAAGGAATGAGTCCAATCGAATATCGATTAGCTCATTCCAAACCAACAAATAATTACTTCATACCTATAAATTTAACACTTACAAATGCTATTTTATAAAATTTAATAAAAGGTTACTTTTATTGTCCACTTTTCTTGACAAGTTCACACCTTCCTTAAAGTATTTTTAACACAAAGGTTACAATTCTGTGTCTACTTTATTCTAGATGTTCAAAATTGTTCTCAATTTAAATTATAATCACGACAAACAATTACTAATTGTTTAATATCACTATTTTTCATAATTTGTTAACATCGCAACTTGTTTTTTTATTGAATTATCACTATTTAATAAATAACTACCCGCTACTAGGTAATTAGCACCAGCAACAATACAATCATTTGCTGTTAAATTATTAATGCCACCATCAACAGCAATTGTAATATTTGGAAAATTATTATCGATATGTTTTACTAACATTTTAATTTTATTAATAGTTAAATCTAAAAAACGTTGTCCACCCGCACCTGGTTGCACACTCATAATTAAAATTGTATCAAGATCTTTCAAATAATCATAAATTTTTGAAATTGGTGTATCAGGATTAATGGCAATTCCTTTTTTAAAACCAGGGTTTTTTCACTGCAGAAATTCTTTTAATTGTTCTTCTGTTAATGCTTCATAATGCAAAGTAATATTTTTAACTTGCGGTAAAATTATAAATGGTTTTAAATAATCACATACTTTTGATGTTGTTATCTTTACCATCATATGACAATCAATATTGATATTAGAACTAAATTTACATACATCACTTAATATTTTTGCACCAAAACTTAAATTTTCAACAAAATGATGATCCATAACATCAAAATGAATTCAATTAATTCCTGCATTTTGTAAACTTAATAAATCATCTTTTAAAGATAGAAAGTTAGCAGTTAAAATGCTAGCGGCAATTGTTACTTCTTTTTTCATATATTACCATCCTTTATTTTAAATTATTAATTTTATTGAATTCTATTAAAATTTTACAATAATCTTCATAAAAAAAACTAGAAATTATTTTATTTGCAACTGCTTTTTTAATTGCACATTCTGGTTCTTGCTGATGTAAGCAAGTACGAAACTTACAATTTTGTCAAATATTAGTAAAACTAGGAAAATTAGTAGCAATATCAATACTACTTAGACCTTGTAACTGAAAAACCGAAAAACCAGGTGTATCTGCAATAATACCATCTTGTAAAAAATAAAGGCGAGTTTTAGTTGTGGTATGTTTACCACGATTTAAACTTGTAGAAATATCCTGTGTTCATAATTTTAAATTATTATCCAAACTATTTAAAGTTGAACTCTTTCCCACTCCTGAAGTACCTGTTAATATTGATAACTTGTTTGTAAAAACTTTTTTTAAATCTTCAATACCATTTTTTTTAACATTTGAAATAAAAATTGTTGGTAAATTTAAATTCTGATATGCTTTTACTTTTGTTCAAACTTCATTATCTTTAGTTACCAAATCAATTTTTGTAAATATTAAAATTATTTTTAAATGATAATAATTAAAAATAGTTAATAATTTATTTAATAGAAAACTACTAAGAAAAGGATTAACAAGAGAACTAACAATTAATACTTGATCAACATTAGCAATGCTTGGTCGATATAGTTCATTAAATCGAGGTAAAATTGATTCAACCAAAGGATTTTTATCATCTTTAAAATTAACTTTAACATAATCACCAACTAAAATTTTTGCTGTTTGAAATTTTAAATTTCCTTTGATTAAACAAGAAAAAATTTGATTTTCAATTCTTACTTCAACAAAGTTATTTGCAACTCCAATAACTATTCCTTGTTTAAAATTCATAGTGTCCTCCAATTAATATAAAATTAATATGCTTATAATAACACCAATAAGTAATAATATAATTAAAATTAAAGATAATAAAAATTCTTTTTTTAAATAAAATGGTTTTTTTAATTTTTGTGAATTTAAGTAATTTTTCTTAAATAACATATTATTTTTATTTTCCGTTTTTAAACAACAATCTAAATCATTACTCAATTCACTAATTGTCCGATAGCGATCATTAATATTCTTAGCAGTTGCCTTCAAAATAATATTTTCTAAACTTTGTGGAATATTCTTATTAATTTCATGAATTAATGGCATTGGTTCTTTAATATGTTTAGCGGCTAATATTTGTGGATTTTTATGAAAAAAAGGTGGTTTACCAACTAATAATTCATATAATATAATACCCAAAGCATAAATATCACTTTGAATTGTTGGTTTTTGAAATTTTACTACTTCTGGAGCAATATATTTCATTGTTCCTACAACTTGATTAGCGTGTTTTTTAACTTCATAATCATCAATAACAGCAATACCAAAGTCTAAAACTTTAATTGCTCCACTACTAGTTAAAATAATATTTTCGGGTTTTAAATCACGATGAATAATATTGACTGAATGACACGCATTAACCCCTTTTAAAATTTCTTTCATAATAACTATAACTTCATTAACTGATAAAACTGAATAATTACTTAAATATTCTTTTAATGTTTTACCTTCTAATAATTCAAAAACTAAGCATCAATCTTTCTTATCAATAAAAACATCATATACCAAAATAACATTGGGATGTCTAACTCTAGATACTGCTCTAATTTCTTGCAAAAATCGTTCTTTTATTAAGTCATCTAGTGGTGAAATTGGATTAATTACTTTTAAAGCAACTTGCCGATTTAAATATTTATCTTGTGCTTCATAAACTTTAGCCATACCACCCGAACCAATAATTTTTAAAATATGATAACGATTATTCAATAATTTATTTATTTCCATTAGTTTCACCATTACTTTTAAATTTATTTTTTAAAAATTACTAACTTATTTATAATTTATATTTTACACAAAAATATCAAAAGACTAAAATTTTATTTCCATTAATAATGCAGTAACATTATCAGTTGAAACATTAAGTAATGCTTGCTTAATTAATAATTTAACTTTATTATTAATATTTCCATTTTTTTCTAAAATATTAACTATTTCATATTCTTCTAAAAAATCATGAACACCATCACTAGTTAAAAGAAAATATGATGGAATTATTAATGGTAAATGAAAAATATCAGTTTTTAATGGCTTACGTGGACCAAGAGCACTAGTCAATGCCTTTCAATAAGTGTGATTTAAATCAACACTTGATTCTTTAGTTGTATTTTTTTGTAAATATAAATTTAAAATATTATGATCAACTGTTAACTGTTTTAATCCTTGTTCACTATATTGATAAATACGTGAATCACCAATATTTACTAAATAAGCTTTGTTATTAGTAATTAAAATTATTACCATAGTTGTTCCCATATCAAGCGCTTGTTCATTACTTAAACTAAAATTATTCATTTCAATTTGAATAATTTCTATCTTTTCTTGTAATCATGCATGAATTTGTTTATCATGTTTTAATTTAGTAAAATCTGTTGTTTCAAAAAATTTTTTTAACATACTAACAGCCATATTACTGGCCACTTCACCACATTTATGACCACCCAATCCATCACAAACAACACCAATAACTTGTCCGGTGTTATTCGTTAAATATAAAACGGCATCTTGATTATTTGTACGATAATTACCAACATCTGTTTTATAACTAGCATTTATTTTCATAAACTGTCCCCCTATATTCCTTTTTTTAATTTACAAATATAAAATCCATCAGTATTGTTATTAAAACCAAAAAATTGTTTTTCTGCAATGATTGTCATATCTGGGTGATTTTTAACAAAATTCTCAATTTGATTTTGATTTTCTTTAATATTGAAAGTACAAGTAACATACACAACTATCGCTTCAGGTTTTAAAAGTTGATAAGCCTTATTTAATAATTTTGCTTGAACAGTAATTAACTGATTAATTTCTTCTTTACTTCAATTGATAAGTTTAACTTCTGGTTTTCTTTTAATTAAACCTCAAGCAGTACTAGGAGCATCAATTAAAATTTTGTCAAATTTATTATTAAAATCTAATATTGTAGAATCACCATATTTAAGTTCAGTATTTGTTACCCCTAATTTTTTTAAATAAGTAGCACCAATTTTTAATCGTTCTTCATTTATATCACATGCAACTATCTTACCGTGATTAGACATTAAAGCTGCCATATGGGCTGTTTTACTAGCAATTCCTGCACACATATCTAATACTTCATCATATGGTTGTGGATCTAAAATATCACTAACTAACATACTTTCTTGATCTTGTTTAATAATTTCACCATTTTCATATAATTTTAATACCGGGACTTTCCTAAAAACTGTGTTTTTTAAATAAATTTTAGTTGTAAAATCACTAAGTTACACAGATTGCTGGAAAGTCCCATAATACAGATACTATCTCGCTTAAACAAAAGTTAAAAGATTTATAATTTTCATTGTTTAACACTTTATTAACAGTAGTTTTTAATGTATTAACTCTAAAACTAATTAATGGCATTCTTAAGTTATCTTTTATCAATTGATTTACAATATTAATACTAAATTGTGATTTTATTAAAGAGTATAATCAACTAGGATAACTATATTTAATTAATTTAATATTTTGTTTACTTTCTTTTTGTAAGTTAAATTCTGATCTAAATTCAGTAAAACATAAATCTAATACTTTAGAAATAATAAATGTTAGTTTATTATCAATGGTGCTTACTTTTTTTAAAGTATTTTCAATGAAGATTTCTTTATTAGTAATTTTTAAAAAATAGATTTCATATAAAACTATTCATAATAAAATAGTTATGTGAAAAGGAATAGTAATTACTGATTTCAAAACATTTCATATTTGATTTAATATATAATCTCAATAAATTTGATTTTTTAAGGTTCCTAGTACTATCTTTTCAATTGCTTCTTTTTCTGATAATGTTAGATTTTTATCTCGCATTATTTGTGGTAATAAAACATTACAATGACCTTTTTTTAGGATTACTTGTACTAGAATTTTATAAACATCATTTTGAATTATCATTATTTAACCCCACAGAATTTTTAATTATACATATATTATAACTTAAATTATATTTTTAATTTTGATAAGTATTTTACTACTATAACTATTAAAAAATGCATCATTACAATGCATTTTTAGTAATAAATTATTATTTTTTTTAAAAAATAAACTATTAAAAGTTACTCTTTATATTTGCTTTACCTTTTCATTTTTTACAATCTTCACCATATTTATACATATTATTAATTTTAATACCAAGAATAATTCCTGATCATATTGCACAAGGTGTATTAGCACAAATTATAACTAAATCTTTCATTAAAATTGTTGATTCAGATCCACCATGATATGATAAATGAATAATGCCCCATAATACTCATAAACTGTTAGCTGTTGTATAAAGAATAAATGTAAGTAAAGAAATACCATCTGTTTTTTTAGTTTTTATTGTTTTTAAAGACTGTGGACAAAATGCTATAACAGCAATAAGTGCTCCAATAATCCCTATTATAGTAATAATTCATCATTCAGTATTTGCCATTATTTTTATTTCTCCAAAGTTTTAGCATTTTCGCCCAACGTTTTCATATTTTTTACTTTAACATAAATAATACAATTAGTTGCAGTCATTGTTACTGTATACGGTATTATTAAGGTAGAACCTCAAATTGCAATTTCAAGAGTATCAGCACCTTCTGGTCACATTACTGGTAATGTTACTGAAAGTATTCCAAATATCAAGAAAAAAAGATTAGCAATATTATAAATAATATAAGTTGATAAGATTATATGTTTAGTTTCCTTAGTTTTTATTGTTTTTATTGCTTGTGGAATAAATGTTATAATAGACAATATTCCGGCTAAATAACCTATAATTCCAATAAAAGTTTGCATTTTCATCCTCCATTAAATTTTAAAAATATTTTAGTAGTTTTTTTAAAACTATTAATATACTTATTTCTTGTTTTATTAAAAATAACATTATTTTACTGGAATGGCAACCCTTTTTAGGACTATTTTTTGGTAGACATTTGTTCTTCATACTTAACTGGAGTTAAGTACTTTAGAGTGCTGTGAATTCTTATGTTGTTGTATCAGTTGATATAATCAAATAATTCTAATTTTAATTGGATTAATGATATAAAATTTTTTTCATTAATAAATTCTGTCTTAAAAGTTTTAAAAGTCGCTTCAGCAACAGCATTGTCATAAGGACAACCTTTTTTGCTTAAAGAACGGGTAATGTTGAATGCTAATAAAAGTTTATCGATAGTTTTGTTATTAAATTCGTTACCGCGATCAGTATGAAATATTTGTATATTTTTTAAACAGCGATTTGATTGCATAAATGCTTGGTATACCAATGATGCATCTTTTTTAGTACCTACACTATCTCCAATAATTTCGCGGTTAAATAGGTCAATTAATAAGCAAATATAGTTTCATTTGCCATTAACTTGAACATAAGTTAAATCACTAACAATAACTTCATTTTTAAGCCTATTATTAAAGTTTCTATTAACAAGATTGGTAATTTGATTATCATTAACTTTATTATGATTATTTTTGAATGATAATTTCGTGTATTTTGATATTAAATTATGTTCATTCATAATTTTTTTAATTTTTCTTCTTGATAAAGGAAAACCTTTATTTTCCATACTGACTTTTAATCTTCTAGTACCATAAACTTCTTTATTTTCTTTAAAAGCACTAATAACAGCTTGTTCATAAATATTATTTTGCATTTTATTTTCTTTTTTCTTTAAATTAAAATAATATGTTGATTTAGAAATTTTTAAAAAACGACACATTGTGCGAATTTTATATTTAGATTTATTTTCAACCATAATCTCTATTTTCTGCCTATTATTAGTGCTGCTTGCTTTAAAATATCATTTTCCATTCTTAACTGTTTTAATTCTTTTCTTAATTTAATTAATTCATTTTCTTCAACAGAACGATTATCTTTAGTTTTAAAACTACCTGAATTAGTAAATTGCTTAATTCAATTATAAGTAGCTGCTCTTGTAACATTGTACTCTTTAGCAAGACAAGACACTGACTTACCACTTTGATATAAAGCTACTATTTGTTTTTTAAATTCATCTGAATATGAGTTAATATTGGCCATAATTATAGTTCCTTTCTTTTAACTAATTTGTTCACTTGTCTACGTAATTAGTGTCCAATAAAGTGTAACCCATCCACTATAAAAAAATAATTTGTTATCAATTTATGTTATTAACAATATTTTTAATATTGTCATAAATTTAACTTATCATTTTATTTTTTATAAATTTACAAACTAATTTAATGTTCTTACACCATTTCATATTTTTTTAAAATCCTAAATATTATAAATATAATCTATGTTCTAAGTAAATCTTAAATTATGGGAATATATAAAAAAGTATTGGAGTTAAAAATGAAAAAAAATAATTTTATTTATGCGAGATATGATAAAGAAGATAATTGTTTAGGTGTTTATGACACTATGGAAGAAGCAATATTAAAAGTTTACCACATTGATAAAACTAATAAAAAACGCTATTATCAAGCCTATAATAATATTTGTCGTTCTTATCAAAAATATAAAAATAATTTTGGAAATGTTGTTTGTTATGAAGGTTTTTAATTTAAAATACCACTAAATGAAAATGGCTATTAAAATTAAAAAAATAAAATAGTTATACTATGAAATGGTTAAGGATACTTAATAAAAATATTTTTTAATTTTATAGTTAAAACTCAATAAATTAAAAAACCATTACTTTGATTTATAAATATTTATTTTATTAAATTTTTTCAATTATTTCTTTAGTTTAAAACTTTAATTATTAATAAGAATTTAAATCATAATATTTAATATTTTATTATTTATAAGTTGAAAAAATCTGAATGTTAGTAAACTAAATTAACCTTTACTAACATTTTTTTTAGATTTAAAGTTTTTTATATATTTTCTAAAAAACAGAATACTTAATCAATCTTTTATAAAACTACTTTTTTATTAGACTTCTTTTACTCATTGATTAGGTACTACTGAAAAACCAATAGTATTATTACCAGTATGTGTTTTTAAAATATTACATAATGGTTCAACTTTATATTTGGTAAATCCTCTATTTTTTACTTTTTTAATTGCTTCATCAATAATATCTTTTCTACATCAACCATCAATAATATATATTGTTTCTTTAGTAACGTCTTTAATTTTAGTAATAATATCTAACATTTCTTCCATAGCTTTACTTAAGGTTCTAACTCTACCAATATTATCAATTGTTTCTTTACATCTTAAAATTGGTTTAAAACGTAAAAAATTACCAATTCTTGCTTTACTCATTGGTAATCTACCACCACGAGCCAAAAATTTTAAATCATTAGGAGCAATATAAGATTCATAAGTTTTACGAAATTTATTTAAAATTCCTAAAATTTCAGGAATTTTTTTTCCATTTTTAACAAGAGTAAAAGCAATTAAAACCATAAATTTTAAAGGTATTGAAGCAGCACCTGTTTCTAAAATATGAACTTTATTTTTATATTTTTCTTCTTTTTGTAAAACTTGTGAACTTGCATATTGTCCTGAAGCATTATTAGCAATTGGTAAAAATAAAATTTGATCATATTTACTTAAAGCATTATCTCAATATTGTTCAAGTTTACCACGACTAGTTTGACTAGTTTTTAAAATACAGTGTTCATCAATCATCTTTTTACGAATTGTTTCACTATCAATATCAATGTTATTATCATCATAAGCATTTTCTCCTTCAATAATATTTAAAGGAATAATTATTATTTCAGGATATTTTTTCATATCTTCAACGGTAAAACCAGTAGCTGAATCACTTACAATTCCAATTTTCATTTTGTTTGCTCCTAACTTTTTATACTAATAAATTATAGTAAAATTATAACAAATTTATTTTACTATATATCGTTTTAATTTGAAAAAATATAAAGTGACTATAAACTTATTAGTAGTAAAAATAAAAATGGTCTTAATTATTGAGTAATTAAGACCATTTTTTAATTACTTTTAAGTTAAATAAATAATACGATCAGCAATAATTTCTGTATAGTAAAAATCATTAGCTTTATTTGCAAATGTTTGAATTCTGAACATCTAGAATAAAGTAGACACAGAATTGTAACCTTTGTGTTAAAAATACTTTAAGGAAGGTGTTCATTTTTTTATGGCTAAATGACTATCAAAAGAAGAAAATTTAAAAATAATAAAAATAAGTAAAATTAAAACAATTGATAAAACCGCATTAGAGTATGGTATTGGTCGATCATCAATAAAAGAATGAATTAAAGCATATAAATTATTAGGTGAAAAAGGTTTAGAATATGGCAATGGAATTCGTGCTAAAAAAACCAAAAGAACAGGTCGACCCAAATCTTTAAATTTTAATGAAATGACAAAACAAGAATTAATTGAATATATTGAGGCAATGAACGATATAAAAAAGTATTTAGAAAAATCGACAAAAAAAGAAGAAATATTTTGTGATTTTCTCATTGAAGAAAAAATATCAGATTAGTTATTTATGTTGATTATTAAATGTTTCAAAATCAGGATATTATAAGTGAATTAAGAATGGAATGAATGAATTTAATAAATGAGATACATTTTTAGCTAATATAATTAAAAATATTTTTTATGAATTTCAAGAAATTTATGGTTATAAAATTAACTTGGGACTTTCCTAAAAACTGTGTTTTTTAAATAAATTTTAGTTGTAAAATCACTAAGTTACACAGATTGCTGGAAAGTCCCGCAAATTTCTAAATTCACAAAAAAAATCTTCAACAAATCAATATAAATTAAAACTAATGTAAACTGATCAATAGTAAATTAAAACATTAAAACATTATTTAGGAATGAAAATATAATTGATATTCAATTTAATTCATTCCTTTTTAAGTGTTGAAATTCAAATATAAAAGAAATATAATAACACTTTGGAGTGATGAAAGATGAAAAGAAAATTAAGTTACAAAAAAATGCTAGCAACAGTTGGTGTATTAACTGTTGTATTACTAATGTCTTTAAGTATTGCATCATGTGCAATAAAAGAAAAACAAAAAAATAATAATCAAAAAATAGTAAATGCAATTAATCAAACTAATTATTCACTTGATAATATTATAATTAATAGTACTATAGATGAATTAAAAACAAACATTAGTTCAGAATTTATTAAAAATTCATTAGATGAAATTAATCAAAAAAATTTTAATAATGATTTATTTTCATTAAATAAAATTATAAATGAAAAAAATGAAGAAATTAATAATAATGATTTTAAAAAAATAGGACTTATTAATGCAAAAATTAATTATAATTATGGAAAAATTAAAAATCAATTTGTTGAAAATCGGGACTTTCCTAAAAACTGTGTTTTTTAAATAAATTTTAGTTGTAAAATCACTAAGTTACACAGATTGCTGGAAAGTCCCAAAATTAATTATAATTATGATTCATTTAAAAATTTAACTACTAATCTAACAATTATCATAGGTGAAGGTCAAATTTCTAATAAATATGAATTAAATGATGGAAAAATAAATAAATTTCTTCAAATCTCAGATAGTATAATATTTGCTGCAAAAGAGAACGGAAATATTTGAGAGATTGATTTTACTAATAATACAAAAATCAATAAATATCAATTAAATGAAGAACGTATAAATAGTTTAATTAAAGCATCAAATGGTAAAGTATATGCTGGTACAATAACAAATACAGTTTGAGAAATTGATTTAGAAACTGAAACTGCAGAAAAGAAATTCACTGGATTTGGTGATAAGTATGATTCTAAAACTTTAATTGAAGGTTCAAAAGATAAGTTATATGTTGGTACTGGTATTGGTAATGTTTATGAATTAGATATTAATACTGGTAATACTAAAAAATATTGTTTTGACGATTGAGGTGATGTAAATGCCCTAGTTAAAATTACAGAAAATAAAATATACGCTGGCACTAGTGAAGGAAAATTATGAGAAATTGATTTAGAAACTAAAACCCATAAATTAAAATATGATTTTAAAAATAAAAGTAATATTATTTTTGATATTAAAGCACTATCTGATACTGAATTAATATTAGCAACAGAAGACAAAATTTATCAGTATGATTTAATCAAAAATGAAATAACAAAAAAAATTAATTTGAAAGATGGTAAAATTTTTTTTATCAATAGAAGATTTAAATAAAAAAATATATGCTACCACTGATAATAATAATGTTTATGAACTTGATTCAAGCTTTAGTCAAGTAAAAAACAAATATGAATTAAATGCTTCAGTATATTTATCATTAATAGTTGATAAAAAACTATTTGCTGGAACAATTACAAATGTATGAGAATTAGATATTGAATAATTTTTATACAGTAAATAAAAAACATATATTTAAAAAGGTGCGTAACAAATATTACGCGCCTTTTTTTCATTTTATTTTTTTAGATTTATATCACTTATTATAACTTAATATATGATTTTTTTTGTTTTTTTCTTAATACTAATAATAAAATAATACTCGTTAAAAAAATACCAATAACAGCACCAGCGATTGAAATAATAAAACGTATTAAAATTTGTTGAGGTGTTAAAAAGTATCCTGACAAATAAAATAATGATAAAACAAAAGCAAATGGAATACTATATGTAAATTGATCTAATTGATGTAATTTTAACTTATATGTAATAAAGTTTATAATAAAAGTAAATATGATTAAACATAAACTAGAAAGTACCATTATTCAAAAAGGTAATTTAAAAGTAAAAGTAAAATCAGTACTAGTAGTAAAAAAAAGAATAATTCCTGGAATTAATACTTGTATTATTAAATAGCCAACACTTATCAAAAACTTAGTTCTTGGAAATGTATTTTCACTATTATTTTCAAAATTAACTTCTTGGTTTTTATTTTTCATACTTATCCTCTTCTATAATATAATTCTTTACAATTTTAACATGCTTTTATCAATAATTAAATAAGATTTATATTTATTAAATAACACTTATTTTAATACAAAAATTTAAAATAAAAATAGTTTTCCACAATTTAATGAAATTAAAAATTACCTATCCTATAAATTAATTGATTTTTTTGATTTAGTTTTTGTTTTATTTTGTAAATGAACTTGTCAAGAAAAGTGGACAATAAAAGTAACCTTTTATTAAATTTTATAAAATAGCGTTTGTAAGTGTTAAATTTATAGGTATGAAGTAATTATTTGTTGGTTTGGAATGAGCTAATCGATATTCGATTGGACTCATTCCTTTTAATTTTATTTGAGGTCGATAATTATTATAAAAGTAAATATATTTAGGTAAGTTGTCTTGTATTCATTCAATAGTTCTATTTTTTCTTGGAATTTGATATAGAAATTCTGTTTTCATTGTTCCAAATCAAGTTTCAGTAGCACCATTATCACAGGAATTACCTCTTCTAAACATTGAAATTTTTATTTTTAATTCATCACATAAAATTTTATAAGAAGGATTTGTATAGTGAAATCCTTGATCTGATTGTAAAATTCATGAAGTAGGTTTTTGAGCATTAACTCAAGCTTGGATAATGTTTGGACAACAAATGTCATGTCTAAACTTGCACTTATTTTATAATCTAATATTTCATTATTATGAAAATCTTTAACAATTGATAAATAATATGTTTTACCATTAGTTAATAAATAAGTTATATCAGTACCTAATTTTTCATTTAAATTAGTAGTTGAAAAATCACGTTTTAATAAATTATCATATCTTAAACTTCCTGATTTAGTTCTATAATCAAATTTTTTTATGCGAACCTTAGCTTTTAAACTCATATTTTTCATATATCTATATACAATATGAAATTTTAATTTTAAATTATAAATTTTGTTAATTCATAAAGTTATCATTTTATAACCATAAATTTCTTGAAATTCATAAAAAATATTTTTAATTATATTAGCTAAAAATGTATCTCATTTATTAAATTCATTCATTCCATTCTTAATTCACTTATAATATCCTGATTTTGAAACATTTAATAATCAACATAAATAACTAATCTGATATTTTTTCTTCAATGAGAAAATCACAAAATATTTCTTCTTTTTTGTCGATTTTTCTAAATACTTTTTTATATCGTTCATTGCCTCAATATATTCAATTAATTCTTGTTTTGTCATTTCATTAAAATTTAAAGATTTGGGTCGACCTGTTCTTTTGATTTTTTTAGCACGAATTCCATTGCCATATTCTAAACCTTTTTCACCTAATAATTTATATGCTTTAATTCATTCTTTTATTGATGATGGACCAATACCATACTCTAATGCGGTTTTATCAATTGTTTTAATTTTACTTATTTTTATTATTTTTAACTTTTCTTCTTTTAATAGTCATTTAGCCATAAAAAAATGAACACCTTCCTTAAAATATTTTTAACACAAAGGTTACAATTCTGTGTCTACTTTATTCTAGATGTTCACACCACCACCAATAATAGTACCTCTAACAGCACCTTCACGAATCCCTTCATAAGGCCCCTTAATAAGTCCTTTAGTAGAGGCACAAATAATTTTTAATGTTTTTGCTGTTGTTGAATGCTTTGTTTTAAATTTTTTTCAGTATTTGTATTTTTTCTTAGTCATTTCTGGATGATAATTACTATCAACTAATATAAAATTAGTTTCATCTTTTTGTCTTTCATCTAAATCTGCAATTGCCTTTTCTACTTCTAATCAAGTCATTATTAACTTCTCCTTTTTTAAAAAAAATAAAAAAACTCATTTACTTTTGAATAAGTAATGAGTTTAAAACTTATATTAATTTTTAAAAAAATAATATAATATTTTCTATATTTAGTATAGAAAATTTAATTATTTTTATCAATATTACATAAATTTTTATACTATCTATATGTTTAAAATTTAGTAAACTATATCTATAATGACTAGACTTACCCCAAACTGCTTACTTTTTAATTTTCTTTCTTCTTAATATTGCTATAACTACTGGAATAGCAATAATAACTAATAAAAAAGTACTACCAATAATTATAATATTTCAATTATTAATTAAAGTTGTCGTTTTTAGTTTTATTTTTGGTAAGGCAAAAGGGTTATTTTTATTTTTTTCATCATGTTTAACATTAGCATATAAATGAGTAATTAAATCGTGCTCATAAAACAATAATCAATAACGTAATTGACCTGGATTTAGTACATCAATTGCACAATCTATATTAGTGGTTTCTTGTAAATACTGATTAAAATCAATACCAGATTGACTATTAGCAAAATTAGTAAAACCAGAAAACTTAGTTGATAAAGGATTAATATTATAAATATTTAAATATTGTCTTGAAGAACTATCAACTTTATCATTTACTATTCTTTGTAATAAATAAATAGTATGATCTTCAGATTGATATGTTTTTAATGGTTGATTTGAAATAGGTGTTACCTTTTCTTCTTGTGGAACAAGATTATCATCAACACGCTGATATATTCATTTATCTTCACTAACATTAGCAGTAATAACAGCTTCTGATTTAATTTGACTAAAAGCAATCATTTGTAAATTACTATTTTTTTCATCATTAATAAAATATTGATGAATTAATGAAGATTTATCTTCTTTTTCATTAATAACTTGAATGTTTGGCATAGAACTATTAATAGTAAGTGTTTCTTGTCTTAAAACAGTACTACCATCACTATCGTTTCATTTAACATTATATATAGTGGGCTTATTTTTACTATAATCTTGGTTTAAAATAGCATAGTCAAAAGTTTTATTACTATTAGTTTTAACATTTTTTTTCATTTCTCTGTTTTCATTATTAATAGAAATTTCTAATCCTGATTTTTTAAAAAGAGGATGCACATAAAAAACAAATATTTCATTACTAAAACTATCCTTAGTATTTGCAAATGGTCCAATTGGAAATATTTTAGCACGCGTTTCAAAATTAGATTTTTGAAAATTAGTACTTGGTTGTAAATTATATGGAACTTCCATTAAAGTATTAATGTTACTTGCTTCATATATTGTTGCAAAAAGTCCTGCATCAATACTTTCTTTAATTGTTTGATGATATTGTAAAATTAAATTATTACTTTTTTCATTAAAAGTATGACCAAAAGCACCTGCAGTAAGAAAACCTTGTGCATTTTTAAAATAACTACTATTATCATTAATAATACTTTTTAATTGACTATAACCTTGATCATTAATAATATCATTGGTTTCAATATTACTATGTGTTCAATCATTATTAATAATTTGATCATAACTATCAAAATTACCATTTAATGGTGTACTTTTAACATTATTATATAAATATTGTGAATCATTATTTCAAGATTTAATACTATTAACTAAGTTACGATTTGATGACTTAACAGTAATATGAAAGCCGCTAACTTTACTATTACTAGTTTGATGATTTTTATTATTAAAACTAATACTTAATACTGAGGTTACTAATAAACTGCTAGCACTAAGTAATAAAATTAATTTTTGTTTAAATTGTTTCATAATATTTCCTTATAAATTTAATATTTAAAAGTTATTAAATTACTATTATTTATTTTTATCTAGCAATTATGTAATTAGTATATCAATTCTTTTAAAAATATGATATATATTATTTACACGAAAAATATATATTTAAGATCTAAAATACCTACAAGATCTATCACAAATATTAATATTATATTAAGTTTCTTTAATTGAAAATACTTATCCCTAAGTCAATTAAATATAAAATTAGCAGTTACTACTTGAAACTGCTAATTTTATTTGTTAGTATATTAATATGATTAGCAATCAAGTAATTATAGTGCTAAAAAAAGGAGTGACATTATGCAATTAAATGAAATCCCTAACTATAGTAATGATCCTAAAATTCTTGATAAATTTGCTCGTAATCTAATTGTACAAGCTAAAACAGGAAAAATGGATCCTATTATTGGACGTGATGAAGATATTCGTAAAGTAGAAGAAATACTCTCACGAAAAACTAAAAACAACCCCGTCTTAATCGGTTTACCTGGTATTGGTAAGACTGCTATTATTGAAGGTTTAGCCCAACGTATTGTTCGTGGTGATGTTCCTAGTAACTTAAAAGATAAAATTATTTATGAACTAGATATGGGAGCACTAATTGCTGGCGCTAAATTCCAAGGTGAGTTTGAAGAACGATTAAAAGCGGTTATTAACCAAATTAAAAATTCTAATGGAAAAATTATTTTATTTATTGATGAACTACATTTAATTGTTGGTGCTGGTAGAACACAAGGTTCAATGGATGCTTCTAATTTACTAAAACCAATGTTAGCACGTGGTGAACTACGTTGTATTGGTGCCACAACACTTGACGAATATCGTCAATACATTGAAAAAGATGCAGCCCTTGAACGAAGATTTCGTAAGATGATTATTAAAGAACCAACAACAGAAGATACAACTGCTATCTTACGTGGTTTAAAAGAACGTTTTGAAGCTTATCATGGTGTAAAAATTCATGATAGTGCATTACGAGAAGCTGTTTATCTATCTAATAAATATATTAATGATCGTTACTTACCTGATAAAGCAATTGACTTAATTGATGAAGCTTGTGCTAGTATTAAAACTGAAATTGCTTCGATTCCTAGTGATTTAGATGATATAAGAAGAAAAGTCTTACAATTAAAAATTGAACAAGCAGCCTTAAGCAAAGAAAAAGATGAAACCTCGCAAACAAGACTAATTGAAGTCGATAAACAATTAAAAACTAAAAAAAATACTTTACAACAATTAGAAGATAAATGAATCAAAGAAAAGTCAGCATTAGACCATATTACTAGTTTAAAAAATAAATTAGAAAATGCTAAATCAGAATTAGAATTGTATCAATTATCAGGTAATTTTACAAAAGCTGGTGAACTACAATATGGTATTATTCCCAACTTAGAAAAAGAACTTAAAGATAGTGAAAATATAAAAAAAGATAATCCTTTACTACGCGAAGATGTTACTAGTGAAGATATTGCAAAAGTTGTTGCAAAATGAACTGGCATTCCTGTTACTCGTTTATTAGCAACCGAAAAAGAAAAATTATTAAAATTACCCTTAACTTTAAATACGAAAATTAAAGGTCAAAGTAATGCCCTACAGTTGGTAAGTGATGCTTTAATTAGAGCTCGTGCTGGCATTAAAGATCCCAATCGCCCAATTGGTTCATTTATTTTTTTGGGTCCAACCGGTGTTGGAAAAACTGAAGTTGCTAGAACCTTAGCTGATATTTTATTTGATAGTGAAAAAAATATGGTTCGTATTGATATGTCAGAATTTATGGAAAAACACGCAGTTAGCAAATTACTAGGTTCACCTCCTGGCTATGTTGGTTATGAAAACGGTGGACAATTAACCGAAAAAGTAAGAAGAAATCCTTATAGTATCATTCTTTTTGATGAAATCGAAAAAGCCCATCCTGAAGTATTAAATATTTTATTACAAATTCTTGATGAAGGTAGAATTACAGACAGTCATGGTCTCTTAATTGACTTTAAAAACACAATAATTATTATGACTTCAAATCTTGGTTCACAAGAACTATTAAGTGGTAAAGATAACAGCAAAGAGCAAGCATTAAATATCTTAAAAAAATCATTTCGACCAGAATTTATTAATCGAATTGATGAAATTGTTATCTTCAATCCATTAAGTAAAAAAGTAATAACAGAAATTATTATTAAAGAATTAGATACTTTATTATTGCGATTAAGACAAGAAAAAAATTTACAATTATCTTATGAATCAGAAGTAGTTAATAAAATACTAAAAGATGCTTATGATGAAGAATATGGCGCACGACCGATTAAACGCTATATTCAACACTATATTGAAACTATTATCGCACAAGCTATTATTAAAGAAGAACTAATACCCCACAAACGAATGGTAATTACTATCAATAAAGACAATATGTTTATTCTCAGTAAAAAAATAAAATTCAATTAAGTCTTGATATTATTACACTCTCAGTTATAATTATATAAGTATTGGCATTCAATGTTAATGAATGCTAAAAAAGGTGGTGAACAATGTTAAGTAACAGACAATCACAAATTTTAAAAATCATTGTTGAAAAATATATTAAAACAGGATTACCAATTGGTAGCAAAACTATTTTAGAAAATAATAACAATATTAATTTTTCTAGTGCTACTATTCGTAATGAATGTGTTGAATTAGAAACATTAGGATTATTAGAAAAAGCACATAGCTCTAGTGGTCGTATTCCTTCAACAAAAGGTTATCGCTATTATGTTGATAATTTAATGAATATGGCTGAACATCAAGAACTAGAAATCTTGAAGAAAAAAATAGCAGAAGTATTTAATAACCGTAACTTAGTAATTACCGAAGTATTAAATAAAACTAGTAGTATTTTAAGTGAAATGACTAATTTGATTAGTATTGTTACTGGTCCTAATATTAATGAAGATACTTTAAAAAAAATTGAATTAATACCGATTAGTAATGATAATGCTTTAACAATTTGTATTACTAGTAATGGTCATGTTCAAAACAAAATTTTTAATATTCAAGAAACATCATTAACCGATTTATCAATTGCCATTGATATTTTTAACACCAGATTAATTGGTACTAAAATTAGTGAAATTAGTGAGAAAGTAAATTTATTAAAACCAATCCTTGAACAACAAGTACAAAAATCAGAATATATTATTCAAGGATTTGTTAACACTTTAATTAATTTCTCACGACCACTATCAACAACACACGGTGTTCAATATATGTTAGAAAATCCTGAATTTAATGATATTAATAAGGTTAAAACAATTATTAAATTCATTGAATCACAATCACCATGAATGTATTTTGATGAATTAAATAATAATCAACTACAAATTAA
Source organism: Spiroplasma endosymbiont of Aleiodes alternator (assembly GCF_964031135.1). Taxonomy (NCBI): domain Bacteria; kingdom Bacillati; phylum Mycoplasmatota; class Mollicutes; order Entomoplasmatales; family Spiroplasmataceae; genus Spiroplasma; species Spiroplasma endosymbiont of Aleiodes alternator. Next base: position 256,194 of record NZ_OZ035008.1, read on the forward strand.
AATTGGTGAAGAACTGGGTAATGAAAATAACGATATGGCAATGATTACTACTACTTTTAAAGTTCATGATGGTGAACAAGGACAAATTGCAATTGTTGGACCTAAACGTTTAGAATATGAAAAACTAACTGAAATTCTAAATTGGATTAATCAAACATTGATTAAAAACTTTAAATAGAAATGAGATGATAAAATGACAAAAGCTAAAAAAGATAACATTGATAACGTATCAGCAACAGAAACTAAAGATACAACTATTTCAACTCCTGTTACTGAAACACCAGTAAGTGTCGAAGAAGAAAAAATATCATTAAATAAAGAAATCGAATTAGAAACAAAAATTAAAGAATTAACAACAGAACTTAATAAAATTAATTCACAACAAAAGCAATTAATGCTAGCTACTAGATTAAATACCATTAAAGAATTAGAAATTCAAAATAAAGAACACATTAAATATGCTAACCAAAAAATTATTAAAGATTTAGTTCATACTTTATTAAATTTCCAACGAGCACTAAACTTTAAAACTGATAATGCAGCTGTTCAAAATTTCCTAGTTGGTTTTAAATTTATCTATGAAGAATTAATTAAAGCACTTGGTAAAGAAGGTTTAAAAGAAATTACTGCTAAAGTTGGAGATCAATTTAATTCTCACCAACATGAGGCAGTAGAAATTATTAATGATAATACAAACAATGCTTATCAAAATGTAAAAAATAATACTATTGTTGAAGTTATAGCTAATGGTTATGAATTGCATAATCGTGTCATTAGCACTACTAAAGTTAAAGTTTTTCAAATTAAAGAAGAAAAAACAGAAACAAAGAAAAATTAAGGAGTGAAAATATTATGTCTACAAATAAAACAACAAATAAAGAAATCATTTTAGGAATCGATCTAGGAACAACTAATTCATGTGTTGCCGTAATGGAAGGTGATAAGCCAAAAGTTATTGAAAATGCCGAAGGTGGAAGAACAACACCATCAGTTGTTGCTTACAAAGATGGTCAAATTATGGTTGGTGAAGTTGCTAAACGTCAAGCTATTACTGATCCAGATAATACTGTTAGTTCAATTAAAAGAATTATGGGAACTAAAGAAACAGTTAAAGTCGCTAATAAAACACGTAAACCAGAAGAAGTATCTGCAGAAATTTTACGCACTATTAAAACTTTTGCTGAATCAAAATTAGGTAAAAAAATATCAAAAGCAGTTATTACTGTTCCTGCTTACTTTAACAATGAACAACGTGAAGCTACTAAAAATGCAGGAATTATTGCAGGATTAAAAGTAGAAAGAATTATTAACGAACCAACTGCTGCTGCCATCGCTTATGGTTTAGACAAACAAGATAAAGATCACAAAATTTTAGTATTTGACTTAGGTGGTGGAACATTTGACGTTTCAGTTCTAGAATTAGCGGGTGGAACATTTGAAGTATTATCAACTAGTGGTGATAACAAACTTGGTGGTGACGACTTTGATGCCTTAATTGTTGAACATTTAGTTAGTGAATTCAAAAAAAGTAATGGTGTTGACTTATCAAAAGATAAAATGGCAATGCAACGTTTAAAAGATGCTGCTGAAAAAGCAAAAAAAGACTTATCAGGAGTAGTACAAGCTGATATTTCATTACCATTTATTTCAATGAATGCCTCAGGTCCATTACATTTAAATGAAAAATTAACACGTGCCAAATTTAATGAACTAACAAAATCACTAGTTGAAAGAACTATTGCTCCTGTTCGTGATGCCTTAAAAGAAGCTAAATTAAGCAAAAATGAAATTGATGAAGTTATTTTAGTTGGTGGTTCAACAAGAATCCCAGCTGTGCAAGAAGTTATTAAAAACGAAATTGGTAAAGAACCACATCGTGGTGTTAACCCTGATGAAGTAGTAGCTTTGGGTGCTGCTATTCAAGCAGGAGTATTATCGGGTGATGTTACTGACGTTTTACTATTAGATGTAACTCCTTTATCATTAGGTATTGAAACTTTAGGAGGAGTAATGACGCCATTAATCTCTCGTAATACTACTGTTCCTACTAAAAAGTCACAAGTTTTTTCAACTGCTGAAGACAATCAACCCGCTGTTGATATTAGTGTTTTACAAGGAGAACGTCCACTAGCTAAAGATAATCATTCATTGGGTCGTTTCCAATTAAGTGGTATCGAACCAGCACCAAGAGGTGTTCCACAAATTGAAGTTACTTTTGATATCGATGTTAATGGTATTGTATCTGTTAGTGCTAAAGATCTAAAAACTAATAAAGAACAAAAAATTACTATTAGCAATAGTGGTACTTTAAGTAAAGACGAAATTGAAAAAATGGTACAAGATGCTGAAAAGAATCGTGAAAACGATGAAAAACATAAAGAAGAAATTGAATTATCTAATCAAGCACAAGCCTATATTTATGATATTGATAAAATGACTGCTGAAGTTACTAAATCAGCAAAAGAAGGCGAAGCAGAAAATCCACAAATTGCTGAAATGAAAAAACTACGTGATGACTTACAAAAATCACTAGATGAAAAAAAATATGATGATTTAAAAGAAAAACTAGAACAATTAAAACAAGCATTTGCTGCTGCACAACAATTTATGAACCAACAAAAACAAGAACCAACAGATCATATTAAAAAAGATGATAATAAAAGTGATGATGTTATTGATGTTGACGCAACAACTAAATAAAATAATTAGAGGTGGACAAAATGGCAAGTAAAAAACGTGATTATTATGAAATTCTAGGAGTTTCACGTAATGCTACTCCAGATGAAATTAAGAAAGCGTTTCGTACGCTTGCAAAAAAATATCATCCCGATTCACCAAGTGGTGGTGATGAAGCTCGATTTAAAGAAATAAGTGAAGCTTATCAAGTTTTATCTGATACTAATGAAAGAGCAAAATATGATCAATTTGGTCATGATATGCCCGGAGTTGGTAGTTCTTCTGGTTTCGGTGACTTTAGTTCGGCATTTGGTGACTTATTTGGTGACTTATTTGGTGGTAATAGAAGACAACAACAACGCTATAATGGTAAAACACCAGGTGATAATATCCTAACAAAAGTTGAAATTAGTTATCGTGATGTATTCTTTGGCAAAAAAATGACCATTAGTATTAACATTGATGTTGCTTGTAAGGATTGTAAAGAAACTGGTGCTAAAACTCCTAATGATATTAGTACATGTGATAAATGTAAAGGTAAAGGAGTTCTTGAATATGTTCAACAATCACCATTAGGTATGTTTAGACATCAAGGTGTTTGCAACCAATGTCAAGGACTTGGTAAAATTATTCGTCAAAAATGTTTAAAATGCAAAGGACATCGCTATTATATTGAAAATCAAAAATTAGAATTTGATATTCCTCGCAGTATTTTTGATGGTCAACAAATTAGAATTAAAGGTAAAGGTAAAATTGGTCATAATGGTGGCACTCAAGGCGATTTATTTGTTGGTATTAATATTAAGCGACACGCTTTCTTAGATCGTCAAGGTAGTGATATGTATATTAAATTACCAGTATCTTACTTAGATATTATTTTGGGAAATATTATTATGATTCCTACCTTTGAAGGAATAATTAAACATAAATTATCATTAGGACTACAATACGGTGACAAAATTACTTTAAAAAATCAGGGATTCTATTACCCTAATAGTAGTAAACGTGGTGACTTACATGTTATTCTTGATATACATATGCCTAATAAAGTCACTAAAACAGAGCAAGAAAAATTATGAAATATTAATAACGAAACTAAATTTAATCCAAATGAAGATTTTGTTAATAGTGCAATAAAAAGAATTTAATAAATTAATATATAAAAAATAAGAACATATGTTCTTATTTTTTATATATTAATTTTTTCACTTTATTAATTGGACCTTTTTTACCAATATAACACATTACACAACTAGTTTCATTTAAATATTTGTAATAATCTTCATTAGAGTGAAACCTTTGTCATTGTTTTACTTCTCATATTGGTATGTCGGTAATATTAATTACTACAACATTAAAATACAACGGACTTAATAATCATAATAAATGAAATAAATAATTTATATCACTATTAATATTTTTAAATAATAAATCACAAATAAACAATGCTGTCATCATATATCAAAACCCAATTTCTGCTAAATAATTAGGGTGACGACAATCTTTTCATAAACCATAATTAATAAAAAATAAATCATGTTTTTTCTTTAAGGAAAATCTAAACTTTTGTCAATCTGCAATTGTCTCAATAACTAAAAATAAAATAGCAAGCATAATAAAAATAAGTAAGTAATTATTAAATGTACTATTAAAATAAACAATATTAAGACTTAATGCAAAAACCGTAGGAATACTAATAATAAAAACTGAAATTCCTTGTAAAATTGAAAAAAAACTAAATTTTCAAAAATTAATAATAATTTTATCAAAACGATATTCAACCTTATGTTTAATAATTTTTAATAATAAAAAACTACCTAATCTTAGAGCTCAAATATTATAAAGAACAAACAACGAAATTTGGACAGGACTAAAATTTTGCTTTCACGCAACGATGATCACACTTAAACAAATAAAACTTAAACAATAAATAATATCAGTTAAAATAGCAGTTTTAAAAATAAAAGCTATCATAAAGAAAATAAAATTAATAGTTAATGATATTAAAAATATTCAAAGTATAATATAAAAATCCATAATAAATACCCCTCTAAATTATATTAAATATATTTTAATTATAACAAATAATGAAATATATTTAATAACTTAGATTTAAATTTTAATTTTGTACAAAAATATATTTAAATTATATATTTTAAATATATAATTCAATTATAAACTTACATAATATAAGTTTATAATTAACTTTAGTTTTAAAGTAATTGAATTTTTAATTTCCTGAATTGTAAATATAAATGGGACAAATGGGACAGTTTTTAAAATAATTGTATTAAGTCTATTGGGCTTTTATAAGATAGTGATTTTCTGGGTGTAGAATTAATCTGAAATGCTATAGCATTTAAGTCTTTTTGTTTATATAAAGATAGATCTGTAGATTTTGATAAATATCTTCTTAAAATACCATTATTATTTTCATTTAAACCTCTTTGACAAGGTTTGCCAGGATCTGCAAAATAAATCTTAACATTGCAAATTTTTTCGATTAATTTTCATTTACTAAATTCTTTACCACGATCAAAAGTAATAGTTTTAACTGTTCCTTTTTGTAACTTTGAAATAAATTTTATTATACTTTTTGTAATATTTTCTGCTTTATGATTTTTAGAAACTAAAGGAATTGTGGTTTTTGATCATATATCAGCTAAAGTAATAATAGAACTTTTATGATTTTTACCAATGATAGTATCACCCTCTAAATGACCAAATTCTTGTATATTTTTAATATTAGGAATGATTAAATTTCTTTCATGAATAGATTTACAATTATTAATTCGTCCTCTAGTTTCTTTTCGTTTATGAGGTTTATTTTTTCCTTTTCTCAATAAGTTATTTTCATCAAAACCCATTCGATTTGTTTTAAACATGTTATATAAAGTTTTTGTTGAAATACTTTTTATTTTATTTTCCTTTAAAAAATTAGCAATTATATCAAGCGCATAATTTTTAGTAATTAACAAATAATTAATAGTATTAATTTCTGTTAAAGTTAAAATTATTAATTTTCTACCTGCATTTTGCTTCTTTTTTTGAATTTGATTCAATATTTCTAATGGTAATAAGTTTTGATTTAATAATCTGCAAACTCTATGTACAGTTGATTTACTATAATCAACAGCTTTTGCTATTTTACGAATTGAAAATTCATAACTTTTATATTCTTTTATTGCTATTATTGATTCAATAGTCAGATACTTATACATTGTGCTAATTCCTTTCTTTTCTTAATTATAGAATTAACACAATTTAATTTTTATATAAATGTCCTTTTTAATTTTACAATTCAGGTCAACTCTGAACATCTAGAATAAAGTAGACACAGAATTGTAACCTTTGTGTTAAAAATACTTTAAGGAAGGTGTTCATTTTTTTATGGCTAAATGACTATCAAAAGAAGAAAAGTTAAAAATAATAAAAATAAGTAAAATTAAAACAATTGATAAAACCGCATTAGAGTATGGTATTGGTCGATCATCAATAAAAGAATGAATTAAAGCATATAAATTATTAGGTGAAAAAGGTTTAGAATATGGCAATGGAATTCGTGCTAAAAAAACCAAAAGAACAGGTCGACCCAAATCTTTAAATTTTAATGAAATGACAAAACAAGAATTAATTGAATATATTGAGGCAATGAACGATATAAAAAAGTATTTAGAAAAATCGACAAAAAAGAAGAAATATTTTGTGATTTTCTCATTGAAGAAAAAATATCAGATTAGTTATTTATGTTGATTATTAAATGTTTCAAAATCAGGATATTATAAGTGAATTAAGAATGGAATGAATGAATTTAATAAATGAGATACATTTTTAGCTAATATAATTAAAAATATTTTTTATGAATTTCAAGAAATTTATGGTTATAAAATGATAACTTTATGAATTAACAAAATTTATAATTTAAAATTAAAATTTCATATTGTATATAGATATATGAAAAATATGAGTTTAAAAGCTAAGGTTCGCATAAAAAAATTTGATTATAGAACTAAATCAGGAAGTTTAAGATATGATAATTTATTAAAACGTGATTTTTCAACTACTAATTTAAATGAAAAATTAGGTACTGATATAACTTATTTATTAACTAATGGTAAAACATATTATTTATCAATTGTTAAAGATTTTCATAATAATGAAATATTAGATTATAAAATAAGTGCAAGTTTAGACATGACATTTGTTGTCCAAAACATTATCCAAGCTTGAGTTAATGCTCAAAAACCTACTTCATGAATTTTACAATCAGATCAAGGATTTCACTATACAAATCCTTCTTATAAAATTTTATGTGATGAATTAAAAATAAAAATTTCAATGTCTAGAAGAGGTAATTCCTGTGATAATGGTGCTACTGAAACTTGATTTGGAACAATGAAAACAGAATTTCTATATCAAATTCCAAGAAAAAATAGAATTATTGAATGAATACAAGACAACTTACCTAAATATATTTACTTTTATAATAATTATCGACCTCAAATAAAATTAAAAGGAATGAGTCCAATCGAATATCGATTAGCTCATTCCAAACCAACAAATAATTACTTCATACCTATAAATTTAACACTTACAAACGCTATTTTATAAAATTTAATAAAAGGTTACTTTTATTGTCCACTTTTCTTGACAAGTTCACTCCTTTTAAATCGGGACTTTCCTAAAAACTGTGTTTTTTAAATAAATTTTAGTTGTAAAATCACTAAGTTACACAGATTGCTGGAAAGTCCCTTTAAATCATTGATGTTTACTCCTATTTTTGATATAAATAATTTGTATTTAAAAATAATACAAATTTTTATTGAAAATAAAAGAATATTATTCTTAAATATTTGGTAGTTTTAAGAACTTTTTTCACTAAAATAAAGTTCTTTTGATTTTAGTATACAATTAAATTATACGTTTGAAGAAAGGTTGGTTGATAATGCAATTTTTTAAAAAGAAGCATATAGAACAAAAAACAACAACCATGTTTAAACAATTTTCGCAACTATCAAAAGAAGAAGTTATCCAACAATTAGATGGTAGTATGTACGGATTAAAAAAGGAAGAAGTAGAAGACAGACTTAAAAAATATGGTAAAAATGTTTTTTCTCATAAACGATTTGTTTGATACAAAAAATTAATGCACAATATTTTTAATCCTTTTATTATTGTTTTAATGATAATAGTTATCTATAATTTTATTAGTTACAGTATTATTGATACTAATACTGATAAAAATGTTGATTTGTACAGTGCTATTATTGTTTTAGTAATGATTATTTTGAGTGTTTTTATATCTTACTTTCAAGATTATCGTTCCTATAAATCTTCAGAAAAATTACGACAATTAATTGAAACAACAGCCAGTGTTTTTCGATTTAGTAATAAAAATAAAAAAATTGATTTTAATGCTTTAAATAGTGTTGCCAATTTTACAAAAGAAGTATTAATTGAAAATTTAGTACCAGGTGATATTATTTTCTTATCTTCTGGTGATATGATTCCTGCCGATGTTCGAATTTTAGTTTCAACCGATCTATTTATTAATCAATCAGCACTAACTGGTGAAACATTTCCTGTTGAAAAACATGCTATTAATACTAAAGATGATAATAAAAAAAGTAGTATCCTAGAATTAGAAAACATATGTTTTATGAGTACTAGTATTGTTTCGGGCGGTGCTATTGCTATTGTTATTGCATCAGGTGTTAATACTTATTTTGGATCAATTGCTAGTGCAGTAACTAGTAAACGTCCTGTTACTAGTTTTAGTAAAGGTATTAAAAAAGTTACCTACATTCTTATTGGTTTTATGTGTGTAATGGTACCATTAATATTTATTGTTAATGTAATTACTAAAAATAATATTTTAACAGCGTTAATATTTTCAATATCAGTTGCTGTTGGTATTACCCCCGAAATGCTGCCAATGATTGTTAGTGCTAACTTAGCAAAAGGTGCAATTAGATTATCACATAAAAAAGTAATTGTTAAAAATTTAACTAGTATTCAAAGTTTTGGTGCAATGGATGTTTTATGCACTGATAAAACCGGTACTTTAACTGAGGATAGAATTGAGTTAGTTAAACACTTAGATCCAGAAGGTGTTGAATCAAACAAAGTTTTAGAAATGGCATATTTAAATAGTTCTTTACAAACTGGATTAAAAAATAATATTGATAAAACAATTGTCCAACACATTAAAGCTCATCATAATAAAATAGTTGAAATGCCCTATCGTAAAATTGATGAAATACCTTTTGATTTTATAAGAAGACGAATGTCAATAGTAGTTTCAAAAGATAAAATTAATAATACTTTAATTTGCAAAGGAGCAGTAGAAGAAATATTAAAAATTTGTACTAAAGTTGAAATTGGTGGGAAAGTAATTACCTTAACTGATAAAATTAAAGAAAATGTTTTAAAATTAAGTACGGAATTAAATAATGATGGTTTGCGAGTAATTGCAATTGGCTATCAAGATTTTGCTAGTGACAAAACAGTTTTTAAAATAGAAGATGAATCTAATTTAGTTTTATTAGGATATATAGGTTTTTTAGATGTACCTAAACCTAGTGCTATTAAAGCAATAACAACTCTTAATCAACACGGAATTGATGTTAAAATTTTGACTGGTGATAATGAAATTGTTACTAAAGCAATTTGTAAAAAGGTGGGATTAGAGCCAGGAATTCCTTTATTAGGTAGTGACATTGAAGATATGGATGATCAACATTTACAAGCATTAGTAAATAAAACTACTATTTTTGCGAAAATGGATCCATTACAAAAATCAAGAATTATTGATATTTTAAAGTTAAATGGTCACACTGTTGGCTTTTTAGGTGATGGTATTAATGATGCTGTTGCTTTGCATCACGCTGATGTTGGAATATCTGTTAATAGTGCTACTGATATTGCCAAAGAAGCATCTGATATTATTTTATTAGAAAAAGATTTAGATGTCTTAGAACAAGGAGTGATTAGTGGCAGAAATACTTTTGGTAATATTTTAAAATATATTAAAATTACTATTTCTTCTAATTTTGGTAATTCATTAAGTATTTTAATTGCTTCAATTTGATTACCTTTTTTACCAATGATGGCAATTCAAATTTTACTACAAAATTTATTATATGATATTTCTCAATTAGCAATTCCTTGAGATAGGGTTGATGAAGACTTTATTAAAAAACCACAAAAATGAAATGCAAAAAGTATTTTACCTTTTGCATTCTGGAATGGACCGCTAAGTTCAATATTTGATATAACCACCTTTTTATTTTTAGGATATGGTTTACATATCTTTGCCAATTTTGCTAATGTAGATCCTAATAGTGCTGCTGGCATTTATCAACAACAATTATTTCATACTGGATGATTTATTTTAGGAGTTACTTCACAAACATTAATTGTACAATTATTACGAACTTCTAAGGTACCTTTTATTCAAAGTATGCCATCTCATCAGTTATTTTTAACAACAATTATAATTACTATTATTGGCATTAGTATTCCATATACACAATTAGGAGCTACTATTGGTTTAACACCAATTCCTTTAATTTTTTATGCTTATTTAGCTGGTGTTGTCATTGTTTATTTCATTGCTAGTCAATTATTAAAAATGATATATATAAAGGTTAATAAACGCTGATTATAAACTAAATTTTAATTTTAAGAAAAATGTATTGGATTTTTTTAAAATTATGATACAAATAAATGTAAAACTAAAGAAAATTTTTGTATTCCTGTTACTTTATTAAAAGTAATAGGAATTTTATATTATAGATAGGAACAGATAAAAGTATGGAATGAATGAATTTAATAAATGAGATACATTTTTAGCTAATATAATTAAAAATATTTTTTATGAATTTCAAGAAATTTATGGTTATAAAATGATAACTTTATGAATTAACAAAATTTATAATTTAAAATTAAAATTTCATATTGTATATAGATATATGAAAAATATGAGTTTAAAAGCTAAGGTTCGCATAAAAAAAATTGATTATAGAACTAAATCAGGAAGTTTAAGATATGATAATTTATTAAAACGTAATTTTTCAACTACTAATTTAAATGAAAAATTAGGTACTGATATAACTTATTTATTAACTAATGGTAAAACATATTATTTATCAATTGTTAAAGATTTTCATAATAATGAAATATTAGATTATAAAATAAGTGCAAGTTTAGACATGACATTTGTTGTTCAAAACATTATCCAAGCTTGAGTTAATGCTCAAAAACCTACTTCATGAATTTTACAATCAGATCAAGGATTTCACTATACAAATCCTTCTTATAAAATTTTATGTGATGAATTAAAAATAAAAATTTCAATGTCTAGAAGAGGTAATTCCTGTGATAATGGTGCTACTGAAACTTGATTTGGAACAATGAAAACAGAATTTCTATATCAAATTCCAAGAAAAAATAGAACTATTGAATGAATACAAGACAACTTACCTAAATATATTTACTTTTATAATAATTATCGACCTCAAATAAAATTAAAAGGAATGAGTCCAATCGAATATCGATTAGCTCATTCCAAACCAACAAATAATTACTTCATACCTATAAATTTAACACTTACAAACGCTATTTTATAAAATTTAATAAAAGGTTACTTTTATTGTCCACTTTTCTTGACAAGTTCATAATAAAAGGTTACTTTTATTGTCCACTTTTCTTGACAAGTTCAAAATTTAACACTTACAAACGCTATTTTATAAAATTTAATAAAAGGTTACTTTTATTGTCCACTTTTCTTGACAAGTTCAAAAAAGATGCATCATTGGTATACCAAGCATTTATGCAATCAAATCGCTCTTTAAAAGATATGCAAATATTTCATACTGATCGCGGTAACGAATTTAATAACAAAACTATCGATAAACTTTTATTAGCATTCAACATTACCCGTTCTTTAAGCAAAAAAGGTTGTCCTTATGACAATGCTGTTGCTGAAGCGACTTTTAAAACTTTTAAGACAGAATTTATTAATGAAAAAAATTTTATATCATTAATCCAATTAAAATTAGAATTATTTGATTATATCAACTGATACAACAACATAAGAATTCACAGCACTCTAAAGTACTTAACTCCAGTTAAGTATGAAGAACAAATGTCTACCAAAAAATGAACTTGTCAAGAAAAGTGGACAATAAAAGTAACCTTTTATTAAATTTTATAAAATAGCGTTTGTAAGTGTTAAATTTATAGGTATGAAGTAATTATTTGTTGGTTTGGAATGAGCTAATCGATATTCGATTGGACTCATTCCTTTTAATTTTATTTGAGGTCGATAATTATTATAAAAGTAAATATATTTAGGTAAGTTGTCTTGTATTCATTCAATAGTTCTATTTTTTCTTGGAATTTGATATAGAAATTCTGTTTTCATTGTTCCAAATCAAGTTTCAGTAGCACCATTATCACAGGAATTACCTCTTCTAGACATTGAAATTTTTATTTTTAATTCATCACATAAAATTTTATAAGAAGGATTTGTATAGTGAAATCCTTGATCTGATTGTAAAATTCATGAAGTAGGTTTTTGAGCATTAACTCAAGCTTGGATAATGTTTTGGACAACAAATGTCATGTCTAAACTTGCACTTATTTTATAATCTAATATTTCATTATTATGAAAATCTTTAACAATTGATAAATAATATGTTTTACCATTAGTTAATAAATAAGTTATATCAGTATCTAATTTTTCATTTAAATTAGTAGTTGAAAAATTACGTTTTAATAAATTATCATATCTTAAACTTCCTGATTTAGTTCTATAATCAAATTTTTTTATGCGAACCTTAGCTTTTAAACTCATATTTTTCATATATCTATATACAATATGAAATTTTAATTTTAAATTATAAATTTTGTTAATTCATAAAGTTATCATTTTATAACCATAAATTTCTTGAAATTCATAAAAAATATTTTTAATTATATTAGCTAAAAATGTATCTCATTTATTAAATTCATTCATTCCATTCTTAATTCACTTATAATATCCTGATTTTGAAACATTTAATAATCAACATAAATAACTTTTTCGGGACTTTCCAGCAATCTGTGTAACTTAGTGATTTTACAACTAAAATTTATTTAAAAAACACAGTTTTTAGGAAAGTCCCTTTATGATAACTTAAAAGATATATAATAAAAAATTATTTATTTAATCTTTTGTAAATTTTTCTTGATTTTAATATATATATATCATATAATATACAAGCTAGAATAAGCCAAAGACAGCAACGGACTTTTGTCTTAATTATGTTGCTCAGGTAATTTCCATCATTATATATGCATGTGATTTACTCGGTTTTGTTCCGAGTTTTATTTACTACTTATTGCTAGTTATTTCAGAATAATAAGGAGGTGTACTTATGCGCCCAGCAATGGTTGAAAAACAAAAAACTATTGATTTAATTGCTAAGCAAATTAATGATTCAAAAACAACAATTGTTGTACAATATCAAGGTATGAATGTTGAAGAAATTAGTTCTTTACGTAAGGAATTAAGAGCTAAAGATGCAACATTCACTATTTATAAGAATAATTTAGTTGCTCGTGCTTTAAAAAAAGAATATTCATCGCTTGAAAGTAGTTTAGTTGGCCCAAATGGTTTTATCTTTGGATTTGAAAACGACTTAGAAACAGCTAAAATAGTTTCTAATTATGCTAAAATTAATAAATTATTAGTATTAAGAGGTGGCATTTTTGAAGGGAAAGTTATTGACCAAAGTGAGTTACAAAAAATAGCTTCATTACCATCAAAATTAGAATTAATTTCAATGTTAGCTTCTTGTTTACAAGCACCAGTTCGCAATTTGGCTTTAGCAATTAAAGCAGTAGCCAAACAAAAAGAAAACGCATAATTAACACTTATTAAATAAAAAAAATATGGAGGAAAAAATAATGGAAAATATTACAAATAAACAAATTATTGAACATGTTAAAACAATGACAGCAGTTCAATTAAAAGAATTAGTTGAATTAATTGAAACAACTTTTGGAGTAACTGCAGCAGTTGCTTCTGCACCAGCAGCAGCTAAAGAAGAAGCAACAAAACCATCAACAGTTTCTGTAATCTTAAAAGAAGTAGGAGACAAAAAAGTTGATGTTATTAAAGCAGTTAAGGCAATTGTTGGTGGTACAATATCTTTAATGGATGCTAAAAAAATGGTTGATGCAGTAGCAACAGGACCACAAAAGATTTTAGAAAATATTGATACAGCAAAAGCAACAGAACACGAAGCAACGTTAAAAGCCGTTGGTGCTATTGTTGAAGTTAAGTAGTTCAAATATTAAAAATTTATATGAAAACCAGTTTTAATTAATACTGGTTTTCTGTTTGTTATTTAACTAAAAATTATCAACTTAAAACTTAATATTTTATCAAACTAATTAGTAATTTAATACTAATTAACTGAAATCAAATTATTTGATTTTAATAAATTTTTAAAATTGGAGATGAACCAATGTCATATACTACAAAACAATTTGGTCATTATGCTAAAAGACGTGACTATACTAAAGTATCAGGAAATTTAGATCTTCCTGATTTAATTTCAATTCAACGTGATACTTATAAATGATTTATTGATACAGGAATACAAGAAGTATTTAATGAAATATTTCCGGTAACTGATAATGATAATCGTATTATTTTATCATTGATTGATTGAGAATTTCGTAAACCAAGAAGAACATTAAAAGAAGCAAAAGATGAGTCAAAAACTTATGAAGCACCAATCTATACAAAATTATCTTTATCAATTCATGAAAATAATAGTCATTTAACTATTGCTGCTAAAGATAATATTTTAGATTATTTAATGCGTTGAATTAAAGACCAATTTGGTATTAAAAACATTAATGAACCAAAAGTTAGCGATAATATATATTATTTTGAAGAAAAAAATGTTCATGCTAATAGTGAATTTTCAACTATTGAAGTTACTATTAAAAGTAGAGAAGAAGATGTTTTAATTGTTGATTATACATTAACTCGTGAAGGAGATGTATTTTTAGGTGATTTTCCATTAATGACACAAAAAGGAACCTTTATTATTAATGGAAGTGAAAAGGTTGTTGTTTCACAATTAGTTCGTTCACCAGGTGCATATTTTAAAATTGAAATTGATCCAAAAACCGGATTATATAAATTTTTAGGTGATTTAATTCCATCACGTGGAACTTGACTAGAATTTGAAACTGATTCTAAACGTAATAAATTAGTTCGTAATAAAAATGCAATTAAAGATATTATTCAAGTTAAAATTGAAAAATCACGTAAAATTGCAGTAACCACTTTACTTACTGCCTTAGGATTA
This sequence comes from Spiroplasma endosymbiont of Aleiodes alternator, assembly GCF_964031135.1. NCBI lineage: Bacteria > Bacillati > Mycoplasmatota > Mollicutes > Entomoplasmatales > Spiroplasmataceae > Spiroplasma > Spiroplasma endosymbiont of Aleiodes alternator. Next base: position 271,241 of record NZ_OZ035008.1, read on the forward strand.
ACTAAAGATGATGTTATTAATATAATTGGTAAAGATGATGTTTTATTAAATACTTATGAATATGATGAACATCAAAATTGACCAGCAGCAGTACAAGAAATTTATAAAAAAATTAAAGCCGGAGAAACTGCCAGTGTTGATGGTGCTGCAAAATTTTTAACTGGATTATTATTTGATTCAAAAAAATATGATTTAACAAAAGCAGGAAGATATAAGTTAATTCAAAAATTAGCTATTACAGATCGTGTTTTAAATTACACTCTAGCTGAAGATATTAAAGATATTAGAGGTAAAGTTGTTTTATCCAAAAAAACAGTAATTGGTAAATCACAATTAGAAATTCTAAAAACAGTATTAGAAGAAGGAGCATGTTTAGTACCTTTAAAAACATCAATTAGTGATAGTGAACCAAAACATTATGTGCAGTTAATTAAAGTTTATAATGATAAAGAAAGATTAAATGAAGTTATTAATGTTGTTGGAATTAATCCTAAATGTAAAGAAGTAATTATTACCATTGCTGATATTTTAGCAACTCTTTCTTATATTTTAAATTTTGTTCATGGTATTGGTAATGCTGATGATATTGATCACTTAGCAAATCGTCGTATTCGTACAATTGGTGAATTACTACAAAACCAATTTCGTATCGGAATGGGACGTATTGAAAAAAATGTTAAAGAAAAAATGTCAACTACTGATAGTGATAAAATGAAACCAGCAAATATTACAAATAATAAACCATTAACAGCTGTTATTGGTGAGTTTTTTAACTTATCACAATTATCACAATTTATGGATCAAACTAATCCATTAGCAGAATTGGCTAATAAAAGACGTTTAACTGCTTTAGGACCTGGTGGATTATCACGTGATCGTGCTAGTTTAGAAGTTCGTGATGTTCACTATTCTCACTATGGAAGAATTTGTCCAATTGAAACTCCTGAAGGACCTAATATTGGTTTAATCAATAATTTAGCCACTTATGCTCGTATTAATGAATATGGTTTTATTGAAACACCTTACCGTCAAGTAATTGCAGGTAAAATTACTAATGAAATTAAATATTTAACTGCCGGTGAAGAAAAGAATTATATCATTGCACAAGCTAATATTGAATTAGATACTAATAATGTTATTAAAAATAATAATGTTATTGCTCGTAGTAATGGTCAAAATATTATTGTTGGACCAAACGAAGTTGAATATATTGATGTTTCACCAAAACAAATTGTGTCAATAGCTACAAGTTGTATTCCCTTTTTAGAAAATGATGATGCTAACCGTGCTTTAATGGGTGCTAATATGCAACGTCAAGCAATTCCATTATTAAAACCACAAACACCAATTGTTGGTACGGGTGTTGAGTATGCTGTTGCTCGTGACTCAGGATTAGCTATTGTTGCTAATTTACCGGGAGTTGTACAATATGTTGATTCTCATGAAATTATTATTAAATCAGAAGATGAAATAACAACTTATGAGTTAAGTCGTTTTGAACGTAGTAATCAAGGAACAGCAGTAACTCATGTGCCATTAGTAAAAGTTGGTGATAAAGTTGAAGTTAATCAAATTTTAGCAGACGGACCTTCAATGAAAGATGGTGAACTTGCATTAGGACAAAATGTAATTATTGCTTTCATGACTTGACATGGTTATAACTATGAAGATGCTATTATTATTAGTGAACGTTTAGTAAAAGATGATGTTTATACTTCAATGCATATTGAAGAATATAATTTAGAATGTCGAAAAACAAAACAAGGTAAAGAAGAAATTACACGTGAAATCCCTAATACTTCTGAACAATCAAGACGTTATCTTGATGATGAAGGAATTGTTTTAATTGGAACTGAAGTTAAAGAAGGAGATATTCTTGTTGGTAAAGTTACACCAAAAGGTCAAACACAATCAACTGCTGAAGAAAAATTATTAGCAGCTATTTTTGGTGAAAAATCACGTAATGTTAAAGACAATTCATTACGAGTACCTAATGGTGGTGCTGGAATTGTTCAAGGTATTAAACGTTATAAACGTGAAGATGGTTTTGACTTACCTTCAGAAGTAGAAGAGGTAGTTAAAGTATTTATTGTACAAAAACGTAAAATCCGAGAAGGAGATAAAATGGCTGGAAGACACGGAAATAAAGGTGTTATTTCTAAAGTCTTACCAATTGAAGATATGCCTTTCCTAGAAGATGGAACACCGGTTGATATTATGCTAAATCCATTAGGAGTACCATCGCGGATGAATATTGGACAAATTCTTGAATTACACTTAGGAATGGCTGCTAAAACTTTAGGAATTAAAGTAGCAACCCCTGTTTTTGATGGTGCAAAAAATCAAGACTTGTTAGATATTATGAAAGAAGCAAAATATAATGACTTTGATAAATTAACATTATATGATGGTTTAACTGGTGAAAAGTTTGCCAAGAAAATTTCAGTTGGTGTTATGTATATGTTAAAACTATCACACATGGTAGATGATAAATTACATGCTCGTAATGTGGGTCCATATTCATTAATTACTCAACAACCATTGGGTGGTAAGGCACAAAATGGTGGACAAAGATTTGGAGAAATGGAAGTTTGAGCATTAGAAGCTTATGGTGCTGCTCATACTTTACAAGAAATCCTAACTATTAAATCTGATGATATTAAAGGTAGAATTAAAACTTATGAAGCGATTCTACGTAATAAACAAATTCCAACGCCAGGTATCCCTGAATCATTTAATGTTTTAACAAAAGAACTACAAGGTTTAGGAATAAATATTGTGTTAATTGACGAAAAAGGTCAAGAACAAAAAGTGGTAACTTACGATGAAGAAGTCGAAAGTTATCTTGAGGATTAGAAAAGGAGTAATAAATATATGCAAATGCAAAAAAAATCAAAACATTATACTGCCCTTAAAATTTCTCTTGCTTCTCCCGATCAAATTCGCTCATGATCACATGGAGAAATTACAAAGCCAGAAACAATTAATTATAAGTCATTAAAACCTGAAAAAGATGGATTATTTGATGCACGAATATTTGGACCAACTAAAAATTATGAATGTACTTGTGGTAAATATAAAAAAATAAAAAATAAAGGTAAAGTTTGTGAACGTTGTTTAGTAGAAATTACTGAAGCAATTGTTCGACGTGAACGTTTAGGACACATTGAGTTAGAAGAGCCAGTAACTCATATTTGAATGTTAAAGGCTTCTCCTTCAAGAATTGCGTTAGCATTAGATATGAAAGCTAAAGACTTAGAAGAAGTAGCATATTTTGTTTCTTATATTGTTTTAGATCCAGGGACTGCCAAAGGTTTAAAACAAAAAATGATTATGGATTTAGGTAATGCTAAATCTTCAACTGATACTCGTAATCGTTTACGTAAAGTATTTGCACAAATTTTAGAACAATTAGAACCTTCTTCTTTTGCTTATACTCGTGCTCAAATGTTAACTGATACTTTAGCAGATACTTCACGTCCATTTTCAATGGATGAATGTGCTCAATTTATTACTAAACATACTGGAACAAAATTTGGAATTGGTGCTTCAGCTATTGAGTATTTATTAAAAAATATTAATTTAGAAAAAGAATTTCTTGCCATTAAAAAACAATTGACAAACAAGAAATCACAAACTGATCGTAGAAAACTAGAACGTCGTTTAGATGTTATTGATTCATTTGCTAAATCAGGAAATAAACCAGAATGAATGGTATTACACGCTATTCCGGTGATTCCACCTGATATTCGTCCAATTATTCAGTTAGATGGTGGTCGTTTTACAACATCAGAAATTAATGATTTATATCGAAGAATTATTATTCGTAATGAACGCTTAAAAAAAGTAAAACAAATGGGAGCACCAATATTAATTATTAATAATGAAAAAAGAATGTTGCAAGAATCAGTTGATGCTTTATTTGATAATGAACGTAAAGCACGTCCAGTAACAGGAAGAGATAAACGTCCATTAAAATCTTTAACTTCAACATTAAAAGGAAAACAAGGACGTTTCCGTCAAAACTTATTAGGTAAGCGTGTTGATTATTCAGGTCGAAGCGTTATTGCTGTTGGTCCGGAATTAAAAATGTATCAATGTGGTATTCCTCGTGATATGGCAATTATTTTGTTCAAACCTTTTGTTGTGCAAAGATTAGTTCATCAAGAATTAGCTTTAAATATTAAAATTGCTGAAAAATTAATTGAAATTCAAGATGAACGAATTTGAGATGTTTTAGAAGAAGTAATTAAAGATCGTCCTGTCTTATTAAACCGTGCTCCAACTTTACACCGTTTAGGAATTCAAGCATTTGAACCAATTCTAGTTAAAGGGAAAGCTATTCGTTTACACCCACTAGTAACTCCTGCTTTTAATGCTGACTTTGATGGTGACCAAATGGCTGTTCACGTGCCAATTTCTCAAGAAGCAGTAGCTGAAGCAAGAAGTTTAATGTTAGGTTCAAAAAATATTTTAAGTCCTAAAGATGGTAAACCAATTGTTACGCCAACTCAGGATATGGTTCTTGGTAATTATTATTTAACTATTGAAAAATTAGATGAATTAGGTCAAGGTTCAATTTTTAAAGATGTTAATGAAGCAATTAAAGCTTATGATACAAAACAGGTTTCATTACATGCTATTATTGGAATTCGTGTTGCTAGTTTAGGTGCAAGTAAATTTGCTGCTACCGATCAAAATAAATTTTTAATTACTACTATTGGTAAGATTATTTTTAATCAAATGTTTTCAGAAAGAATGCCATTTATTAATCGCCCAAATATTATTAATTTAACTGAAACTCATAATGAAGATTTAGTTGCCACTGATGTTGATTTTCGTGAATTTATTAAAAAAAGAGTTATTGTTGAACCATTTAAGAAAAAAGCTTTAGCAGATATTATTCATAAATATTTTAAAACTTTTGGAACTCAATTAACTGCACAAATGTTAGATAAAATGAAAAATCTTGGTTTTAAATTTTCAACAATTTCAGGAACAACAATTTCTGCAGGCGATGTTGTATCTTATTCAGGTAAAACAAGATTATTTAAAGAAGCAGATGAATATGTTAAAACAATTAACAAGTTTTATAAACAAGGTATGTTAACTAATCGTGAGCGTCATTACCATATTATTAATAAATGAAGTGGTATTAAAAACAATATTCAAGTTGAACTAGAAACAGTTTTAAGAAAAGATATTGAAAATCCAATCTTTATGATGTGAGATTCAGGTGCTAGAACTAATATTAGTAACTTTACTCAATTAGTAGGGATGCGTGGTTTAATGAATAATCCAAAAGGAGAAGTTATTGAATTACCAATTAAATCTTCATTCCGCGAAGGATTAAATGTTTCAGAGTTCTTTATTTCTACCCATGGTGCTCGTAAAGGAATGGCGGATATGGCGCTTAAAACTTCTGACTCAGGTTATTTAACAAGAAGACTAGTTGACGTTTCACAAGATATTATTGTTACTGAAGAAGATTGTAATACCGGTAATGGCTTTATAATTAGTGACGTTGTTGACCAAAAACGTAATAATATTATTGTGCCGTTACGTGACCGTTTATTTGGACGTTTTGTTCAAGGTGATGTTGTTGATAGTAAAAATAATGTAATTGTTGCAAATAATGAATTAATTACTGAAAAATTAGTAGAAACAATATTAGAGGCAAAAATTACAAAAATAAATATTCGTTCAGTTTTAACTTGTGAAGCAAGTTATGGTGTTTGTCAAAAATGTTATGGTATTAATTTAACAACAGGTTCTATTGTTGCTATTGGCGAAACAGTTGGAATTATTGCAGCGCAATCAATTGGTGAACCAGGAACTCAACTAACGATGAGAACTTTCCATACTGGAGGAGTTGCTGGTGGTAGTGATATTACCCAAGGATTACCAAGAATTAAAGAATTATTAGATATTACTAATCCCAAAGGTGCTGTTGCTATTATTAGTGAATTTGATGGTAAAGTAACAGATATTCGTGAAGAGCAAGGAATTTATACAATTACTGTAAAGTCAAAACTTGACTATAAAGAATACAAAACTCAATATAATGCTCAGGTAAGAATTAAAATTGGTGATAATGTTAAGATTGGCCAAAAACTAACTGAAGGTGCAATTAATATTACACAATTACTAGAAGTAGCAGGAATCATTGAAGTTCAACAATATATTTTAAAAGAAGTACAACGTGTTTATCGTTTACAAGGAATTGAAATTTCTGATAAGTATATTGAAATTATTGTAAAACAAATGTTGAATCGTATTTTTGTAGTTGAAGGTAATGATTCACCATTATTGCCTGGAGCGATTGTTGATATCAAAGAATTTAAGAATGTTAATGCCAAAATTATTGTTGCTGGTAAAAAACCTGCTTTTGGTCATCCAATTATTTTAGGGATTAAAAAAGCACCATTACAATCAGAATCATTCTTGGCTGCTGCTTCTTTCCAAGATACAACAAGAGTATTAACTAATGCTGTTATTAAGTCAAAACAAGATAATTTACGTGGTTTAAAGGAAAATGTTATTTTAGGAAACTTGATACCGGCCGGTACTGGTTTAATGCCAACTGAGAAGTTAATAGGTATGGGTAATTCTTCACTTGAAGAAGAATACTAAATTAAATTAAAATAAAAAGTGAGAATAAAAGGTAATGTTTAGTAATCTGTGTAACTTACAAAAATAACTATGTTTAATTAATTCTAGTAAATATAATTAAATGACTAGAAAGAGTGAGTTACAGATGGCTAAAAAGCAAAATATTAATAATAATGATCCAATATCAAAAGCAGTAGATTTATTATTAGAAAATACTGAAGATTTAACAACAGTTTTTAAAGAGGGAGGATTGTATAAAGAATTAACAAAAAGATTAGTAGAAAAAATGTTGAATTCTGAGATGCAAAATTATTTAGGATATGATAAGAATCAACATAGTAATAGTGACAATGCTCGTAATGGTATAAGTTCAAAAAAATTAATAACTCAACAAGGTAAAATTGAGATTGATGTACCACGAGATCGCAATAGTAATTTTAATCCTGTAATAGTTGCAAAAAGACAAAGAAGATTTGAAGGTTTTGATCAACAAGTTCTTTCTTTATATGCAAAACGTATGACATTATCAGATATTAGAATGCAATTACAAGAGTTATATCATGGTGCTGATATTAGTGAAAGTGTTATTAGTCAAATTACTGATGATGTTATTGATGATGTAAAAGCATGGCAAAATCGACCATTAGAAAGTGTCTATCCGATTGTTTATTTTGATTGCATAATAGTGAAAGTACGACAAGATAAAAGGATTATTAATAAATCAGTTTATATAGCTTTAGGAGTTGATTTAGAAGGTAAAAAAGATGTTTTAGGTTTATGAATTAGTGAAAATGAAGGTGCTAAATTTTGATTAGCAAATTTAACAGAAATGAAAAATCGTGGCTTAAATGATATTCTTATTGCCTGCAGTGATAATTTAACAGGCATGTCAGAAGCAATACAATCAGTTTATCTTAAAACAGAACATCAATTATGCATAGTTCATCAAATTAGAAATAGTTTGAAATATGTCTCATATAAGCATAGAAAATCTCTAGTTGCAGATTTAAAACCATTTTATACTGCATGTAGTGAAGAACAAGCAATGCAGGCTTTAGAATCCTTTGAAAATAAGTGAAATAAACAATATCCTCAAATTGCTAAATCTTGATATAAAAATTGAGATAATTTAATTGTTTTTATTAGTTATCCTGCAGAAATTAAAAGAGTGATTTATACAACAAATGCTATTGAATCTGTAAATAGTCAATTACGAAAAGTTATCAGAAATAAAAAAGTTTTTCCTAATGATATGGCAGTTTTTAAAATATTTTATTTAGCAATTGAAAATATAACAAAAAAATGAACAATGCCCATTCAAAATTGAAATACAGCAATTGCTCATTTTATGATAAAATTTGAAGATAGAATTAATCTAAACTAGTACTTTGTAAAACAAAGATACACAGATTACATAAAAGCCTCAAAACCTACTGGATTTCTCACAGATTTTTATAATAATTATGGTTATATAAAATTTGAAATTGGTGGAAAAATACTCACAGAATTTTTAAATATTTATGGTTTAAATATAGATAATAATGAAAAAATTATTGAAAATACAATAAATAATACTAGTATTTATAATGGTTATATTACAATTGTTAAATATGCACATTATGTTAATTTTTATTATGTTTCTGGAAAAATTTCTGCTAATACTTAGTACAAAACAAAAAATACAAAATAATATTTCCCCACAATCTTAAATAATGTATAATTAAATTACTTACTTATGTAAGTAATATGAAATAAAAAAGTTCTCAAATTTATATTAGTTCTAAATAATTAGGTTGGCACCTAATTAAAAAGTTACCTTATGGTAACTTTTTTTATTTAAAATATTTTTTGTAATCATTTAAAATTTTATATTCCAGGACATTTATTGTTGCAAAATTTATATAATTTTTTTGAATTAATATTATTTATTTTTGACTTATTTTTTTCAAATTCCAAATTCTTAATTTTTTTTCCTGCTTTTTCTAAATCATTTTTAAATTGTTTTTGTCACTTTTGCATTTCTTCTTGTTCTAATTTTCTTATTTTTTTGTGCTTTTTTATTTGCAAATTTTAACATTTTTATTCCTTTCAAAATCAAAAAAATCATTTATTTTAAAACAAAACAATTAGATACTTTTCAGTAATCTGTGTTTTTTAATTATTTTATAACTAAATTTTTCCAAAAAAACATTTTTTTGGGAAATTATCTGAAAAAACTAAGTTAATTTTTGTCAAACTCTATTTAAAGGATGTGTATCTAATTCTTTTTCTTTCTTAGCTCCTTTTTCTAGGCTTTCTCTTCATTTTTTTAACTGTTTTTCTCTTTCTTTTTCTTGTTTTAATATTTCTTCTTTTTTCTTTTCAAATTGTTTTTCTTGTTTTTCAGCAATTTTTTTATTTTTTTCATAAGTGTTTTTGTACATTTTTTTATGTATCCTTTCAAAATAAAAAAACTCATTTACTTTAAAGTAAAGTAATGAGTTAAAAACTTATATTAAGTTTATATTTTTTATATCATAAATAATTATTAAATATAGATTATTTAATTATTTTATTCATCTTCATCATTAATTTCTATTTGAGAATTATGATGATGACATTGTTTACATTTTTCTATTTTTTCTCAAATTTTTCTATTAATATTATAATCATTTAATAATTCTTCAAATTCATCAATATTATTTGGGCGGTTGTCAAAGTTACGAAATAATTAATTATCATATTAGTAACTTATTTCCGAAATTACCATTTAAAAATGATGATAGACAAATTAAATTCTCTTTTACCCTTAAATTTATATTCGACGTATTTTAAAAAATATAGATTTTATAAGATAAAATAAAAATTATTAACAAGGAAAAAGACAAGAAATAATCTTGTCTTTTTTTGTAATTGTAAAATTTTAAAATTTTTAATAACCGTCTTTAACGCTATTATCAACACGTGTTAGGGAACTAAAAAAGTGAACTACAACACAGTTGTTAAAAATAGTAGCTAGAACATGTGGACTTGCATGAATAAATAAAAAGTGGAGTGATACCTAATAAATTATACTAACCATTTAATGGTAATTCTTGGGGTGGGAGCGAATTGGAAACTAGTATATATAGACCTACTAGGGAACCTACTATATTAATTCTATTCTTTATTTAACCAACCTTGCCACTCCCCAGTGAGCAAGTGTTGGTTTTATTTTTTATTTTTTTTGAAAAATTTTTTTGGGCGAGAAAATAAATTTCAAACTTGTAAAAAAAATTGAGCGGTGCCGGTTCAATTAAAATATTAATTTGTTTAACACAAATTAAATAAATATTGAATCGAATGCCTCAATGTTTTTTAAAATTTCACAATTTATTTTTGAGCCCAGAATTGCTGAAATGAATAAAACGAATAGTAGTATTATTAATAATCTAAAAATCAAAATATATGTTCTTTATGCTAGAAGCAACAGAACATATTAGGAAAGGATTATTATGCAAATAGAATTTAAAAAAGAACAAATTGTTAAAGATAAACCACAATCTATTCTTATTGATTATGTTGAATATAAATTATCACTTCCAAAATGAATGATTAAAAATAATTCTTTTATTGTTGATAACAGTTACACATATTGAGTTTTTAATTTAGAAAATATTAAAAGAGAATTAAGTGGTAATGAATTAATAAAATTATTAGAACCATATATTAAAGACCAAAAAATAACTGTTAATAAACCAACTGCTCCAAAAGAATATTATCTTAATGATATAAAACTTGAACCATTAAAATTTTATGAACAGCATAATAGTTGATTTATAGGTGAAATAACAGATAACAAAACTAAAATTACTAATCCTTGTTTTAAATATAACATTACGTGAGAAGAAAACAGAAAAGGTTTTAAAATAAATAATCCATATAAACATGATGATTTACCAATTAATTATCTAGTTACTTCTTATAAGGAAATTTCAACTCATAATGAAAAAATATTTTTGTTGAACATGTAAACAAAATAAATTAGATTATTTATTCTTTAATACTAATGATATAAAAACAAGAAAATATTTTTTAAGAGATAAAAATAGTAAAGCGATTTGTTATGATTGTATTTTAAATATTAGGTTAAGTAGGAGGTATAAATATGGATAAAGAATATTTAACTAAAAGAGGAACGATTTGCATACCAGACAGTGATGATATTGAATTTAAAATAGGACTAATTAAACTGATTGATGATTTAAAAAAAGATAATTTAGTTTGTGGTCATAAAGAATTTATTGAAGAATGTAAATATTGTTGATGTAATTGTGATTTAGAAATTATTAAAACAGTTATTAGAGGTTAACTTAATTAATGCAATATGATTTAATTATTGGAATTGACCCCGCTGGAATTGGTAATAATGGAATTGTTATATATTCAAATGAAACTAATAATATTGTTTTTAATGAAACATTCAATACATTAACTGTTTTATGAACTAAAAATATGTATAAAGAAAAATTTCAATTAATTAAAGAAAAATTTATTGATAAAAAAATATTAGTTATTGTAGAAAATTTCTTTTTAAATTCAAAACAATTACTAACTAATCCATTATCAACGCCTAAAATCATTGGTGCATTAATGGTATTAGTTCAAGATGTTTTCAACTGAGATTATCTAGAAAACCAACCAAAAAATAAAAATAAAATAACAAATTATAAAGGAAATATAAAATTAACAAAACATGAACAAGATGCTTATAAGCATATTCAATATTATTTAAAAAATCATAAAAAAATATTAATTTTTGATAATTATTTAAGGAAATTATAAACATGAAAGATAAAGCAAATTATGTCAAATTAACAGTAAAACTAAGTAATACTATTGAAGCAAAATATTACGAAAAAGGTAATAAATAATTATATTATAGTGTTAGAGGTCAATGAAATGGATTAAACTATGTTACTTTAATTTTTAACAACCCAAAATTTTATAGACGCTGTATTTTATTAAACAAAAACGATGAAATTATAGTAACTGGTCAAATTTTTAATACTTTAAATATTGCTAAAAATCGTGCATTTTGTTCAATTAATGTTAAATGATTTAAAAAATGAAAAGAGTAAAAAATGATATTATGAAAAATTTTATTAATAGTACCAATATTAATAACAAGCATAACACTAATAATATTTTTAATATTTATTATTAAAGAATTAAAAAATGAATATAAAGTATTAAAAATATTAAGTGAAATTTCTAATCAAATTAAAACTAAGGAGAAATAATAATGAATAAAGAAGAGTTAGAACAATGAGTATTTAATGAAATAGGTAAAATTGAAAGTATTAAAGAAGATAAATTATTACATGAAAATTGTATTAATAAAGAAAAATTAGTATCTTTTTTATCTGAATTTTATAATAATTTTAATCAAGTTGAAGACAAATGATTTCAATCAAAAGCAGATACTTATGCAAATATATTAGAATATTTAGAAAGTAATGAATTTTATAATGATAATAAAAATTAAAAAGAATAATAAATGTGGTTATGGTAGAGTTTTTGCTCATAAATGTAATAACTTATGTAAACAAAAACAAAATAAAAGAGTTAGGAAAGAAAGGTTAAATTATGAATAAAGAAAAATTAATTAAATATTTAAAAACTTTATTTATGGAAACTGATAATTGAGAAAAACAAACAATTATTGCAACGAATTTAATAATACGTGAAGAACTGATTAAAAAAATAGAAAATGGAGAATTTGAATAATGATAATATTACCTACTTTGTTTGAAAATAAAGATGAAATTGAAATATTATCACCATTTCCAAAAGCAATTCATACAAGTAATGATATTAGAGCAATTATTTTAAGACAATATCCAAATGTTAAATCAAAACACATAATTGTTTCTGACCCCGAAAGTAATGTTGCATTAATAGTTGGTGATAATGATGTTTATCAAGGTTGAATTAAAGTAACAATTAAAAAATTAGAAAATTAAAGGAGATTAAAATGCCAAACGAAAATACACAATCAAATTATACTTTAACTAAATTAATTAGAACTGGAATAAGTCCAATTTGTGCAATGATTGGTACAAGTGCTTATTATGGTCAAGTAATTGCAAATCCAGTATTAGGTTCAATTAATAGTTTATTATTTGGTAAAAAATTAGGTTTAGATATATGAAATTTAAATCAAAGACCAAATACTAAAACTAAATTAATTAATAGTTCTAAAAAAATATTATTAGGTTTAGGAACAATTGGTTTAGGAAATTATAGTAAATGAACAGAAAATAATATTAATCCTATTATTCCAACAACACCAATTCCAGTAACTACTACAACTACAACAGAAGGTCCACCATGATTACTATTAAATAAGCAAGAAAATCAGTCATTAATGGATTGAGATACATATATTAGTTTAAATGCTTATGGTATATCAAATCTTATTAGTGGATTAACTGAGTTAATACCTAATAAATTTGAAACAATAAGAAAAATTTGTAATATGGCTACTGGTGGTTGTTTAATTTCAAGTGGTGTTGCTATGGGTATAAATAATGATTTTATGAATGCTTATGCAGTACCTACTATAGTTGCTGGTGCAAGTGAAATAATCCATAATTTATTACCTATTGAAACTACACATCATAATCAAGAAATGCAAGAAACACCATTTACAAATGAAGCTACAAGATTAATTAATGATAATAGATTTACTATTAATAGTGAAACTGCAAGTCAATATTATGGCAGTGATAATATGAGCGAAGTGCCATTAAATCATGATAATGCTTCATTAAATTGAGATTATAATCACATGAGTTTATAAAGGAGGTGAATAATTTATGAATAAAGAAAAAATAATTGAATATTATAATAATGAAATTCAGACATATAAAGAGAGAATGGAACAATTAAATAAAGAAATTGCCTTATTAGTAAGCATTATAAGTAATTCAAAATCGATGATTGAAAGAATTAATGGTGGTCAATTTGATGAATAATTAAAAAATAAATAATTGAAAGGAAAATATTGAGATGAAAGAATGAACTTGTCAAGAAAAGTGGACAATAAAAGTAACCTTTTATTAAATTTTATAAAATAGCGTTTGTAAGTGTTAAATTTATAGGTATGAACTAATTATTTGTTGGTTTGGAATGAGCTAATCGATATTCGATTGGACTCATTCCTTTTAATTTTATTTGAGGTCGATAATTATTATAAAAGTAAATATAGGTAATGTTTAGTAATCTGTGTAACTTACAAAAATAACTATGTTTAATTAATTCTAGTAAATATAATTAAATGACTAGAAAGAGTGAGTTACAGATGGCTAAAAAGCAAAATATTAATAATAATGATCCAATATCAAAAGCAGTAGATTTATTATTAGAAAATACTGAAGATTTAACAACAGTTTTTAAAGAGGGAGGATTGTATAAAGAATTAACAAAAAGATTAGTAGAAAAAATGTTGAATTCTGAGATGCAAAATTATTTAGGATATGATAAGAATCAACATAGTAATAGTGACAATGCTCGTAATGGTATAAGTTCAAAAAAATTAATAACTCAACAAGGTAAAATTGAGATTGATGTACCACGAGATCGCAATAGTAATTTTAATCCTGTAATAGTTGCGAAAAGACAAAGAAGATTTGAAGGTTTTGATCAACAAGTTCTTTCTTTATATGCAAAAGGTATGACATTATCAGATATTAGAATGCAATTACAAGAGTTATATCATGGTGCTGATATTAGTGAAAGTGTTATTAGTCAAATTACTGATGATGTTATTGATGATGTAAAAGCATGGCAAAATCGACCATTAGAAAGTGTCTATCCGATTGTTTATTTTGATTGCATAATAGTGAAAGTACGACAAGATAAAAGGATTATTAATAAATCAGTTTATATAGCTTTAGGAGTTGATTTAGAAGGTAAAAAAGATGTTTTAGGTTTATGAATTAGTGAAAATGAAGGTGCTAAATTTTGATTAGCAAATTTAACAGAAATGAAAAATCGTGGCTTAAATGATATTCTTATTGCCTGCAGTGATAATTTAACAGGCATGTCAGAAGCAATACAATCAGTTTATCTTAAAACAGAACATCAATTATGCATAGTTCATCAAATTAGAAATAGTTTGAAATATGTCTCATATAAGCATAGAAAATCTCTAGTTGCAGATTTAAAACCAATTTATACTGCATGTAGTGAAGAACAAGCAATGCAGGCTTTAGAATCCTTTGAAAATAAGTGAAATAAACAATATCCTCAAATTGCTAAATCTTGATATAAAAATTGAGATAATTTAATTGTTTTTATTAGTTATCCTGCAGAAATTAAAAGAGTGATTTATACAACAAATGCTATTGAATCTGTAAATAGTCAATTACGAAAAGTTATCAGAAATAAAAAAGTTTTTCCTAATGATATGGCAGTTTTTAAAATATTTTATTTAGCAATTGAAAATATAACAAAAAAATGAACAATGCCCATTCAAAATTGAAATACAGCAATTGCTCATTTTATGATAAAATTTGAAGATAGAATTAATCTAAACTAGTACTTTGTAAAACAAAGATACACAGATTACATAAAAGCCTCTAAATATATTTAGGTAAGTTGTCTTGTATTCATTCAATAGTTCTATTTTTTCTTGGAATTTGATATAGAAATTCTGTTTTCATTGTTCCAAATCAAGTTTCAGTAGCACCATTATCACAGGAATTACCTCTTCTAGACATTGAAATTTTTATTTTTAATTCATCACATAAAATTTTATAAGAAGGATTTGTATAGTGAAATCCTTGATCTGATTGTAAAATTCATGAAGTAGGTTTTTGAGCATTAACTCAAGCTTGGATAATGTTTTGGACAACAAATGTCATGTCTAAACTTGCACTTATTTTATAATCTAATATTTCATTATTATGAAAATCTTTAACAATTGATAAATAATATGTTTTACCATTAGTTAATAAATAAGTTATATCAGTACCTAATTTTTCATTTAAATTAGTAGTTGAAAAATCACGTTTTAATAAATTATCATATCTTAAACTTCCTGATTTAGTTCTATAATCAAATTTTTTTATGCGAACCTTAGCTTTTAAACTCATATTTTTCATATATCTATATACAATATGAAATTTTAATTTTAAATTATAAATTTTGTTAATTCATAAAGTTATCATTTTATAACCATAAATTTCTTGAAATTCATAAAAAATATTTTTAATTATATTAGCTAAAAATGTATCTCATTTATTAAATTCATTCATTCCATTCTTAATTCACTTATAATATCCTGATTTTGAAACATTTAATAATCAACATAAATAACTAATCTGATATTTTTTCTTCAATGAGAAAATCACAAAATATTTCTTCTTTTTTGTCGATTTTTCTAAATACTTTTTTATATCGTTCATTGCCTCAATATATTCAATTAATTCTTGTTTTGTCATTTCATTAAAATTTAAAGATTTGGGTCGACCTGTTCTTTTGGTTTTTTTAGCACGAATTCCATTGCCATATTTTAAACCTTTTTCACCTAATAATTTATATGCTTTAATTCATTCTTTTATTGATGATCGACCAATACCATACTCTAATGCGGTTTTATCAATTGTTTTAATTTTACTTATTTTTATTATTTTTAACTTTTCTTCTTTTGATAGTCATTTAGCCATAAAAAAATGAACACCTTCCTTAAAGTATTTTTAACACAAAGGTTACAATTCTGTGTCTACTTTATTCTAGATGTTCAGAATTTTTACATGAATTAATAATTATTGGAACAAGTGTTGGAACATTAATTTGCAGAGAAATTATTGTTTTATTAAAAAGATTTATCACAACTCCAAAACATGTTAGAGCAAATAACAAAATTATAAAACATCAAAAAAAATTAGCAAAATTAAATGAAAAAATTAATAAAGGAGAAAAATAATATGACAAAAATTGAATTTAATGAAAAATATAGAAAACAAGATATTAGTATTGATAGAGATTTTGATTTGCATATTGATAATTGTTTTAAATTTTCTGATATTGATACATTAGAAAATGCAGTTAATGATTATAAAAAATTAATAAGTGAAATGCCACAATTAGTTAAAGATTGATTATTAGGATAAGATTAGGAGAATGTTAAATGTTAGAAAATGAAAATAATGTTAAACAAACAACTGAACTTTTAACTGAAAATAATGCTTCTTCACAAGAAATAGAAAATAAAGTTAATGAAGCAGAAAATAAGTTAAATAAACTTAATCAAGAAATTAAACAAAAAGAAATGATGAATATATTTAAAAAATATCAAGTTAAAACTGAATTTTATGATTACTTAAAATTTAAAACAAATAATCTAGAAAATTCAAAAATTGAAGAAACTATTAAAAAAATGATTAAAGAACAACCAATATTTAAAGAAACAATTAATACAGGTGGTAAAGCACAAACAATAATAACAAATCAACCAAATTCAATAAAAAGTACATTATTGGATTATAAAAAAAATAATAATTTATAACAGAAAGGAGATCAAAAAATGGCAATACAATTTAATAAAAATTTAGATAATACCGAAAAATTAGTAGAAGCACCAGAGTTTATAGAATTTTATAAACAATCAAATTCACCATGAGCAAGTTTTTTTCCTATCGAAATGGTTAATTCAACAAAAATTGAATTTATAGTTAAAAAACCAAAAAATTCAGAAATTAAAGTATTAAAATGAAATGATAAAAGCAAAGGATTAGATGTTAGTTATGCTGAAACTATTAAAATTTTAAAAGAAATTAAAGAAGAAGCAGTTGCAGGTGAAATAATTGCTAATGTTGATTTAAATGCTGAAAATGGACAAAATTTATTAAATACAATGCAATATGAAGTTGCTAATGACTTAGCAGATTATTTAGCAAATAATGATACAAATGTAATTGCAAAATATGCAACTAAAATAGACATTACTGATAAAACACCAGTAGGATATTTAAAATCAATGTTAGATGCTTGAAATACTTTATTTCAATTAAGAAATAGTAATAATTGTCGTTTTTTTATTACTAATAATCTTTATGATAGTATTGTTTATTTAGCTAATAATAAAGGATTAATTACTGATAATCAGATTGCTCAACAATTAAGATTAAATGGAAATGATTTATATATTAAAGGTGTACTATGTCAAATTGTAATGGATGATTATATGACATTTACTGATAATAATGAAACTAAAATTATGTCTTTTGTTTTAGCAACACCAAGAGCAATGAAAAGATATATGTTACAAAATACAGTTGTATATGTTCAAGATATTGCTGATGGTAAAGTTGGAAGAAGATATTTAGTTGGTGGAGAAGTAACTGGTGAATCAATACCCTATATAACAGATGAAGAAACAACTTCACGCTGAATGTTATGTGCAATTGTTAATAATGATAAAAATGATTTAAAAACTAAGATTACAAGTTTAACAACTGATATTACTGCAAATGTTAATAACAATAATAGTGAATTAAATACACAAATAAAAAGTACTAATGAACTTAAATCATTAAATCCTAATTTAACAAATCCAACTATTAAATATTTTAGTGATGCACAAAGTAAAACTAATATAAATAATCAAAAACAAAAAGCAGGTGACTTATATATAACTATTACTGCAAATGTTAATGACTTAAATTATAAAGGAACAACAAATCCAATTAAAATAAATCTTAAATAAAGGAAATTAATATCATGCCAATCGGTACAACTAGTACAGCAATACTTTTAAACATAAATAAACCAAAACATACTAGAACAAGTAACCAACAAGAAAATAAAAGTTTTTGATGAGAAATTTTAGAAATGATTGGTGTACAAGTAATAGCAGTAGCACTTGCTCCTTTTACTGGTGGATTAAGTGAAAGTGTAGCACTTGGATTAGGTGCAAGTGATTTAATTGCTAGTATTAGTGCTGTTGGTGTAGACTTTTTAACTGATTTTACTATTAATCAAGTTTATGATTTTTTAAAAGGAAATGTAACAAAATTAAATACTTTCTTTAATATACTTCCTGCATTTGCTGGAATTAATAAAATTAGTCGTGGTTATCGCACTACTAAATTTATTAAGTTAGCACAAAATACTAAAACATTAGAACAAGTTGGTATTAAAGAAGCAAAAAATTTAAAAGAAATTATTAGTCAAGTAAGTGGAAAAGAAATTTTAACAGATAAAATTATTGGTAATAAACGTTATTTAATGAATTATAGTTTTATTCCTAATCGTGAAACAGTATTACGAGATTTAGGCTATGTTGCTGAAAGACAATATAAGAATAATTTTCAAAAATTAAAAGCACAAGAGTTAAAAGATTACTTATTATTACAAAATACATTAATAAAATTAAGTCCACAATTAACTCCTAAATTTAAAATTAAAGATATCGAAAAAGCAAATAACTTTTTAAAAAAATTTAATACTGATTTAAAAAAAGTACTATCTATGAACCAACATGATTGATTAAATTTAGTACATACAATCCATACAGAAAATAGATTTGGAAAAACTTTAATTTTAGATTTACAAAAAATTCGTGCTAATGCTATTAAATTTAATTTTAAAAATAGTTCAATTCATAAGATTGTTTTAAATGCAAATAAAATTTTTAAATATTTTGATATTAGATTTTATTTAAAAAAAGGTTTAAATAAATTTTGAAAAGATACACCATATTTTGAAAAAATACGAGAAAGTATATATAAATTACAAGAAAAATTTGAAAAGTTAGAAAAACAAGTATTTGAAAAAATTCAGAAATTAAAAGAAAAAGCAACTGATTTATTTACTAGTGCAGAGAAAAAAGCAATTAAACATGCACAATTAATTCCATTAAATTCACCTGTATTTATGGGATGTAAAATTCAACCTTTATCATTAGATAAATGTGCAATTACTATTTATCATCGCAATCCTAAATATAACCCAATTACAGTTGTTGATAGTATTCTTAAAGCAAAAACTTTTGTTACTCAAATACATCCATTTCATTGATATCGTTGATATAGTGGTTGATACATTGGTTATGGTGTTAATCATAATAAATGATTAAAAGCAATAGCATTTGCTCCACCAGTTGTTCAACAAGTAATTAGAGATAGTTTTCAAGTATATAGAGAAATATTTAGAACTATTAGAACTTATCATAAAGTAGTAAATGTTATTAATAATCCTATTGAAAATATTAATAAATCATTTAAAAATGTTGGTTTAAAGTTTTCAGTTAATACTTTATTTGGAGCAGGATTATTACATCATTTAGAAAAATTTGCATATAGTCAAGTTGTAGAAAAAGGTAAAAAAAAGTTACAAAAAGAAATTATCCATATATCACATAGAAAAACTAAAACAAAAACTAAGCATTATAAAAAAGCATTTTTTAAGGAATGATAAATTATGATTAATAAACTTTGAACTGATGTCAGTCTTGAAAATTATAATAACTGATATCCATTAACTGGAAAAATTACAGAAACACCACAGCAATACATACAAACATGACCTAATGTTAATGATTGATTTAAAACTTTGGGACTTTCCAGTAATCTGTGTAACTTACAAAAATAACTATGTTTAATTAATTCTAGTAAATATAATTAAATGACTAGAAAGAGTGAGTTACAGATGGCTAAAAAGCAAAATATTAATAATAATGATCCAATATCAAAAGCAGTAGATTTATTATTAGAAAATACTGAAGATTTAACAACAGTTTTTAAAGAGGGAGAATTGTATAAAGAATTAACAAAAAGATTAGTAGAAAAAATGTTGAATTCTGAGATGCAAAATTATTTAGGATATGATAAGAATCAACATAGTAATAGTGACAATGCTCGTAATGGTATAAGTTCAAAAAAATTAATAACTCAACAAGGTAAAATTGAGATTGATGTACCACGAGATCGCAATAGTAATTTTAATCCTGTAATAGTTGCAAAAAGACAAAGAAGATTTGATGGTTTTGATCAACAAGTTCTTTCTTTATATGCAAAAGGTATGACATTATCAGATATTAGAATGCAATTACAAGAGTTATATCATGGTGCTGATATTAGTGAAAGTGTTATTAGTCAAATTACTGATGATGTTATTGATGATGTAAAAGCATGGCAAAATCGACCATTAGAAAGTGTCTATCCGATTGTTTATTTTGATTGCATAATAGTGAAAGTACGACAAGATAAAAGGATTATTAATAAATCAGTTTATATAGCTTTAGGAGTTGATTTAGAAGGTAAAAAAGATGTTTTAGGTTTATGAATTAGTGAAAATGAAGGTGCTAAATTTTGATTAGCAAATTTAACAGAAATGAAAAATCGTGGCTTAAATGATATTCTTATTGCCTGCAGTGATAATTTAACAGGCATGTCAGAAGCAATACAATCAGTTTATCTTAAAACAGAACATCAATTATGCATAGTTCATCAAATTAGAAATAGTTTGAAATATGTCTCATATAAGCATAGAAAATCTCTAGTTGCAGATTTAAAACCAATTTATACTGCATGTAGTGAAGAACAAGCAATGCAGGCTTTAGAATCCTTTGAAAATAAGTGAAATAAACAATATCCTCAAATTGCTAAATCTTGATATAAAAATTGAGATAATTTAATTGTTTTTATTAGTTATCCTGCAGAAATTAAAAGAGTGATTTATACAACAAATGCTATTGAATCTGTAAATAGTCAATTACGAAAAGTTATCAGAAATAAAAAAGTTTTTCCTAATGATATGGCAGTTTTTAAAATATTTTATTTAGCAATTGAAAATATAACAAAAAAATGAACAATGCCCATTCAAAATTGAAATACAGCAATTGCTCATTTTATGATAAAATTTGAAGATAGAATTAATCTAAACTAGTACTTTGTAAAACAAAGATACACAGATTACATAAAAGCCTCTCAAAATATCCATTAGGATAATTGCCATCTCATTTTTTATCATTATTATTAGCTGGTTTAATTGCAAAATATAAATCTATTTTATAATGGTCGCTTCTTTGACTTTCTCAAATAGAAGCCCCCCAGTGAGCATTATAATCATGGTCTAAAAAATAAGTTAAATCATTAGTTTTATGATGTGCTAATGTACCAATTATTAAACCAGTTACTCCACTTACTGCACCAGTTAGTGCTAGTGCTAATGTTATTTTACTTAAATTTGTTTTTATTCATGTTTTCATATTAAATTGCTCCTTTTTTATTTTATTATTTTTTCTTAACTCTTCACAAATTTTTAATCATTTTGGTAATAATTCATGTTCTAAATTAATTGCATGATTTTCACAAAGAAAAAGACTAAATGTTGTTGATTTTAATTCTAATAAAACAATATTACTTCATTTGTTACTACAATTTTTATTTTGACAGATAACATTCATTTTTCAAAATCTTTTTGAAAGATTTTAAGTTACTTACAACTTTTAATAACTTTTCTTTGTTCATGATAATTTACTCCTATTTTTAAATGAAATTTAAGATATTACACAATTATTATTTTTAATAAAAACTTTACTACTTTTTTCTTGATTATTAATAGATTTATATGAATTAATAATATTGATATCATTTAATTGTAACAATGGTGTTAGTTCTGTTAATTCTGTAATTTTACTTAGTTCGTTTGATAACTTTCTTTTAGAAATTTCTAGTTCTTTTTCAAAACTAACAATTTCCCTTGAATAAATTCTTAAATCATATTCATTGGGTTTATTTTTTTCTTTCTCTTTAATTATTATAATATTTATATAATTAATCATTTCTTGAATTTCTTGAATTTTATTTTTTAAAATTTCTATTTTTCCTATTTCCATTTTAATTTCTCTTTATTTCTTAACATTTTATTGTTAAATTATACTTATTTTTTGATATTTTTACAATTATACTTTTAAACGTAAAATAACGCCTAAATTAAAGGCGTTTATTTTATGATACCTATACTATTAATTATATTGAAATTGTTTATTATATTTTAAATATGAAAGTATTTTTTTATTATTTAATTTTAAATTACACTTATATATGTATATAATAAACAAGTAAATTAATTTTTTAAAAATATTTACAATAAATTTAAAATTTAAAAAAAGTTAGGAGAAGTAAAATTTAATTTTAATTATAAATGAAATTTTAGAGAACAAAATGCAAAAATTGATAAATTAGTTTTAGACCATATAACAAAGAAATGAGAAAAACTAGATTGAAGAATAAAAAATACAAGAGATAAAAATAAATATAAAATTGTTGATTATCAATATCGAACAAGAAAAATTATATATGGAATGGTAACTTATAAAAGAAGAATTTATGAATATTTTGATGAAAAATTACAAAAATGAATTCGTGTTTGTTTGGTTGATGAAATACTAGAATTACCAAAATATAAAAGAATTGGTGAAGATGTTGAGGAAACTATTATTGAATATTTTGCTGATGGAAAAAGATACAGAGATATTTGAGATATCATAAAAAAAGCAAATATTAGTCTTAGTTCTATTCATAGAGTTTTTAAAAATTTAGAAGTAATTGAAGAAAATCCAGTAAAAGTAAAATTAGAAAAAAATCAGCCTATTTTTGTAGCAATTGATGATGGTCACCGAAAATTTTGAAATTTTAAACGTAAAGGTACAAAACATTCTATGAGATTAATAGTAACATATACAGATAACATTAATCATAAAGTACAAAATAAAAGAGTAAAAGCAATTATAAGACCAACAAAAACAGTAATTGGCATTAAAAAAACTGCTCAATTTGTTAAAGAACATTGTCAAAAATTTTATGAAAACATTGAACAAGCAAAAATTATTATTTGTGGTGATAGTGCAGGATGAATTAAAGAAGTTGCTGATTATTTAGGTGCACAGTTTGTTTTAGATAAATTCCATTTAATTCGAACATTATATCTTGGTATAATGGCTGGAAATAAAGGAAAATATTTAAAAGAATATAATCATTGTAAAAATTTAATTAATAATAGTCAATATGAACAATTAATTGATTATTTATATAAAGAATTAGATAATCATAAAAAATTAAAGAAAAAATATTTTAAAAATAATAAACAAGGTATTGAAAATCAAGGTAAAAAATGAAATATTGGTTGCTTTACAGAAACTAATATTTGACATGTTTTAAAAGAAATGCTTGGTAATAGAACATATAATATTAGTATTTACATTAAAATGGTTATTTTTAAATGTAACAAAATAAATTTAGAAACATAATTTAATGAATATAGTAATTATTGATTATTTCGCAATTTTGAATAGCATCTCAAAAATTATTATTTTTTATTTTTATTTTTAAACCAATAATGAAAAAAGTAAATAACATAGTTATAAAAAATAAAATTGGAACTAAAATTAAAACCAAAAAAATTCCACTTCGTAATTCAGTTCATTCATAATAATTTTCTTTAATATGATGAGTTCCAAGATTATAAAAATATTTTGCAGAATGCTCTATGATAAAACTTAATTGAAAATGTTTTAACATTTTAAATCCATTAATACAATTTAAATTTTTATCAAAATAAAAAAGATTAAAGTGACTAAAATATATTAATATTAATCCTATAATTAAAGTTAAAATGCTTAAAATAAATAGTAATAGAGTTAATAACTGTAATTTTTTAGGTGCTTTAATTTTCATTTTTAAATTCTCCTTAACTTTATTCCATAAGTTTAACATTTAACAAACTTAATTATAAGTATTTTAGTTGCAATATTTTTAAAAAAATTATATTATTTAAATACAATTTCATAAAAATCCAAATTATTTCTTGTATGAAATATAATAAGACTATATATATTTAATTTATTCCGGATTTTTGACAATCTCCCATATTATTTTTATCAATATGCAAACTTTTAAAATTTAAAGTAAAATCTCCATCAACTGAAAAATGACCAACACTTACATCATAATGTTTTTCTTTTTTTCATTTATTTAAAAATTCATCTATTGTACAATTTATCATTATCATTATTTACTCCTTTTCTTTTAATTTTTGTTTTTTATTTTTATATACTTTTAATCTTAATTTTCAATCACAATATCAACAACCATATTCATCTTTAGGAATATAATTTTTATTTTTTCTTTTCATAATCATTTTTAATTTCTTTTACTTTATTTTTAAATTGTTTTTTATGAAAATAACACATATTAAAAAATTGAACAGCACTATCTTCAATATTTCCAATTTTTAAAGTAACTAATACTTTACTATTACAATCTTTAACAATACATTTAAGTAATACTTTTTCTTGTTTTTGCTTTTGCATTAATCAAATACTCCATTCTTTATTAATTGTAAAATTACATTAGTTTGTTCTATTGAACCTTTTATATGATTTTCATTATAAAGTTTAGTTATTAATCTTTTATTATCCATATCAATACATAAATTTAAATAATCAATTAATTTTTGTTTATATTCGTTTTTATATTCATTAATAATATCTTCAGTAGTAATTTCCATTATTTTTTCTCCTTATTTAAATAATATCAACCAATTAATAAACTATCTGCTTCATCATGATTATTAATAATAGGTTCTCAATTATAATTATCTTTTAAATAATTTGCTAATTTAAAAGATAATTCTTTTTTAAGATAAATTATTCATTTTTTATATATTTTTTTATTAATATTTATATTTTTAATATTATTTTCTTTAATAAAATTATTCATAATTTCATGTGTTAATATTTCTATTATTTCTTTATAATTTTCTTCATAATATGCTCATCATTCTGTATTACTTATTAACATATCTTTTGTTAATAATTTATTAAATTGTCCAGCAATAAAACCACGTAAATGTTCTTGAGTTTCATAACCAATACCATTTTTACTATGAAAAGTACCACGTTCAATAATTAAAGATAATTTATTTAATACATTATTAATATCATTTTCATCTAAAAAATTATCTTTAACAGTTAACATTGCAAAAATAAAGTCATTAATCAAATCATTAAAATTATTTGTAATAATAGAATTAACTTTATTTTTGTTATTAAAACTATAACTTTCTATTAATATTGGTATTTTATTTTCTCATAAAGTAAATCCAGTATTTTTTATACTTGGGTCAATTGAAAGTAAATAATTAGTCATTATTTATTCTCCTTATTTTTATTTAAATTCATAACTAATATTTCTAAACAATTCATACATCAATAATTATTTAATCAAATTCTTTTATTACAATATTTACATTTATTCATTTTTAAATACCAAATTATCTAATTTACTTATATTTTCTTCTAATTGTTGAAAATTTGTATTATTTTCAATTACATTATTTATATTTGGATTATCAATATATATTTTTTCATTTTCAGTAATAATTGCTTGGTCACTTTCATATGCTATTTGCATTTCAGTACTCATAATTCCCCATTTTCTTAATAATTGAGTTAATACAGTTTTTAATGCCATACTATCAAAATCACTAACAATAAATTCTTTATTTTTTGCATAAGTTTTTGAATATTTTAAAAAATGTTTTTCAATTTGTTCTTTTGACATATATAAAGTTTTTTCAAAACCATTTACCAATTGAAAATATGCTACATAACCAATAATAGGTTGTTTTAATCTTTCTAAATCATCTTGTATTCAATTAAATTCAATTCCCTTAAGTCTATCTATTTTTTTAATTTCTGTTAATCTAACATCACTTACATTAATTTCTTTATATTGTTGACTACGTAATGCTAATTGAATATAACCTTTATATCCTATTTGAAATTGAGCATTATTTACTTTAGTATTACTATCTCAATAAGGTACAATATAACAATAACCAAAATTCTTTTCTAATGGTAAATTCAATAATACTGCTTGATAACAACTATTAATAATAGTATCTGGATATGCTTTATCTAAACCATATTGATTTGAAATTGCTAATACATTACTTTTAAATTTTTGTATTTCTAAATTATTAACAATACCTTTTTGTCTAATAAATTTTTCTACATTACCATTATTAATATTTTTAACTAATAATTCATTTGCCATTTTATTTTAATTCCTTTCATGTTCAAATTGCTTTTTCTCATTCAATTAATAATTCATTTGTTATTTCTACTTTTATTAATTCAATTTCAGTTTCTTTAACTCAACATATAAAATGTATATTTGATAATTCATAATTATTATTTTTTAATAATCAATAATATGCTATTATTTGTAATTTTGATTTTTCTAATAATTCTTTTGAAAAAACTTTATAAGTTTTAAAATCAATTATTATATTTAAATTATTTTCTTTATAAATTAAATCTGGTGTTCCAGCAACAATATCATAATTAAATATTTTTTCACTAATATATTCATTATTATTAATAAATTTAATAGTTAAATAATCTAATAATGTATAACAATAATTTAAATAATTTTGTGAAAATAAATCTTTAATATAATTTTTAATTTGATTACTTATATTTTTAATATTTATATTTTTAAAATATAATTCTGCTACTTTATGAACACAATTACCACGAATTCTTGCATTATTTATATTAAAACAATGTTTACATTTATTACATTTACAATATGAATTACCTAAATAATAATCTAATATTTTACTTACTGATATTAATTCTTTATTTTTTATAAAATATTGATGTGTTTCTTTTTTAAAAATTAAATTATTTTTTTGATTGTTTAATTGCATTTTTAATTAAATTTCTTATAAATTTTGTAATTGTAATATTTTTATTTTTACAAAAATCTTTAATTTCTTGTTTTTCAATTTCAGAAACACGTATTCTTATTCAATTACTTAATAATTTATCTTTTGAAATTTTATTTCTAGGTGCCATATTTATTCATCTCCTTTAACCGTTAATAATTTTTTTATAATCAATAATTACTTGTTCTAATTGATTTACATTTTTATAATTAAAATAATCACAACTAATGTTTAAATCTCCATCATTGTCAATTCTAACGTCTAAACTACTTTCATATTTGTCATTAAATTCTTCTTGTAATTTTTCAAATTTTTCTATTAATTTCATTGCATTATGTAATTCTAATTGATTCATTATTTTTACACTCCTTTAAAATTTTCTAATTGTAATTCATTAATATAATATTCATATAAGTAATCTCAATTATTTGATGTTAAATGCATATCTTCTTCAATCATGTCATTTATACATTTATTACAATAATATGTATTTTCAATTTCATGTAATTCAGAAAATCATATATATTTTTCATTATGAGTATTACACTTCATAATCATCACTCATTAATTTATAAAAGCAGTTATTACAAGTTCTATTTGCAAATGATGAATTTTTATTACATATATCACATGAACCAAATATTTTTTCAATTTCTTCATATTTTAAATATATTCTTTTATCTTCTTTTAAATTCAACATAAATTAATTCTCTCTTTCTATAATTTTTAATATTTCTTCAATTTCTATATATTTTTAATTTTTAAGTAATTTTTCATTACATAATTTTTTTATTAATTCTATTTTTTCAACATTTAATAACATATTAATTTCCTTTAATACTTTAAATAAAATATTTTTTCATTATGAGTATTTATATCTTTCATTGGCATAACAATATAATTTATTGCTAAATCATTATCATTATATGGGTTATTTATTTTAAAACTTTTCATATCTTGTTCTCATGTAATGTTATATTTAAAACATTCTTGATTTTTATCATTTGTAAAAATATAATAACCATTATATTGTTCATAAAATTCACAAGATATTAATTCATTTTCAGTAGTAGTAATATCTGAAATATTTTTTATATATTTTAAAATTTCACTACCTTTAATACTTTCAATATCTTTTGTTATTGATTTTTTACCTAATTTATAATTAAAATCTTCAATTATTTTTAATGTTATTTTTTTATTATTTTGATTAATAATAGTATCTTTAATTGGAAATCATGTTTCATATTCACCAATTTCTAATAACATACCTTTAGTTGTTTCTCTTACTTTATTTTTAATATCTAAATTAACATTAATCATTACGAATCCTTTCTACGTATAAGCCTTATCACCTACAGTGATAAAAGGCTTATATATTACTAACTAAATACTTACCTACTTACTATACGTAAGGCTTATGCTACTGTAAGTAGCAAAGCCTTGGAGGGTAGGGGTTATAGGGGAAGGGAACCAAAAAATATCAAGTTTTAAAAGACCAACACAAAAATTACTATTGGAATATTCCAGCACAATAGCCTAAATAATTTTTTATTTAGTTATGTAATAATTAATTACTTTAATAAAGTGCTGGTTTAATAAAATAATTAATTATAATTGTTTAACAATTAAAAATGAGAGTTTTATCTCTCATGTCATTTTTATAAAATATACCAATTTTTTATTCGGCCAACTTTTCTTCTTTTGATAGTCATTTAGCCATAAAAAAATGAACACCTTTCTTAAAGTATTTTTAACACAAAGGTTACAATTCTGTGTCTACTTTATTCTAGATGTTCAGTTTTACCCGTGGAACCATTAAGAGAATTTTTTACTAAAGTTGATGGATTATTGAGACGTATTTTTGATGATACTATTAGTTCTGTTTTAAATGTTGATTTTACTAGTGGTTTAGAACAAGTTTTAACTTTATGAGTATTTTTAAAAGCAGTTGGATTTTTAGTTGGTTAGGAGTTTATTATGAAAAAGAAAGATTTATTTGAAATTTGTAGTGGAGTTATTTTTTGTTTTTTAATATCATCGCTTACTGCGTTATTTTTTGATTTTGATGTAGACAAATTAAAGTTATTTTTTGAAAATGCTAGTTTTGGTTTAAAAATTTTAATTTTCTTTTTTGATTTTATTTTTCCCTTTATTTTAAGTTCATATTTTGTAGAGTTTTGTTTTTGAATTAAAAATAAGTCCTGAATTGTAAATATAAATGGGACAAATGGGACAGTTTTTAAAATAATTGTATTAAGTCTATTGGGCTTTTATAAGATAGTGATTTTCTGGGTGTAGAATTAATTTGAAATGCTATAGCATTTAAGTCTTTTTGTTTATATAAAGATAGATCTGTAGATTTTGGTAAATATCTTCTTAAAATACCATTATTATTTTCATTTAAACCTCTTTGACAAGGTTTGCCAGGATCTGCAAAATAAATCTTAACATTGCAAATTTTTTCGATTAATTTTCATTTACTAAATTCTTTACCACGATCAAAAGTAATAGTTTTAACTGTTCCTTTTTGTAACTTTGAAATAAATTTTATTATACTTTTTGTAATATTTTCTGCTTTATGATTTTTAGAAACTAAAGGAATTGTGGTTTTTGATCATATATCAGCTAAAGTAATAATAGAACTTTTATGATCTTTACCAATGATAGTATCACCCTCTAAATGACCAAATTCTTGTATATTTTTAATATTAGGAATGATTAAATTTCTTTCATGAATAGATTTACAATTATTAATTCGTCCTCTAGTTTCTTTTTGTTTATGAGGTTTATTTTTTCCTTTTCTCAATAAGTTATTTTCATCAAAACCCATTCGATTTGTTTTAAACATGTTATATAAAGTTTTTGTTGAAATACTTTTTATTTTATTTTCCTTTAAAAAATTAGCAATTATATCAAGCGCATAATTTTTAGTAATTAACAAATAATTAATAGTATTAATTTCTGTTAAAGTTAAAATTATTAATTTTCTACCTGCATTTTGCTTCTTTTTTTGAATTTGATTCAATATTTCTAATGGTAATAAGTTTTGATTTAATAATCTGCAAACTCTATGTACAGTTGATTTACTATAATCAACAGCTTTTGCTATTTTACGAATTGAAAATTCATAACTTTTATATTCTTTTATTGCTATTATTGATTCAATAGTCAGATACTTATACATTGTGCTAATTCCTTTCTTTTCTTAATTATAGAATTAACACAATTTAATTTTTATATAAATGTCCTTTTTAATTTTACAATTCAGGAGTTTAAAAATAAAAGTAAGGTGGTTAAATAATGCCTTGATATGGTTATTTACTTTTAGGAATTTTATTATTAATAATACTTTATCCTTTTCTTATAACTAGAAAAAATATAAAGATATTGCAACGTGTAGGTAATTATATTATTTCAGCACCACCACGTACTGGTAAATCTGCTCTTGCTTGTTGTTTAGCACAAAAACATAAAGGTAGGGTAGTTAGTCCTATTCCTATTAAAGTTCGTAATGAATTTAGTTATCGTTGTTCTTATGATGATGTTTTTAAATTTAATCAATTAAATAGTAATTATGCTTTTATAGAGAATGATATGCTTGTTTTTGATGAATTAGGATTAAAGATTAATAGTAATGACTTATCACCTGAATTTAAAGAAACACAAGAAAGTTTAGGAATTTTTTGTAAATTGATAGGTCATAATTTTAATGGAATTATGTATATGATTGAACAACACCCTGATAGAATACCAAAACAAGCACGTGAAAAAGTAGAGTATATTGTTCAGGTTAAAAGAATGCGTATTTTATTATTTTTAGTTAAATTTAAATTGAATATTTATACTAATGTTGATGATTATAATAAAGTTGTATTATCTAAAAGACAAACTAAAAAAATAATTAAACGTGGTGGATTACCACCTAGTTATAGTGGTGAAACTATGACTTTTAGTTTATGATTTCCTAAGTCCTATTTACAAAAATATAATAGTCGTGCTTTGAATTATATTCATTCGTTGAAAACTGAATTAAGCAGTGTTAAAGACTATGAACAGTCAGAAGCATTAGATTTTAGTGTTGATGATATTAGAGCAGTAGGATTAGATAAGTTGGATAATATATTACAAACTGAAAAAAAAGAAACTGAAAATATTGTATGTCGTGCTTGTTATTATAGAAATAAACATTCTAAGAAAAATAAATAAAAATGTTAAAATAAATTTATAAACTTAATATAAGTTTTTAACTCATTATTTTATTTTAAAAATAAATGAGTTTTTTATTTTGAAAAAGAAAGGTGATTAAATTATGTGAAAAAAAAATGAACAATATAAGGAATTTAATGATAAAGCTAAAGCTCAAAGAAAAGAAGATGTGAAGAAATATAATGAGTTTCAAAAAGAAAGGAAAAAAGAAGAAGAAAAAATAAAAGAAAAACTAAAAAGAGCCGAAAAAGAAGCAAGAGCAAAAGAAGAATACGAAAAAAGAGCCAAAAAAGAAGCAAGAGCCAAAGAAGAATACGAAAAAAGAGACCGTGAAAGAAGAAAAGCAGAAGAACAAAAAGCTCATGAAAAAGCCTGAGAATGTGCACAAAAGGAACGTATAAGAAGAGAACAACAACGAATGGAATTACAAAAAAAAGAAGAAGACAGAATACTTAAAAAAGAAATTGAAAAACAAATGCAAGAATTAAAAATAAAATCAGAAAAAAAAGAAAATTTTGATAAATTTTCAAAAAAAACAAATCCATTTTTATAAATTTGGGACTTTCCTAAAAACTGTGTTTTTTAAATAAATTTTAGTTGTAAAATCACTAAGTTACACAGATTGCTGGAAAGTCCCAAAAATATTTTGTAAATTAAAATAAACCCATATTATTGGTCGGTGCCAACCAGAACCTTGGTTGGTTGGCCGCGGGGTTTAGCCCCGCTGGGGTGAGTTGCGAAGCAACGAGGGGCAAAGCCCCTATATACTTGATTTGATTTATGAAAGAGGTAATGATTATGAAACAATATTTAGATTTATGTCAATATGTTTTAGAAAAAGGATATAAAAAAGCTGATAGAACAGGCACTGGTACTGTTTCTACTTTTGGTTATCAAATGCGTTTTGATTTACAAAAAGGTTTTCCCATATTAACTACAAAAAAAGTTCATTTTGCTTCTATTGTTCATGAGTTATTATGATTTATTGCTGGTGATACTAATATTGAATATTTAGTTAAAAATAATGTTAGAATTTGAAATGAGTGACCTTATAAGAAATTTATGGAAAGTAAAAAATATCAAAATGAAACTTTAGAAGAATTTGTTGAAAAAATTAAAACTGATCATCAATTTGCTCTTGAATTTGGTGATTTAGGACCTGTTTATGGTAGACAATGACGTAATTTTAATGGTGTTGATCAATTGCAGGAGTTAATAGAAAATTTAAAAAACAATCCTTTTTCACGAAGACACATTTTATCAGCATGAAATCCTGCAGAAATTAAGAATATGGCACTACCACCATGTCATACTTTAATTCAATTTTACGTTTCTGATGATAAAAAATTATCTTGTCAATTATATCAACGTAGTGCAGATATTTTTTTAGGAGTTCCTTTTAATATTGCTTCTTATGCATTATTAACAATAATGTTAGCACAAATATGTGGCTATCAGTTAGGAGAATTTATTCATACTTTAGGTGATGCTCATATTTATAGTAATCATTTTTCACAAATTAATGAACAATTAAGTAGAAAACCAAAATCATTGCCAATTTTAGTTATTAATAAAAATATTACTAATTTATTTAATTTTAAATTTGAAGATTTTAAATTAGAACAATATGATCCATATCCGTTGATTAGAGGTCAGGTTGCAGTATAATGGTAATTTTAGTTTGAGCAATGACCAAAGAAAAGGTAATTGGTTTTAATAATAAATTGCCCTGAAAAATTAAAGAAGAAATGCAATATTTTCAGAGCATTACTTTAAATAAAAATGTATTAATGGGTTCAAAAACTTTTGAAAGTATTGGCAAACCACTAAAAAATCGTTACAATATAGTTGTTACTAATCATCAAGAACGTTATCAACAATTTCTAAATGATAATAATATTACTTTCACAAATGATATTATTTCATATTTAAAACAATATCAAGGTAATAAAAAAAGAGATATTTGTATTATTGGTGGTGCTGAAATTTATAAGCAGGCATGAGATTATGCTGATTATTTATATGTTTCAGTCATTAAAAATTTATATAATGGTGATCTTTTATTTCCTGTTAGTAATTTTTCTGATTTTAAATTAATCAAAACAACAGAATTTGCAGAATTTGTAGCGAATGTGTATCAAAGAAAGGAAAAATAATAATAATGAACATTTGAAAAGCAATTTTAACTTGACCTTATTTATTACAAACTTATAGTAAATCAGGTTCAATGACAAGAAAGGTATTAAAAGACTCAAGTTTAGTTTCAGAAGCAAAACGATATATTTGATTGAAAAAACGTGTGCGTTATATTAAATGATTATATAATATTAAATTAACCGTTCATAACATTGAAAATTGACCAAAAAGAAAAGGTTGTGTAATGGTTGCCAATCATCAATCAAATTTTGATCCATTATTAGTATTATCGGTAAATGATTATAGTTTATATGCACCTTTAGGTTTTATTGCAAAAGAAGAATTAAAAAAAAGCCATTTGGCACGAAGATTTATTTTTTTAATTGATGTTTTATTTATTGATCGTAATAATCCACGCACAGCCATTACGACTTTTCAAGAAGCAAAGGAATTAATTAGAATTCCGCGTACAATGATGATTTTTCCAGAAGGAACAAGAAGTCATCAACAAGAAATGCAAGAATTTAAAGCAGGTGCTTTTAATATGGCATATCAATCTTATGTACCAATTATTCCTGTTACTATTATTAATTCTTATCAAATTTTTGATCGAAAATATAAAGGCAAAAAAGATATTCATCTTATTTTTCATAAGGCAATTGAACCAAGTGAATTTATTAAATTATCTACTGATGTATTATCAAAGCAAGTATTTAATATTATTAAAAAAGGAATTGATGATTTTAGCAATAATAAAATTTAAGTAGTAATAATAAAAGGTTGTTAGTTAACAACCTTTTATTATGTTTAAGAGTCAATAATTAATTTCTGATGTGATTTTTGTTTTTTATAATTACGTAAATTTTTTACTGATGTAATTATTAGTGAAGAAGATGTATATCAAATTATGAACTTGTCAAGAAAAGTGGACAATAAAAGTAACCTTTTATTAAATTTTATAAAATAGCGTTTGTAAGTGTTAAATTTATAGGTATGAAGTAATTATTTGTTGGTTTGGAATGAGCTAATCGATATTCGATTGGACTCATTCCTTTTAATTTTATTTGAGGTCGATAATTATTATAAAAGTAAATATATTTAGGTAAGTTGTCTTGTATTCATTCAATAGTTCTATTTTTTCTTGGAATTTGATATAGAAATTCTGTTTTCATTGTTCCAAATCAAGTTTCAGTAGCACCATTATCACAGGAATTACCTCTTCTAGACATTGAAATTTTTATTTTTAATTCATCACATAAAATTTTATAAGAAGGATTTGTATAGTGAAATCCTTGATCTGATTGTAAAATTCATGAAGTAGGTTTTTGAGCATTAACTCAAGCTTGGATAATGTTTTGGACAACAAATGTCATGTCTAAACTTGCACTTATTTTATAATCTAATATTTCATTATTATGAAAATCTTTAACAATTGATAAATAATATGTTTTACCATTAGTTAATAAATAAGTTATATCAGTACCTAATTTTTCATTTAAATTAGTAGTTGAAAAATCACGTTTTAATAAATTATCATATCTTAAACTTCCTGATTTAGTTCTATAATCAAATTTTTTTATGCGAACCTTAGCTTTTAAACTCATATTTTTCATATATCTATATAAAATATGAAATTTTAATTGAGGCTTTTATGTAATCTGTGTATCTTTGTTTTACAAAGTACTAGTTTAGATTAATTCTATCTTCAAATTTTATCATAAAATGAGCAATTGCTGTATTTCAATTTTGAATGGGCATTGTTCATTTTTTTGTTATATTTTCAATTGCTAAATAAAATATTTTAAAAACTGCCATATCATTAGGAAAAACTTTTTTATTTCTGATAACTTTTCGTAATTGACTATTTACAGATTCAATAGCATTTGTTGTATAAATCACTCTTTTAATTTCTGCAGGATAACTAATAAAAACAATTAAATTATCTCAATTTTTATATCAAGATTTAGCAATTTGAGGATATTGTTTATTTCACTTATTTTCAAAGGATTCTAAAGCCTGCATTGCTTGTTCTTCACTACATGCAGTATAAATTGGTTTTAAATCTGCAACTAGAGATTTTCTATGCTTATATGAGACATATTTCAAACTATTTCTAATTTGATGAACTATGCATAATTGATGTTCTGTTTTAAGATAAACTGATTGTATTGCTTCTGACATGCCTGTTAAATTATCACTGCAGGCAATAAGAATATCATTTAAGCCACGATTTTTCATTTCTGTTAAATTTGCTAATCAAAATTTAGCACCTTCATTTTCACTAATTCATAAACCTAAAACATCTTTTTTACCCTCTAAATCAACTCCTAAAGCTATATAAACTGATTTATTAATAATCCTTTTATCTTGTCGTACTTTCACTATTATGCAATCAAAATAAACAATCGGATAGACACTTTCTAATGGTCGATTTTGCCATGCTTTTACATCATCAATAACATCATCAGTAATTTGACTAATAACACTTTCACTAATATCAGCACCATGATATAACTCTTGTAATTGCATTCTAATATCTGAAAATGTCATACCTTTTGCATATAAAGAAAGAACTTGTTGATCAAAACCTTCAAATCTTCTTTGTCTTTTTGCAACTATTACAGGATTAAAATTACTATTGCGATCTCGTGGTACATCAATCTCAATTTTACCTTGTTGAGTTATTAATTTTTTTGAACTTATACCATTACGAGCATTGTCACTATTACTATGTTGATTCTTATCATATCCTAAATAATTTTGCATCTCAGAATTCAACATTTTTTCTACTAATCTTTTTGTTAATTCTTTATACAATCCTCCCTCTTTAAAAACTGTTGTTAAATCTTCAGTATTTTCTAATAATAAATCTACTGCTTTTGATATTGGATCATTATTATTAATATTTTGCTTTTTAGCCATCTGTAACTCACTCTTTCTAGTCATTTAATTATATTTACTAGAATTAATTAAACATAGTTATTTTTGTAAGTTACACAGATTACTAAACATTACCTTTTAATTTTAAATTATAAATTTTGTTAATTCATAAAGTTATCATTTTATAACCATAAATTTCTTGAAATTCATAAAAAATATTTTTAATTATATTAGGTAAAAATGTATCTCATTTATTAAATTCATTCATTCCATTCTTAATTCACTTATAATATCCTGATTTTGAAACATTTAATAATCAACATAAATAACTAATCTGATATTTTTTTTCAATGAGAAAATCACAAAATATTTCTTCTTTTTTGTCGTTTTTTCTAAATACTTTTTTATATCGTTCATTGCCTCAATATATTCAATTAATTCTTGTTTTGTCATTTCATTAAAATTTAAAGATTTGGGTCGACCCCTGTTCTTTTGGTTTTTTTAGCACGAATTCCATTGCCATATTCTAAACCTTTTTCACCTAATAATTTTTATATGCTTTAATTCATTCTTTTATTGATGATCGACCAATACCATACTCTAATGCGGTTTTATCAATTGTTTTAATTTTACTTATTTTTATTATTTTTAACTTTTCTTCTTTTGATAGTCATTTAGCCATAAAAAAATGAACACCTTCCTTAAAGTATTTTTAACACAAAGGTTACAATTCTGTGTCTACTTTATTCTAGATGTTTACTTTTGTAATTTAACAAAAAATAAACCAATATCTTTTTTTGCTTTTTTAACATCTTGCATATTATCTTTATAAGTTAAAGTAACAAAACTTAACATTTTACTATTATAAAAATTATGTAATGCTTTTTGAATTAAATTAGTTTTAGTACGAACAGTACTATTTCTCAATTTTTGCTTATTACCAACATAACATTTACCTTTTTTATTCCCAATATTAGTCAAAAATGAAATAGGTAAAACAATATTTTTTACATAACAAGCATAAAAAACCTTTTTAATATAAAAATCTTGTTCAATATCCATATATAAAACTCCAGCTAAACACTATTTTAAAGTAGCAAATTTTATATTTTAATAACAAACAAATCTTATCATAAAAAATTATAAAAACAAACAATAAAAGGAAAACGTTACTTAATTAAATACTATTATAACTATAAAGTAAAAATTACGGTAATGTTTAGTAATCTGTGTAACTTACAAAAATAACTATGTTTAATTAATTCTAGTAAATATAATTAAATGACTATAAAGAGTGAGTTACAGATGGCTAAAAAGCAAAATATTAATAATAATGATCCAATATCAAAAGCAGTAGATTTATTATTAGAAAATACTGAAGATTTAACAACAGTTTTTAAAGAGGGAGGATTGTATAAAGAATTAACAAAAAGATTAGTAGAAAAAAATGTTGAATTCTGAGATGCAAAATTATTTAGGATATGATAAGAATCAACATAGTAATAGTGACAATGCTCGTAATGGTATAAGTTCAAAAAAATTAATAACTCAACAAGGTAAAATTGAGATTGATGTACCACGAGATCGCAATAGTAATTTTAATCCTGTAATAGTTGCAAAAAGACAAAGAAGATTTGAAGGTTTTGATCAACAAGTTCTTTCTTTATATGCAAAAGGTATGACATTATCAGATATTAGAATGCAATTACAAGAGTTATATCATGGTGCTGATATTAGTGAAAGTGTTATTAGTCAAATTACTGATGATGTTATTGATGATGTAAAAGCATGGCAAAATCGACCATTAGAAAGTGTCTATCCGATTGTTTATTTTGATTGCATAATAGTGAAAGTACGACAAGATAAAAGGATTATTAATAAATCAGTTTATATAGCTTTAGGAGTTGATTTAGAAGGTAAAAAAGATGTTTTAGGTTTATGAATTAGTGAAAATGAAGGTGCTAAATTTTGATTAGCAAATTTAACAGAAATGAAAAATCGTGGCTTAAATGATATTCTTATTGCCTGCAGTGATAATTTAACAGGCATGTCAGAAGCAATACAATCAGTTTATCTTAAAACAGAACATCAATTATGCATAGTTCATCAAATTAGAAATAGTTTGAAATATGTCTCATATAAGCATAGAAAATCTCTAGTTGCAGATTTAAAACCAATTTATACTGCATGTAGTGAAGAACAAGCAATGCAGGCTTTAGAATCCTTTGAAAATAAGTGAAATAAACAATATCCTCAAATTGCTAAATCTTGATATAAAAATTGAGATAATTTAATTGTTTTTATTAGTTATCCTGCAGAAATTAAAAGAGTGATTTATACAACAAATGCTATTGAATCTGTAAATAGTCAATTACGAAAAGTTATCAGAAATAAAAAAGTTTTTTCTAATGATATGGCAGTTTTTAAAATATTTTATTTAGCAATTGAAAATATAACAAAAAAATGAACAATGCCCATTCAAAATTGAAATACAGCAATTGCTCATTTTATGATAAAATTTGAAGATAGAATTAATCTAAACTAGTACTTTGTAAAACAAAGATACACAGATTACATAAAAGCCTCTTGAAATACAGCAATTGCTCATTTTATGATAAAATTTGAAGATAGAATTAATCTAAACTAGTACTTTGTAAAACAAAGATACACAGATTACATAAAAGCCTCTATATTATTTTAATTCTTCGCTATTAACTTTCATTGCTGAAATTTGTTTTAATTGAAATTGTTCATGCACTACTGCTTCAAATTCTAAAACAATACCTACTTTAAACTTAAGAAAAGCATCATTAACATATTTTTTATTATTAAAAATTAAAACTGCCAATTGTTCAAAAGCATAATTTAAAATTTTATCAGAATTTGGCTCTAAAGAAAGATAACAAAATATTTGTTCATTCCTTAAATATTGCGATATCTCAAAACTATTATTTAATTTATCTAATTGTTTTCATAAACATGGTGTTAAAATAATTTTAACAATACCATTAGCACTATACTTAATACCATCTCTTTCGTAAGAAAAACCATTATTAAAAATAATGGTGTTCATTCCTAATTCTTTATAATTAATAGTATATTCGGTTATTAACTCTGCAAAAATATTCTCGTTACCTACTCAATCAGCGCTAAATTCTAGATTTTTATTAACAGTAATAATAAGAGCATTTGTTATTTTTTTACTTCATTGTAAAAATAGTTCTCATTGTTCAAGAATAACAAAAACTATTTCATCAATCAAAGTATATGGCATTGAAGATTCTTCTGCTAAAGCTGAAATTTTAGAAACAATATTACTACTTAACAAATTAGATAATAATCTTACCTTATCACTTATTTGTAAATTTTTATTTTTCTTGTAAATTTTAATAATACGTTTACATGTACTTTTTTTCAAAACTAATTTAGCAGTACCGCGACGTTGATTTGAAAAATATACAAATGCTAATAAATTATAACCGAATCTCTTTGTCATTATAATTCCCCTGACTATCTTAAATTATAAATTAAAAACTATTTTACTTTAAATTAATATACTTTAATTATAACAGAACTAGAAAATTTAATAAGCATATAAGTTTATTTCAAAAAAAATAAATTAAAAATCTCAATAAGATTTGTCCATAATTATTAAGAAAAGCAATAATAAAAAATAAATAGTAAAAATAAATAGTATTATTTCATATTTTTAGATATAATTATTCTAATTTAATAAATGTATATACCTAATATAGCTATTTTTCTATATTAGGATTTTTATTAAATTAAATATCCAAATAAAAAAGGAAAAATAAAATGTTAAAAAAAATATATAAAGAAATATTTTCAACTATGTTAGTAATTGATAATAAAGATAATAAGTTTTGTTTTAAAATAAATATAATTAAAACTTCTAATAAAATTAGACAAAAATACAATATTAAAAAAGAAATAATCAATGACTTATTATTACCATATAAAAATGTTACTAGTTATTCTACTGAATTATTTCCACTACACTATTTATTAGAAATATGGGACTTTCCTAAAAACTGTGTTTTTTAAATAAATTTTAGTTGTAAAATCACTAAGTTACACAGATTGCTGGAAAGTCCCGAAAATCAAAGACATTATTAACAATAATGCCTTTCAAAAAATATTAAATAAAAATATAATAAATAAAATAGAAAAAATCTATAAAAAATATCAAGATTTTGACGATGATTTTCAAAAAGATTCTTTTATTTAGAAGTTGCCTATAATATTAAAACACCTACAAGCCAATTAGAAAAGAATTTACAAAAACTTGGACTTCAATCATTTAAAAATATTTTAATAAATCAAGGAACTAAACCAATTAAAGAAATTTTTAATATTCAAAATAATAAATTATTAGCAACAGATATAAATAAATTAGATAATAACTTATTACCAGTAAATAATTGTAATAATAAAAGTTTCTCTATTATATAATTCCGCTATATTTTTTAACGGGCGCACAACTAATACGATGAATATCACAAATACCATAATTTTGTAATGCTATCTGATGATTTTTTGTATAATACCCTTTATGATTTTTAAACCCATAATTAGGATATTGAGTATCATAATCAATCATAATTTTATCTCTTACTACTTTAGCAATAATCGAAGCGCTAGCAATATTAAGTGATTTTTGATCACCTTTAACTATTGCTTCAACTTTTCCTAGAAAATTAGGAAATTGGGTTTTTCAAAATCAACTAAACACACATCAGGTACTATTTTTAATTTATTAAATGCTTCTATCATTGCTAAAATACTAGTCTGCTTAGGATTATGAATATTAACAAATTGATGACTTTTAATACTAACAGCAACTGTTAGTGCATTATCAATTATAATTTGATACATTGCTATTCGTTGTTTTGCTGATAATTGTTTTGAATCTTTAATTAAAGGATGATTAAAGTTTGGTTTAAGAATAACGCTTGCAACAACAATTGGTCCTGCAATATCTCCCCTTCCCACTTCATCAAAACCAGCAATTAATGTTCCTGATGAATAATTATCAATTTCGTATCGTAAACTACTTTTCATGTTTTAAAATCTTAGGTGGTATTTCAAATGAAATTAATCCTAGTTTCCCTACTTGTAAATCATTAATAAATAAATTCATGGCACGATGAGTATTATCTTCATCATTAGCCAATTTTAAATGATATTTTTGTGCTAATTTCTTAAAATAAAGAAATAATGTTTCATCATTAATATTTTTAATTTCAAAATTAATATTATAATATTTTACTAATCTTTCATAATAATTCTCAAGTAAAAATGTTAAAGCAAAATTAGCCATTTCTTCTAAAAATAAATGTTTAACAGGAATTGCTTTAATTAAAGCTAAAATCATTACTACTTTTTGATCATTCATTTTTGGTGGTAAAATACCAGGACTATCTAACAAATCAATCGTTGGATTTAATTTAATTCATTGTTGACCTCTAGTAACACCAGGTATATTAGCAGTTTGTGTTACTTTACGTTGCAATAAATTATTGATAAATGTTGATTTACCCGTATTTGGTAATCCCATAATTAATACCTTAATTTTTGGATTAACAATACCTTTTGCCAATTCTTTTTCCATTTGCTGTTCCATTAATTTAGTAATTAAATTTAACAACTGCGGTTTCATTTTTGTAGTTAATGATTTTGCCAATAAAACAGAAAAACCTTGATTTTCAAAAAAAGTAACTCATTCTTTAATAAAATTATCATCTGCTAAATCAACTTTGTTAAGAACAATAATTCTTATTTTTTTCTCTAATAAACGATCTAATAAAGTACTTTTTGTTGCTAATGGTGCTCGTGCATCTAAAACTTCAATTGCAACATCAATAATTGGTAACTTAGTTTCAATTGCTTTAATGGCTTTCATCATATGACCAGGGAATCAATGAATTTGATTATGGGTACTTTCATTAGGCATTTTTTTTAACTCCTTTAATACATTTTATTATTATTTTATATCAATTTAGAAAACCACCATTGATTTTAATAACGGTGGTTTAATTATTATTTAACGGGTTTTACTGTTTTAATTTCTTTAATTCTAGCAGCTTTACCGCTTAATTTACGTAAGTAGAAAATACGTGCTCTTCTTACTTTACCCTTACGAATAACATTAATTTTATCAATTAATGGTGAATGTAAAGCAAATGTTTTTTCGACACCTTTACCACCAACAGTTTTACGAACAATAACATTTTGCATAATTCCTGAACCTTTGCGAGCAATAACTACTCCTTCAAACATTTGAATACGTTCTTTTTTTTCTTCTTTAATTTTAGAAAAAACTTGGATTGTATCTCCAGATTTAAAATTAGGAAGATTATGATTTAGTTGACTTTCGCTAACTAATTTAATAATTGCATTTTGCATGTTTTATTTCTCCTTTCGTTTATTTTTTTTAATTGAAGATTTATATTCTTCAATTATTATTTTATCTTTTGCAGATAATTGATATTTTTTAAATAAATCAATTCTTTTTTTATAAGTATTAATTAATGCTTGTTGATGACGATATTCTGCTATCTTTTCATGGTGACCACCAATTAAAACTTCTGGAACTTTCATACCTAGTACTTCTTCTGGTCTTGTATATGTTGGATAATCCAATAATGAGTTATTAAAAGAATCATTAAGATGAGATTGATGTTGAATAACATTAGGAATTAACCTAGTAATACAATCAATAATAACCATTGCTGGTAATTCACCACCAGTTAATACATAATCACCAATTGAAATTTCTTCATCAATATAAGACATAATGCGTTCATCAATAC
The DNA here is from genome assembly GCF_964031135.1 of Spiroplasma endosymbiont of Aleiodes alternator. Taxonomy (NCBI): domain Bacteria; kingdom Bacillati; phylum Mycoplasmatota; class Mollicutes; order Entomoplasmatales; family Spiroplasmataceae; genus Spiroplasma; species Spiroplasma endosymbiont of Aleiodes alternator. Next base: position 314,677 of record NZ_OZ035008.1, read on the forward strand.
CTTCGTAATGACCACAAACTAAAATATAATTAATATTTTTTTGACTATATTTATAAGCTAATTGTTGATTTCATTGTTGACCTTGTGGACTAAGTAAAATTGTTTTAGCCTCAGGATATTTAAGTTTTACGCTATTAATAGCATCAATTACTGGCATTGCTTGTAAAACCATACCATTGCCACCACCATAAGGAGCATCATCAACTTGTTGGTGTTTATTATTAGCAAAACTTCTAATATCAATAATATCAATGCTAATTTGTTTTTTAGTAATAGCTCGTTTGATGATTGATGTTTGCATAAAATCATTAAAAGCATTGGGAAATAAAGTTATAATTGTGAATTGGTTTTTAGTCATTATTAATTAATCCTTCAATAATATTAAAATAAACTTTTTGTTCTTCTTTATTAATTTTATTAATAAATACTTTATTATTAGGAATAAAAAAGGTTTTTTTATTAGTCATTTTTATTTCTCATAAACCTTGATGATTATTATCTAAGAAAGCAATAACTTTTCCCAAAAAAGCATTATTATTAGCATCAAATGCTTCATAATTTAGAATATCTTCATAAAATCAAGGTAAGTTGTCATTAATTATTTCTTCAGTATTAATAACTAAATTTTTATTTTTCATACCTTCTACTAACTCAATAGTATTATAATTTTCAAATGTTAATAATAAAAACTGCTTATGATTTCTTACTCTTGAAATAATTAAAGGTGTTAGTTGTTTAGTTTCTTCTAAATAAACTGTTGTTTTTTCTTTTCATGAAAATTTATTACCATAATAATTACATAAAACCTTAACTTCACCAATAAGACCATGAGTATTAACAATAGTACCTAATTCTAAATATTTCATCTTAAAACTCATTAATTACTAATTTAATAGTATTGTTTTCTAAATATGCTTTGCTTTCAATAATTGTTGATAATGCACGAATAGTATTTCTTTTTTTACCAATCAATACTGATATTAATGATTTTGGTACCATTAATATTAAATCATAGTGATTTTTTTCTACTAATTCGCGAATCTCAACTTCACAAATTTTATCAAGTAAAATTGGTTCAATTAAACGTTCTAACAATGTTACATACATATTAATTAATCACTTGTAGCATATTTTGATATTAAGTAGCGGGTGCTTCTTCTTTTTTAATAGAATCAGTAGTAGCAGTTTTTTTATTTTTTACAGTAACTTTTTTTGTTATTTTTTTAGGTTTGCTACTTTTTCTCTCTTGTCTTAAATTATGAAATTTAGTCATAATTCCTTCTGCTGATAATAAACTACGAACAGTTTCTGTTGGTTGAGCACCATTTGATAAAAATTTTAATGCTTTTACTTCATCGATAGTTACTTGTTTTTCTTTGCTTGTTGGATTATAAGTACCTAATTTATCAATATATCTACCATTTAGTTTTGTTCTTGCATCAATCGCAACAATTCTGTAACTAGGTTGCACTGATTTACTTTTTCCTTTTGGTATTAAGCGTAATTTAACCATAAATTACCTCCTTCTATTAATTTGTGGCAAATAAACCTTTTTAATAATATCTTATTCACATAATGATGTCAAGTTAAAATACTTAACAGATAAAAAGATTTTAAAATAATAATTTCTTTATTTTTACTAAGTTACATATTTTTTCTAAATAAATAAGTTTTTCTATTAAAAACACTTACTGATGTAAGTATTTAAATAATTTATTTATTAATATTTAATTATTAAAATTAACAATTATTTTAATAACTATATTTATCTATTTACATTTTTGGCAAAATTGGTTTACTAAAAATACTGGTTGATTGAGAACTTACGTCATCATCATTAATAAATGGATTTAATTTTTCTGGATAAGAAGATTCTTCACTATCTCTACTTGCATTTGAATCAAAACCACTATCTTGTGAACAAAATGGACTTCTTTTTTTACTTAGTACTTCAATTGCTTCCTCTGCAATTTCACATTCAGGTTCATTATTAGTTTTTTCACTGAGCATTTTTTTAAATTCTTTTTCTAAAATGTCAACTTCTGCAAGAACACTAGTTATTTCAAACATATTTTTCTTTAGTTTTTCAATCAAAATAGTAGTTTTTTCTTGTTTTAGTTTTTCATTTTCTAATTCTTTCCCTTTTATCAATTCTTCATTATTAATTTTATAATTTTCTAATTCTTCTTGTTGAACTGTTATTTTTTTATTTCAATCTCAAAAACCAAAAGTAATAATTTTTAAAAAATTATTTTTTCATTTAGTAATTTTTTTATTATTTAAACTTGCAATAATAATACTATATTTATTATTGACTACTAAATAATTATCAATAGTCTGTTGATTTTGATCTAAAATTTTGGCAATTTGTTCTATTTCATATTTATAATTTTCCTGATATTTTTTCTTAGTTTTTATTATTTCTTCTTTTAAAAAAATAAAAAAATTGTTATATTTTTGTTCTTGTTCTATAGTTATATTAAATAATGAAAAAATATTGTCTAATTTTTCAATTAATTCATTATATATTTCTATATTTTTTCTTATTTCATGATAATAATATTGTTGCATCAAATCTATACTATTAATATTATTTGTATTTAAACTTTTTATAAACTTATTTATATTAACTAAATCATTTACCATTCTTCTTTACCTCTTATTTTTTTTATTAATAAACCCATTTACTTAAAAAAAGCAATGGGTTAAAAACTTATATTAAACTTAATAATTATATTGTACATTTTTTTTGTTTTACAAAATTTATTTATTTTTCGGACGTATTAATTTAATTCATAGAATTCAATAACATTAACAATATAACATGAAAATTCTATGATTTTTTATTTTAATTATACCATAAAATTTTAAAAATGTTTAAAAATATAATTACAAAATTACATTTAAATAAAACAAAAATACTAATCTTAAAATTAGTTTTTAAAATATTAAGTTTTAAATTTTTAAACACTATTATTTAAATAATTAGCCCTTGAAATTAACATATTATTTAAAGTTTTATAATTATATATTTTTCCACCTTTTGTTTGACTTTTAACTAAATGAAAGACATCACTTTCTGCACTACATCCAATATTTCAACTAGCAGTTTGATTAATAATACCTTCTTTTTTTCTTTTAAAAATACTTAAAGTTTCTTTATTTACTTTTGTTTTAATTAAAAATTTTATTAATTCATCATATTGACCATTACAAAAATAATTTTTAGCAATTTTATAATTATTATATTTTTCTTTATTAATAATTAATTTTATTTTACCAGAATTAGGTTTATATGCTGTTCATAAATATTTTAAAGCATGATATCTATCAAATACATAATAAGCACCTAAATATTTTGCTAATGTGAACATCTAGAATAAAGTAGACACAGAATTGTAACCTTTGTGTTAAAAATACTTTAAGGAAGGTGTTCATTTTTTTATGGCTAAATGACTATCAAAAGAAGAAAAGTTAAAAATAATAAAAATAAGTAAAATTAAAACAATTGATAAAACCGCATTAGAGTATGGTATTGGTCGATCATCAATAAAAGAATGAATTAAAGCATATAAATTATTAGGTGAAAAAGGTTTAAAATATGGCAATGGAATTCGTGCTAAAAAAACCAAAAGAACAGGTCGACCCAAATCTTTAAATTTTAATGAAATGACAAAACAAGAATTAATTGAATATATTGAGGCAATGAACGATATAAAAAAGTATTTAGAAAAATCGACAAAAAAGAAGAAATATTTTGTGATTTTCTCATTGAAGAAAAAATATCAGATTAGTTATTTATGTTGATTATTAAATGTTTCAAAATCAGGATATTATAAGTGAATTAAGAATGGAATGAATGAATTTAATAAATGAGATACATTTTTAGCTAATATAATTAAAAATATTTTTTATGAATTTCAAGAAATTTATGGTTATAAAATGATAACTTTATGAATTAACAAAATTTATAATTTAAAATTAAAATTTCATATTGTATATAGATATATGAAAAATATGAGTTTAAAAGCTAAGGTTCGCATAAAAAAATTTTATTATAGAACTAAATCAGGAAGTTTAAGATATGATAATTTATTAAAACGTGATTTTTCAACTACTAATTTAAATGAAAAATTAGGTACTGATATAACTTATTTATTAACTAATGGTAAAACATATTATTTATCAATTGTTAAAGATTTTCATAATAATGAAATATTAGATTATAAAATAAGTGCAAGTTTAGACATGACATTTGTTGTCCAAAACATTATCCAAGCTTGAGTTAATGCTCAAAAACCTACTTCATTAATTTTACAATCAGATCAAGGATTTCACTATACAAATCCTTCTTATAAAATTTTATGTGATGAATTAAAAATAAAAATTTCAATGTCTAGAAGAGGTAATTCCTGTGATAATGGTGCTACTGAAACTTGATTTGGAACAATGAAAACAGAATTTCTATATCAAATTCCAAGAAAAAATAGAACTATTGAATGAATACAAGACAACTTACCTAAATATATTTACTTTTATAATAATTATCGACCTCAAATAAAATTAAAAGGAATGAGTCCAATCGAATATCGATTAGCTCATTCCAAACCAACAAATAATTAGTTCATACCTATAAATTTAACACTTACAAACGCTATTTTATAAAATTTAATAAAAGGTTACTTTTATTGTCCACTTTTCTTGACAAGTTCATTCTTTACCACGATCAAAAGTAATAGTTTTAACTGTTCCTTTTTGTAACTTTGAAATAAATTTTATTATACTTTTTGTAATATTTTCTGCTTTATGATTTTTAGAAACTAAAGGAATTGTGGTTTTTGATCATATATCAGCTAAAGTAATAATAGAACTTTTATGATCTTTACCAATGATAGTATCACCCTCTAAATGACCAAATTCTTGTATATTTTTAATATTAGGAATGATTAAATTTCTTTCATGAATAGATTTACAATTATTAATTCGTCCTCTAGTTTCTTTTCGTTTATGAGGTTTATTTTTTCCTTTTCTCAATAAGTTATTTTCATCAAAACCCATTCGATTTGTTTTAAACATGTTATATAAAGTTTTTGTTGAAATACTTTTTATTTTATTTTCCTTTAAAAAATTAGCAATTATATCAAGCGCATATTTTTAGTAATTAACAAATAATTAATAGTATTAATTTCTGTTAAAGTTAAAATTATTAATTTTCTACCTGCATTTTGCTTCTTTTTTTTGAATTTGATTCAATATTTCTAATGGTAAAAAGTTTTGATTTAATAATCTGCAAACTCTATGTACAGTTGATTTACTATAATCAACAGCTTTTGCTATTTTACGAATTGAAAATTCATAACTTTTATATTCTTTTATTGCTATTATTGATTCAATAGTCAGATACTTATACATTGTGCTAATTCCTTTCTTTTCTTAATTATAGAATTAACACAATTTAATTTTTATATAAATGTCCTTTTTAATTTTACAATTCAGGTATTGCTAAACAAGCAATTAAAAGTACTGCTAACCAATATTTTGAATTAATAAAACAATATTTTCCAAAGTCTAATTTATTACTTACTGATGTTTATCAAAAACTAGGTATTACACCAATGATTGGTATTAATGATGTAAATAATAACTATTTTACTTTAGAAGATGCTAAAGATTTATATAATTGACCACAAACAAATAAATTAGCAAACATTAGAATATGATCACTAAATCGTGATAGTAATGGTAAGATAGATGAAGTTTGAGGAACAAATAATCACGGATTAAAATATTGAAATGAAGGTGATTTTTCAAATGTTTTTACTGGTAATTGAACTTATTGAGTAAAAAGTCCAGTTCGTAAAGTTTAATGTTTTTTTGATAATTATTATAAAAAATATCAAAATTTAAATAAGAAGAAATTAAGTTTTTTTACTCATTATTTAGGGAAAATTAAAAGTAAAATAATTAGTAACTATTTATATAACAAATTATAATAATATAATTTGTTATATTTTATTTTTTAATTTGCTAATCACTTTAAAACTACTTTTGTTCTAATATCATAAAATTTGATAATTAAAAAATAAAAATATTTTTTATCATAAAAATATTTTTTTTAAGTTATAATTAAAAATAATTTATTTTTTGAAAGGAATTACTAATTGAATGTTTAATTTAAAAAAAATAAAATTTTGAGCAAAATCATCTCGTGCTAATAATGAAAAAATTAGTCTTAATGAATTAATATGAATTGGTTTTAACTATACTTGTGGTATTGCATTTCCAATGGCATTAATTGGCATTTATTATTGAAATAATGGTGGCGTTGGTTTACATATGCTATGAGTTATTTTATTATGTGCTTTAATTGCTGCTGGAACTGCACTTGCTTTTACTAAATGTAGTCGTGTTTATCATGACACTAATGGTGGTGCTTATGTTTATGTTCGTGGAGTTTTTGGTCGTTTTTGAGGATGAATAATTGGTTTTATTCAATATATTACTTTACCTTCAACAATTATTGTAACTATTATTTCTATGTTTCGAGTGAATTTAGATCAATTATCAATTTTTAATTGAGTTCCTGAACGATGATCGAGTTTAATGATTGATAGTATTGGTATTTTTATTTATGCTGCTGTTGCTAGTTGCATGTATTTTGGAATGAAGGGATTTCGTTGATTTGTTAATATTTCTGGTATTATTAAATGAGGTTCTGCTTTGTTTTTAATTGTTTGTGCTATTATTTTGGTAGTAACTAATAAAGGTTTAGCATTTTCACAAGCGGCTGAAGGAACAAAAAACATTAATTTAACTTTACCAAAAATTAATAATGCATTTAGTGGCTTCTTCTATTTCTTTATTGGTTTTGAAACTTTTATTGTTGTTGGAAAAAATGTTAAAAATCCAACTAAAAACTTTGGTAAAGGTATTTTAATAGTTTTATTATTATCAACTATTTTTTATTTAGCTGTATCAGTATTAGTATTTGGTGCCATTACTATTGACGGTACAAATGGCCAAAATGGTTGATCTGGAGCTACTAATGAATATAATCCGAATAATGTTATATCAGGAATTGCTGGTATTACTGGTATGATTGTACTAGTTATTTCTACTTTATCATTGAAATTAAATGGTGCTATGCAAAATTCTTTATATTCTGGTGGTATGATTCAACCATTAGCCAAAGAAGGATATATTACCAAAAAATTAGCCAAATTAAATAAAGAAAATATTGCAATGCGTGCTAGTACAGCTAATTTAATTATTACTATTATTGCTTGTATTATTATGTTAATAATCCCAGATTTAATTGGTGCACCTTTTGATTTTAATACAGTACTAGGATTTTCTACTAACATTACTATTGCTGTATATATTTTTGTGTTAGCTGCCACGTGTGTTATGGGTTATCGTAAACAAATTAAAATTAAAATTTGAGAATGAATTGTTTTTGTTGCTTGTGGTTTATTTTTACTTAGTCAGTTTGTTGTTTTTAACTATGGTATGATTAATGACATGATTAATAAAAGAGGGGAAGTATTAATAGCTGTTATTATTGAATTCTTAATGTTTTGAATGTTTATTGTAATTGCTGTTATTTGATATTTTATTTATTATCAACCAAAATTAAAAATGCGTTTAGCATCAAATTTAGATTATCAAAATCAATTAGATCAAGAATTCATACCAATGACTGAAGAAGAAGCAATAAAATATTTACTTAATGAACCCGAAACAGAATTAGAACGAATTAAAATTCATGAAAATGAAGCCAGATCAGTTACAACTTAATTTCTTTAAATTATATTTTAACTTTTAAGAGTAATCATTTATTAATGATTACTCTTTTTCATATGCTCTTATCATTAATATCAATATTTTTAATTATATTTTAAAGAAATTAAAATCTATCATAAAATAATTATTTCTGTAATCTATTTTATTTTTTTGTTAAAAAATGATTTAATTACTATTATATTTGGAGAAAAAAAATGATAAATACACAAGTATTGATTTTAGATTTTGGAAGTCTGAACTTGTCAAGAAAAGTGGACAATAAAAGTAACCTTTTATTAAATTTTATAAAATAGCGTTTGTAAGTGTTAAATTTATAGGTATGAAGTAATTATTTGTTGGTTTGGAATGAGCTAATCGATATTCGATTGGACTCATTCCTTTTAATTTTATTTGAGGTCGATAATTATTATAAAAGTAAATATATTTAGGTAAGTTGTCTTGTATTCATTCAATAGTTCTATTTTTTCTTGGAATTTGATATAGAAATTCTGTTTTCATTGTTCCAAATCAAGTTTCAGTAGCACCATTATCGGGACTTTCCAGCAATCTGTGTAACTTAGTGATTTTACAACTAAAATTTATTTAAAAAACACAGTTTTTAGGAAAGTCCCCCCATTATCACAGGAATTACCTCTTCTAGACATTGAAATTTTTATTTTTAATTCATCACATAAAATTTTATAAGAAGGATTTGTATAGTGAAATCCTTGATCTGATTGTAAAATTCATGAAGTAGGTTTTTGAGCATTAACTCAAGCTTGGATAATGTTTTGGACAACAAATGTCATGTCTAAACTTGCACTTATTTTATAATCTAATATTTCATTATTATGAAAATCTTTAACAATTGATAAATAATATGTTTTACCATTAGTTAATAAATAAGTTATATCAGTACCTAATTTTTCATTTAAATTAGTAGTTGAAAAATCACGTTTTAATAAATTATCATATCTTAAACTTCCTGATTTAGTTCTATAATCAAATTTTTTTATGCGAACCTTAGCTTTTAAACTCATATTTTTCATATATCTATATAAAATATGAAATTTTAATTTTAAATTATAAATTTTATTAATTCATAAAGTTATCATTTTATAACCATAAATTTCTTGAAATTCATAAAAAATATTTTTAATTATATTAGGTAAAAATGTATCTCATTTATTAAATTCATTCATTCCATTCTTAATTCACTTATAATATCCTGATTTTGAAACATTTAATAATCAACATAAATAACTAATCTGATATTTTTTCTTCAATGAGAAAATCACAAAATATTTCTTCTTTTTTGTCGTTTTTTCTAAATACTTTTTTATATCGTTCATTGCCTCAATATATTCAATTAATTCTTGTTTTCTCATTTCATTAAAATTTAAAGATTTGGGTCGACCCCTGTTCTTTTGGTTTTTTTAGCACGAATTCCATTGCCATATTCTAAACCTTTTTCACCTAATAATTTATATGCTTTAATTCATTCTTTTATTGATGATCGACCAATACCATACTCTAATGCGGTTTTATCAATTGTTTTAATTTTACTTATTTTTATTATTTTTAACTTTTCTTCTTTTGATAGTCATTTAGCCATAAAAAAATGAACACCTTCCTTAAAGTATTTTTAACACAAAGGTTACAATTCTGTGTCTACTTTATTCTAGATGTTCACAATATGGTAGTTTACTTATTTACGAAATTTTTGAGATATGTCATAGCAATAATATCGAAAACCTTATTTTATTATCAGATCCAACTAATGTTACTGTCGGTGAATTTTATGAAAAATTAGGATTCACTTATGCATGAAATAAAAAAACTTTTTTTTATGATTATGAAATTAATATACCTCATGCAATTTTTAATAAAAGAGATGAAATTGAAAAGTGAAAAAATATTAAAATAAAAGAAATTTTTTTTGATTTTGATAAGTCAAAATCAAAAGCTATAAATGATGAACAAAAGATATTAGAGGATAGTGAAATATTATCTAGTATTTTAGATGAAGTTTTAATACATGAAGAATCAATTTTCAAGGAAGATTATCAAAAAGTTATTGATTGATTTAATCAACAAAGAGAACAAATAATCAAAAATCCAAAACAATGATGAAATACTTTAACCCCCAAACAAGTAGATGTTGTTAAAAATGAGGCAAAAAAATGATGAAATAACTTAACACCAGAACAAAGAAAAATAAAATTATTAGAAAAACAAGCATATCAAAAAAGACAATAAAAAAAGATGATACTCCTTTATTGTGTGATTTTGATCAAAATATAAAAAATAAATTAGACTGCATGCAGTCTATGAAAACATCAACTCCTTTTTTTAAAAAAGATAATTTTAATATTTAGATTTTTTCTTTTCTCAAATGTCTTGTTTTTTAAAATTAACAATGTAAAATAAAATACATAATTAATTTAAAATATAAAAAAGTAAAATTAAATGGTAATTTAGAGACTTAGTGGTTGCTGTAAACTAAGCAAGTTTAATTTGAAGGTAACTTATATTATTAGCAATTTAAATAATAATTAAGTGCATTTACTTTGTAAATGAATTAGGATGGTACCGCGTTAAAAAACGTTCCTATTTGTGGAATGTTTTTTTATTTTAAAAAGGAGTATAACAAATGAATAGAAATTTAAACAAAAAATATAATCATATTGAAATTGAAAAGGATCGTTATGAACAATGAGTAAAATCTGGATTATTTAAGGCAAATGTTAGTTCTATTAATCGTACATTTTCTATTATCTTACCACCACCTAATGTAACCGGACTTTTACATTTAGGTCATGCTTGAGATAGTACTATCCAAGATTTATTAATTCGTTATAAACGTTTACAAGGATTTAATACTTTATTTATACCTGGTATGGATCATGCTGGCATTGCCACGCAAGTTAAAGTTGCACAACGTATTAAAGAAGAACAAAAACTTAATTTGCAAGAATTAGGTAAAGATAAATTTTTACAACAAGCATGAAAATCAAAAATAGAATATGCACAAAACATAAGAAAACAGTGAGCAAAACTTGGTTTAGCATTAGATTATTCGCATGAAGTATTTACTTTAGATGAAAATGTTAAGCAAGCAGTTAATGAAGTATTTGTAAAGTTATATAAAGAAGGTTTAGTTTATCGAGGAAAAAAGATAGTAAATTGAGATCCAGAATTAAAAACCGCTATTTCTAATATTGAAGTAAATTATCATGAAACAAAAGGAAAAATGTATTATTTAAAATATTTTATAGAAAATAGTAGTGAATTTATTACTATTGCTACTACCAGACCAGAAACAATGTTTGCTGATCAGTGTATAGTTGTAAATAGTAAAGATAAACGTTATTTACAATTTATTGGTAAAATGGTTGTTAATCCGGCTAATAAAATGTTAATTAAAGTCATTGCTGATGATTATGTTGATATGAATTTTGGAACAGGTGCTATGAAATGCACACCAGCACATGATGCTAATGACTATGAAATTGCATTACGTCACAATTTAGCAATCCCTATTTGTATGAATATTGATGGAACTATGAATGAATTAGCACAATCATATATTAATCAAGATCGAATGGTATGTCGTAAACAATTAGTTGAACAATTAAGAAAAGAAAATTTAGTTGTAAAGGTTGAAGACCATCTTCATCAAGTTGGTTATTCAGAAAGAAGTAACGCTATTATTGAACCATATTTATCACAACAATGATTCATAAAAATGAAACCATTAGTTGAAATGATTATTGATAAACAAAAAAATAAGAAAACAAAGATTGATTTTCATCCAATATTATTTGAACAACAACTTTTGCAGTGATTAAATAATATTCAAGATTGATGTATTTCTCGTCAATTGTGATGAGGTCATTCGCTTCCAGTTTGATATCATAAAAAAACTAAGAAAATTTATGTTGATACTAACCCACCATCACCAATTAACGATTATATTCAAGAATCAGACGTATTAGATACATGATTTTCTAGCGGTTTATGACCTTTTGTAACCTTGGGTTGACCACAAAAAAATGTTGATTTGCAAAAATATTATCCAATATCAGTATTAGTTACTGCTTATGATATTTTATTTTTTTGAGTTGCACGAATGATGTTTATGGGTTGAAAATTTACTAATCAAAAACCATTTACTAATGTTTTAATTCATGGTTTAATTCGTGATGAACAAGGTAGAAAAATGTCAAAATCATTAAATAATGGAATTGATCCAATGGAAGTTATTAAAAAGTATGGTGCGGATGCTTTACGTTACTTTTTAGTTAGCAATTGTGCTCCGGGTCAAGATTTAAGATTTAGTATTACTAAAGTTGAGTCAGCTTGAAATTTCAATAATAAGTTATGAAACGCTGCACGTTATGTACTAATGAATATTGATGATAAGTTTCAATTGGATGAAAATATTGTCTATAATAATTCATTATCATTTATTGATCAATGAATTTTACAAGAACTTAATCAATTGATTATTTATGTAGAGCAATATATGGAAAAATATGAATTTGTTTTAGTAGTTAAAGCACTATCAAATTTTATATGAAATAAATATTGTTCTTGATATATTGAATTAAATAAAGTTAATTTACAAAATCAAGAGCAACAAAGTAACTCATTACAAACATTATATTATGTTTTACAACAAATTATTATTATGGTTCATCCCTTTATTCCCTTTATCACAGAAGCAATCTATGAAGAAATGGGGTATAAAAATAGCATTTTAACAAATAAGTTTCCTAAAGTTAAAGTTATGGAAAAAACAAAAGATGTAACACAATTTGTTGAAATATTAATTGAAATTATTGGTAATATTCGAGAAATTCGTAAAGAACTTAATTTATCTTTAAAATTACCGTTAACTATTCATATCAATACGACTAATTCTTTTTTTGAATTAGAAAAAAATACTTTAAATCCTTATTTATTACAATTAACTAATAGTCAAATTGTTACTATTAGTGATAGTCCGTTGTCTGTTAATAATAAAATAATTAAAATTATTAATTCAGCAGTAATAGAAATTAATGTTTCAAATTTATTTAATAAAGAAGAACAATTAGCAAAATTAAAAGAGGAATTAGTTTATATTGAAAATGAAATAAAACGTAGTAAAGATATTTTAAGTAACCAACAATTTTTAGCAAAGGCACCACCAACAAAAGTTGAAATAGAAAAGCAGAAATTAGAAAAGTATCAAAATCAAAAAATTTTAATCAATGCCAAGATTAAAGAATTATAAAAAACTTTTATTTTAATTCAAGTTAAAAAATTTCATTATTTTCCAATTTAATATCATCGATACCTACTGAAAAATCAATAAATTCTTTACCATTTCAGTGCTCAATGTATCAAAATTTTTTATCTTCTTGAGTACCTTTTTTACCTTTTACAGCAACCAAAAAACTTCCAATTTGACTTTTTTCAACAGTAAAATCATTAGAACAAGCACTTAGTAAATTACCAAGTGTATTAAAAGTAGTAATATAATTAGTTTTTTTCAAGAATAGTTTCCTTGCCGTTGATAGCTGTAATTTCAATATTAGTAGTAACGCTATTTTGATTAGTATTACCATTTAAGAATTTTGGGATATAAATAATATTTAGTATTAATGAAGTTCCTAATATTAATATAATAGAATTATATTTGCATCATTTAATAAATGTTTTATTTTTAATTATTTTTATAAAATTATTTTCTCATTTCTTACCATCAGTTTTTATTTTTGTCATTATTATCAGCTTTTGCATTATCTTTTTTATTGGACGTATAAGTTTAACCCATAGAATTCAATAACATTTACAATATAACTTGAAAATTCTATGATTTGTTAATTTAATTATATCATAAAATACCTAAATGTTGAAAAATATAATTATAAAATTACATTTAAACAACACAAAAATTCTAATCTTAAAATTAGATTTTAAAAATATTAAGTTTTAAGTTTTTAAGCACTATTAATATAACTTCTAGAATTTAAATAATTTGCTTTTGCTATTAACATATTATTTAATGTTTGATGATGATATATTTTTGCTCCATTAGTTAAAGATTTTAAAAAATGATATACATCACTTTCTGCAGAACAGCCAATATTTCAATCAGCATTTTGATTTACAATACCATGAGCATTATTTTTAAAATAATTATAAGTTTTTTCATTAACATTAGGTTTTAAAAAAGAAAGTAATTGATTACAATCACCACTTGAAAAAGTAGTAGTACCATCAATATATTTAGTTCAATCATGAGATTCTTTTTTTCTTACCTTTAACTCCAACAAAAGATTTTCATAAATAACTATAAGCATGATATTTATCTAAAATATAATAACATCCCAATCAAGTAGCCATTGCTTTAATTCATAATGCACCATCACCAGCAACAACTAAATTATAATTATGATAATCTCATTGAACACCTAATATATTTAAATTAATATCATAATGATTAAGAATAGTTTGGGTTGAAAATTGGGACTTTCCTAAAAACTGTGTTTTTTAAATAAATTTTAGTTGTAAAATCACTAAGTTACACAGATTGCTGGAAAGTCCCAATTTTCATTTAAATTAGTAGTTGAAAAATCACGTTTTAATAAATTATCATATCTTAAACTTCCTGATTTAGTTCTATAATCAAATTTTTTTATGCGAACCTTAGCTTTTAAACTCATATTTTTCATATATCTATATACAATATGAAATTTTAATTTTAAATTATAAATTTTGTTAATTCATAAAGTTATCATTTTATAACCATAAATTTCTTGAAATTCATAAAAAATATTTTTAATTATATTAGCTAAAAATGTATCTCATTTATTAAATTCATTCATTCCATTCTTAATTCACTTATAATATCCTGATTTTGAAACATTTAATAATCAACATAAATAACTAATCTGATATTTTTTCTTCAATGAGAAAATCACAAAATATTTCTTCTTTTTTTGTCGATTTTTCTAAATACTTTTTTATATCGTTCATTGCCTCAATATATTCAATTAATTCTTGTTTTGTCATTTCATTAAAATTTAAAGATTTGGGTCGACCTGTTCTTTTGGTTTTTTTAGCACGAATTCCATTGCCATATTTTAAACCTTTTTCACCTAATAATTTATATGCTTTAATTCATTCTTTTATTGATGATCGACCAATACCATACTCTAATGCGGTTTTATCAATTGTTTTAATTTTACTTATTTTTATTATTTTTAACTTTTCTTCTTTTGATAGTCATTTAGCCATAAAAAAATGAACACCTTCCTTAAAGTATTTTTAACACAAAGGTTACAATTCTGTGTCTACTTTATTCTAGATGTTCATTTTCTTACTAGAAGAATAAATGGTCATATTAATAATATTAATGAATGAGATGAAAATGATGTGCAAGATATAAATAACTCAGATAGAGAATATCTTATTTCTAATAATAATCGTAATCATGATCATTCTCTTATCCAATGCGTAACTATCTAATTATATTAATATAGTGAAAAGATTCCTACTTTTAATGAAATTAAAAGTAGGAATTAACATATATGAAAAATATTTAAAAATATTAAAATCATTTTTATTTACAAAAAGTTTAAATTATAATAAATATTTTATACAATATTTCATTTTTTTTATTATAATTTAGTAGACTATTAATAAACATATTTTATAAGGAGTGAAATATATATAATGTTAAAAATGAAAGGTATTGGTGCTAGTAATGGCATTGCTCTAGCCAAAGCATTAATCTTAAAACATGAAACTATCAAAACTAATCCTAAAAAAATTAATGAAAAAGAAATAGAAGGAGAAGTTAAAAAGTTACATGATGCCTTAAAAATAGCAGGTGATGAAATTAAACAACTCATCCAAAATACAACAAAAACTTTAGGTGAAGAAAAAGCCGCTGTTTTTGAAACTCATTTTTTAGTAACAACTGATCCAGTATTAATTGAAGATACTGAAAAGTTAATTAAAGAAGAAAAATATAATGCTGCTAATGCTTTAGAAAGTACTGCTAATAAAGCAATTGCAACATTGCAAGCAATGGATGATGATTATTTTTGTGAACGTGCTGCTGATGTTATTGATGTTCGTGATCGAATTTTACGTAAAATTTTAAATATTAAAACTATTGATTTAAGTGCAATTAAAGAAGAAACAATTATTGTTAGTCATGATCTAACACCTTCAGAAACAAGTCAATTGAATCCTAAATTTGTTAAAGGATTTTTATGTGATATTGGTGGTAGAACTTCTCATGCAGCAATTATGGCTCGTAGTCTTGGTATTCCAGCGGTTCTTGGGTTAAAAAATGTTACTACAAAAGTAAAAAATAATCAATTTTGTGTATTAGATGGTAATACTGGTGAAATTGAAATTGATTTAAATAGTAGTGAAAAAAATAAATGAGTTGCTAAACAAAGCGCATGAATTGAAGAACAAAAAGAATTATTAGTATTTAAAGGTAAATTAACTAAAACTAGTGATAATCATGAAGTAAAGTTAGAAGCAAATATTGGTTCACCCAAAGATATGATTAAAGCAATTGAATATGATGCACAAGGAGTAGGACTTTTTAGAAGTGAATTTCTTTATATGGAAAGTAGTGATTTTCCAAGTGAAGATATTCAATTTGAAGAATATAAAAAAGTATTGTCTGCTACTAAACATAAAGTTGTTATTAGAACTTTAGATATTGGTGGTGATAAAGAATTATCATATTTAGATTTACCAAAAGAAATGAATCCTTTCCTTGGTTATCGTGCTATTCGTTTGTGTTTAGATCGTAAAGATATTTTTAAAACTCAGTTACGTGCTTTAATTCGTGCTTCAGCTTTTGGTAAATTAGCTATTATGTTTCCAATGATTGCTACTGTTGAAGAATTTAAAGCAGCTAAAGCATTATATGAAACTTGCAAAAAAGAATTGATTAAAGAAAAAGTTAAAGTTAGTGATGATATTCAAGTTGGAATGATGATTGAAATTCCAGCAGCAGCAGTTAATGCCGAAACATTTGCTAAATATGCAGATTTCTTTTCAATTGGAACTAATGATTTAATTCAATATAGTTTAGCCGCTGATCGTATGTCAGAAAAAGTGTCTTATTTATATCAACCATATCATCCATCAATTTTACGTTTGATTAAGATGACAATTGATGGTGGGCATAAATATAATCGTCCTGTTGCCATGTGTGGTGAAATGGCTGGTGATAAAATTGCTGTTCCACTACTAGTTGGTCTAGGGCTAGATGAATTTTCAATGTCTGCATCTAGTGTTTTAGAAACTAGAAAAATTATTAGTACTTTAAATAAAAAGGATACAGAAATATTAGCATCAAAAGCATTACAATGTGAAACCAATGAAGAAGTTAAATCATTAGTAGAAAAATTTTTATCAAAAAAATAAAAATATTATTTATTTTTAAAGTTACATTATTTAATGTTAAAATTATAAACATCTAATTTACATAATTTTGAGGAGAATCGACATATGTTTTTCAAGAAAAAAAAACAATTACCTTTATTAATTTATGCGCCAGTTACTGGTAAAGTTATTAACCTTAGTAAAGTTGAAGATCCAGTATTTGCTCAGGAAATGTTAGGGACTGGTTTTGCTATTATTCCTGAATATAAAGATAAAGATGGAGTTGAATTTGTATCACCATTTGATGGAAAATTAGCAACAGTATTTAATACAGGACATGCTTATGGTATTAAAGATGTAAATACAGGTATTGAATGTTTAGTTCATATTGGTATTGATACTGTTGAATTAGCTGGTAAGGGCTTTGATATTAAAGTTGAACAAGGTAAACCAATTAAAAAATCAGAAGTAATGGTAGTTGCTAATTTACAAGAAGTTAAGAATAAAGGTAAAAAAGTAACAACACCAATTGTTTTCACTAATGAAACAATTGAAGGTTATGTTGTAAAGCAAGTAGTAAAAGATGATGAACAAGTAACGGTTGGTCAAATAATTGCTGAAGTCACTAAGAAATAAATATTTTTATTAAAACAAAATTAATTTGATAAAATATTAGTAAGTATTTATATATTATTGGAGGGTATCATTTATTATGGATAATTTTTGGCAACATTATTGATGAGCAGTACTTATTGTAGTTTTAGCTATGTTAATAATACTTTATATTTTATATAGAATTTATCAAATTTTCCATATTGATTATCACTGAGAACTGAATCGTCATTTTCCACAATGAAGTAATGAGGGAATCATTACTAGGGATAACTATTTTTTACATACTGAATTTAAATTTGTTGATAATAGTAAATATATTATTATTGGTATTCATGGTATGGGTGCCTCTTTAACAGACTTTAAAACAGCTGCTAAGTTTTTTACTAAACATGGTATTTCATTTTTAAGTTTTGATCAACGAGGTTGAGGAGAAAATGAAAAATGAAAATATCATACTTTAGGAACAACTATTAATGATATTAAAGATATTATAACGGTTTTGAATGAACGTTATACTAATAAAAAAATTTTATTAATGGGTGAATCATTAGGTTCGGCATTAACAGCATTAGCAATTAAAAGATTACCAAAAATGATTGATGGTGCAATTTTAACTAATTTTGTTACTAAGAAACAAATATTTAAAATAAAACGTTCATTAGTTTGTCATGCAATTTGAGGATTTCTATTTTATAAACATCATCCATTACCTATTACTTTTGATATGGAAACAATTTCTATTAACTCTAATTATATTAAAAAAGGGAAAATTAGAGCAATGACTAATATGAAATTTACATTATTATTTTCTTTACAAGCACAAAAATTAAGTAAACAAGTACCAAAAAATCTTAATAATGCTAAATGTCCGGTTTTGATTGTTCAATCTGCAAAAGATATATTTGCCGATTTTGATAAAATTGAAAAAAATAATAAACGTTGAAGACAGGGGATAACTTATAGTTTTTATGAAGAAGGTAATCATGCAATTTTAAATGAACCCAATATTAATATTATTTTAGAAGATGTTTTAACTTGAATAGAAAAAGAACATATATAATGATTATTTATGTTATTAGATCAAAAAAAATAATTAGAAAATTTAAAAATAGTAAATAATAGTTGATTGAGTAATTTTGGGACTTTCCAGCAATCTGTGTAACTTACTGATTTTACAACTAAAATTTATTTAAAAAACACAGTTTTTAGGAAAGTCCCCTATTATTTATTCTTATTATTATTGTTGACTTTAAAGAAATAGTTTCTTGGTTTTTTACTAAAGCAATAGAAAGTGTTAGTTCATCTCCGTCTGTTAAATCATTTGGACAAGGGAATGCTCCCCTTCTTTCAAAACTTATAACATTAAATTTTGCTTTTCAACCAACTAATTGTTCAAAGTTATTAAATTTAATAGCTTTTTCAGTTCTGCTTTTGCTTATTAATGGTACTTCTGTTTTATCTTTTAATCATTTATTAACAGTTTCTTCTAATTTATAACCCGCTTGGAAATGTTCAATAGAACTTCCTTCATAAACAAATTCATTATAACTTAACTTAGCAGGACTATCACTTGCAAAAATATTAAATAAAGCATCAGTTCCAGTCATTACTTTTACTGCATATTTATCCCCTAAATTTGTTTTACCATCTTCTTTAAAGAATTGTAAATTATATGTCCCATCACCAACTACAAGTTTTTCATCATCATTTGGTTCTACAAATTTACTAGTAGAAACTTTTATATTAGATATTTTATTTTTAATTTTAGCAACTTCTGCTACATCAAAAGTACTATCTTCAGGTGTTGTTCCTGATGTTAATTTCTGTTGTAAAACAGATTTTAAAAAAAAGAAACTGTCTTTATCTTTAGCTTTGGCTTGACCAGTAGTTGCCTCTTTTTCTAATAATTTAGTAACCAAAATATCGGAATTATCAATTAAGAAAAAGGATGTATCTTTTTCTCAATCAAGTCTAATAGTTTTTAAACCGTTTCCTTCATCATTTGTTAAACCTAAATTTATTGATACTTGATCTAGTAATACTTTTACTTGATCTTCTTTGTTGTTACCACAAGCTATAACAGTAGTTACTGGTACTGTTGTTATGACACTAGCACCTAATAACTTTAATAATGTTCTCATATTCCTCATTTTTCTCTTAACCTCCTCAGTTAAATCTAGAATAGATGTGAGAAATTATCTTCAATAATCTTATGTAAAACATATTATTTTAAATAACTCACTAACACTATTATAATACATAAAAAAATTTTATGGTTTTTTTACACCTTTAAGACTGTATTTGTAAATTATTAATAGTAAAATTAAATAAAAAACACTTATAATTTTAATTTTTAATATAATCAAAATATATTAAAAATATTTAAGATTTTAATTAAAAATTAAAATTATATTAGTATTTATTGTTATAAAGTAATATCTGAAAAAAATAAAAATAATAAAGTATAATTTTTCTATAAATAAAAAAATATAAGTTTTTGACCTATTGTTTAAGTTTTAAGCAAGTAGGTTTTTTATTTTGAAAGGGGAAAAATATGAATTTAAAATCTTTACTATCTGAAATAAAATTTGATTATAAAGAAATTATAGAAATTTTTAGAAAAATAGAAACAAAAATGGAAAAATTAAATCATTATGAGATGAATTAAGTAAGTATAAACAGCAATTACAGAAAGAAAAAAGTGATGATAATATTAACCAAAAATTATTAATTATGGGTTTTCTCCCTTTATGTAGTATTTTAAATTTTATCACATAAATGTTGAGAAAACCCTATCTACGGACTTCTCCCCACATTTTTAAATCAAACATAGCATTACAGTTTCAAAACTAGGTATCTTGTTGAATTTATATGCAGCTTCTTTGGCATATAAATGAACATGATGTTTTGCAACTTTGATATGTGTTTTAAATGTTCTTCTTATATGTTTTCAAACTGATTCAATTTCGTTGGTATTGACACCAGTTTTTGAAATATAGCCATCTTGATGGTTAACTGTTTCATGCTTAGTGAAAACCAATTTCAAATCGTGATATCCTTTTCAAGAATCAGTATATACAACACACTTTGAAGAAATGTGGTTTCTTGCAAACTGCAAAAGATTTTTACTGTTTGCGTTTTTCAATATTTTCACAATTAAATTATTGGTTGTTTTTTTCATAAATCCCAACAATCAAAGTTTTATTCACCAAGGATCTTCCTTGTTTTTTAAAACCCATATGTGAAAGATACATTTCATCCATTTGCACTATCCCCTCAACAATGAATTGAGGTTCTTGTTTAGCAATGGCACTTCGGATTTTGTGACCCATTCTTCAAGCTGTTTTTAAGGTCACTCCCAACTCTTTTGTAACATCAGTTGATGGAATTCCATGTTTGGTGTTTATTCATCTAAAGATGAGATAAAACCAAGATGTCAAAGGTGTTTGTGACTTGTAAAAAATGGTGTTATGAAGAATAGTAATGTTGGGACTTTCCAGCAATCTGTGTAACTTACTGATTTTACAACTAAAATTTATTTAAAAAACACAGTTTTTAGGAAAGTCCCTAAATGTTTGATGACATTTCAAACATCTTATTCTTCTTAAATCAGAAGTATTCAAACTTGTTCAAGAACACCTGATACATTTGTTTTCCTTCAAACTTGCTATATATTTCAAACAATTCTTTTCAGTTTGAAATATTCTGTTGAATTCATTTCAATTCATTTTTCCTCCACAAGTACATGTGGGGAGAAGTCCGTTAATTATTTATAAAGTTTCTGCTTTTGTTGAAGAAATGTTGTTAAATTCTTGTCAATCAACAGAATATGATCCTGCTACTGGAAAAATAATTAGAGACAGTAAAATGAGTGAAAATTTTGTAAATGATTGAAATAATATTAATAAAATATTAGAACAAATTTTTTTACCAGAAGATGAAGTTGTAGAAATTTCAGAATTAGCAGATGATCAATTAAGTCTACTAAATAATGAACAAACGCAAACAGATCGTGAAAGTGAATGTTTTCCCAAACGATGTTTAATTTTATAAAAATAAAATAAAAATTAAAAAACTTTTCTCTAATTAGAGAAAAGTTTTAATTAACATAGTGCTTTAAATTCTACTAAAATATTGATTGAGGTAATAAAGTTCCAATACTTAACATTATTAAGGCAAAGACAGTAATACCAATAGTATATGGTCAGATTGCTCGATAAAAACTTGTTAGGGGAACTTTAGCAATGGCAAGTCCTGCCATCATTACACCTGCACTTGGTGCAAAAAAATTAATTCAACCACTAGCCATAACAAAAGTAGTAATCATTCCTGAACCTAATCCTAAAGGAATTACTATTTTTGAAACAATAGGGAAAACAGCTTTTGCAAATCCTGATGTTGAAGGAATAACAAAGGCAATCAAAAGAAAAGCAAAAAAACCAATAATAACAATAGCAAATCTTGGCAATTTATCAATACTTTGCAATTGACCAACAACAACATGTTGCATTCCTGAATGTTGTAATGATCAGCCAATTCCACCAGCAACAGCAATTATTAAAGCAACACCTAATAATTCTGAAGAACCACTAATAAAATTACGAACATATTGTTCTTCGCCTTTTCAATCAATTGCTGCAATGATAATTGAAACAAAGAAAAATAAGAAAGCTAACATTTCAATATTTCAGTCACCAAATGCATTAATTTGACTTGTGAAATATGGAAAATATTTAATTAATGTATTGTGAAAATCATCAAAAATAGTTGTTCCTGTAATTTTACCTCATGGAATAATACAAAGCACCATAATTAAAAATGTTAATCCAAATAGTGCTAAAATAATTTTACGACGTTTAGTAAATTCAGGTATTTCTTCTTTATTAATAAATTCTTCATGATGCTCACTATGTAAGTGAAAAACAACTGATTTTTCAGGATTACGTTTAACACGGATTGGATATCACATAACAAAAGCAATAGTACCGATAGTTGCTAAAAATCAACAAATTAAACGTCAGATGATTCCATCACCCGGATTTAAACCACTAGCTTGTGAAGCTGTGGCAATAGCAAAGGGATTAAGTGTTGAAAACATAACACCAACACCAGCACCCAATAAAATCATTAATACAGCTGTAACAACATCAAAACCAGCAGCTAACATTGCTGGAATAATAATTAAATAGTAAGGAATAGTTTCTTCACACATTCCTTCAACTGTTCCACCAATCGATAGAATAGTCATAATTGAAGGAATAATTCAAATTTCTTTTCCGTTTAGACGTTTAACTAAACGACCAATTCCTGCATCTAGTGCACCTGATTTCATGACTATGCCAATATATCCACCAATTACTAAAACAAAAACAATAATATCACTGCTACCAATGAAACCTTTAATTGGAGCCAAAAATAAGTCCATGATACCTAATGGCCCACCGTCTTGTCAGGGGTTATCAGTGCTTACAGGCTTTGATTCATCTTCTAATCATTTACCTGTTGTTCCTGGAATCCAAGAAATAATAATAATTAGAGCAATAATAAAGAATAAGACTGTAATTGCTGTTGGCATTTTAAATGGAAATAAACGAAATTTTTTCTTTTTGGTAATTCCCATATATGATTAATACCTCCTTCTTTATTTTTTTAAAAGTA
This sequence comes from Spiroplasma endosymbiont of Aleiodes alternator, assembly GCF_964031135.1. Taxonomy (NCBI): domain Bacteria; kingdom Bacillati; phylum Mycoplasmatota; class Mollicutes; order Entomoplasmatales; family Spiroplasmataceae; genus Spiroplasma; species Spiroplasma endosymbiont of Aleiodes alternator. Next base: position 338,140 of record NZ_OZ035008.1, read on the forward strand.
TTATTATATAATACACTATTTATCATGTAGAATAAAAGATGTTTAAGCTTATTTTTTAAAATAACTTATTAAAAAAGTACTATTTTTATTTAAGTAACATTATTATAATAATAGTTTTTAAAAAAATGTTATTTTTTTATTAGTATTATTTGAAAATTTAATTAAATATTAGTAGTATTTTAAAATAAAATTAGTTATTATAAATTACATATATTTTTTTATTTTTTTGATTTTATTGACTATTTCATTAATTAATGAAATCACTTTAAAGGTATATAATTATTATAATTGAAAGGAGAATATTATGTTAAAACTTTTTAAGAAAAAAGAAAGGATAAATCATAAATTAACTTTATCAGAATTAGTCTGGTTTGGTTTTAATTATACTGTTGGAATTACTTTTACTGCTAACTTTGCAATTTTAATTAATAAAGATAGTTTAAATTTAGGTTCTCATATGATTTGAATTTTTTTAGTAGAAGGATTAATTGCAGGAACTTGTGCTTGAGCTTTCTCAAGACTTTCAAGAGTACATCCGGGTAATAATGGTGCTGCTTATATTTATGTTAGAAGTAGTTATGGTCGCTTCTGAGGTTGATTAATTTCTTTTTTACAGTATGCTACTTTACCTGTTATAGTTAGTTCACAAATTGTATCAATGATTAGAATTAACTTTACTGATCCATCTTCTTTTTTATATGCTAATTGAGGAGTATGACAACATTTAGGATTAGATTTGATTGGAATTCTAATTTATGGTTTAGCTTCTTGTGTATTATTTTTAGGAATGGCTGCATTTAAAAAATTTGTGAATATTTCTAGTTATTTAAAATGAGGAACAACTTTTTTATTAATCATAGCAACTATTATATTATTTGTGATGGCAGGAACTTCAAATTGAGATATGACTACTTCTCATCAACAATTAACTGCCAATAACTTTTCACAAGCTTTTGCCATGTGTTTCTTTTTCTTTTTAGGATTTGAAACCTATTCAACAATTGGTAAAAATGTTAGAAATCCTGAAAAAAATATTAGTCGTTCATTAGTTATTGTTATGATTTTATCTACTATTTTTTATATGGCAGTAACAATCCTTATGATTGGTGCTGTTGCTGGTAATTTTTCAGATAATCCCAACTTAAGTATTTTTAAAATTTTAGGTGATAAAGCTCATGCACAATGATTAGGAATAATTGGTATCCTTGTAATGTTAATTTGTACTATTTCATTAAAGTCTAATGCTGGAATGCAAAATGCTTTATATAGTGGTGCTATTTTAGAACCATTATCTGTTGAGGGGTATATTTCACCTAAATATAAAGAATTATCAAAAGATAACATTCCATTTAAAGCTTCTAGATTAAATTTAATTATTACTTTTTCTTCAGCTTTTGTATGATTAATTTTACCTGATATTATTGGAGTAATAGTTGATACGTTACATCCTGTTTATAAGGATGGACAATTAGTTTTAAGTTCGATTGTTAATTATGGAACATTAACTGCTGAAGCCGGTATTATTATGGTTATTATTTATGTTTTTGTACTTTCCATTGCAATTAAACTGTCTATAGAAAAGAAATTGAAAAAAAATATTTTTGAAATTATTATTTGACTTGCAGCAACACTTTTCTTAGTTTGACAATTTGAAGAATGATTAAGATCTTTAATCAATGGTTTAATTTCGGGTGCAAGTCTTATTGGTAAAGGTGGAACTGATACTACAAAAGGAATATCTGATATAACTTCTAATGTTTTACAATTAGTTTATTTAATTGCTGGCATTGCGTTTGCTCTAATTTGATACTTTGCTTATTATAAACCAATGCAAAGAAAAAGAATGCTTACAAATCCTAAATTACAAGAAGAATTGGATAGCGAATTTAGAGTGAAAGATGATTGACCTTTTGTTGCAAAAAATCTACAAAATGAAATTGAAAATTATTTAGTACGTAATGTTTTAATTAATGGTGATGATAAAAACCCTAATTATACGATTGCTAAAAATGTACGTAAAGAATTATTGATGTCAGAAGGCGAATGGCGTGAAGACGAAGAATAAAAAAAGTTTAAAAATGTATTTGTTATTATAACTAATACATTTTTAGTATTTATTATTTTTGACAAATTTTTATAGTAATATTAAAGGTGTTAATAATGAATATTTTTTTATATTTATAAAGTATATTGATGGTAGAAAGTAAAATATGATGTATAATGTTAATTGGATTCATTTCAATATTATGTTTAGAAGTAATTCTAAATTGTGGTTATTGTATTTGTAGTTCAAAAGTCATATTATTGGAGGTACTATATATGAATATGAAAAATATATTAAGATTAATGGGTGCATTAACATTAACAACAGCAGCTACTACTTCAGTTGTTGCTTGTGGTGATAAAGCTGGTGTAGCCATGAACGTAGAAGTATCAAAACAATTAGGGTTAACAGATGAAAAAGGAGAAGGTGTACAAACAGCTTCACTTGATACAACTGTCAAGGATAATGTTAGTTGAGCTGTTGCTGAAGCATCAGCAATTAAAGCTGGTAAATTATTAGGAGAGGGAGATAAAGCGGCAAATCAAGCATGTTTAACTTTTATTACTAATGTATTAAAAGTTAAACCAAAAGAGGGAACTACTTTAGCTGATGGAGTTTTTGATAAAACTGTATTAGACGCAATAACTGCTGAAGTTACTAATATTAAACCAGAATTAGCTAAAATGGATGATGGTAAAGATTATGCTATTACTGGTGGTACTTTTAACTTCCAATTTAAAAAAGGTGAAGAGGCACTTGGTGATGTTTATGGCATTAAGTTAAAAGCTGATAAAACAAAAGGTGTTATTGCTGCTGGTCTTGCTGTAATAGCTGGTAAAATTGAAATAGTAGATACTGATGTTGTTACAAATTCAAATATTTTATTTGTAAAAGATGGAAATATTTCACCAGGTGCTAAACAAGGAGCAGCAATAAGTATTGTTGATAAAACAGATAATGGAAAACAATTTATGGCTTTAAATACGTTAACTGGCTTAAAAATTTCTGCGCAAATGGAATCGACTGATGCTGAAGGAACATGAGCAGAAGGTAAAAAATTAGAAATAAGTTATAAAACAGGTGATGTTAATTTTGATCCTACTACTGTAAAAACTACATTAACGGTTGCATAATTTTATAAAATAAAAATAATATTATTACTCCTTTTAATTTAAAAGGAGTAATTTATTTTTAAAAAATGTTTATTTTTCATATTTTTAAACATTATAAATATATAGTATATAATAAATATTGGAGAACTTATTATACGATGTTATATTAAAAAAAGTAACTAAGTTATTGATTTATAGTTATTATAATAAGTTTAAAGAATATTATTGGAGATATATGTGAATATGAAAAATATATTAAGATAAATGGGTGCCCTTGCATTAACAGTAGGAGCAACTCCTTCAGTTGTTGCGTGCGGTAATAATGGTTCAAATATTCCTAATAATCCGCAATTAAATGGGAAATATGCAGAATTATTAGGATGATATAGTGATGAAAATACAAGCATAATTGATGAAGTAATAAATTTTGATAATCTTGGAACTTGTATTATCACTGCTGACTCTACTAATCTTATTAAAGATAATTTGTTTAAAGAAAAGTTATTAGTTGAAGGTTCTGCTGCTGGTAAATGGAAAGCAAAAGATACTGATGCTGCAACCTTTTTAAGGGAATTGGGATTTACATCTGGTAATCAAGATAATGATTATTCAGAATCCGATGTTGATGCTATTACCAATTTAATTGTAACAATTAAAACTGCTGCTCCAGGTGAAATATCAGTTGCTGACACAACTGACTTTAAAGTAGCGGATGGTATTTGTCAAATTGATATTATGAGTAGTAAAACTGCTGCTAAGTTTGTTAAATCTTATAATATTAATATAAAGGCAGCAAATTTAAATGTTTCAAAGGTAATAACAAGTAATATTATAAAAGAACCTTTAACTGATTTAAAACTAACTGCTGATCAAGGATTCAAGGCCGATCAGCCAACTTCTGGTTTTAAATTAGAGTTTACTGATGAATTAAACAAAACAAAGTTTGAGTCTTTACTTAAAGTATTAAATACATCTTTTACAACTCATTTTTTTAGTTCACCTACCGGCACAGAAGAAATAAAAACTTTTAATGATGGTGAACCCTCATTTTTACAGTTACATTTTGATAGTGTTATTCTTGAAAAAAAATGGCTGTTGGAACTCCAGGCAAATAATAAATTTTCTAATTAATATAAATTAAATTTAAATCTATAATAAAATAATATATTTTATTATAGATTTACTTTATTTCTAAATAATTTAGTTGTAAAATTAAATAAGAACTAATACTTGATTTTTTAAATCTCTTTTCATTTATTTAAATTGAAAAAGGATTTATTTTATTTAAAGGTGGTAATCAAATGGCAAACAAATCATATTATGTTAATGATAACAATCAATTAAAAAATTATAAATTAGAAAAATATAAAATTGATAATGATTTAAAAATTTTATATAAAGTAACAACAACTTTTAATGATACTGAACCTAAAATTTTAAAAGCATTACCAATTGAAGAGTTGGATAATAATACTATTAATTCTTTTTTTATGTTGATCAAACAAAATCAATGTGATAATTTTGCTGTGTATTATGAAAATAATTATGATATTAAAAAAATTAATGATTTGATTACTAATCAAGAACTAAATTTTACATTTGAACAATTAGATTTTTTAAAGCAATTTTTTATTAGTATTAAAAATGTTGCTATTACTATATTTGATATGCGTATTAAGCCAATTATAAATAATACTGTTGATAGTAATAGTAGTAATAATGGTATTAGTAATACTTTGCAATCTAAACCACGAATTTTAAATTAATATTTTTTTAAAATTTAATTTTAGAAAAAAATATCAAAATAAAAACTAAATATTGATTAATTATAATTAGGTTTTACTGATTAAATATTCCCATATTATCATTTTTATTGACTAGAGATTTATAAATGTCATTAGTTTTTAAAGCATTAATCTTATCTTTTACATCAAATTTTAAACTTATTATTAATCCATTTATGCCTTTCATTTTTATGAATGTATTTTTATCATTAGTATATTTATAAATACCATCATTAGTTATTACATATATTTTGCCTTTATTATTTTTATATAAATCAGAAAAAAAATAAAATCATTATTGCTTTGATGAACATTATTTTTTTAAACAATCATTTTGTAATGTGATTGTGCTTAAGTTAAAATTACTAATACAATTTTCAATAGTTATTGTAAATGCTAAGGTAGTTAATATTGTTATTTTTTTTTCATTAAAATCTCTTTTTGTTTTTTTCTATAACTTTTATAATAATAGGTTGTTTTATATTTTAAAAACGTAAAAAAGAAAATGCAATAAAAGTATCTAAAAACTAAAAAAAATAGTTTAATAGTAATTTTTGAATCTTGAAAATTATAAAAAAATATGCAATTAAAAATTTTATTATTTATATTAGTTTTTTAATAATTGATTAGCGAAATATTTGATCAATAACTCCACCACCAAGACAAATATCACCATCATAAAAAACAGCGGTTTGACCGGGCGTAATAGCGCGTATCTTTTCTGAAAATTCAACCTTAATTTCATCATTATTAATAAAATTAATAATAACAGCAATATCAGATTGACGATAGCGAAATTTTGCATTACATTTTAAAGAGTTTTTTAATGTACTATTATTAATTCAATTCAATGATTTAACAGTACAACCGCTATTCATTAGTCATTTATTTTCATTATCATTAGCAACATAAAGGATATTATTAGTAACATCTTTTTCAACAACAAAATACGGAACTTTCATTCCCGAAAGATTAATACCTTTTCTTTGGCCAAGTGTATAGTAGTAAACACCATTGTGATTACCAATAGTAGTTTTGGTATTAATATCAACAATTTTGCCAGGATTAGCTGGTAAATAATTTGTTAAAAATGTCTGAAAATTACGATTACCAATAAAACATATGCCAGTAGAATCTTTTTTTGTTGCTGTTGGTAAATTATATTTTTTTGCTAATTCCCTAACTTTAGTTTTAGTTTTATTACCTAAAGGAAATAAACTATATTTTAATTGTTTTTGTGTTAATTGACATAAAAAATAACTTTGATCTTTATTATCATCAATTCCTTTTAATAACTGATATTGTTTAGTAATTGGATTGTAGTTAATTCGTGCATAGTGCCCCATTGCAATATAATCTGCTTTTAAATTTTTTTGTGCATATTTTAAAAAAGCATCGAATTTAATATATTTGTTACATAGAATATCGGGATTAGGAGTACGACTTTTTTTAAATTCTTCAAGAAAATAAGTAAAAACATTATCTCAATATTCCTTAACAAAATCAATTCTTTCTAATTTAATATTTAATTTTTGGCAAACAGATAAAGCATCAAGATAATCTTGTTCTTGTGGACAAATATCTTGATTATTGTTACCTTGTAAATCATTATTTAAAAGTGAATCTCAATTACGCATAAAAAGACTAATAACTTCATGGCCTTCTGCTTGTAAAAGTGCTGCTGTTACTGATGAATCAACACCACCACTCATACCAACAACAATGCGTTTTTTTTCTGTCATTTTTTACTCCTTAATACTTTTCATAAATGCTTAATAATTGTAACAAATATATAATAAATACCCAAATAAATATTTTTAAATTATTGAATTTATATATTGATTATTAAGTGATAATCCTTTATACTAATGTTAAAACACATAAAAGCATAGATCGGTTACACTTTATTGGACACTAATTACGTAGACAAGTGAACAAATTAGTTAAAAGAAAGGAACTATAATTATGGCCAATATTAACTCATATTCAGATGAATTTAAAAAACAAATAGTAGCTTTATATCAAAGTGGTAAGTCAGTGTCTTGTCTTGCTAAAGAGTACAATGTTACAAGAGCAGCTACTTATAATTGAATTAAGCAATTTACTAATTCAGGTAGTTTTAAAACTAAAGATAATCGTTCTGTTGAAGAAAATGAATTAATTAAATTAAGAAAAGAATTAAAACAGTTAAGAATGGAAAATGATATTTTAAAGCAATCAGCACTAATAATAGACAGAAAATAGAGATTATGGTTGAAAATAAATCTAAATATAAAATTCGCACAATGTGTCGTTTTTTAAAAATTTCTAAATCAACATATTATTTTAATTTAAAGAAAAAAGAAAATAAAATGCAAAATAATATTTATGAACAAGCTGTTATTAGTGCTTTTAAAGAAAATAAAGAAGTTTATGGTACTAGAAGATTAAAAGTCAGTATAGAAAATAAAGGTTTTCCTTTATCAAGAAGAAAAATTAAAAAAATTATGAATGAACATAATTTAATATCAAAATACACGAAATTATCATTCAAAAATAATCATAATAAAGTTAATGATAATCAAATTACCAATCTTGTTAATAAAAACTTTAATAATAGGCTTAAAAATGAAGTTATTCTTAGTGATTTAACTTATGTTCAAGTTAATGGCAAATGAAACTATATTTGTTTAATTGGGACTTTCCTAAAAACTGTGTTTTTTAAATAAATTTTAGTTGTAAAATCACTAAGTTACACAGATTGCTGGAAAGTCCCTATTAACGCGAAATTATTGGACATAGTGTTGGTACTAAAAAAGATGCATCATTGGTATACCAAGCATTTATGCAATAAAATCGCTGTTTAAAAGATATGCAAATATTTCATACTGATCGCGGTAACGAATTTAATAACAAAACTATCGATAAACTTTTATTAGCATTCAACATTACCCGTTCTTTAAGTGAAAAAGGTTGTCCTTATGACAATGCTGTTGCTGAAGCGACTTTTAAAACTTTTAAGACAGAATTTATTAATGAAAAAAATTTTATATCATTAATCCAATTAAAATTAGAATTATTTGATTATATCAACTGATACAACAACATAAGAATTCACAGCACTCTAAAGTACTTAACTCCAGTTAAGTATGAAGAACAAATGTCTACCAAAAAATAGTCCTAAAAAGGGTTGCCATTCCAGCAATTTAACAAAATATGGTTTATAACCACTTTTGTAAAGTTTGTTACTAATGTGTTTTTTATGTTTTAATAAAGAAATAGAGAAAAGAGAAAAAATGCCACAAGAAGAAGAGTTATTAATAAATAATGATATAGATAGTAATATAGAAGCAAATACTATTAATAATAGTTGAAGTAGTTTAATATGATCAGATACTAAAAAAATAATTGGAACAGCTAGTTTATTAACACCAGCAGTTGGTTTGAAAACTGTACAACGAGTATTTCAGGTAGCAGTTACTAGTATTGGAACATTTGATTGAAATAAAGTAAATCCTTTAAATAATTTAGTTGATTTTGGAGTAACTCCAGTACAATTGGTAATTAGTACACAAGCAATGAATTTATGAAAATGGGGCGCAGAAAAAATTTGACAAGAGGGAAGAACAATATTTAATAGAACTGCTGATCAAGAAATGAGTCCGCTTTTATCTTTATATCCCGAAATTGGTGTTGAAGAAGGTTATTCATGTCTTTCAAAAACAGCTATCTTTGGAAAAATGCTAATAGCAAAAGCTGGATATTGAATTTCGAATCATTTTATGATTACGGCTTCTAGTATGTATTCAGTTGGTTCTTTAACTAGTTTAGCTGAATATTGAAGTAAAATTATTTATGGCCCAAATATTTTATCAACAATTATACGAGCAGAAGTTTTATGTTATACTTCTATCTTAATAGATAAGGGTATAGAATATTTAACAAAAACACATATGTGGTTTGCTTTCAAAAGATATTTTAACTGTTTAAATAATAATAATGAAAATGATGAGTTAGAATTATTACTTTCTCAACAATCAAAATGTATGAGTCTTTTAAAAAGTGGTGGTTATTTAACAGCAATGGTAATAGCAACTATAATAGATAATGCAATTAAAACTGCAGCTGTTATGTATACTGCTGATAGATTACCAGAATTTGAATCTACATTTTTTCAAGTTCCAATGTTTGCTATTATGTTTGGTTTAATTATCAATGATACTATTGGTAATAAAGTATTAAATAAATATGCTAAAAAAACAATGACAGAAATTTTTTACGTCTACTCCAAATAATGAATTAGAGGAAATAGTAACTAATAGTAATTATATGAGTATTAATAGTAGTGATGAACGACAATTAAGTAATAACTTTAATGATGAATTGGTAAGTGTTATTAATAGTATTAATGGTCCTGCTTTTGTTGGTTGTCCTAGAACTCCTAATTTAGGGACTTTCCAGCAATCTGTGTAACTTAGTGATTTTACAACTAAAATTTATTTAAAAAACACAGTTTTTAGGAAAGTCCCAAAATTAATGAAAATATAAAAAGTTAGAATAAACTATTCTAACTTTTTATATAATTTACCAATTTCTAAACTTCCCAGTGTACTAATAGCACGTACATAAATTAACATTGATTTTCATAATTCGTCAACTTTAATACATTCATTATATTGATGTTCAGTTGAGTTAGTATGATCAAATATCGCACCAAATGCTACACAATTTGGTATTGCTCTAGCATAAGTTCCACCACCAATTGCAATTGGTTTTGCTTTTTTATCACCAGTAACTTCTTGATAAATTTCCATTAATTTAATAACAATTGTTGATTCTTGTGGAATATATAATGGTTTATCATAATGTTGTTGTTTTATTGTTAAATTATAAGGTTTTAATATTTTTGTTAATCTATTTAAAATTTCTTGTAAATCAGTTTTAACTGGAATACGGATATTACATCCTAATTTTGAACTTTTGCTATTAATTTCAACAATGCCAACATTAATAGTAAAACTTCCAGATTCATCATCTAAATCACCAAAATATTTTGTTAAAGCAGTATCTTCTTGTAAAATATCACCAACAAATTTAATTAGATTATGTTCAACTTTAAGTTCATTTAAAATTAATAAACTTCTTAATCCTGCATTAATTCCTTCATCTGGTCGTGACCCATGTGCTGGTTTACCATGAATGGTAATTTGTTGATTATTATTTTCAATTCGATATTTCTTATTTTTCCCAATTTTAACAAATGATTCAATATCAACACCATTAATATTACTAGTAGAACAAGTGACATTGTAAGCATCACCTGCATTAATAACAATGGATTTATGACCTGTACCAATAATATCTAAGTTAATAATTCCTTTTTCAGCATATACTAGCGGAAACATACCATCAGGAGTAAAACCAAAAGTTGGAGTACCTTCTTGCTTCATATATGTGTTAATTGAATCTCATGTTGTTTCTTCAGTTAAACCAAAGATAACTCTAATTAGACGATTTGGTTGATAGCCATGATCTTTTAAATATTTTAAACAGTATAGAATAATAATTGTTGGACCTTTATCATCTAATACACCTCGTCCATATAAAATATCATTAATAATTTCTGGCGAAAAAGGTGGAATTTTTCATTCTTCTAAATTACCTGGTGGTACAACATCAAGATGACCTAACATGGCAAATATTTCTTTACCATCACCATATTCTAAATATCCATACTTATTGTTTTTATCACGATAAGTTTTAAAACCTAATTCTTGTCCTAAATTAATAGCATAATCTAATACTTCCTTAACACCAGGCCCATAAGGTGCTGCTGTTGTGGGTGGTTGAGCATATGATTGAATTTTAACAATTTCTTTTATTTTTGTTAGTGCTTGCGGAAAATATTTTTCTTTTAGCAATTTTTCATTGAATTCCATATTTATTCACTCCTTGATATATAAATTTAAATAGTAGTATTAGTTATAATATCAACTATTAAATCATTTAACAATAATCAGGAACTATTTGTGCAAGATAAATGATTATTTTTTATTTTTATTTGTTTATTTTTGATTAATTTACTAATCAGTGGCTGCTCTAGAATATTATCATTTTTGTTAAATTTTATTCCCTTTTTTAGTAATAAACCTTGTATTAATTTTTGGATTAAAATTTCATTTGTTGATAAAATACTATTTTTTTGATTGTTATTATTAATGTTATTGCTATTAGTAATTATTATTGCTTTATCTTCTGTTTTAATATATGAAACAGCATTTGGACCAATTCCATAATAGTTTTCTAATAAACAATATGCAATAATATATTTTGATTGATTATTAGTATTTTTACTATAACTATAGTATTCATAGTTATCATATTTGTGCTTTTTTAAGAAATTATTAATGTATCATTTAATAGTAAGATTTTGTTTGTGATTATAACTATCATAGCTAATATGAGGTGTTTTTAATTGCATACATATTTGTAAATCATTATTAACATCAATTACTGTTTGATGAGGAAGATTATATTTTAAATCAATTGAGAAATTATTAATTTTTAAGTTAATAGCATCATTAATAATTTTTATACTTTGTTGACAATTAAATTTGTTATTTAATTGATTTTGAAAACTAATTATTTTTCAAATTAAACGATTAATTTGAAATTTGGAAAATAATTGTAGAGTTGTGAAATTGGTATTATTAATAGTACATTCAAAGTTGTATTCTTTGATAGTGGTTGTCAATGGTTTAAGTATTATTAATAGTTGTTCTAAAAAATTAATTGGTAAAACTGACTTATTTTTGTTAGAAAGATAAATTGTTTTTAACTTTAATTGGTATTTATTTATTATTTTTGTTAATTCTTTTTTAATACTTTCTATAAAATAAGAATAGTTAGTATTTACTTCATGTTTAAAATTAGGTATTTCTATATATAAATGTTCAATGGTAGTTTGTGTATTCATAAATAAATGATACTATATTTATTTTAAATTACTATTATATTTATGTTCGTGCTTTTCAATGTTGTTCTTTTGCAATATTTTTATTTCCTTTTGAAGAAATTTTAGTTTTTCAAGAAGGGTAATTTTCACCTTTACTTTTTGCATTAACAATATTCATTGGATCTAGATTATATAATTCAGTTGTTCCTTGTTGACTAGTAGGACGATGTAGAACAATAGTTCAAGAGTAAGTTTCTAAGTTATCTGCTGCGCTATAATCAGTGGTAAATGAATCACGAAACATTCAAGCACCACCATAATCTTTACGATATAATTTATCACTAACACCATCAATTATTTCCGCTTTTTCTCAAACAGCTTCAATTTGTTCTAATGTTCAATGGTGAGTAGTAACTTTTTGCACTTCGATTGTTTCTTTTTTTGTATTTGTATTTTTTTTCTCTATTATTGGTTGTGTTTCTTCAACAGTTATTGTTGTTGCTTGTTCATTAAAATTAGATGTTTCAGATTCAGAATAACTACTGTCTTTAACATCAAAACCACCTTGATTTTTTGGTTGGTAATTAGTTTCGCTATTAATATTACTTTCTGTTGTTGGTGATTTTGAATATATTGTTGTATCTTCTACACTTGTTTTTTCAACTGTTGGTTCTGAATATATTGTTGTATTTTCGATATTATCATTTATTTCTTCTTCATTTGTAATAGATTCGGATTTAAGATTAGTAAGAGTACCTGGTGTTGGTGAAACAGTTTCGGCATGATAAGCACCTTGCGTTGGTGTTTGTGATAGTTCATGATTAGTATAATGGACAGTTGCTGTTGAAGGGTTAGTGATTATTTTTTCTTGTGTTAGATCTTGCTTAAGAACAGTATTGTTAGTTTCTTGGTTTGCTACTTTTTGTTCTTCATTATTTTGAGGTACTGGTATTGGTACGACGTTAGGAAGCGTTATCGTATCATCAACTTCTTGTTTTGCTATTAGTGTTTCTTGTTTTGCTTTTGGTTTAGCAATAGGCATTAATAGTGTATTTGATTTGTATTTAGAGGTAATATTAATAATTAATCAGAGACTGTGGATTAATAAAAGTATTGCAAATAGTTCAGCCAACATTCATGGTAAAAATGCTATTAGAAAGTTACCGGTTGTATTTATTATTTCGCCGTCTTTTTTATTAGCTAAGAAAGTAAAAGTTTTAAATCTAAAAATAAAAAATACAATAAGAAAGATAACAAATATTGCTGAAAAAATAAAACTTATTAAACAAAAAAGTGCTGATACACTATTTTTAGTTTTTAAAAAAATAAAAGGTACGACTACTAATGCTAAAGATAAACCAGAGACTATGAAAACAATAATACTTATTATATTGAAACTAATTTGTAAATTAGAATTAGGTTGTTGTGGATTATTGAATCATTTAATATAGTTATCAATTGCATCTCGACCAATAGTTGCTCATAAAGCCCAACCTATCATTAAACTCGTAGTAATTAGAAGGCCATTAATAAGAATTGTTAATTTGCTATATAGACCAATACGATAAATTTTTGGTTCTTTCACTGAACTAGAATTTATTTCCTCTATCATAAAAATACCCCAATCTATTTTTAATATACTTACTTTTTTTATAATTATATCAAATTAAAAATTAAGATAGTGTCGTGTAATTAATTGGACTGGAAAAATGAATAATATTATTATATTATTCTATTAATATTGGTTTTTTAAATAAAATGAAAGTCTTTTTATTAAGATGATAATATTTGCTTACATTTTATAGTGTTAATAAAATTAGTAATAAGCATATTTATTGATAGACTAAAAAAATAAACTATAATTTTAATTACTAATTTAATAAAATTAATTCCTAATATAGAAATTTATCTATATTAGGAATTTTTATTAAATTAAAGTTTTAGAGAAAAGGAAGATAAAAAGATATGTTAAATAAAACAATAAAATAAATAAAAATAATAATTTTCGAATAACTATGTTATTTAAATAATGAATTTATTAATAGTTAAAATATTAGGCATTAATGGAGAACTTGGTCATATAATAAAATTAAATAAGATTATTAATTTGAATGGAGAAAATTTATGAATAAAGAAAAAAGTCAAACAAAGATTAGTCATTTAGATAGATTAAAGTTAAAAATATCACCTAATAAAAAAGCGGCTGCGTTAAAAATACTTTGAGTAGCAGCAACACAAGTATTTCGTAAAGAATTAACAAAAGAAATAACTATTTCAAAGCAATTATTAGGATTAGAAAAAGAATGTTTACAATCAGTAGTAGTATTGAACTGTATTAATAAAGATTTTAAGCAAATAATTTGAACTAAAAATATTTCTTTACCCCTTGATGAACTATGTTTATCATTTGGTATGTATAAATTAAGTGTTACTTTGAAAAATCCAAATAAAGAGGAATCTAATTATTTTGGTTTATTAAATACAAATGATAAATCTGAAGAAACAATAGTATATGAATTATTATTTGATGGAAAATGATTTAAAATAAATGATATTGAAAGTTCCAATATGAATTTGGCAGAAAGATTAAAATACAAAATTAATGAATTAGAAAGTAATTTAGAATGTGATAGTGATTTTGATGACATCGAAAAAAAAGAAATTAGTGCAATTGATTTACAAACTCAATCATCAACAGTTAAATCTAAATTAAACTTACCAAACTTGTAAAAAATATTATATGGAAAAAAGATTTCAATTGAAATCTTTTTTTCTATATTTGTAAAATATTAAAAAGTTTATTGCATAATTTTAAAACTTTAGCAAAAATAAGTGTAAACTAAATAAACCTATTGTTTTTTATTTTTAAAATAATGGGTTTTTATTTAAATAAGGGGGAATCAAAATGAGTTTACAAACAAAAACTATTATTGAAGAAGAATTAAGAAATGTAGCAGATTTAACATGATTTACTAAAAATTTTATTAGGTGTCATAAAAATTGACATCATGGTGAAACATGTAAATTTGAAAATCATTTTGATGAAAAAGATAAAAAATGTTTTCAATTTAGAACAATTATCGAAAAACCAAATAATGAAAACTATTTTATTTATGATGAAATAGTAAAAATAAAAGATAAAACCTTTTTTTATTAAGATTACATGATGATAAAAGAAAAAAAGTTTGAGAATTATTAATTTATTTTGAAAATAATGAAATTGTTCAACAAATTAGACATTTACTTTATAAGCAATTTTTAAATGAAATTAAAAATAATGAAGAGCTTATAAAAAAAGAATCTAAACATACAACTATCATTAGAACACCATTTTTAGAATTTGTAAGAACTATTACAAATCAAAAACAAGAAAATATTATAGAAGAAGTACAAGATAAATATTGAATTTTTAAAAGGTTTATATGAAAGATTTTTCATGGTTTAATATTTTTTATTGCGTGGGGTGCTACATCTCCTATTGCTAAAATAATTATCACACCGATAATTAGTACATTTGTTGTGTCAAGTGCTATTATGGGTTGATTACCTTTTACTATTACTGGTATTGTTGCTGGTATTTGTTACAAAATTTTATGTGAATGTGCTAAAAAATTAAGAACAGTAATGTTTTCAAATGTAAAAGACAAGTATCAACTTGAATTAGAACAGAAAATACAAGAACTTGAAAATAGATCAAATAATTTAGAAGAAGAAGTTCAATTTTTAAAAGACATATCTTTAAATTCAAAAGAAGCAATAGAAAAAAGAATTTTAAATTGTTTGCAACAAACTAGAGAAAAAAATGAACCAAAAACTTTTAAAACTTTAAAAAAAGAATTAAATTGAAAGTTTAAAAGAAATAAGTTTTCAAAAAAATATTACCAATCAATTAATCAATGAAACGAAAAATGACAAGAAAATATTGCATTGAGGCTTTTATGTAATCTGTGTATCTTTGTTTTACAAAGTACTAGTTTAGATTAATTCTATCTTCAGATTTTATCATAAAATGAGCAATTGCTGTATTTCAATTTTGAATGGGCATTGTTCATTTTTTTGTTATATTTTCAATTGCTAAATAAAATATTTTAAAAACTGCCATATCATTAGGAAAAACTTTTTTATTTCTGATAACTTTTCGTAATTGACTATTTACAGATTCAATAGCATTTGTTGTATAAATCACTCTTTTAATTTCTGCAGGATAACTAATAAAAACAATTAAATTATCTCAATTTTTATATCAAGATTTAGCAATTTGAGGATATTGTTTATTTCACTTATTTTCAAAGGATTCTAAAGCCTGCATTGCTTGTTCTTCACTACATGCAGTATAAATTGGTTTTAAATCTGCAACTAGAGATTTTCTATGCTTATATGAGACATATTTCAAACTATTTCTAATTTGATGAACTATGCATAATTGATGTTCTGTTTTAAGATAAACTGATTGTATTGCTTCTGACATGCCTGTTAAATTATCACTGCAGGCAATAAGAATATCATTTAAGCCACGATTTTTCATTTCTGTTAAATTTGCTAATCAAAATTTAGCACCTTCATTTTCACTAATTCATAAACCTAAAACATCTTTTTTACCTTCTAAATCAACTCCTAAAGCTATATAAACTGATTTATTAATAATCCTTTTATCTTGTCGTACTTTCACTATTATGCAATCAAAATAAACAATCGGATAGACACTTTCTAATGGTCGATTTTGCCATGCTTTTACATCATCAATAACATCATCAGTAATTTGACTAATAACACTTTCACTAATATCAGCACCATGATATAACTCTTGTAATTGGATTCTAATATCTGATAATGTCATACCTTTTGCATATAAAGAAAGAACTTGTTGATCAAAACCTTCAAATCTTCTTTGTCTTTTTGCAACTATTACAGGATTAAAATTACTATTGCGATCTCGTGGTACATCAATCTCAATTTTACCTTGTTGAGTTATTAATTTTTTTGAACTTATACCATTACGAGCATTGTCACTATTACTATGTTGATTCTTATCATATCCTAAATAATTTTGCATCTCAGAATTCAACATTTTTTCTACTAATCTTTTTGTTAATTCTTTATACAATCCTCCCTCTTTAAAAACTGTTGTTAAATCTTCAGTATTTTCTAATAATAAATCTACTGCTTTTGATATTGGATCATTATTATTAATATTTTGCTTTTTAGCCATCTGTAACTCACTCTTTCTAGTCATTTAATTATATTTACTAGAATTAATTAAACATAGTTATTTTTGTAAGTTACACAGATTACTAAACATTACCATTGCACATTTTCAAAATATGAACTTGTCAAGAAAAGTGGACAATAAAAGTAACCTTTTATTAAATTTTATAAAATAGCGTTTGTAAGTGTTAAATTTATAGGTATGAAGTAATTATTTGTTAGTTTGGAATGAGCTAATCGATATTCGATTGGACTCATTACTTTTAATTTTATTTGAGGTCGATAATTATTATAAAAGTAAATATATTTAGGTAAGTTGTCTTGTATTCATTCAATAGTTCTATTTTTTCTTGGAATTTGATATAGAAATTCTGTTTTCATTGTTACAAATCAAGTTTCAGTAGCACCATTATCACAGGAATTACCTCTTCTAGACATTGAAATTTTTATTTTTAATTCATCACATAAAATTTTATAAGAAGGATTTGTATAGTGAAATCCTTGATCTGATTGTAAAATTCATGAAGTAGGTTTTTGAGCATTAACTCAAGCTTGGATAATGTTTTGGACAACAAATGTCATGTCTAAACTTGCACTTATTTTATAATCTAATATTTCATTATTATGAAAATCTTTAACAATTGATAAATAATATGTTTTACCATTAGTTAATAAATAAGTTATATCAGTACCTAATTTTTCGGGACTTTCCTAAAAACTGTGTTTTTTAAATAAATTTTAGTTGTAAAATCACTAAGTTACACAGATTACTGGAAAGTCCCAATTTTTCATTTAAATTAGTAGTTGAAAAATCACGTTTTAATAAATTATCATATCTTAAACTTCCTGATTTAGTTCTATAATCAAATTTTTTTATGCGAACCTTAGCTTTTAAACTCATATTTTTCATATATCTATATACAATATGAAATTTTAATTTTAAATTATAAATTTTGTTAATTCATAAAGTTATCATTTTATAACCATAAATTTCTTGAAATTCATAAAAAATATTTTTAATTATATTAGCTAAAAATGTATCTCATTTATTAAATTCATTCATTCCATTCTTAATTCACTTATAATATCCTGATTTTGAAACATTTAATAATCAACATAAATAACTAATCTGATATTTTTTCTTCAATGAGAAAATCACAAAATATTTCTTCTTTTTTGTCGATTTTTCTAAATACTTTTTTATATCGTTCATTGCCTCAATATATTCAATTAATTCTTGTTTTGTCATTTCATTAAAATTTAAAGATTTGGGTCGACCTGTTCTTTTGGTTTTTTTAGCACGAATTCCATTGCCATATTCTAAACCTTTTTCACCTAATAATTTATATGCTTTAATTCATTCTTTTATTGATGATCGACCAATACCATACTCTAATGCGGTTTTATCAATTGTTTTAATTTTACTTATTTTTATTATTTTTAACTTTTCTTCTTTTGATAGTCATTTAGCCATAAAAAAATGAACACCTTCCTTAAAGTATTTTTAACACAAAGGTTACAATTCTGTGTCTACTTTATTCTAGATGTTCATACTTGTGCAGCCGGAGGGGTTGCTATTCTTGGTACTCCTACTATTATTGGTTTAGTTGCTGGTGGAGCTGCTGTTGGTGCCATTAGTGGGCCTATCGATGGTGGTTTTGAAATAACTCAAATGTTAGCAAAAAAAGATGATGAAAAACAAGAAGAGCAAAAACTAGATTTTGAAGGTTCAAAAAAAATTATAAATTCAAATTTAGAAAATTCATATTCTTCAACAAGTTTATACAATTCTAATACATCAATAATGTAAAAAGTAATTTATTAAAACACATCAATTTCTTCTTTACTAAAAAAATAAAATATATTTTTTAAATTTATTACTTTATTTTAAAGTAATAAATTTTATTTTAATTTTATAGTAGAAAAATGAAAAAAATATTCTTTTTATTACACATTTTTACACTAATAATTTTATATTTATTTTATTTATTAAAAATAAAATAAATAATTGTTTTTTTTAAAAAATATTATATAATTTTATTTGTATTATTTAACTTAAAGTTTAGTATAAATAAACAAAAGGAGAAAATAATCAATATGAAAATTGGAAGAAAGTTAAAAACTTTAAGATTGAAACACAATTTAACTATGGAAGAGTTAGGGAAACGTTGTGATTTATCAAAGGGATTTATTAGTCAGTTAGAGCATGATGTTTCTTCACCTAGTATTGAAACACTAAAAAGTATTTTAGATATTTTTGATTGTCGATTATCAACTTTTTTTGCTGGTGAAGTTAAAGAAAAAATAGTTTTTAAATCACAAGATGTTACTGTTAGTGATGAAGAAGATTATCAAATAAAATGAATTATTCCTAATGCTCAAAAATTAACATTAGAACCAGTAATTTTAACTTTAAAACCATTTGGTAATTCAAATAAAATTCCGCCATTTCAAGGTCAGATCTTTGGATATGTATTAAGTGGAACAGTATTTGTTCATTATGGTGCAACTAGAGTAAAAGCAGTAGCTAATGAAGCATTTTATATTAAAGGTAATGAAAAACATTATTTAGAAAATCCCAATAATTCAATTGCAACTATTTTATGAGTTTCAAATCCACCAATTTTTTAAACCATTTAAAGGAGGAAATTATGAGTGTAAATATTTTAGAATTACGTAATATTACCAAAGAATATGATGGTAAAGTTATTTTAAAAGGAATTAGTTTAAATATTCATGAAGGTGAATTTCTTACCATTCTTGGTCCTAGTGGTTGTGGTAAAACAACATTATTAAGGATTATTGCTGGTTTTGAACAACCAAACAATGGTCAATTATTGTTTAAAGGTAAGGATTTAACTAAAATTCCAATTCATAAAAGAGAAATAAATACTATTTTTCAAAATTATGCTTTATTTCCACATTTAAATGTTTTTGATAATATTGCTTATGGTTTAAAGTTAAGAAAAATTGATCGTGAAAAAATCAAAAAAGAAGTTAAAAAAGCTTTAGATTTGGTTAAATTAAATGGTATGGAAGATAAAGATGTTAATGATTTATCTGGTGGTCAAAAACAAAGAGTAGCAGTAGCTAGAGCATTAGTTCTTAATCCTAAAATTTTATTATTAGATGAACCTTTTGCTGCTTTGGATTTGAAATTACGTCAACAAATGCAAGTAGAATTAAAAAAAATTCAAGAAGAAATTAATATTACTTTTATCTTTATTACTCATGATCAAGAAGAAGCATTTATTATGTCAGATCGGGTAGTTGTTTTAAATCAAGGTCAAATTCAACAAATTGGGACACCACAAGATATTTACAATGAGCCTGAAAATAAATGAACATCACAGTTTGTTGGTAGCTCGAATGTTATTGAAAATGGTGTATTTGTTAATGATTATTGTGTTCGTTTTGACGGTAAAAAATTTGCATGCTCTGATACTGGTTTTGGTGAACAAGAACGTAATATTGATATTGTTATTCGACCAGAAGATATTGATTTAGTTAATGCAGGTAGTGGTTTTTTTGATGGAACTATTAAAACTATTGCTTTTAAAGGATTATTATGAGAAATTGAAATTATTGCTAATAAACGCAAATGGATAGTTCATACTACTGATAATTTTGAAGTAGGTAACCGTGTTGGTTTAAAATGAAATGTTGAAGATATTCATGTTATGTGAAAGGAAATTGAAGAGTAAAATGAAAAATTTGTTTAAACGTAATATTAAAACACAAATTTTAAAATAACAAGATATGTTAGTTAATAATTCAAATCCAGAAAAAATTATTGATAATCAAAATAAAAAAAAGTATAGATTTAAAAAATGGTTTAAACTTAAAAAAAATAATGTTTCTTTACAAGAAGTAGCAAAAAATAAATCGAAAATGAAACGAGTAAAAAAGAAAAAAGCATTGTTATGTTGAAAAAAAACAAACCAAAAAATAAGTTTTATTAAAAATAAAATCAAAGATAAATCAGTAAATTTTGGTTTTAAATCATGAGTTACGCTTGCTTATCCATATTTATTGGTGATGGTAATTTTAATTGTATTGCCATTATTAATTGTAATTTTATATTCAATTATTAAAGCAACTAATAATGCTTGAATATTTCGTTTTACATTTAGTAATTTTAATGATTTTTTTAAAGAAAATAGTTATGTTATGGTTTTATTACGTTCAATTGGTTATTCATTTGTTGCCACTTTAATTGCTGTTATTTTTGGTTATCCCATTGCTTATATTATGGCTTTTATGTCAACAAAAATTGCTTCAAAAAATATTTGAGTTTTAGTTACTTTACCAATTTGAATTAACATTTTATTACGTACAATTGGATTACAAATTATTTTTAGTATTTTAGGTCCTAATGTTTTATTAGGAACTCCAATTGGTATTATTTTAGCAATGGTTTATATGTTTATGCCTTTCGTTATTTTACCAATTTATAATTCTTTAGAAAAAACAGATCGCAATTTATTAGAAGCAAGTCAAGATTTAGGAGCTTCTAAGATGAAAACATTTTGAAAAGTTACCTTTCGTTTTTCAGTGCCTGGTATTGTTTCTGGTTTTACTTTAATGATGTTAAGTGCTATGACTTCACTAGTAGTAGTTAAATATATTGGTGAAGGAAAAACTATTTTAATTGCAAATATTATTGAATCATATTTTTATCGTGGTGCTAATTTTGCTTATGGTGCTGCTATTTCTGTTATTTTAGGTATTATTGTTTTAATTATTATTTTTACTTTAAAAGCGATTGGTAGTTGAGCTACTGGTAAAAAAATAGGAGGTATTAATTAATGAGATCTTTTTTTAAAAATAGTTATTTAGCTATTATCTTTTTATTATTTTATACTCCAATTTTAGTTTTAATGATATTCTCTTTTAATGGTGGCGATTCAGTTCGTAGTTGAAATTCTTGATCATTGCAACCTTATTACGATTTATTTCAACAAAGTGAACTTTGAGAATCGGTTAGTGTAACATTAATTGTTGCTTTTATTTCTACTTTTGTTGCTGTTATTATTGGTACGTTTGCTGCTTTGGGTTTAAGTAAAACAAAAAAAATAACACGTAATATTACTTTAGGGATTACTAATATTCCTTTAGTTAATGCTGATATTGTTACTGCTGTTTCTTTAATGTTATTATTTATGGCATTTGGTTTTAGTTTTGGTCTTGGAACATTAATTTTCGCTCATATTTCTTTTAATATTCCTTATGTTATTATTACTATTTTACCAAAAATTAGATCAATAAATATGTCACAATTAGAAGCAAGTCAAGATTTAGGTGCGACACCTTGATATACGTTACGCAAAATTGTATTACCAACAATTAAACCAGCAATTATTGCTGGAGCAGCTATTGCGTTTGCTATGAGTTTTGATGATTTTTTAATTTCTTATTTTACTGGCGGTAATACTTCTAACGTTTCAACTTTTATTTATTCTTTAAAACGAATTAAGCCTTATATTAATGCTTTTTCAACAATAATTATTTTATTAATTGCAGTACTTATTATTTCTTGAAATACTTATGTTCTTTGCAAAAAACAAATTAAACAACGTAATGAAAAAATTGATAAAGGTATTTATCATGATAAAAAAATTATTAAAACTGAGAAGTTGTTAACTAAATATTATTTACAATTAAATGGTTTTAACTATAAAAAGGTTAAGAGTAAAGGTAGAAAACGTAAATCATTATATAGTGATGGTAATTTTGAAATTGTAACTGAGCAAGATATTATTAAAATTCAGGATTATATTAAAAATCACCCGAAACTTATTAATCAAATTTCTAAACTTGAAGCAAAACTTGAGATGGAATCAATTTGAATTGAACATATAAAGAATAAGATTAAAAAAAAGAAAGAGTTAAAAGAAGAACACTCAAAATCAAGAAGAGAGAAATATCGTTTTTTACTATGACCGTGAAAATTAATTATGATTAGTATCATCTTATTATCAAGTTTTATTAGTTTGGGTGCTTTCTACATTTATACTAATGTTTATGATTTATCAATTGCTAATTGAGGCGAATATATGAATCCCAATATTTTAAAAGAATTTGAAAATAAATATCAAATTAAAATAAAATATTCAACTTTTGATGATAATGAATCATTGTATGCTAAATTGTATACTACTAGTTATGATGTAATGGTTCCTAGTGATTATATGGTGGCAAAATTAGCAAGTGAAGATAGACTTTTTCCAATTGCATCAAAAAATTCTGTAGGTGATATTGAGTATGATAGTAGAATTGATTTTAATCCCAAAGAAGATATTAATCATGATTTATATGAATTAATGAATAATTATCGAGTTGAAAATAGTGATGGAATTTTAAATGAATTTGGTTTAAATAGTTATAGTATTCCTTATTTTTGAGGTGATGTTGTATTAGTAATTAATACTACTAATACAAATAATCTTAGTGATCTTGGTATTAAAGCTGATGGTTCAAATGTTCAATGAAGTGTTTTAACAGATGCTGCAAAATTAGGTAAACGTATCGTTTTAAATGATGATATGCATAACTTATTTATGACTGCGCTTACTGATTTACACTATAAAAATAAATGAGGAGAAAATAACGGTTCAGGTCAATATAATCAAGTAGGAAATGAATTTAGTGATAATATTAATGCTCATAGTCCAATTGAAATTAAAGATGCAAGTGACTGGTTAGAACCAGTTATCAAAAATAAAAATACAAAATTATTAAATGATGATATTGTTGATGAAATTAGTAATGAAAATAAGTGGGATGTAGCAATGATGTATAACGGTGATTTATTATCTGCAATTGCTGATAATCCTGATTCTTATAATGGTAAGTACCTTGTTGTTAGACCATATATGGGGACTAATGTTTGAAATGATGATATGGTAATTAGTAAAGATTCTCCTCATAAAGATTTAGCTTTTAAATTTATTAATTATATAATGCAAAAACAAACACAAGTTGATTTAAGTAGTGAATTTGGTTATACCTCACCTTTACAAGCAGCCATGGATGAAGTTAGTACTAATTTTTCAGCAGAAATTTGAAAGCATGTATATATTCCAAAAAATGGACAATTACCCGATCCATTAGATCCAAGTAAGCATCATGAAGGATATTTTAACGGTTTATATACTCGTAGTTTTGACCCACAAATGCAAACTGCTTATAATAGATTATTAGCACGTTAATAAAATAAATTGTAATATTAAGTTTAAAAAAATATAAAAAAAT
This sequence comes from Spiroplasma endosymbiont of Aleiodes alternator, assembly GCF_964031135.1. Taxonomy (NCBI): domain Bacteria; kingdom Bacillati; phylum Mycoplasmatota; class Mollicutes; order Entomoplasmatales; family Spiroplasmataceae; genus Spiroplasma; species Spiroplasma endosymbiont of Aleiodes alternator. The sequence goes on from NZ_OZ035008.1 coordinate 362,473, forward strand.
ATTGTAACTTATAGTATAATTTAATACGAAAGGGGTTAATTCATTGTGGCACGTCGTAAAAAGTGAGAAAAAGAAGACAAAGAAAAAATATGAAACTATTCTATTCAAAAAATGGAGAAATATTTTAAAGGATTATCTGAATTTTGAACATTGAATGTGCAAGCTCCTTGTCCGTGGTGTTGTTTGCCAATGATAAAAGGTGCTTATCAAGGTGAACAACCAACTTCAGCATTTGCTTGAAATATTGATCACATTGATGGTGATCCAAATAATAATAGTTTAGAAAATTTACAACCAATGCATGTTGAATGTAATATTAAAAAAAATTAATCATAATTTAAAAATTCAATGACTATTTAATTTAATCATTGAATTTTTAATTTAATTTTTATCTTAATTAAGAAAAATTATTTTGAAAATTATTTTACTATTAGTGTTCTTTTTAATTAAAAATATTCAATCTTTTTTTAAAAAGAATATTGTCTTTTTTTATAATAAGTGTAATATTATTTTTAAGGACAGAGTATTTCTTTCCTTATAATTTTAATAGGTGTATAGCAAAGTTTATATAATTATTAAAATTATTAATATTAAAATATAAAAACTAAATTTAATTGGTTTACTTTAAACCTTAGTTTTATTTTATTAAAACTAAGGTTTAAACTATTTTAATATTTTTTCCTATTTTAATATTTTAGTTAAAAATAGCAAGTTAAAGCGTTAAGCTATATTTTTCACTTTAGATTATTTTAAAAATAATGCTAGGAAAGGATTGTTAAAATGAAATATAAAATAAATAGTAATAGCCCGAGTAAAGATATGATTAATCAGGATAAACATAAAAAAATAAAAACAGGATCTAATTCAATATATACAATTAATGTTAAAAAAAATAAGAAGAAAAGAATCTTATTATTTTCGTTGTATTTATTAGCATTTGGTTCTACAACAGTTACTACGATATTACTCTTACATACTACTGCTGCTTTCAATAATTCTGAATTTAATCCGAATTCTAATAATAAATTATGAGATGATTATTATCAAAAGCATCATCGTAACTCTAAACCTATTAGTTTAAATTCTACTATTGCTTATTTTAGTAAATCAACAAATATTGTTAATTTTAATGTTATTGAAAATGCTGCTGATAATGGTAATATTGATTTTACAAATGTTTTAAGTAGTATTGATAATAATTTACAAAAAACTGATCCTAAAATTGAAAGTGATATTGATAATGATAATTCAACTTTATTACCAATTAATTTTTTCTTAAATGCTAATTATAATCCAGCAGTTAAGTTTACTGTTGGTAAGGATAAAAAGCCGATAACTAATACTTCTTTTACTTTGCCAAAAAACTTTAATGATTCTAAAAGTTATGTTTTAAATTTAACAACTAATGATCAAGCATCAATTTTTGGTATTGAAAATACTAACGTTAATATCGAAATTAATATTAATATTATAAATCAAGTTGCAATTAATATTGCTAGTTTACCAGTTAACTTTCCTGATAATATTATTAATATTACTAATCCTGAAAATGCTACTATTGATTCAATAAAAGATAAATTATTAATTCCAACAATTCAAGATCAATTTGAAACAACTTTAAGTAAAGCATTAAATGTACCCAAAAAAGAAATTAAACATAATTATTACGAAATTGAATTTCAAAATAGTTCAGAACCAAAAAATTTTACTACATCTATTCCTGTTCAATTTTCAATTACGTCTTTAGATAATAATCCTTGAAACTTTACAGGAAAAAAAGATAATTGCACTATAAATGTTAAAAATGATATTGCTGATTTAAGTAGTATGAAAAAATTAACTAATGAAATTGAAGCACAATATAATAATGATAAAGATAATAAAAACTTTCAAATTACTTTAGATAATCAAAAAGATAAAAATGGTAATTTTATTAATGCCGATAGTAAATTATCAGAAGAAGATGTTAAATTTGTTAATAGTCAAATTATTGAGAGTGTAAAGAAGATTTTTCAATCTTATTTCCAAAAAAATTATTCATATCTTAATATTAAAGATAGTGATTATACAATATCAATAAATTTAAATGTTGGTAATAATATTTTTAATAATAAATTAGGTAAAAATATTGAAATAACAATAAAAGCTGCTGATAATAGTTATAAATTAGATGGTTCTTTAAGTGCTAAAGCTATTGTTTATGGTCATAATAAAAATAATATTACTGGTAATTATCCTTCACCAAAAGATTTTGCATTAAAAGGTATTTGATTAAAAGATGGTCAAGATGCAAATATTTTACAAGAAGGTCAACATTTTTATGAACAAGATAATTTATTAGGTAATTGAATTACTAATAAAGATAGTTTATTAAATACAATTAATAACAATTCTTATCGTTCAGTTGAGAATGCATTTACTGGACAGTTCACTATGAATTATTTATTAGATGGTGACACAAAACCAAGTGGTATGTCAGTTGATATTAGTAAAGATATTAAAGGTGGTAAGGTAAATAATTTCTGAGATTTAATTACTAAAACAAAAAGTATTTTTCTAGAAACCGATGTTGCAGTAACAACAAAATCGGGTTGAGAGTTAAATAATGTAAAACTAGTATTTACTGACAGCGAAACACAACCAACTAAAGATAATACACTTTATACTCTTGATTTATCAGAAAGGTTTGCTGGCAAAACTATTAGTGATCGTGCTACTTTAACATTCCCTGATTTTAATTTTAATTTTAATTACAAGTTAGTAAGTTAAAAAAAGGAAAAACTAATATGAAACAATTATTAATCATTTTAAGTACATTAACAACATTAACTTTAACAAGTAGTAGTATTATTAATATTATTGATGATACTAATACTACCATTAATAAATTATTAGCAAATAAATCATCAATAAGTGATTCTGTAACTTCATTATTTAATAATCAATATGGCTATTTAAATGATAGTGATATAATAACTAATCAATCAATAATAGATCATAAAAATTATAGTTATGATACTAGTCATGCTAATTATTTATTAAATGATGGTAAGACATCAGCACGAACATTATTTATTGTTAATGATAAAGGTGAATTAGTTTATAAAAAAGATGCTATAATACCAGCAAAAGATAAAGTTGATGTTAATAATACTAAACAAGAAATGATTAGTCATAAAAAAATTGATAGTATTAATAATATTTATAATCCATATAGTAAAAGTGAATATTCTAACAAATATTTTAGTGGTGATAATACTGATTGACAATATATTCAATTTGGTGGAGTTGAAAAACATATTGATATTTCCCAACAAGTAGCTGCTGATAAAGTTGAACATAGTAGTAGTTTAAGTGAAACATTAGGTTTATATTATATTGCAAAAGCAGCATATCAAAATAAAATTACTAAAGTAGTGGCTGTTAATTTAGGAACATATTTTATGAGTCAAACAATTATTAAAGATAATTTTAATAAAGATTTAACTAGTAAAATTATTAATTTAATTAGTAGTAATAATAATATTTTTAATTTTATATATAGTTCACCAATGAACATAAATGATAAAAATTATTCAATCAATTATATTTTTGATAGTAATAATAATATAATCTCTATTTATTATACAAAATGAAATAATGATAATCTTGTTTCAAATATCAATGTTAAAACTTATGAAAGTTATAGTGGAAATAATGATTATGGTATGTGATATTATGGACCTAAAACTGTTATTAGTAATTTTACGCAAGATGGTAAGATTGCTAGCTGAAAAGATTTTATTACTATATATCCAACATTAACTTTTGATGATAATTCATTTTTTTCTGTTTATTGTCAATATGGTAAGGAACAATATAGTGGTTCAAAATTAAGCATTGATACTTCTAAAATTGATACTAGTTACAATTTTAATCATAACTTTTGATCAGTAAGTGTTAATCATGATGGAGGAATATTTGGGGCTCATGTTGAAATAAAAGCTGATGCACAAATTTGACATGATGATCATAATATTTATATTAGTTATAGATGATATGAATATTCTAAATTTGCAACGGAAGGTGCTTTTTTCTCAACTACACTAAATCAATCATCTTTTATTAACATTATGAAATAAAATTTATAAAATGTTATATTTATTATTATAGATTAATGAGATATTTTAATTTATAAAAAATATTATTTTAGGATACTAAAAATAGAAAGGAAAAATACAATGAAACAATTATTAATTACTTTAAGTACATTAACAACATTAACTTTGGCAAGTAATAGTATTATTAATACTATTGATGCTACTAATAGTACCATTAATAAATTATTAGCAAATAAATCATCAATAAGTGATTCTGTAACTTCATTATTTAATAATCAATATGGCTATTTAAATGATAGTGATATAATAACTAATCAATCAATAACTGATCATAAGTTTTATAGTTATGACACATCAGCTTTAAAAAGTTATACTTTTGCTAATGCAAGAGATGTTTTTTTAGTAAATAATGAAGGAATTTTAATTTATAATCCTGATGTTATTATTCCTGCTGATCAAAAATTAAATATTGAAAATACGATGCAAGAAATGATTAGTCATAAAAAAATAACTACAGTTAAAGCAAATTACAATTCTTATAGTAATAGTCAGTATTCATCTACTGATTTTAGTGGTGATAATACTGATTGACAATATTTGCAATTTGGTGGAGTTGAAAAACATATTGATATTTCACAACAAGTAGGTGCTGATAAAGTTGAATATAGGAATAGTTTAAGCGAAACATCAGGTTTATATTATATTGCTAAAGCAGTAATTGAAAATAAGATTAGTCAGTCAGTTGCTATTAATTTGGGAATATATTTTATAGCACAAAGTAGTTTAAAAGGAAAAATTAATAATGAATTAATTACTAAAATTATTGATTTAATTATTAATAATAAATACGTTTATAATTTTATGTTAAATATGCCATTTTCAAATGATGATACAAGTTATGTCATTAGTTATATTTTTGATCATAATAATAATATTATTGAGTTAAATTATAATCATTATAGTTACGAAAAAAGTAATACAAGTAATTTTGAAACTCATGTTAGTCCTGGTCCTTTTGCTTCAGTTGATTATACAGGTGATATTTATATTAATTATCAGGATTTATATTATTTAATTAATAATCAAAATAATTGAGATGTAATTTATAAGTATTTTATTAATGGAAACTTATTTGATTATAGTAATATGGAGCATGAAATTGGTGATAATTGAACTTTTAAAAATTTTTGAAATTCTATATTTAAAGATAATTTAACAAAATTTTTAAATAATGTGGGTATTAATGGAATAATAATTCATATTGACTGTTATGGTACAGATATATGACATCCTTCTTTAATTAATAGATTTTATATTAAAAGTATTTCTCAATGAAATTAAGTACTTACATAATAAATTTAGTTTTTAAAATAAGCATTTTATTAATCTTCTTAAATAAAATTAATAAAGTGTTATATTTAGTATAGATTAGTCAGATATTTTTTATAAAATAATTTTTAGTAAACTTAAAACGAAATATAACGGGACTTTCCAGCAATCTGTGTAACTTAGTGATTTTACAACTAAAATTTATTTAAAAAACACAGTTTTTAGGAAAGTCCCAATATACATGAAACAATTACTAATAACATTAAGTACATTAACAACATTAACTTTAACAAGTAGTAGTAGTATTAATACTATTGATGTTACTAACACTACTGTTAATAAACTATTAACAAATAAATCATCAATAAATGATACTTTATCTTCAGTGTTGAATAATCAATATGGTTATTTAAGTAGTAGTGATTGAATTACTAATCAAATAGATAATAACTATTATAGTTATGATACTAGTCATGCTAATTATTTATTAAGTGATGGTAAGACATCAGCACGAACATTATTTACTGTTGATAATAAAGGTGAATTAGTTTATAAAAAGAATGCTGTAATACCACCAAAAGATAAAGTCGAAGTTGATGCTACTAAACAAGAAATGATTACTCATAAAAAAATTACCACAGTTAAAGATAAATATAATCCATATAGTAAAAGTGAATATTCTCACATATATTTTAGTGGTGATAATACTGATTGACAATATATTCAATTTGGTGGCGTTGAAAAACATATTGATATTTCACAACAAGCAGGTGCTGATAAAGTTGAACATAGTAGTAGTTTAAGTGAAACATTAGGTTTATATTATATTGCAAAAGCAGCAAAAAATAATTTAATTGATAATACTATTGCTAATAAAATAGGTCAATATTTTATGACACAAAGTAGTTTAAAAGGGCAAATTAATGATAATTTAATTAATATTATTATTAATTTAATTAGTAGCAATAATAATATTTTTAATTTTATATATAGTGCACCAATGAACGTAAATGATAAAAATTATTCAATTAATTATATTTTTGATAAAGATAATAATTTAATTGAAGTTTATTATACTGAATTTGATAAATCAAATATAGAAAATAACTTAAATTATAAATGAAATGACTCATATAATTGATTTAGTTCAAATTATAGTGATTATTCTAATACATATACAATAGTAAAATGAACTGACTATGCAAGTGATTGAAATACTTTTACTAATAAATATCCAACTTTTAATTTTGATGCTAATTCATATTTAAAAGTTTCAACGGGAAGTGGTAAAGAAGACTATAAATCTCTAAATTCTCAAGTCACAACAACAAATATAAAAACTAATCAACAAAAAGATATTGATAATTCAATTTTTCAAGTCAATATTAGTACGTGACCACCATATGATCCAAATTACCCAGGAGGTGTAGGAACTGCCATTGATATTTATTTAGAATTTTGACATGATGATAATAATATTTATTGAAAATGACATATAATGACAGCTACTTTTTTAGGATCAACTTCATATTCTGATATTAAATTAAATAATATAACATTTAATAATATTATGAATTAAATAAATATGTTTTTTTCAAATTAATTATTTATTATTAAATTTAATTATGATTTTAAAAATGGTAAAAAGTAAAAGAAGGTATTGTAAATGAAACAGTTTTTATTAACTCTAAGTACAGTAACAACATTAACAATAGCAAGTAATACAATGTTTAATAGTATGATGATAGTAGTTCAAAAAAACAATATTGCTAGTAAAAAGAAAATACTACCTGTCATTCCAATAAATCAAAATAAATCATTATTTAATAATCAATATGGTTATTTAAATAATGATGATTGAATTAGTAATCAATCAATAATAGACAATAAATATTATAGTTATAATACTAATCATGCTGATTATTTATTAAGTGATGGTAAGACATTAGCACGAACATTATTTATTATTGATAATAAAGGTGAATTAATTTACAAAAAAGATGCTATGATACCAGACAAAGATAAAGTTGACGTTAATAATACTAAACAAGAAATGATATTTCATCGTAAAGTTGCTACTATTAATAATCCAACTAACAGTTATAGTGGTAGCCAATATGATATTAATTATTTTGCTGGTGACGGTATTAATTGAAAATATGTTCAACAAAGTGAAGTGGAAACTCATATTGATATTTCACAACAAGAAAATGCTAATAATGTTGAAAATAATAATAGTTTAAGTGAAGGTTTAGGGCTATATTATATTGCTAAGGCAGTAAGAGAATCAGATGATTCTTTTAAAGAACAAGATGCTGATATTTTAGCACACTATTTTATTACTCAAAGTAGTCTAAACGGTAGTTTAAGTGATGTTTTAATTGACAAAATTATTCATTTATTGATTACAAATGATAATGCTTATGATTATATAACTAATGTTCCGTTTTTAACTAATGATAATAGTAAGTATACAATTAATTACATTTTTGATGAGTTTAACAATATCATTCAAATTTATTACAGTTATTATGATAAAGCTTTTGATCTTTCAACTTTGTCATTAATAATTCCACAACAAGTAATATCAGTAAAAACACCAGAAGCAACTCCAATTACTGATATAAAAGCTAATTTAGTTAGTAAAATTCAAACAGAATTTAAACAAAAATTAAGTCAACAATTAAAAATTAATTCAGAAGACATTAATGATAAATATTACAATATTTTTATTAAAGATAATAAAGAAAATCAAGATTTTACTAATGCAGTAAATATTGAATACAAAATAACTAGTTCTTGAAAAAATGCTAATCAATTAAATTTTGCAGGTACTTATCAAGGACAAGTTAGTGTAATTAATAAGTGCGTTGATTTAAGTAATGAAACAGATTTAAAAAATATTATTGAAAATGCTTACTATCATCAAAATGATAAATCTAAATGATTAAATGTTGATGTTGATAATACTATTGATAATAAAAATGTTGACACTAAATTAACACAAACTACTTTAGATTTAATTAATACTAATATTAGTACTACTATTAAAGTTATTGTTCAAAATTATTTTAAAACTCATGATACTGAACTTATTATTGATGAAACAGATTATGATGTAACAACTACTTTAGCGGTGGGTGATAATATTTTTAATAATAAATTAGGTAAAGATTTTACAATTAGCATTAAAGATAACGGTTCTACTTATAAATTAAAAAATAGTTTAGATAATATTAACGTTACTATTCATGGTCATAATAAAAAAAGTATTGCTGGTAATTTTTCAAGAACACCTTTTGATTTGGATGGTATTTGGTTAAAAGATGGTAAAGATACAAACGTTTTACAGGAAGGTCAACATTTTTATGAACAAAACAAATTATTAGATAAATGAATTTCTAATAAAGATAGTTTATTAAATACAATTGTTAATAATTCTTATTATCCAATTGCTGATAGTTTTGGTGGAAACTTTATTATTAATTATATATTAGATGGTAAAAATAAAGGTAGTATAACAGCTGATATTAGTAAAGATATTACTAGCGATAAGGTAACTAATTTTTGAGATTTAATTACTAAAACAAAAAGTATTTTTTTAGAAACTGATGTTTCAGTAAGTTCAGATTGAGCTTTAAAAAATGTAAAATTGATATTTACTAATGATGAAATACAACCAACCAAAGATAATACACTTTATATTTTTGATTTATCAGACAGATTTAAAGGTGAAACTGTTAGTGAACGCGCTACTTTAACATTCCCTGATTTTAATTTTAATTACCAATTAATGAGTTAATAAAGAAAAGAAAATATAAAATGAAACAATTATTAATAACTTTAAGTACATTAACAACATTAACTTTAACAAGTAATACTATTAATAATAGTATTAATGATAATACTGTTATTAGCAGTAGATTAAAAAAAGAGGCTTTTATGTAATCTGTGTATCTTTGTTTTACAAAGTACTAGTTTAGATTAATTCTATCTTCAAATTTTATCATAAAATGAGCAATTGCTGTATTTCAATTTTGAATGGGCATTGTTCATTTTTTTGTTATATTTTCAATTGCTAAATAAAATATTTTAAAAACTGCCATATCATTAGGAAAAACTTTTTTATTTCTGATAACTTTTCGTAATTGACTATTTACAGATTCAATAGCATTTGTTGTATAAATCACTCTTTTAATTTCTGCAGGATAACTAATAAAAACAATTAAATTATCTCAATTTTTATATCAAGATTTAGCAATTTGAGGATATTGTTTATTTCACTTATTTTCAAAGGATTCTAAAGCCTGCATTGCTTGTTCTTCACTACATGCAGTATAAATTGGTTTTAAATCTGCAACTAGAGATTTTCTATGCTTATATGAGACATATTTCAAACTATTTCTAATTTGATGAACTATGCATAATTGATGTTCTGTTTTAAGATAAACTGATTGTATTGCTTCTGACATGCCTGTTAAATTATCACTGCAGGCAATAAGAATATCATTTAAGCCACGATTTTTCATTTCTGTTAAATTTGCTAATCAAAATTTAGCACCTTCATTTTCACTAATTCATAAACCTAAAACATCTTTTTTACCTTCTAAATCAACTCCTAAAGCTATATAAACTCATTTATTAATAATCCTTTTATCTTGTCGTACTTTCACTATTATGCAATCAAAATAAACAATCGGATAGACACTTTCTAATGGTCGATTTTGCCATGCTTTTACATCATCAATAACATCATCAGTTTGACGGGACTTTCCAGCAATCTGTGTAACTTAGTGATTTTACAACTAAAATTTATTTAAAAAACACAGTTTTTAGGAAAGTCCCAATATTCTGCAATTAATTTTTAATATGCTTAATTGTTACTTAGCCCTATTTAACAATTCACTTAACCAAATACAAAAATTATCCACGATTGCGATTTTTTAACTTTAATGATTGCATACAAATTTGTTTTTTAAGTTGTTGAATTTCTGTTTCTAAAACTTGTATTTTTGTTTCTAATTCTTTGTTATTAATTTCTAAATTTTTAATTTTTATATATGGATTTTGTTCTAAAGTAAAACTAACAAATTAAGAAATTAATTCTTGTTGTTCACTAACAGATAATTTATAAGCTTTTGCTTCATTTGATTTATTCTTGTTTGAATAATCTATTCAATGACCAATTAAATACTTACTTTCTACTCGCTCAATACCAGTTGAATAAAAATATGTTTTTCTATTATTTATAAAAATCTTTAATGGTTTTTCTTTTGATTTATTATCTTTATTAGATGTGCCTAATCATAATAAAGATTTAGTATACTTAAATCATAATAAAATTGCCGATCTACCATTTTCATGATCTAATTCATTGGAACGATGTAAATTATATACATGCATATTTTTAAAAAATAATTCTTTCATTTTTTATCCTTTTCATTTTAAAATATTTAACAATTTACCATAAATATGACATATAATTGATTTTTTATACTATAATGGTATAATTTTAATGTACGTTAAGTATCATTTTTCACCGCAAGTGTAAAGTTTGATACTTTTTTTATTATTTTATGATAAGATATATTAAGATTTATATTTATTTATAAATCATTCAATTTTATTAAAAAATTCCTAGCAGGATTGATTTTAAATGAATATTTCATATAATTTTTATGTTAAAAAAATTTTTTATGCTTGTTATGTTAAAAATGTTGTTTTACCTATTGATATTTTAAAAAATCAAAGAAATAAATTAGGTATAAAAAATATTGGTAATGTTACTAAGTTAAGAAATAATAATGTTCGTACTAAATGTAAATTAGTTCAAAAAGCATTACATAATTTTTATAATGCAAGAATTTTAAGTTTTTTAACTTTGACTTATCATAAAAATGAAACTGATATTAAAAAAGCAAAACATGATTTGCAATTATTTTTTAAACGTTTAAAACGTTGATGAAATGACCCTAAACGTTCTAAACATTTAGGTGAATTAAGATATTTTTATGTTTATGAATATCAAAAACGTGGAGCAGTTCATTTTCATATATTATTTAATCGTAAAATACCTTATAGTATGATAACTACATGATGACCGCATGTTGGTAATAATAAAGGTATTGATTTAAAAGTTGTACACAAAGGCACAAATGAATTTGTAGTTAAATATTTAAGTAAATATGTAACAAAAGTACAAGAAAATATTAAGTCTTTAAATCAAAAAGATGTTGGTGTTCAAGCATATTTATTTAAGTAATTATTTAAATAAATAATAGTTATATCTTTTTTAATTTGTTCATTACTATAAAGTAAATACATATGTAAAAAAGAAGCTCTTTCATCTAATAATTTATTATTTTTTGTTATTTTTTTTAATTTAAAATTCATAAACATTATTTATTCTCCTTATTTAAATAATATCAACCCATTAATAAACTATCTGCTTGGTCATGGTCTTTAATTTCTATATTTCATTTATATTTTTCTTGTAATGATTTAGCAAACATTAAACTAAAATCTTTATCTCATTTATTAATTTTTGAATAACTTGAATATATTGGTAATAGTAATTCTTGTTGTTCTTTATATCATTTTTTTCATTCACTTGGACTAATTAACATATTTTTTGTTAATAATTTATTAAATTGACCAGCAATAAAACCACGTAAATGTTCTTGTGTTTCATAACCAATACCATTTTTACTATGAAAAGTACCACGTTCAATAATTATATTCATATTATCAAAATCTCCAATTTCACCAATCATAAATAATTCAAATATTATTTGTTCATCAAATGTTGGATTCATATTTTTAAATTTTTCAAAACTATAACTTTTAATTCATGTTGGTGTTCATAGTTTTAATTCAATACAATTATTATTTTCACAATCTATTACATGACATCTTTTTTCTCATAAAGTAAATCCAGTATTTTTAATACTTGGGTCAATTGAAAGTAAATAATTAGTCATTATCAAATTCACCTCTTTCAATTCTTACAATTCAGTTTTCTAACTCATAAAGTTTGTATGAATCTTGTTTTAGTACATCATTTAAAAAATCCATTCTTTTTTTTATAGAAGCAATTAATTTTTCTTTATTCATTTTTAAATACCAAATTATCTAATTTATTAATATTTTCTTCTAATTGTTGAAAATTTGTATTATTTTCAATTACATTATTAGTATTTGGATTATCAATATATATTTTTTCATTTTCAGTAATAATTGCTTGGTCACTTTCATATGCAATTTGCATTTCAGTACTCATAATTCCCCATTTTCTTAATAATTGAGTTAATACAGTCTTTAATGCCATACTATCAAAATCACTAACAATAAATTCTTTATTTTTTGCATAAGTTTTTGAATATTTCAAAAAATGTTTTTCAATTTGTTCTTTTGACATATATAAAGTTTTTTCAAAACCATTTACTAATTGAAAATATGCTACATAACCAATAATAGGTTGTTTCAATCTTTCTAAATCATCTTGTATTCAATTAAATTCAATTCCCTTAAGTCTATTTATTTTTTTAATTTCTGTTAATCTAACATCACTTACATTAATTTCTTTATATTGTTGTGAACGTAATGCTAATTGAATATAACCTTTATATCCCATTTGAAATTGAGCATTATTTACATTAGTATTACTATCTCAATAAGGTACAATATAACAATAACCAAAATTCTTTTCTAAAGGTAAATTTAATAATACTGCTTGATAACAACTATTAATAATTGTTTCTGGATATGCTTTATCTAAACCATATTGATTTGAAATTGCTAATACATTACTTTTAAATTTTTGAATTTCTAAATTATTAATAATACCTTTTTGTCTAATAAATTTTTCTACATTACCATTATTAATATTTTTAACTAATAATTCATTTGCCATTTTATTTTAATTCCTTTCATGTTCAAATTGCTTTTTCTCATTCAATTAATAATTCATTTGTTATTTCTACTTTTATTAATTCAATTTCATTTTCTTTAACTCAACATATAAAATGTATATTTGATAATTCATAATTATTATTTTTTAATAATCAATAATATGCTATTATTTGTAATTTTGATTTTTCTAATAATTCTTTTGAAAAAACTTTATAAGTTTTAAAATCTATTATTATATTTAAATTATTTTCTTTATAAATTAAATCTGGTGTTCCAGCAACAATATCATAATTAAATATTTTTTCACTAATATATTCATTATTTTTAATAAATTTAGTTGGTAAATAATCTAATAATGTATAACAATAATTTAAATAATTTTGTGAAAATAAATCTTTAATATAATTTTTAATTTGATTAGTTATATTTTTAATATTTATATTTTTAAAATATAATTCTGCTACTTTATGAACACAATTACCACGAATTCTTGCATTATTAATATTAAAACAATATTTACATTTATTACATTTACAATTTGAATTACCTAAATAATAATTTAGTATTTTACTTACTGATATTAATTCTTTATTTTTAATAAAATATTGATGTGTTTCTTTTTTAAAAATTAAATTATTTTTTTGATTATTTAATTGCATTTTTTATTAAATCCCTTACAAAATTATTAATAGTAATTTCTTTTTTTACACAAAGTTTTTTTAATTCATAATGGTCACTTTTAGTAAGTCTAATAATAATTTGTTTAGTTATTAAATCTTCTGGTTTCTTTTTTGGAGCTGCTACCATTTTTATTCATCTCCTTTAACCTTTAATAATTTTTTTATAATCAATAATTGCTTGTTCTAATTTATTTACATTTTCAAAGTTAAAATAATCATTACTAATGTTTAATTCATAATCATCATCAATTCTAACGTCTAAACTATTTTCATATTTACTATTAAATTCTTCTTGTAATTCTTCAAATTTTTCTATTAATTTTCTTGCATTTTCTAATTCTAATCTATTCATTATTTTTACACTCCTTTAAAATTTTCTAATTGTAATTCATTAATATAATGTTCTTCTAAGTAATCTCAATTATCACTTGTTAAATACATATCTTCTTCAATCATGTCATCAATACATTTATTACAATAATATGTATTTTCTAATTCAGAAAATCATATATATTTTTCATTATGTATATTACATTTCATCATTATCACTCATTAATTTATAAAAACATTTATTACAAGTTCTATTTGCAAATGATGAATTTTTATTACATATATCACATGAACCAAATATTTTTTCAATTTCTTCATATTTTAAATATATTCTTTTATCTTCTTTTAAATTCAACATAATTATTTACTCTCTTTCTATAATTTTTAATATTTCTTGTATTTCAATATATTTTTGATTTTTAAGTAATTTTTCAATTTTTGGGACTTTCCTAAAAACTGTGTTTTTTAAATAAATTTTAGTTGTAAAATCACTAAGTTACACAGATTGCTGGAAAGTCCCCTATTTCATTAAGTAACATATTAATTTCCTTTAATACTTTAAATAAAATATTTTTTCATTATGAGTATTTATATCTTTCATTGGCATAACAATATAATTTATTGCTAAATCATTATCATAATATGGATTATTTATTTTAAAACTTTTCATATCTTGTTCTCATATAATGTTATATTTAAAACATTCTTGATTTTTATCATTTGTAAAAATATAATAACCATTATATTGTTCATAAAATTCACAAGATATTAATTCATTTTCATTTGTAGTAATATCTGAAATATTTTTAATATATTTTAAAATATCACTACCTTTAATACTTTCAATATCTTTTGTAATTGATTTTTTACCTAATTTATAATTAAAATCTTCAATTATTTTTAATGTTATTTTTTTATTATTTTGATTAATAATAGTATCTTTAATAGGAAATCATGTTTCATATTCATCAATTTCTAATAACATACCTTTAGTTGTTTCTCTAACTTTATTTTTAATATCTAAATTAACATTAATCATTATGAATCCTTTCTACGTATAAGCCTTTTATCACCTACAGTGATAAAAGGCTTATATACTACTAACTAAATACTTCTACTACTCTACGTAAGGCTTATGCTACTGTAAGTAGCAAAGCCTTGGAGGGTAGGGGTTCTAGGGGGAGGGAACCAAAAAATATCAAGTTGTAAAAGAGCAACACAAAAATTACTATTGGTTAATTCCAGCACAATAGCCTAAATAATTTTTTATTTAGTTATGGAATAATTAATTACTTTAATAAAGTGCTGGTTTAATAAAATAATTAATTATAATTGTTGAACAATTAAAAATGAGAGAATTATCTCTCATTTAAATTCTTATTAACATAACCATTAAGTTGATACGCCCAAAAAATTGTGTTTCTTTAAATAAATTAGAGGTTTTTTTATTATAAACACTATATATGTTTAAAATAAGAATATCAATAATTTGTTTTAATAATAATCTAAAATTAATTTACAAAAAATTTAATAAAATTAAGGAGAGATTTTAATTTATGCCAAAAGAAATTAAAAGAAAAAGAAAAGTTATTGTAGGAATGGTTCGTGGGGCAGTTTTGGCTGGTGGATTAATCTCGCGGGTATTATAGCAATTTCTGAAATATTAGTTCAAAATGAGGGGGTATATCAAGAAAAATTAAATATTTTTAATTGACCTGAATCTTATGGTGCAATATCAACTTTATTAAATATAAATAATGATTTATATGTCGGAACTAGTAATGGTGTATATAAAATTAAAGATAATGCAAGTAATACAAAAGATAAAATAATAACACCAATTAATGGTATTAATGGTTATATTTCTAGTTTAGTTGTTACTAATGATGGAACTGTTTATGTAGCAACTTTTGCTAATGGACTTTTTAGATATTCTTCTGAACAAAATATTTTGACACAAATATCAGAAATAACAGGAGAAGTTTATAGTTTAGTAGCTATGGGTAATAATGTATATGTTGGAACAAGAACTTCTGATTGTTATGGTAAGTTATTTATGATTGAATCTAATAAAAAAGTATCAGAAATTAAGGATTGAATTGAAACATATGGTGAAGTTAGAAGTTTAACAGTTATTGATAATGATTTGTAACTGGTACATATACTGGAAATTTATTAATATTTAAGCCTAATGGAATATTAGAATTATTAAAAAAATGAAATCAAAATAATGGTGAAGTTTGGAGTTTAATAGTTTTTGGTAAAGATTTATATATTGGAAGTAGAAATCAACTATATGAAAGTAGACTATTTTAACTTTCTCTTAAAGGAGAAAAAATAACAGAAACTATTGGTTGAAGAAATAATAAAAATTATGGTGAAATTTGAAGTTTAGCTGTTGTTAATAATGATTTATATGTTGGAAGTAGAGTTCAAGTTATTGATAATAAATTTTTTAAAGGTGGATTATATAAGTCATCTGATTGTGGTATTACTTTTACTGAAGTATTTGGTTGAAATAAAGATTATGGTGCGGTAGTAAGTTTATTACCTGCAGATAATAATTTATATATTGGAAGCAAAAACTATAGTGATAAAACTAATCAAAATTGTCAAGGGAAGTTATTTTTTAAAAGAATAAAATAAAATTATTAAAAAAATAAAAAACATTATAATAAAAATATTATAATATTTAGAAAATATTTAGTTTTTAAAATATTAATAAGATAAAGTATATTAATAAAAATTAATGAACATAGTAATTATTAATAATTTCACAATTTTCGATTGCATCTCAAAAATTATTATTTTTTTCTTTTATTTTAAAAATAAAAATAATTACTATGAATAGAAATACTGTATATAATAAAATTGGAACGATAATTATACAAAAGATAACTCCAATCTGTAATTGAATTCAAGGATAGTAATTATCAGGAAAATGATTTAAGTTACAGAAAGAACTTGCCGAAGTGCTAATAGTATAATTTAAACCAAAATGTTTTAATATTCTATATCCATCTTTAAAATTTGAATGACATTGTTCCTTATTATCGAATTTAAAATAAAAGTTACTAAATCAAATTAAGTATAAACCAGTAATTGTAATTAAAACCGTGATTGCAAATAATATTATAGTTGTTAACTGTAATATTTTAACTTTTTTCATTTTGATACCTCTTTAAATATAAAAAAACATTTTTAGATAATAAAAATAATAAGTTAAGAAGTATATTATTTTATGTAAAAATGATAACAAATTTATATTGTTTTTTACAATTATTGATTGTATAAGCAAAGTTTTAATTAATTATATAAATGAATAATATTAAGAAAATATTTGAATATTTTCTTAATATTATTTTGATTTATTAATTTGATTCAATATTCTACTTGCATCTAAATTAAATGGTATTACAATAATTTCATAGTGAATAATTTCGCGATTAGGATATCCAAATTTTGTCACTATTTCTTTAAAACTTAGATGAAATAGTGTTGCTAATTCTAATGTTTCAAATGCTTTATATTTTATGTCATCACTTTGATTTGTTTTATATTTTAATAAATAAATTTCTTTGAGTTTTATTTTCATTTCATTTTTATTGCCATTCATTTTTTTACCTCTCAAACTTATATAATTTAACAAGTAAATTATATATAAATTATATCATTTTACTTAATTCATATTTAGTATTTTTTATTAAAAAATTTTAATAAATATACAATAAAAATATGATTATGAAAACGTAGGTGATTTTGCAATAATATCATCATTAATTTTCTCTATATTCTCATTCTCATTTATATCTTTTATATCATCATCATTTAGTGTTGCTTCTTTTCCTAAATTTTGATTTCATTTTTCAATTTTTAAGATATGTATTTTAATCTTTGTCATTCTGAATCCTCTCTTAATAAAAACCTTGTATGAATAAATTATACAAAAATTTTTTTTACTTTTAAAAATATAAATTTTTATTATAAGAATATTAAATAAAAATTAAATAAAATATTGTTATTATATATTGCAATCGTGCTTGAACAAATATATAATATCTCTGTTGCTCTTTTTGGGACTATAGCTCAGCTGGTTAGAGCGCACGCTTGATAAGCGTGAGGTCGATGGTTCAAGTCCATTTAGTCCCACCATTATATGTGAAATTATGAAATAAACAGTTTTGTTTATTTTTTTTATTTAAATCAAATTAAAAATTATAATAAAGATGTAAATCAATTGATTTATTAAGAATATAAAAAGTTACCTGAATTGTAAAATTAAAAAGGACATTTATATAAAAATTAAATTGTGTTAATTCTATAATTAAGAAAAGAAAGGAATTAGCACAATGTATAAGTATCTGACTATTGAATCAATAATAGCAATAAAAGAATATAAAAGTTATGAATTTTCAATTCGTAAAATAGCAAAAGCTGTTGATTATAGTAAATCAACTGTACATAGAGTTTGCAGATTATTAAATCAAAACTTATTACCATAAGAAATATTGAATCAAATTCAAAAAAAGAAGCAAAATGCAGGTAGAAAATTAATAATTTTAACTTTAACAGAAATTAATACTATTAATTATTTGTTAATTACTAAAAATTATGCGCTTGATATAATTGCTAATTTTTTAAAGGAAAATAAAATAAAAAGTATTTCAACAAAAACTTTATATAACATGTTTAAAACAAATCGAATGGGTTTTGATGAAAATAACTTATTGAGAAAAGGAAAAAATAAACCTCATAAACGAAAAGAAACTAGAGGACGAATTAATAATTGTAAATCTATTCATGAAAGAAATTTAATCATTCCTAATATTAAAAATATACAAGAATTTGGTCATTTAGAGGGTGATACTATCATTGGTAAAGATCATAAAAGTTCTATTATTACTTTAGCTGATATATGATCAAAAACCACAATTCCTTTAGTTTCTAAAAATCATAAAGCAGAAAATATTACAAAAAGTATAATAAAATTTATTTCAAAGTTACAAAAAGGAACAGTTAAAACTATTACTTTTGATCGTGGTAAAGAATTTAATAAATGAAAATTAATCGAAAAAATTTGCAATGTTAAGATTTATTTTGCAGATCGTGGCAAACCTTGTCAAAGAGGTTTAAATGAAAATAATAATGGTATTTTAAGAAGATATTTACCAAAATCTACAGATCTATCTTTATATAAACAAAAAGACTTAAATGCTATAGCATTTCAAATTAATTCTACACCCAAAAAATCACTATCTTATAAAAGCCCAATAGACTTAATACAATTATTTTAAAAACTGTTCCATTTGTCCCATTTATATTTACAATTCAGGTATTAAATATAATTAATTATCAATGATATTATTGGCAATTAAATATAATAAATAAGTAACATTATGTACTTATTTATTTCAATGTTATAATTATTTTAAGATTAAATTTAAAAATATATAATTAGATTGGAAGTAAAAAATGATTCCCGAATATCGATTATTTAACCATCTTTTGCTTTTAAAAAGTAATTATTTTTTTAAGCGCGAAATTAAAAAAAAAATAGGTCATTTAAAAGCAAAAGATTATCGTAATACTTATAACTTAATATTTAATAGTAATCAAAATTTAATGTTTATGAAAATAGTAAGTGTTTATTTATATTTTAATAAAATTTCTTATAAAGAATATTTAAGATTAGTTGCAAATTTTATATTAACTATTTCTGCTTTAATTCCTACTTTTAAGCGTCAAGAAAAACAGTTAGATGATTATCAAAATGCCAAGGAACTTTTATTATTACTTGGATGTAAAGACCAAATAAAAGTTTGGTTTGATGATACTTCAAAAGTAGTATTACCTGATTTTTTGGTAAATAATTCTAATTTGAAAAAAGAAAGTTTGCTCATAATTAAAAGATTGGTAAATATTAGTGGTAATATTTTTATTAATTTAACTAAGAATGAAACAAACATAAAAAATAATTATGAGTTTGGAAGTTTATTAATGTTATTTTACTTGTTGGATTTAGAAACTAGAAAAACATTGCTGACAAAAGATAGTACTGATTTAAATTTAAAAGCTTTTTTTTCATATGAAACTTTATTTACTAATAAGTTGATAATTTTAGATGAATTGGTTAAATGTGCTATGCGCTTAGAACAAACTAATTTTAATTTTTATATTAGAATAATGAATTATTCTTTGTTAGGAAATTATCAATAAATTAAGGAGAAAAAATATGAATAATTATGATATAAAAGTTGAAAATATTAAAAGTAAATTTTTAAACATTAATAAAGATATTATTATTGCTTTACCTTCTATTTATGATCAAAATATTGCTTATGAAGTTTATTTAGTTTTTGATGGTAAAGATATGTTACTTAATAGTAATAGTAATATTTTATTTGAAAATAATAGTAATTGTATTTTTATTGGTATTGGTAGTACCAATAATATGACTCGTTTTAATGATTTAGCAACTTATACCAATGATGATGTAAAAATATTAATGACAAAATATTTTCCTGAATTAAAAAAAAGTAACATTGATTTTCTTGGTGGTAATGGTAAAAATTACTTAGAATTTATTATTAATGAGGTTATACCATTTGTTATTAAAAAGTTTAATTTAAAAATTAAAAATTTAAATGCCATTGGTTGTTCTTTGGGAGCATATTTTTGTTTACAAATGTTATATTTATCAAAATTACAATTTACAAAATTATTATTATTTTCGCCAGCAATTTGATTTAATTCACAAATTATTGAAGATTTAAAAACTAAAGTTTTAAATAATAATCAACCTTTAATAGTTGAACTATGGGTAGGAAAAAAAGAACCAAAGTTTTTTGAAGGGAAATTAGTAACAAATTATGAAAGTAATACTATTGAATTAAAAAAAATATTAACTAATAGAAAAATTACTACTAATTTAGTAATTGATGAAAATGGTAGTCATGGTTTTAAATGATGAATTAAATATATTAATGAAAATCCTGAATTGTAAATATAAAAGGGACAAATGGGACAGTTTTTAAAATAATTGTATTAAGTCTATTGGGGCTTTTATAAGATAGTGATTTTCTGGGTGTAGAATTAATTTGAAATGCTATAGCATTTAAGTCTTTTTGTTTATATAAAGATAGATCTGTAGATTTTGGTAAATATCTTCTTAAAATACCATTATTATTTTCATTTAAACCTCTTTGACAAGGTTTGCCAGGATCTGCAAAATAAATCTTAACATTGCAAATTTTCGAGGGACTTTCCTAAAAACTGTGTTTTTTAAATAAATTTTAGTTGTAAAATCACTAAGTTACACAGATTGCTGGAAAGTCCCTTTTTCGATTAATTTTCATTTACTAAATTCTTTACCACGATCAAAAGTAATAGTTTTAACTGTTCCTTTTTGTAACTTTGAAATAAATTTTATTATACTTTTTGTAATATTTTCTGCTTTATGATTTTTAGAAACTAAAGGAATTGTGGTTTTTGATCATATATCAGCTAAAGTAATAATAGAACTTTTATGATCTTTACCAATGATAGTATCACCCTCTAAATGACCAAATTCTTGTATATTTTTAATATTAGGAATGATTAAATTTCTTTCATGAATAGATTTACAATTATTAATTCGTCCTCTAGTTTCTTTTCGTTTATGAGGTTTATTTTTTCCTTTTCTCAATAAGTTATTTTCATCAAAACCCATTCGATTTGTTTTAAACATGTTATATAAAGTTTTTGTTGAAATACTTTTTATTTTATTTTCCTTTAAAAAATTAGCAATTATATCAAGCGCATAATTTTTAGCAATTAACAAATAATTAATAGTATTAATTTCTGTTAAAGTTAAAATTATTAATTTTCTACCTGCATTTTGCTTCTTTTTTTGAATTTGATTCAATATTTCTAATGTTAATAAGTTTTGATTTAATAATCTGCAAACTCTATGTACAGTTGATTTACTATAATCAACAGCTTTTGCTATTTTACGAATTGAAAATTCATAACTTTTATATTCTTTTATTGCTATTATTGATTCAATAGTCAGATACTTATACATTGTGCTAATTCCTTTCTTTTCTTAATTATAGAATTAACACAATTTAATTTTTATATAAATGTCCTTTTTAATTTTACAATTCAGGAATTTCAAGAAATTTATGGTTATAAAATGATAACTTTATGAATTAACAAAATTTATAATTTAAAATTAAAATTTCATATTGTATATAGATATATGAAAAATATGAGTTTAAAAGCTAAGGTTCGCATAAAAAAATTTGATTATAGAACTAAATCAGGAAGTTTAAGATATGATAATTTATTAAAACGTGATTTTTCAACTACTAATTTAAATGAAAAATTAGGTACTGATATAACTTATTTATTAACTAATGGTAAAACATATTATTTATCAATTGTTAAAGATTTTCATAATAATGAAATATTAGATTATAAAATAAGTGCAAGTTTAGACATGACATTTGTTGTCCAAAACATTATCCAAGCTTGAGTTAATGCTCAAAAACCTACTTCATGAATTTTACAATCAGATCAAGGATTTCACTATACAAATCCTTCTTATAAAATTTTATGTGATGAATTAAAAAATAAAAATTTCAATGTCTAGAAGAGGTAATTCCTGTGATAATGGTGCTACTGAAACTTGATTTGGAACAATGAAAACAGAATTTCTATATCAAATTCCAAGAAAAAATAGAACTATTGAATGAATATAAGACAACTTACCTAAATATATTTACTTTTATAATAATTATCGACCTCAAATAAAATTAAAAGGAATGAGTCCAATCGAATATCGATTAGCTCATTCCAAACCAACAAATAATTACTTCATACCTATAAATTTAACACTTACAAACGCTATTTTATAAAATTTAATAAAAGGTTACTTTTATTGTCCACTTTTCTTGACAAGTTCAATGCATGGTTATAATTATTTAACTATTCGTTATGCAAACACTAGTTTTTTAACTGGAATGATTAAGAATCATAAAAATAATCATATTTTATTTGATAATTGAATTATTAAAAAAGCAGATACTGATGTTTGATAATTTATATTATTTTTCAAATTTTTTTGTTATGATAAAAAATTTCTAATATAATTTAAATTTTTAAATTGATTAAAATTAAAAATTTGTATAGTATTTTAATTATTATTTTTATATTTTCATTTCTAAAAATTTATCTTTACATTTAATTAAAAATAGTGTATTATATTTAAGTTGTTGATTAATTCGCAATTTTCTTTTAAGATATGATTGATAAAAAAATATCAAAAAGTTGTTAATGATGTCAAAGAAATAAATAATATCATGAAATTATTTGACAACTTTTAATTTTAGAAAAATTAGATGAATTAATACTTTAAAATGTAAGTAAGTATATTATATATAAATAATAAATAAAACTAATCCTTTTTTAAAATAATCCTCTTTTAGAGGTTATTTTTCAGGTTATAATTATCATTTTTTCTAAATTTATTCAAAATTTATTTTTAAGGAGAAATATATGAGTTTTACAGAACTAAATTTAAAACAAGAATTAACTGCTGCTATTGCTAAATGAGGTTATACTACCCCAACACCAATTCAAAAGAAGACAATTCCAGTTTCTTTACAAAAAAAAGATATTATTGGAAAAAGTCATACCGGAACGGGAAAAACTGCTGCTTTTGTCTTACCTATATTACATAATTTAGATATAAAATTATATCGTAATCAAGCCATTATTGTTTGTCCAACTAGAGAATTGGCAATCCAAGTTGCTAAACAAGTAAAAAAATATGCTTATTTTTTAAATGGTGTTAATGTTGCTTTATTATGTGGTGGTGTTAATATTAGAAATCAATTATATGATTTAAGAACTAGTAATATAGTTGTTGGAACACCAGGAAGAATTACTGATCATATTAATCGTGGTAGTTTAAGATTAAATTCAATTAAAACATTAGTTTTAGATGAAGCAGATGAAATGTTAAAAATGGGATTTAAAAAAGATATTGATTTCTTATTTGAGAATTCACCACAAAATATTCAAACTGTCCTTTTTTCAGCAACAATGTCAAAACCAGTTTTAAAAATTGCTGATGATTATCAAAATAATCCAGTTAGTATTACTGTTGAAGATGAAAGTCAAAAATTACAACAAGCAAATATTAAACAATATTATTTTGATTGTCGTAATATAACAAAAGAAACTGCATTAGTTACTTTATATCAAAAATTACAACCACAATTAAGTATTGTTTTTTCAAATACAAAAGCTTTTACTAACAAAATTGCACAATTATTAGAACAAAATAATATTAAATGTGCTGTTATTAACGGTGATAAAAGTCAAAGAGAACGTATGGAAGCAATGAGACAATTTAAAAACGGTAAGGTTAAAGTATTAATTGCTACTGATGTTGTTGCTAGAGGAATTGACATTAATGGCATTGATTATGTTTTTAATTATGATATTCCACGTGAATATGAATACTATACTCATCGTATTGGTAGAACAGCTCGTGCTGGAGCACAAGGAACTGCTATTACTTTAGTAAGTAATAGAGTTCAATATAATGAAATTCAAGAAATTCAATATTATCAAAATCATGAAATTACTTTACTAGATACTACAGGTTGAGATTTACCTAAAAATGTTGTTAAAGCACCAACTAAATTAAATTTTTCATCTCATAATAATAGAAATGATTTTAAACGTAATGTTGATAATAATTCAAAATGAAAAAGAAAACCAAAATATTAAAATTAATCATTTTTATAAAAAAATCACTTAATAATTAAGGGTAATGTTTAGTAATCTGTGTAACTTACAAAAATAACTATGTTTAATTAATTCTAGTAAATATAATTAAATGACTAGAAAGAGTGAGTTACAGATGGCTAAAAAGCAAAATATTAATAATAATGATCCAATATCAAAAGCAGTAGATTTATTATTAGAAAATACTGAAGATTTAACAACAGTTTTTAAAGAGGGAGAATTGTATAAAGAATTAACAAAAAGATTAGTAGAAAAAATGTTGAATTCTGAGATGCAAAATTATTTAGGATATGATAAGAATCAACATAGTAATAGTGACAATGCTCGTAATGGTATAAGTTCAAAAAAATTAATAACTCAACAAGGTAAAATTGAGATTGATGTAGCACGAGATCGCAATAGTAATTTTAATCCTGTAATAGTTGCAAAAAGACAAAGAAGATTTGATGGTTTTGATCAACAAGTTCTTTCTTTATATGCAAAAG
This sequence comes from Spiroplasma endosymbiont of Aleiodes alternator, assembly GCF_964031135.1. Taxonomy (NCBI): domain Bacteria; kingdom Bacillati; phylum Mycoplasmatota; class Mollicutes; order Entomoplasmatales; family Spiroplasmataceae; genus Spiroplasma; species Spiroplasma endosymbiont of Aleiodes alternator. The sequence goes on from NZ_OZ035008.1 coordinate 388,105, forward strand.
GTATGACATTATCAGATATTAGAATGCAATTACAAGAGTTATATCATGGTGCTGATATTAGTGAAAGTGTTATTAGTCAAATTACTGATGATGTTATTGATGATGTAAAAGCATGGCAAAATCGACCATTAGAAAGTGTCTATCCGATTGTTTATTTTGATTGCATAATAGTGAAAGTACGACAAGATAAAAGGATTATTAATAAATCAGTTTATATAGCTTTAGGAGTTGATTTAGAAGGTAAAAAAGATGTTTTAGGTTTATGAATTAGTGAAAATGAAGGTGCTAAATTTTGATTAGCAAATTTAACAGAAATGAAAAATCGTGGCTTAAATGATATTCTTATTGCCTGCAGTGATAATTTAACAGGCATGTCAGAAGCAATACAATCAGTTTATCTTAAAACAGAACATCAATTATGCATAGTTCATCAAATTAGAAATAGTTTTAAATATGTCTCATATAAGCATAGAAAATCTCTAGTTGCAGATTTAAAACCAATTTATACTGCATGTAGTGAAGAACAAGCAATGCAGGCTTTAGAATCCTTTGAAAATAAGTGAAATAAACAATATCCTCAAATTGCTAAATCTTGATATAAAAATTGAGATAATTTAATTGTTTTTATTAGTTATCCTGCAGAAATTAAAAGAGTGATTTATACAACAAATGCTATTGAATCTGTAAATAGTCAATTACGAAAAGTTATCAGAAATAAAAAAGTTTTTCCTAATGATATGGCAGTTTTTAAAATATTTTATTTAGCAATTGAAAATATAACAAAAAAATGAACAATGCCCATTCAAAATTGAAATACAGCAATTGCTCATTTTATGATAAAATTTGAAGATAGAATTAATCTAAACTAGTACTTTGTAAAACAAAGATACACAGATTACATAAAAGCCTCTAATTAAGTGATTTTTTTATAAAAATGATTAATTTTATAAAGTTTTTTTATTTTCATTTTTTTTCTTATTTTCTATTTCTTGTTGTTGTCTTTCTTTTTCAGCTTTTTCGGATTCTTTTTTTAATTTATTAGCTGCAATTTTTTCTTTTATTCTTGCTATTTCTTTTTCTCTTTTATTTTTTTTATCCATAAAAATCCCTTTCTCACTACTTTTTTGGTATATTTATTCTATACATCTAAAATACCCAAAATAAGTGTACATTTTTTAGAAAAAAAATAAATATAAAATATTAAAAAAGTCACTCTTTTTAAAAGAGTGACTAAAAATTAAATTACCAGTAATAGTGCTTTTAATTGAATGGCATTGGATGGTATATTCCTGTATTTGTTGATGGTTGGTTATTTATATCATTTGCAAATTCATATGGATTGTCAATAGGAAATTCTTCTATTGATGTTTCGTCATCAGTTTCTTTTTCATTTGATGATTTTTCTGATTCTATTTGTTGTGATAAAACTTCTTCAATACCAGAATCTTCAAATTCTTCTTCCTGATATTTTTTAAACAATTCATCAAAAGTTGTGAATTTCCCATTGTTTTCTAATTTTTCTAAATTTTTTTCAAGAAAAACTGCTTCTTTTTTAGTAAATCCACAACAACTAGTTAATATTTCTGTTATTTTTTTTATAGTTATTGGTTGATTAAATACATCTTTATAAAAATCAGAAATAGCAAAAGCAATCATATCAATTGCTGTTACACCAATTGAAAATCCTAATGTTGTTCATCTAACAAATTTTTCATAAAATAATTTTGTGGCTTTTTGAAATCCATATTCAGTAACTAATGCAGCTTCTGTTTTAACAGCATTAACAGTACAAGTGACTGATAAAAATAAAGGGATTGCCATTAATATTTTTTTATATCTAGTTTGTTTTTCAACTCATTTTGAAAGTTTTTCAGGACAAAGATTAGTTGGAATTCCTAAGTTTGTTAAACCCGATTTAAAAATATTATTAATTGGTCTCATAACAAAATAACGACTTATATTTGCTGCTAAAGCACCTGTAGTAAAAATGTCTTTCGTGATTCAATCATGTAAATTAAAATCTTCTTTAGAAGTATTTTCTGATGAACCAGTTAGAATAATATGACTACCTGCCCATGTTAGTGTTTCTAAAGTTAAATTAACTAAAAGATTACGTCCTCAATTAGTTACTAATGCTATTGGTTTATTATTTTGTTGTTCCATAGTTTTAATTGTTTTATTTGCTAAAGATATTACTTGTTTAATTTCAATATCATTATTAGCATTATTATTTTCTGTTTGTGAATTAATAATTAGTTTTTTAATTCGTTCAATTTCTTTTTTAAAATTTGGATGATATTCAAATTCTGTTTCTACACAATTTTCAATTTGATTAAATTTCTGTATTAAATCATTAAGTATGGAAATATTTGAAAAATATTTCATTAATTTTTGATGGTCTTCTTCAAATAAAAGTGTTTCAAATATTTCTTTATATTTTTCAAAGTCACTGGTATTAAATTGATTGATTTCAATGGGATTTGTTTTGTTTTTTTTATTAAAAAAAACATTTCGTGATCAACTTGAAGCTGCTGAAGTGAAAAATGTGCCAAGTGCAGTATCAAGTAATACCATAACATAATTTTGTCAATTTCAAAATATAGCATCAATATAATCTTGGGATGTGTGTTCTTTACCATCAATGGGAAAATTAGAAACTACTCTTTGTAAATTTTTACCAGTAAGTCCAATATAAATTTCTAATAATCCTAAAAATTTATATGCAATATTTCTTATTATTCCTGGTTTTGTTTGATCAATAAAATTTTGTATTATTGTTAAAAACTTATATAATTTTAATAAAACATTTAAATCTCTATTATTAGAATTTTCTTTAAATAATTTTAATTGTTCATTAAGTGAGTTGGTATTTGTTATAAATTTATTAAGATTATTAATAGTTTTTATAGTAATACCTTCTAAGAATTGATCTTCAAGTGATAATTTTCTTTCTTTTTTTTGAAAAGTTTTTAAATCTAAATTATCATGAATATATTCATTAACATCATTGTATTCTTTTTTATATATTTCTATTGTATTTCTATTAAAGTTTATTTTTAATAATTCTAAAATCACTATAATTACTGTTCCATTTTTTTCAACAAATGTTAGTTTTTGTCAGTATTGATTGTTATTAATGGTAATAGTGCTTTCATTAAAAAAAGTTAAACTATCAAAGTTATTTCTAATTTGGGTTTCATATTTTCAATTTTCATTATCATCGAGTTTTTTTTGTGTTGTTCCTCCATAACGACTATTACAAGTTATTCAATTATTTTCTTCACTATCTTCTATTTCGATGATTGTACTTGAACTATTAAGACTTTCAGTACTACTTGAATTACTATTATTTATAGAAGATTGTTGCTGGGTAATTCCATAATTAGTATGTTTATTTTTTTCTAATAAAGGTTTTTTTTCTTCTTTTGGCATTTTATTTTCTCCTTTAAGTATAAAAGTCCTATTTTGTTTTTATAAACAAAATAGGACTTAAAAATATATTTAAACATATATCTGATTTGGATTATATCATTTATTTAATAGTTTTTAAATAAAAAATATTTTTTATATATAGTTAATAAAAATTAAGTTTTAATTATTTATTTAAAAAATTCAGTAAATGATTTTTTGCTATGACGTTCAAGAAATTTATTAAATTCAATTGTTTTTTCATTTTTAATTTTTTCTAAAAATATATTAACTTCTTTTCCAGTACCTAATGGAATTGTATTAGTGTCAATACCTTTTATTTTTTTAATTTCTTCTAAAAATAAATAACGACTAATAATAGTACTACAAGCGATAGCTAAATACTTACTTTCTGCATTAGTAACAAATTGAACTTTATCTTTAATAATTTTATTACGATTATCTTTCATATTTTCAATGTATTTGTAATATGTATCTTCATTAATATATTGATCAATAACTATAGTATCATATTGAATTCTATGTTGTAACATACGAACTAATGCTTGATTTTCTCCTCAGGTTTTAATAATATTGGGGCTATAACCGGCATCAATTCATTGATTATATTTACGATTGTTAATGATTACTGACTCAAAAATAATTGTTTTCATAATATCTTGTGCTAATTCAATAAATTTACTTTGTGATAAGTCTTTATAATCGCGAATGTTAAGTAAACGTAATTTTTCTAAATTACCCGAACCAATATAAGAACTAATAATAACAAGTGGACCAAAAAAATTATTAATACCAAATTCAGCATTGCCAATGACTGGTGATTGATTTTCATCAAGTTGATTTCAAATTCTACGATATTCTGCAATAATATCCTCTTTAGTACCTTTAAAAATAACTTTTTCTTGATAAATTTCAATTGTTATATTATGATATTGAAATAGTTCATAACTACTATTTTTATTATCAACTTTATAGTTTTGGTAGTGTTCTTTAATTAATGATTTTTGTTTTTGATTTAAGTAAAATGTCATTAATATACCACCATCTTTTCAAAATTTATTTGATTTATTGAAATTAATATCACACTTTCTTTCATATTAATTATATAATAAAAACAAGGATTTTAGGGTTTTAACCTTTTATTTTATATAAGGAGTTAACAATGCGTAGTGTAGGTATAGATATTATTGAAGTAAATCGAATAGAAAATATTGAAGAATTTGCTAAAAGAATTTTAAGTAAGAAAGAAATTATACTTTTTAATCAATATTCTTTACAACGTCAACAGGAATTTTTGGCAGGAAGATGAGCATTAAAAGAATCAATTTTTAAGGCATTACCACAAGAAAAGTTAACATTTAAAAATATTGATATTAGTTATAATCAATATAATCAACCAATAACTATCATTAAGAATTATCAATTACTTTTATCTTTATCACATAATGAAACTAATGCAATTGCAATTGCAATTGTTATTTAATAAAAAGAAAGTAAGGTGTTTTATTAAAATGTATATGATTGATTTAATCTCTAAAAAGAAATTAGGACAAAGTTTAAATAAAGAAGAACTAAAATTTTTAACAGAAGGTATTGTTAATGAAACAATACCAGACTATCAAATTAGTGCTTGAGCAATGGCTGTTTATTTTCAGGGAATGACTAATGATGAATTAGTAGAATATACAAAAGCCGTTATTAATAATGGTGAAACCATGGATTTATCACAAATTACTGGTTTTAGTATTGATAAACATTCAACTGGTGGTGTTGGTGATAAAACTAGTTTAGTATTTGGTCCATTAGCTGCTGCTTGTGGATTAAAGGTTGCAAAAATTTCTGGAAGAGGATTGGGTATTACTGGTGGTACTATTGATAAACTGGAAATAATTCCAAATTTTAAATGTGATTTGGCAATATCAGATTTTATTAAAGTTGTTAATAAAGTTGGTATGAGTATTATTAGTCAAACTAGTAATTTAGTGCCTGCTGATAAAAAATTATATGCATTACGTGATGTTTCAGGAACAGTTGATTCATTACCATTAATTGCTGCTAGTGTTATGTCTAAAAAAATAGCAATGGGTGCTGATTTAATTTTACTAGACATTAAATGTGGAAAAGGTGCCTTTGTTCAGGATATAGTAACTGCAAGAAAGTTAGCAAAATTAATGGTACATATTGGTAAAGCTTTTAATAAAAAAATTTATGCTATTATTAGTGATATGAATAAGCCTTTAGGACAAACAATTGGTAATGCAATAGAATTACAAGAAGTTATTTTAAGTTTAAAAAATAAAGGACCAGAAGATTTGAAAATTCTTGTTAGTAATTTAGTAGCTTTAGCCTTATTGGGAGCTAAAAACGTAAAAACCTTAAAAGAGGGTATTGATAAAGTTAATGCTATGTTTACTAGTGAAAAACCACTACAAATTTTTTATGATTTTGTTAAAAGTCAAGGTGGAGATACTAAATATCTTGATAATATTGATAAATTACCACCAGCTAAATATATTATTAAAGTTAAGGCACAATTATCGGGCTATTTAGATGTTACTAATAATTATGCTTTAGGTGAATTATCAGTAATATTAGGAGCAGGAAGAACTACTAAAACTGATATCATTGATCCAGTGGCAGGAATTTATTTAAAACAAATTCATGGTCAAAAAGTTGAAAAAAATAGTGTAATTATGGAACTCCATACTAATAAAGATCAACATTTTCATCAACAATTTTTAGATTTGGCAATTTCTACATTTCAGATTACTAATAAAAAATACGATATTAAACCAATAATTTTAGAAATAATAATGTAATTTAGTTTAAAATTGTTTATAATGTTACAGTATTTTAAAAAATATTAATTAAATGAAATGATAAGGAGCGTTTTTGTGAAATCTTTATTAAAATTACTGGGCACACTTGCTTTAGCAACAACGCCAGTTGTAACAGTTGTTGCTTGTGGTAGTGAAAATAATCAAATGACTCCAAGGGATATTCTTAATTTTGCTGCCTCTTTTGTTACTGATAGTAGTGTGCAAATTAAGGCTGATCTTAATTTATCAGATGATACCAATATAGGAGAAATGAAAGGTAAAATTTTTAGCGAATTAGATACTTCTGTGCAAACATCTATTGGTAACTTTTTCTCTAGTAAACTTAAAGAAAGTACCAATGAACATCCAACAAATTGATATCACCCTGATGCACATGTCAAAATTATTGACTATGTTCCAAAAAAAGATAATGATAATGATGAAAAAGACAAACCTAAGTTTGTTTTACCAACTGGTAATGAATTAGTCAATGGTCATTTATGAGTAAAAGCGGAAATCTCTTATTTAAATTTACCATCAGTTACTAAAGATATTAAAATTACAATTAATAATGATACAAGTCATACTAATGATCAAAAAAAAGCTGATGCAATTAGAGACTTTATTAAAGAAGAAATTACTAAAGGTAATCTAAATATTAATGTTGAAAATTTACCAATAACTGGAGAAATTAAAGGAGCAGAAAAAGAAGAAAAAGAAGAAATTGCTAGAACTCAGTTATCATATATTAAACAAAATTTAAATGTTGCCATTAAAGATAAAGTTCAATATTCTGGTTTAAGTTTAAGTTTTGAATTTTCAGGTGATTTTTCAAATGTTCCTAAATCAACTTTATTTAAAATGACAGATCCAACGGTGACCAATAATGATGATAAATCAATTGTATTTAATGGTAATTTTAGTAATATTACTATTGATTTCTTAGTTGGTAATGATGGTAAATCTACTTTTAATACTGGTGATATTGAAAGTACTACTGCTATTAAGATTAACCAAACTTTTGTTGATGCAACAACACAAATTTCAAAAATATTTTCTGACTGAACAGTTGATACAGTAAAGGAATTACCAAAAGCTTCAGATAAGTATTCAGATTATGACAAAGATGGAAAAATAAAAGAACAAGTTATAACAAATGGTTATTTTGCTAAAATTAATAAAATTTATAGTATTCTTGCTTCTAAATGAAAGGATAGTGTAATAACTATTACTAATCCTGAAAGTGGATTTAATCTTAATCCTAACGAAAAAAACGGTTATTTTAATTTAAACTTTAAATTAGAATATGACCTAAAGGGAGTATTACCAGATACATCTTCAAAATTTGAAATATCTGCTGAAAATATTCATATTATGTTACGTGAAGTTAAATAATAATATTTAAATATATAATAACTTTTAAAACTTATTTTAATCATTAAAAAATTAAAAATAAGTTTTTTTTATTTATTAAAGATTAATCAAGTACTATTAAATTAAGTTATAATTAATATTAATAAGTATAAAATGATATTGAGGGAACAAGAATAATGTTACAACCAGTAATTACAATTGAATCTTTTCAAGGACCAATGGATTTGCTTTTGCATTTAATTAAAGAAAAAAATATTGATATTTTAGATTTAAATCTAAATGATGTTACTAACCAATATGTTCATTTTATTAATGAAGAATTAATTAAAAACATTGATTTAGTAAGTGAATATTTACCGATTGCTGCTTATTTATTAGAATTGCAATCAAAACAATTATTACCAAAACAAGAACTAGTAGTAGATAGTGCTTATGAAAATGAAGTTAATCGTCAAAAATTAATTGCTCGTTTATTAGAATATAAAAAATTTAAAGAAATAAGTAATTATTTTAAAGAACAGGCTGTATATAGAACCCAATTATTAACAAAAGCACCTAGTGATTTAAAAACATATTTAGTTGATGAAATTACACCAATTTTGGTAAAAAATAATGTTAATAAACTAACACAAGCAATGTTAAACTTATTTAATAGACTACAAAATGAAAATAAATTACCATTTAATTTAGCATTAAACTTAATTTCAGCTGAAGATCGAGCTAAAGAAATTAAACAGTTACTGAAAAAAAATCCCAAGCAACATTTTACTTTAGAACAATTATTTTTTACTAAAACATTAACTTTACATTATTTTATTATTACTTTTATTGCAATTTTAGATCTTGCAAATCATCAAATGTTACATATTATACAAACTAATACTTTTACTGAAATTACAGTAATTTATCGAGGTGAGAAAAATGAATAATAGCAATTGAAAAACAAACGAAAGATTAGCAGTTTTACAAGGTTTATTATTTATTGTTGGCAATGAAGGTCTTGATTTATTAACACTTGCTGAATATTTAGAATTAACAAAAAAACCAAAAACTGTTGAAAATTTAATTGCATCTTTACAAATGAAATTAAATGATGATGATACCAGTGGTTTAAGTTTAATTAAAGTTGGTAATATTTATAAATTAACAACAAAACCTATTCATTATAATCGCTATCAAGTATTAAAACAACAACCTTTAATACGTTTATCACAAGCAGCTTTAGAAACACTAGCTATTATTGCTTATAATCATCCAGTTACTAAACCACAAATTGAAGATATTCGTGGTGTAAATTGTGATTCTATTATTTTTAAACTAAAAAGTTTAAATTTAATTACCGAGATTGGTCGTAGTGAATTACCAGGAAAACCAATTTTATATGATTTAACTGATGAATTTATGGATCATTTTAATATCGAATCTTTAACTCAATTACCAACTTTGCCTCAATTTAATAACCAAAATGATGAACAAGAAATCTACAATTTTACTAATGAATAATGATTTAGAACGCTTGCAAAAAGTTATTGCTAATTCTGGAGTATGTTCACGACGAAAAGCAGAATTACTAATTATTAATGGGCAAGTAACAGTTAATGGGCAAATTATTACAACGTTAGGTTTTAAAGTTACAAGTAGTGATGTTATTAAAGTTAATAATCAAATTATTAAGCAATCTAATCATATTTATTTAGCATTTTATAAACCACCTAATTGTTTAACAACAGTAAGTGATCCTAAAAATCGACCAACGGTAATGAATTATTTTACTAATATTAATAGTAGAATTTACCCAGTCGGTCGTTTAGATTTTGATACTTCAGGTTTGTTGTTAATGACTAATGATGGTGAATTTACTAATGCTATTATTCATCCTCGTTATAAAATAGATAAGGTATATGAAGTATTGGCAAGTGGTATTTTGTCATCAAATGCTATTAAAAAACTACAAGACGGTATTATTTTATCAACTTCATTTACAACTTCTCCTGCTATTGTTAAAATAATTTATAAAAATATAAAAAAAGAAAATACTTTACTACATCTCACTATTCATGAAGGACAAAATCAACAAGTTAAACGTATGATTAAAGCAGTAGGAAGTAGAGTAATTACTTTAAAGCGTTTACAAGTTGCTAATATTACTTTAAAAGGTTTAGCAATGGGTGAATATCGTTATTTGACAGAAGAAGAAGTAGCAACATTGATGAAATTGAGTCAAAAGAGTTAAAATAAAAGAATAATTTATTTTTTAAATATAACAACTTTTTATATTTTCTGGGTTTGTCTTTATATCAAAAACCTTATTTATTTCAATAATATTATCAGCAAAATCTTTTGCTGTTTTTATTTCGTCTTGTAATTTTTTATTTGTAATAATATGATTTTTAAAATTTTTCAGTATTTCAATATGATTATTTAAGTTTTGAAATTTATTTATTTCTTTAGCAATAGCGTATTTTTGTTTTTCACAGATTTTAATACCGATATCTATTCAATCTTGTAATTTTTTTATTTTTCATTTTTGATTTGGAGTTATTAATGGTGGATTTTGATAATTGTTAATTGCATGATACATGCTTGTGTTAAAAACCATTATTCTTAATCCATTATTACTTAATTCTTGGTGAAAATTGGAATGGCAACCCTTTTTAGGACTATTTTTTGGTAGACATTTGTTCTTCATACTTAACTGGAGTTAAGTACTTTAGAGTGCTGTGAATTCTTATGTTGTTGTATCAGTTGATATAATCAAATAATTCTAATTTTAATTTGATTAATGATATAATTTTTTTTCATTAATAAATTCTTTCTTAAAAGTTTTAAAAGTCGCTTCAGCAACAGCATTGTCATAAGGACAACCTTTTTTGCTTAAAGAACGGGTAATGTTGAATGCTAATAAAAGTTTATCGATAGTTTTGTTATTAAATTCGTTACCACGATCAGTATGAAATATTTGCATATTTTTTAAACAGCGATTTGATTGCATAAATGCTTGGTATACCAATGATGCATCTTTTTTAGTACCTACACTATGTCCAATAATTTCGCGGTTAAATAGGTCAATTAATAAGCAAATATAGTTTCATTTGCCATTAACTTGAACATAAGTTAAATCACTAACAATAACTTCATTTTTAAGCCTATTATTAAAGTTTCTATTAACAAGATTGGTAATTTGATTATCATTAACTTTATTATGATTATTTTTGAATGATAATTTCGTGTATTTTGATATTAAATTATGATATAATCACTTTAAAATAATTATTAATTTTTTACAATATTTAAATGAGGTATATATATGAAAAAACCATTATCATTTATGGGTGCATTATTATTATCAAGTGCAGTCACTGCTAGTACAACGGCATGTAATAATCTAACTATATTCAAAAAAGATTTAAAAAAAGATTTAACACAAACAGATTTAAAAATTGTACCAGAGGAACATCGAGGAACAATACCTACAGATTATGAATTAAAATCACAACTATTTATTTTAAATCATGAACTTCATACTGATAATATTAAAATTATTAATAAAACCACTAATTATGCTTTTGTTGTTGGTGATGGTATTTTTTATAATCAAGATAAAATTAAAATTACTTATCAAATCCAAACTATTGATATTAGAACAATAATTGTTGATGGAGCATCCATTGGTAATTTTAGTACTAGCGGTCAAAAACCTACTGTGGAAGCTGTTTACAGTCGTATTCAAGAAAAATATTCTAATTTAGAAATGGATCGCCTTAAAATTGACGTTATTTCTAATAAAGAAGCAACTATTACAGGTATTACGGGTGATGATGTTATTCCTCTTTATACTGGTAAGGTAACAGTTACATTTAGTACTAATGATAGTGTTGATTTAAGTACTATTATTAATAAAAAAGATTTAACGGTTAAGACCAACGGTCATGATATACCATCAAATAATGATGTAATGAGAGCATTACGTGATACTTACCAAGAAAAGTTAGATACTTCTTTTATTGCAATAGAAATTACTGCTACTAATAGTGCCACTATTACTAGTACAAATCAAAAAAAATATACTGGTAAAGTAATACTAAATTTAAATCTTGATATTAGAATTGCTCTTAAAGACGTTATTAATAAGGGATTAGATAAAATTGCTATTATAGGAAAAGTAATAACTTTAGAAGATATTAATAGTGCATTGAAAAAACAATATTCAAACTTAAATATGAATGCTATTCAAGTAACGTTGCAAAATAATAGTGTTACTATTAAATCTATTAATCAATATGTATACACTGGTCCTAATGTAGTAATTGATAATTTACTTATTGATTTCAATAGTGTTTTAAATAATAAATTACCAACTTTTAATATTCCTGGACAAAACAAACCAAGTAAAGGACAATTAATTTCAGCACTTAAAACCGCTAACTATAATCTTGATGTAAGCAAAATTATAGTTGATAAAATTACTGATAATAGTGCAGTTATTAATGGTGATGGTAAATTTTATAGCAATGATAGTATTGTTGTTACTTATGATTGTGATAAAACAGAACTTTTAAGTGATGTTTTTAAAAATTTAAATTTAGGAACAATTAAAACTAATGGATTATCAAAACCAAATATTGAAGAAATTAAAGCTGCGATTAGTAAAAGTAATCCAAATGTAAAGTTAGATGCAATTAAATTTAGTGAAGATGATATTACTAATCAACAAGTAACTATTAGTGGTGATGAAACTATTTATAAAGGGAAGATAGTTGCTAATTTTACTATTGATAGTAGTATTATTAATAATGATCAACTAAATTATAATTATAGTGAAACTAATAGTGTTGGTTCATTAAAAAGTACTTGAACCAGCCCCGATATTACTCTATTATCTAATTGAACAAATTATGCACCAGATTGAGATAGTTTTTCTAATAAGTTTAGTAAATTAAGTTTTGGTGATAATTCGTATTTTAGTCTTTATTGTAATACTTATACTGATCAAAAATTAAAAGGTTCGCAATTAAGTATTAGTACTAATGATATTAATAATGATAGAAACAAAAATATATTTGAGCTTAGTTATTATTATGATGGTGGATTTTGAGGAGCCTTTCTTGAATTACATGGTTATATTCATATTTGACATGATGAAGAAAATGTTTATGTAAGCATTAATTGAAGCGTTGATACAGTTAAATGTTTCCGTGATCAAGTATGGAATATTAACTTGCAAGGTGTAACCTTTAGTTAGAATTTAACAGATTATATTTATATAGTTTTACTGTTAATCATATAATTTTGAAATATTAATTTTTATTAAAAAGATAAATGAGAGATAATACTCTCATTTTTAATATCTTTTTATATAAATTAAGTAAATAACTAAAAAAGGATATACAAAGTAAGTTTAAAAATTATTAATTTATAATTATTATAAACTTAATTTAAAATAAATGAGTTTAGATTGAAAGGAAAAAAATGATGAATAGAGAGAAATAAATGTATTAAATGTAGAGATAAGTTTAATTGAACAAAAAATGGCTATTATTAAAAGTAATTTAGAAACTTGTATCAAAAATATAAGTGATAATCAAAGACAAGTATCTAATTATTTAGAACAACTTAAAAGAGAAGAATTAGAACATAAAAATTTATTGTCTTAACCATGTTTAGAAAAAAGTATAATGATAGTAATAAATCCAATACAAGTTATAGTAAATTAACATAATTGAAGTAATTATATAAGTTTTATATTTAATTTATTTAATAAAAAGTTAGGTAATGTTTAGTAATCTGTGTAACTTACAAAAATAACTATGTTTAATTAATTCTAGTAAATATAATTAAATGACTAGAAAGAGTGAGTTACAGATGGCTAAAAAGCAAAATATTAATAATAATGATCCAATATCAAAAGCAGTAGATTTATTATTAGAAAATACTGAAGATTTAACAACAGTTTTTAAAGAGGGAGGATTGTATAAAGAATTAACAAAAAGATTAGTAGAAAAAATGTTGAATTCTGAGATGCAAAATTATTTAGGATATGATAAGAATCAACATAGTAATAGTGACAATGCTCGTAATGGTATAAGTTCAAAAAAATTAATAACTCAACAAGGTAAAATTGAGATTGATGTACCACGAGATCGCAATAGTAATTTTAATCCTGTAATAGTTGCAAAAAGACAAAGAAGATTTGAAGGTTTTGATCAACAAGTTCTTTCTTTATATGCAAAAGGTATGACATTATCAGATATTAGAATGCAATTACAAGAGTTATATCATGGTGCTGATATTAGGAAAGTGTTATTAGTCAAATTACTGATGATGTTATTGATGATGTAAAAGCATGGCAAAATCGACCATTAGAAAGTGTCTATCCGATTGTTTATTTTGATTGCATAATAGTGAAAGTACGACAAGATAAAAGGATTATTAATAAATCAGTTTATATAGCTTTAGGAGTTGATTTAGAAGGTAAAAAAGATGTTTTAGGTTTATGAATTAGTGAAAATGAAGGTGCTAAATTTTGATTAGCAAATTTAACAGAAATGAAAAATCGTGGCTTAAATGATATTCTTATTGCCTGCAGTGATAATTTAACAGGCATGTCAGAAGCAATACAATCAGTTTATCTTAAAACAGAACATCAATTATGCATAGTTCATCAAATTAGAAATAGTGAACATTGAACATCTAGAATAAAGTAGACACAGAATTGTAACCTTTGTGTTAAAAATACTTTAAGGAAGGTGTTCATTTTTTTATGGCTAAATGACTATCAAAAGAAGAAAAGTTAAAAATAATAAAAATAAGTAAAATTAAAAAAATTGATAAAACCGCATTAGAGTATGGTATTGGTCGATCATCAATAAAAGAATGAATTAAAGCATATAAATTATTAGGTGAAAAAGGTTTAGAATATGGCAATGGAATTCGTGCTAAAAAAACCAAAAGAACAGGGGTCGACCCAAATCTTTAAATTTTAATGAAATGAGAAAACAAGAATTAATTGAATATATTGAGGCAATGAACGATATAAAAAAGTATTTAGAAAAAACGACAAAAAAGAAGAAATATTTTGTGATTTTCTCATTGAAGAAAAAATATCAGATTAGTTATTGATGTTGATTATTAAATGTTTCAAAATCAGGATATTATAAGTGAATTAAGAATGGAATGAATGAATTTAATAAATGAGATACATTTTTACCTAATATAATTAAAAATATTTTTTATGAATTTCAAGAAATTTATGGTTATAAAATGATAACTTTATGAATTAACAAAATTTATAATTTAAAATTAAAATTTCATATTGTATATAGATATATGAAAAATATGAGTTTAAAAGCTAAGGTTCGCATAAAAAAATTTGATTATAGAACTAAATCAGGAAGTTTAAGATATGATAATTTATTAAAACGTGATTTTTCAACTACTAATTTAAATGAAAAATTAGGTACTGATATAACTTATTTATTAACTAATGGTAAAACATATTATTTATCAATTGTTAAAGATTTTCATAATAATGAAATATTAGATTATAAAATAAGTGCAAGTTTAGACATGACATTTGTTGTCCAAAACATTATCCAAGCTTGAGTTAATGCTCAAAAACCTACTTCATGAATTTTACAATCAGATCAAGGATTTCACTATACAAATCCTTCTTATAAAATTTTATGTGATGAATTAAAAATAAAAATTTCAATGTCTAGAAGAGGTAATTCCTGTGATAATGGTGCTACTGAAACTTGATTTGGAACAATGAAAACAGAATTTCTATATCAAATTCCAAGAAAAAATAGAACTATTGAATGAATACAAGACAACTTACCTAAATATATTTACTTTTATAATAATTATCGACCTCAAATAAAATTAAAAGGAATGAGTCCAATCGAATATCGATTAGCTCATTCCAAACCAACAAATAATTAGTTCATACCTATAAATTTAACACTTACAAACGCTATTTTATAAAATTTAATAAAAGGTTACTTTTATTGTCCACTTTTCTTGACAAGTTCAAAATTTCTACACAATTTTTTAGTGATAGTAACACTTGAACACCAGTAACAGGAAATTTTCCAAACTCAAAAGTTTTTTTAGAAATCCATTTTGGTAATGTAAGTATCCATAGAATTGATTGTGGAATAGCTCCTACAGAATAAATTAAATTTGATTTTCAACACTTTCAAAATTTTTAAAACCAACTTTCAACAAGATTACTTAAATGAAATTTTTAATAATATAAATAAACATATAAAAAAGTTATCAGAAATGATAACTTTTGAGGCTTTTATGTAATCTGTGTATCTTTGTTTTACAAAGTACTAGTTTAGATTAATTCTATCTTCAAATTTTATCATAAAATGAGCAATTGCTGTATTTCAATTTTGAATCGGCATTGTTCATTTTTTTGTTATATTTTCAATTGCTAAATAAAATATTTTAAAAACTGCCATATCATTAGGAAAAACTTTTTTATTTCTGATAACTTTTCGTAATTGACTATTTACAGATTCAATAGCATTTGTTGTATAAATCACTCTTTTAATTTCTGCAGGATAACTAATAAAAACAATTAAATTATCTCAATTTTTATATCAAGATTTAGCAATTTGAGGATATTGTTTATTTCACTTATTTTCAAAGGATTCTAAAGCCTGCATTGCTTGTTCTTCACTACATGCAGTATAAATTGGTTTTAAATCTGCAACTAGAGATTTTCTATGCTTATATGAGACATATTTCAAACTATGAACTTGTCAAGAAAAGTGGACAATAAAAGTAACCTTTTATTAAATTTTATAAAATAGCGTTTGTAAGTGTTAAATTTATAGGTATGAAGTAATTATTTGTTGGTTTGGAATGAGCTAATCGATATTCGATTGGACTCATTCCTTTTAATTTTATTTGAGGTCGATAATTATTATAAAAGTAAATATATTTAGGTAAGTTGTCTTGTATTCATTCAATAGTTCTATTTTTTCTTGGAATTTGATATAGAAATTCTGTTTTCATTGTTCCAAATCAAGTTTCAGTAGCACCATTATCACAGGAATTACCTCTTCTAGACATTGAAATTTTTATTTTTAATTCATCACATAAAATTTTATAAGAAGGATTTGTATAGTGAAATCCTTGATCTGATTGTAAAATTCATGAAGTAGGTTTTTGAGCATTAACTCAAGCTTGGATAATGTTTTGGACAACAAATGTCATGTCTAAACTTGCACTTATTTTATAATCTAATATTTCATTATTATGAAAATCTTTAACAATTGATAAATAATATGTTTTACCATTAGTTAATAAATAAGTTATATCAGTACCAAATTTTTCATTTAAATTAGTAGTTGAAAAATCACGTTTTAATAAATTATCATATCTTAAACTTCCTGATTTAATTCTATAATCAAATTTTTTTATGCGAACCTTAGCTTTTAAACTCATATTTTTCATATATCTATATACAATATGAAATTTTAATTTTAAATTATAAATTTTGTTAATTCATAAAGTTATCATTTTATAACCATAAATTTCTTGAAATTCATAAAAAATATTTTTAATTATATTAGCTAAAAATGTATCTCATTTATTAAATTCATTCATTCCATTCTTAATTCACTTATAATATCCTGATTTTGAAACATTTAATAATCAACATAAATAACTAATCTGATATTTTTTCTTCAATGAGAAAATCACAAAATATTTCTTCTTTTTTGTCGATTTTTCTAAATACTTTTTTATATCGTTCATTGCCTCAATATATTCAATTAATTCTTGTTTTGTCATTTCATTAAAATTTAAAGATTTGGGTCGACCTGTTCTTTTGGTTTTTTTAGCACGAATTCCATTGCCATATTCTAAACCTTTTTCACCTAATAATTTATATGCTTTAATTCATTCTTTTATTGATGATCGACCAATACCATACTCTAATGCGGTTTTATCAATTGTTTTAATTTTACTTATTTTTATTATTTTTAACTTTTCTTCTTTTGATAGTCATTTAGCCATAAAAAAATGAACACCTTCCTTAAAGTATTTTTAACACAAAGGTTACAATTCTGTGTCTACTTTATTCTAGATGTTCAATTTTCTAATGGTAATAAGTTTTGATTTAATAATCTGCAAACTCTATGTACAGTTGATTTACTATAATCAACAGCTTTTGCTATTTTACGAATTGAAAATTCATAACTTTTATATTCTTTTATTGCTATTATTGATTCAATAGTCAGATACTTATACATTGTGCTAATTCCTTTCTTTTCTTAATTATAGAATTAACACAATTTAATTTTTATATAAATGTCCTTTTTAATTTTACAATTCAGGTTTTATAAATTAAAGATGATAGTTAAAACTTGTTAATTTGAGTTTTACCTTATGTTATAATCAAATTAGAGGTGGACTATGGAATGCTACTTTACTAACCATAAAACTAATAATATTTTAATATTAGATGAAGAAGATAGTAAACATCTAATTAAAGTATTACGTCATAAAATTAATGATGAAATAGTTATTATTCATCAAGAACAAAAATATTTAACAAAAATTATTGAAATTACATCAGTTATTAAATGCGAAATTATAAAAACAGTGCCAAATAGTAATTCAGAATTAAGATGTAAAATCACATTAGTAATATCGTTATTAAAAGAACAAAAATTTGATTTAGTCATTCAAAAAGCAGTAGAATTGGGAGTTTATCAAATTGTGCCATTGCAGTTAAAACGATGTGTTAGTATTTTAACAAGAACAAAAGCAGAACAGAAAGTTTTACGTTGACAAAATATTGCAAAAGCTGCTGCCAAACAATCAAATCGCAATTTAATTCCGATTGTTACACCCGTTGTTTTTGATTTAAAACAATTAGAACGATATCGGTCTCATCTTAATTTGGTTGCATATGAAAATTCATCAGAAACTAGTTGGATTAGTCAAATAAATAATAAATTATCATCAATAACAATTATAGTTGGACCCGAAGGAGGAATCACTAAAGAAGAAATTGCAACTTTAACACAACTTAATTTTAGTAATATTAGTTTAGGAAAATTAATTTTACGTGCCGAAACTGCACCTTTATTTTTAATGTCAATCATTAATTATGAAACAAGTTTAAAAAGTTAAAGGAGTACAAGATGATTAGAATTGGTATTATTGGAACTGGAAAAATTGGGACTTTCCAGCAATCTGTGTAACTTACTGATTTTACAACTAAAATTTATTTAAAAAACACAGTTTTTAGGAAAGTCCCGAAAAATTGTTCAAAGATTTATAAAGCAAGCGTTAACTAATAAAAAAGTTAAAATAACTTGTATATATTCAAGAAGTTTAGATAAAGCAGAAACATGAGCAAAAAAATATAATATTGCCCATAGTACTGATGATTTAAATAAAATGATAGAACATATTGATGCTATTTATATTGCTTCACCAAATGGTTTGCATTACAAACAAAGTAAATTATTTTTAAATAATAATATTCATGTTTTAGTAGAAAAAACTATTACTTTTACAGTTGAAGAAGTTAAAGACCTAATTTCTTTAGCAAGAAGTAAAAAATTAATTTTATTAGAAGCTTATGTTACTGTTCATTTACCTATTTTTTCTAAATTAAAAAAATTAGTTCATGAAATAAATCCAGAAGTAGTTAACCTTAATTTTAATCGTATTTCTTCAAGAATGCCATCAGTTGAAAAAGGAATATATGATTCTGTTTTTGATAAAGATTTTGGTAAAGGTGCAACTTATGATAGTTTAGTATATCCATTACAATTAGTATTGTATTTATTAGGTAAAGTAAAAACAGTTAAAGCGATGGCAATTAAATTACCTAATGGTGTTAATTTAAGTAATCATGTTATTTTGAAGCATGAAAATGGAACTATTACTACTATTACTTGTAGTAAAGGAGTAACCTCTTATGCACAAAGTGAATTTATAGGTCATAATAGTAGTCTTGTTTTATCACAAGTTCATCCATTAAGTAGAATTAAGGTTTATACTAAAAACGGAATAAAAGAAATCGCAGATAATACTAATTAAGAAAGTATGAATTAAATGATTTTGTAAAAATGATTAAAAATAAAGATTATTTAAGTCGAGATTATTGATTAAATCATAGTTTAATGAATCTTGAAGTTATTGAAGCAATTATTAAAAGTGAAAATGAATTAGGAGTTGAAGTTTATGAAAAGTAATATTAATTTAAATGAATATATTGATCATACATTATTAAAACCAGAAGCAACATTATCAATGATTGATACATTATGTAAAGAAGGTAAAACTTATTATTTTAAAGCAGTTTGTATTAATCCATTTTATGTTAATCGTGCTGTTACTTTATTAAAAAATAGTAATGTTAAAGTATGTACAGTGGTTGGTTTTCCATTGGGTGCCAATACTACACAAACTAAAGTAGCAGAAACAATTAATGCGATTAAAGATGGTGCTCAAGAAATTGATGTTGTTATTAATATTGGTGCATTAAAGGATAATGATCAAAAACTTGTATTGCAAGATCTACAAGCAGTTCGTAATGCATGTCCACAAAATATTATTTTAAAAGTAATAATTGAGTGTAGTTTATTAACAACAGAACAAAAAATTATTGCTTGTCAGTTAGTAACTAAAGTAAAAGCAGATTTTATTAAAACTTCAACTGGTTTTGCTAATGGTGGTGCCACGGTTGCTGATATTAAATTAATGAAAGCAAATATTGGTCCTCATGTTGCAATTAAAGCTTCTGGTGGTATTAAAAATCAAGATGATGCAATGGCGATGATTAATGCTGGTGCTACTAGAATTGGTACTAGTAATGGTGTTGCTATTATTTTAGGACAAGAAACTAAGGGTGGTTATTAATTAATGAACTTGTCAAGAAAAGTGGACAATAAAAGTAACCTTTTATTAAATTTTATAAAATAGCGTTTGTAAGTGTTAAATTTATAGGTATGAAGTAATTATTTGTTGGTTTGGAATGAGCTAATCGATATTTGATTGGACTCATTCCTTTTAATTTTATTATAATTGGGACTTTCCTAAAAACTGTGTTTTTTAAATAAATTTTAGTTGTAAAATCACTAAGTTACACAGATTGCTGGAAAGTCCCCGATAAATTATAAAAGTAAATATATTTAGGTAAGTTGTCTTGTATTCATTCAATAGTTCTATTTTTTCTTGGAATTTGATATAGAAATTCTGTTTTCATTGTTCCAAATCAAGTTTCAGTAGCACCATTATCACAGGAATTACCTCTTCTAGACATTGAAATTTTTATTTTTTAATTCATCACATAAAATTTTATAAGAAGGATTTGTATAGTGAAATCCTTGATCTGATTGTAAAATTCATGAAGTAGGTTTTTGAGCATTAACTCAAGCTTGGATAATGTTTTGGACAACAAATGTCATGTCTAAACTTGCACTTATTTT
Organism: Spiroplasma endosymbiont of Aleiodes alternator; assembly: GCF_964031135.1. Lineage (NCBI taxonomy): Bacteria > Bacillati > Mycoplasmatota > Mollicutes > Entomoplasmatales > Spiroplasmataceae > Spiroplasma > Spiroplasma endosymbiont of Aleiodes alternator. The sequence goes on from NZ_OZ035008.1 coordinate 409,190, forward strand.
ATAATCTAATATTTCATTATTATGAAAATCTTTAACAATTGATAAATAATATGTTTTACCATTAGTTAATAAATAAGTTATATCAGTACCTAATTTTTCATTTAAATTAGTAGTTGAAAAATCACGTTTTAATAAATTATCATATCTTAAACTTCCTGATTTAGTTCTATAATCAATTTTTTTTATGCGAACCTTAGCTTTTAAACTCATATTTTTCATATATCTATATACAATATGAAATTTTAATTTTAAATTATAAATTTTGTTAATTCATAAAGTGAACTTGTCAAGAAAAGTGGACAATAAAAGTAACCTTTTATTAAATTTTATAAAATAGCGTTTGTAAGTGTTAAATTTATAGGTATGAACTAATTATTTGTTGGTTTGGAATGAGCTAATCGATATTCGATTGGACTCATTCCTTTTAATTTTATTTGAGGTCGATAATTATTATAAAAGTAAATATATTTAGGTAAGTTGTCTTGTATTCATTCAATAGTTCTATTTTTTCTTGGAATTTGATATAGAAATTCTGTTTTCATTGTTCCAAATCAAGTTTCAGTAGCACCATTATCACAGGAATTACCTCTTCTAGACATTGAAATTTTTATTTTTAATTCATCACATAAAATTTTATAAGAAGGATTTGTATAGTGAAATCCTTGATCTGATTGTAAAATTCATGAAGTAGGTTTTTGAGCATTAACTCAAGCTTGGATAATGTTTTGGACAACAAATGTCATGTCTAAACTTGCACTTATTTTATAATCTAATATTTCATTATTATGAAAATCTTTAACAATTGATACCTGAATTGTAAAATTAAAAAAGACATTTATATAAAAATTAAATTGTGTTAATTCTATAATTAAGAAAAGAAAGGAATTAGCACAATGTATAAGTATCTGACTATTGAATCAATAATAGCAATAAAAGAATATAAAAGTTATGAATTTTCAATTCGTAAAATAGCAAAAGCTGTTGATTATAGTAAATCAACTGTACATAGAGTTTGCAGATTATTAAATCAAAACTTATTACCATTAGAAATATTGAATCAAATTCAAAAAAAGAAGCAAAATGCAGGTAGAAAATTAATAATTTTAACTTTAACAGAAATTAATACTATTAATTATTTGTTAATTACTAAAAATTATGCGCTTGATATAATTGCTAATTTTTTAAAGGAAAATAAAATAAAAAGTATTTCAACAAAAACTTTATATAACATGTTTAAAACAAATCGAATGGGTTTTGATGAAAATAACTTATTGAGAAAAGGAAAAAATAAACCTCATAAACGAAAAGAAACTAGAGGACGAATTAATAATTGTAAATCTATTCATGAAAGAAATTTAATCATTCCTAATATTAAAAATATACAAGAATTTGGTCATTTAGAGGGTGATACTATCATTGGTAAAGATCATAAAAGTTCTATTATTACTTTAGCTGATATATGATCAAAAACGACAATTCCTTTAGTTTCTAAAAATCATAAAGCAGAAAATATTACAAAAAGTATAATAAAATTTATTTCAAAGTTACAAAAAGGAACAGTTAAAACTATTACTTTTGATCGTGGTAAAGAATTTAGTAAATGAAAATTAATCGAAAAAATTTGCAATGTTAAGATTTATTTTGCAGATCCTGGCAAACCTTGTCAAAGAGGTTTAAATGAAAATAATAATGGTATTTTAAGAAGATATTTACCAAAATCTACAGATCTATCTTTATATAAACAAAAAGACTTAAATGCTATAGCATTTCAAATTAATTCTACACCCAGAAAATCACTATCTTATAAAAGCCCAATAGACTTAATACAATTATTTTAAAAACTGTCCCATTTGTCCCATTTATATTTACAATTCAGGTATTAAAAACATAAACATTTAAAATATGATAAAATCATTAAGTATTATTAAATAATAGTTAGTAAGTGTGAAATTTTAAAAGATAATCTTACTTTTAATTTTTTTTAAAATAAAAAGTTTAATATTGTATAAAAATATTGATAATTTTTTAATTTACTAATATAATTGTTAAAGTAAAATAAAAAATAGGAGCTGACATGAATGCATTCAGTGAAAAAATCACCATCATCAGACAACAAAGAAAACGAAGAACGAACAAGTAGTGAACAAGAGTTTCAACGTCTTTTAAAAGGATTTAGTAAAAAGGCCCAAGAAACTAAAAGAGCAGAAAAAAGACATAAACATTTTCTTTCTGCGCGTGATGAAAAACGCGAAAAACAAAGCGCTGCTGCTAAAAAGAAAAAACATCGTAAGTAATAAAAAAGAAAAAATGGTAATCACTGTTAATTATTATTGGCGGTGATTTTTTATATGAAATATCCTTTTGTTCAACAAGAAACAGAAAATGATTGTGGTTTGGCATGTCTTGCTATGATATATAGGTTTTATTTTAAGAAGAAGTTATTAATTAATGACATAAAAAAAAGATATATTTTTAACAAAATTGGGAATTAATCTTTTAGAATTAAAACAATTGGCTAGTAATTATAATTTATTATTAAAAGCTTATAATATTAATTTTGATAAATTAAAATCACTAATAATTGTTAAACCATTAATTATTCAAATATATAATGCTAATGTCGGATTTCATTTTATAGTTATTTACAAAAACCTGAATTGTAAAATTAAAAAGGACATTTACCTGAATTGTAAATATAAATGGGACAGATGGGACAGTTTTTAAAATAATTGTATTAAGTCTATTGGGCTTTTATAAGATAGTGAATTTTCGGGACTTTCCTAAAAACTGTGTTTTTTAAATAAATTTTAGTTGTAAAATCACTAAGTTACACAGATTGCTGGAAAGTCCCTGATTTTCTGGGTGTAGAATTAATTTGAAATGCTATAGCATTTAAGTCTTTTTGTTTATATAAAGATAGATCTGTAGATTTTGGTAAATATCTTCTTAAAATACCATTATTATTTTCATTTAAACCTCTTTGACAAGGTTTGCCAGGATCTGCAAAATAAATCTTAACATTGCAAATTTTTTCGATTAATTTTCATTTACTAAATTCTTTACCACGATCAAAAGTAATAGTTTTAACTGTTCCTTTTTGTAACTTTGAAATAAATTTTATTATACTTTTTGTAATATTTTCTGCTTTATGATTTTTAGAAACTAAAGGAATTGTGGTTTTTGATCATATATCAGCTAAAGTAATAATAGAACTTTTATGATCTTTACCAATGATAGTATCACCCTCTAAATGACCAAATTCTTGTATATTTTTAATATTAGGAATGATTAAATTTCTTTCATGAATAGATTTACAATTATTAATTCGTCCTCTAGTTTCTTTTCGTTTATGAGGTTTATTTTTTCCTTTTCTCAATAAGTTATTTTCATCAAAACCCATTCGATTTGTTTTAAACATGTTATATAAAGTTTTTGTTGAAATACTTTTTATTTTATTTCCTTTAAAAAATTAGCAATTATATCAAGCGCATAATTTTTAGTAATTAACAAATAATTAATAATATTAATTTCTGTTAAAGTTAAAATTATTAATTTTCTACCTGCATTTTGCTTTTTTTGAATTTGATTCAATATTTCTAATGGTAATAAGTTTTGATTTAATAATCTGCAAACTCTATGTACAGTTGATTTACTATAATCAACAGCTTTTGCTATTTTACGAATTGAAAATTCATAACTTTTATATTCTTTTATTGCTATTATTGATTCAATAGTCAGATACTTATACATTGTGCTAATTCCTTTCTTTTCTTAATTATAGAATTAACACAATTTAATTTTTATATAAATGTCCTTTTTAATTTTACAATTCAGGTTTTACAATTCAGGTAACATAAAATTTAAACGACATAATTAACATTTTTTGCTGATTTATCGCTTTCAATAATTTTTTTAGCATCTGGTAATTTAATGGCTACCATTTTCGTAATTCCTTGATTTTGCATAGTTGTACCATATAATACATCACAATTTTCCATTGTGCCTGGACGATGAGTAACAATAATAAATTGTGTATATTGTGAAAAACTACGAACATATCTAGCAAAACGCTCTAAATTTGCTGGATCAAATGGTGCTTCAACCTCATCTAATATTGTCAATGGCAACGGCTTGACTTTTAAAATAGCAAATAATACTGCTAATGCAACTAATGATTTTTCACCACCTGATAATAAGTTTAAATTACTAATTCTTTTACCAGGAGGATTAGCAAGCACTTCCACACCTGTATTTAAAATATCATTAGGTGATGTATATCGTAAACTACAAGTTCCTCCACCAAATAAAGTTTGAAATGTTTCGGGCAATACCATATTAATAGCTTTGATTGTTTCATCAAATTGCGTTACCATAACATTATCCATTTCATCAATGGCTGTTAACAACGATTGTGATGCTAATTGTAATTCATCATGTTTAGTTTTTAAACGTAAATAACGTTCATTTTCATTTTCAAATTCTTCAATAGCATTAATATTTACAAATCCTAAATCTTCAATTTCACTACGTAATTGTTGTACCAAATTACGTGCTTGTTGTTCATCTGCTAATGGTTCACTATAATGTTCTCTAGCATATTCATAAGTTAAATTATAAGTTTCAACTAAACGTCTTAAATGTTGTTCTACTTTTGACTCCATTTTTACTTGTTCAAGCTTTTGATTATTTAATTTATCACTAGTCATAAAATGTTCTTGATTTAAACTATATAATTCATTTTCTAAATTTTGCATTTGTTCTAATAATTGATGTTTCTGTTTACGAATTAATTGTAGTTGACTTTTTATTGTTGCTTGATCATATTTAGAATTTTCATATTGAATAAAAATATCATTTAATTGGTTTGTAGTATCAATATCTAATTTTTTACCAGTTAATGTTTGATATTGAGTAGTTAATAATTGTGATTGATTAGTGATATCACTAATTTCACTAATCAGTTTATTTATTGTTAAAGTAATTGTCAACTTTTGACCTTGATAATTATTTAATTCGCTTTCAATACTTGTTCTTTGGACATTTATATTAACTAATTGTTGTTCTAATGATTTAATTTCTTCTTTTAATTCAGAAACTATTAACTTTTCTTTAAAAACATTAATACTATTTTGATGTTGATAACCTCCAACAATAGCACCACCAGCTTTAATTAATTGACCATCTAAAGTTACACATTGGTATTTAGCAGCAATTAATTGTGAAATAACTCTTGCGCTTTCTAAGTCTTCACAAATAATAGTACGACCTAAAAGAAAATTAATAATCGGCTGAATTCTATTATCAACTGCTGTAACTAAATGATGAGCAAAACTTAAATAACCTGATTTACTATTAACAATAATTTCATCTTCTTTAGTCGCTGTTTGAACTTGAATTGAATTTAAAGGTAAAAAAGTGGCAATTCCCGCTTTATTTTGTTTTAAAAATTCAACAGCCTTGGTTGCATCTTTGTTAGTCGCCGTAACAATGTTTTTTAAAGTATTGCCCAATACTTTAACAATCGCTTCACTATAAAGATCGGGCACCGAAATTAAATCATTCACTACTCCAATGATGCCATATAGTTTATCTTTATTATTTAAAATTGTTTGAACACCCAAATATTTTTGATTTTGTCGTTGTTGATAATTAATTACCAATTCTAATTGTGCTTTTTTTTCACCTAAAGCACGATGAATATTATTTTGTCCTAAAATTAAATTTTGATGTTGAACATTTAGTTCTTCAAATAAATTATTAATTTTATCAAAATTTTCTTGTTCTTTTTTTTGTAAAAAAGTTTTTTGTTCAATAATAGTAAGCAAAGTTTCAATTTCATTTTTTAATTTTTCAACTTCTGTTTGATCTTTTATTTCACTTTGTTTTGTTTTCATTAATGATTTTTGTTGTTCTAAAACTTGCAATAAACTATTAACATTAGATAAATTCATTTCTAAACTATTAATGTTTTTATCTAAATCATAACTTTTATTTTTTAAAAATTTTAATTGTTGTTCATTCTTACTAATATTTAAATTAAGTTGTTGTTGTAAAATTTCCTTATCATTTATACTAACTGTTGTAAGTTTTAATTGATTATGATATGTCTCCAAATCTTTAACAATAATAGTAATTTCATATTTTTTTAAATTATCACGTAATTCAACATAAGTTTTAGCTTTCTGTGCTTGTTTTGCTAATGGTTCAATTTTTCTACTTATTTCACTAATAATATCATTAACTCGAACTAAATTTTCATTAGTACGCTCTAATTTACGTAATGACTCTTCTTTCCTCTTTTTGTATTTTGAAACACCCGCAGCCTCTTCAAATAAAGTTCTTCTTTCTTCTGGCTTAGAATCAGCAAATCGTGAAACATTACCTTGACTAATAATTGCAAGTGAACCTTTAGCTAAACCTGTACCCATAATAATTTCTTGTACGTCTTTTAAACGAACACGAGCTTTATTAATGTAATATTCATTTTCTGAACTATTACGAAAAGTTTTTCTAGTAATTTGTACTTCATTAAAATCAACTTTAAATATTTTATTAGTATTATCAAAAACTAAAGTAACTTGAGCACTATTTAATGGCTGTTTTCCTTTAGCACCATTAAAAATTATATCTTCACTATTTTCACCACGTAATGATTTAACCGATTGTTCACCTAAAACTCAACGAATAGCATCATTAATATTAGACTTCCCAGAACCATTAGGGCCAACAATACCTACAATATTAGTATCAAATTCTATTGTTAAAGGTTCTGCAAATGACTTAAAACCATATGCTTCGATTCTTTTTAAGAATGCCATCTTACCTCACCTATTTTAAAATATATATTTATATTTTACCATGAATCAGCTTAATATTTATTGTTAAGATTTAACAGAAATTGGATGGGTTACACTTTATTGGACACTAATTACGTAGACAAGTGAACAAATTAGTTAAAAGAAAGGAACTATAATTATGGCCAATATTAACTCATATTCAGATGAATTTAAAAAACAAATAGTAGCTTTATATCAAAGTGGTAAGTCAGTGTCTTGTCTTGCTAAAGAGTACAATGTTACAAGAGCAGCTACTTATAATTGAATTAAGCAATTTGAACTTGTCAAGAAAAGTGGACAATAAAAGTAACCTTTTATTAAATTTTATAAAATAGCGTTTGTAAGTGTTAAATTTATAGGTATGAAGTAATTATTTGTTGGTTTGGAATGAGCTAATCGATATTCGATTGGACTCATTCCTTTTAATTTTATTTGAGGTCGATAATTATTATAAAAGTAAATATATTTAGGTAAGTTGTCTTGTATTCATTCAATAGTTCTATTTTTTCTTGGAATTTGATATAGAAATTCTGTTTTCATTGTTCCAAATCAAGTTTCAGTAGCACCATTATCACAGGAATTACCTCTTCTAGACATTGAAATTTTTATTTTTAATTCATCACATAAAATTTTATAAGAAGGATTTGTATAGTGAAATCCTTGATCTGATTGTAAAATTCATGAAGTAGGTTTTTGAGCATTAACTCAAGCTTGGATAATGTTTTGGACAACAAATGTCATGTCTAAACTTGCACTTATTTTATAATCTAATATTTCATTATTATGAAAATCTTTAACAATTGATAAATAATATGTTTTACCATTAGTTAATAAATAAGTTATATCAGTACCTAATTTTTCATTTAAATTAGTAGTTGAAAAATCACGTTTTAATAAATTATCATATCTTAAACTTCCTGATTTAGTTCTATAATCAAATTTTTTTATGCGAACCTTAGCTTTTAAACTCATATTTTTCATATATCTATATACAATATGAAATTTTAATTTTAAATTATAAATTTTGTTAATTCATAAAGTTATCATTTTATAACCATAAATTTCTTGAAATTCATAAAAAATATTTTTAATTATATTAGCTAAAAATGTATCTCATTTATTAAATTCATTCATTCCATTCTTAATTCACTTATAATATCCTGATTTTGAAACATTTAATAATCAACATAAATAACTAATCTGATATTTTTTCTTCAATGAGAAAATCACAAAATATTTCTTCTTTTTTGTGGATTTTTCTAAATACTTTTTTATATCGTTCATTGCCTCAATATATTCAATTAATTCTTGTTTTGTCATTTCATTAAAATTTAAAGATTTGGGTCGACCTGTTCTTTTGGTTTTTTAGCACGAATTCCATTGCCATATTCTAAACCTTTTTCACCTAATAATTTATATGCTTTAATTCATTCTTTTTTTGATGATCGACCAATACCATACTCTAATGCGGTTTTATCAATTGTTTTAATTTTACTTATTTTTATTATTTTTAACTTTTCTTCTTTTGATAGTCATTTAGCCATAAAAAAATGAACACCTTCCTTAAAGTATTTTTAACACAAAGGTTACAATTCTGTGTCTACTTTATTCTAGATGTTCAAAGTTATTTCTTTTCTAAAATCCTTAATATTTTTTTGCTTTTTATTATCAGAACCTATTTCTTGACTTTCTGTAGGCACTTTTTTACATCCTTTCAAATAAAAAACCCATTTATTTTATTAAAAATAAAACAATGGGCTTGAAAAACATATTTTTTTAAATTTTTTATTTTAAATTTTTTATTTTAAATTTTCATTAAAATAAGCAAAGGAACAATTCTAAAATAAATTAGTTATAATTTATTTGAAAAAGTTAATTAACAATCTCTAAAATCTCTTGTTAATTACCTATAATAATGCATATAGTTTATCTCAAATATTTGAGATAACTATTGCTAAATAATAGCATGTATAAAATGTATTGCAAATAATATACAAAAATCATACTTTATATTACATTAATTTTACTAATTAAAATGATAAATAAAAATCAGATTCAATTAACTTTAACACTTTTATTATGAAATAAATTTTATTTTGTAAATAAAATATTTTATAATAAAAATACTATTTATATATACAATAGGGGTTACATAAATCCACTATTATAAATAGTATTACTTAAAGGGGAAGGGAATTATGAACAAATTATTAACATCAACACCAAAAAAAAGATGGTTTTTTTGCCCCAATTGAATCAATAGAACATAAAGGCACATGAATGATTTGACCGCTTATGAAAGATAATTGACAAAAAGAATGTCAACCAGCACGAACTGTTTTTGCAAAAATAGCCAACTCAATCAATAAACATGAACCAGTAAAAATTATTATTAATAAAAGTAATTGAAATGAAGCTCGCAAACTATTAGATCCAACTATCAAATTAATCGATATTAAATATCAAGATAGTTGAGCGCGTGATATGGGACCAATTTATCTAATAAATAAAAAAGGACAACGAAGAGCTGTTCATTTTCACTTCACTGCATGAGGCATGAAAAATGAACCAAATATTAATCCACCCAGTTGAAATTGAAATTATGAAATTGATAATAAAGTTGGAATTGAAATGACTAAAAATAGTAACATTGATTATTATCAAGCACCAATTGTATTAGAAGTCGGAAGCATTCATCAAGATGGTGACGGAACAATTTATACTACAGAAGAATGTTTATTAAACCCCAATCGAAATCCTGATTTAACAAAAGAAGAGATTGAAGAACATTTAAAACAATATTTAAATGCACAAAAAATAATTCCGGTAATGTTTAGTAATCTGTGTAACTTACAAAAATAACTATGTTTAATTAATTCTAGTAAATATAATTAAATGACTAGAAAGAGTGAGTTACAGATGGCTAAAAAGCAAAATATTAATAATAATGATCCAATATCAAAAGCAGTAGATTTATTATTAGAAAATACTGAAGATTTAACAACAGTTTTTAAAGAGGGAGGATTGTATAAAGAATTAACAAAAAGATTAGTAGAAAAAATGTTGAATTCTGAGATGCAAAATTATTTAGGATATGATAAGAATCAACATAGTAATAGTGACAATGCTCGTAATGGTATAAGTTCAAAAAAATTAATAACTCAACAAGGTAAAATTGAGATTGATGTACCACGAGATCGCAATAGTAATTTTAATCCTGTAATAGTTGCGAAAAGACAAAGAAGATTTGAAGGTTTTGATCAACAAGTTCTTTCTTTATATGCAAAAGGTATGACATTATCAGATATTAGAATGCAATTACAAGAGTTATATCATGGTGCTGATATTAGTGAAAGTGTTATTAGTCAAATTACTGATGATGTTATTGATGATGTAAAAGCATGGCAAAATCGACCATTAGAAAGTGTCTATCCGATTGTTTATTTTGATTGCATAATAGTGAAAGTACGACAAGATAAAAGGATTATTAATAAATCAGTTTATATAGCTTTAGGAGTTGATTTAGAAGGTAAAAAAGATGTTTTAGGTTTATGAATTAGTGAAAATGAAGGTGCTAAATTTTGATTAGCAAATTTAACAGAAATGAAAAATCGTGGCTTAAATGATATTCTTATTGCCTGCAGTGATAATTTAACAGGCATGTCAGAAGCAATACAATCAGTTTATCTTAAAACAGAACATCAATTATGCATAGTTCATCAAATTAGAAATAGTTTGAAATATGTCTCATATAAGCATAGAAAATCTCTAGTTGCAGATTTAAAACCAATTTATACTGCATGTAGTGAAGAACAAGCAATGCAGGCTTTAGAATCCTTTGAAAATAAGTGAAATAAACAATATCCTCAAATTGCTAAATCTTGATATAAAAATTGAGATAATTTAATTGTTTTTATTAGTTATCCTGCAGAAATTAAAAGAGTGATTTATACAACAAATGCTATTGAATCTGTAAATAGTCAATTACGAAAAGTTATCAGAAATAAAAAAGTTTTTCCTAATGATATGGCAGTTTTTAAAATATTTTATTTAGCAATTGAAAATATAACAAAAAAATGAACAATGCCCATTCAAAATTGAAATACAGCAATTGCTCATTTTATGATAAAATTTGAAGATAGAATTAATCTAAACTAGTACTTTGTAAAACAAAGATACACAGATTACATAAAAGCCTCTAAATAAAACATAAGTTTGAAAAAAAATTGATATTATCATCATCATAATATACTTACATAAGTAAGTTATTCAATTATATATTAATCTTTTAAATTTTAAAATTTTTTTTATAATAAAAAGTTACTATAATCAGTAACTTTTTATTATAACTATGAGTTGAATAACATATAAATAACAACAACTTACCTTTTCTAACCCCTTAGGTAAGTATTTTAAATTATACATTAATATTTAAGATTGTGGGGAAATATTATTTTCAAACAGTGAATGCTGCAATTAAAAGAGCAACAGTTATCATTAAAACCACTATAGATATTACAGTAATAGAAATTAGAAAGTACTTATTATTATAAAGTTTACTAGTAAATTTTTCTTTTTCTATTTCATGAGTTATAACATTTTTTTTTGTATCCATAATTTACTCCTTGAATATTTTAGTTAACTTAATAATAATATAGTATCATAATTATCTTGAATTTAGTACTATTTTATATATATTTACTTTAATACTATTAATGTAAATTCTAGCATATGCTTTATTATCTTCGCTAATTTTTTCATTAATATATCACATATTTTCAATTTTACCCAATGTTGCTTGTAAATAAAAATTTCATTTTAAATTATTATTTACAACACAATAATTTAAAAAAGTATCATTTTCAAAACTATTATCTCATCCACCAATATTACCATTATCTTTTATTTCAAATCTATAACTATTAAAATCATAATGTTTGTTAGTTATTCCGTATATATTTGCAATACCACTTTCACTTTCCAAATGGATTAGTTGATTTTTATTTGGATTATGACTTCAATGACCTAATCTAAGATTATTAAGTGGTGGATTATCTTGAAACATTAAATCTTTTAATATAATTTCTTGAACTCCATTATGTTTTTTTGGATTTTCAAAGTTTTCTTTAACAGAGAAATCTGTATATCAGTCTTTACCTAAACCTGTAATATAATTATTATGAACTTCTTGTATTGTTTCAAATAATATCTTTTTAAATCATTAAAAGATTTAATTAATAATGTAGGGTCTAATAATGATTTTAAATCAACTTCATAATTAACTAATTTATTTGAATTTGCATTTCATCAATTATACAAATTATCTTTTACTGGAATCAAACTTGTATCTGTTAATGGTATATTATTTGCTGTAATTTCAATTTTTAAATCTGGATTAATAATTATTGATTTTGCTATATTTTGTGGACTTGGTGGTAATATTTTTGCTGGATATGAAAATGTAGTTTCTTCACTTTCAAAATATTCATCATGATTTAATTTATATAAAGTAGTTCAATTAAAAGCATTACCAGTCAAATAACCCATATTATTATAACGAAATTGAGCAACTGATATTTCATTATAATCACCTTGATAAGTAAAAGGATTATCACTATAAAATGTATGTCTTTCTTCTCCTTGATGTAATGATTGAGTTACAATTGTATCAATAATATAAGCATAATTTGAACCAACAATAACTCCATTACTTGTAGGATTTCATTCACAATCTTTATCTTCATTTGTAAAAGGACTTGCTATATCTAAAAACTCTGTATCTTCTGCTAAAATATAAACTTTATTATTTTTCTTTTGTGATAAATCAACAGTTGATATTTGCTCTTTTACTTCTAATTTCTTACCAGTAATAGGGTCTCATGGATATACACTTTCTCTATCACTTAATTTCATAGTCATAGCAGTTGTTGAAACATTAGCACCTAATTTGGGAGCGTGTCGAAGATGTCGGTAACTAAAAAGTTTTAAAAATAGCTCCTTTCTTTTTTTACCCTTAAATTAAAAATAAATGACAAAAGACGAGAATAAAAATCTTGTCTTTTTTTTTGTAATTGTAAAATTTTAAAATTTTTATTTTTAACACCCTTTAAATATCTACTACACGCAGTGACCAAGTAGGAGAAAGTTAATAATTAATAACCTTCTTTAACACTATTATCAACACGTGTTAGGGAACTAAAAAAGTGAACTACAACACAATTGTTAAAAATAGTAGCTAGCATGTGGACTTGCATGGATAAATAAAAAGTGGAGTGATACCTAATAAAATATACTAACCAGTAATGGTAATTCTTGGGGTGGGAGCGAATTGGAAACTAGTATATATAGACCTGTTGTAGGGAACTATTGTATTAATTCTATTCTTTATTTAACCAACCTTGCAACTCCCCAGTGAACAAGTGTTGGTTTTATTTTTTTATTTTTTTTGAAAAAATTTTTGGGCGAGAAAATAAATTTCAAACTTGTAAAAAAAAATTGAGCGGTGCCGGTTCAATTAAAATATTAATTTATTAAACATAAATTAAATAAATATTGAATCGAATGCCTCGATTTCTTTTTAAAATTTCACAATTTATTTTTGAGCCCGAATTGGGGACTTTCCTAAAAACTGTGTTTTTTAAATAAATTTTAGTTGTAAAATCACTAAGTTACACAGATTGCTGGAAAGTCCCCAGAATTGCTGGAATGAATAAAACTAATAGTATTAATAATATAAAAATAAAAATATATATTCTGTTGCTTCTAGCATAAAGAATATATTAGAAAGAACTATTATGAAAAAGTATTTTTGTTGAACATGTAAACAACATAAATTAGATTATTTATTCTTTAATACTAATGATATAAAAACAAGAAAATATTTTTTAAGAGAAAACAATAGTAAAGCAATTTGTTATGAATGTATTTTAAATATTAGGTTAAGTAGGAGATATAAATAATGAATGAACATTATAAAATAAGGTGATTAATATGCAATATGACTTAATTATTGGTATTGACCCAGCCGGAATTGGGAATAATGGAATGGTTATATATTCAAGTGAAACTAATAATATTGATAATGGGGACTTTCCTAAAAACTGTGTTTTTTAAATAAATTTTAGTTGTAAAATCACTAAGTTACACAGATTGCTGGAAAGTCCCGAAAAAACAAAAAAGAAGAAATATTTTGTGATTTTCTCATTGAAGAAAAAATATCAGATTAGTTATTTATGTTGATTATTAAATGTTTCAAAATCAGGATATTATAAGTGAATTAAGAATGGAATGAATGAATTTAATAAATGAGATACATTTTTAGCTAATATAATTAAAAATATTTTTTATGAATTTCAAGAAATTTATGGTTATAAAATGATAACTTTATGAATTAACAAAATTTATAATTTAAAATTAAAATTTCATATTGTATATAGATATATGAAAAATATGAGTTTAAAAGCTAAGGTTCGCATAAAAAAATTTGATTATAGAACTAAATCAGGAAGTTTAAGATATGATAATTTATTAAAACGTGATTTTTCAACTACTAATTTAAATGAAAAATTAGGTACTGATATAACTTATTTATTAACTAATGGTAAAACATATTATTTATCAATTGTTAAAGATTTTCATAATAATGAAATATTAGATTATAAAATAAGTGCAAGTTTAGACATGACATTTGTTGTCCAAAACATTATCCAAGCTTGAGTTAATGCTCAAAAACCTACTTCATGAATTTTACAATCAGATCAAGGATTTCACTATACAAATCCTTCTTATAAAATTTTATGTGATGAATTAAAAATAAAAATTTCAATGTCTAGAAGAGGTAATTCCTGTGATAATGGTTCTACTGAAACTTGATTTGGAACAATGAAAACAGAATTTCTATATCAAATTCCAAGAAAAAATAGAACTATTGAATGAATACAAGACAACTTACCTAAATATATTTACTTTTATAATAATTATCGACCTCAAATAAAATTAAAAGGAATGAGTCCAATCGAATATCGATTAGCTCATTCCAAACCAACAAATAATTAGTTCATACCTATAAATTTAACACTTACAAACGCTATTTTATAAAATTTAATAAAAGGTTACTTTTATTGTCCACTTTTCTTGACAAGTTCAGATTATGATACACCTTTATTATTAGCTACCAAAAAAGGTTACATAAAAATAGTTAATCTTTTAATAACAAATGGTACTAACATTAATTATATAAACAAAAATGATGATACAGCTTTATTATTAGCTGCTGAACAAGGTCACACAGAAATAGTTAATCTTTTAATAACAAACGGTGCTAATGTTAATCATAAAAATGAAATCAATGGTGATCATACTGCTTTAACACTAGCTGCTGAACAAGGTCACACAAAAATAGTTAATCTTTTAATAACAAACGGTGCTAATGTTAATCATAAAACAAAATTTGGCAATACTGCTTTAACAAAGGCCGCTAAAAATGGCCATTTAAATGTAGTTGATTTATTAATAGTCAATGGTGCTGATATTAATCAAATAAATTTACGTGGTGAAACTGCTTTAATAAGAGCACAAAAACATACAAAAGTAGAAAAAATTTTAACAAAACAACGTTCTTTAGAATCTAATAAAAATGAAATCAATACAACTAATTATAATAATAAACCATCAATAAAGGTTACTGTTCTTTTGTATTAAAAGAACAGTAACCTTGTTAAATGTTTTATCTTATCTATTATAAAACTTTTTATTATTTATGCCATATTTTTAATATTATTAATTAATTGATAATTAATAGGATTATTAAAATTATTATCTTTGTGCACACATTTTCCAACGTGAATATCATTAATACCATTTTTTAATAAAACATTAACATTTTCTAAATTAACTCCACCACCAGCAAGAATTTTTATTGGTAAATTTAATTTCTTTAATTCTTTGAATTTATTAATATTATTTACAATATTATCTTGACCACCAGAAGTTAAAACTGTAGTAACACCTAATTTTACTAACTGTTCTATAGCTTGTTTTTTATTAAAAATTTCATCAAAAGCACGATGAAAAGTTATTTTTAAAGGCTTTGCTAATTTAATAATTTCACTCATTCTTTCAACATCAATATTATTATCTTTAGTTAAAATACCACAAACAATACCTGATGCATGAGTTGTTTTAATAAATTCAATATCTCTTTTAAAGATTTTAAAATCATTATCAGTAATATTAAAACCATTATTATTATTTCTAACCATAACCATTACTGGTTTCAATGAAATTTTACATGCTTCAGCAATCAATTCATAATTTGGAGTATAACCACCAAATTCCATAGCAGTACAAAGCTCAACTTGATTAGCTAAAGAATTATTAATTTTTTCTATATCTTTTAAAGATGCAGCTATTACTTCTAAAAACATAAAATATCTCTCCCCATCTTATTTTTTTGATAAATAAGTTTTCAATAAACTAACTTTATCTAATTTCTCTCAAGGTAATTGTAAATCATTTCTACCAAAATGACCATAAGTTGATAATTGTTGATAATTTTGTTTAAATAACTCTAATTTATCAATCATAGCACTAGCAGAACAATCAAAGACTTGATAAATTATTTCTGTTAATTTTGCCTCTGTTAAACCGGAAATAATAGTTTGATGAGTATTAACAAATATTGCAATTGGTTCAGGAGTTCCAATTGCATAAGCTAATTGTACTTCACAAATCTTTGCTAAGTTAGCAGCAACAATATTTTTAGCAATATACCTAGCATAATAAGCACCCGTTCTATCAACTTTAGTGGGATCTTTTCCTGAAAAAGCTCCCCCACCATGACAAGCAGCTCCACCATAAGTATCAACCATTAATTTTCTTCCTGTTAAACCAGTATCACCAGCAGGTCCACCAATTACAAATTTACCAGTTGGATTAATTAAATATTTAAAATCAATATTTAAATGATATTTATTAGCAATACATTGCATAATTTCTTTATGAATAAATGTTTTAAATTGTTTTTCATCATAATTTGCTTGATGTTGAATGCTCATTAAAATAGTATGTATTTTTAAATTTTTAGGGTCTTCTTGATCAATAGTAACTTGCGCTTTCATATCAAGAAGTGCATACTTAAATTTTTTTTCCTTTCGTAATTTTGTAGCTCGTTTAATTAATTCATGTGCTAAAACAATTGCTAATGGCATATATTCTGATGTTTGTTGACATGCATAACCAAACATTATTCCTTGATCACCAGCACCAATTTGATGATTTTTTAATTCAACACCTTGTAAAATATCAGGTGATTGTTCATGAATTAACACTTTAATTTCACAAGTAAAACCATTAAATCCAATTTCATCATTTATATAACCAATTTCAGTAATAACTTTTCGCGCAATTGTTTGATAATCAACTTGAGCATGACTATGAACTTCACCACCAATTAAAACAAAATTTGTAGTAATAAAAACCTCACATGCTACTTTGGCATGTGGATCTTGTTTTAAAAAAGCATCTAAAATTGCATCAGCAATTTGATCGCAAATCTTATCAGGATGACCAGGAGCAACAGACTCACTAGTAAAAAGAGGATGGGTAATATTAGGTATTAATTTCATATTTTTTAACCTTTCTCAAATAAAATTTTTTTTGTAATTCATGGCATAATTTCATTATCAAATATATCTTTAATATTAGGTTCATTAATTAAAGCATGTTTACCATCAAAAATAAAAACATAACTATGATGTTTCTTCCAATATTTTTTATTAATTTTAAGTTGATGAAAATCACTAAATACATCATCAGCACTTTGCAAGATTAACGTTGGAAGTTTTGAATTACTAATTTCCATTATACTTTTTTTATTAATTTTTTTAAATTGTAGTAAAAAACGTAATGATCAATTTTGACGATTACTATATCTTTGATTTATATTAGTAATATGAGCATTATTACTAGAAATATCTTGATTTTCAACATAGATTGGCATTTGAATATTAGAATTAAAAATAAAAGCAAAACAAAAACAAATAATAAAACTTAATGAAAATTGATAAAGATTTTTTTTAGTTACTAAATTACTAGTAATTAATGCTGATACTTGTGAATTATTTTTAACAGCATGACTAGCAATAGCTGCGCCTAATGATTCACCAAAAACAATAATTTTTTGATTAGGATATTTAGATTTTACTGCACTTATTATATCTTTTAAATCATTAATATCAGTACCTAATGATTTAAATTTTCAATCTTGTCCATTTTTACCATTACCTCTTCGATCATAAGTAATTAAAGATAGTTGTGATTTTTTACAAAAAGAACTTAATAATTTAAAATCATCTTTTTGACCTTGCAAGCCATGAGCACCAATAATAATGACTGTACTTTTATCAACCATTTGCTTAAATAATTTTACTTCATAACCATCACGTAAAATAATTACCTTTTCTCGTATTTCAGCAGCTTGTTGTACATGAACATTATCTTTAATTTTTGCCATTAATAAAATTCTTAAAATTATTAAAATAATTAATATACTAATCCCAATTAAAATCGAATATAAACCATTTTTATCAGTAAAAAAATTAGCATTGTTTCATATCATGTTAAAGTTAGTCCCTTCCTATATTTGTAATTATTCGTAAATTTTAAAATTAGGTGCTTGTGGATGAATAAAAATACGTTCAATTTTTTGTGCTTTATTTGTCTCATCATTAATAGTTAATAAAACAGCTGAAAATTGACCTTCACCATCAGCTGGACTAAATTTTGCCGGCATACTTTTTTTATCACGAATAATAACTTCTTCAGCTTTAGCACCAATAATAGAATAAAACGGACCTGTCATTCCAACATCACTAATAAAAGCAGTACCTTTTGGTAATAAACGATTATCTGCTGTTTGAACATGAGTATGAGTTCCTACCACACAAGTAACTTGACCATCAAAATTTCAAGCAAAAGATAACTTTTCCGCTGTTGCTTCAGCATGAAAATCAATAATATGAATGTCACTTTTTTCTTCACTATTTTGTTTATCAATCGTAATAAGTTGTTCAAGAGCAAAATAAGGATTATCAGATTTATCCATGAAAGTACGACCAATTAAGTTTGTTACACGTACTTTTTTATTACCAACTTTAACTAAAATTGTACCATTACCTGGATGATAAGGATTATAATTTAAAGGACGCAATAAATCGGGAGTTGTATTAATATACTTAGCAACATCAGGATGACCAAAAATATGATTACCGGTAGTAATAATATCAATACCAGCATTTTTTAATTCATAATAGTGTTTTTTACATAATGATTTACCATGAGTAGTATTTTCACCATTCGCAACTACTAAATCAATCTTAAATTGATTTTCATATTCCTTTTTTATTTTAGGAATTCAATATTTAAGCATTTGTCTACCAACAATACTGTAAATATCACCAATTATTAAAATTTTCATTAATTTCCACCTGCTTTATTCTATTTTATCAATTTCTTGTAAAACTTTAATAAAATTATACTTTTTCGTATATTTTTCATATATTACTTGTCGTTGTTTATATTTTTCATAAAGATGCAACTTACTTTCATATTTATTTAATAAAATAATAACTTTTTGTAGACTATCATGAACAGCCGTTCGTGATACTTTTTGTAAATCAGCGATTTCTTGTAAAGATAAATTCTCAATAAAGTAATTTGTAAAATATTGTTTTTGTTTTGCTGTTAATAATGTATTATAAAAAGCAAATAAAATATAATATAAAACTTGTTTTTCTAAACTATTCATTTTCATACTCCACAAACAAATCACTTGTTAAACTAAAAATATACTTATCTAAATCAAACTCTTCCAAGTCATTAATACCTTCACCAAAACCCATTAATTTAACAGGAATATCTAATTCTTCCTTAATAGCAAGAATAATGCCACCTTTAGCAGTGCCATCCATTTTTGTTAAAATAATGCCAGTCAAAGAAACAATTTTCATAAATTCTTGCGCTTGATTAATACCATTTTGTCCAGTTGTACCATCAATTACTAACAATGTTTCATTAGCTTCATGTCCTAATTTCTGAGTAATAATTTTATTAATCTTTTTTAACTCCTGCATCAAATTAACTTTATTTTCTAATCTCCCTGCTGTATCAACAATAATAACATCACAACCTTCAGATTTAGCTGCTTCAATTCCAGCATAAACAACACTAGCAGGATCTTGCTTTGGTGTTCCTAAATAACAAGGAATACCAATTCTTTCTGCTCAAATTTGCAATTGTTCAACTGCACCAGCACGAAAAGTATCTGCAGCAACTAGAATTGGTTTTTTACCTTGTGTTTTTAATTTAGCTGCTAATTTAGCTGCTGATGTTGTCTTACCATTACCATTAACACCAACAACTAAAAATAACGAAATATTATTACTACTAAAATTTAATCTTGTAGAAACCAACTGACCATCAGTATAAAAAACAAACATTTTATCAATAATAATATCATTAATATCTTTTGGTTTTGTTAATTTTTGGATTTTAGCTTCATGACGAATTTCATCAGTAATAGTTTCTGCCATTTTGTATCCAACATCTGCTAAAATTAATACTTCAGTTAATTCTTCAAAATATTGTTCATCAATTTGATGATAACGCGCTGCTAATGCTTTAATTTTAGATGCAAATAATGTTCTTGACTTTTTAAGGCCCTGATCATATTTAGTTGTCTTTTGACCAAATAATTTTGTCTTTAAATTTTTAAAAAATGCCATATTTTCACCTACATTGTTTATTATACCAATAAATAACTAGTTATTTATGACATTAATACTTTAATTTTATTAAAATATTAATAGTACGATTTAAAAGTTTTATTTAATAAGTAATTTATTATATTTTAATTTAATAATAAATCCAAAAAATATCAATCATTTTTTCTTGATTTTAGGTAAAAATAAAAGATTGCTTTTGCAATCTTTTTAACTTGTTTTATTAAATACATGATGAATTTGATGTGTTATATCCACTTGTTGAAGGTTGATTTTATAAATCCATTGCATTTATTTTTTTAGTTTTATTAAAATTTAACCGGTTTATTTTTTCTTTAAATACATGTTTCTCATTATTAGCAATTTCTTTTTCTAATAATAAATTTTTAAGTTGATCAGTCTTAATTAAAATATCCTTATTTATATCTTTGTTCTTATTAACACAACCAAAAGTAAAAATAATAATAATATAATTTAATACTGAATTTATTTTTTTCTGTTCAAAATGTGCAATATCTCTTTCAATATTAGTAAGTCTTTTTGTTTATATAAAGATAGATCTGTAGATTTTGGTAAATATCTTCTTAAAATACCATTATTATTTTCATTTAAACCTCTTTGACAAGGTTTGCCAGGATCTGCAAAATAAATCTTAACATTGCAAATTTTTTCGATTAATTTTCATTTACTAAATTCTTTACCACGATCAAAAGTAATAGTTTTAACTGTTCCTTTTTGTAACTTTGAAATAAATTTTATTATACTTTTTGTAATATTTTCTGCTTTATGATTTTTAGAAACTAAAGGAATTGTGGTTTTTGATCATATATCAGCTAAAGTAATAATAGAACTTTTATGATCTTTACCAATGATAGTATCACCCTCTAAATCACCAAATTCTTGTATATTTTTAATATTAGGAATGATTAAATTTCTTTCATGAATGAACTTGTCAAGAAAAGTGGACAATAAAAGTAACCTTTTATTAAATTTTATAAAATAGCGTTTGTAAGTGTTAAATTTATAGGTATGAACTAATTATTTGTTGGTTTGGAATGAGCTAATCGATATTCGATTGGACTCATTCCTTTTAATTTTATTTGAGGTCGATAATTATTATAAAAGTAAATATATTTAGGTAAGTTGTCTTGTATTCATTCAATAGTTCTATTTTTTCTTGGAATTTGATATAGAAATTCTGTTTTCATTGTTCCAAATCAAGTTTCAGTAGCACCATTATCACAGGAATTACCTCTTCTAGACATTGAAATTTTTATTTTTTAATTCATCACATAAAATTTTATAAGAAGGATTTGTATAGTGAAATCCTTGATCTGATTGTAAAATTCATGAAGTAGGTTTTTGAGCATTAACTCAAGCTTGGATAATGTTTTGGACAACAAATGTCATGTCTAAACTTGCACTTATTTTATAATCTAATATTTCATTATTATGAAAATCTTTAACAATTGATAAATAATATGTTTTACCATTAGTTAATAAATAAGTTATATCAGTACCTAATTTTTCATTTAAATTAGTAGTTGAAAAATCACGTTTTAATAAATTATCATATCTTAAACTTCCTGATTTAGTTCTATAATCAAATTTTTTTATGCGAACCTTAGCTTTTAAACTCATATTTTTCATATATCTATATACAATATGAAATTTTAATTTTAAATTATAAATTTTGTTAATTCATAAAGTTATCATTTTATAACCATAAATTTCTTGAAATTCATAAAAAATATTTTTAATTATATTAGCTAAAAATGTATCTCATTTATTAAATTCATTCATTCCATTCTTAATTCACTTATAATATCCTGATTTTGAAACATTTAATAATCAACATAAATAACTAATCTGATATTTTTTCTTCAATGAGAAAATCACAAAATATTTCTTCTTTTTTGTCGATTTTTCTAAATACTTTTTTATATCGTTCATTGCCTCAATATATTCAATTAATTCTTGTTTTGTCATTTCATTAAAATTTAAAGATTTGGGTCGACCTGTTCTTTTGGTTTTTTTAGCACGAATTCCATTGCCATATTCTAAACCTTTTTCACCTAATAATTTATATGCTTTAATTCATTCTTTTATTGATGATCGACCAATACCATACTCTAATGCGGTTTTATCAATTGTTTTAATTTTACTTATTTTTATTATTTTTAACTTTTCTTCTTTTGATAGTCATTTAGCCATAAAAAAATGAACACCTTCCTTAAAGTATTTTTAACACAAAGGTTACAATTCTGTGTCTACTTTATTCTAGATGTTCAGAATAGATTTACAATTATTAATTCGTCCTCTAGTTTCTTTTCGTTTATGAGGTTTATTTTTTCCTTTTCTCAATAAGTTATTTTCATCAAAACCCATTCGATTTGTTTTAAACATGTTATATAAAGTTTTTGTTGAAATACTTTTTATTTTATTTTCCTTTAAAAAATTAGCAATTATATCAAGCGCATAATTTTTAGTAATTAACAAATAATTAATAGTATTAATTTCTGTTAAAGTTAAAATTATTAATTTTCTACCTGCATTTTGCTTCTTTTTTTGAATTTGATTCAATATTTCTAATGGTAATAAGTTTTGATTTAATAATTTGCAAACTCTATGTACAGTTTATTTACTATAATCAACAGCTTTTGCTATTTTACGAATTGAAAATTCATAACTTTTATATTCTTTTATTGCTATTATTGATTCAATAGTCAGATACTTATACATTGTGCTAATTCCTTTCTTTTCTTAATTATAGAATTAACACAATTTAATTTTTATATAAATGTCCTTTTTAATTTTACAATTCAGGTTATATTTAATAAGATTTGTTGATTTTGTTTTATTCTTAATTTTTTCATTTTTTTTAAAAAAATTTAGAAACTTTCTTATCTTTTGAAAAATCTTTGGCAAAAGATAAACTATTATTACCCATTTTATCTTTCTCAATAAAATTAGCACCTTTATCAATTAATAAATTAATAAATTTTAAATCAGCATTACCCATTATAGCATAATGTAAAGGAGTATTATCTCCATTATTTTTGGCATTTATATTAGCGCCATATTTAATTAATAGATCTGCAGTTTCTAAAAAATTATGAAAACATGCATAATGTAAAGGAGTATTACCAGAATTATCTTTTTCATTTATATTTAAATTATTTATTTTATTAGTAAGAAAATAAATAACTTCCTTATTATTACCATTTTGTAAAAAGTAAATAAAAAGTTTTTGATCAAAAACTTTTCTTAAGTTTTCATCCGTTAATATTCTTTTTGCTTCATTCAATTCTTGCATTTTAAGTTTTCATTGAGGATTATTATTTTTATCTGGATGAGTTTTTAGAGCAGTCTGTTTGAATTTTTTTTAATTTCTGCTACTGATGCTGTTGGTAATACATTTAATATATCATAATAATTAGAAATTAATGATTCATCTTTCAAAATTCTTTTTTTCTCCTTTCAAAATAAAAAACCCATTTACTTTAAAATAAAGTAATGAGTTAAAAACTATATTTAGTTTTCAAATAAAGTATACATATTTGACTATTAATTTGGTAAATTTAAATATTTAAATTTACCAAATATTCTTTAGTGAACTTTATTTTATTCATCAGATTTTAATAATTCAATTAAATTTATTTTATTCATCAGATTTTAATAATTCAATTAAATTCATTTTATTTAATTCATGATTATTGATAATAAATGTTGATATATATATACCACCAATTATGGTAAAACTTACTGGTAATATTCATCATGTTATTGTAAATGGTAAAGCCACACCAACAAAACTAGTAAGAATAGAAATTAAACCATAAATAGCAAGGAAACCTAGGGCAAATCCTACAATATAACCAAGTAATGCTCAAGGTGTAAAAATACCTAAAGTAAAAGAATTAATTTCTCAATTAGTATATCCTTCTGCTTTCATATGAGCCATAAAACGACGAAATTGATCGGTAAATAAATCAGTAATCATAATAACAATTAATATTGAACAAATAATCGTTGTCACAATAAATAAAACACTAGCACTGAAAGCAATATCTGACATTTTAGTAAGCATTGCTTGTTGTCTTGATAATAAATAATTTTTTTTGACCATTGGTATATTTTGATTACCACTTAAACTAGTGGTTGCATAAATAGTATAATCATCTAAATTTGATTTAAAACTCATTCTTCCAATTAAATCAAAAACATTAGCATTAGCACTTAACTTACTATTAAATCATTGAAATACATCCGTTCCTGAATAATAAGGATTATCATCAATATAACTATAACCCATAATTTCATTAGCTCATTTTTGATCAACATAGGCTTTAGGAGTATCATAAGAATCTTGAATTCCCACAACTTGATATGTATGAAGTGGATTATCATTACCCGTAATATTTTTTCATCATGTTGGCATGTTATTTTTAATATCTGCTTGTAAACTATCAGCATTAATATTATTTTCTTTAGTTAAAATATTATTATTAACCATTCCCATAAATCATTCTGCTGGACGGTTTAATAAAATACTTAATGGATCTTTAGGGTCAAATCCATTATATGGCTTTACCAAATCATATGAAAAAGGTCTAATTCATTCACCTGTTGAATCGGAAATACGTGATAAATCAAAATCAATAGTTTTAGCATTATCAGCTGTTGGAATTTTACTATTTATAGCATGATGATCAATATCAGAAGGCAATTTTAATCAAATATCATTAACATTATTTCAAGTACTAGGTTCATTATTTATAATTGGTTGTCCTTTTTCATCATACATACCATTATACCTAGTGCCGTGGATATCACTATATTCTTTACTATTATCAGATAATTTTATTTTTTGATCACCACGATAATTTCATTTTGTTCCACTTTTTGATCAAATGCCACCATTTGTAGTATAAGAATCTGTTGGGGGTGTTTCACCGTAATATCAATTTTCTTTTGGTAAAGGAATACTTTTACCATCAATATTTTTATAACATAGAGTATTAACTTGTGGTACACCACTAAATTGTGAACCAACATCTAATCCAAATTTAGATTGAAAAGCACGATTGATAACCATTGGAATAGCATTAGCATTAGCATTATATTTTAAAGCTTTAACTTCATCATTTTTTAATACCAACATCGCAGTATTGGGATTAATACCAATAACATCCAT
Source organism: Spiroplasma endosymbiont of Aleiodes alternator (assembly GCF_964031135.1). Classification (NCBI taxonomy): domain Bacteria; kingdom Bacillati; phylum Mycoplasmatota; class Mollicutes; order Entomoplasmatales; family Spiroplasmataceae; genus Spiroplasma; species Spiroplasma endosymbiont of Aleiodes alternator. The sequence goes on from NZ_OZ035008.1 coordinate 435,001, forward strand.
TAGTTCTTTTTTAGCAATTTTTGTACTTTCATCAACACCAACTTTAAACTGTGTTACTAATTCTTCATCTGGTCCATTAATATCACCATTATTAATAGTTTTTGGATTAAAAGCAATAGTATTATGACCAATACTAAAATAATCATAAGGATCTTCTTTAATATTAGGTCTTGGCAAACTATCAATACTCTGACGAACAAAGCCTGGTAATACTTGCTTTAAAATTTCTTTAATTCCCTCTGGACCAGGTGGCACTCCAGGATTTGGAACTTGCAAAATATTAGGTAATTGGCCACTTGCAAAATTAACAATATTATATGAAAATATTTTTGATGGTGTATTATCTTCTTTACTTAAATCAGTTATTAACTGATTACTAAAAGCTTTGCCACCTAATCAACTATATGATCAAACTAAATCATTAAGATCTAATGTCCCTGTTGATTGTTCTTGATAATAAGAGGACATTTTTTTTATAAACTCTGCTCTTTCAGATTCAGGAAAAGATGAATCAAAAGTAAAAATATCAGCAAAATTATTAGTTAATTTTTCTTTTTTAAACAATAATGGATTATATCATCCAACACGTTCCTTTTTCTCATCATAAACAATTTTATCTTCAGGTCAAGGCATAGCACCATAAGTTGGATAATATTTCTCACCGCTTGGTCGATTAAAAAAATCTCATGAATATAATCCATATTTACTCATTGGCATATTCGGCATTGGTGTTTGATACTCATAATAATTTTTATATTTTTGAGTTTTGAAATAATTAACTTTTAAACTATTAATAGTGGCAGGAACTAGTGTTGTTGCTACAATTGAAAGTGAAGCTAAAGTAATAACTCCTGAAGTAACTAAAATTTTTTTTCAACTAGTTTTTGATAACGATAATAAAAAACGAAGACGAAAATTATTTTGTAAAAACTTGCTAGTTCTACTTTTAGGAACACCTAAAGCTAAATCACTATCTTTTTTAATTAAAAATAAAGGATCACGTTTTAAAAGACGAAAGGCAGTTAATAAAGTAACAATTGTAATAAAACCAATAATTAAAACAATTGAAATAAATAATGGAACAACATCAAAGTTAAAAACATTATATGGTAAAACAAATAAAGTATTAAAAATCTCAGTTAAATATACCTGAATTACAAGACCAACAATTCAGCCAATTGGAATTGCAATTAATAGTGTTAATAATGGATATGCCAAATAAGAAATCGTAATTTGTCATGTTTTATAACCTATTGATTTTAAAATACCCATTGAAACTTGTCCATGTTGGATTGCTTTTTTAACAATTAAAGTAGTAATAAAAATAACAACCGTTAGTAAAAATAATACTCCTGCTATTGCTGCAAATAAAAATCCAATTATTGCTGAATTAAATATCTTTTCTTTACTATTATAAAGCGAAAACTGACTATTACTACTTGTAACTACAGGATTTGGATTAATAAGGTATGTAGAAGACGATTGTGGTATTGGAACTGTATTACCATATTTCTCAACTAAATACTTATTATAATCATATTGATTTAAATCACTAACACCATTATCACTAAATATTGTTTTTTGAAAAAAATCATTAAATAAATCAACATCAAATTCATGAATACTATTTTTAGGAACATTATTTCATTTTGTAAAATACATTAAAGTATTATCAGTTTTATCTGCTGTCTTATATCAATTTCCATCATTTCATGCTGAAGGTGTAACATAAGCAATAAATTCAGTTCTTGTATTAGGAATTGGATCTAAGTCACTAATCGTTGGATAAATATCATAAGCATCACCACCAATACCACTAACAATAAAGTCAGTACCATTAATATTAATATGATCGCCTGGTTTATACCCTTTATTACTTTTATTTTTTCTTGCATATTGTGGCGTAATAACTATTTCATTTTTACTTGTTGGTGCAACACCTTCAAATACTTTTAGATTAGTATGATTTAAAGCATTAGGTAAACCAATATCAATAATTTTAGTATTAATTACTCCAGCACTGGCAGTAAATTGATTACGAACATATAAATCACGCATTTGTAATGCTGCAACCGCACGAATTAAATATGAAGAAAAAGCGTCTCTTTCAGTGCCATCACTAATCATATTATAGTTAAAAGGTGAATGATAACCAATAGAAGTATTAGTAAAATTAGTATAAATGTTACTATCTGATTCTGTTGCAGAAAAATTACGATAAATTCTCATTCATTGACCATTCATACCATAATCATTATCTAATCTTGGATCAGGTTCAGTTTCCTTAACTACTTTAATAAAAAGTTCATTTCTTTCTGTTTGATCTTGTAAATTAACACTATAAGGAATAGTAGCATCATTAGAAGAAGATCTAAAATTTATTTTATTTTCTAAAATTCAAGTGGTAACTTTATCATTATCAGTCTCCTTTAATATCGGATCTGTTGAATGTTTTGTAATCCATTCCTTAATAAAAGTATTAATAGATTGAAGAATATTGGGTGCTGTTTTTTTTAAAAAAACATCACGATATAAATCATCTGCTGCTGTTTTAAAATGGTTTTTTAAATTCTCATTAGCAGCATTTTTTGACTTTAATAATAATTGACCATAGATGCTTGCTTTAACATTATTATTATTCAAATTAAAAATTAAAGGATTATCTGGGTTTGTTCATCTTATATCATTAAACCCAGTAATATTACCTTTATTATCACGAGTATAATCAATAGTTAAGTTATCTTTAGTGATTGGTAGGATTTCTTGATCTGTCCCTATTTTTGTATCATCAAAATAAAGAGCTTTAATACTTTTACTATTAGTTCCATCTTGAACATAAAATCGACCTAACTTTAAACTAAAAGCTTGATTAGCAATTTGTTTAATACCTTGCGACACTGGTGAATAAGGTAAAACAGCATCAAACTTAAGATCATTTAATCCTAATTGATTGCTTCCTTCAATCATTCTAACGTACGAAATTCAACTTCCAGTAACCAACGAAGTTGCAAAAGCAGTAAGTAATAATAAAATAACTAATTGTAATTTACTTTTTCATGTAGCAACTAAAGTCTGCTTTAATAGTAACGCATTCTTAAATAAACTTTTTTTTGTTTTTTTATTAGTAGACACCATTTTTTTATTATTCACTTTTTCGCGTTTATTTAACCTTGCCATTACAGTTCTCCCTAATTCCTGAAATTAAAATTTTGCATTTAATTTTAATTATTAAGTTCACATATGGATTAATAATATCACACTTATACAAAATTAATATATAGGATAATTTTAAAAATAAATAATAGATAGTTTTTATAATGTTTAATTTTTCTCTGTTTGATATATTACCATATTTAAATTGTTTATTTAAATAAATTTTAAAATTATAATAACTAATGATACAATTTGTAAGAAATGAATTTAATTATTTTCAAAGTTAAATGTATTAAATTTTAGTAAAATAAAATTGACAAAAATAACACTTTATTTAAGGAGAACTGCTATGAAAAAAGTATTTACCAAGTTAGGAATTATCTTAATAACAAGTGCCACTATTCTACCTCTATCAGCTTGTACCTTTAATTTTTATGTTAACCGTGTAACTAATAGTATCGCTAAAAGTTTTGCTGACCAAAGTTCTGCTTTAATTAAAAGTATGGTTATGTCAAAAGAGTTAGGTGCTGATACTAGTAGTACTAATGATGATATTATGGGAAAAATTAAAAATAATAGTATTAATAATTTAACTAAAAATACTAGTTTAAATAATTGAGGTGATTTACAAACACGTTGAGGGGAAAATGGAAAAATTGATGTAAATAATTTTGATCCTGATAATTTTTTTAAAGCTTCTGGAACAGGTGAATTAACTAAAACCATCAATAGTAAAAAACAAGTTAATGATTTTTTTTCATCACTTGATTATATTAGAACTATATCAATTATGGCTAACCCACAATTAGAAAATATAGTTGTAGGTGCTGGTATGGACCCCATTTCTAGTTTTTTAAAATCATTACAAGGTGACTTAAGCACTTTACCAACCGGATTACAATTAGTTGCTAATTTAATTAATAACTATGGTCCTAATTTTTTAAATCCGCTAACTAGAATATTTGGTAATTTAGTCAATGGCAGTTGATCTGATCAACAAACTTCTACACCCACTGATGAAGAAACATTAATTAAATTTATGAATAATTGAAAAGATGATAGTGGTCAACCTTATAGCGCTTGAAATAATGGAGAAAGATGAAAAATAAGTCCAACTTTTGGTCAACTTCCTGGTCACAAAGTAAGTGATTGAAAGTCAAAACAAGATTATGATTTATATCATGGTGGCACTTTAATTAATTACTTGTTTTGAAAAATGAGTGAAGACAATAAAATTTTTGGTAAAGATGGTAAAAGTCCACGATATTTAGGTGGCGTTCTTTCAGAACATATAACACTTGATGGAAGTTTACTGCATACAGGTAACATAAAAGTTCATTTTGATAATAAAGGTTTTTTTGCTGATATAGAAAGATACCTTCCCTATCTTTTAACTAACCCACTTTATATCTTAACAATTATTGAAGCAATTATTCCTGTTATTAAAAAATGAATATTAGATATGCCAGATATTACTGAAGGTGTTAAAAACTTAACAATTGGTAATGGTTATCCATCAAAGCCAAGTGCTGGTAGCTATAATTTACTTGATATTATTAATACTATAAAATCTTTAATTAGCCAACCAGAAAAATTAAAACAAATACTTCTAACCGTATTTGCTAAAACTACAGCAGAAACTCGTGGTTTTGATACATTTCTTTATGATCTTAAACTTAATTTAAAAATATCAAAACAATTTTTTTTAAGGGTAAATTTAACTTTAGGAGGACTGATTGGTGATGAAATGTATAAACCTGATGACTTAATTGATACCATTATCAAAGCAATTAATACAGATAGTGTTAAAAACATTATTACTAGTATTACTGATCTAATTACCAAAATTTCAGAACAATACCCAGGTAATGAAGGTATTAATATTGATTTACAAGATTTAGAGAATTTTTTATTTAATAATACTACTGGTCTCTTAATAATTTTTAAAAATGATACTATTGTTACTCTAAAAAACATAATTAATAAAACTGATGTAACAGCAACCGATGTCGAAGAATTATATAAATCATTAGGTGGACACATTAATAAAGATGATCCAGAATATCCAACTTTTACTCAGAATTCAATACTTGATATTTTACAAAAAACTATGCTTGAACCACACAGTCAACTAAATAATATTTTAAATTTATTACTTGGTACTACTGATGAAAGTCATAAATTAGAAATTAAAAATATTATTACTACTAATAATAATCAATGAATTAAAGATAACTATGAAGTTTATTTTGATGCTGATAACACAACCGGCATTAATAAAAAAATAGGTAATACTTCTAATATTACTATGACTAAAACTACCATTAATAATATTGAAACAATTAATTTAAAATATGATTTTACATATAAAATTAAAAACACTACATATCATTTTATTATCACTGCTATTGATATTGAAAATTTAATTGATTTTCAAGGTATACGTACTTTTAAATTTAAAAGTATTACTCTAGTAAAATAAAAAACTAATTTTAATAATATTATTTACTAGATATTTAATAAAAAATAATAGTTATCATAATAATAATTATTTTTAACTATAAAATATATGACTATATACTATACAATTTTAATTTTAATGCTATACTTAATTAAGTGCTTATTAATCTCATTATATCAGATATTATTATCAGATTTATCAATTAGGCGCCAGAAAGAAGAGGCATTGTTAATGGAAAACAATCAAACAATCGAAGCATTATTAGAAGAAATTAAAGTTTTAAAAGAAACAGTATTTACTATTAATGCAAGTTTAACAACACTTGTAAAAATCACAGAAGAACGTGAAAAACGTTTTGCTGAACGTGGAGCAAGAACACAAGGGGATAGAAATTCTTCTGATCGTGGAAACTTTAGACCACGTTCTGACCGTGGTGATTCTAGTTGAGGAAACAGTGGTGGATTTAGCAGACGAGACCGTGACGACCGTAATCGTAAAGGATAATTTAAACAAATAAAAAAACTTATAACTAAATCTTAGTTATAAGTTTTTTTATTTGTTTAAATGTATAAATTAAATATTAAAAATAACTATTTTAATTTCACTAATTTGTTAATTTTTCAAAATCTAAAACACCATCAACTCAACTATTATTAAAATTAGTATCATGAGTTGTCAATAATACAGTGCCTTCAAATTCTTGCAATGCTTTTAATAAAGACTCTTTAGCTAAAACATCAATATGATTAGTTGGTTCATCTAAAATTAATAAGTTGTAAGGTTTTAATGCCAATGCTGCTAATCTAACCTTAGTTTGTTCACCACCAGAAAGTAAGTTCATTGGTTTCATTACTAAATTACTACGCAAGCCAAAACTTGCTAAAATTCTTCTAATCTCAACATCATTTAATTTAATATCTAACTCTTTTAAATAATTAAATGGAGTAGTACTAGTCATTACTTCAGTCTGATGAAAATATGCTACTTGCATTCGATCATCTAAATTAATATTTTCAGCAAGTGCTGGAATATTACCGGCTAATGTTTGCAAGAAAGTAGTTTTACCAATTCCATTATACCCTTTAACAACTCACTTACTACCAGTCTTAATAACAAAAGTAAGTGGCTTAATTAATGGTTTATGATAACTTATTTCAAGGTTTTTAGCTTGCACAGCAATTGAACTCGTTGTTTTATAATACTTAAAATAAAACTTTGGAGGAGACTGGATTTGCTGTTTTTCTAAAACATTAATTTTAGATAATTGTTTTCTTCTTGATTCAGCACTTTTAGCAGTTGAAGCACGTGCTGCATTTTTACTAATATAAGTTTCTAATTTTTCAATTAATTTCTTTTGATTTGAATATGCTGATTCATATTGACGATTATGTAAACTTTTTTGTTCTAAAAAACTTTCAAAATTACCAACATAACGAGTAATCATATAATTATCAATATCGAAAATAATATTACATGTTGTATTAATAAAATTACGATCATGTGACACCAATAAAAATGAACTAGGGTAATTTTGTAAAAACTTAGCTAATCAATTAATTTGTTCAATATCAAAAAAATTAGTTGGTTCATCAAGTAATAAAAAATCATCTTCATTTAATAATAATTTTGCTAATAATACTTTTGCTCTTTGACCACCACTTAAACTACCTAAAGTTTGTTCTAAAAGCTGTAAATTAATACCCAATCCATCAACTAAACGACCATTTTTTTTACTAATAGTATCAAATCCTTGGTGTGTCAATTCATCTTGAATTTTCATTGCTTTCCTTAATAACTCTTCACTATAATTATTAGCCATTTCTGCATATAAGTTTTCCATTTGTTGTTCACGTTCAAAAAGTTTTTGATAACTTTCACGCAAATATTGTAAAACTGTTAATTCTAAATTAACCTCTTGATGTTGATCCAAATACCCAATTTTAATTTTAGGATGAATATTTAAATTAATATGATCTACAGATACTGTTCCATTAATAATATTTAATAATGTGAACATCTAGTGAACATCTAGAATAAAGTAGACACAGAATTGTAACCTTTGTGTTAAAAATACTTTAAGGAAGGTGTTCATTTTTTTATGGCTAAATGACTATCAAAAGACCTGAATTGTAAAATTAAAAAGGACATTTATATAAAAATTAAATTGTGTTAATTCTATAATTAAGAAAAGAAAGGAATTAGCACAATGTATAAGTATCTGACTATTGAATCAATAATAGCAATAAAAGAATATAAAAGTTATGAATTTTCAATTCGTAAAATAGCAAAAGCTGTTGATTATAGTAAATCAACTGTACATAGAGTTTGCAGATTATTAAATCAAAACTTATTACCATTAGAAATATTGAATCAAATTCAAAAAAAGAAGCAAAATGCAGGTAGAAAATTAATAATTTTAACTTTAACAGAAATTAATACTATTAATTATTTGTTAATTACTAAAAATTATGCGCTTGATATAATTGCTAATTTTTTAAAGGAAAATAAAATAAAAAGTATTTCAACAAAAACTTTATATAACATGTTTAAAACAAATCGAATGGGTTTTGATGAAAATAACTTATTGAGAAAAGGAAAAAATAAACCTCATAAACGAAAAGAAACTAGAGGACGAATTAATAATTGTAAATCTATTCATGAAAGAAATTTAATCATTCCTAATATTAAAAATATACAAGAATTTGGTCATTTAGAGGGTGATACTATCATTGGTAAAGATCATAAAAGTTCTATTATTACTTTAGCTGATATATGATCAAAAACCACAATTCCTTTAGTTTCTAAAAATCATAAAGCAGAAAATATTACAAAAAGTATAATAAAATTTATTTCAAAGTTACAAAAAGGAACAGTTAAAACTATTACTTTTGATCGTGGTAAAGAATTTAGTAAATGAAAATTAATCGAAAAAATTTGCAATGTTAAGATTTATTTTGCAGATCCTGGCAAACCTTGTCAAAGAGGTTTAAATGAAAATAATAATGGTATTTTAAGAAGATATTTACCAAAATCTACAGATCTATCTTTATATAAACAAAAAGACTTAAATGCTATAGCATTTCAAATTAATTCTACACCCAGAAAATCACTATCTTATAAAAGCCCAATAGACTTAATACAATTATTTTAAAAACTGTCCCATTTGTCCCATTTATATTTACAATTCAAGTAATATTATTTAAATAATTACCTAGTTACTGATATTTTTTATTTTTAATATTAGTAACATTTTTTCATATAAGGAAGTTTAAAAATAATTCCTTTATTTAATTGAACTAACTATTTAATTATGCAATAATATTGTATTGTATATAACTCAATTATTATTAAGGAGGCGCACAATGCGTGATGGATTAACTTTAAGATGTGAAGTTTGCAAAGAAGAAAATTATATTGCTGATCGTAATAAAAAAACTAAGCCTGAAAAATTAGAAACAAAAAAACATTGTTCTCGTTGTAATCAACATACACTACATAAAGAAAAGAAATAAGTAAAACTTATTTCTTTTCTTTAATTTGCAGTACAATATACTTAGTTATTAATTAATGATTTATTAAAAGGATTGAATTTAAAATGAAAAATTTAAATAAAAAAGAAATTATTGAAACAATATTAACCAAAAATAAAATAGATGCTATGTTATTTTATTCTCCCGAAAATCGCTTTTGATATAGTGATTTTATTTCAACGTTAGGTTATTTATTGATTAGCAAAAATGATGCAAATTTATTATTAGATGGAAGATATATTACTGAGGGAAAAGAAAATGCCAAAAATGTTAAATGCATTCAATTTAGTAATATTTTTTCTTCATTGAAAGATTTATTAAAATCACAAAAAATTAAAAAAATTGGTTTTGAAGCAGAATATATTACTATTGCTCAACTAGAAAGTTGAAAGCAAGAAATTAAAGATATTGAATTTGTTCCAATTTATGTTAGTTCACTAAGAATGATTAAAGATGAAATCGAAATTGCACGAATTGCAAAAGCTTGTGCTATTGGTGATTTGGCTTTTAATGAAGTTTTAAACTTTATCCGACCTGGTGTTAGTGAAAAAGATGTTGAAGATATAATATTACGTTCATTTGTTAAAAATGGTGCAACAAAAGCATCATTTGATACTATTGTTGCTTCTGGAGAAAGAGGAGCAATGCCTCATGGTAAAGCCAGTAATAAAAAAATTGGCAATAATGAGTTAATTACTTGTGACTTTGGTTGTGTATATGAAGGTTTTTGTTCAGATATGACTAGAACTTTTGCGATTGGTAAAGTTAATCCAAAATTAATTGAAATTCATGAAATAGTTAAGTCAGCACAAATGGCAGGAATTAAGGCTGTAAAGCCGGGTATAGCTATTGGTGAAATTGATAAGATTTGTAGAGAATATATTAAAGAAAAGGGTTATGAACAATATTTTACTCATGGTACTGGTCATGGACTTGGTATTGAAATTCATGAATCACCTTGAGTTATTAAAAATGAATCTACTATTTTAGTTCCGGGAATGGTTATTACTGTTGAACCAGGTATTTATATTCCTAATTTAGGTGGTGTTAGAATTGAAGATGATATTTTAGTTGCCAAAGATGGTTATCAAATTTTAACAAAATCATCTCGTGAAATTGATATTTGAAAGGAGAAAAAATAAAAATGATTAACGTTAATGATTTTAAACCAGGAATTACTTTTTTACATAATAAAACTGATATTTTAATAGTTATTGAATCAGCACATTCTAAAAGTGGACGTGGACAAGCGCATGTGAAAGTAAAAGCAAAAAATTTAAGAACACAAGCTATTATTAGTATTACTTTTACTGGTGGTGATACAGTTTATCCAGCTATTTTTGATAAACGACCAGCAATTTATAGTTATGATGATGGTATGTATTCAGTTTTTATGGATAATGAAGATTATAATGAAATTAGGATTGATCAATCACGCTTATCATGAGAAAAAAAATTTTTAGTTCCTGGTAATGAAGTATCATTAAGGGTTTATAAAAATTTAGAAATATTAGGTATTGATTTACCTCCTTCGGTAGTATTAGCGGTTGTTGATGCTCCACCAGGAGTAAAGGGAAATAGTGTTTCTAATACAACAAAAACAGCTATTTTAGAAACTGGTTTACAATTACAAGTACCAATGTTTATTAATAATGGTGATAAAATTGTAGTAAGTACAGATGAAGGGAAATACAAAACTCGCGCTTAAGAAAGGTGAATATTATGGAAATACTTATTGAAGAAAGTAAAGTTGGAACATTAAAATTATCTTCGTTAGTTATTAAAAAATTTATTTATATGTTATTAATTAATGATAACTATCAATTAACATTAGAAGATGTTGAAGTTCTAATGTTAGAAACAAATGTTATTACTGCTATTAATAATAATATTGTTGTGCGAATAAAATTAATTGTTAATCCAAATGAAGATTTAGTAAATTTAAAAAATAAAATTAATAATTTAATTTTAAGACGTACTGAATCAGCTTTAAATTTATTTTTATTAAATATTCATATAATATTTATTGCTCAAACTAAGGAAGTAGAAATCAATAATGCAAGAACAAAAGAAGATAACCCAGCATCATAAAAGAATTGGCATGATGGAAGTATTATATCAATATTTCCTTGAAGGCCAATCACAACAAGCGTTTAAACAATTTCTTTTTGAAGAAGAAGGTAAGAGATTAATTACTGAACAATGTGAGATATTAAATAAAATAATTGATTATGAATATGATTTAATAGATTTAATCAATAATAATTTAAAACAAGGATGAGATTTTGAAAATTTAAAACCAATTGAACAAGCAATTTTAATTTTAGCAGTGTATGAAATTGTCCATACTAAAACAGATAAAAAAATTATTATTAATGAAGCTATTATTATAACTAAAGCTTATTGTCCAAATGATGCTTATAAATACATTAATGGTGTTTTAGATAAAATAAATAAGTAATTATAACTAGTATATGATTGAATTTAGTTAATAACTATATTTCTAATATAAATATATTATATTATTTTAAAGATAGTTTTTTATTTTATAATCCAATATTTTTGTTTAATATAACTATTTTTTTAAAATTAATAGTTAAAAAATAAAAAAATAAAGTATAATTTACTTTAGTTAAGTATCATTTTTCACCGCAAGTGTAAAGTTTGATACTTTTTTTATTATTTTATGATAAGATATATTAAGATTTATATTTATTTATAAATCATTCAATTTTATTAAAAAATTCCTAGCAGGATTGATTTTAAATGAATATTTCATATAATTTTTATGTTAAAAAAATTTTTTATGCTTGTTATGTTAAAAATGTTGTTTTACCTATTGATATTTTAAAAAATCAAAGAAATAAATTAGGTATAAAAAATATTGGTAATGTTACTAAGTTAAGAAATAATAATGTTCGTACTAAATGTAAATTAGTTCAAAAAGCATTACATAATTTTTATAATGCAAGAATTTTAAGTTTTTTAACTTTGACTTATCATAAAAATGAAACTGATATTAAAAAAGCAAAACATGAACTTGTCAAGAAAAGTGGACAATAAAAGTAACCTTTTATTAAATTTTATAAAATAGCGTTTGTAAATGTTAAATTTATAGGTATGAAGTAATTATTTGTTGGTTTGAAATGAGCTAATCGATATTCGATTGGACTCATTCCTTTTAATTTTATTTGAGGTCGATAATTATTATAAAAGTAAATATATTTAGGTAAGTTGTCTTGTATTCATTCAATAGTTCTATTTTTTCTTGGAATTTGATATAGAAATTCTGTTTTCATTGTTCCAAATCAAGTTTCAGTAGCACCATTATCACAGGAATTACCTCTTCTAGACATTGAAATTTTTATTTTTAATTCATCACATAAAATTTTATAAGAAGGATTTGTATAGTGAAATCCTTGATCTGATTGTAAAATTCATGAAGTAGGTTTTTGAGCATTAACTCAAGCTTGGATAATGTTTTGGACAATAAATGTCATGTCTAAACTTGCACTTATTTTATAATCTAATATTTCATTATTATGAAAATCTTTAACAATTGATAAATAATATGTTTTACCATTAGTTAATAAATAAGTTATATCAGTACCTAATTTTTCATTTAAATTAGTAGTTGAAAAATCACGTTTTAATAAATTATCATATCTTAAACTTCCTGATTTAGTTCTATAATCAAATTTTTTTATGCGAACCTTAGCTTTTAAACTCATATTTTTCATATATCTATATACAATATGAAATTTTAATTTTAAATTATAAATTTTGTTAATTCATAAAGTTATCATTTTATAACCATAAATTTCTTGAAATTCATAAAAAATATTTTTAATTATATTAGCTAAAAATGTATCTCATTTATTAAATTCATTCATTCCATTCTTAATTCACTTATAATATCCTGATTTTGAAACATTTAATAATCAACATAAATAACTAATCTGATATTTTTGAGGCTTTTATGTAATCTGTGTATCTTTGTTTTACAAAGTACTAGTTTAGATTAATTCTATCTTCAAATTTTATCATAAAATGAGCAATTGCTGTATTTCAATTTTGAATGGGCATTGTTCATTTTTTTGTTATATTTTCAATTGCTAAATAAAATATTTTAAAAACTGCCATATCATTAGGAAAAACTTTTTTATTTCTGATAACTTTTCGTAATTGACTATTTACAGATTCAATAGCATTTGTTGTATAAATCACTCTTTTAATTTCTGCAGGATAACTAATAAAAACAATTAAATTATCTCAATTTTTATATCAAGATTTAGCAATTTGAGGATATTGTTTATTTCACTTATTTTCAAAGGATTCTAAAGCCTGCATTGCTTGTTCTTCACTACATGCAGTATAAATTGGTTTTAAATCTGCAACTAGAGATTTTCTATGCTTATATGAGACATATTTCAAACTATTTCTAATTTGATGAACTATGCATAATTGATGTTCTGTTTTAAGATAAACTGATTGTATTGCTTCTGACATGCCTGTTAAATTATCACTGAACTTGTCAAGAAAAGTGGACAATAAAAGTAACCTTTTATTAAATTTTATAAAATAGCGTTTGTAAGTGTTAAATTTATAGGTATGAACTAATTATTTGTTGGTTTGGAATGAGCTAATCGATATTTGATTGGACTCATTCCTTTTAATTTTATTTGAGGTCGATAATTATTATAAAAGTAAATATATTTAGGTAAGTTGTCTTGTATTCATTCAATAGTTCTATTTTTTCTTGGAATTTGATATAGAAATTCTGTTTTCATTGTTCCAAATCAAGTTTCAGTAGCACCATTATCACAGGAATTACCTCTTCTAGACATTGAAATTTTTATTTTTAATTCATCACATAAAATTTTATAAGAAGGATTTGTATAGTGAAATCCTTGATCTAATTGTAAAATTCATGAAGTAGGTTTTTGAGCATTAACTCAAGCTTGGATAATGTTTTGAACAACAAATGTCATGTCTAAACTTGCACTTATTTTATAACCTGAATTGTAAAATTAAAAAGGACATTTATATAAAAATTAAATTGTGTTAATTCTATAATTAAGAAAAGAAAGGAATTAGCACAATGTATAAGTATCTGACTATTGAATCAATAATAGCAATAAAAGAATATAAAAGTTATGAATTTTCAATTCGTAAAATAGCAAAAGCTGTTGATTATAGTAAATCAACTGTACATAGAGTTTGCAGATTATTAAATCAAAACTTATTACCATTAGAAATATTGAATCAAATTCAAAAAAAAGAAGCAAAATGCAGGTAGAAAATTAATAATTTTAACTTTAACAGAAATTAATACTATTAATTATTTGTTAATTACTAAAAATTATGCGCTTGATATAATTGCTAATTTTTTAAAGGAAAATAAAATAAAAAGTATTTCAACAAAAACTTTATATAACATGTTTAAAACAAATCGAATGGGTTTTGATGAAAATAACTTATTGAGAAAAGGAAAAAATAAACCTCATAAACAAAAAGAAACTAGAGGACGAATTAATAATTGTAAATCTATTCATGAAAGAAATTTAATCATTCCTAATATTAAAAATATACAAGAATTTGGTCATTTAGAGGGTGATACTATCATTGGTAAAGATCATAAAAGTTCTATTATTACTTTAGCTGATATATGATCAAAAACCACAATTCCTTTAGTTTCTAAAAATCATAAAGCAGAAAATATTACAAAAAGTATAATAAAATTTATTTCAAAGTTACAAAAAGGAACAGTTAAAACTATTACTTTTGATCGTGGTAAAGAATTTAGTAAATGAAAATTAATCGAAAAAATTTGCAATGTTAAGATTTATTTTGCAGATCCTGGCAAACCTTGTCAAAGAGGTTTAAATGAAAATAATAATGGTATTTTAAGAAGATATTTACCAAAATCTACAGATCTATCTTTATATAAACAAAAAGACTTAAATGCTATAGCATTTCAAATTAATTCTACACCCAGAAAATCACTATCTTATAAAAGCCCAATAGACTTAATACAATTATTTTAAAAACTGTCCCATTTGTCCCATTTATATTTACAATTCAGGATTTTTAACTTTTCTTCTTTTGATAGTCATTTAGCCATAAAAAAATGAACACCTTCCTTAAAGTATTTTTAACACAAAGGTTACAATTCTGTGTCTACTTTATTCTAGATGTTCACACTGCAGGCAATAAGAATATCATTTAAGCCACGATTTTTCATTTCTGTTAAATTTGCTAATCAAAATTTAGCACCTTCATTTTCACTAATTCATAAACCTAAAACATCTTTTTTACCTTCTAAATCAACTCCTAAAGCTATATAAACTGATTTATTAATAATCATTTTATCTTGTCGTACTTTCACTATTATGCAATCAAAATAAACAATCGGATAGACACTTTCTAATGGTCGATTTTGCCATGCTTTTACATCATCAATAACATCATCAGTAATTTGACTAATAACACTTTCACTAATATCAGCACCATGATATAACTCTTGTAATTGCATTCTAATATCTGATAATGTCATACCTTTTGCATATAAAGAAAGAACTTGTTGATCAAAACCATCAAATCTTCTTTGTCTTTTTGCAACTATTACAGGATTAAAATTACTATTGCGATCTCGTGGTACATCAATCTCAATTTTACCTTGTTGAGTTATTAATTTTTTTGAACTTATACCATTACGAGCATTGTCACTATTACTATGTTGATTCTTATCATATCCTAAATAATTTTGCATCTCAGAATTCAACATTTTTTCTACTAATCTTTTTGTTAATTCTTTATACAATCCTCCCTCTTTAAAAACTGTTGTTAAATCTTCAGTATTTTCTAATAATAAATCTACTGCTTTTGATATTGGATCATTATTATTAATATTTTGCTTTTTAGCCATCTGTAACTCACTCTTTCTAGTCATTTAATTATATTTACTAGAATTAATTAAACATAGTTATTTTTGTAAGTTACACAGATTACTAAACATTACCAGATTATTTATTAAAATATCCATTAGGATATATACGATTTCATTTTATATCTCCTTGATGTTTTGGTTTAATGCCAAAATATAAATCTATTTTATGATAGTCTCCACTTTTATGTGACCATATTGTTGCTCCACCACCACCAGAAGTTTTTGTATAATCATAATTTAAAAATGATAATTCATTTTTACTTTCATGGGTAAGCACCCCCCATGATTAATCCTATTGTTCCAGTTGTAGCACCAGTTAGTGCTAATGCTAATGTTATTTTACTTAAATTTGTTTTTATTCATGCTTTCATAATAAATTTCTCCTTTTTTATTTTGTTATTTTTTCTTAACTCTTGACAAGTTTTTAATCATTTTGGTAATAATTCATGTTCTAAATTAATTGCATGATTTTCACAAAGAAAAAGACTAAACGTTGTTCATTTTAATTTCAATAATACAATATTACTTCATTTGTTATTACAATTTTTGCTTTGACAAACAACATTCATTTTGCAAAATCTTTTTTAAAAATTTCAAATTATTTACAACTTTTAATGATTTTTCTTTATTCATCATAATTAACTCCTTATTTTTTAACATTTTATTGTTTAATTGTAACCATTTTTAGTGATTATTACAAGTATGCTTTTAAACGCAAAATAATGACAAAATTAAAGGTGTTTATTTTATGAAACCTATACTATTAATGATACTGTACTTGTTTATTATATAGCAAATGTGAAGATGCTTTTTTTCACACCAGCATTATTTTTACCCCTAATGACATTTTTATATGGATATACTGCATAAAATAAAGCATCATAAGGGTCTTGATACATATTTTTGTCTGGAATGTTAGTTTTTTGTTTCATCATAACGTAACTCTTCTAAACATTGAGTAGTTTTTGGTAAATCATCTTTATTAGCATAAAAGTTTCCATAACTCATAATATTTCTCATTCAAACTACTCTATTAGTTAATCCTGCTTCTTGATTTAGATTTGAAGCGTGTTTAATAGCCGTTTGTATTATTAGAATAGTATTATGTTCATCTATTAATTTTTGATTTAATCAATCCATGGCAGTTTGTGCTTTATCATCATAAAAATAAATTGCTTGGTCAAAATTTTCAAAATTATCCATTAATCCTAAAATTTCATTTACATAAGCATTAATCTTTTCATTTTCATTAATAAAATCATTTGGTGTAACTACTAATTCACAAATAATATAAGCATCATAATATCCGGTATTATTATATTCTTTAAAACCAACTATCATAAATACAGTATGGTCTTTATGACCAGTTGCTCAATCAACACCAACTGAATAAAAATCAAATTTATACATATCTTTTTCTTGATTATAAAATTGTTTTAAATTATATGATTGTCAATATTTTACGGTTTTTTGAAATGGAAAAATTGTTGCATCACTATCTAAAAATTCAAAACCATAAAAAACAGTATTAAATTCATCAGGATTACTTTTTTTCATTTCTAATAATGTTCTTTTTTGAATATCTGGTAATTTATTTCAAAATGGTTGAATAGTAAATCTTAAAACAAATAAACCTAAGCAACTAAACATATCTTTATTTTCATAATAAACTTTACCAATTTTTTTTAAATTATCCATAATTTTATCATTTAATGGTAAAAATGGTGTACAGTATTTTAAATAAAATCGATGATATTTATCATAAGGATTACATGTAAAAGTAATAAAGAAACTTTTATAAAAATAGTGAGTAATCTTTTTTCCAAAATTAGGACTATATATATTTTTCTCAATAAACGTTCAACTTCATTCTTTAATAGGTTCTTTTGATACTTTAATACGATTACTTCTAAACATAGAGTTTTGTAAACGTTCATATCGATATGTTAATTGCTTTTCTGTTAAAGTTTCTTTTTCTTCAGCCATTATTATTTCATCTGTTCTTGAACCTAAAAAACTTGACCCACCCGCTTCTTTTCCAAAAATTTTATTACCATTAGCATAACCAATAAAATCAATTTGCTGATTATTAGGAAAAATAATACATCCTCCATCCTTAGTAATTTTTCATTTAATTCCATGTGGATTACTTGGTAATAAATTAATATCATATTCATCTAACAAGACTTGACAAACATTCATTAATGCACCAATTGTAGTTTCACTATGAGTATTTTCATAGCGCCTTACTTCTTGGACACTACTATCACTAAAATTACAACATATAAATAAATCAAATGCTAAACAATTTCAAGTTTTTCTTGTTCCACGTGCAGTTGGTACAAAACGATAAAAACAATTGGTAGTGAAAAATTCTGCTCATTCCAAACCAACAAATTTTTTAAAAATATCTCAACTAAAACCATAATTATTATCACTAAAATTAAGATTATATTTTTTATTTAATTGTGCATAACTACTAATAAAAGTCATATTTACTCCTTATTTTTTAAAAAAATTAAACTTAAACTATTAACAAATCCAATTTAGAAAGGAAGATTAAACATGAGTGCAAAATACAAATGAATTTATCAAAAAGAATACGCTAATATTAATCAATTAGTATTAGCACATATAAAGCAAAAATGAGAAAAATTAGATAGAAAATTTTTTAAAACAAGAGATAAAAATAAATATAAAATTGTTGATTATAAAGAAAGAAAAAGAAAAACAAAATATGGTATAGTGATTTATAAACGACGTATTTATGAAAATTATAACACAGAATTACAAAAATGAGTACGTATTTGTTTAGTTGATGAAGAATTAGAATTACCAAAATATAAAAGAATTGGTGAAGACATAGAACAAATTGTTATTGAATATTTTGGGACTTTCCAGCAATCTGTGTAACTTACTGATTTTACAACTAAAATTTATTTAAAAAACACAGTTTTTAGGAAAGTCCCAATATTTTGCTGATGGAAAAAGATACAAAGATATTTGCGATATTTTAAAAGATGCTGGTTTAACTACAATGGATATTCATAGAATTTTTGAAAAACATAAAGTTTTTAATAAAAATGTAGAAAAAATTAAATTAGAAAAAAATCAACCCATTTATATTAGTATTGATGATGGCCATCGAAAGTTTTGAGAAATTAAAAGACAAATTAATAAGTATTCAATGCGTTTAGTAGCATTTTATACAGATAATATTAATCATACATTAGTTAATAAAAGAGTAAATGTTGTTATTAGACCAAATAAAACAAAAATTGGAGTTAAAAAAACTGCTGAATTTATTTTAGAACAAGGAAAAAGATTTTTTGAAAATTTTGAACAAGCTAAAATCATTATTTGTGGAGATAGTGCAGGATGAATTAAAGAAGTTGCCATTTAATTAGAACATTATATCTTGGTATACTTGCTGGAAATAAAGGTAAATATTGACAAGAATATGATACTTGTAAAAATTTAATTGAAAATGGTCAATATGATAAGTTAATTAATTATTTATATAAAGAATTAGATAATCATAAAAAATTAAAAAAACAATATTTTAAAAATAATAAACAGGGAATTATTAATCAATCTGCAAAATGAAATATTGGTACTTTTGCTGAAAGTAATATTTGACATATTTTAAAAGAAATGCTTGGCAATAGAACATATAACATTAATATTTATATCAAAATGGCTACATTTAGGTGTAATCAAATAAATTTAAAAATATAATTTTAATGAACATAATAATTATTAATTATTTCACAATTTTGAATTGCATCTCAAAAGTTATTATTTTTTATTTTTATTTTAAAAATCAAAATAAAAGTTATAAATAAAATTGTTATATATAGTAAAAATGGACTTATAATTAGGCATAAAATAATTCCCGTTTGTAATTGTACTCAAGCATGATAATTTTCTGGATGATTTGTTATATTACAAATAGAATTTGGAGAATGAAATAATATAAAACTTATACCAAAGTGTTTTAATGCTCCAAATCCATTACAATATTTGTCACTATGTTTATAACCAATAATATAATGAAAATTACTAAATCAAATTAAATATAAACCTATAACTGTAATTAAAATTATAAATGCAAATAATATTACAGTTATACCTTGTAATATTTTAATTTTTTTCATTTTGAATACCTCTTTTTAAATCTAAATATTAAATAACAACTAATTGCATGAAAATTAAGTTTTTTTCATGTAAAAATAATATCAAATTTATTAATTTTTAAAACATAATTTTTATAAATGTATTTTAGTTGTAATTAAATTTTATTAGTAGTACTATTTATTTACAATTACATAATAAAAGTCTTAATTTATTCTCGTCTAAATGATAATAAAGACAATATTGAAAAAATTATTCCGCATTTTTGTTACCCGCCCATCATAAATTAGTTAATGAACAATATAACAATCTAAAAGATAATCAAGAATCAGTTCTAAAAGAAATTAATTTAAAAATAAAAGTTATTACAGATAAAATAGAAAAAAACAATATGAAGTTACAAAAAATAAAAAACATATGATTTTATAAGATTTGAAAATGTAGACAGTTAAAGAAAAGTAACAAAAATTGAGAAATTAAATTAGGTGAAAAGATTGCAGAAAAAGATTTTTTTTTAAAAAATTTAAAGATCTTTATACTAAATCACTAGATCAGTCAACACTTAAAAAAGCAGAATTGGATTTATCTGCTAAACTATTAGCATTTTATTTAGAACAAAACAAATCTAAAAATTTAAAATTTTCTGAATATGAAATGTGAAAAGTCGAATTTATTGCTATATGTGAAAAAGTAATTAAAAATCTTGAATTTAATAGTTTAAAAATAGAGTTAATTAGTAATTTTGCAGTAACTTTATTTAAAGATGTTTTAAAAAATATTGAACTTCAAAAAAATACGAAATTAAAGTTATTAATGATGATAATGATTTATCATCTCAATTAGATTCTGATACATGTCTTGTTTCTGAAAGCGGCATTAGTGAGTGAAGTGATAGTTTTGGTGAAAGTATTAATATTGATATTAATATTAATTTTCATTCTCCTAAACAAACAGTTGTAACATAAGTTATTAATAAAATAAGTTATTAAAATTATAGATATTGAATTTTTATAAAATATAAATAAATTATCGGATTAAATAGTGGGTTATAGAGATATATTTGAACTAATGGAAAGAATGATAAAAATGGATATTAAACTTATAAACAAATGAGAAGTAATAATTAAATTGATAATATATTCACAGGCAATAAGAGAATATCAAAAGTATTTTAATATTTTACAAGAATTAGAAAAAGAACGTATAACTAGATTAGAAGATCTTGAAAATAAAAAACAAGAAATAATAGAAAAAATAAATAATAAACAATTAGTAATTCCAATTATTACTGCATTATTAAATTGTTGAAGAAGAAATAAAATTCAAGATTTTGATTTTTTGATTAAAAAATTGAAAGTTAAAACTCCTCATAATAATATGAGAAAAGTATGACGTAATTTTTGAAAAGAAATATTAACTTATTATTGTGATGGTGATTTAACTAAGACAATTAATTCCGAAGAGTTTAAAGAATGACAGGATAAATTTATCGAAAATTGTGAATCATTAATTGAAAAATGAAAAGGTAAAGAAAAATATAAATTGATATTAGATACTTGTAAAAAATTATGTGAGATTGTCAAAAGTTTAGTAAATGATGTATGTAGTGATCATGAATTTCAAAGAAGTGAATCATTAAATATTATTGGTAATAATATATTTTTACAAGCAAATATTGCTAAAGAAAATGGGTCTACTGATTTATCAAATAATAATTGAAAAGAAGAATGAACTTGTCAAGAAAAGTGGACAATAAAAGTAACCTTTTATTAAATTTTATAAAATAGCGTTTGTAAGTGTTAAATTTATAGGTATGAACTAATTATTTGTTGGTTTGGAATGGGTAATGTTTAGTAATCTGTGTAACTTACAAAAATAACTATGTTTAATTAATTCTAGTAAATATAATTAAATGACTAGAAAGAGTGAGTTACAGATGGCTAAAAAGCAAAATATTAATAATAATGATCCAATATCAAAAGCAGTAGATTTATTATTAGAAAATACTGAAGATTTAACAACAGTTTTTAAAGAGGGAGGATTGTATAAAGAATTAACAAAAAGATTAGTAGAAAAAATGTTGAATTCTGAGATGCAAAATTATTTAGGATATGATAAGAATCAACATAGTAATAGTGACAATGCTCGTAATGGTATAAGTTCAAAAAAATTAATAACTCAACAAGGTAAAATTGAGATTGATGTACCACGAGATCGCAATAGTAATTTTAATCCTGTAATAGTTGCAAAAAGACAAAGAAGATTTGAAGGTTTTGATCAACAAGTTCTTTCTTTATATGCAAAAGGTATGACATTTTCAGATATTAGAATGCAATTACAAGAGTTATATCATGGTGCTGATATTAGTGAAAGTGTTATTAGTCAAATTACTGATGATGTTATTGATGATGTAAAAGCATGGCAAAATCGACCATTAGAAAGTGTCTATCCGATTGTTTATTTTGATTGCATAATAGTGAAAGTACGACAAGATAAAAGGATTATTAATAAATCAGTTTATATAGCTTTAGGAGTTGATTTAGAAGGTAAAAAAGATGTTTTAGGTTTATGAATTAGTGAAAATGAAGGTGCTAAATTTTGATTAGCAAATTTAACAGAAATGAAAAATCGTGGCTTAAATGATATTCTTATTGCCTGCAGTGATAATTTAACAGGCATGTCAGAAGCAATACAATCAGTTTATCTTAAAACAGAACATCAATTATGCATAGTTCATCAAATTAGAAATAGTTTGAAATATGTCTCATATAAGCAGAAAATGGGACTTTCCAGCAATCTGTGTAACTTAGTGATTTTACAACTAAAATTTATTTAAAAAACACAGTTTTTAGGAAAGTCCCTAGAAATCTCTAGTTGCAGATTTAAAACCAATTTATACTGCATGTAGTGAAGAACAAGCAATGCAGGCTTTAGAATCCTTTGAAAATAAGTGAAATAAACAATATCCTCAAATTGCTAAATCTTGATATAAAAATTGAGATAATTTAATTGTTTTTATTAGTTATCCTGCAGAAATTAAAAGAGTGATTTATACAACAAATGCTATTGAATCTGTAAATAGTCAATTACGAAAAGTTATCAGAAATAAAAAAGTTTTTCCTAATGATATGGCAGTTTTTAAAATATTTTATTTAGCAATTGAAAATATAACAAAAAAATGAACAATGCCCATTCAAAATTGAAATACAGCAATTGCTCATTTTATGATAAAATTTGAAGATAGAATTAATCTAAACTAGTACTTTGTAAAACAAAGATACACAGATTACATAAAAGCCTCATCAATCTCAATTTTACCTTGTTGAGTTATTAATTTTTTTGAACTTATACCATTACGAGCATTGTCACTATTACTATGTTGATTCTTATCATATCCTAAATAATTTTGCATCTCAGAATTCAACATTTTTTCTACTAATCTTTTTTGTTAATTCTTTATACAATCCTCCCTCTTTAAAAACTGTTGTTAAATCTTCAGTATTTTCTAATAATAAATCTACTGCTTTTGATATTGGATCATTATTATTAATATTTTGCTTTTTAGCCATCTGTAACTCACTCTTTCTAGTCATTTAATTATATTTACTAGAATTAATTAAACATAGTTATTTTTGTAAGTTACACAGATTACTAAACATTACCCACAGATTACTAAACATTACCAATAGCGTTTGTAAGTGTTAAATTTATAGGTATGAAGTAATTATTTGTTGGTTTGGAATGAGCTAATCGATATTCGATTGGACTCATTCCTTTTAATTTTATTTGAGGTCGATAATTATTATAAAAGTAAATATATTTAGGTAAGTTGTCTTGTATTCATTCAATAGTTCTATTTTTTCTTGGAATTTGATATAGAAATTCTGTTTTCATTGTTCCAAATCAAGTTTCAGTAGCACCATTATCACAGGAATTACCTCTTCTAGACATTGAAATTTTTATTTTTAATTCATCACATAAAATTTTATAAGAAGGATTTCTATAGTGAAATCCTTGATCTGATTGTAAAATTCATGAAGTAGGTTTTTGAGCATTAACTCAAGCTTGGATAATGTTTTGGACAACAAATGTCATGTCTAAACTTGCACTTATTTTATAATCTAATATTTCATTATTATGAAAATCTTTAACATTTGATAAATAATATGTTTTACCATTAGTTAATAAATAAGTTATATCAGTACCTAATTTTTCATTTAAATTAGTAGTTGAAAAATCACGTTTTAATAAATTATCATATCTTAAACTTCCTGATTTAGTTCTATAATCAAATTTTTTTATGTGAACCTTAGCTTTTAAACTCATATTTTTCATATATCTATATACAATATGAAATTTTAATTTTAAATTATAAATTTTGTTAATTCATAAAGTTATTATTTTATAACCATAAATTTCTTGAAATTGATAAAAAATATTTTTAATTATATTAGCTAAAAATGTATCTCATTTATTAAATTCATTCATTCGATTCTTAATTCACTTATAATATCCTGATTTTGAAACATTTAATAATCAACATAAATAACTAATCTGATATTTTTTCTTTAATGAGAAAATCACAAAATATTTCTTCTTTTTTGTCGATTTTTCTAAATACTTTTTTATATCGTTCATTGTCTCAATATATTCAATTAATTCTTGTTTTGTCATTTCATTAAAATTTAAAGATTTGGGTCGACCTGTTCTTTTGGTTTTTTTAGCACGAATTCCATTGCCATATTCTAAACCTTTTTCACCTAATAATTTATATGTTTTAATTCATTCTTTTATTGATGATCGACCAATACCATACTCTAATGTGGTTTTATCAATTGTTTTAATTTTACTTATTTTTATTATTTTTAACTTTTCTTCTTTTGATAGTCATTTAGCCATAAAAAAATGAACACCTTCCTTAAAGTATTTTTAACACAAAGGTTACAATTCTGTGTCTACTTTATTCTAGATGTTCAATATCTTATTGCAAGATAAAAATTATCTTATTTTTTTTAAAAGATGTCTATTATCCAGTTTTTAAAGAACAATTGCTCAGAGAAAACAATCCCTGAAAACTAAACAGAACAAAAGAAGTAATCCAATAAATCATCCATCTATTTTTTCTTGTTGTCTTGGTTTCTTATTAGAAACTAAACTCCATAGAAAGGAGGTGATCCATCCCCACCTTCCGGTAGGGATACCTTGTTACGACTTAACCCCAATCATTAACCCTGCCTTTGGCAGCTCCCTCCTTACGGTTAGGACACCGACTTCTGGCATTGCCAACTCTCGTGGTTTGACGGGCGGTGTGTACAAGACCCGAGAACGTATTCACCGCGACATTGCTGATTTGCGATTACTAGCGATTCCGACTTCATGAAGTCGAGTTGCAGACTTCAATCCGGACTGAGACTGACTTTTTGAGATTTGCTTGACCTCGCGGTTTAGCGACTCTTTGTATCAGCCATTGTAGCACGTGTGTAGCCCAGGTCATAAGGGGCATGATGATTTGACGTCATCCCCACCTTCCTCTAGCTTACACTAGCAGTCTCCTTAGAGTCCCCAACTTAATGCTGGCAACTAAGGACAAGGGTTGCGTTCGTTGCTGAACTTAACCAAACATCTCACGACACGAACTGACGACAACCATGCACCACCTGTATCCTTGTTAACCTCTACTATATCTCTATAGCTTCGCAAGGTATGTCAAGACCTGGTAAGGTTCTTCGCGTTGCTTCGAATTAAACCACATGCTCCACCGCTTGTGCGGGTCCCCGTCAATTCCTTTGAGTTTCACTCTTGCGAGCATACTACTCAGGCGGAGTACTTAATGCGTTAGCTACAGCACTGCCTCATGGCAACACTTAGTACTCATCGTTTACGGCGTGGACTACTAGGGTATCTAATCCTATTTGCTCCCCACGCTTTCGTGCCACAACGTCAGTAATAGGCCAGTTAGCCGCCTTCGCCACTGGTGTTCCTTCATATATCTACGCATTCCACCGCTACACATGAAATTCCACTAACCTCTCCTATACTCTAGTAATGTAGTTTCCAAGGCGGTTAGGGGTTGAGCCCCTAAATTTAACTTCAGACTTGCAAAACCGTCTACGCACGCTTTACGCCCAATAAATCCGGATAACGCTTGCCACCTATGTATTACCGCGGCTGCTGGCACATAGTTAGCCGTGGCTTTCTGGTAAGGTATGGTCGATACTAAAATCATTTCCTATTCTAGCACTTCTTCCCTTACAACAGACCTTTACAATCCGAAGACCTTCATCAGTCACGCGGCATTGCTCCATCAGGCTTTCGCCCATTGTGAAAAATTCCCTACTGCTGCCTTCCGTAGAAGTTTGGGCCGTGTCTCAGTCCCAATGTGGCCGTTCATCCTCTCAGATCGGCTACGCATCGTTACCTTGGTAAGCCATTACCTTACCAACTAGTTAATGCGTCGCATCCCCATCAATTAGCGAAGCAAATGCTCCTTTCATTATTTATTATTGCAAATAAATAACATATGCGGTATTAGCTGTCGTTTCCAACAGTTATTCCCCACTAAATGGTAGGTTAGATACGTGTTACTCACCCGTTCGCCACTAAAGTATTGCTACTTTCGTTCGACTTGCATGTATTAGGCATGCCGCCAGCGTTAATCCTGAGCCAGGATCAAACTCTCAATAAAATTGTTTTTGTTAAAAGATGATGTCTGACTTATTTAATTTTTAATAAAAAATTGACGGATTAATTCTTGTTCTATTTAGTTTTCAAAGATCGTTTTTTCTAGTTTGTAACCCATTTATTTTCGGGCACAATAAGTATCTTACAGAAAACAAAACCCAATGTCAATGAAAATAATATTAAAAAGATAAATATTTTTTTCGTATAAAAAAATGGTTTAATTTTTACTAATATACTTAGTAAAAATTAAATTGCTTAATTAACTAAAAAACCATTTAAGAATTAGAACCTTAAATGGTTTTTTAATTTTTATAATTATATTTTATTATCAACTTGTTTTGTTAATAATTTTAAAAATTCTGATAAAGTAACAATTTTACTTTCTTTTTGACCATACTGACGATAACTTAAATTATTATTTTCAATTTCCTTATCACCAATAATAATTTGATAAGGAATTTTTTGAGTTTGTGTTTCAACAATACGTTTGCCAATAGTTCCACTGCTAATAATTTCAGTTAGTAAATTATGTTGTTTACAAGTTTGCAATAATTTATTAGCATATTCTAAGGTTTTTTCTTTTTCATTTATTGGTAAAATTGCAATTTGCCTTGGTGCTAATCATAGTGGAAAAACACCTTTATTTTGTTCTAATAATGTGGCAATAAAACGTTCATATGTACCAATTAATCCTCGATGAACAATAACTGGATTTATTTCATTATTATTTTCATCAATATAAGTTAAATTAAACTTTTTCGGTAATAAGAAATCGAATTGAATAGTAGATATTGTAATTTCATGACCTAATGCTGTTTTAATTTGAACATCAAATTTTGGTCCATAAAAAGCAGCCTCACCAATCATTAGTTTATACTCTAATTGTAATTCATCTAATACTTCACGTAATGCTGTTTCTGCTTGATTTCACATTTTATCATCATTAAAATATTTTTCTTTATCAGCAGGATCTCGTAAAGATAATGATAAATAATCAATTTTAATATTTAAAGTTTTTAAAACCTCAGCAATTAACTGATAACAACGTTTAAACTCTGTTTTCATTTGATCAAATCTAACAAAAATATGAGAATCGGTTAATTCCATGCTTCTTACTCGTTCTAAACCAGTTAAAGCCCCACTTGCTTCATAACGATATAATAAAGCATGTTCACTTAAACGCAAAGGCAAATCTTTATAACTACGAAGAGCACTTTTATAAATCATACAGTGATGAGGACAAGTCATTGGTCTTAATACCAATTGTTCTTCTTCTTTTTTAATTGGAGTAAACATATTTTCACGATAATGATCTCAATGACCACTTTTTTTATATAATTCAACAGAACCTAAAACTGGTGTCGCTACTTCTTGATAATCTCACATAAATTCTTGTTTTCTCAAATATTCCTGCAAAACTTTTTTAATAACCATACCATTTGGTAAAAATATAGGTAATCCTTTACCACAATCATCATTAAAAGTAAAAATACTTAATTCTTTACCTAGTTTACGATGATCACGATTTTTTTGTTCTTCAAGTTGATTAAGTTTATCTACTAATTTTACTTTTGAATAATCACAAATTCCAGAAATGCGCTGTAATTGTTTATTTTTATCATTTCCTAATCAATATGCACCAGTAATACTTAATAATTTAAAATCTTTTATTGATGAAGAATTATTAATAGCAACACCCGATGCTACTACTAAAGTCTTATTATCAACTAAATAAGAGCATTTTAATCCATTAACATGATTTAATTTAATATATTCTAAAGCAAAAGGATTGTCTTTATGAGTTTTTAAAGATTCTTTTTTAGTTTGACAAATTCTTTTAATTTCAATATTTTTTATTAAAATTTCACGCATTTTCTCTTCAATTTTAATTAATTCATCATTAGAAAGTCGTTTTTCATAATCAAAATCTAAATAAAAACCATTATCATTAGTATTAGCAATCGTAATTAACGCTTGTGGATACATTAATTTAATAGTATGAGCTAAAATCATAGCACATCCATAATTTAAAATAGTTCATCCTAAAGCATCATCTTTTTTAATAAACTTGATTTCAGCATCTTCTTTAATTTCTCAATATAAATCTTTTAATTGTCCATTCAGAGTAAAAGCAATAATTGAAGAATCTATATTTTCATTTTCCTGTTTTAATAATTGATAACCAGTAATTGGATTTTCAATATTATAAGTCATCGTTTTGCCATTTAATTTAATTACATTAATTTTCATGTTTTACCTAATTCCTTTTCTAATTTACCTCAGTAGTACTAGGTTATTTAACAATAAAAGTTGTAAAAAGATTAGTATTATTATTAATATCTACTACTAATACTTTTGATTTAGTAGGGATTATATAAGTGCTACTAATGCTTTTAACTAATTGCGAAGAATTACTTAATTCTACTGGAATTCCTTCAGTTGCTAAAAAAGTATAAATTCCAAAGTTTATTGCAAATTTATTATAATCAATAACATTATTAACAATAGGAATTATATAAACTGGCAAATGAGCATTAGCAATAGTTCTAATATAATTACTATCTTGACTATTAGTAATTAAATATTGTGGTTTTTCTTCAATAATTTTTTTAATAGTTTTAGCAACTAATTGATCTTTTGTATGCAATAAATCAGTAGCAATTTTACTCTGTTCTTGATGACTTTCAGCATCAACAAGAATTTTACTCATTGTTGCAATTGATAACACAGGATAGTTACCATTAGCAGATTCACCCGATAACATTGTACATGTTGCTCCCCAATCCATAGCAACCCAAACATCAGTAACTTCAGCACGTGTTGGATGAGGGTTATCTATCATTGAATCTAGCATTTGTGTAGCAACAATTATCGGTTTGTTAACAGTACGACATTTTTTAATTCATTCACGTTCTAAAAAAGGAACTTTTTCAAAAGGAATTTCAACTCCTAAATCACCACGAGCAACCATAATAGCATCTGATTCTTTTAAAATTTCATCAAAATTATTAACTGCTAATTGTGATTCAATTTTAGCAATGATTTGAATATGTTTACCATCATTATCATCTAAAACTTTGCGGATTTCTTTAATATCAGCTGCTGAACAAACAAATGATGCAGCAACATAATCTACTTTTTGCTGACAACCAAAAATTAAATCTGCTCTATCTTTTTCAGAAATAAAAGGTAAAGATAATTTAACATTTGGAATATTAATAGCACGACGATCTTTAATAGTATGTGTATTTAAAGCTTGACAAATAACAGTATGGTCTTTAACCGCTGTAACCTTTAATGTAAATTTACCATCATCTACTAGTAAATTATCATTAACTTTAATATCCTTTGCTAAATTACCATAATTTACAGAAAACTTATCCGCAGTACCAATAATCTCTTTATTATCAATTATCGTAATAATTTCATTTTTTTTGATTTCTACACTACCCTTTGTAAAGGTATGTGTTCTAACTTCCGGACCTCTAGTATCTAACATAATAGCAACTGGTACATTTAATTGTTTAGATACTTCTCTAATCATTAAAACCCTTGCTAAATGTTCATCATGAGTACCATGAGAAAAATTTAAACGCCCACAAATTGAGCCATTTTCTATTAGTTGTTTAATAACATCAGCAGAATTTGAAGCAGGTCCTAAAGTAGTTACACATTTAGTTCTTTTTATAATTGATATCAAATTATTCACCTCTTTTTATTAAGTATTTTTTTTAAAAATAACTCCTGACAAACGTAAAATTTTATTAGCAACGTTATTTTTATTTATTGAAGGTGTGTTTAATGCATCTTGAATTTCAATAGCTACTAATTTATTATCTTGTAATCCAATACAAATACTAGATTTATTACTATTTGCAAATCTTTCAGCAGCAAAAATACCCATCATTGTTGCTAAATAACGATCAAATGCACTTGGTGTTCCCCCACGTTGAATTTGACCCAATATTACTGCTCTTGTTTCACAATCAGTATCCTTTTCAATGATTTTAGCTATTTTATTAACATCATATTGACGTTCAGTTACTACTATTACTAATGAACGACGTTGTTTTTTAGTGTACAACTGTTTAATAATATCAATCAATGACTGTTCTCCAATTCCTAAATCTTTAGTTGCAACTAAATCACAATTTGCAGCAGCAGCACTGTGAAGAGCAAGGTCACCACAATTACGACCCATTACTTCAACAATCATAATTCTTCCGTGAGAATTAGCAGTTTGACGAATTTTATCAAGATTTTCAACAATTGTATTAAAAGCGGTATCAAAACCAATAGTAAACTCACTTGAACTAATATCATTATCAATAGTACCTGGAATACCCACACATTGAATAGCTGCTTCATTACTTAATTTTTGCAAACCATTATATGTGCCATCACCACCAATAGCAATTAAACCTTCAATTTTTTTAGATTTTAAAATTTCAATACATTTTTTACGAGTTTCTTCTTGCTCAAATTCTCTAAAACGAGCAGACCCAATGATTGTTCCCCCCATCTCAGTTCCTAGATCAATTAAATTTGCTCAATTGTTATCAATAACGTGAATGTCATTTGTCATTATTCCTTTATAACCATTTTTTATTAAAACTAATTCAAATGGTCTTTTATCAGCAGTAGCAATTTTACTATTTTCATGATTTATACCACGAAAAGTCTTATATACTGCATTAATAACATTATTCATACCTGGTGAATCACCACCAGAAGTTAAGATTCCAATTCTTCTTTTATTTAATTCTTGCATATTTAGTCATCCTCTCTTCTAATTACATTATTTTAGTGATAATTATTATAATTTGTTTAAAATTAAAAAGGATATCAGTAAATTTAACCATAAAATATGATTTTAATTAATTAATATTATAAAATACATCGTCACCTAAAAATTTAGCTTGATCTGCTAAATCGGCTTCAATTGTTAATAAACGATTATATTTTGCAACACGATCAGTTCTTGACATTGAACCTGTTTTAATTTGTCCAGTATTAAAAGCTACTGCTAAGTCAGCAATCGTTGTATCTTCAGTTTCCCCAGAACGATGAGATACTACTGCTGGTCACCCAGCTTTTTGACACATTTCAATAGCCTCCATAGTTTCAGTTAATGTTCCAATTTGATTTAGTTTAATTAATACTGAATTAGCAACGTTTTTAATAATTCCTTCTTTAATAATTTTTGGATTAGTAACGAATAAATCATCACCAACAACTTGGAATTTACCTTCTGATTTTTCTAATAATAATTTAAATCCTTCTCAATCACCTTCAGCCAAACCATCTTCAATTGAAATAATTGGATATTTTTTAGTTAAATCAACTAAATAATCTACTAGTTGCGCTGAAGTTAATAATTTTTCAGTATTTTTACTTTTACCATCTTTATTGCCAAAAACATATTTACCATTTTTATAAATCTCTGATGATGCACAGTCCATAGCAATTTTTATATCTTTATTTGGAGTGTAACCCGCTTTTTTAATAGCTTCAACAATTAAATCTAATGCTTCTTCAGTTGATTTTAAATTAGGAGCAAAACCACCTTCATCACCAACTGCAGTAACTAAACCCTTACCTTTTAAAATACTTTTTAAAGCATGAAAAGTTTCAGCAGCCATTTGGATTGCCTTTGAAAATGTTTTAGCACCAACTGGCATTATTAAAAATTCTTGAAAATCAATATTATTATCAGCATGAGCACCACCATTAATTACATTTAACATTGGGACTGGCAACTGACAAGCATTAGTACCACCTAAGTATGTATATAAGGGAACATATAATTCATCAGCGGCAGCTTTAGCAACTGCTAATGATACCCCTAAAATAGCATTGGCACCTAATTTTGTTTTATTTTCTGTTCCATCTAACTTAATCATTGTTTGATCAATTAATCTTTGATTAGTAACTTCCAAACCAATAATGGCTTCGGCAATATTTTCATTAATATTTTTAATAGCTTTCATAACACCAAGTCCACCATAAACTTTAGTATCTTTGTCTCGTAGTTCTAAAGCTTCTCTATTACCTGTTGAAGCACCTGATGGCACTAAAGCAATCCCGTATCCACCATCTTCAGTTCAACATTCAACTTGAATAGTTGGATTTCCTCTTGAGTCTATTACTTGTAGTGCTCTAATATCAATAATGCAAGACATATTTGTTAATTCCTTCTTTCTTTAATATTTCACTAATTATTATACAGAAAAAAATATTGTTTAGAATCAAAAAAGCACAAATATTTTTTATTTGTGCTTCTAAAATAATGATGATTTAATTACATTTGTTGTTGTTGTGAATGTTGAGTTGTACTACTTGGTGATGATGTATCATTAACTTTAGCAGCAGTATCACTATTTCATGGTTTTGGAGTTACTCCATCATCCTCTGGTATTAAACTTTCAGGATTATTAAGAGCAGTAATTATTGCTTCCATTAATTCATCAGTTTCAATCGTTTTTTGATTAAAATTATTACTATTAGATAAATCTTTTCTGTTAATAGTTACATTTTGTTTTACTTCATCTCTATAAAAGATATAACTTATACTTTTAAAATTATCATCTTTATCAAAAGTTAAAGAAAAATCAACTTCATTTTTAGTTAAATATGATAATGCACGAATTTGTTCAGGACTAAGTTTTACTTCTGCTTTTAATGGAATTCCAAGTTCATCATTACATAAAACATAACATTTTCCATTAAAAATATTAAAATTAAAAGTTTTAATATTTTTTGAAAATAAGTTTGATTTTAAATCAGGTATTGGTCTTACTGTTCTTGTTTCTGATACTCTTACTTTTGCTTTCTGATTTATGATACTAAGTTGTTCTTTATCTTCATCACTTAACTTATTCGAGCAATTTACTTTTTTATTATTTTCATCAAAATAATATGCTCTTAAAAATTTTCCATCACACTTATTAAATAAAATAACAGTATTTGCATTATTATTTTTATCTATTAAATTTTTCAAAATATCATTTTCATCTTTTTCTAATTTTAATTTTTTATCCAATGTTTGCTCATCAGTTGTTATGTTTAAATCTCATAATTCTCTACTATCATCTCATTTTAAATTAATAACATTTTTAACGATAACTGGAGATAATTTTGTAGCTGATGGTTTTGGTGATATTACCTGTTCAGCAGCAGCTCTTGCCACTTTAACTTGTGATCCATTTTCTCCACAGTGAATACCCTTTAATCCATTAGGAAATAAATTATTATTTGCAAAACTTTTTCTTAACTCTAATAAAGAAAGTGTTCCAATACATTGTAGTTGATTTTGATCAGCAATAACTACTCATTTTTCTACTAAATTATTACTTGGGTTTTTTGCAAAGTATACTTTTTGATACTTACCAGCAACTCCTATATCATTTCATATTTTTTTATTATTCTGAGAAAGTTCTTGTTCAAAAATTACATTTTCTGGATCTGATTTAGCATCTGATATTTTTATTTTACCATCTTCTATTACTAAACTATACAAACCTTCTATGCTATTATTTTGTAATGTTTCAATGATATTATTTGTAATCGGTAAAGGTTCAGGTAAATCTTCTGGTAACGCTTCTGGTGCAATAACTAAAAAACGCATAGCAACTAAATCAATTTCTTTTTGTTCTTCTTTAACAACAGATGCTAATCCAATATTAATTGTTGGTTCTATAGTAAATCCTAATTCTGGAGGAATACTTAATGCTTTTAAATCATCAAATTGCTGGTCGGTTAAAGATTTAACTTTATGTGCTTGATATTTTACATTATCATATAATCGTCCTAGAACAGGTTTTTTTGTTATTTTATAGGTTTCTCAAAAAATTTCTCCATTTTCGTTAATCTTTTTATTTAAATAAAAAATATCATTATCAGTAATACTTTGAGCAATTGTTGAGATTATAAAAGTATCATTTGGATCAGTAACATTTTTAATAAAAATTTCATTTCCTTGACGATAAATAAAATAGTCTTTTTCAACATTCACTAAGTTTAAATGTTTTTTAAAATCTTCGATCATTGTACTATTTGAAGAATAATCATTAATTTTATACTGTTCCACATCTCAAACTGGGTTTGATTGTTCAAATGGATTTCGCAACTGTGGAGTATCTAATAAACTTTTAATCTTTTGATTAATTAAAACATCATTTTCTTTAAACAGTCCAGAATTTATAAAAATTTCATTAAATTTTAATAAATTTATATTTTCTAATAATCCTAATTCAGGTCTTATTTCACCTTCAGATTCATCAAATAAAATTTTATATACTTTAATTTTAGTATTGTCAGTTTCATCCTCAACGAAAACTAATTGGTCTTTTTTAAATATACTTTGATCATTTTGAATTAATGATTCATCACTAATAAATATAGTATTAACTAATGAACCACTATCAACAACAAATTTTCCATCTTGATTTAAACTAACTATTTTTTTTACTTTTAATGGATTAATATTGAAAGAAGAATTCTTCAAAATATTAAGTGTATTCTTTTTTGAATATAGGTCATCCTCTACTTCAATAGCAATATCTTCAACATCACTTATTTCTGATTGATATATACTTCTCATAATGTTTGTAAATCATTTAAAATTTTCCATTAGTGGCATTTTTATATTTTCTCCTTTAATTATTACATTTATGGTGTTGGTGTAGATAAAACTGACTTAACGTTTTGTTCTACTGGTTTTGATGGTGCTTCAGTACCATTAATTTCCTTTGCAGAAAAAGAATTATTACTTTGTACTTCTTTTTTAGGTGCAACAGAATTATTTTGTGAATGTTGTGAATGTAAAGAAGAGGCTGTAGTAATTACTCTTTCAAGAGTATCAATTAATTTTTCATCAATTTTTATATCTTTCCTCTTATGAGTCTGGTTATCAATAATATATGCAATCTTTGGGACTTTCCAGCAATCTGTGTAACTTAGTGATTTTACAACTAAAATTTATTTAAAAAACACAGTTTTTAGGAAAGTCCCAAATCTTCAACTTCAATATTTATACTACCATTACGAGGACATTTTTTGGCTACAAAGTTTTTAAATTCCTTAGCATCATTTACATCTACAGGAACAATTGTTTTGTTTTTATTATCAATAAACAAATAACACGTTCCATTTTCAGCAAATGATAATTTCATAGGCTCTTCAGATCTTTTTATAATATTAACATTAAGATCATCTAACTCTTCTTTATATTCTTCATTATTTAAATTATTGGATTCTGATTGAGTTTTTAATAATAATGCCGGTAATTCTTTTTTACCTAAATATTCAAGAATAATCTTATCATTTTCTTTTTTAGTTCGATATAAATGTACTAGAGAACTATCTAATTTTTCTTTTACTATTACTAGTTGTTGTAATTGATCACTATTAATTGCTAAAGGTGGTTGTTGAATAATACTAACATTTTCATCATTAGTATTTTTTACTAAACGTCCCTTTTCATCTACATATACAAGTTCAATAATATATTCTTTTAAACTACTATCTAATTGTGTTTTTATATCATCAATCTTAACTTCCAAACTATTTAAAGTTATATTGGGTGATGATTTATCTTTTTTAGAACTTAATGATTTTTGTAGAAAGTCATTAAGTTCTCGATATTTTACTGTTTCTGATAATGGCATACTTTACCTCCATATTTTTTAATAAATGTATAGATTTCTAAAATAATATAGGAACTAAATATAATAAACCCCTTATATTTATTTAAAAAAATAAAAGGGGAAACACTATATTTAATTCATATGCCAATATTTTAATACTTTTATATTCTTAAAACAAGGACTTATCAATAAAAAGAAAAATCAATATATTTCTATTTAATAATTAAAGACTCACTGGTCATAACAGTTGGTTTAACTAAACCCAAAACGTCTAATAGCGTTGGAGCAATATTTGCTAAGCAACCACCTGATTTTAATTTTAATCCTGTTTTACAAATAATAAATGGTACTGGTTGCGATGTATGTTTTTTATTAGGATTACCCTCTTTATCAATCATGATTTCAGCATTACCATGATCAGCAGTAATCATTAAAATACCATTCACTTTTTTTATTGCTTGATACAATTTTCCAATACATTCATCAATAACATCAATCGCATCAATGGCAGCATTTAAAACACCAGTATGACCAACCATATCAGGATTAGCAAAATTTAAAACCATAACATCATATATGTTTTTAGAAATTTCACTTTCTAAACGAGTAGTAATTTCGCGAGCACTCATTTCTGGTTTTAAGTCATAAGTTGCTACTTTTGGTGAAGGAATTAAAATTCTTGTTGATAGTGGATATTCAACATCAACACCACCATCAAAAAAATAAGTTACGTGTGCATATTTTTCAGTTTCAGCAATTCGTAATTGATGATATTGATTTTTACTTAATCATTCCCCTAAAGCATCAAGCATTGATATAGGTGGAAAAATAACACCTTGTGGTTTAACACTTTTAGCATATTCCATCATTGAAATAAAAAAAGTATTTTTTAATGTTGGTATTTTCATACTAATATTAAAATCATATTTATTATTTGTTAATGATGATGCTAATTGAATTGCACGATCAGGACGGAAATTAGCAAAAATAATGCTATCGTTATTCCTAATATTACCATTATTAATTTCAGAATTATAAGCAGGCATAATAAATTCATCATTACGACCAGCACTATATTCTGCATTAACATAAGCAATAGGATCAATAAATGAAGCACCTTCATGATTAACTATTACATCATATGCTATTTTTAAACGATCTCAACGTTTATCGCGATCCATAGCATAATATCTTCCTGAAATAGTAGCAAGCATACCAATGCCTAATTGTTTCATAGTTTTTAATAACTGTTCAATATAAATTTTAGAAATATCAGCTTTTGTATCACGACCATCTAAAATAGCATGAACATAAACATTCTTAAAATTTTGTTGTTTAGCAATTTCTAATAATGCTAAAATATGATTAATATGAGCATGTACTCCACCATCACTTAGTAAACCAATAATATGAACATTACTATTATTCTTTTTGGCATGATTAATTGCTGACAATATTGTTTCATTTTTAAAAAATGTTTTATCATTTATTGACTTATTAATTAATGTTAATGACTGATAAATTACTCTACCGGCACCAATTTGTAAATGTCCAACTTCAGAGTTGCCCATTTGTCCTTCTGGTAAACCAACTGCAAGGCCAGAAGCTGAAACTTCAGTATGCGGATAAGTTTTTAATAAATAATCCAAATTAGGTTTTGTTGCAGAACTAATAGCATTAGTTGAACTAGATTTTGCAATACCAAAACCATCTAAAATACATAGTAATATTGGTTGTTTTGTTTTCATAAATTTCACCTCATATTTTATTTAATAACTTGTAACTGATGTTTAAAATTATTAGATTTAAAAATAGTAATCATTTTAGTAATAAAATCAGTAATACATTGATAATGAACAGTACTCAAAATAACAATATCTTTTTTAAAGACTATTTTAATAGATTGCTTTTTAGTAATTTTAGTAATTATTGTTTTTAAATCACAAATTGATTTTAAATCTTCACTTAATAAAATAACCATACTAGGATTATCACTAATATTATTAGAAAGAAATAAAATAGTATTACTACTATTAGCTAATAAATTGTGTCCTTTAATTTCCATTAAATTATAATCTAATAAATCATTATTAAAAGAATAATGAGTAATTTTCAAATTATCAATGACTTCTGAAAAATAACCATAAGCAAAAGTCTGTGATAAATTTTCTAATATATCTTGAGATACTATCCGCCATTTTAAAAATGACTTCAATAGTTCTTTATGAATTTTTTGTAATTGTCATAAATCTTGATAATTAGTAATATTAGTTATCGGTGCTATTGGTTGAATATTTTCGGGTTGATTAATTGCTCTAATTTTTTTATTAATAGCATTAATAGCAATAATGATTGGTTTTTTAGCATTAATAAAAAAGTTTTCAATTCGTTGTTTATTACCTGCTATTAATGTTATTTTTCGCTGATCTTTATTAGTTTTAATAGCAACAACTGCTATTTTTTGCAAATTAATAATTTCTTGTAATTCAACTTCATTAAATTTTTTTAAATAACTATAT
Source organism: Spiroplasma endosymbiont of Aleiodes alternator (assembly GCF_964031135.1). Classification (NCBI taxonomy): domain Bacteria; kingdom Bacillati; phylum Mycoplasmatota; class Mollicutes; order Entomoplasmatales; family Spiroplasmataceae; genus Spiroplasma; species Spiroplasma endosymbiont of Aleiodes alternator. Next base: position 474,075 of record NZ_OZ035008.1, read on the forward strand.
TCTTTTTTATTTTGCAATAAAATTAACTGTTCTAATGATAATTTTTGTTCTAATAAAGAATTAATGATAAATTCACTTTGCAATATTTGTTTTCTATTTATCTTTAAATTATTAAGAGCAACAATAAAATTTTGTTCAGTAATAGAAATAGAACTAAAATTAGAAGTTTTATAATTTAATTGTTTCATCAAACTATTTGTAAATAATTTAGCACCAATTTTATTATTAACTAATGATTGATGATGACTTTCATTGATAGTTAAATACAATGGAATATCGTTAATAACGATTGGTCCACTATTAACCTTAACTAAATGAATATAAGTATTAGGAATAAGAGTATTATTAACATCAATTACTTCACCAGTAAAATATTCATTAGTAATAATACCTTTGTCACTAACAATACTATCACTACTAGGAGCAAAAATAGTTTTAGTACAAATAATAAAGCCAATTTGTTCTAATTGATTAGTGTCTTCACCATTTTTACTAAACAATGCTAAAATTTCTGACTTATTCCTAAAAGCATTGACAAAAGTGGTTGCCGGAAAGGCACGATGTTTAATTTTTTTTGTTAGTTTTGTTCACATACTTTTAATTTGTATCTTTGATAATTCCATGTTTAGTTAACTCCTTATTTTTATTAGTAATTTAAATAGAGTTAAATTAGTAAATCAAAAAAAGATTGTGGTACTAATGAAGCACCTCCAACTAATGCACCATCAATGTCGGGTTCAGAAAGTATTAATTTAATATTATCGGGTTTTACTGAACCACCATACTGAATAAGTATTTGTTCTGCAACATTTTTATTATATAATTCACTAATAAATTCACGAATCATTTTACAAACCGTTTGGGCTTGTTGAGCTGTTGCTGTTTTACCAGTACCAATTGCTCATATTGGCTCATAGGCAATTACTAACTTAGCAATATTTTGTGCTTTAATATTTTTTAATGCTAACTTAATTTGATTTTTAATTACTTCATTAGTTTCTTTTTTTTCATATTGGTTTAAAGTTTCACCACAACATAAAATTGGTATAATATTAGCATTAAATAGTGAATGTATTTTTTTATTTATTGTTTCACCTACTTCATTAAAATACATTCTGCGTTCAGAATGACCAATAATAACATGACTAACCATCATATCTTTTAGCATCTTAATTGAAATTTCACCAGTATATGCACCTTCGGTTTCATAATGACAATTTTGAGCTGCAATAATTAAAGCAGAAGTTTTATTCATTTTTAGTAAGGGTAAATTAGTAAAACTAGCTGCTATTCCATAATCATATTTAATATTTTTAGTTTTTATTAATTTATTAAATTCATTTAAAAAAAATTGAGTTTCTTCTATATTTTTATACATTTTTCAATTTCCAATAATAATCTTTTTACGTTCCATTTGTTTCTCCTTTAAGTTAATTTTTTTTTGATATAGTTGGTTTTAATAATGCTGCTGCTTCTTCATCAATAATAATTGTAACATCATCATGATTTTGTAAAAAAGTACATGGATAATTTGGAGAAACTTTACCTTCAACTAACTCTCGAATAGCTTGTGCTTTATTAGTTCCTGTAGCAATTAAAACAATCAATTTAGCTTGTAAAATAGTATGAATGCCCATCGTAACAGCTTTGGTTGGTACATCTTCAACTTTAGAAAAAAATCTTTTATTAGCTTCAATTGTTTCTTTAGTTAAATTGACAACATGTGTTTTACTACTTGCAAGAGTACCTGGTTCATTAAAAGCAATATGACCATTAGTACCTAAACCCAATATTTGTAAATCAATTGGTCCTTTTTCTTTTAATAATTTTTCATATTCTTCCACATTTTGGTCTAAATCACCAATACCTTTAGGAACATACGTATTTTTTAAATTAAGACTTTTAATATGATTAAATAATTGATGATTCATAAAATAACGATAACTTTTTACATGATCTGGAGTTAAACCAACATATTCATCTAAATTAAATGTTACAACTTTTGATCAATCTCTTTTGTTATTTTTTGCATCTGCTATTAATAAATTATATGTTTCAATTGGACTACTTCCTGTTGCTAATCCTAAAATAGCATTTGGTTTAACTTTAATAATATCAATAATAATTTTACTTAATAATTGAGCAACCTCAGTTTTATCTTTTAAAATAATTAATTTCATAATTTAAAAACCCCTTACATTACTTACTTATTCTTGTTGATACGCAATTTTTCCTTCGCATATTGTTAAAAAAATATCATTATTCTTAGTTAATACAATAATATCTGCTAATTTACCAATAACAACATCACCCGTTTTATTTGCAATTCCTACTTGTTTAGCACTATTATAAGAGGCCATTTTGATGCAATCTTGTCAATTATTATTAGTAATTTTTAATAAATTTTTAAAACCAGCAATCATTGTTGCAATGCTGCCTGCTAATTTTCCGGTTGCTTCAACAGTAACCTTATTATTACTTTTAATGACAGGTAATGGTCCCAATAAATACTTACCATCAGGCTGTCCCTTTGCACTCATGGCATCAGTAATCATACAAATTCCATCGGCACCTTTAATTTTATATGTTATTGCTAAAATATCAATATCAACATGAATTCCATCACAAATTAACTCAGTAACTAATTGATCATAATATAATGATGCTGGAACAACACCAGGATCGCGATGATTATAGGGGCTCATTGTATTATAAAGATGGGTAATATGCGTTAAACCATATTCAACAGTTTTAGTTATTTCTTTAAAAGTAGCATTACTATGACCAACACTAGGAATAATATTATTTTTAATTAATGAAGAAATAAAATTTGAATTTTTATTATTTAAATTAGGATCTATCTCAGGAGCATAAACAATAAATTTTAAATTTTTGTTACTAATTATATTTCAAGATTTTACTAAATTAAGATCAGGAACATGAAGTAATGATGGAGTATGTGCTCCTTTTTGTAATTCTGAGATAAAAGGTCCTTCTAAATATGCACCAATAATTCGTGCCTTGTTACCTTTATTTTCTGTTTTCATATACTTAGCAAATACTGAAAGAATATTATCAATTTCTTTTTTACTGGCAGTAACTGTTGCATAACAAAACTTTGTTACTCCCTCTTTCGGAACTAATTTTGCAAAATTATTAATTGATTCAATGGTACCATCCATTAAACTATAGCCATAACCTCCATGTACATGTAAATCAATAAAACCAGGTATTATTGTTTGATTATGACATTCAATAACCTGAGCATCTTGAAATTCATAATTATACTTTCCTTCATTAATTTGGAAAATTAAATTATCTTTAATTACTAAAAAACCATTATTTATTATTTTCTTAATGCTAATTATTTTCGCATTATTTAAAACTAAAATTTTAGACACTAATACCCTTCTTTCTAGAATTATTAATTGTTTAAAATTGCTAATGACACTATTATACCTAAAATTTTAACTTAAACCTAAATCTAAGAAAAATAATTAAAAAAAAGGCTTAATTGCCTATATTTTAAATAATGGTGGCTCGAAGCGGATTCGAACCACTGACACTTCGCTCTTCAGGCGAATGCTCTACCAACTGAGCTACCGAGCCGTTACCTATACAATAATAGCATATAAAAGTAAAAAATAACAAGGGGTTAAAACTTATTTTTTAATTTATTTAAATATATATTTATTTTTTTACTAATTATCTTCTAATTACATATCTTCTTCAACAAGGTTTTTCAGTTTTTGGCATTAAGTGATTTGAGTCTCTTCTAATTGAACATCTAGAATAAAGTAGACACAGAATTGTAACCTTTGTGTTAAAAATACTTTAAGGAAGGTGTTCATTTTTTTATGGCTAAATGACTATCAAAAGAAGAAAAGTTAAAAATAATAAAAATAAGTAAAATTAAAACAATTGATAAAACCGCATTAGAGTATGGTATTGGTCGATCATCAATAAAAGAATGAATTAAAGCATATAAATTATTAGGTGAAAAAGGTTTAAAATATGGCAATGGAATTCGTGCTAAAAAAACCAAAAGAACAGGTCAACCCAAATCTTTAAATTTTAATGAAATGACAAAACAAGAATTAATTGAATATATTGAGGCAATGAACGATATAAAAAAGTATTTAGAAAAATCGACAAAAAAGAAGAAATATTTTGTGATTTTCTCATTGAAGAAAAAATATCAGATTAGTTATTTATGTTGATTATTAAATGTTTCAAAATCAGGATATTATAAGTGAATTAAGAATGGAATGAATGAATTTAATAAATGAGATACATTTTTAGCTAATATAATTAAAAATATTTTTTATGAATTTCAAGAAATTTATGGTTATAAAATGATAACTTTATGAATTAACAAAATTTATAATTTAAAATTAAAATTTCATATTGTATATAGATATATGAAAAATATGAGTTTAAAAGCTAAGGTTCGCATAAAAAAATTTGATTATAGAACTAAATCAGGAAGTTTAAGATATGATAATTTATTAAAACGTGATTTTTCAACTACTAATTTAAATGAAAAATTAGGTACTGATATAACTTATTTATTAACTAATGGTAAAACATATTATTTATCAATTGTTAAAGATTTTCATAATAATGAAATATTAGATTATAAAATAAGTGCAAGTTTAGACATGACATTTGTTGTCCAAAACATTATCCAAGCTTGAGTTAATGCTCAAAAACCTACTTCATGAATTTTACAATCAGATCAAGGATTTCACTATACAAATCCTTCTTATAAAATTTTATGTGATGAATTAAAAATAAAAATTTCAATGTCTAGAAGAGGTAATTCCTGTGATAATGGTGCTACTGAAACTTGATTTGGAACAATGAAAACAGAATTTCTATATCAAATTCGAAGAAAAAATAGAACTATTGAATGAATACAAGACAACTTACCTAAATATATTTACTTTTATAATAATTATCGACCTCAAATAAAATTAAAAGGAATGAGTCCAATCGAATATCGATTAGCTCATTCCAAGAGGCTTTTATGTAATCTGTGTATCTTTGTTTTACAAAGTACTAGTTTAGATTAATTCTATCTTCAAATTTTATCATAAAATGAGCAATTGCTGTATTTCAATTTTGAATGGGCATTGTTCATTTTTTTGTTATATTTTCAATTGCTAAATAAAATATTTTAAAAACTGCCATATCATTAGGAAAAACTTTTTTATTTCTGATAACTTTTCGTAATTGACTATTTACAGATTCAATAGCATTTGTTGTATAAATCACTCTTTTAATTTCTGCAGGATAACTAATAAAAACAATTAAATTATCTCAATTTTTATATCAAGATTTAGCAATTTGAGGATATTGTTTATTTCACTTATTTTCAAAGGATTCTAAAGCCTGCATTGCTTGTTCTTCACTACATGCAGTATAAATTGGTTTTAAATCTGCAACTAGAGATTTTCTAGGGACTTTCCTAAAAACTGTGTTTTTTAAATAAATTTTAGTTGTAAAATCACTAAGTTACACAGATTGCTGGAAAGTCCCATTTTCTGCTTATATGAGACATATTTCAAACTATTTCTAATTTGATGAACTATGCATAATTGATGTTCTGTTTTAAGATAAACTGATTGTATTGCTTCTGACATGCCTGTTAAATTATCACTGCAGGCAATAAGAATATCATTTAAGCCACGATTTTTCATTTCTGTTAAATTTGCTAATCAAAATTTAGCACCTTCATTTTCACTAATTCATAAACCTAAAACATCTTTTTTACCTTCTAAATCAACTCCTAAAGCTATATAAACTGATTTATTAATAATCCTTTTATCTTGTCGTACTTTCACTATTATGCAATCAAAATAAACAATCGGATAGACACTTTCTAATGGTCGATTTTGCCATGCTTTTACATCATCAATAACATCATCAGTAATTTGACTAATAACACTTTCACTAATATCAGCACCATGATATAACTCTTGTAATTGCATTCTAATATCTGAAAATGTCATACCTTTTGCATATAAAGAAAGAACTTGTTGATCAAAACCTTCAAATCTTCTTTGTCTTTTTGCAACTATTACAGGATTAAAATTACTATTGCGATCTCGTGGTACATCAATCTCAATTTTACCTTGTTGAGTTATTAATTTTTTTGAACTTATACCATTACGAGCATTGTCACTATTACTATGTTGATTCTTATCATATCCTAAATAATTTTGCATCTCAGAATTCAACATTTTTTCTACTAATCTTTTTGTTAATTCTTTATACAATCCTCCCTCTTTAAAAACTGTTGTTAAATCTTCAGTATTTTCTAATAATAAATCTACTGCTTTTGATATTGGATCATTATTATTAATATTTTGCTTTTTAGCCATCTGTAACTCACTCTTTCTAGTCATTTAATTATATTTACTAGAATTAATTAAACATAGTTATTTTTGTAAGTTACACAGATTACTAAACATTACCAACTAACTGATATTTTTTCTTCAATGAGAAAATCACAAAATATTTCTTCTTTTTTGTTGATTTTTCTAAATACTTTTTTATATCGTTCATTGCCTCAATATATTCAATTAATTCTTGTTTTGTCATTTAATAAAAATTTAAAGATTTGGGTCGACCTGTTCTTTTGGTTTTTTAGCACGAATTCCATTGCCATATTCTAAACCTTTTTCACCTAATAATTTATATGCTTTAATTCATTCTTTTTTTGATGATCGACCAATACCATACTCTAATGCGGTTTTATCAATTGTTTTAATTTTACTTATTTTTATTATTTTTAACTTTTCTTCTTTTGATAGTCATTTAGCCATAAAAAAATGAACACCTTCCTTAAAGTATTTTTAACACAAAGGTTACAATTCTGTGTCTACTTTATTCTAGATGTTCACACGTGTTGATAATAGCGTTAAAGACGATTATTAAAAATTTTAAAATTTTACAATTACAAAAAAAGACAAGATTTTTATTCTCGTCTTTTGTCATTTATTTTTAATTCAAGGGTTTAAAAAAGAAAGTATTTATTTTTGAAAATGATTAGTTATTGACATCTTCGACACGCTCCCAAATAAATTTATACAAATTTTTTAATAGCAATATGATTAGAACTAATAATTCTAATACCACCATGATTTTTATGAAAAGCAACTTGAATTTTATCACCAATTAATTTAGTAATAATACCTTTTCCAAAAATTTCATGAATAATTATATCTCCAACATTTCAATTATTAGTTATTTCAACCTTATCTTTATTATCAGCTTTATAGTAATTAAATTTAGAATGATTACGATTTTGATAAGTTGCTGCCATTTCTTGGTGTTCGTTATTAATGATTTTTAAATATTTAAGATCTAAATCTTTTAAGAAACGAGATGGTTGTTTCATACGATCCAAGATATATGAATATCCACTGGCACTAGAAAAAAATAATCATTTTTTTGCTCTAGTAATTGAAACATAAAAAAGTCGTCGTTCTTCTTCAATTTTATCTAAGTTTTCTATACTAAATTTACCTATTCCAGGTAAAATACCTTCATTAATGCCAACTATAAAAACAACATCAAATTCTAGACCTTTAGCACTGTGAATTGTCATTAAATTAACGGCTTTATTAGTACTATTTTCATCTAAATCAGTATATAAACTTACTTCTTGTAAAAATGACGTTAATAATTCTTCGCCTTGTAATTCATTATTACTACTATCATATTCAAGCAATTGTTCTAATAATTGTTGAACATTTTCAATTCTTTCTTTTTCAAGATTATCTTCTAGTTTTTTTAAATAATTAGTTTTATTTAATAAATTTTCAACCATGTTATGTAAAGAAGTAACATCTTTGATATTAGTTTGCATCTCATTAATTAAATTAATTAAAGGTTGTAAATGTTGACGATAATTTTTTGGTAATCCATACTGAAATTTAAATAAGTATTCATTTAAAGTTAGTGATTGTTCATTAGCAAGTAATAATAAGTTATCAATAGCTTTTGGTCCAATTTTAGGTGTTGCATTTAAAATTCTAATCATTGATATATTATCATTTCAAACAATAATTTTTAAATACGCCAAAATGTCTTTAATCTCTTTACGTTCAAAAAATTTATAACTACCAAAAATTTTATAATTTATATTATTATTAATCAAAGCTTGTTCTAAATCTTTTGATAAATAATTATTACGATAAAGAATAGCAATTTTATTCAAATCTAAATGATATTTTAAATAAATTTTTTTAACAGTTGTTGCAACTCAATGTGCTTCTTGATCACTACTACTAGCATGATACATAACAATATCATTACCAAGATCATTTTTAGTAAACAGTTCTTTTTCAATACGTTGAACATTATTTTTAATTAAACTATTAGCTGTATTTAAAATCTTAGTTGTTGAACGATAATTTTGATTTAAAATAAATGTTTGTGTATTAGGAAATTGTTTAGTAAAATTCAATATTAAATTAATATTTGCTCCTCTTCAACTATAAATAGTTTGATCAGGATCACCAACTACAGTAATATTTTTATGATTTTTAGCAAGTGATAATAAAATATTATATTGAATATCATTAGTGTCTTGAAATTCATCAACTAAAATAAAATCAAATTTCTTTTCTCATTTTGTTAAAATATGTGGAAATTCTTTAAATAGACGTTCAACTAATAATAATAAATCATCAAAATCTAAACATGAATTAATAAATTGATATTTTTTATACGATTCAAAAACTTTGATACGTAAAATTCACTCATCTTGATTTTGATAATCAGCTAATAATTGATCTTGAGAAAGATAATTATTTTTTCAGTTAGAAATATTAGAACTTAATAATCTTAACTCCTGCAATTCAGCTTTATGTGAAAATTCTTTTTGAAAAATATCTTTTAATATTTTTCGTTGATCTTCTTGATCAATAATATTAAAATTATTATTAATATTTAAATGATGAATATCTCTTCTTAATATTTTGGCACATAATGCATGATAAGTAACAATATTAACATTAATGTTAGTATCATTTAAAAGTTGCATTATTCGTTCTTTCATTTCACGTGCTGCTTTATTAGTAAAAGTTAATGCCAATATTTTTTCACTAGCAATTTTAATTACATTAATTAAGTAAGCAATCTTATATGTTATAACCCGCGTCTTTCCAACTCCAGCCCCCGCAATAATACGACATGGGCCATCAACATTAATAATTGCTTGTAGTTGTTGTTCATTTAGATTTTCTAAAAGTTTTGTTTTATCCATGTTATTTATCCTTAAGTTAGTAAGAGTATATACTATTAAAGACTATTTATATTTTCTAATTCGTCATCATTAATATTTCCTGGTTGAGAATAAACTAAATGAATATGTGGATCATTAACGTTAGTTGATATCTTCCTTTTATTAGTTGCAAGTGGTTTCTTGTTAATGACAAAAGTTTTATGATAACGATCAAAGAATAGCTGATGATATTTATCAATTTTAGTGACGATCATAATCCCACAATACCAAGCAAAATCAAAACTAACTACAGAACGAATAAGAATATTTAATCAAGAATTTAAAGTACTATTACTATTAATAGTAGCAATGTTTTCATTAAAAGTCAATTTCATAAAAAGAATTATTGAAGTGGTTAATAATAGAGGAATAAAAACTAAAAATAGTTCACGATAAAAAAAATGTTTTAACTTTAAATCTTGATTTTTTTCATTTACTAATCTTATTTGAAAAATTAATTTTGCCAAAGTTTGACCCTTACATTTTCATGGGATAATAACAAAATATATAATGACAACAATTATATTAATAATAAAAATAATTATTAATTGTCATGATTCTTGATTACCTTTATTATCTAAATAATGGATTGCTAATCCAATTATTAATGGGATTAAACTAACAAAAATCACGTCAAAAATACGTGCAATAATACGTTTTCATGTTTTAGCTATTATATATGTTTCGGTTGTATCTAATTTTTTAATATTCATTTTTTTACTCTCAATATTTTGAATCATCTCTAATATTATTATCTTTAAAATATTTCTTAAAATAAGTACTTAGATCAGGAGCATAAGTGGTAAATTTATCATTTGGATTAATAGTATTAAAATAAGAGTTTTTTTTAAAATTTTTAAATTTAAATTCAATAATTTCTTTGACACGATTATATGTTTTTTCAATTAATGCAGGTTTTTTAGAAATACTAATAAATCTTAAAAGAGTATATAGATAGTATCTAACAAAAGCATATTCCAACTCTTCATATAAAACTTTTTTAATTTTATAATTATTATAATAGTTTAAAATATGTATTCATTGGTGCATTAGTTCAAAAATATTATCATTTTCCAATGTGCTATTTTTAGACGTTAATAATGTTTCATTAATTGCATAATATGTTTTACAATGTGCTAAAAATGAGTATAAAAATAAACTATCAAATTGGATTTCTTTACGAAATTGTAAATTATATTCATTAATAATACTAACTTTCATGATTTTTGTTGTTAAAACTGGTGTTGTTAAAGCAAAGACTATTTTTCCTTGTGTTGTATTTAAATTATATATTTTATTAACTTCAGTTCTAATTGTTGAATGAAAAACATTATTTATATCAAATTCATAACGAACACAATATTCAATACAATCTAAATGCTTATTATTATCTAAAATTTTATTAACTGTTTCAACAAAATTAACGCTAAGAATTTCAGTTGGATTTAAAATAACTACATATTGTCCGGAAATATATTTAAGGCCAAGATTACGACTAATGGCAATACCTGATACTTGATAATTAGTAATCATTTTTAAATTTTGTGGATATAATTTAAAATATTTACTAAATATCTCCAAATTTTCATTGTTAATGCCATCATCAACAACAACAACTTCAAAATTAGTTTTTTTATTTACAAAAATCTTTGCTAAAAAAGAATCTAAGTGCTCGGATTCAAATGAAGTTGTATATAAAATAAAACTTAGTAGCATAATAAATATTTCCTCTCTTTTATAAATAATTATAACACTTCTTTAACAATTTTAAGTGAAGGTTTATCAACATTTATTTTTTATTTTTTTGATTACTATTTTTAAGTTTATTTTTAGATACTAAAGTAGATTTTTCTATATTATCTGTTTCTTTAATAACTTTAACAGTCATATTTTTATGATCAAAAATAGTTTTTAAATTACCTTCAATAATAACAGTTTCAGTATTATTAGGTTTAATAACGTTTCGTTTTGCGGGCTTGCTAACTTTTTTCTTTTTTTGTCCTTTTAATATTTCTGCTCTTAATAAAGCACGTGTTTTTCTAATTTCAAATTTTTCAAATTTAAAAAGAAATGATTTAATAAACTTTTTATAGGAATTAACAAAATATCGAAGTCTTTTCTTGCTTCGAGCATGATTATCATATTTTAATAAAATACAAACATAGTTTAATTCATTTCTTGCTTCTGATTCAATTAATGAATTAAAAAAACTGTGATAATTATGACTTAAGTTATATGGTTGACCAGATATTGGGCTTTTATAAGGAGTAAAACCTAGATTACCAGTAGTTTTATAATACTTAAAATCAGCAACTCGTGTTGTCATTTGTCCCTTAGGATGCTCTGGTGATTTAATTTCTGATATTTTAAAAATATTATTTGTATCAAATTCTAAAAAATAGCAATATATCTTATGAACAAAGTTACCTGCAGTTTTAAAAGCAATATATAAATCTACTTTTGCTTCATAATTTAAATTATCAAAAATACTAACGTATGGTTGATAAAAATCATATTTTTTATCAATAATTTCTCATCCTTGTTTTTTAATAGTAAGTTCAATCTCATCAGCACAAATATTTGGATTTAAAATAATTTTCTTCATTTTCTACTCCTAACTCTAATATTTTCTAAGTCTATTTTATCAAATTATATATAAAGTGTGGTCTAAGAAAATTTTTCACTTTGATTACCTGAATTGTAAATATAAATGGGACAAATGGCACAGTTTTTAAAATAATTGTATTAAGTCTATTGGGCTTTTATAAGATAGTGATTTTCTGGGTGTAGAATTAATTTGAAATGCTATAGCATTTAAGTCTTTTTGTTTATATAAAGATAGATCTGTAGATTTTGGTAAATATCTTCTTAAAATACCATTATTATTTTCATTTAAACCTCTTTGACAAGGTTTGCCAGGATCTGCAAAATAAATCTTAACATTGCAAATTTTTTCGATTAATTTTCATTTACTAAATTCTTTACCACGATCAAAAGTAATAGTTTTAACTGTTCCTTTTTGCAACTTTGAAATAAATTTTATTATACTTTTTGTAATATTTTCTGCTTTATGATTTTTAGAAACTAAAGGAATTGTGGTTTTTGATCATATATCAGCTAAAGTAATAATAGAACTTTTATGATCTTTACCAATGATAGTATCACCCTCTAAATGACCAGATTCTTGTATATTTTTAATATTAGGAATGATTAAATTTCTTTCATGAATAGATTTATAATTATTAATTCGTCCTCTAGTTTCTTTTCGTTTATGAGGTTTATTTTTTCCTTTTCTCAATAAGTTATTTTCATCAAAACCCATTCGATTGTGAACTTGTCAAGAAAAGTGGACAATAAAAGTAACCTTTTATTAAATTTTATAAAATAGCGTTTGTAAGTGTTAAATTTATAGGTATGAAGTAATTATTTGTTGGTTTGGAATGAGCTAATCGATATTCGATTGGACTCATTCCTTTTAATTTTATTTGAGGTCGATAATTATTATAAAAGTAAATATATTTAGGTAAGTTGTCTTGTATTCATTCAATAGTTCTATTTTTTCTTGGAATTTGATATAGAAATTCTATTTTCATTGTTCCAAATCAAGTTTCAGTAGCACCATTATCACAGGAATTACCTCTTCTAGACATTGAAATTTTTATTTTTAATTCATCACATAAAATTTTATAAGAAGGATTTGTATAGTGAAATCCTTGATCTGATTGTAAAATTCATGAAGTAGGTTTTTGAGCATTAACTCAAGCTTGGATAATGTTTTGGACAACAAATGTCATGTCTAAACTTGCACTTATTTTATAATCTAATATTTCATTATTATGAAAATCTTTAACAATTGATAAATAATATTTTTTACCATTAGTTAATAAATAAGTTATATCAGTACCTAATTTTTCTTTTAAATTAGTAGTTGAAAAATCACGTTTTAATAAATTATCATATCTTAAACTTCCTGATTTAGTTCTATAATCAAATTTTTTTATGCGAACCTTAGCTTTTAAACTCATATTTTTCATATATCTATATACAATATGAAATTTTAATTTTAAATTATAAATTTTGTTAATTCATAAAGTTATCATTTTATAACCATAAATTTCTTGAAATTCATAAAAAATATTTTTAATTATATTAGCTAAAAATGTATCTCATTTATTAAATTCATTCATTCCATTCTTAATTCACTTATAATATCCTGATTTTGAAACATTTAATAATCAACATAAATAACTAATCTGATATTTTTTCTTCAATGAGAAAATCACAAAATATTTCTTCTTTTTGTCGATTTTTCTAAATACTTTTTTATATCGTTCATTGCCTCAATATATTCAATTAATTCTTGTTTTGTCATTTCATTAAAATTTAAAGATTTGGGTCGACCTGTTCTTTTGGTTTTTTTAGCACGAATTCCATTGCCATATTCTAAACCTTTTTCACCTAATAATTTATATGCTTTAATTCATTCTTTTATTGATGATCGACCAATACCATACTCTAATGCGGTTTTATCAATTGTTTTAATTTTACTTATTTTTATTATTTTTAACTTTTCTTCTTTTGATAGTCATTTAGCCATAAAAAAATGAACACCTTCCTTAAAGTATTTTTAACACAAAGGTTACAATTCTGTGTCTACTTTATTCTAGATGTTCATTGTTTTAAACATGTTATATAAAGTTTTTGTTGAAATACTTTTTATTTTATTTTATTTTCCTTTAAAAAATTAGCAATTATATCAAGCGCATAATTTTTAGTAATTAACAAATAATTAATAGTATTAATTTCTGTTAAAGTTAAAATTATTAATTTTCTACCTGCATTTTGCTTTTTTTGAATTTGATTCAATATTTCTAATGGTAATAAGTTTTGATTTAATAATCTGCAAACTCTATGTACAGTTGATTTACTATAATCAACAGCTTTTGCTATTTTACGAATTGAAAATTCATAACTTTTATATTCTTTTATTGCTATTATTGATTCAATAGTCAGATACTTATACATTGTGCTAATTCCTTTCTTTTCTTAATTATAGAATTAACACAATTTAATTTTTATATAAATGTCCTTTTTAATTTTACAATTCAGGTTTTAATGATGAAGAATTATTAACAACTAATTTATTTTTTTTATTTCCAACTTCATTTTTTGCATCTTTATGATCATGTCATCAATTAAGTAACAACGATAATGGTACTAAAATAATAATAAATATTAATAAACAACCAATACTTCATAAAATAGTCATTGGATTAGGATTAATAAGAATTTCTCTTAATCCTTTTATTGCATAACTAAATGGTAAAAAATTATACATTACTTGAAAAAACTTGGGTTCTAATTCAACAGGAAAAGTACCACTTGATGAAGAAAGTTGTAGTATTAAAAGAATAACAATTAAAAATCTACCCAAATCATGATTACGAAACATGTGAGCAATTGATTGAACAACCAAATCAAAAATAATTGCTATTAATCACATGTATAAAAACATTTGTCAAAATCGTTGTCATAAATCAATATTATTAAATAATAGTAATAATGAAGTTACTAAAATTGTTGACTGAATTAAACCAAAAATAATCATTCATGCTGATTTAGCTAAATAGTTTGATCAAAATTTAGTTTTTGGAATATCTTTATTTCTAATAAAAGTAAAAGTTAATAATAAAGTACCTACTCACATTCCAATACACATGAAATATGGATCCAAACCAAATCCATAAGGAGATTTATCTTGACCTTCAATATTAATATTAAAATTAATAAAGTTAATAGGTGCCAATAAAGTATGATTCATTCAATAATCATGTTCTAAAACTTTAATATGTTTAATCTCTTCGTTTCTTGTTACACTATCAATATTATCATTAAATTGTTCAGCATGAGGACCTAAACCAGGAACAGCAATTGAAAGAATACCATAAATTTCTTTTAAAATTGGTTGTAAATGGTGATAACCTGAATCATAAGCATCTTTATATCAATAATCAAATACTTGATCACTAATAACAACAGGTAAAAACTTACTAAAAATATTATCTTTTAATGCATTTAAAGCAAAATCATTAATTTCACCTAAAATCGGACTAACTTTATATGAAGCTTGTAAACTAATTTTTGGTCTAATAGTAATTTGATTAATAAGATTCCAAATTCTTTCTGGAGTTTTAATATTATCAATAACTACTTTAAAAGCTTGTTTAAAAAAATCATTAAAATCCTTAGTAAAACAACTATCAATAATAATTTCAGTTAAAAAAGTTTTGTCATTTTGATGTTGATAATAACTTTTTCAATCATCATAATAATAAACAGTAAATGTTTTTTTCTCATTGTTAATTTGTAAATCATTAATTTTAAATTCATAAGCACCACTACTATTAGGATTTTCATTATCCAAATTTAAATTATGTCGATTAATAACACGATTAATTCCTACTGCAGAACTATCGTTATTAACTAAAGCAATTGGTAAACGATTAATATTTCCCAATGGATTAAAAAAAGCTCATAAAGCAATAAAAGCATATAAAAATGGAATAAAACATAGTGCAATACTTTTAATAATTGTTCTTTTATTTTTATAAATGTGTTTAGTCCCCACTGCTTTAAAAACCATTTTAAATTCTTGAATAGCAATTTTAAATTTATTTAAAATTTTTGACACTTTGTTACTCCTTAATAGATTATCTTAAATAAATTTAGTTATAATAATATTATAAATACATTTGATAAAAAGGGAAAAAAAATATTATGTTGCAATTAACAATTAAAGGTAAACCCGTTCATATTAAAAATGAAATAATCAAAGTTGGAGATACTTTATCATTTTCTGCAGTTAATAAAACAATGGATAATATGAATTTAGAACAATTCACTAATAAATTTAAGATTATTTCTAGTGTACCAAGCATTGATACTAAAACTTGTGCTTTACAAACTATACACTTTAATAAAGAGGCTACTAAATTAAAAGATTTAGTTATCATTACTATTTCCAAAGATTTACCATTTGCTCAAAGTCGCTTTTGTGAAAAACTAAAAATGAATAATAATTTTCATATTTGAAGTGATTATCGTAATAATGAAAATAATTTTAGTAATACTACTAATTTATTAATTGATGAAATCCAATTATTAGCACGTACTATTATCATTGTTGATAAAAATAATAAAGTTATATATTTACAAATTGTTAAAGAAGTAACATTAGAACCAAACTATGATGAAGTTCTAAAATTTATTAAAACTTTTTTGTATTTATCAGTAGACTTTTAAAAAACTATTTATTTTGAAAATCAACTACGACTTTTTGAAGTCTTATTTTGTTTTTCAGATTTTTCTTTTTCTACTTTTTCTTTATTAGCTTTTTGAACATCTAGAATAAAGTAGACACAGAATTGTAACCTTTGTGTTAAAAATACTTTAAGGAAGGTGTTCATTTTTTTATGGCTAAATGACTATCAAAAGAAGAAAAGTTAAAAATAATAAAAATAAGTAAAATTAAAACAATTGATAAAACCGCATTAGAGTATGGTATTGGTCGATCATCAATAAAAGAATGAATTAAAGCATATAAATTATTAGGTGAAAAAGGTTTAGAATATGGCAATGGAATTCGTGCTAAAAAAACCAAAAGAACAGGTCGACCCAAATCTTTAAATTTTAATGAAATGACAAAACAAGAATTAATTGAATATATTGAGGCAATGAACGATATAAAAAAGTATTTAGAAAAATCGACAAAAAAGAAGAAATATTTTGTGATTTTCTCATTGAAGAAAAAATATCAGATTAGTTATTTATGTTGATTATTAAATGTTTCAAAATCAGGATATTATAAGTGAATTAAGAATGGAATGAATGAATTTAATGAGGCTTTTATGTAATCTGTGTATCTTTGTTTTACAAAGTACTAGTTTAGATTAATTCTATCTTCAAATTTTATCATAAAATGAGCAATTGCTGTATTTCAATTTTGAATGGGCATTGTTCATTTTTTTGTTATATTTTCAATTGCTAAATAAAATATTTTAAAAACTGCCATATCATTAGGAAAAACTTTTTTATTTCTGATAACTTTTCGTAATTGACTATTTACAGATTCAATAGCATTTGTTGTATAAATCACTCTTTTAATTTCTGCAGGATAACTAATAAAAACAATTAAATTATCTCAATTTTTATATCAAGATTTAGCAATTTGAGGATATTGTTTATTTCACTTATTTTCAAAGGATTCTAAAGCCTGCATTGCTTGTTCTTCACTACATGCAGTATAAATTGGTTTTAAATCTGCAACTAGAGATTTTCTATGCTTATATGAGACATATTTCAAACTATTTCTAATTTGATGAACTATGCATAATTGATGTTCTGTTTTAAGATAAACCGATTGTATTGCTTCTGACATGCCTGTTAAATTATCACTGCAGGCAATAAGAATATCATTTAAGCCACGATTTTTCATTTCTGTTAAATTTGCTAATCAAAATTTAGCACCTTCATTTTCACTAATTCATAAACCTAAAACATCTTTTTTACCTTCTAAATCAACTCCTAAAGCTATATAAACTGATTTATTAATAATCCTTTTATCTTGTCGTACTTTCACTATTATGCAATCAAAATAAACAATCGGATAGACCCTTTCTAATGGTCGATTTTGCCATGCTTTTACATCATCAATAACATCATCAGTAATTTGACTAATAACACTTTCACTAATATCAGCACCATGATATAACTCTTGTAATTGCATTCTAATATCTGAAAATGTCATACCTTTTGCATATAAAGAAAGAACTTGTTGATCAAAACCTTCAAATCTTCTTTGTCTTTTTGCAACTATTACAGGATTAAAATTACTATTGCGATCTCGTGGTACATCAATCTCAATTTTACCTTGTTGAGTTATTAATTTTTTTGAACTTATACCATTACGAGCATTGTCACTATTACTATGTTGATTCTTATCATATCCTAAATAATTTTGCATCTCAGAATTCAACATTTTTTCTACTAATCTTTTTGTTAATTCTTTATACAATCCTCCCTCTTTAAAAACTGTTGTTAAATCTTCAGTATTTTCTAATAATAAATCTACTGCTTTTGATATTGGATCATTATTATTAATATTTTGCTTTTTAGCCATCTGTAACTCACTCTTTCTAGTCATTTAATTATATTTACTAGAATTAATTAAACATAGTTATTTTTGTAAGTTACACAGATTACTAAACATTACCAATTTAATAAATGAGATACATTTTTAGCTAATATAATTAAAAATATTTTTTATGAATTTCAAGAAATTTATGGTTATAAAATGATAACTTTATGAATTAACAAAATTTATAATTTAAAATTAAAATTTCATATTGTATATAGATATATGAAAAATATGAGTTTAAAAGCTAAGGTTCGCATAAAAAAATTTGATTATAGAACTAAATCAGGAAGTTTAAGATATGATAATTTATTAAAACGTGATTTTTCAACTACTAATTTAAATGAAAAATTAGGTACTGATATAACTTATTTATTAAATAATGGTAAAACATATTATTTATCAATTGTTAAAGATTTTCATAATAATGAAATATTAGATTATAAAATAAGTGCAAGTTTAGACATGACATTTGTTGTCCAAAACATTATCCAAGCTTGAGTTAATGCTCAAAAACCTACTTCATGAATTTTACAATCAGATCAAGAATTTCACTATACAAATCCTTCTTATAAAATTTTATGTGATGAATTAAAAATAAAAATTTCAATGTCTAGAAGAGGTAATTCCTGTGATAATGGTGCTACTGAAACTTGATTTGGAACAATGAAAACAGAATTTCTATATCAAATTCCAAGAAAAAATAGAACTATTGAATGAATACAAGACAACTTACCTAAATATATTTACTTTTATAATAATTATCGACCTCAAATAAAATTAAAAGGAATGAGTCCAATCGAATATCGATTAGCTCATTCCAAACCAACAAATAATTACTTCATACCTATAAATTTAACACTTACAAACGCTATTTTATAAAATTTAATAAAAAGTTTTTATGGGACTTTCCTAAAAACTGTGTTTTTTAAATAAATTTTAGTTGTAAAATCACTAAGTTACACAGATTGCTGGAAAGTCCCTATAAAATAAGCACAATAACCTACTATTTTTGATTTTAATCTTTCAATAGGATTTTCAATAAATTTAAATTTTATTTCATCTTTTAAATAATCAATCTTTTTTAATTCTCCTTCTCTAACTTCAATAACATTAATTTTTTTATATTGTTGACTTCTTTGTGCTAATTGAATATAACCTTTATATCCCATTTGAAACTGTGCTTCTTTAACAGTTACTCAATTACCTTTTTCATCTTTATATTTACGATTAAAAGGTACAACTCAACAATAACCAAAATTCTTTTCTAATGGTAATTGTAATAATGTTGCTTGATAACATGCTTCTAATATTGTAGTTAAACTAGTTTTTGCTAAACCTAATTGATTTTTAATTGCTAAAGCATTACTTTTAAATCTTTGTACTTCTTTTTCACTCATATTATTACCTTGATTTTTATTAGTAAATCATTGTTCAATAGTTAATGAATTTTTATTATTAGTTAAATCATTACTCATTATTTTCTTCTCCTTTTTTATTTAATAATTCTAAAATTTCATCTAATTTTTTATTAATTTTGCCTATATGTTTTAATAAAATTAAAATTGATTTATCCATACCAGAACTTTTTTTATCCATTATTTAATAGTTCCTTTCGTTTTTTATTTTTTTCAATTATTAAATCTTTTATATGAATAAAAAGTATAATTAATAATTCTATTATTAAAATAATTGGAGCAATTATAATTAATCCAATGAGTACTCAAGTTATAGGTCAAATATCATTAATTGTAGTAATTAAAATCATTTTTTAACTCCTTTAAATCTATTATCTAAATGTACTTCAATATTTTTACTAGGATTAACTATTAAATGACTATTAATTTCAATTCAATTATTTTGGTTACTATCTAATTTTTGTGGTAAATTATCAAATTCAATTGAATTACAAGAATAAATAGTTTTTTCTTTAATTGTTTTTTCATTAATCATTTTTATTTCTTCTTAATCATTCTTTAATATTATTTTTCAAAATATTTAATTCTTTAATTTGGCCCCTTAAAACATCTAATTCTCATAAATTTAATTGATTTAAATTAATTTCTTCAATTTGATATTCTAAATATTCAATTCTAGCATTAAGATTTTTAACTAATAATTCATTAAAATTACATTTTTTATTTTTACAATATTCCAATTTATATTCCATTTTTATTTTCTCCTTTAAAATATTTTGTTTTTGCACTCATTCATTCAAATATTAATTCTTTTGTTATTTCAATTTCAATTGCTTCTTGATTATTTTTATTTGTTAAATAAACATAAGTTTTATTAGATGGTCATATACCATTATCAAGTAACATACAATAATAAGCAGTTAATTGTAATTTAATTCTTTTTAATTTATCTTCATCAATACAAGCATAAGTTTTATAATCTACTAAATAATATTTTTTTTCTTTTTTATCTAAATAAACTAAATCTGGTGTTCCTGCAATTACACTATCATTAATAGGTTTTTCTATAATAAATTCATAATTATTTTTATCTTTAAATTTTTCTTTTAAAAACATAAGTGATTTTTTACAATAAGAATAATTTATTGAATTTGTTACTGGTTTTAATTTTTTTAATAAATTATTAATAATATTTTCTTGATTAATATTTTGTAAATATAATTCATTAATTTTATGAACTCATTTACCACGATTTGAAGCATTTTTTAATACTTCTGGTGCTATATGACTATAACCAAAACCTAAATAATTATCAATAATTCTAGAAACTGATATTAATTCTTTATCTTCTAAAAAATATTGATGAGTTTCTTTTTTAAAAATTAATTTACTCATATTTATTTCTACCTATTAATATTCAAAAACATTTATTACATAATCTATTACCAAAAGAAGAATGTTTTCTACATCTATCACAAGAACCATTCATTCTATATTCTCTATATTCCATAAATATTTTTCCTTTCATTAATTAAGTTTTTTATTTAATTCCTTATTATTTAAATTTATGTCTAATTCCATTACTAATATTTCATATTTTTCAATAAAAGCATCTTTAATTGAATGATGTTTATAATTTCTATGATAATTATTAGCATTCTCTACAGTTGAAAAAGCCTTATATTTTATTTGACCTGTATAATTAACTTCATATTTTAATAAGTAAATATATTTCATATTTATTTTTCTCCTTTTAATTTTATTTGACCTTTATCATATTTTTTAATACAAGAGCTACATAAATTAACATCTCCACCAAATTGATTTAAATTTAAATTCGGAAAATGATATAATGCTTTTTTTCCATCAATAACACACTCATGTTTAATTTCATATTTAATTAATTTAATAGCATTATTTCGTTTTATTAAATTAGACATTTTTATTTTTTTCCTTTTAAATTTTTATTGTGTTATGATATTGTTAATGAGGTATGTATTTATATATAAACCCCCTATTTTTTTAAATAATACAAATGTAATTATTAATTAGATTAATGGGTTATTTACTGAGCCATCATAAGGCTATTCAAATTAATCTATAATTACATTAAGCGATACAGTGTAACATTATAACTTGCTTAACATTAAATGCTCTTTTATTCTGATATAGAAGTATTTACATTTCGTACTCACTATTAGACTTTCTATGACAGTTTTATGAAGTTTTAATCTTTTAACAAAAAAAGAACGATAGTTATATCGTTCTTTGTTATCCAATTATTAATCTAAGGGTTAAAGTGATGCGCCCCAATTATTATTCTTGGGATTTTATTTATGATAATTGGATTAAGTTTACTTACTAGCAAAGTGTTAATAGGAAGTCATACAGAATTAGTCACTAATGGTTTTGGATTAATCGCGGGAAAATATAAAGAGTATTCTCATATAAATGGAATTTTAGATGTATTTAATAATAATTTAAATGATTGATTTAACATTTCAAATGTAAGATGTGGTGTTGTTTTTACAATATTTTTAACTCCCATATTTTTATCTATAAGCATAATTTGTTTTTTATATAATTATTATATTTTTAAATTTTCTAAAAAGTAAAATAAGAATAACATTTTTTTTGATAAATATTTATTAGAATTTATGTATTTTTATTTAGTTAGCTAATGAATCTAATCATTATTATTAAAATCAGCAATTTTGACAGTATATTCAAAAGTTTCACTTGAAGTTACATCAACAATTTTGCCTTCAATCATTACCTTTATTGTTATTGGATAATTCATTTTGTAGTTTAAAAATTGATCACCTACTTCAATTGCGTTTATTCTGCATTTTTCTAAATGTTCTTTAAATGAATTTGTTAAATTTGGAATAGTAACATTGTTTAAATCATTAATGAATCATTCTCAGGTTTTATTAATACTAGCTTGATTATAAGCTGCTTGAAACAAATTACGCATATAATCTAATGCTACTTGTTCAGCGATAATGTTATATTTTTGTTCTATTGTTTTTTTTCTATCCCTTACTGCAAACATTCCACTTGGATAGTCATTATTTTTTAATAAGAAAATTCTAGTGAGTGGTGATAAGTCTAAAAGTTGAGTAATATAAATAGTCATACTATTTAAGTTTTCTTTAATTTGATTAACATCATTAAAACCAAAAACAGGTATTTTATATCTTACGGCTTTATGGTTATTATTAGTGTTATTTTTATTTTCTTTTTTTTCTTCGTTATTGGTTATTTTTGTTTTCATTATAATTTTGATTTTTTCATTGATATTTTTATTGTTCATTAGTGTTTCTCCTTTTATTTAATAATATAACCTAGGTTATTTAGTAATAATAAATTGACCTAGGTACTAAGAAAATATAAAAAATATTATATTTTATGAATTACTAAAATTATTTAATTACGCTTTTTTAACTGCTTTAACAGTAAAGTTGAATTTAACTGATGAACTAGCAGTTACTTGTGGTGCATTAGGTACGGTTGCTACAACTTTGTAAATAAAATCCATTTTATAGTCTAGTGCATCTCCTGAAGCTATATATGCATTTAAACATTCTTTTGTATGTTTTTCAAATTGATTTTCTAAATCGTTAATAGAAACATCTGTTTTATTAGCAATTGATCATCCTCATTGTTGACCTTGTGCTAATATATATGCTTTTGGAGCTGTTTCTTGAAGTCTAGTAAGTTAAATATTGTGGTACAATTGGTGTTATACCAGCACTTGTTACTAATACGAATGTTCCATCTGGATATTGTTCATCTTTTAAAAACGCAACTTTTTCTGTAGCTGGTAATGCTTCTAATATTTGATTAATATATGGAACCATACTGTTTAAGTTAGCTTGCACACTAATAGGATCAACGTTATCTAGTACTTTAATATTATTACTATCAGTATTTCCAGTAGTAGTTGTATGTTCATTTTTTAAATGTCCTAAAGTAAATGTAGTTTTTTGCATATTTTATTCTCCTTTGTTACTAAAATAAATTTTGATTTTTAGTTTTAGTTTATTTTTAGAATTAAGATTTACCTAATGTAATATATTTTTATTTTTAATATCGATAATAGCAAGATATTTATAATAATGTGAAAGTGATATTAGATAAAAATATTTTTTGTAAATCTTAATTTAAGTCTATAATTGAAAAAAAGAATATACAATAAAAAAAATAGCTGCATAAAAATATAAATTTTTCTAATATTTTTTTTAATAATGTTTAAAAGAAAACTAAGTAAAAACAATTATTTTTTAAAATATTATCAATATTATCAATAGTTAAATTTCTATATTATAATGATTTTATATATTTATGTTATAATCAAGAAAATTATCATTACTATTAAAAATAAATAAATATTGGAATTTTTTAAATATTAATTTGTGGGTGCTTTAATGACAAGAATGGAAAAGTATAAAAGTTTACGTGAACAAATTGCTAAAGAAATTAAAGAAAATAGTAAGCTTTGAGAACAAGAACAAAAAATAGAAAATTATTATCAGCAACTAATAAAAATTGATAAATCATATTTTGAGCCAATTTTTCAAAAATTAAATTCTGATTTAAATTTAGTTAATTTTGAAAATTATTTTATTAAAAATAATGAACAACATTTAGATGATAATGATAAATTAATATCGGAAAATATGTTAGAAAATATTAATAATATTTTAAAAAAATATAGCGAAAATATTGATTTTGAAATAGTTGATGTGCCATTAATAAGTACTAACTTGGAATATCAAACGTTAATTAATAGTATGCATAATAAAATAAATGAATTTCAAAAAGACTTAGAAAGTAAAATTCATGATGTCAAAAATTTTGTTAAAAATTTAGAATTTAAATATAAAAAGTATAAAATAAATAATAGTGATCTTAATAAAGAACTAAAAGAAATTAATCAAGAACATAATAATTTTCAAGATGAATTACAAAAAGTTAAAATTAAGAATAACTATAAGTGAAGTTTAACAGTATTTAGTATTATCATTATTTGTTTAATTTTAATAGTCGTGTTAGTATTATCATTAATATTATTTATTAAGTAGAGAATGGAGAAAAACAATGTACCCAAAGATTAATATTGCAATAGATGGTCCAGCAGCTAGTGGTAAATCAGCAGCAGCATATTTACTTTCTAAAAAAATTGATTATCAATTTATGGATACAGGAATTATGTATCGTAGCTTTACTAATTATTGTTTAAAAAACAAAATTGCTTTTGAAAGTGAAGATTTAATACTTGCAGCATTACAACTTTTTGATATAAGATGAGTTAATGGTCATTTTTTATTTAATGATCAACCACCAACAGAAGAAATTTATGATAAAAATGTTACTAGTAAAGTACCAATAATTGCTTCGTTATCTGAAGTTAGAAAAGTTATGGTTGCTAGAATTCAAGAAATGGTTAGAAGTCAAGGCTATATTGTCGTTGGCAGAGATATTAGTAGTGTTGTTTTACCTGATGCTCAATTAAAGATTTTTTTAACTTCTAGTTTACACGCTCGTAGTGAAAGAAGATATAAACAGTATATTAAAGAGGGAATTAATATTACACAAGAACAAGTATATAACGATATGGTAATTCGTGATAATGTTGATAAAATTCGTAGCACTGGTCAACTAGTAATTGTTGAAGATGCAGTTATTTTAGATAATAGTGATTATAATTTACAAACGACCGTTGATAAATTAAAAGTTTTATATGATAATTACTTTAGTCATAAAAAATAATATTTTAAATATAAGGATTTGAATAAAATGAATAAGTTACCAAAAGTAGTAATTGTAGGACGCCCTAATGTTGGTAAATCTTCAATTTTTAATCGTATATTACAAAAAAAAGTAGCAATAATTGAAGATATGCCTGGAGCAACTAGAGATCGAATTTATGGCATTGGTGAATGATTAACACAAAATTTTGTGATTATTGATACGGGTGGTATTACTAAAACGATTACTAATTTTACTCAACAAATCAATCAACAAGTTATTATTGCTTTAGCTGAGGCTGATATTGTTTTATTTGTTTGTTCTTATCAAGAAGGTCTAACTCACGAAGATGAAGATATTGCCAAATTATTATACAGAACTAAGAAACCGGTTATTATTATTGCAAATAAATATGATAATGTTCAAAACGATAATGATAAAATTTATGATTATTTAAAAGTTGGCTTTGGCGAACCAATTTTAGTGTCTGCTAGTCATGGTGTTGGTTTTGGTGATTTATTAGATATGATAATTACTAAGTTACCAAAAGAGGTTCATACAGAAAAGAAAGAACATATTAATTTAGCAATTATTGGTCGTCCCAATGTTGGTAAATCAAGTTTAGTTAATACTATTCTTCAAGAGAATAGAGTTATTGTTTCACCAATAGCAGGAACAACAACTGATGCTATTGATAGTAATTTTGTTTATAATAAAAAACAATATTGTGTTATTGATACTGCTGGAATTCGTAGAAAAGGAAAAATTACTGAAGATTTAGAAAAATATAGTTTAATTAGAACTACTAATGCTATTGAACGTAGTGATATTGTTTTGTTTTTATTAGATGGTAGTGTTGAAATTCAAGAACAAGATTTAACAATAGCAGGAATGGCAAAAAATTTAGATAAGCCAGTTATTATTATTGTTAATAAATGAGATTTAGTTAAAAAAAATGAAAAAACAATGCAAGAGTTTACTAAAAAAATAAAAGAAAAATTTAAATACCTTGAGTATTCTTTTGTTGTATATTTATCTGCTTTAGAAAATACTAGAATTCATACTTTATTTGCTACTATTAATGAAGTATTAGTTAATATGAATTTAAGAATTAAAACAAGTATTCTTAATGAAATAATTAATAAAGCTCAATTAATTAATGAGCCGCCCTACTTTAAAGGTGGCAGATTAAAGATATATTATACAACACAGGTTGAAAAAAATCCGCCTACTTTTATTTTAATGGTAAATGATCCACAACGATGTCATTTTTCTTATGAACGTTTTTTAATTAATCAAATTCGTGAACGATTTGGTTTTCAGGGTGTACCAATTAAATTAAGATTTAGAATGCGTAAGTCATTGTATAATAAACAATAAAAAAGTGTAAAATTTTGTGATTATATTTATTTAAGAAAAATTTATTGTATAATAATATTTATTAAGATAAAAAACTAATGATTAGAAAGTGTAAATGATTATGCTAAATTTTTTAACATTAGAGTCGCACAATAAAAGTTTATCAACATCGGCAATGTGAATAATGTTTATCATTGGTTTGATTTGTATTGGTATTATTTTTCTTGTGTTTTTTTTATTTAAAAGAAAATTACGTAAAGAAAGGAGCCTGATTAACGAGCAATTTTTATTTAAACCAAAAAAAGTTACATATCAAGTTTTTCATTTTTGAAATAAAGCTCTTTATATATTTTTAATGTTTTGTGCAACAGTTGGTGCCATTGTGCTATTATCAGTTTCAATAAGTTCAATGTTTTAATTTTGAAAAATTAAGAAAAAGTTTTAGGAAGGGGTTAAAATATGGGTTTAGTTTTCTGAAAAAAACATAAAGAGAAAAAACAAACAAAAAATAGTAATATTGAATTAAAAACCTCAAAAGAAAAAAGTCCTTGAAATAATGTTTTAAAATTTTTACAAGACTTAGGTAAAGCATTACAATTTCCAATTGCAGTATTACCATTCGCTGCTATTTTAAACAGATTTGGAGCATTAGGGCTTACATTTACTACTACAACTGATGCTGGTGTTATGCATGTTACTAATGAAGTGGGTTATTGAATTTCATATATTATTCAACAACCAGGAAAAATAGTATTTGATAATTTACCATTATTATTTGCTTTAGGTTTAGCATTTGGTTTAGCTAAAGATCATCGTGGTGAAGCTGCATTAGTTGGAGCAGTATTTTATTTGGCAATATCTGCAATGACGTCAATTGAACATTCATTACCAGAAATGTTATATAAAAATGTTTTAACTTTTACATCAAGTAAAGGTGAAAAATTTTCGTCATTATTTTATGTAGAAGAATTTGGAACAGATGGTAAAACTATCATCGGTGGTATTTATGTATTAAACATTGGTGTTTTTGGTGGAATTGTAGCGGGGTGTTTATCTGCAGTTTTATATAATAAATATAAAGAAATTAAACTTTCTCAAGCATTATCATTCTTTGGTGGTAGAAGATTTGCACCAATGGTGGCTTTAGGAATAACTATTCCCACTGCTTTAGCATTTGCTATTGTTTGACCATGAATTCAATTAGTATTAATGAAATTTGGTCAATTAGTTGCTAATCCAAATAATCCAGCAGTTGCTATTCCAGGAACAGCAGTTTATGGAATATTAAATCGTTTATTATTACCTTTTGGATTACATCAAATCTTAAATACTTTTTTTTGATTTCAATTACCAATTAATGGTCAGATAATATCTCCAATTACAGGTGCTGCATCTGGAACAACGGAATGAGTAAATGGAGACATTAATGCTTTTACTAGAGGTATTGAAGGATCTGGATTTTTTCAATCAGGTTTCTTTCCTATTATGATGGGTGGTATTCCCGCTGCTGCCTTAGCTATGATTATGGCAGCTAAAAAAGAAAATAGAAAAATGGTATCAGGATTTTTAGGAGGAGTTGCTTTAGTTTCTTTTATTAGTGGAATCACTGAACCAATTGAATTTTCATTTGTATTTATTGCTCCATTATT
Organism: Spiroplasma endosymbiont of Aleiodes alternator; assembly: GCF_964031135.1. Lineage (NCBI taxonomy): Bacteria > Bacillati > Mycoplasmatota > Mollicutes > Entomoplasmatales > Spiroplasmataceae > Spiroplasma > Spiroplasma endosymbiont of Aleiodes alternator. The sequence goes on from NZ_OZ035008.1 coordinate 502,743, forward strand.
ATTAGTAATTCATGCCTTATTAACAGGGATATTTATTGCAATAACGACAGCATTGCATATCCAAGTTGGTTTTGGTTTTAGTGCTGGAATTATTGACTATTGCATTTCTTTTGTTCAATCATGAGGATTTGCTAATCATGCTACAGGTGCTTATCATATTACTTCAAATCCACTATGAGTATTATTATTAATTGTGGCTGCTGGTGGAGTTTATTTTATTGTATTTTATACATTAATTACTAAAATGAATATTGAAACACCAGGAAGAGAAGAATATTTTGGTGTTGAAGAAAATAAAGTAACAACAAAATCAGAGTTAAGCAATAAAAATCTTAAAAGTGATAAATATACATTAATGGCAACAAAATTAATTGAAGCAATTGGTGCAGATAATTTTGTTGAAATTGATAATTGTGCTACTAGGTTACGTTTGATTGTTAAAGATACATCACGTGTTAATTTGGCAAAAGTTAAGGCCGCAGGAGCATTTGGTACTAAAATTTTGAATAAAGAAGCTTTGCAAATTGTTATTGGTACCGATGTTGAACATGTAGCCAATGCAATAAAGACACAGTTACAAAATTCAGCAACTTTGAATATTAAAACTAAAGTTAATATATAATTAAAAGTGATTATTACAATATAATTAGTGAACTTGTCAAGAAAAGTGGACAATAAAAGTAACCTTTTATTAAATTTTATAAAATAGCGTTTGTAAGTGTTAAATTTATAGGTATGAACTAATTATTTGTTGGTTTGGAATGAGCTAATCGATATTCGATTGGACTCATTCCTTTTAATTTTATTTGAGGTCGATAATTATTATAAAAGTAAATATATTTAGGTAAGTTGTCTTGTATTCATTCAATAGTTCTATTTTTTCTTGGAATTTGATATAGAAATTCTGTTTTCATTGTTCCAAATCAAGTTTCAGTAGCACCATTATCACAGGAATTACCTCTTCTAGACATTGAAATTTTTATTTTTAATTCATCACATAAAATTTTATAAGAAGGATTTGTATAGTGAAATCCTTGATCTGATTGTAAAATTCATGAAGTAGGTTTTTGAGCATTAACTCAAGCTTGGATAATGTTTTGGACAACAAATGTCATGTCTAAACTTGCACTTATTTTATAATCTAATATTTCATTATTATGAAAATCTTTAACAATTGATAAATAATATGTTTTACCATTAGTTAATAAATAAGTTATATCAGTACCTAATTTTTCATTTAAATTAGTAGTTGAAAAATCACGTTTTAATAAATTATCATATCTTAAACTTCCTGATTTAGTTCTATAATCAAATTTTTTTATGCGAACCTTAGCTTTTAAACTCATATTTTTCATATATCTATATACAATATGAAATTTTAATTTTAAATTATAAATTTTGTTAATTCATAAAGTTATCATTTTATAACCATAAATTTCTTGAAATTCATAAAAAATATTTTTAATTATATTAGCTAAAAATGTATCTCATTTATTAAATTCATTCATTCCATTCTTAATTCACTTATAATATCCTGATTTTGAAACATTTAATAATCAACATAAATAACTAATCTGATATTTTTTCTTCAATGAGAAAATCACAAAATATTTCTTCTTTTTTGTCGATTTTTCTAAATACTTTTTTATATCGTTCATTGCCTCAATATATTCAATTAATTCTTGTTTTGTCATTTCATTAAAATTTAAAGATTTGGGTCGACCTGTTCTTTTGGTTTTTTTAGCACGAATTCCATTGCCATATTCTAAACCTTTTTCACCTAATAATTTATATGCTTTAATTCATTCTTTTATTGATGATCGACCAATACCATACTCTAATGCGGTTTTATCAATTGTTTTAATTTTACTTATTTTTATTATTTTTAACTTTTCTTCTTTTGATAGTCATTTAGCCATAAAAAAATGAACACCTTCCTTAAAGTATTTTTAACACAAAGGTTACAATTCTGTGTCTACTTTATTCTAGATGTTCATAATTGCTCTCTTAATTTATTTAACTTATTTAAGTCCTTGCACGAACTAATTTTTTAATAAAAAAAATATTATCATTTTTTAGGATTTCTATTTTTGTTTTCATAAATTCAATATTAGTAATATCTTTTTTAATAAAATCACTAAAATCACTAAATAATAAAGGATGATTAAAAACATTAATTATTAAAATAATTCAAATCAAACTTTTCAAACTGTATAAATTGTCTTGATCAATATATTGCAAAGAACTATGCAAATTTTTTCTAAACAATTGACTATCAAATTTTTCATCTTCTTGGTGATAATATTTGGCAATATTACTAATAGAACTATCAATAGCATTATATTCTGCACAAGTTATATAGATAATATTAAGCGCAGTAATAATGTCTTCTTTAGTTAATGTTGCTACTTGTGATTTTATTTTTTGTAAAATGTTAGTAATTAAATGTTTACCTACTGCCATTATTTTTACTCCTATCTTTTTTAATCAATTAAAAGCTCATATAACCATTTAATGGCTATATGAGCTTTAGTAGCTTTAATATTTGGAATGGCAACCCTTTTTAGGACTATTTTTTGGTAGACATTTGTTCTTCATACTTAACTGGAGTTAAGTACTTTAGAGTGCTGTGAATTCTTATGTTGTTGTATCAGTTGATATAATCAAATAATTCTAATTTTAATTGGATTAATGATATAAAATTTTTTTCATTAATAAATTCTCTCTTAAAAGTTTTAAAAGTCGCTTCAGCAACAGCATTGTCATAAGGACAACCTTTTTTGCTTAAAGAACGGGTAATGTTGAATGCTAATAAAAGTTTATCGATAGTTTTGTTATTAAATTTGTTACCGCGATCAGTATGAAATATTTGCATATCTTTTAAACAGCGATTTGATTGCATAAATGCTTGGTATACCAATGATGCATCTTTTTTAGTACCTACACTATGTCCAATAATTTCGCGGTTAAATAGGTCGATTAATAAGCAAATATAGTTTCATTTGCCATTAACTTGAACATAAGTGAACATCTAGAATAAAGTAGACACAGAATTGTAACCTTTGTGTTAAAAATACTTTAAGGAAGGTGTTCATTTTTTTATGGCTAAATGACTATCAAAAGAAGAAAAGTTAAAAATAATGAAAATAAGTAAAATTAAAACAATTGATAAAACCGCATTAGAGTATGGTATTGGTCGATCATCAATAAAAGAATGAATTAAAGCATATAAATTATTAGGTGAAAAAGGTTTAGAATATGGCAATGGAATTCGTGCTAAAAAAACCAAAAGAACAGGTCGACCCAAATCTTTAAATTTTAATGAAATGACAAAACAAGAATTAATTGAATATATTGAGGCAATGAACGATATAAAAAAGTATTTAGAAAAATCGACAAAAAAGAAGAAATATTTTGTGATTTTCTCATTGAAGAAAAAATATCAGATTAGTTATTTATGTTGATTATTAAATGTTTCAAAATCAGGATATTATAAGTGAATTAAGAATGGAATTAATGAATTTAATAAATGAGATACATTTTTAGCTAATATAATTAAAAATATTTTTTATGAATTTCAAGAAATTTATGGTTATAAAATGATAACTTTATGAATTAACAAAATTTATAATTTAAAATTAAAATTTCATATTGTATATAGATATATGAAAAATATGAGTTTAAAAGCTAAGGTTCGCATAAAAAAATTTGATTATAGAACTAAATCAGGAAGTTTAAGATATGATAATTTATTAAAACGTGATTTTTCAACTACTAATTTAAATGAAAAATTAGGTACTGATATAACTTATTTATTAACTAATGGTAAAACATATTATTTATCAATTGTTAAAGATTTTCGGTAATGTTTAGTAATCTGTGTAACTTACAAAAATAACTATGTTTAATTAATTCTAGTAAATATAATTAAATGACTAGAAAGAGTGAGTTACAGATGGCTAAAAAGCAAAATATTAATAATAATGATCTAATATCAAAAGCAGTAGATTTATTATTAGAAAATACTGAAGATTTAACAACAGTTTTTAAAGAGGGAGGATTGTATAAAGAATTAACAAAAAGATTAGTAGAAAAAATGTTGAATTCTGAGATGCAAAATTATTTAGGATATGATAAGAATCAACATAGTAATAGTGACAATGCTCGTAATGGTATAAGTTCAAAAAAATTAATAACTCAACAAGGTAAAATTGAGATTGATGTACCACGAGATCGCAATAGTAATTTTAATCCTGTAATAGTTGCAAAAAGACAAAGAAGATTTGAAGGTTTTGATCAACAAGTTCTTTCTTTATATGCGGGACTTTCCTAAAAACTGTCTTTTTTAAATAAATTTTAGTTGTAAAATCACTAAGTTACACAGATTGCTGGAAAGTCCCACAAAGATACACAGATTACATAAAAGCCTCCTCAGAATTCAACATTTTTTCTACTAATCTTTTTGTTAATTCTTTATACAATCCTCCCTCTTTAAAAACTGTTGTTAAATCTTCAGTATTTTCTAATAATAAATCTACTGCTTTTGATATTAGATCATTATTATTAATATTTTGCTTTTTAGCCATCTGTAACTCACTCTTTCTAGTCATTTAATTATATTTACTAGAATTAATTAAACATAGTTATTTTTGTAAGTTACACAGATTACTAAACATTACCGTTCATTTTTTTGTTATATTTTCAATTGCTAAATAAAATATTTTAAAAACTGCCATATCATTAGGAAAAACTTTTTTATTTCTGATAACTTTTCGTAATTGACTATTTACAGATTCAATAGCATTTGTTGTATAAATCACTCTTTTAATTTCTGCAGGATAACTAATAAAAACAATTAAATTATCTCAATTTTTATATCAAGATTTAGCAATTTGAGGATATTGTTTATTTCACTTATTTTCAAAGGATTCTAAAGCCTGCATTGCTTGTTCTTCACTACATGCAGTATAAATTGGTTTTAAATCTGCAACTAGAGATTTTCTATGCTTATATGAGACATATTTCAAACTATTTCTAATTTGATGAACTATGCATAATTGATGTTCTGTTTTAAGATAAACTGATTGTATTGCTTCTGACATGCCTGTTAAATTATCACTGCAGGCAATAAGAATATCATTTAAGCCACGATTTTTCATTTCTGTTAAATTTGCTAATCAAAATTTAGCACCTTCATTTTCACTAATTCATAAACCTAAAACATCTTTTTTACCTTCTAAATCAACTCCTAAAGCTATATAAACTGATTTATTAATAATCCTTTTATCTTGTCGTACTTTCACTATTATGCAATCAAAATAAACAATCGGATAGACACTTTCTAATGGTCGATTTTGCCATGCTTTTACATCATCAATAACATCATCAGTAATTTGACTAATAACACTTTCACTAATATCAGCACCATGATATAACTCTTGTAATTGCATTCTAATATCTGATAATGTCATACCTTTTGCATATAAAGAAAGAACTTGTTGATCAAAACCTTCAAATCTTCTTTGTCTTTTTGCAACTATTACAGGATTAAAATTACTATTGCGATCTCGTGGTACATCAATCTCAATTTTACCTTGTTGAGTTATTAATTTTTTTGAACTTATACCATTACGAGCATTGTCACTATTACTATGTTGATTCTTATCATATCCTAAATAATTTTGCATCTCAGAATTCAACATTTTTTCTACTAATCTTTTTGTTAATTCTTTATACAATCCTCCCTCTTTAAAAACTGTTGTTAAATCTTCAGTATTTTCTAATAATAAATCTACTGCTTTTGATATTGGATCATTATTATTAATATTTTGCTTTTTAGCCATCTGTAACTCACTCTTTCTAGTCATTTAATTATATTTACTAGAATTAATTAAACATAGTTATTTTTGTAAGTTACACAGATTACTAAACATTACCTGATTTCTTTCTTCTTCAAAAATAGTAATATTATTAAAATTAATTTCTTGTATCTTTTTTTTCAATGGTTTTGAAATAATTTTTCTATTTGAAAAAACTGTTGATGTATTTTTAGTTGGTTGTTCAACAGCTATTATTTTAGTAGTAGATGTAGTAGTTTGATAATTAGTAGTGGGGTAGTACATATAGTTTGAATCCATAGGTTGTAAATATTGATATTCATTATCAAAATTATTACTAAAGAATTTAATACAGCAGTTTCATAACATTTTCTTTTTTCCTTTTCTTTTTAAATATTTGAACACTATCTAAAACTAAATAATTGCATTTTTTAATTTTAATAGTTTATAATTATAATAATAGCAAAGTTTATTTAAAGGTGAATATAATGTTACGTAGTAGTAATATTTTAAAAATTAATAGTATTAATAATTTTGAACAATTATTTATTTTTTTTGGTTTACCAGTTCTTTTTTTACTTTTAATTATGAAATTAACTTTTTTAATTACTATTAATTTTCATAAAAATAGTATTAATAATAAAAAAATATTTAATAAAACAAAAATCATTATTCTTCAATTTAGTTTATGATTTTTAGCACAATTTTGTTTATTTTTATTACCAGTTCAAGAAATGGTAATAAATATTAATTTTTTAGATTTAGAAAGTTTACCAATGCTATCATTGATTTCGATTTTACATTTATTTATTTGTTTTAGTTTTTTAAGCCGTAATAATAATCAAATTATGAAAGTGATGCGTTTTACTATTTTGTCAATTATTATAATTGCTATTATTTTACAATTTAATTTTACTATGATTAAAATATCATTACCATCAATAAATAACTTTATTTCAGTACTAATTTTAGTGTTCTTTTACTATTGATTAGGTTTCTTTTCATGAAAAATGTTTAGTGATAATTTATTTACAATTTTTAATTTAATTAAAAAAACTTGAGTAACATTATTTAGTAATTCTTCATTACCAAATATTATTAATAAACAATTTCCAGTAAAAGCATATACTAAAACTAAAATTATCATTTTAACATGGCAATTTAAAAAACAAATGTTTACTAATTTTGACCACCAAGTTTCTATTACTAATAATAATAAAAAACTTTTAATTGCTATTTTTAAGAAGAATTTAACTTATTTTTTAAGTGCCCAATTAACACTACTTATTACTAAAACTATTCAAGATTTAAAAACTTTAATTAATGGTTGAAAAATGGCTTTAATTCAATAACTTTTTTTGTTTTAAAATTTAAAAGAAAGGAAGAACGAATATGAAAAAACAATCATTTTTGCTTTTTAAAAATGCGTTTAAACAAGCATTTCGTAATAAAATTCAATTAGTTGGTTTAATTGTTTTAGTATTATTATCATCAACTATTTTTTCATTAATGCAAACAAGTTTAGCGAGAATTTCTGATGAATATTCAACATTAGTTGCAAAATCTAATTTACATGATTTTGTTATTGATTTATCTAATACTACTCCAAAAACTGTTTCTAATAAAATCTTAACATCAACAACTGCTGTTGATGAAAAGAATGATTTTGATATTAACAATATTGCAAATGATGCTGGTAATGAATTTATATGAGATCGTGTTGAAGGCAGAACTATGCAATTAGATAATAATAGTAATCCTAGAATTTTAAAAATATTAACTTATAATCAAGATGCTCGTATTGATAAATTAATCATTAGTGATGGTTATCAAATAGGAGATAGTAATAATCCAGATAAAACTCCAAGTTGAAAACAGGTAGTTATTAATAAAGAATTTGCTCAAAAAAATAATTTGCATATTAATGATACAATTCGTGTGCAATCAGATCAATTAGGAAGTAGTTTAAAAGTTTCAGGATATGATTTAAATGATGCTGCTTATAGTAGTTATAATTGATTAAAAATTGTTGGATATGGTGTATCTGCTGATTTCACAACCCCAATTATTGATCAAACTACACCAATTCCAAATAAAACTCGTGAAGGTTTATTATACGTTGATCCAATGCAATTTGGTTTAAGTAAAAGGTTAGAAAAAAATAATTATATTTGATCATATGATAAAGCTAATGAAAAAATCACAATTTATTCTGATAATGATCGCGAAATTTATTTTGTTGAAAAATCAACAATAGGTAAAATTAATGATATTAAATTAATTTCACAAAGTTTAAGAAGTAAATATATTAATACTATTGATTCTGATGCTGCTTTAGTATATAAGTTAGAAAATAATAAGTATACGTTTAATAATCGTACTGCTACTTTGAATGCAACTATTATTGGATTTAAAAGTTTATTAATTGGTTTATTGTTAATTGTTTTAATTATTACAGGAATTACAGTAATATTAATTACTTATAAAAATATTGATAATTCACGAACACAAATTGGAATTTTAAAATCATTAGGTTATAGTAATATTAAAATTTTAATTACATCTTTAGCTTATCCAATGGTAGCAGCACTTATTGGTACTATTTTAGTGTTTTTACCAGCAAGTGGTTTACAAGTAATTATAGTTCAAACATTTGCCAACTATTTTAATCTAGATTTTGGTCATTTTATTTTTAATGGTTTAGGATTTATATATTGTTTAATTTTAATATTTGGTTTTTTATCAATTATTGCATGAGTTATTAGTGCTTTAACAGTTATTAAAAAACCAATAGATTTAATTAAAAACGAATCAGCTACTGTTAATTCTCGCTTTAGTCGAATTATTAAAACAAAAAGTATTAATCGTGGATTTTTAACAAGATTCCGTTTATCACTATTTACATCATCAATTGGAAAAATGGCAGCAGCATCATTAACTATGTTTTTAGGAACAACTTTAATGACAACATCTATTATTGGTCCAAAAATTATGGCTGATAATAAATTACTTTCTTTTACTGGTATGAATTATCACTCCTTAGTTGAATATTACATTCCGACTTATAATTCTCCATATAGTTTTTATAAAACTTATAATCCAAATAATAAAGATGATTGAACTTATACTTCTACTGTTGATAGTACTACTGGTGATACATATTGACATCCACCACGTTTTGATAATTCTGAACCATTAAATCATACTTTTGTTAAAGAATTATTAGAAAATAATATTAATGCTGAAGCATATGCTCCAATGTCAGATGAATCTAATCCCGGTGCTGCTATTAGTGATTTAGGATATACTGGTTTAACATATTTAAATTGTAAAATGCTTACTAAAAACTTTTTAAATGGATTAGATTCTAGTGATATTAAAGATGCTTCTGTGATTGTTGGAATTATGGTACAAATGGCTTGACCAAATGCATTACCAATGTATGACACAGTTTTAAAAAATACTAATATTAACAGTTTTTATAGTGAGAATACTTATAATATTATTAGAAAATTTTATCAAAACTATCGAACAACAGTGGCAATGAATATTAGTGGTACGATTTCGAAGACTGGTAAGATTAGTACTAATCCTAATGATTTAGATATTACAAAATTCAAAGATTGAGCAAATACTAATATTCCTGCTTACAAAAATGCCTCAAGTAAGGGTCCTACTTTTATTAATGATATTGATAATTTAAGTTTTGATACTAGCGATAAATTATATCCGTGACATTTAACTAATGAAACACAATTATTGAATAATAATGCATCTGAAATTAGTGACAAAGAGCGTGATAGTTGAATTAATAAAGTTGGAATTTGATTTGGTGCTTTATTTTATAATAGAATGGGACAAACTGTAGTGCAAGGTGCTTATACTAAAAGCCCATATTTTATTCGTCAAAATATTGCCAAAGCTTATAGTGATCCCAATGCTCCTTTTAATGTTGCTTTTAATGTTGTGCCTTTTGATAAAAAAACCGATGAATTAGGAACTTACTTTATTGGTACTCCTGAAAAATTATTTAAACAGAACAAATATTTAATGAAAGTTTATGGTTTACAAAATCAACAACAGTTAGGCAAACCTTCAATGATGCAATTATATGATGCTGGAGGTTCTTCATTAAATCCACTTTTAGAACAAGAAAATAGTGATGATAGTATTAGTCTTGTTATTAATCAAACTATTGCTAAACAATTAAATTTAAAAATAAATGATGAATTTAAAATGAGTAGTAATGGTAATACTATGAAATTTAAAGATAATAATAAATTGAAACCTTTTGATTTGGATAAAATTAATATTGATAACGTTGTTGGTGATAGTAAAAATGTTAATAATGTAACATTATTAAAACAACAAACTGGTTATACACAAGTTGATGAGTTAAAGGATGAGGCTTATGTTAATGCGGGTATTAATGCTACAAATATGTTAAAAGAAGTTGCTGCTGGTAAGATTGTTAATTCTTATAAAGATAAGATAAGTTCTAAAACACCAACGTATAAAGTAATTGGTATATATAATGGTTATGGTCAACCTAATGCTTATATTAGTAAAACTAATGCTGATAAAGTTTTATCATTTAATAAAACAAAAGAATTTTTATTTTTATTATTTAAAAAAGAATGAGAAGACAAAAAAACAACTTGTGATGTTGATTTTGGTAAATTAAAATCATTTAATGAATATCAAAATTTTCTTAATCAATTAAATGATCCCGTTATTTATAAACTTAATCAAATATTTGAAAATGAAAATCCAATCTTTAATTTTAAATTTTCAAATTCGCAATCATTACCAGATATAACTAATTCATTTTCAACTTCGCAAATGTATGGAGATTACAGTGCTTTTGGTTTAAATGGTGGTACTGATGGTTCTGGTACTTATCAAGGTTATGGTGCAGGTAGTGCTGTTAATATTACGCCACAAGATATCCATCATCAGTTGTTAAATCAAATTACTGCTTTAGTTGATACAGTATTGGTTGCATTTATTATCTTTTCATTAATCATTTCGTTCTTTATTATTTTATTAACAAGTAATTTAGTGATTTATGAAAATCGTAAAACAATAGCAACAATGAAAACACTTGGTTATAGTGATACAAAAATAACTAATATTGTTATTGGTATGTATTTACCAGTGATTGCTGTTATGTTTGTTATTGGTTTTCCTGTAGGATGAATAATTGTTAAGTTTATTTTTAACTATTTAGCTGCTAATACAACATGGGTTTTACCATTATTCTTTGTTTGATGATTACCGCTTGTGGTTGGTTTAATTGTCTTTGGTATTTATGCAACAACCTTTATTATTGATTGATATGCCATGAAGAAGATTAATCCAATTAAAACTTTAAATGAAATTGATTAAAAGCAGAAAGGAATAAAAACATGAAAAATGATAAAAAAAACACTAAAAATTCAAGTGAACAAGTAACTAAAAATAAGTTAGAATCTACTTTTACAAAGAAGTCAGTATCTAAAACCGCAGGTACAATACCACCAGTAACTCATAAATCTCATGATAAACCAGAATCAAAGGAAGAAATAGAAGCTAATAAAGCTAAATTGCAAGCTTTTAAAGATAATCAAAAAGCAATTAAAAAATTAACAAAAACTCATTCAAAAGAAATTTTAGCAGGTAAAATTATATCAATGACTAATAATACTCCTGATACTCAAACTAATGTTATTGAATTATTTGATGTTAAAAAATCTTACTTAACTGGAGACTTAGAATATGAAGTATTAAAAGGAGTTAATTTAAAAATTAAATTAGGTGATTTTCTTGTTATCTTAGGAGCATCGGGAAGTGGTAAGACAACATTATTAAATATTATTTCGGGATTGGATAAACCTAATACTGGTGATGTTTTTGTGGCGGGATACAATTTATCTTTATTAAAAGATAGTCATTTAACTAAATTTAGACGAGATAATGTTGGTTTTATTTTTCAACAATACAATTTATTAACTAACTTAACTGCTCGTGAAAATGCTGAAGTTGGTGAAAATCTTGCTAAAAATAAAAATATGAGTATTGATGATATTTTTCAAGTTATTGAAATGGATGAACATATGAATAAGTTTCCAAGTCAATTATCAGGTGGACAACAACAAAGAGTATCGATTGGTAGAGCACTAGCAAAAAAACCGACAATTTTATTTTGTGATGAGCCAACAGGAGCACTTGATGAGGAAATGGGGCGTAAGGTGTTAGAAATTTTATTGGATGTTAATCGAGAATATAAAACATCAATTATTATGGTTACTCATAATCCTAACTTCCAATATGTTGCAAATACTGTTATTAACGTTAAAAATGGTAAAATTATTAGTGTAAAGAATAATGAAAAACCAATGAAACCAAATGAAATAAATTGATCATAAGAAAAGGGTATAGATGGGGGTTGATTTAATAAATACTTGTATAAAGAAAAAAATATTAAATTATAAGAATCTAATAGAAAATACTATATTTTATTTAGTTTAATTATTTTTTAGAAAGAAAAAGGTGCAAGGTAATGAGTATTGGTTTAATTACATTTATTATATGAATATGTTTAGTAATTTGAATAGTGTTTTTAATTTGAGGTATAACTTTATGTAATAGTAATAATGCATTAGGCATCATATTATTATTTTTAACATTAAATTTAATTGGTTTAATAATAGGAATTTCTTTATTATATAATAAAAATAAGCAAAATGTAGATAACAAAAAAAATATTAATAGTAATATTAAAATAGAAGAACTAAGTTAAACATTCCTTTTTAGAAATTTTAGTATTAAATTAAAAAATCATACCTTAATTTAATACAATTAAAAATAAAATAATAATAAATATTATCATATTAAAGTATGACTTAAAAATATTTAAATGAAACTTGCAAAAAAAGTAATTATTTTAAGGTAATGTTTAGTAATCTGTGTAACTTACAAAAATAACTATGTTTAATTAATTCTAGTAAATATAATTAAATGACTAGAAAGAGTGAGTTACAGATGGCTAAAAAGCAAAATATTAATAATAATGATCCAATATCAAAAGCAGTAGATTTATTATTAGAAAATACTGAAGATTTAACAACAGTTTTTAAAGATGGAGGATTGTATAAAGAATTAACAAAAAGATTAGTAGAAAAAATGTTGAATTCTGAGATGCAAAATTATTTAGGATATGATAAGAATCAACATAGTAATAGTGACAATGCTCGTAATGGTATAAGTTCAAAAAAATTAATAACTCAACAAGGTAAAATTGAGATTGATGTACCACGAGATCGCAATAGTAATTTTAATCCTGTAATAGTTGCAAAAAGACAAAGAAGATTTGATGGTTTTGATCAACAAGTTCTTTCTTTATATGCAAAAGGTATGACATTATCAGATATTAGAATGCAATTACAAGAGTTATATCTTGGTGCTGATATTAGTGAAAGTGTTATTAGTCAAATTACTGATGATGTTATTGATGATGTAAAAGCATGGCAAAATCGACCATTAGAAAGTGTCTATCCGATTGTTTATTTTGATTGCATAATAGTGAAAGTACGACAAGATAAAAGGATTATTAATAAATCAGTTTATATAGCTTTAGGAGTTGATTTAGAAGGTAAAAAAGATGTTTTAGGTTTATGAATTAGTGAAAATGAAGGTGCTAAATTTTGATTAACAAATTTAACAGAAATGAAAAATCGTGGCTTAAATGATATTCTTATTGCCTGCAGTGATAATTTAACAGGCATGTCAGAAGCAATACAATCAGTTTATCTTAAAACAGAACATCAATTATCCATAGTTCATCAAATTAGAAATAGTTTGAAATATGTCTCATATAAGCATAGAAAATCTCTAGTTGCAGATTTAAAACCAATTTATACTGCATGTAGTGAAGAACAAGCAATGCAGGCTTTAGAATCCTTTGAAAATAAGTGAAATAAACAATATCCTCAAATTGCTAAATCTTGATATAAAAATTGAGATAATTTAATTGTTTTTATTAGTTATCCTGCAGAAATTAAAAGAGTGATTTATACAACAAATGCTATTGAATCTGTAAATAGTCAATTACGAAAAGTTATCAGAAATAAAAAAGTGGTAATGTTTAGTAATCTGTGTAACTTACAAAAATAACTATGTTTAATTAATTCTAGTAAATATAATTAAATGACTAGAAAGAGTGAGTTACAGATGGCTAAAAAGCAAAATATTAATAATAATGATCCAATATCAAAAGCAGTAGATTTATTATTAGAAAATACTGAAGATTTAACAACAGTTTTTAAAGAGGGAAAATTGTATAAAGAATTAACAAAAAGATTAGTAGAAAAAATGTTGAATTCTGAGATGCAAAATTATTTAGGATATGATAAGAATCAACATAGTAATAGTGACAATGCTCGTAATGGTATAAGTTCAAAAAAATTAATAACTCAACAAGGTAAAATTGAGATTGATGTACCACGAGATCGCAATAGTAATTTTAATCCTGTAATAGTTGCAAAAAGACAAAGAAGATTTGATGGTTTTGATCAACAAGTTCGGGACTTTCCAGCAATCTGTGTAACTTAGTGATTTTACAACTAAAATTTATTTAAAAAACACAGTTTTTAGGAAAGTCCCACAAGTCTTTCTTTATATGCAAAAGGTATGACATTATCAGATATTAGAATGCAATTACAAGAGTTATATCATGGTGCTGATATTAGTGAAAGTGTTATTAGTCAAATTACTGATGATGTTATTGATGATGTAAAAGCATGGCAAAATCGACCATTAGAAAGTGTCTATCCGATTGTTTATTTTGATTGCATAATAGTGAAAGTACGACAAGATAAAAGGATTATTAATAAATCAGTTTATATAGCTTTAGGAGTTGATTTAGAAGGTAAAAAAGATGTTTTAGGTTTATTAATTAGTGAAAATGAAGGTGCTAAATTTTGATTAGCAAATTTAACAGAAATGAAAAATCGTGGCTTAAATGATATTCTTATTGCCTGCAGTGATAATTTAACAGGCATGTCAGAAGCAATACAATCAGTTTATCTTAAAACAGAACATCAATTATGCATAGTTCATCAAATTAGAAATAGTTTGAAATATGTCTCATATAAGCATAGAAAATCTCTAGTTGCAGATTTAAAACCAATTTATACTGCATGTAGTGAAGAACAAGCAATGCAGGCTTTAGAATCCTTTGAAAATAAGTGAAATAAACAATATCCTCAAATTGCTAAATCTTGATATAAAAATTGAGATAATTTAATTGTTTTTATTAGTTATCCTGCAGAAATTAAAAGAGTGATTTATACAACAAATGCTATTGAATCTGTAAATAGTCAATTACGAAAAGTTATCAGAAATAAAAAAGTTTTTCCTAATGATATGGCAGTTTTTAAAATATTTTATTTAGCAATTGAAAATATAACAAAAAAATGAACAATGCCCATTCAAAATTGAAATACAGCAATTGCTCATTTTATGATAAAATCTGAAGATAGAATTAATCTAAACTAGTACTTTGTAAAACAAAGATACACAGATTACATAAAAGCCTCAAAAAAGTTTTTCCTAATGATATGGCAGTTTTTAAAATATTTTATTTAGCAATTGAAAATATAACAAAAAAATGAACAATGCCCATTCAAAATTGAAATACAGCAATTGCTCATTTTATGATAAAATTTGAAGATAGAATTAATCTGAACTTGTCAAGAAAAGTGGACAATAAAAGTAACCTTTTATTAAATTTTATAAAATAGCGTTTGTAAGTGTTAAATTTATAGGTATGAAGTAATTATTTGTTGGTTTGGAATGAGCTAATCGATATTCGATTGGACTCATTCCTTTTAATTTTATTTGAGATCGATAATTATTATAAAAGTAAATATATTTAGGTAAGTTGTCTTGTATTCATTCAATAGTTCTATTTTTTCTTGGAATTTGATATAGAAATTCTGTTTTCATTGTTCCAAATCAAGTTTCAGTAGCACCATTATCACAGGAATTACCTCTTCTAGACATTGAAATTTTTATTTTTAATTCATCACATAAAATTTTATAAGAAGGATTTGTATAGTAAAATCCTTGATCTGATTGTAAAATTCATGAAGTAGGTTTTTGAGCATTAACTCAAGCTTGGATAATGTTTTGGACAACAAATGTCATGTCTAAACTTGCACTTATTTTATAATCTAATATTTCATTATTATGAAAATCTTTAACAATTGATAAATAATATGTTTTACCATTAGTTAATAAATAAGTTATATCAGTACCTAATTTTTCATTTAAATTAGTAGTTGAAAAATCACGTTTTAATAAATTATCATATCTTAAACTTCCTGATTTAGTTCTATAATCAAATTTTTTGGGCGGTTGTCAAAGTTACGAAATAATTAATTATCATATTAGTAACTTATTTCCGAAATTACCATTTAAAAATGATGATAGACAAATTAAATTCTCTTTTACCCTTAAATTTATATTCGACGTATTTTAAAAAATATAGATTTTATAAGATAAAATAAAAATTATTAACAAGGAAAAAGACAAGAAATAATCTTGTCTTTTTTTGTAATTGTAAAATTTTAAAATTTTTAATAACCGTCTTTAACGCTATTATCAACACGTGTTAGGGAACTAAAAAAGTGAACTACAACACAGTTGTTAAAAATAGTAGCTAGAACATGTGGACTTGCATGAATAAATAAAAAGTGGAGTGATACCTAATAAATTATACTAACCATTTAATGGTAATTCTTGGGGTGGGAGCGAATTGGAAACTAGTATATATAGACCTACTAGGGAACCTACTATATTAATTCTATTCTTTATTTAACCAACCTTGCCACTCCCCAGTGAGCAAGTGTTGGTTTTATTTTTTATTTTTTTTGAAAAATTTTTTTGGGCGAGAAAATAAATTTCAAACTTGTAAAAAAAATTGAGCGGTGCCGGTTCAATTAAAATATTAATTTGTTTAACACAAATTAAATAAATATTGAATCGAATGCCTCAATGTTTTTTAAAATTTCACAATTTATTTTTGAGCCCAGAATTGCTGAAATGAATAAAACGAATAGTAGTATTATTAATAATCTAAAAATCAAAATATATGTTCTTTATGCTAGAAGCAACAGAACATATTAGGAAAGGATTATTATGCAAATAGAATTTAAAAAAGAACAAATTGTTAAAGATAAACCACAATCTATTCTTATTGATTATGTTGAATATAAATTATCACTTCCAAAATGAATGATTAAAAATAATTCTTTTATTGTTGATAACAGTTACACATATTGAGTTTTTAATTTAGAAAATATTAAAAGAGAATTAAGTGGTAATGAATTAATAAAATTATTAGAACCATATATTAAAGACCAAAAAATAACTGTTAATAAACCAACTGCTCCAAAAGAATATTATCTTAATGATATAAAACTTGAACCATTAAAATTTTATGAACAGCATAATAGTTGATTTATAGGTGAAATAACAGATAACAAAACTAAAATTACTAATCCTTGTTTTAAATATAACATTACGTGAGAAGAAAACAGAAAAGGTTTTAAAATAAATAATCCATATAAACATGATGATTTACCAATTAATTATCTAGTTACTTCTTATAAGGAAATTTCAACTCATAATGAAAAAATATTTTTGTTGAACATGTAAACAAAATAAATTAGATTATTTATTCTTTAATACTAATGATATAAAAACAAGAAAATATTTTTTAAGAGATAAAAATAGTAAAGCGATTTGTTATGATTGTATTTTAAATATTAGGTTAAGTAGGAGGTATAAATATGGATAAAGAATATTTAACTAAAAGAGGAACGATTTGCATACCAGACAGTGATGATATTGAATTTAAAATAGGACTAATTAAACTGATTGATGATTTAAAAAAAGATAATTTAGTTTGTGGTCATAAAGAATTTATTGAAGAATGTAAATATTGTTGATGTAATTGTGATTTAGAAATTATTAAAACAGTTATTAGAGGTTAACTTAATTAATGCAATATGATTTAATTATTGGAATTGACCCCGCTGGAATTGGTAATAATGGAATTGTTATATATTCAAATGAAACTAATAATATTGTTTTTAATGAAACATTCAATACATTAACTGTTTTATGAACTAAAAATATGTATAAAGAAAAATTTCAATTAATTAAAGAAAAATTTATTGATAAAAAAATATTAGTTATTGTAGAAAATTTCTTTTTAAATTCAAAACAATTACTAACTAATCCATTATCAACGCCTAAAATCATTGGTGCATTAATGGTATTAGTTCAAGATGTTTTCAACTGAGATTATCTAGAAAACCAACCAAAAAATAAAAATAAAATAACAAATTATAAAGGAAATATAAAATTAACAAAACATGAACAAGATGCTTATAAGCATATTCAATATTATTTAAAAAATCATAAAAAAATATTAATTTTTGATAATTATTTAAGGAAATTATAAACATGAAAGATAAAGCAAATTATGTCAAATTAACAGTAAAACTAAGTAATACTATTGAAGCAAAATATTACGAAAAAGGTAATAAATAATTATATTATAGTGTTAGAGGTCAATGAAATGGATTAAACTATGTTACTTTAATTTTTAACAACCCAAAATTTTATAGACGCTGTATTTTATTAAACAAAAACGATGAAATTATAGTAACTGGTCAAATTTTTAATACTTTAAATATTGCTAAAAATCGTGCATTTTGTTCAATTAATGTTAAATGATTTAAAAAATGAAAAGAGTAAAAAATGATATTATGAAAAATTTTATTAATAGTACCAATATTAATAACAAGCATAACACTAATAATATTTTTAATATTTATTATTAAAGAATTAAAAAATGAATATAAAGTATTAAAAATATTAAGTGAAATTTCTAATCAAATTAAAACTAAGGAGAAATAATAATGAATAAAGAAGAGTTAGAACAATGAGTATTTAATGAAATAGGTAAAATTGAAAGTATTAAAGAAGATAAATTATTACATGAAAATTGTATTAATAAAGAAAAATTAGTATCTTTTTTATCTGAATTTTATAATAATTTTAATCAAGTTGAAGACAAATGATTTCAATCAAAAGCAGATACTTATGCAAATATATTAGAATATTTAGAAAGTAATGAATTTTATAATGATAATAAAAATTAAAAAGAATAATAAATGTGGTTATGGTAGAGTTTTTGCTCATAAATGTAATAACTTATGTAAACAAAAACAAAATAAAAGAGTTAGGAAAGAAAGGTTAAATTATGAATAAAGAAAAATTAATTAAATATTTAAAAACTTTATTTATGGAAACTGATAATTGAGAAAAACAAACAATTATTGCAACGAATTTAATAATACGTGAAGAACTGATTAAAAAAATAGAAAATGGAGAATTTGAATAATGATAATATTACCTACTTTGTTTGAAAATAAAGATGAAATTGAAATATTATCACCATTTCCAAAAGCAATTCATACAAGTAATGATATTAGAGCAATTATTTTAAGACAATATCCAAATGTTAAATCAAAACACATAATTGTTTCTGACCCCGAAAGTAATGTTGCATTAATAGTTGGTGATAATGATGTTTATCAAGGTTGAATTAAAGTAACAATTAAAAAATTAGAAAATTAAAGGAGATTAAAATGCCAAACGAAAATACACAATCAAATTATACTTTAACTAAATTAATTAGAACTGGAATAAGTCCAATTTGTGCAATGATTGGTACAAGTGCTTATTATGGTCAAGTAATTGCAAATCCAGTATTAGGTTCAATTAATAGTTTATTATTTGGTAAAAAATTAGGTTTAGATATATGAAATTTAAATCAAAGACCAAATACTAAAACTAAATTAATTAATAGTTCTAAAAAAATATTATTAGGTTTAGGAACAATTGGTTTAGGAAATTATAGTAAATGAACAGAAAATAATATTAATCCTATTATTCCAACAACACCAATTCCAGTAACTACTACAACTACAACAGAAGGTCCACCATGATTACTATTAAATAAGCAAGAAAATCAGTCATTAATGGATTGAGATACATATATTAGTTTAAATGCTTATGGTATATCAAATCTTATTAGTGGATTAACTGAGTTAATACCTAATAAATTTGAAACAATAAGAAAAATTTGTAATATGGCTACTGGTGGTTGTTTAATTTCAAGTGGTGTTGCTATGGGTATAAATAATGATTTTATGAATGCTTATGCAGTACCTACTATAGTTGCTGGTGCAAGTGAAATAATCCATAATTTATTACCTATTGAAACTACACATCATAATCAAGAAATGCAAGAAACACCATTTACAAATGAAGCTACAAGATTAATTAATGATAATAGATTTACTATTAATAGTGAAACTGCAAGTCAATATTATGGCAGTGATAATATGAGCGAAGTGCCATTAAATCATGATAATGCTTCATTAAATTGAGATTATAATCACATGAGTTTATAAAGGAGGTGAATAATTTATGAATAAAGAAAAAATAATTGAATATTATAATAATGAAATTCAGACATATAAAGAGAGAATGGAACAATTAAATAAAGAAATTGCCTTATTAGTAAGCATTATAAGTAATTCAAAATCGATGATTGAAAGAATTAATGGTGGTCAATTTGATGAATAATTAAAAAATAAATAATTGAAAGGAAAATATTGAGATGAAAGAATGAACTTGTCAAGAAAAGTGGACAATAAAAGTAACCTTTTATTAAATTTTATAAAATAGCGTTTGTAAGTGTTAAATTTATAGGTATGAACTAATTATTTGTTGGTTTGGAATGAGCTAATCGATATTCGATTGGACTCATTCCTTTTAATTTTATTTGAGGTCGATAATTATTATAAAAGTAAATATATTTAGGTAAGTTGTCTTGTATTCATTCAATAGTTCTATTTTTTCTTGGAATTTGATATAGAAATTCTGTTTTCATTGTTCCAAATCAAGTTTCAGTAGCACCATTATCACAGGAATTACCTCTTCTAGACATTGAAATTTTTATTTTTAATTCATCACATAAAATTTTATAAGAAGGATTTGTATAGTGAAATCCTTGATCTGATTGTAAAATTCATGAAGTAGGTTTTTGAGCATTAACTCAAGCTTGGATAATGTTTTGGACAACAAATGTCATGTCTAAACTTGCACTTATTTTATAATCTAATATTTCATTATTATGAAAATCTTTAACAATTGATAAATAATATGTTTTACCATTAGTTAATAAATAAGTTATATCAGTACCTAATTTTTCATTTAAATTAGTAGTTGAAAAATCACGTTTTAATAAATTATCATATCTTAAACTTCCTGATTTAGTTCTATAATCAAATTTTTTTATGCGAACCTTAGCTTTTAAACTCATATTTTTCATATATCTATATACAATATGGGTAATGTTTAGTAATCTGTGTAACTTACAAAAATAACTATGTTTAATTAATTCTAGTAAATATAATTAAATGACTAGAAAGAGTGAGTTACAGATGGCTAAAAAGCAAAATATTAATAATAATGATCCAATATCAAAAGCAGTAGATTTATTATTAGAAAATACTGAAGATTTAACAACAGTTTTTAAAGAGGGAGGATTGTATAAAGAATTAACAAAAAGATTAGTAGAAAAAATGTTGAATTCTGAGATGCAAAATTATTTAGGATATGATAAGAATCAACATAGTAATAGTGACAATGCTCGTAATGGTATAAGTTCAAAAAAATTAATAACTCAACAAGGTAAAATTGAGATTGATGTACCACGAGATCGCAATAGTAATTTTAATCCTGTAATAGTTGCGAAAAGACAAAGAAGATTTGAAGGTTTTGATCAACAAGTTCTTTCTTTATATGCAAAAGGTATGACATTATCAGATATTAGAATGCAATTACAAGAGTTATATCATGGTGCTGATATTAGTGAAAGTGTTATTAGTCAAATTACTGATGATGTTATTGATGATGTAAAAGCATGGCAAAATCGACCATTAGAAAGTGTCTATCCGATTGTTTATTTTGATTGCATAATAGTGAAAGTACGACAAGATAAAAGGATTATTAATAAATCAGTTTATATAGCTTTAGGAGTTGATTTAGAAGGTAAAAAAGATGTTTTAGGTTTATGAATTAGTGAAAATGAAGGTGCTAAATTTTGATTAGCAAATTTAACAGAAATGAAAAATCGTGGCTTAAATGATATTCTTATTGCCTGCAGTGATAATTTAACAGGCATGTCAGAAGCAATACAATCAGTTTATCTTAAAACAGAACATCAATTATGCATAGTTCATCAAAT
Source organism: Spiroplasma endosymbiont of Aleiodes alternator (assembly GCF_964031135.1). Classification (NCBI taxonomy): domain Bacteria; kingdom Bacillati; phylum Mycoplasmatota; class Mollicutes; order Entomoplasmatales; family Spiroplasmataceae; genus Spiroplasma; species Spiroplasma endosymbiont of Aleiodes alternator. The sequence goes on from NZ_OZ035008.1 coordinate 524,952, forward strand.
TAGAAATAGTTTGAAATATGTCTCATATAAGCATAGAAAATCTCTAGTTGCAGATTTAAAACCAATTTATACTGCATGTAGTGAAGAACAAGCCATGCAGGCTTTAGAATCCTTTGAAAATAAGTGAAATAAACAATATCCTCAAATTGCTAAATCTTGATATAAAAATTGAGATAATTTAATTGTTTTTATTAGTTATCCTGCAGAAATTAAAAGAGTGATTTATACAACAAATGCTATTGAATCTGTAAATAGTCAATTACGAAAAGTTATCAGAAATAAAAAAGTTTTTCCTAATGATATGGCAGTTTTTAAAATATTTTATTTAGCAATTGAAAATATAACAAAAAAATGAACAATGCCCATTCAAAATTGAAATACAGCAATTGCTCATTTTATGATAAAATTTGAAGATAGAATTAATCTAAACTAGTACTTTGTAAAACAAAGATACACAGATTACATAAAAGCCTCACAATATGAAATTTTAATTTTAAATTATAAATTTTGTTAATTCATAAAGTTATCATTTTATAACCATAAATTTCTTGAAATTCATAAAAAATATTTTTAATTATATTAGCTAAAAATGTATCTCATTTATTAAATTCATTCATTCCATTCTTAATTCACTTATAATATCCTGATTTTGAAACATTTAATAATCAACATAAATAACTAATCTGATATTTTTTCTTCAATGAGAAAATCACAAAATATTTCTTCTTTTTTGTCGATTTTTCTAAATACTTTTTTATATCGTTCATTGCCTCAATATATTCAATTAATTCTTGTTTTGTCATTTCATTAAAATTTAAAGATTTGGGTCGACCTGTTCTTTTGGTTTTTTTAGCACGAATTCCATTGCCATATTTTAAACCTTTTTCACCTAATAATTTATATGCTTTAATTCATTCTTTTATTGATGATCGACCAATACCATACTCTAATGCGGTTTTATCAATTGTTTTAATTTTACTTATTTTTATTATTTTTAACTTTTCTTCTTTTGATAGTCATTTAGCCATAAAAAAATGAACACCTTCCTTAAAGTATTTTTAACACAAAGGTTACAATTCTGTGTCTACTTTATTCTAGATGTTCAGAATTTTTACATGAATTAATAATTATTGGAACAAGTGTTGGAACATTAATTTGCAGAGAAATTATTGTTTTATTAAAAAGATTTATCACAACTCCAAAACATGTTAGAGCAAATAACAAAATTATAAAACATCAAAAAAAATTAGCAAAATTAAATGAAAAAATTAATAAAGGAGAAAAATAATATGACAAAAATTGAATTTAATGAAAAATATAGAAAACAAGATATTAGTATTGATAGAGATTTTGATTTGCATATTGATAATTGTTTTAAATTTTCTGATATTGATACATTAGAAAATGCAGTTAATGATTATAAAAAATTAATAAGTGAAATGCCACAATTAGTTAAAGATTGATTATTAGGATAAGATTAGGAGAATGTTAAATGTTAGAAAATGAAAATAATGTTAAACAAACAACTGAACTTTTAACTGAAAATAATGCTTCTTCACAAGAAATAGAAAATAAAGTTAATGAAGCAGAAAATAAGTTAAATAAACTTAATCAAGAAATTAAACAAAAAGAAATGATGAATATATTTAAAAAATATCAAGTTAAAACTGAATTTTATGATTACTTAAAATTTAAAACAAATAATCTAGAAAATTCAAAAATTGAAGAAACTATTAAAAAAATGATTAAAGAACAACCAATATTTAAAGAAACAATTAATACAGGTGGTAAAGCACAAACAATAATAACAAATCAACCAAATTCAATAAAAAGTACATTATTGGATTATAAAAAAAATAATAATTTATAACAGAAAGGAGATCAAAAAATGGCAATACAATTTAATAAAAATTTAGATAATACCGAAAAATTAGTAGAAGCACCAGAGTTTATAGAATTTTATAAACAATCAAATTCACCATGAGCAAGTTTTTTTCCTATCGAAATGGTTAATTCAACAAAAATTGAATTTATAGTTAAAAAACCAAAAAATTCAGAAATTAAAGTATTAAAATGAAATGATAAAAGCAAAGGATTAGATGTTAGTTATGCTGAAACTATTAAAATTTTAAAAGAAATTAAAGAAGAAGCAGTTGCAGGTGAAATAATTGCTAATGTTGATTTAAATGCTGAAAATGGACAAAATTTATTAAATACAATGCAATATGAAGTTGCTAATGACTTAGCAGATTATTTAGCAAATAATGATACAAATGTAATTGCAAAATATGCAACTAAAATAGACATTACTGATAAAACACCAGTAGGATATTTAAAATCAATGTTAGATGCTTGAAATACTTTATTTCAATTAAGAAATAGTAATAATTGTCGTTTTTTTATTACTAATAATCTTTATGATAGTATTGTTTATTTAGCTAATAATAAAGGATTAATTACTGATAATCAGATTGCTCAACAATTAAGATTAAATGGAAATGATTTATATATTAAAGGTGTACTATGTCAAATTGTAATGGATGATTATATGACATTTACTGATAATAATGAAACTAAAATTATGTCTTTTGTTTTAGCAACACCAAGAGCAATGAAAAGATATATGTTACAAAATACAGTTGTATATGTTCAAGATATTGCTGATGGTAAAGTTGGAAGAAGATATTTAGTTGGTGGAGAAGTAACTGGTGAATCAATACCCTATATAACAGATGAAGAAACAACTTCACGCTGAATGTTATGTGCAATTGTTAATAATGATAAAAATGATTTAAAAACTAAGATTACAAGTTTAACAACTGATATTACTGCAAATGTTAATAACAATAATAGTGAATTAAATACACAAATAAAAAGTACTAATGAACTTAAATCATTAAATCCTAATTTAACAAATCCAACTATTAAATATTTTAGTGATGCACAAAGTAAAACTAATATAAATAATCAAAAACAAAAAGCAGGTGACTTATATATAACTATTACTGCAAATGTTAATGACTTAAATTATAAAGGAACAACAAATCCAATTAAAATAACTCTTAAATAAAGGAAATTAATATCATGCCAATCGGTACAACTAGTACAGCAATACTTTTAAACATAAATAAACCAAAACATACTAGAACAAGTAACCAACAAGAAAATAAAAGTTTTTGATGAGAAATTTTAGAAATGATTGGTGTACAAGTAATAGCAGTAGCACTTGCTCCTTTTACTGGTGGATTAAGTGAAAGTGTAGCACTTGGATTAGGTGCAAGTGATTTAATTGCTAGTATTAGTGCTGTTGGTGTAGACTTTTTAACTGATTTTACTATTAATCAAGTTTATGATTTTTTAAAAGGAAATGTAACAAAATTAAATACTTTCTTTAATATACTTCCTGCATTTGCTGGAATTAATAAAATTAGTCGTGGTTATCGCACTACTAAATTTATTAAGTTAGCACAAAATACTAAAACATTAGAACAAGTTGGTATTAAAGAAGCAAAAAATTTAAAAGAAATTATTAGTCAAGTAAGTGGAAAAGAAATTTTAACAGATAAAATTATTGGTAATAAACGTTATTTAATGAATTATAGTTTTATTCCTAATCGTGAAACAGTATTACGAGATTTAGGCTATGTTGCTGAAAGACAATATAAGAATAATTTTCAAAAATTAAAAGCACAAGAGTTAAAAGATTACTTATTATTACAAAATACATTAATAAAATTAAGTCCACAATTAACTCCTAAATTTAAAATTAAAGATATCGAAAAAGCAAATAACTTTTTAAAAAAATTTAATACTGATTTAAAAAAAGTACTATCTATGAACCAACATGATTGATTAAATTTAGTACATACAATCCATACAGAAAATAGATTTGGAAAAACTTTAATTTTAGATTTACAAAAAATTCGTGCTAATGCTATTAAATTTAATTTTAAAAATAGTTCAATTCATAAGATTGTTTTAAATGCAAATAAAATTTTTAAATATTTTGATATTAGATTTTATTTAAAAAAAGGTTTAAATAAATTTTGAAAAGATACACCATATTTTGAAAAAATACGAGAAAGTATATATAAATTACAAGAAAAATTTGAAAAGTTAGAAAAACAAGTATTTGAAAAAATTCAGAAATTAAAAGAAAAAGCAACTGATTTATTTACTAGTGCAGAGAAAAAAGCAATTAAACATGCACAATTAATTCCATTAAATTCACCTGTATTTATGGGATGTAAAATTCAACCTTTATCATTAGATAAATGTGCAATTACTATTTATCATCGCAATCCTAAATATAACCCAATTACAGTTGTTGATAGTATTCTTAAAGCAAAAACTTTTGTTACTCAAATACATCCATTTCATTGATATCGTTGATATAGTGGTTGATACATTGGTTATGGTGTTAATCATAATAAATGATTAAAAGCAATAGCATTTGCTCCACCAGTTGTTCAACAAGTAATTAGAGATAGTTTTCAAGTATATAGAGAAATATTTAGAACTATTAGAACTTATCATAAAGTAGTAAATGTTATTAATAATCCTATTGAAAATATTAATAAATCATTTAAAAATGTTGGTTTAAAGTTTTCAGTTAATACTTTATTTGGAGCAGGATTATTACATCATTTAGAAAAATTTGCATATAGTCAAGTTGTAGAAAAAGGTAAAAAAAAGTTACAAAAAGAAATTATCCATATATCACATAGAAAAACTAAAACAAAAACTAAGCATTATAAAAAAGCATTTTTTAAGGAATGATAAATTATGATTAATAAACTTTGAACTGATGTCAGTCTTGAAAATTATAATAACTGATATCCATTAACTGGAAAAATTACAGAAACACCACAGCAATACATACAAACATGACCTAATGTTAATGATTGATTTAAAACTTTGGGACTTTCCAGTAATCTGTGTAACTTACAAAAATAACTATGTTTAATTAATTCTAGTAAATATAATTAAATGACTAGAAAGAGTGAGTTACAGATGGCTAAAAAGCAAAATATTAATAATAATGATCCAATATCAAAAGCAGTAGATTTATTATTAGAAAATACTGAAGATTTAACAACAGTTTTTAAAGAGGGAGAATTGTATAAAGAATTAACAAAAAGATTAGTAGAAAAAATGTTTAATTCTGAGATGCAAAATTATTTAGGATATGATAAGAATCAACATAGTAATAGTGACAATGCTCGTAATGGTATAAGTTCAAAAAAATTAATAACTCAACAAGGTAAAATTGAGATTGATGTACCACGAGATCGCAATAGTAATTTTAATCCTGTAATAGTTGCAAAAAGACAAAGAAGATTTGATGGTTTTGATCAACAAGTTCTTTCTTTATATGCAAAAGGTATGACATTATCAGATATTAGAATGCAATTACAAGAGTTATATCATGGTGCTGATATTAGTGAAAGTGTTATTAGTCAAATTACTGATGATGTTATTGATGATGTAAAAGCATGGCAAAATCGACCATTAGAAAGTGTCTATCCGATTGTTTATTTTGATTGCATAATAGTGAAAGTACGACAAGATAAAAGGATTATTAATAAATCAGTTTATATAGCTTTAGGAGTTGATTTAGAAGGTAAAAAAGATGTTTTAGGTTTATGAATTAGTGAAAATGAAGGTGCTAAATTTTGATTAGCAAATTTAACAGAAATGAAAAATCGTGGCTTAAATGATATTCTTATTGCCTGCAGTGATAATTTAACAGGCATGTCAGAAGCAATACAATCAGTTTATCTTAAAACAGAACATCAATTATGCATAGTTCATCAAATTAGAAATAGTTTGAAATATGTCTCATATAAGCATAGAAAATCTCTAGTTGCAGATTTAAAACCAATTTATACTGCATGTAGTGAAGAACAAGCAATGCAGGCTTTAGAATCCTTTGAAAATAAGTGAAATAAACAATATCCTCAAATTGCTAAATCTTGATATAAAAATTGAGATAATTTAATTGTTTTTATTAGTTATCCTGCAGAAATTAAAAGAGTGATTTATACAACAAATGCTATTGAATCTGTAAATAGTCAATTACGAAAAGTTATCAGAAATAAAAAAGTTTTTCCTAATGATATGGCAGTTTTTAAAATATTTTATTTAGCAATTGAAAATATAACAAAAAAATGAACAATGCCCATTCAAAATTGAAATACAGCAATTGCTCATTTTATGATAAAATTTGAAGATAGAATTAATCTAAACTAGTACTTTGTAAAACAAAGATACACAGATTACGGGACTTTCCAGCAATCTGTGTAACTTAGTGATTTTACAACTAAAATTTATTTAAAAAACACAGTTTTTAGGAAAGTCCCCAGATTACATAAAAGCCTCTCAAAATATCCATTAGGATAATTGCCATCTCATTTTTTATCATTATTATTAGCTGGTTTAATTGCAAAATATAAATCTATTTTATAATGGTCGCTTCTTTGACTTTCTCAAATAGAAGCCCCCCAGTGAGCATTATAATCATGGTCTAAAAAATAAGTTAAATCATTAGTTTTATGATGTGCTAATGTACCAATTATTAAACCAGTTACTCCACTTACTGCACCAGTTAGTGCTAGTGCTAATGTTATTTTACTTAAATTTGTTTTTATTCATGTTTTCATATTAAATTGCTCCTTTTTTATTTTATTATTTTTTCTTAACTCTTCACAAATTTTTAATCATTTTGGTAATAATTCATGTTCTAAATTAATTGCATGATTTTCACAAAGAAAAAGACTAAATGTTGTTGATTTTAATTCTAATAAAACAATATTACTTCATTTGTTACTACAATTTTTATTTTGACAGATAACATTCATTTTTCAAAATCTTTTTGAAAGATTTTAAGTTACTTACAACTTTTAATAACTTTTCTTTGTTCATGATAATTTACTCCTATTTTTAAATGAAATTTAAGATATTACACAATTATTATTTTTAATAAAAACTTTACTACTTTTTTCTTGATTATTAATAGATTTATATGAATTAATAATATTGATATCATTTAATTGTAACAATGGTGTTAGTTCTGTTAATTCTGTAATTTTACTTAGTTCGTTTGATAACTTTCTTTTAGAAATTTCTAGTTCTTTTTCAAAACTAACAATTTCCCTTGAATAAATTCTTAAATCATATTCATTGGGTTTATTTTTTTCTTTCTCTTTAATTATTATAATATTTATATAATTAATCATTTCTTGAATTTCTTGAATTTTATTTTTTAAAATTTCTATTTTTCCTATTTCCATTTTAATTTCTCTTTATTTCTTAACATTTTATTGTTAAATTATACTTATTTTTTGATATTTTTACAATTATACTTTTAAACGTAAAATAACGCCTAAATTAAAGGCGTTTATTTTATGATACCTATACTATTAATTATATTGAAATTGTTTATTATATTTTAAATATGAAAGTATTTTTTTATTATTTAATTTTAAATTACACTTATATATGTATATAATAAACAAGTAAATTAATTTTTTAAAAATATTTACAATAAATTTAAAATTTAAAAAAAGTTAGGAGAAGTAAAATTGAATTTTAATTATAAATGAAATTTTAGAGAACAAAATGCAAAAATTGATAAATTAGTTTTAGACCATATAACAAAGAAATGAGAAAAACTAGATTGAAGAATAAAAAATACAAGAGATAAAAATAAATATAAAATTGTTGATTATCAATATCGAACAAGAAAAATTATATATGGAATGGTAACTTATAAAAGAAGAATTTATGAATATTTTGATGAAAAATTACAAAAATGAATTCGTGTTTGTTTGGTTGATGAAATACTAGAATTACCAAAATATAAAAGAATTGGTGAAGATGTTGAGGAAACTATTATTGAATATTTTGCTGATGGAAAAAGATACAGAGATATTTGAGATATCATAAAAAAAGCAAATATTAGTCTTAGTTCTATTCATAGAGTTTTTAAAAATTTAGAAGTAATTGAAGAAAATCCAGTAAAAGTAAAATTAGAAAAAAATCAGCCTATTTTTGTAGCAATTGATGATGGTCACCGAAAATTTTGAAATTTTAAACGTAAAGGTACAAAACATTCTATGAGATTAATAGTAACATATACAGATAACATTAATCATAAAGTACAAAATAAAAGAGTAAAAGCAATTATAAGACCAACAAAAACAGTAATTGGCATTAAAAAAACTGCTCAATTTGTTAAAGAACATTGTCAAAAATTTTATGAAAACATTGAACAAGCAAAAATTATTATTTGTGGTGATAGTGCAGGATGAATTAAAGAAGTTGCTGATTATTTAGGTGCACAGTTTGTTTTAGATAAATTCCATTTAATTCGAACATTATATCTTGGTATAATGGCTGGAAATAAAGGAAAATATTTAAAAGAATATAATCATTGTAAAAATTTAATTAATAATAGTCAATATGAACAATTAATTGATTATTTATATAAAGAATTAGATAATCATAAAAAATTAAAGAAAAAATATTTTAAAAATAATAAACAAGGTATTGAAAATCAAGGTAAAAAATGAAATATTGGTTGCTTTACAGAAACTAATATTTGACATGTTTTAAAAGAAATGCTTGGTAATAGAACATATAATATTAGTATTTACATTAAAATGGTTATTTTTAAATGTAACAAAATAAATTTAGAAACATAATTTAATGAATATAGTAATTATTGATTATTTCGCAATTTTGAATAGCATCTCAAAAATTATTATTTTTTATTTTTATTTTTAAACCAATAATGAAAAAAGTAAATAACATAGTTATAAAAAATAAAATTGGAACTAAAATTAAAACCAAAAAAATTCCACTTCGTAATTCAGTTCATTCATAATAATTTTCTTTAATATGATGAGTTCCAAGATTATAAAAATATTTTGCAGAATGCTCTATGATAAAACTTAATTGAAAATGTTTTAACATTTTAAATCCATTAATACAATTTAAATTTTTATCAAAATAAAAAAGATTAAAGTGACTAAAATATATTAATATTAATCCTATAATTAAAGTTAAAATGCTTAAAATAAATAGTAATAGAGTTAATAACTGTAATTTTTTAGGTGCTTTAATTTTCATTTTTAAATTCTCCTTAACTTTATTCCATAAGTTTAACATTTAACAAACTTAATTATAAGTATTTTAGTTGCAATATTTTTAAAAAAATTATATTATTTAAATACAATTTCATAAAAATCCAAATTATTTCTTGTATGAAATATAATAAGACTATATATATTTAATTTATTCCGGATTTTTGACAATCTCCCAATTTTTTTTTTATGCGAACCTTAGCTTTTAAACTCATATTTTTCATATATCTATATACAATATGAAATTTTAATTTTAAATTATAAATTTTGTTAATTCATAAAGTTATCATTTTATAACCATAAATTTCTTGAAATTCATAAAAAATATTTTTAATTATATTAGCTAAAAATGTATCTCAGGTAATGTTTAGTAATCTGTGTAACTTACAAAAATAACTATGTTTAATTAATTCTAGTAAATATAATTAAATGACTAGAAAGAGTGAGTTACAGATGGCTAAAAAGCAAAATATTAATAATAATGATCCAATATCAAAAGCAGTAGATTTATTATTAGAAAATACTGAAGATTTAACAACAGTTTTTAAAGAGGGAGGATTGTATAAAGAATTAACAAAAAGATTAGTAGAAAAAATGTTGAATTCTGAGATGCAAAATTATTTAGGATATGATAAGAATCAACATAGTAATAGTGACAATGCTCGTAATGGTATAAGTTCAAAAAAATTAATAACTCAACAAGGTAAAATTGAGATTGATGTACCACGAGATCGCAATAGTAATTTTAATCCTGTAATAGTTGCAAAAAGACAAAGAAGATTTGAAGGTTTTGATCAACAAGTTCTTTCTTTATATGCAAAAGGTATGACATTATCAGATATTAGAATGCAATTACAAGAGTTATATCATGGTGCTGATATTAGTGAAAGTGTTATTAGTCAAATTACTGATGATGTTATTGATGATGTAAAAGCATGGCAAAATCGACCATTAGAAAGTGTCTATCCGATTGTTTATTTTGATTGCATAATAGTGAAAGTACGACAAGATAAAAGGATTATTAATAAATCAGTTTATATAGCTTTAGGAGTTGATTTAGAAGGTAAAAAAGATGTTTTAGGTTTATGAATTAGTGAAAATGAAGGTGCTAAATTTTGATTAGCAAATTTAACAGAAATGAAAAATCGTGGCTTAAATGATATTCTTATTGCCTGCAGTGATAATTTAACAGGCATGTCAGAAGCAATACAATCAGTTTATCTTAAAACAGAACATCAATTATGCATAGTTCATCAAATTAGAAATAGTTTGAAATATGTCTCATATAAGCATAGGAAAATGGGACTTTCCTAAAAACTGTGTTTTTTAAATAAATTTTAGTTGTAAAATCACTAAGTTACACAGATTGCTGGAAAGTCCCTAGAAATCTAGTTGCAGATTTAAAACCAATTTATACTGCATGTAGTGAAGAACAAGCAATGCAGGCTTTAGAATCCTTTGAAAATAAGTGAAATAAACAATATCCTCAAATTGCTAAATCTTGATATAAAAATTGAGATAATTTAATTGTTTTTATTAGTTATCCTGCAGAAATTAAAAGAGTGATTTATACAACAAATGCTATTGAATCTGTAAATAGTCAATTACGAAAAGTTATCAGAAATAAAAAAGTTTTTCCTAATGATATGGCAGTTTTTAAAATATTTTATTTAGCAATTGAAAATATAACAAAAAAATGAACAATGCCCATTCAAAATTGAAATACAGCAATTGCTCATTTTATGATAAAATTTGAAGATAGAATTAATCTAAACTAGTACTTTGTAAAACAAAGATACACAGATTACATAAAAGCCTCTATTTTACAATGATTGATAAATTATTCAGATATTTTTGTTGAAGATAAATCATAAAATTTACCTTTAATAATATATACTATTGTTTCACAAATGTTAACTAAGTGATCACCTAGTCTTTCAATATATTTCAACTGTTGCATTGTTGATGTATATTGAGAGAGTTGATCATTATTTTTGTTTACTTTTAACATATTGACAATGTTTTTCATTGATTCACGAAAACGATTATCAATATCGATATCATATTCTGCTGCTTGATAAGCTTTATTAATATCATTTTCATTTATAGATTCACCAATTAAATCCATCATTTTAAATACTTTTTTCATTAATCCTGATAATTGAGATGTTAATTTAATTTCTGGTTTATATTTGACATTAAATTTGGATAAATTTTTAGCATAATTTGAAATACGTTCTAAATCACGAATAATATTCATATAGCCAATAATAGTACGTAAGTCAGTAGCAAAAGGATTTTGTTGAGCAATACTTCAAATTGCAGTAATTGTTAAACTTTCAGCGACTGTTCTAATTTCTTTATCGGTTTCAACAATTCTTTTTGACATATCAAAATCTTGTGTTTCCATTGCTATTAAAGCGTCTTTATGTTCTTTTTTTACTTTTTTTAATAAAGTTAATAAGTTTTGTTTTAAATTTATGATATCTAAATCAAATCTACGGTTAATTATTTTCATTTTTTTCTCCTTTCTCTATAATTAATTATATATATTTTTAACCAAATCTGCCGGTAATATAATCTTCTGTTCTTTTATCTTTTGGTCGTGAAAATATTTTTTTAGTATTATTATATTCAATGACTTCTCCATTTAAGAAAAAAGCAGTTTTATCAGAAATTCGTGCTGCTTGTTGCATTGAATGAGTAACAACAATAATTGTAAAGTCTGATTTTAAATCATTCATTAAGTCTTCAATTTTAGATGCGGCAATCGGATCTAGAGCTGAAGTTGGTTCATCCATTAATAGTACTTCTGGTTTTAGGGCAATAGCACGAGCAATACATAAACGTTGTTGTTGGCCACCTGATAATGATAATGCTGAATCAAATAAGTGTAGAGCAACTTCATCTCATAAAGCCGCTTTTTTTAAAGCATCTTCGACAATTTGATTTAGAATTTTTTTGTTTTTAATGCCTTGATTTTTTGGACCATATGCAACATTATCATAAATTGACATTGGAAAGGGATTAGGTTTTTGAAATACCATTCCAACTTTAGTTCGTAATGAAATAATATTTTTTTTATTTTCATAAATATCTTCATTATTGAATAATATTTGTCCATTAATTTTAACACCTTCAATTAAATCATTCATTCTATTTAAAGTTCGTAGTAATGTTGATTTGCCACAACCACTTGGTCCAATAAAAGTGGTTACTTGATTACGACTTATTTCTAAATTTATATTAAATAAAGCCTGTTTTTTACCATGATTATAGAAGAAATTTAAATTTTTAATAGTAAAAACATAATTACTTTTTGGAATATTTTCTATATTTGATAAATTATTTGATTTGTTATTTGGTTTTTTCTTAAATTTATCTTTCACTTTTAAAAAGTAAGGTTTAATCACATTTACTTTTCTTTTTTTATTGCTATTCGCTGATTCTTTCTTGCTTTCATTTTTTCTTTTAATAATTCAATTGAGCATTTTGTTTTCACCCCGATTCCTGTTGTTAAACTTTTTTCAAAATGTTTTGCTATAAAATTTAAAATAAATATTAGTATAACTGTTATTAGTGCTGTTTGGTACATCATTCCTAATTTATTAGGGTCATTTGATTCTTTATTAACTAATAAAATATGGGTTGTTAAAGTTTGTCCTGAACTTAAGAAACCTTTATTGGGAAAAGCAACAGTGCTTCCTAATGTTAGATAAACTGGTGCTGATTCACCAATAATTCTACCCATTGATAAAATCATACTAGTAATAATGCCACCAATGGCAGCTGGAATAACTACTTTTCTTATTGTTTCAAATTTACTAGCACCTAGTGCTAATGATGCTTCACGATATTCAATAGGTACTGATTTTAATGTATCTTCTACTGCTCTAATAATAAGTGGTAAAATAACAATTGTTAATGTTAAACTAGCAGCAATTGCTGAGAAACTTATTTGTAAGAAAGTAATAAAAAAAGTAAATCCAAACATACCAAAGATAATTGATGGCGTAGAAGCTAAGGTATTTAGCACAAAACGTAATATTGAAGCAAATCAACCATTTTTGGCATATTCGTGAAGATAAATTGCGCCAATAATACCTAATGGCATAGCAATAGTAATTGTTGTTAATACCAATAAACATGTCATTGTGATAATTGATAAGTAACCTTCATCACCGGTTGTTCAAATTAAAGCCGCAAAATTAAAATTGAAAACGCTACTACCAGCATTACCACTAATGTTGAAGATACCATTAATAATAATATCACCAATAATTCAAATAATTAATCCCATAGTAATAAAACAAGCTAGCCCCATAAAGAATAATCGAAAATAGTCTTTAAAGTGTTTTCAGCCTTGATTTTTAATAGTTTTTTCACTAATAGTTAACATTAGTTGATTATCAGATAGATTTATTTTTTTTAAATTATAATTTCGTCGTTTTTTATGACCTTTTGCTTTTTTATCACTACGTTTATAAATTATTAAAACAATAAAGTTAATGATTGAAACTATAATAAATAAAAATAAACCAATTCCATATAATGCTGATATTTGTTGAGAACTAACTGCTTCTCCAATTTCTAGTCCAATTACTCCCGCTAAAGTAGAAATTGAACTAAATAAAAATGCAAGTGGACCATGTGCAAAATTGGGGGTTAGAGTACTATTACCAGCAATCATGACAACGGCCATTGTTTCACCAATGACTCTTCCAAATCCAAAAATTATTGCACCAATGATTTTGGTTTTTGCCGCTTTAAAAATGACTTTAAAACTAGTGTCAGTCCTGCTAATACCTAGTGCTAATGATGCATATAAATAAGATTTTGGTACTCTAGTAATAGCATTAACAGATAATGAAATAATTGTTGGTAATGCCATCATTGATAAAATAAAACTTGCTGTCATCATATTTTCTTTGGTTGGTGCTCCCATTTTTGCAAAAATAGGACCAATGGTCATTAAACCAAAAGCACCAAAAACAACTGAAGGAATACCAGATAATAATTCTACTAAAGTTAATGTTGTTTTTTTTAATTTTGGTGGTAAAAATTCACATATAAAAAATGATGTTAGTAAACTTAAAGGAACAGCAAGTATCATTGAAAATAGCGCAACTCAAAAAGTGGCAACAACAAAGGCAATAATACCAAAACTATTAGCACTAGGTAATCATTTACTATTTCCTAACATTTTAAATCAATTAAGAAAACTCATATTACTAAATGTTTGGCCGATAATAAAACCAATTAATAATGAAGCGGCAATTAGTGCTAATGAAGATATAGAGAATACACAAATTTTAGCAATCAAATCATAAGTATGTTTTTTTTGTTCACTAATAAAAACATTTTTTGGATCATGATTTTTATTAAAATGATTAAAAGTTATTTTATGTCAAAACTTTTTAAAAGATTTGGATTTCATTTATTAATACTCCTTTATGGAAAATTGTTTAATCACTGATTTAAAACATGATTTAATTTGTCAGTTAATGGTACTGCTGATTGTGCGTATTGAGCTTCTGAAAAAGCAGTAACTACGTATTCGTTATGACCTGGATAGCCAGGAATAAACAAGAATTTTAGAAATTTAACTAAAGTATTAATTTGTTTAAAATTTTTATTTATTAAACCTGTAAATGGTCGTGATAACTGATAAGTACCATTTTTAATGGTATCTAAACTTGGAGCAATTTTTTCTCAATTAGCAATATGAATATTAGTGAATTGTTTATTTGAATCTAATTGTTTTTTATCTGAATATGAACTATAACCAACACCACCACTAGACATATTAAACATTTGTGTACTTGAATTAACGGTTATTGCTTGTGGATAATATGCTTTTGAATCACCCAGAACTTTTTCATTAAAAACATCTCGTGTTCCTGAACCATTTTCTCTAATATAAGGTAAAATTTTGAGGTCACAAGTTGGTTTGATTCAACCTTGATTTGGTTTTGAAGTATTTTGTGGAAATAAATCTCTTCAGAAAATAGACAATTTTAAATACATTTTTTTTACTTTATCTTGTGTAAAATTTAGAGGTTTATTATTACCTAAGCAATCTTTTGGTAAATTATAAACTAAAATCATGCCATCTTTTGATAAAACAAAAGAAATTAAATTATTATTAGGAGTTGTATATTCCTTTGAAAGTCAGCCAATACCAAACATATTTTTATTAACGGGAATTACTGCTGCATCTGAACCTAAACTGTTATAAGTAAAATCTGCTTCTTTATGATTATCAGGATAGTCTTCCATTAATGTATGCATTAAAGGTGCTACTGAAGTTGAACCACCCATAATAAAATAGGGTTTATGACTAACTAAAGTTACAATAAAAATACTAATCATTGTGATTAATCAAAATAATGACAAAATTCTTTTTTTTAGCATATAAATCCACCCAACTGAGAGTTTTTTTTATCATACACGTATTATAACAATATAATTGATAAAAACTAGAAAAATTATTTCATTTTTATAAAAAATGTAGAGGCTTTTATGTAATCTGTGTATCTTTGTTTTACAAAGTACTAGTTTAGATTAATTCTATCTTCAAATTTTATCATAAAATGAGCAATTGCTGTATTTCAATTTTGAATGGGCATTGTTCATTTTTTTGTTATATTTTCAATTGCTAAATAAAATATTTTAAAAACTGCCATATCATTAGGAACTTTTGGGACTTTCCTAAAAACTGTGTTTTTTAAATAAATTTTAGTTGTAAAATCACTAAGTTACACAGATTGCTGGAAAGTCCCAAACTTCTGATAACTTTTCGTAATTGACTATTTACAGATTCAATAGCATTTGTTGTATAAATCACTCTTTTAATTTCTGCAGGATAACTAATAAAAACAATTAAATTATCTCAATTTTTATATCAAGATTTAGCAATTTGAGGATATTGTTTATTTCACTTATTTTCAAAGTATTCTAAAGCCTGCATTGCTTGTTCTTCACTACATGCAGTATAAATTGGTTTTAAATCTGCAACTAAAGATTTTCTATGCTTATATGAGACATATTTCAAACTATTTCTAATTTGATGAACTATGCATAATTGATGTTCTGTTTTAAGATAAACTGATTGTATTGCTTCTGACATGCCTGTTAAATTATCACTGCAGGCAATAAGAATATCATTTAAGCCACGATTTTTCATTTCTGTTAAATTTGCTAATCAAAATTTAGCACCTTCATTTTCACTAATTCATAAACCTAAAACATCTTTTTTACCTTCTAAATCAACTCCTAAAGCTATATAAACTGATTTATTAATAATCCTTTTATCTTGTCGTACTTTCACTATTATGCAATCAAAATAAACAATCGGATAGACACTTTCTAATGGTCGATTTTGCCATGCTTTTACATCATCAATAACATCATCAGTAATTTGACTAATAACACTTTCACTAATATCAGCACCATGATATAACTCTTGTAATTGCATTCTAATATCTGATAATGTCATACCTTTTGCATATAAAGAAAGAACTTGTTGATCAAAACCTTCAAATCTTCTTTGTCTTTTTGCAACTATTACAGGATTAAAATTACTATTGCGATCTCGTGGTACATCAATCTCAATTTTACCTTGTTGAGTTATTAATTTTTTTGAACTTATACCATTACGAGCATTGTCACTATTACTATGTTGATTCTTATCATATCCTAAATAATTTTGCATCTCAGAATTCAACATTTTTTCTACTAATCTTTTTTGTTAATTCTTTATACAATCCTCCCTCTTTAAAAACTGTTGTTAAATCTTCAGTATTTTCTAATAATAAATCTACTGCTTTTGATATTGGATCATTATTATTAATATTTTGCTTTTTAGCCATCTGTAACTCACTCTTTCTAGTCATTTAATTATATTTACTAGAATTAATTAAACATAGTTATTTTTGTAAGTTACACAGATTACTAAACATTACCAAAATGTAGGTTCTAGACTATATTATTAATATTTTTTAGTAATTAAAAAATGGTATTAAGTTAACTTAATACCATTTTATTAAATATTTTTAATTTAATAAAAAAAATAAAAGAAAAGTATTTCTTTCTTTTATTAGTATTCTTTATTTATATAATTCAAAAGATAAAATAACTTTATTTTTTATTATCTAAAGCATTTTTTTTCCTGAATTGTAAATATAAATGGGACAAATGGGACAGTTTTTAAAATAATTGTATTAAGTCTATTGGGCTTTTATAAGATAGTGATTTTCTGGGTGTAGAATTAATTTGAAATGCTATAGCATTTAAGTCTTTTTGTTTATATAAAGATAGATCTGTAGATTTTGGTAAATATCTTCTTAAAATACCATTATTATTTTCATTTAAACCTCTTTGACAAGGTTTGCCAGGATCTGCAAAATAAATCTTAACATTGCAAATTTTTTCGATTAATTTTCATTTACTAAATTCTTTACCACGATCAAAAGTAATAGTTTTAACTGTTCCTTTTTGTAACTTTGAAATAAATTTTATTATACTTTTTGTAATATTTTCTGCTTTATGATTTTTAGAAACTAAAGGAATTGTGGTTTTTGATCATATATCAGCTAAAGTAATAATAGAACTTTTATGATCTTTACCAATGATATTATCACCCTCTAAATGACCAAATTCTTGTATATTTTTAATATTAGGAATGATTAAATTTCTTTCATGAATAGATTTACAATTATTAATTCGTCCTCTAGTTTCTTTTCGTTTATGAGGTTTATTTTTTCCTTTTCTCAATAAGTTATTTTCATCAAAACCCATTCGATTTGTTTTAAACATGTTATATAAAGTTTTTGTTGAAATACTTTTTATTTTATTTTATTTTCCTTTAAAAAATTGGCAATTATATCAAGAGCATAATTTTTAGTAATTAACAAATAATTAATAGTATTAATTTCTGTTAAAGTTAAAATTATTAATTTTCTACCTGCATTTTGCTTCTTTTTTTGAATTTGATTCAATATTTCTAATGGTAATAAGTTTTGATTTAATAATCTGCAAACTCTATGTACAGTTGATTTACTATAATCAACAGCTTTTGCTATTTTACGAATTGAAAATTCATAACTTTTATATTCTTTTATTGCTATTATTGATTCAATAGTCAGATACTTATACATTGTGCTAATTCCTTTCTTTTCTTAATTATAGAATTAACACAATTTAATTTTTATATAAATGTCCTTTTTAATTTTACAATTCAGGTTTCTTTAAAGTTTTTAAAGTACGAGCACTAATCATTAAAGTTTTTCCACCAATTTTTACTGGTTGTAAGTTTGGATTTCATTTTCTTCTAGAAGAGTTCATCGCATGCGAACGGTTGTTACCAGCTAGTGGACCAATACCACTTAAAGCACATTTTCTTGCCATAGTTATTTTCTCCTTATTAATGTTTTAACTAATAAATAATACCATATTTATTTATTTATTTTAAAAAAAAATTAAAATTTATTTGTAAAAAATTGAATATTTACTAGGACATTATTTTAATAAGAAAAATTTTAATTATATATTTTTTTTAAAAAAATAAAAAATATGTTATAAATAAACTATATTATACAAATTTTTAAGAAATCTTGGAGGAAAAAAATGAATTGTATTATTTATGCTGTGCAAATTGATGATGAAAAAAAGATTGGTTTACATGCACGACCAATAGCCAAAATTGCTGCTGCTATTAGTAAGTATAAAAATATTGAGGTAGAAGTCATTAAATTACCTGATAATGCAGATATTACGAAGCCAGTAAAACTTACTGGTAATGAAACTAAAGTTAAAGCTAAGTCAGTTCTTAATTTTCTAGGTTTACAAGCAAAAAATTTTAGTAAAATTGCTTTTATTATTACAAAAATGGATGAGAAAGAAGAAGATAAAAAACTTGAAGAAGTTAAAACAGAAATTATTTCTTTATTAAAAGAAGAAAAATTAATAAAGTAAATGGTTTTAAAAAAAGTATTCTTTTGAATACTTTTTTTAAAACCATTTATCCTTATGATATAATTATTTACGTTCTTAAAATATTAAATTATATAAATGGAGGCATTTAATGAGCGAAATTAACAAAAATAAAGAAATAATAATTTCAGAACAAGGTTTAGAAAAGTTAAAAACTGAATTATATAAACGAATTAATGTTGAACGTGAATCGATAAAAGAACGATTAAAAGCAGCTAGGGCTGATGGTGATTTATCAGAAAATGCTGATTATACTAGTGCGCGTGAAGAGCAAGGTAAAAATGAATCACGCATTCAAGAGCTTGAAACGATTATTACTAGTGCTGTTATTCTTGAAGAACAAAAACAACGTAAAAATAGTAATATCAAAGCAGTTCGTGTTGGTAGTTGAGTAACAATTGTAAAAATTAAAGATGGTAAAATTGTTTCTGATTCAGAAGAAAAATTTAAAATTGTTGGAAGTATTGAAAGTAATCCATTTGAAGGATTAATTTCTAATGAGTGCCCATTAGCAGTATCAATTATGAATTGTGTTGTTGGTGATATTGTTGATATTAAAGGTATTAAAGAAACATATAGGGTAAAAATTATAGAAGTAAAAAATCAATTATAAATAATTGAACAGAATGATAATTATAAGTTTTGTTTTCTTTAGTATCTAAATTACTTTGTTGTTTGATTTTTTAAAAATTATTATCTGGGATTTTTAGGGACTTTCCAGCAATCTGTGTAACTTAGTGATTTTACAACTAAAATTTATTTAAAAAACACAGTTTTTAGGAAAGTCCCGATTTTAGCAATCATTTAGTAATTCTTTTATGTTAGAATTTTCAATATTAAAGTTTTCACATATTTCTTTTAAAGAAAGTTTAGTTTCAAACTATGTTTCATCATTTTTAATAGTTATACCTTCTTTAATAATTTTATTTTTTAAGTCATTAATTTCAGTTATATATGATGAATTTGGTAAATTAAAAGTTGCTGTTATTACTCATGGGATATCTATTTTTTAGATGCAACTGCATTATGGTAAGCATTTTTAAAAAATTCTTGTAATTCTTTAGAAAAAATGGTTGCTTTTGAACTATTGTAAATTGAGTGTTGAACATTAATTAGATCTTTTTGATTATAATCAATCATTATTTCTAAATTTAAACATTTACTTTTTAATTTAAAAGTATTATTTTTTAATATTGTTTTTATAATTTCATATGACTTTGGCATATAAATATCCTTTCTTTTTTTTAACTTATTAATAATTATTTAATACTAAATTAATTATATATTATGTTGGATTTTAATGTAGTAATAGGAGTTTTAAATAACATTATAAGTTTAATTTAAAAAGATATTATTAAAATATTATTATTTTAGAATAATAAGTTATTTGGTGTACGAGGAAAAGGAATAACATCTCTAATATTATTAATACCAGTAATAAACATTAAAAATCTTTCTAGACCTAAACCAAAACCAGCACTTGGTGCATATCCATATTTTCTTAAATCAAAATATCATTGTAGATCATTACCCTCAATTTTGAATTGGGTTTTATTTTTTAGTAATTGTTCATAATTATCTTCACGAACAGAACCACCAATTAATTCACCAATCCCTGGCACTAATAAATCCATAGCTGCCACTGTTTTTTGTTGTGGATAATTACTATCAATTGGATTAAGTTTCATGTAAAAAGCTTTGATGGTTTGTGGATAGTTAATAACAAAAGTTGGCTGTTTAGTTATTTCTTCACATAAATATCTTTCATGTTCTGATTGTAAATCAATTCCTCATTTAATTTCATTAAATTCAAATTTTTTTCCTTTTTTTTGTGCATTTAAAAGTAATTCAATGACTTCTGTATAAGTAATAACTTTAAAATCAGATTTAAAATCGGCAATTTTTTCTAATTTTTCAATTAGTGATTGTTCATTTTTAGTTTCTTGTTTTTGTTCTAAAAATTTTAATTCAGAATTACAATTATTTAGAACATCTCTAATAACATTTTTTATTAGTTTTTGGGCTAGTATAATATTATCTTGTAGATTACTAAAGGTAAATTCTGGTTCTACCATTCAAAATTCTGCTGCGTGACGTGTAGTATTAGATTTTTCAGCACGAAATGTTGGTCCAAATGTATAAACTTTTTGTAAAGATTGAGCGTAAGCTTCAGCATTTAACTGACCACTAACAGTTAATGAGGCTTTTTTCCCAAAAAAATCCTTTTCATATTTATCATTAGTTATAGTAGTAACAATAAAATTTTCACCAGCACCTTCAGCATCATTAGCTGTAATAAGAGGACTATGTAGGTAAATAAATTGATTATTATGAAAAAAATTATGAATAGATCATGATACTTGATCACGAATTCTAAATAATGACAAGAAAGTATTAGTACGAACACGTAAGTGTGCATGTTCACGAAGAAATTCATTTGTATGTTCTTTTTTTTGGATTGGATAATCATTAGCGCATATGTTGTAGACAGTAGCAGTAATTACTTTTAGTTCAAATGGTTGTTTCGCATTTGGTGTTAAAATTAAATTACCAGTAATAGTAACAGCACTACCAGTAGTAACATTAGTTAAATTGTTAGTATTTTCTAAATTTGGATCATATACTACTTGTAAGTTATTAATTGAAGAACCATCGTTTAAATCTAAAAACCCAACTTTTTTACTATTTCGATTAGAACGAACCCAACCGTTAACAGTTACTTGTGTTGGTATTTTTTTAGTTTTATCGTTACTATTAATAAATAAATTATTAATTGTGTAAATCATTATTGTTCCTCCTATTTATTTTTATATAATAAATAAATTATATATTAACTATTATCTTAGTAGGGAATTATTTATGATTTTTTTCATTAATATTTGGGATAAATTTTATTTTTAGTTAGTATAAAATTTCAAATTGAATTTTAAGTTAATGTTATAATATTACTTATAGTAAAGGGGGTTTATTATGGGCAAATTTTTAAAGTTAATTACTAATGGCTTTATGACAGGTGTTAGTGAAACATGATGTAATAATGAAGGAGTTGCAGTTTTACCTTTTGTATATAAATACAATCAATATTGATTTTTATTAATGAAAGAAAAGAATCCTTTATTTGAAAATAAAAAGATATCATTTTTTAGTACTCTAACAGGTGGTTGTAAATTAGGTAAATCATCACTAGAAACTGTTAAGAATGAAATTTTAGAAGAGACAGGAATTAATATTAGAAGCTTAAAACTTGATTGTATTTATAGACTTGGTAGTTACTATGCTAATAAAACTTCAATAAAAATATGACATTTTTATGCTGTTGATTTATCTAGTTTGAATTTAGATTTAAAGTTAAGTTATTTTGGTAAAGGTGATGGTAGTATTGGTGAAAATGGTATTAATGGTATTTTTATTAATGAGAGTGAACTAGATAAAGTTAATGATGCACTTACATTGGCAATTTATGGAAAATTATGATTGAATAATACAATAGTGAACATAAATAAATAAATAAATTTAAAAGGAAGAAAATATGTTTAAAGATATAAAATTTAGATTTATAAAAAGAAAAAAATATAAAAGAATTTTTATTATCAATACCCAAAGATCTTAATAAAATTCCATTTTCTGCTAAAGTAGCTATTATTTGTTTAGGGATTTTTATGTTATGAAATACATTTTTTGATTTGAATCATTTTATTAATCCTAATTTATATCCTTCGGTTTGAACTATTGTAAATCGTCAAGTTTATCATCCTTGACAGCAAGTATTATTATTCTTAAATGGTATTGCTGCTTTTACTAATGTTATTTGTATAATTTTAATTTCATTTGGTAAAATTTCTAATTTTTTTTGAGGCTTTTTTTCTGTTACTATTTATGGTTGTATTGTTTTGTTTGAAATTATGTTGGTGATATGCAGTTGAATTTTTTTTTCTTTTTGCCGTTTCAATTTATTGGCTATAGTTTATGGAAATTTCATTTAGATTCACAACAAGAAATAATTTCTAAACGTTTAAATTTAAAAACAAGTATTGTTACTATTTACTTTGCAATTGTTTTATCAGTATTTTTTTATTTTGAAATTCCTGAATTTTCACGTGTAATTTTAGGGAAATATGATTTTGATGGTAATACTTTTCAACAAGTTTTACCACATATTCTAGATTCATTAACTAATTCTTTAAGTATTGTTGCGCAAATACTAATGTTATTACGTTTTCGTGAACAATGAATTTTTTGAATAATTGTTAATATTTTTCAAAAAGCTATGTATTCGGGAGTTGCTCATAATCGTTTGGATGTAAATCTTTTATTAATGTGAATTGTTGCTCTTGGTAATTCTGGTTTTGGTTTTTATCAATGATTTTTTGTAAGAAGTAAAGAAAAAGTAGTAGTTAAAAAAGAAACATATGACCAGTAATAACTTTTAAATAAGAAAAATAATAATTTAGAAAATAAGTTATTATTTTGTATAATAGTTTGTAAAGTATAAAATAATTATCAAAGAAGGTTATTATGAAAAAAAATGTATATATATTAAAAAATTTAGATGACACTAATACTCTTGCCAAAATAATTGCTAAAATTGCTAAACCAAATTTAATTTTATTATTAAATGGTCCGCTTGGTAGTGGTAAAACGCAAATTACTAAATTAATTGGTAATTTACTTGGAGTTAAAAATATTATTAATTCACCAACTTTTATTATTTGAAATAAGTATCAAACTAAATATGAATGAAATTTAATTCATATGGATGCTTATCGTTTAATTAATCCTCATTTAGAAGAATATTATGAAATAATGATGAATAATTTTATGATAATTGAATGATCAGAAAGATTAAAAATTAATTTTAATAATTATTCATATATTGCTATAGATTTTAAAATTATTGATATTAATAGTAGACAGATAGTTATTAATACTAATCTTCTTACAAAAGAGGAAGAAAAGTATTTATTTGATGCATTAAAAAAAATATAGAATTTTTTTATACTTGTATTTGAAAGTAATTAAGCATAATACTATTAATAGTACTTTGACTAATTAGACCAAGTTTTTGATATTGTTTTAATACTTCTAAAGTATAATTATTATCATCAACAGGATAATAATTATTTAAACCTCAAAGTAAACCAGCAAATAATACTAATGAACCAATAGCAATTGGACTAAAAGCATAATACACAGTTATTTTACGATTATGATATCCGATTAAAGAAGCAAATAATCATCCTGTGACAAAAGCAATCATTCAATATAATAATGTCACTACTTGTTGATCAGTTATAAATCAAAATATTAACATTAATAAAATAGTTGTAAAGAAACGACTCATAATTGGAGTTTTAAATAATTTATAATTTCAAATGAAAGGTAACATTGCTCCTAATGAAATTACAGGAAAAACTCAAAATCCTGACATGATATTAATATTATCAACAACACTTTGTAAAATACCGGTTAGAATCATTGCACCAATTCAAATAAAAATTGCTTTTCATCATCCATAAAATCCTTCAACAAATCTACCAACACGATAAAACATTCAAAGTGAAAATATTAAATTAATAGGAGCTGAAGGATTTATATCATTACCAGCAAATGGATAAATTAATCACCTTCAATATTGATAAGCACCAAATATTAAGTTATGATAATTGGCAGCAAAAAGCAAATGTTGTTGTTTATAATCTAATGCTAATCAATCATCTTGACTAAGATTTATAATTACTAGAAAAACAACAAGTGTAATAATAGGAATTATAAAAAGAAATCAGGTAACTGCCAAATTAGCATTAGTACATTTTTTTAATGTTTCGCTTAAGTAACGACGGTTTTGAAAATTAACTTTTTTTCAATTATCTCTTAAAGTTCCAGTACTATTATCTTCATTAGTCTCTTCATTATTTTCGGTTTCAGTTTCAAGTTGGGGTAAGTCTACCTTAATAAATTTAGTAATACTAGGATAAAATTTAGATAATTCTTGAACAATTTTGTCACTAGTAGCAATAATAACATCAACCGCTGGTGACATTCGATTTTCGTTTTGGTTATCATCATTTAAAATAACCATTAAATAACGAATATCTTTAACACCTTCATCTGCTAATTGTTTATGTAAAATTTCATAAACTTCATCTTTATTTTTTAAATGGTGAGGATTAAAATTATTTTCTTTAATAATTTTAATGATATGATAAGTATTACTATCTTTATTAGTTAGATATGCTTCACCTTTAACATGTAGTTTTAATTCTTTAGGAACATTAAATGGTCGATAATCTTGATGACTAATAAAATAATCAACTAATTGTAAACCTAAAATATCTAGAATATTATCATCCATTATTTAACACTTTCCTTTCGTAATAATTGTAATTTATTTTCAAAAAAATCAGGTAAATTACATTCAAAAGTCATAACTTTTTTAGTTGTGGGATGAGTAAAAGTAATGACTTTAGCATGTAAGTATTGTCCAATATTAGCATTTTCCAATTTAAACTTGCTGTATAAAGGGTCATTTACAATTGGATGTTCAATTCACTCAAAATGAACACGAATTTGGTGTGTTCGACCAGTTTCTAATTGACATTGAACTAAAGTATAGTCTTTAAATCGCTCAATAACTGTAAAATGAGTAGTTGCTTTCTTACTATTTTGTTCATTGACCATCATTTTTAGACGATTATTATTGCTTCTAGCAATAGGCGCTTTAATGGTTCCTGATCTACCTTTAATTGTACCATGAACTAATGCAATATAAATTCGTTTAATTTCATGTTTTTGTAATTGTTCTGCTAAAATATGATGACTAATTTTATTTTTAGCTACTAATAATAACCCTGTCGTTTGTTTGTCAATACGATGAACAATGCCTGGACGTAAATTATTTTCATCAATATTTTCAATTTTTGATTGGAATAATAATCCGTTAACTAAAGTATTATCTCAATTACCTGCTCCTGGGTGGACAACCAAATTATTAGGTTTGTTAATAACAAGAATTTCATTATCCTCATAAATTATTTCAAAATCAATTGCAGTTGCTTTTAAAGTGTTCTCTTTTTCATTTTTAATAATAATATTTATTTCATCATTATTTTTTAATAATAAGTTAGATGATGAAATAGTTTTATTATTAACTATTACTTGCCCATTAGTGATTAAATTTTGGATAAAATTTCGTGAATAATGATGTTCTGTTAATACCATTGCTAAATATTTGTCGATGCGGATATTTTTGTTTTCATGATATGTTAGTTTTATCATCTTTTGATTTTCTATCATTGATGATTGTTGTGAATGTTCCGTTGTTGACTTCATTATTGTGTTCTCCAAACTTTTCTTGATAGGCATTAATTATGGTTCCAATAATTATTTGTAGAATAATTATTGTGATACCAATGGTAATAAATATATCCGCAGTATTAAAAATAGTATATGGTGGGAATAGTTGTCATAATAAAAAGTCAATAACACCACCATTATGTAAAAATCTATCGGTTAAATTACCGATTGTTCCTGGAATAACAAAACTGAGACCTAGTGCTCTGTTAATAGATTTAGTAAATAATAGTCAGGTACTACTAGCAATTGCTACTAGAAAAGTAAAAGTTATTAAAAAGATTTTTTTATTTTGAAAAAAACTAAAAGCAGAACCATAATTAATAATAAATTTTAAATTAATAAATCCGGGTATGAATTTATATTCTTCACCAACTTTTATTCCATTTTGTACTGCTAATTTTATCATTTGATCAGTGACAATTAGAATAATAATTGCACAAAAACAAATTATTTTAGTTAATCATTTTCAATCACGTGTTTTTAAATGATTTTTAATTGCTGATCAAGAAAATTCCATAATTACTTCTTTCTAAACTAATATTAGTTATTTACATTATTAAGGATAACACTTCAAAACAACGATTACAAACATCTTCTTTTGTTTCATTAACAATTAATCAACAGCGAGGACATTTAGTACCCTCTTTTGTTTTAACATTAATAGTTCAGTCATTAACGTTGCTATTATTATAATTAATATTAACTTCACTAACAATTAATAATTGTGCTAATTCTTTTTCATCAATTGTTGATAAGATATTATGATTATCTTTAAAAATAATAGTCACTATTGTTTCTAAGGCTGTTTTAACAATTTTGTCTTTTTTAGCTTGTTCAATAACTTTATTAACTTCATTTTTAAAGTTAATAAAATATTCTCATTTTTCCATTAGTTTTGTTGGTTTGTTTAAATTTCATGGTTGTGGAAATTTTTTTAAATGAATAGAATCACTGCTTGTGTTTAAATCTTTTTTAGTTAAACTTTGGAATGCTTCTTCAGTAGTGTGTGGTAAAATAGGGGCTAATAAACCAATTAAAGTTTTTACTATTAAAAACATTGTCATTTGTACTTGTTTTCTTCTAATATCATTTTTGCTATTAACATATAAAATTTCTTTAGTAAAATCACAATAAAAAGCAGACAAATCATTAGTAACAAAATTTAAAATTAAATGATAGATAGTATTAAATTGATAAGTTTGATAATTTTCATTAATTTTAGTAACTAATCCGTTTAATTTATTTAAAATATATTGATCAACTTCTGATAAACTATTAATAATTTCTTCTTTTGTTTTATTTTCAATAGTTTTGATATCTAAATCAAATAAATTACCTAGTAAGAAACGAAAAATATTTCTGATTTTACGATAGTTTTCACTAACTTGTTTTAAAATTTCAGTACCAATTCTTGTATCATCAGTAAAATCAACACTGGCTACTCATAATCGTAAAATATCAGCACCATTAGTATCACAAATTGATTTAACACTAATAACATTACCAATTGATTTTGACATTTTATTGCCTTTAGCGTCAGTTACAAAACCATGTGCCATCAAGTTTTTATAGGGACTACTATTATTAGTAATAGTTCCTGTTGTTAAACTTGAATTAAATCAACCACGAAATTGATCATTACCCTCCAAATATAAATCTGCTGGTCAAGGTAAATTATTATTTTTAATAACTGCTAAGTGGGAAACGCCACTATCATATCAAACATCCATGATGTCTTGTTCTTTATAAAAAATACCATTTGGACTATCTTTATGTTGATATTTAGGTGGTAATAAATCTTTTGCTTCTTTTTCGAATCAAATATTTGAACCATGTTTAGCAAATAAATCAGCAACATGATTAATAAGGTTTATATCCATGATTGGTTCTTTTTTTTCGGTGTAAAAAATTGGAATTGGTAATCCTCAAGCACGTTGACGAGAAATGCATCAATCATAGCGATTATTTGTCATTAATAACATTCTTTTTTTTGCTCATTCAGGAACAAAATTTACTTTATTAATATTTTTAGTAAGTAATGGTTTGATTTTTTCAATAGCGATAAATCATTGTAAAGTGGCACGATAAATAACGGGTTTTTTAGTTCGTCAATCATGTGGATATTGATGTTTAAATAATTTCATACCAATTAATGTACCATTATTTTTTAAGCGCTCAACAATAATTTTATTAGTATCATCATAAAATTTATTGACTAATTGTTCATCATTGATTTCTGCTGTAAATTGACCTTGATCATTAATTGGACAAAGAATTTTGATATTATGTTTTAATCCTAAATCAAAATCTTCTTCACCAAACGCTGGAGCAGTATGAACAATTCCAGTTCCATCATTTATAGTAACATGAGAACCATGAACGATTGGAGTTTTTCTTTGATATAATGGATGTAATGCTGTTAATCCAATTAAATATTTACCAGAAATTGTTTTAACAATTATAAAATCGGTGATGTTGTTTGCTTTAGTAAAAGAATCAATAAATGGTTGTGCAATAATATATTGTTGTTCATTAGTTTTAATAATACTATATGTAAATTCTTCATTTACTGCTAACATTTGATTGCTAGGAATGGTTCATGGTGTTGTTGTTCAAATTATTAGTGAGGTAGGTAAGTTAAATATTTTTTTTTCATCATTTAGTAAAAAGGCAACATAAATAGCAGCACTAGTTTTTGTTAAATATTCAACTTCAGCTTCAGCTAAGGCACTTTCGCTTGATGGTGATCAATATACAGGATATAAATTACGATATACTAGTTTTTTTTCTACCATTTTAGCAAAAACTTTAATTTGTTCAGATTCATATTTTTTATCATAAGTAACATAATGATCTTCAAAATCTGTTAATAATCCTAATGTTTTAAATTGATTAATTTGATTAGCAACTTGCAGTTCTGCATATTTTTGACATTGTTTTCTAAAATCTGATACTGCTATTGTTTTACGATTAATTCCCGAGTTAGTAACTGCTGTTTCAATAGGTAAACCATGCGTATCTCAACCCGCAATATAGGGCGCATAATAATTGCTACTATTATAATAGCGAACAATAATATCTTTTAAAATTTTATTTAATGCATGTCCTAAATGTAGATCACCATTAGCATATGGAGGTCCATCATGAAGAATAAAAGTTTTCGTAGATTTTTTATTTTTGTTAATTAGTTGTTGATATATTTTTTGGTCTTGTCAATATTTTTGTAGTTGTGGTTCTTTTATAGTTAAATTAGCACGCATTTCAAAGTTAGTTTGAGGCATTAATAATGTATCTTTATAGTTTTTATTCATGTATATTATTCTCCTTTAAAATAACAAGTTTTATTTGTACTAATTATTCTTTTTTATTCTTAAATCATTATACTAGTAATTACTTGAAATTTGTATAATATTTACTTTATTTTAATAATAAGATTTTATAAAACTTAAAAGTTAAAAATATTACTTTTTGTGAGTATTATTTTATAATAAAGTATAAACTTATTAAAGTTTATAAAAAATATTTTTAAAATTTTAAAAAAAGAGGTTAATGAATAATGTTAAAAATTTTTATTTCATATCATCATTTAAGAGAACAAAAAGCAAAGGATGAATTATCAGAATTAATTTCGCAATGTTATGGAGAATATTTTGAAGTGAAAGACGTATCTGTAAAACTAGGTGATATTGATCCGCAATTGCCTCCTAAAAAGATATTTAAAACTATTAGAGAAGAGTATTTAAAAGATTCAGATATTACTGTAGTTATTTTAGGAAAACATACAAAATGTAGAAAACATATTGATTGAGAAATTGCATCTTCATTATCAATATATGGTAGCCTCCATCGAAGGGGAAAAAATGGTTTATTAATACTTTTAACTGATGATTTTATTAAAAAAGCAAAAAAAAAATGTGATTTTAATGATAATGATTACAAAACTTTAATTAATGAACAAAATTCTACTCCAAGAATTTATGAAATTGTAATAAATGACTATGCAATCGTTGAAAGTTTTTCAAATGTAGTTTCAAATCCTTTAAAGTTAAAAAAAATACTTGATAAATGTCAAGATAAAGTTAAAACTGAAAAATTGAAAAAAAACTTTGATCTTTTCAAAGAAATAAATTTATTTGAAGAAAATATAGAAAATTGTCCAAAAAAATCTAAAAATAAACTAAATTGTTATTTTTCAAAAAAACATAAATCAAAAAAATTATTTTTTGAAAAAGTTAAAACTGAATTAGTTATGAAAAACTTTTAAAAGATTTTCATTATTATTATTAAGGTTAAAAATTAAAAAATATACTTTTTTATCAATTATTTAAGAAAATTTTATGTAATCAGAATGTTGTTTTAAATAATATTTTTAATTAGAAAAAAATAAATAATTGAATACAAATAAGAATACAGATGTATATTAGTAGTTAATTATAAATATCAAAAATATATAAAATTAAAAAGGTTTTATTTTTTTTAGTAAATAAAACTAAAAAAACTTTATTTTAGTAGTATAATAAAAATACTTACTTAGTTAAGGGTAAGTAAATATTCATTGTGGTTGGCACCTAACAGTGAATAGGAGTTACCATTATTGGTAACTCTTTTATTTTAAATAATTATTATATACCTCAAAATTTAATAATATTTAAATTATTTATGGGTTTTCTCCCTTTATGTAGTATTTTAAATTTTATCACATAAATGTTGAGAAAACCCTATCTACGGACTTCTCCCCACATTTTTAAATCAAACATAGCATTACAGTTTCAAAACTAGGTATCTTGTTGAATTTATATGCAGCTTCTTTGGCATATAAATGAACATGATTTGCAGGGACTTTCCTAAAAACTGTGTTTTTTAAATAAATTTTAGTTGTAAAATCACTAATTTACACAGATTGCTGGAAAGTCCCGCAAACTCTATGTACAGTTGATTTACTATAATCAACAGCTTTTGCTATTTTACGAATTGAAAATTCATAACTTTTATATTCTTTTATTGCTATTATTGATTCAATAGTCAGATACTTATACATTGTGCTAATTCCTTTCTTTTCTTAATTATAGAATTAACACAATTTAATTTTTATATAAATGTCCTTTTTAATTTTACAATTCAGGTAATGTGTCAATTAAAATGCTTTTTTTAGTTTAAATAGTTAAATTATCAATAATACTCTTAATTTCTTCTGCTTCTTTAAATTCATTTTTTCGTTTGAAGGGTATACATAAATTAGATAATAAAATTTCTTGATTATTAGTTTTTTCAATTTCATTTTTTAAAACAAAATAAAGGTACCCACACTGTCAAAAAGTTGGCTTTCTAAGAACTAAATAATTAATATTATTAATCATAATAATATTTTTAGTTTGTTTTTTTAAACTAAAAGTTGTTAATCCTTTATGATAAATAGTTATTTTTTTATCATCAATAGTTATTGTACTTCGACTATATTGATTTTCAAATCATGAATTTTTTTTATTATTCATATATTAATATTATTTTCTTTTTTCATTTTTAGTTTTAATTCCAATTTTATTTAATAACGTTAAAATTGAAGATCTATATAATCCTTGCTTTTGCAATAAAAGTGAAGTATAAATAATATAATGTACTACCGTACCAATAATAATAGCTACTGCATATCATAAAATACCAATATAACTACCATCAATATTAGTAACACCACCAAATAAAGCAATAATAAAAGAACCTCAAGCCCCGACATGACCAAGTACACCAAAACCAAATGCTAAAGCACCCGCAACAGCACTACCAATAACATTAGCAACTATTGTTCTTCATGTATCTCTCACTGCAAATGGAATAGCAGATTCAGAAATTCCCATAAACCCTAATAATCAGGCATTTCACCATAATGATTGTTCTTGTTTTGTAAATAATTTACGACTAAATACTGTTGATGTTAATGCACAACCCAATGGTGCAATCGGAATCGCTGCTGCTACCGGTCCCATTAATCGACCACCATCTTGTACCATTAATGATGTTGCAACAAGAACAGCTGTTTTATTAATTGGACCACCCATATCAAATCCAACCATTGCTCCTAATAATAATCCAACTAAAACCCTATATTTGGATGTAACCCCATTCAACTTAAACCATAATCCAATGCACCCATTACATATCCAAATGGTGCTGCTAAAAAGAAAGCGGTTGGAATTCCAATAATTGCTGTACAAAAAACAGGAATAATAATAATTGGCATAATTGGTAATAATCATTTTGGTACTTTTCATGAATTTACAAATCTAACTAAATAACCAACCATTAATCCTCCATAAAGAGCACCAAATAATGTTCATGAAAGATTAGCGTTACCCTGAAAAGGTTGACTTGCATCAATTTTAGAACTAGCAGTAAGATTAAATACTCCTCATCCAAATCACATTCCCGTACCAGGTGATACTAATAAAAATGTAATAATCATTGCTGGAGCAATACCGGGACGTCCTGCGATTGAATAAGCAATATAAGCGCCCATGATTGGTATCATCAATGTAAAGCCAATACCAGCAATGTTATTGATAATCATTAATACATGCATTAGCGTTGTACAACCAATTAATCCAGAATTAACTCCTGGTGGATTTGTTTTTAATCAAGCAAGTTGTTCTTCTCATGAATTTTTAAATTCAAATCCATTACCAAAAGTACCTTTTGCGATACCACCAACAATAGCAAAAATTAAACCAGCAAAAACAACAAATGCTATCATATATGATAGTCCACTTAATAAATGTTTTAAAATTGCTGGTTTACCTTTCGAAGCATTTAAAATGAAATCACCACTATTACCATTAGGTTCACCGTATATTTTTGCTTTTGTTAAACTTTCTTTAATAGTTTGTTTAGCATCTTTAACTACTGGTTTTGTACCACAAGTATATGTTTTTTACCAATAAAACGTTCTAAGTCAATTGCAACATCTGTTGCTAAAATAACGACATCCGCTTCTTTAATTTCTTGTTCTGTTAGTAGATATTCTGGTCCTTTTTGACCTTGACATTCAATATGTACTTGATAGCCTAGTTCTTTTCCTGCGGTTTCTAATAATTCTTTACACATGTAAGTATGAACTACTCCAGTTGTACAGAAACGGGACTTTCCAGCAATCTGTGTAACTTAGTTATTTTACAACTAAAATTTATTTAAAAAACACAGTTTTTAGGAAAGTTCCGAAGAATCCAATAATTTTTTTGTTTCCTTATTTTTCATTGTTTTTATTTCTTTTTTAGTACTATTTTTAAATGTTTCATCATTAATAAGCGATATTATTTCTTGTGAATTTTTTGCATTTTTTAATTTTTTACGAAAATCTTCATTTACAAGTTTAATTGCAAGTGTACTTAAAATATCTAAATGTAAATTTTCTGCTTGTGTTTCAGGAATTATTAAAGCAATAATAAAAGTTGTTAATTGTCCATCTATTGCTTTTCAGTCAACACCATTATTATTACATAATATTAGAATTGCAGGTTTTTTAATTGATTTAATTCTAGCGTGTGGAATTGCAATTCCACCTTCAAAACCTGTTGATGATTCTTGTTCACGAGCAAGAAATGCTTTTAGTAATTCATCACGATTAGTAATATAACCTAATGAAAATGCCAAATCAGTAATTTTAGTTAGTGCTT
This sequence comes from Spiroplasma endosymbiont of Aleiodes alternator, assembly GCF_964031135.1. Taxonomy (NCBI): domain Bacteria; kingdom Bacillati; phylum Mycoplasmatota; class Mollicutes; order Entomoplasmatales; family Spiroplasmataceae; genus Spiroplasma; species Spiroplasma endosymbiont of Aleiodes alternator. Next base: position 559,108 of record NZ_OZ035008.1, read on the forward strand.
CTATTTGATTTTTAATATTAGATTCAAAAATAATATGTGAGTTGTTTAATAAATCATTAGTTATTTTTAATTTTACCTTCCTTTCCAATGATTATTTTATCTCCTTTTTTTAATAAAAACCAGAGATTTTTTCAGATAATTAAAATATATTTTTAACTATTTATTCAATTAAATTTAATATTTATAAAATTAGATATATTACATACTTCAAAGTTTTTGCTGTTTTTTAAACAAAATATAATAAATAAAAATTATCAACATTAATCCCATATTTCCTTATAAATTAATATAAATAACTTATTTATAAAATAATGTAAAATTAATTTAGATAAAATTTAAGTATTTAAAGAAAGGGAAAATTAGAGAAATGTTTAAAACAAGAAAAGAAAATTTAAATCAGAAAAATAACAAACTTAAATCAATAACTGATTATCAATGATTAGCTTTAGATATCGGAACAGAAAACTTTAAAGCTAGACATATTAATATAGGTCTTAGATATGATGCTCCAACCTATTTAGCTGAAGACTATGAAAAAAATAGAATTCTTTACGGTGAAGAGGCTAAGGCTTTAACTGACAAAACAAATGAAAACGTTATTATTAAACGTCCAGTTCGTGATGGTAATATTGCTGATCCAGATGCTTTACAACGTATTCTTACTAAAATTTTTCAAGATTTCAGACTTGAAATTAAAAATTTAAAAGAAATTAATAACAATTCTATAAAAAAACATGAAAAATTAGATAAAAATCGTAATTTGATTGTGTTGATGGCAACACCAAGTGAAATTAATTCAGTACAAAAAGAAGCTTTAGAAAATATTGTATATCGTTTAGGAGCACTCCGTGGATTTGTACAAGAAGAAGTAAAAATGGCAGCCTTAGGTTCAGGGCAAGATATTTTTGGAAGTGCAATTATGTGCATTGATATTGGTGGTGGCAGTACTGATGTTGCTATTATTAGTAATAATTCAATATTATATTCATATACAACACATTGTGCTGGTGACTATTTAATACAAAAAGTTCAAGAATATATTATAAAAAAACATGCCTTAAAAGTTGGAATAAAAGAAGCTGAAGATGTTATTAAAAATATTGGATCACTTATGAAATATCAAGATGAAAAACCATACATAATTTCGGGTTTTTCATTACCTAGATTAAATTCTCAACCAGGAGAAACAATGTCAATTTCTAAAACTATTGAAATTATACCAGAAGAAATTCGTGAAAATGTTATGCAAGTTCAATTCAAAGAACATATTATTCCAGCCATTCGTAGAGTACTAAGAACTGCTGGTGACAAGGCTGCTGGAAGTATTAGTGATTTAAAGAAAAAAGGTAAGGGAATCACAATTTGTGGTGGTGGAGCTTATATTAAAAAAGTTGATAAATTTATTCAAGAAGAATTAGCTAAAGAATATTATATTGAAGTTAAAACTGAAAAAGGTACAAAACCAATGCGTCAAAAATATGAAGGAGATCTTTTTGAAGTGCGGACTGCTCTAAATCCTTTAGATAATGTTATTGATGGTTGTGTAAAATATCGTGATACAATTTACAAACAATTAATAATTGAACAAAATCCTAATCGTGAAATTCTAATAAAGGACGAAAATTTAGGATAAAAAAACTATAAAAATCTTAAATTAATTTAAATTACCTGAATTGTAAAATTAAAAAGGACATTTATATAAAAATTAAATTGTGTTAATTCTATAATTAAGAAAAGAAAGGAATTAGCACAATGTATAAGTATCTGACTATTGAATCAATAATAGCAATAAAAGAATATAAAAGTTATGAATTTTCAATTCGTAAAATAGCAAAAGCTGTTGATTATAGTAAATCAACTGTACATAGAGTTTGCAGATTATTAAATCAAAACTTATTACCATTAGAAATATTGAATCAAATTCAAAAAAAGAAGCAAAATGCAGGTAGAAAATTAATAATTTTAACTTTAACAGAAATTAATACTATTAATTATTTGTTAATTACTAAAAATTATGCGCTTGATATAATTGCTAATTTTTTAAAGGAAAATAAAATAAAAAGTATTTCAACAAAAACTTTATATAACATGTTTAAAACAAATCGAATGGGTTTTGATGAAAATAACTTATTGAGAAAAGGAAAAAATAAACCTCATAAACAAAAAGAAACTAGAGGACGAATTAATAATTGTAAATCTATTCATGAAAGAAATTTAATCATTCCTAATATTAAAAATATACAAGAATTTGGTCATTTAGAGGGTGATACTATCATTGGTAAAGATCATAAAAGTTCTATTATTACTTTAGCTGATATATGATCAAAAACCACAATTCCTTTAGTTTCTAAAAATCATAAAGCAGAAAATATTACAAAAATTATAATAAAATTTATTTCAAAGTTACAAAAAGGAACAGTTAAAACTATTACTTTTGATCGTGGTAAAGAATTTACTAAATGAAAATTAATCGAAAAAATTTGCAATGTTAAGATTTATTTTGCAGATCCTGGCAAACCTTGTCAAAGAGGTTTAAATGAAAATAATAATGGTATTTTAAGAAGATATTTACCAAAATCTACAGATCTATCTTTATATAAACAAAAAGACTAAAATGCTATAGCATTTCAAATTAATTCTACACCCAGAAAATCACTATCTTATAAAAGCCCAATAGACTTAATACAATTATTTTAAAAACTGTCCCATTTGTCCCATTTATATTTACAATTCAGGTTTAAAACATCTGGAATGGCATCACTTTTTTGTGAACTTGTGTTTAAGACAGTTACAATTAAACTTCCTGCAGCTGATGCAAATGTTAAAACACTTAATGCTGTCAATATTTTTTTCATTTTTTCATCCTTCTATTTTATTATTTTGACTTTATTTAAGAAGCCAATTTTACTTTACTACTTTTTGAAGATAAATTCACAAAAATTATATTTTTTAAAGTTAAAACTTTTTTGCTGCTTCTTTAATATACTGTTCAAATTTATCCATCGTTTTTTCTGGCCCTAATGCTGGCAAACCTCCACCTTTTGCTAATATTTTAGAACCAATAAGTAAATTAGCATCATTTTGATGAAGTTCTTGAACCTTAGTACCACAAATAAGAATTGGTTCTACTACTTTAGCACCTACAAATTCTCATGTCCCTTTTAAATAAGTTGCATGATTACCTCATAAATATCAGCCATATGGTGCTCCTTGTGTCGCCAAAATTTGAACTTTTAAATGTGGTAATAATCCTCTAGCTTCACCTTGTTTGGTATATTTATAATCAAAAGTTTTACCAGCAACTAAGATGTGATCTAAATAATTTTTTGTCATGCTAGTAACATTAAAATTTGTCATTGGTGTTGTATATATAACTTTATTAACATTTTTTAGTTGATTAATATAATAATCAGAATCTTTTTCATTAAAATATGAAGTAAAGTTTTTTTGCGTAATAGTAATACTTGCCATTGGTATTTGATTTAAATCTAATTTAATTATTGAATCTTCTGGATGAAATTCACGATAATATTTAACAAAACGAGATACTAAACTTTCAGAATAAGATAGTTCTTTTTTAATCATAGAAGAACGAATTACTAATATTTTATTTGCCATTATTTTTGCCTCCGAAATATCTAAAATAACTTTGTAATTTGATTTTATCAGTTTTTATTTATTATTTTTTAAAAAATAATAAATAAAAATATAGTTTTATAAAAAAAATGAAATATTTATTATAATTTTATCAATTTCTATAAAGTGTTATCATTAAAGTGTGTAAAACTTTTAAAAAAGTTTATAGAAAAATTTTAAATTAAATAGATATTAATTCTAAAAAATAAATATAAGTAGTTATTATAGAAATTTTAGTATTTGTACACAAATTATAATTATTAAGAATTTGAGATTAGACTATCAAAAATATAGAAAGAGGCAAAAATATGAATGAAAGAAGACAAAAATTACTTGAATTGATGAATAGAAATTTAAAAATTAGTACTTTAATTAATTACAAATTTAAAATTTCTGAAATAACTAATGCAATTGCAAGTATCAATAATGATTTATATAAACAACAAAAATATTTTTTAGAATTAGAAAATATTAGAAAATACAGAAATAAAATTCAAAGAAAATTTAATAAAAACAAAAAGATAAACCTGAATTGTAAATATAAATGGGACAAATGGGACAGTTTTTAAAATAATTGTATTAAGTCTATTGGGCTTTTATAAGATAGTGATTTTTTGGGTGTAGAATTAATTTGAAATGCTATAGCATTTAAGTCTTTTTGTTTATATAAAGATAGATCTGTAGATTTTGGTAAATATCTTCTTAAAATACCATTATTATTTTCATTTAAACCTCTTTGACAAGGTTTGCCAGGATCTGCAAAATAAATCTTAACATTGCAAATTTTTTCGATTAATTTTCATTTACTAAATTCTTTACCACGATCAAAAGTAATAGTTTTAACTGTTCCTTTTTGTAACTTTGAAATAAATTTTATTATACTTTTTGTAATATTTTCTGCTTTATGATTTTTAGAAACTAAAGGAATTGTGGTTTTTGATCATATATCAGCTAAAGTAATAATAGAACTTTTATGATCTTTACCAATGATAGTATCACCCTCTAAATGACCAAATTCTTGTATATTTTTAATATTAGGAATGATTAAATTTCTTTCATGAATAGATTTACAATTATTAATTCGTCATCTAGTTTCTTTTTGTTTATGAGGTTTATTTTTTCCTTTTCTCAATAAGTTATTTTCATCAAAACCCATTCGATTTGTTTTAAACATGTTATATAAAGTTTTTGTTGAAATACTTTTTATTTTATTTTCCTTTAAAAAATTAGCAATTATATCAAGCGCATATTTTTAGTAATTAACAAATAATTAATAGTATTAATTTCTGTTAAAGTTAAAATTATTAATTTTCTACCTGCATTTTGCTTCTTTTTTTTGAATTTGATTCAATATTTCTAATGGTAAAAAGTTTTGATTTAATAATCTGCAAACTCTATGTACAGTTGATTTACTATAATCAACAGCTTTTGCTATTTTACGAATTGAAAATTCATAACTTTTATATTCTTTTATTGCTATTATTGATTCAATAGTCAGATACTTATACATTGTGCTAATTCCTTTCTTTTCTTAATTATAGAATTAACACAATTTAATTTTTATATAAATGTCCTTTTTAATTTTACAATTCAGGATAAAATAAATATTTTTAAATAAAATTATGATTTATTAACTCAAAAGTAAGGATGTTATTTTTTTAATTATTGTGCTTAAAAATTGAAAATATGTTATACTAACATCATAATAAAGTAAATTATTAAAGACCATTAGGTTCGACTTATTCTTTTTTATTAGATAAGTGGAACCTAATTATTTTTAAATAAAAAAGGATGTGAAAATTATGTCAGCACAACAACAGCAACAACCAAGTAAAGAAATTTTTGATAAATTACAAGGTGAAAAAAATAAAAAAGAAAAAGCAACTTCTTCTGGTGGTGGTAGTAGAAATTGAATTGTAAAATTTGCAAAAGATGTCGCTTATATTTCTTTTTTTCCATACATATGATTAAAAAAACTTTTAGTTTCACTATTTAATAATCGAACTAAAAAGCCTAAACTAAATCAATCAGTTAATATTATTAAAAATAAAGATAATGTTAATCAAAAAAATAATGTTTCTACAAATAGTAATGGACAAGTTAGTTTTAAAGAAGTAGATGCACTAGATCCAGAAAATGAATCAGTAGCAGAAACAACAGCAGAAGCACTAAAATTAAATGGTAATACTACTAATCCATTCCAAAATGTTGCACATAGTTGTAATCGTGAAGAAATTCCAGTAGTTTCAACAATAACTTCTGGAAAAAAATTAACTACTTAAATTATTTAAAATATTTATTAGTTCGTTCTAAATCAATAATATTATCAACATCCCAATGACAATCAAATGATAAAACATAAGGTTTTAATTCAAAATTATGTTTAATACTATTACTAATTAAATATTTACCAACCATTGTTGTTTGCAATACAAGTTCTTGTTGTGGATTTATTAAATATTCACCAAGAACTTTTGCTCATTTTTTAGTAATATAACTTCATTCTCCCGCCAAGAAACTATCCTTTTTTTTACTTTTAATAATATCAATAATATTACCATTCTTGTTTAATTTATAACTTCAATCTTCTTTGATATTATCATGATCACGCTTAATAGCGGCCATCATATTAGTTGAAAAATTATTTAAAAAAATATTTTTTGTACTAATCATATCACCAGAAATAATAAAAATATCATCTTGACCATTAAAATATGATGATACTAATGTCAAAGCATAACCACTATTATAATCAAGGAAATGTTGATTATTTATTAAGATTAATTTTGAATATTTATGAGTAAGAAAATTAAATTCATCTTTTAAATGACCAGTAATGACAATAATTTTTTTTAAATCATGTATTTCAATTAAATGATTAATTATATGTTCAATTAAAGTTAAACCTTTAAATTTAATTAACGATTTATGAACATTATTTGAGATAGGTTGTAATCTACTGCCAATTCCTGCTGCAAAAATAATAGCAACTTTCATTATTCCTTCTTTACTTAACAACAAAATTAACAATCTTATTTGGTATACAAATTGTCTTAATAATTGTTTTATCTTGCAATCAATGTTTTACTTTTTCTTCATTATTAACTACTTTTAAAAGTTCTTGATTATTTAAATTTTCTTTTACTACTAAAGTTATTTTCGTTTTACCATTAATCTGAATAGCAATAGTAACTTCACTAGTAATCAAAAATTTTTCATCATAACTTGGAAACTGACTTTTATTAATACTTTCTTTATTACCAAATTGAAATCATAATTCTTCAGCAATATGTGGAGCAAATGGATTTAATAATTTTAAAAAATTAACTAAATATTGTTGATAAATAGTTGGTGCTTTATAACAAGCATTGATAAAAATCATAAGTTGTGCAATAGCAGTATTAAAATTTAAATCATTAATATCATTAGTTACTTTTTTTACAGTTTGATGATAAATTGTATCTAATGATTTATCATTCTTAGTAGTAATTTTTATTTTATACTCATCTTTATTAACAAGACGATAAATACGCATTAAAAACTTATAACAACCAACTAAACCACTATTTAATCACGGTAAAGATGCTGTTAATGGCCCCATAAACATTTCATATATTCGCAAAGTATCAGCACCATATTCATTAATAATATCATCTGGATTAACAACATTACCGCGTGATTTAGACATTTTTTCATTATTTTCACCAAGAATCATACCCTGATTTACCAATTTTAAAAATGGCTCTTTAACATTAACTAACTTTAAATCATATAGCACTAAATGTCAGAAACGAGCATACAATAAATGTAAAACAGCATGTTCTTGACCACCAATATATAAATCAACTGGTAATCAATAGTTAAAACGTTTTTGCGCAATAGCACTATTAAAATCACAATAAGTACCATCATCATTTTTTAAAATATATGCTAAATAATATCAACAACTACCTGCTCATTGTGGCATTGTATTAATTTCTCTTTTTCCTTTTACACCATCTTTTCTAGTTACATGTAATCAGGAATTTGGTGCATTAGTTAAAGGTGCATTCCCCGAATTAGATGGCTTAATATTAGTCATTTTTGGTAATAATACTGGTAATTGTTGTTCATCTACTGTTGATATTGTACCATCTTCTCAATAAATTATCGGAAAAGGTTCACCTCAATAACGTTGACGAGAAAAAAGTCAATCTCGTAACTTATATGAAGTATGTACTTTTCCTTGTTTTAAAGTTAGTAATTTTTTAACAATTAAATTAGTAGCTGTTTCTAAATCCTTACCATTAATAAAATCAGAGTTAATATATTCACTAGTACCCAAAAATGGTTCATTTTTATTATTAGTTTTCATAATAAAATTGATTGGTAACTTTTTATTTTTAGCAAAAATAAAATCACGACTATCATGTGCAGGAACACCCATAATTGCTCCTGTCCCATAATGATTTAAAACATAATCACCAACTCAAATTGGTAATTTATTTTTAGTAAAAGGATGAATAGCATAACTTCCAGTAAAAACACCAGATTTTAAAGTATCATCTCCTTGACGCATTAAATCTGTTTTAGTTTTAGCATCTAAACAGTATTGAGTAACTGCTTGCGAATATTCACTAGTTGTTAAATCATGAATTAATGGATGTTCAGGGGCAAGCACTAAAAATGAAACACCAAAAATAGTATTAACCCTTGAAGTAAAAATAGAAACCTTACATTTATTATTTTCAACTATAAAATCAACTAGCGTTCCAACACTTTTACCAATTCAATTACGTTGTAATTCCTTAACACTATTTGGTCAGTCTAAATCATCTAATCCTTTTAATAATTTTTCAGCATACTTAGTAATTTTTAAAACCCACTGACGCATTGGTTTTTTAATAACTGGGAAATTACCACGTTCAGAAACCATATGACCATTAATGTTAATTATTTCTTCATTAGCTAAAACAGTTCCTAACTGTTCACAAAAATTAACTTCAACATCTTTAATTTCAGCTAACCCTTGTTCATAAAGTTTAATGAAAATTCATTGTGTTCACTTATAATATTGAGGATCTGTAGTATTAACTTCTTTATTATAATCAAAACTTAGACCAATACTTTGTAATTGTTTACGAAAATTATTAATGTTTTGTTTAGTAAATGTCTCTGGATTATTACCTGTATTTAAGGCATATTGTTCAGCTGGTAAACCAAAAGCATCTCAACCAATTGGATGCAAAACATTAAAACCATTCATTATTTTAACTCGTGAAATAACATCAGTAGCACAATAACCTTTAGGATGGCCAACATGTAAACCTGATCCTGAAGGATAAGGGAACATATCAAGAATATATGATTTTGGTTTTTTATTATCATCAATGTTTGTTTTAAAAGTTTCATTTTTTAATCAATACTGCTGTCATTTCTTTTCTATTTGTTGGTGATTATAACTCATGTTTTTCTCCTTTAATATGTTCAGGTAAAGTAATCATAAAACCATAATATCATAATCATTTAACAAGTTGCAATGTTTACTTATTGATTAAATTATATTTTAAATATTTTGTTAATTATCAATCAATGTTATTAAACTATTTACTAATATTTATTTTCTACAAAAATGAAATAGTTTTTATTGTATTTCAAATAAAATATACTATATAATTATCGTTAATTGGATGGGTTACACTTTATTGGACACTAATTACGTAGACAAGTGAACAAATTAGTTAAAAGAAAGGAACTATAATTATGGCCAATATTAACTCATATTCAGATGAATTTAAAAAACAAATAGTAGCTTTATATCAAAGTGGTAAGTCAGTGTCTTGTCTTGCTAAAGAGTACAATGTGGGCGCATTGCAAACTTGTATACGGTTTAATAAAAATATAAATGAGAGATAAAACTCTCATTTTTAATTGTTTAACAATTATAATTAACGGACTTCTCCCCACATGTACTTGTGGAGGAAAAATGAATTGAAATGAATTCAACAGAATATTTCAAACTGAAAAGAATTGTTTGAAATATATAGCAAGTTTGAAGGAAAACAAATGTATCAGGTGTTCTTGAACAAGTTTGAATACTTCTGATTTAAGAAGAATAAGATGTTTGAAATGTCATCAAACATTTACTATTCTTCATAACACCATTTTTACAAGTCACAAACACCTTTGACATCTTGGTTTTATCTCATCTTTAGATGAATAAACACCAAACATGGAATTCCATCAACTGATGTTGCAAAAGAGTTGGGAGTGACCTTGAAAATAGCTTGAAGAATGGGTCATAAAATCCGAAGTGCCATTGCTAAACAAGAACCTCAATTCATTGTTGAGGGGATAGTGCAAATGGATGAAATGTATCTTTCACATATGGGTTTTAAAAAACAAGGAAGATCCTTGGTGAATAAAACTTTGATTGTTGGGATTTATGAAAAAACAACCAATAATTTAATTGTGAAAATATTGAAAAACGCAAACAGTAAAAATCTTTTGCAGTTTGCAAGAAACCACATTTCTTCAAAGTGTGTTGTACATACTGATTCTTGAAAAGAATATCACGATTTGAAATTGGTTTTCACTAAGCATGAAACAGTTAACCATCAAGATGGCTATATTTCAAAAACTGGTGTCAATACCAACGAAATTGAATCAGTTTGAAAACATATAAGAAGAACATTTAAAACACATATCAAAGTTGCAAAACATCATGTTCATTTATATGCCAAAGAAGCTGCATATAAATTCAACAAGATACCTAGTTTTGAAACTTTAATGCTATGTTTGATTTAAAAATGTGGGGAGAAGTCCGTAGATAGGGTTTTCTCAACATTTATGTGATAAAATTTAAAATACTACATAAAGGGAGAAAACCCATAATTAATTATTTTGATAAATCTGTACTTTATTAAAGTAATTAATTATTACATAACTAAATAAAAATTATTAAAGGCTATAGTGCAGATATAACTAATAGTAATTTTTGTGTTCCTCTTTTAAAACTTGATATTTTTTGGTTCCCTTCCCCTAGAACCCCTACCCTCCAAGGCTTATACGTAGAAAGGATTTGTAATGATTAATGTTAATTTAGATATTAAAAATAAAGTTAGAGAAACAACTAAAGGTATGTTATTAGAAATTGGTGAATATGAAACATGATTTTCAATTAAAGATACTACTATTAATCAAAATAATAAAAAAATAACATTAAAAATAATTGAAGATTTTAATTATAAATTAGGTAAAAAATCAATTACAAAAGATATTGAAAGTATTAAAGGTAGTGATATTTTAAATACCTGAATTGTAAATATAAATGGGACAAATGGGACAGTTTTTAAAATAATTGTATTAAGTCTATTGGGCTTTTATAAGATAGTGATTTTTTGGGTGTAGAATTAATTTGAAATGCTATAGCATTTAAGTCTTTTTGTTTATATAAAGATAGATCTGTAGATTTTGGTAAATATCTTCTTAAAATACCATTATTATTTTCATTTAAACCTCTTTGACAAGGTTTGCCAGGATCTGCAAAATAAATCTTAACATTGCAAATTTTTTCGATTAATTTTCATTTACTAAATTCTTTACCACGATCAAAAGTAATAGTTTTAACTGTTCCTTTTTGTAACTTTGAAATAAATTTTATTATACTTTTTGTAATATTTTCTGCTTTATGATTTTTAGAAACTAAAGGAATTGTGGTTTTTGATCATATATCAGCTAAAGTAATAATAGAACTTTTATGATCTTTACCAATGATAGTATCACCCTCTAAATGACCAAATTCTTGTATATTTTTAATATTAGGAATGATTAAATTTCTTTCATGAATAGATTTACAATTATTAATTCGTCCTCTAGTTTCTTTTCGTTTATGAGGTTTATTTTTTCCTTTTCTCAATAAGTTATTTTCATAAAAACCCATTCGATTTGTTTTAAACATGTTATATAAAGTTTTTGTTGAAATACTTTTTATTTTATTTTCCTTTAAAAAATTAGCAATTATATCAAGCGCATAATTTTTAGTAATTAACAAATAATTAATAGTATTAATTTCTGTTAAAGTTAAAATTATTAATTTTCTACCTGCATTTTGCTTCTTTTTTTTGAATTTGATTCAATATTTCTAATGGTAATAAGTTTTGATTTAATAATCTACAAACTCTATGTACAGTTGATTTACTATAATCAACAGCTTTTGCTATTTTACGAATTGAAAATTCATAACTTTTATATTCTTTTATTGCTATTATTGATTCAATAGTCAGATACTTATACATTGTGCTAATTCCTTTCTTTTCTTAATTATAGAATTAACACAATTTAATTTTTATATAAATGTCCTTTTAAATTTTACAATTCAGGAATTATTACATTTTAATTATTGGTGCCATCAGTTCACAGGGACCTAATGGTAATAACGGATGAGCAAATGGTGATAATAATTATAATCCAAATAATGTTATTGCTGGGATTGCTGGTACAACAGGTATCATTTTACTAGTTATTTGTACTTTATCAATTAAATTGAATGGTGTAATACAAGTAGCGCTATATTCTGGAGCTATGCTACAACCATTAGCGAAAGAAGGATACATTAGTGAAAAAATAGCTAAATTAAATAAAGAAAATATTGCAATGTATGGTAATAGTATTAATTTTATAATTACAATTATAGTTTGTATTATTATGCTAATAATTCCAGATTTAATTGGAATTAGTTTTAATTACAACCAAATGTTGGGATTTACAACTAATATAACAATCTTTGTTTATCTTTTTGTTATAACAGCAACTTGTGTTATGGGTTATTATAAAAAAATAAAAATAAAAGTTATCGAATGAATTATGTTTATTATCTGTTTATTATTTTTAATTAGTCAATTCATTATTTTTAATTATAATATGATTCATGATTTAGTAAGCAACAGAGGAATCATATTAATTGCAATTACAATTAAGTTTTTAATGTTTTGAGTATTTATTATAATTGCTACTATTATTTATTTTACTTATTATAAACCAAAACTAAAACAAAGATTAAAAACAAATCCAGAATATCAAAATCAATTAGATAAAGAATTTATTTTTAATTCTCATCTAGTAGTTAATTAAATTATTTAAAAATTATATTATCTTATTATCGTCAAAAATAAACTAAATGAGTTGCTGGTTTTTTACAAAAACAAGTACCAGTAGTAGTTGTACTTTTAAATTTAGCATATGCTTGAAAATGTTCAGATCAACCAATATCAATTGTATGTTGAGCATGTTTTCCTAATTCAATTGCTGCTAATACAACCTTTTTCTCATTTAATGCTTTATTCATTAATTTAATATTACCATCCATAATAATATCTTCTTTGATTATTTCATCATTTTTCATTATAATCACTCTTTCTATCAATTAATATTATAACGCTATTTAAAAAAAGAAATAGTAATTGGAATTACTATTCTAACGATATCTTTCTACATAGTGACTAACTAAACCATGATAAATAAAAGGTATTGTTAATTGCATAATTGGATAAGTAAACAAAAAAATATGAATAAAATTGTAAACTAATGAGTAAAAAAGAGGATTAAATCCTGATCAAATATTTTTACTTCCATCAGCATTAGTAATTTGTGATCAAATAAAATATCCTGCTATTGTTTGTCAAAAATAAATAATTAAACAAACTAAAAAACAATGTAAAAAATAATTAATATAAGTAAAAATTGATTTATCAGATTTTAAATTAAAACGTAATAATGAAATAATAGCCGGTGTTGTCATTGGCAAAAAATAATCTAATAAATAACTTCAAGCACTAATAACATAACCACCACTAATAAATAATAATGACATTAAAGCACTAATCATACCCGTTAATCATCCACCTGCAAAGCCAATAATATAACTAATAACCATTAAAGGTATATATTTAATAGCAATACCGCCGCCGTATGGCATTTTTGGTAATAAATTTTGTTCAATAAAAGCACAAGCAATAGTTACACCAGTAAATAAACCAATAATTGTATAATCAATAACTAATCATCGTTTAATACCAAATGCAAATTTAAAATTAGTTCATCATCTTGTTTTTAAAATGGCAAAAGTTTCTTCTTTTTGTCATTGATAATGTTTAATTAAATTAAAAATTAATGCAATGGGATTGATACTAAAAATTGATAGTAATGTAACAATAACAATATTTTTATGAATATCTTCTATTTTAACTGTTCATGTAATAACAGAAAATAAAATTGATGAAATTAATAATAAACAAAGAATTAATATTAAATAAATTTTACTGCTATAAAATTGTCAACCAGTAATAGTAGTAACTTTAAAAAAGTGATTAATACTACTAGCAGGTAAAATACTAATAATAACTGTTAATGTTAGAAGAGTAATTAAACTAAAAATGGCTGATGCTTTAATTAACATTCCTACCTCCAGTTTGCTTTTAACTTTATTATAATTGATAGTTGTTAATAGTTGTTCTTTAAACATAATAAAATGATAACTCCTTTAATTTATCTTACATAACAAAAAAGGAGTTATCATTTTTTAAAATATAAAAAATAAAGTCTCCCTCCGCTAGTACTAACTAGATCAGGTTATAGGGTATTTCTCAGGCAATGCCACCCCTGCTTTATATAATATATGCAAATTAATCCATATTTACTATTATTATAACATTCAAAATATTTTTTTAAATATAAAATATATTTTTTTACGATTTTTAGTTTAAATTAAAATTTGCTCTATTTTTATTTGAAATTTATTTGAAAAAAATAAAATATATTCACTTCTTAAAAATAAGAAGTTATTGGGAAAAAATAAAAAGGAGTTTTTAAAATATGAAAAAGATATCAACACTAATTCAACAACAATTTTAGCAACAGCAAGTACAAACAGTTTAAATACCTTATTTATCAATAACACAAATTGAACATCTAGAATAAAGTAGACACAGAATTGTAACCTTTGTGTTAAAAATACTTTAAGGAAGGTGTTCATTTTTTTATGGCTAAATGACTATCAAAAGAAGAAAAGTTAAAAATAATAAAAATAAGTAAAATTAAAACAATTGATAAAACCGCATTAGAGTATGGTATTGGTCGATCATCAATAAAAGAATGAATTAAAGCATATAAATTATTAGGTGAAAAAGGTTTAGAATATGGCAATGGAATTCGTGCTAAAAAAACCAAAAGAACAGGTCGACCCAAATCTTTAAATTTTAATGAAATGACAAAACAAGAATTAATTGAATATATTGAGGCAATGAACGATATAAAAAAGTATTTAGAAAAATCGACAAAAAAGAAGAAATATTTTGTGATTTTCTCATTGAAGAAAAAATATCAGATTAGTTATTTATGTTGATTATTAAATGTTTCAAAATCAGGATATTATAAGTGAATTAAGAATGGAATGAATGAATTTAATAAATGAGATACATTTTTAGCTAATATAATTAAAAATATTTTTTATGAATTTCAAGAAATTTATGGTTATAAAATGATAACTTTATGAATTAACAAAATTTATAATTTAAAATTAAAATTTCATATTGTATATAGATATATAAAAAATATGAGTTTAAAAGCTAAGGTTCGCATAAAAAAATTGATTATAGAACTAAATCAGGAAGTTTAAGATATGATAATTTATTAAAACGTGATTTTTCAACTACTAATTTAAATGAAAAATTAGGTACTGATATAACTTATTTATTAACTAATGGTAAAACATATTATTTATCAATTGTTAAAGATTTTCATAATAATGAAATATTAGATTATAAAATAAGTGCAAGTTTAGACATGACATTTGTTGTCCAAAACATTATCCAAGCTTGAGTTAATGCTCAAAAACCTACTTCATGAATTTTACAATCAGATCAAGGATTTCACTATACAAATCCTTCTTATAAAATTTTATGTGATGAATTAAAAATAAAAATTTCAATGTCTAGAAGAGGTAATTCCTGTGATAATGGTGCTACTGAAACTTGATTTGGAACAATGAAAACAGAATTTCTATATCAAATTCCAAGAAAAAATAGAACTATTGAATGAATACAAGACAACTTACCTAAATATATTTACTTTTATAATAATTATCGACCTCAAATAAAATTAAAAGGAATGAGTCCAATCGAATATCGATTAGCTCATTCCAAACCAACAAATAATTACTTCATACCTATAAATTTAACACTTACAAACGCTATTTTATAAAATTTAATAAAAGGTTACTTTTATTGTCCACTTTTCTTGACAAGTTCATAAAGGGGCGCATTAATTTAATAGATAGATTTAGAAATAAAAAAGAACGATATAACTATCGTTCTTTTTTTGTTAAAAGATTAAAACTTCATAAAACTGTCCTAGAAGTCTAATAGTGAGTACTTTATGTAAATACTTCTATATCAGAATAAAAGAGCATTTAATGTTAAGCAAGTTAAAATGTTACACTGTATCGCTTAATGTAATTATAGATTAATTTGAATAACCTTATTATGGCTCAGTAAATACCCCATTAATCTAATTAATAATTACATTTGTATTATTTAAAAAATAGGGGGTTTTATATATAAATACACACATCATTAACAATATCATAACACAATAACAAAAATAAAGGAGAAAAATAAAAATGAAATACGTTTACTTATTAAAATATGAAGTGAATTATACTGGTCAAATAAAATATAAAGTATTTTCTACAATTGAAAATGCTAATAATTATCATCGAAATTATAAACATCATTTAATTAAAGATGCTTATATTGAAAAATATGAAATATTAGTTAT
Source organism: Spiroplasma endosymbiont of Aleiodes alternator (assembly GCF_964031135.1). Taxonomy (NCBI): domain Bacteria; kingdom Bacillati; phylum Mycoplasmatota; class Mollicutes; order Entomoplasmatales; family Spiroplasmataceae; genus Spiroplasma; species Spiroplasma endosymbiont of Aleiodes alternator. Next base: position 575,557 of record NZ_OZ035008.1, read on the forward strand.
GGAATTAGACATAAATTTAAATAATAAGGAATTAAATAAAAAACTTAATTAATGAAAGGAATAAAAATGGAAGAAAAAGATAATTTAGAAATACAAGAAGATAATAAAGAATTACAAAATAAATTATTAAAAGAACAAATTGAATTAATTGAAGAACAAAAATAATTTTATAAAAAATCATGAAAAAGTAGAATTATATTTTTAGTAATTGGAATAATTATTATGATTTTAACATTAATAATTATTGCTTCTAAACATTAATTGAAAGGATTAATATTTATGGAATATAGAGAATATAGAATGGTTGGTTCTTGTGATAAATGCAGAAAACAATCTTCTTTTGGTAATAGATTATGTAATAAATGTTTTTGAATATTAATAGGTAGAAAAAAATATGAGTAAATTAATATTTAAAAAAGATACACATCAATATTTTTTAGAAGATAAAGAATTAATATCAGTTTCTAGAATTATTGATAATTATTTAGGTTTTGGATATAGTCATATATCACCAGAAGTATTAAAAAATGCTTCAGTTCGTGGTAAATGAGTTCATAAACTTAATGAATTATATTTACAAAATATTAATGAAGAAAATATTATTAATAATTTATTAAAAAAAGTAAAACAAATAACAAATTCAATAACTTATTCTTAGAGGCTTTTATGTAATCTGTGTATCTTTGTTTTACAAAGTACTAGTTTAAATTAATTCTATCTTCAAATTTTATCATAAAATGAGCAATTGCTGTATTTCAATTTTGAATGGGCATTGTTCATTTTTTTGTTATATTTTCAATTGCTAAATAAAATATTTTAAAAACTGCCATATCATTAGGAAAACTTTTGGTAATGTTTAGTAATCTGTGTAACTTACAAAAATAACTATGTTTAATTAATTCTAGTAAATATAATTAAATGACTAGAAAGAGTGAGTTACAGATGGCTAAAAAGCAAAATATTAATAATAATGATCCAATATCAAAAGCAGTAGATTTATTATTAGAAAATACTGAAGATTTAACAACAGTTTTTAAAGAGGGAGGATTGTATAAAGAATTAACAAAAAGATTAGTAGAAAAAATGTTGAATTCTGAGATGCAAAATTATTTAGGATATGATAAGAATCAACATAGTAATAGTGAAAATGCTCGTAATGGTATAAGTTCAAAAAAATTAATAACTCAACAAGGTAAAATTGAGATTGATGTACCACGAGATCGCAATAGTAATTTTAATCCTGTAATAGTTGCAAAAAGACAAAGAAGATTTGATGGTTTTGATCAACAAGTTCTTTCTTTATATGCAAAAGGTATGACATTTTCAGATATTAGAATGCAATTACAAGAGTTATATCATGGTGCTGATATTAGTGAAAGTGTTATTAGTCAAATTACTGATGATGTTATTGATGATGTAAAAGCATGGCAAAATCGACCATTAGAAAGTGTCTATCCGATTGTTTATTTTGATTGCATAATAGTGAAAGTACGACAAGATAAAAGGATTATTAATAAATCAGTTTATATAGCTTTAGGAGTTGATTTAGAAGGTAAAAAAGATGTTTTAGGTTTATGAATTAGTGAAAATGAAGGTGCTAAATTTTGATTAGCAAATTTAACAGAAATGAAAAATCGTGGCTTAAATGATATTCTTATTGCCTGCAGTGATAATTTAACAGGCATGTCAGAAGTAATACAATCAGTTTATCTTAAAACAGAACATCAATTATGCATAGTTCATCAAATTAGAAATAGTTTGAAATATGTCTCATATAAGCATAGAAAATCTCTAGTTGCAGATTTAAAACCAATTTATACTGCATGTAGTGAAGAACAAGCAATGCAGGCTTTAGAATCCTTTGAAAATAAGTGAAATAAACAATATCCTCAAATTGCTAAATCTTGATATAAAAATTGAGATAATTTAATTGTTTTTATTAGTTATCCTGCAGAAATTAAAAGAGTGATTTATACAACAAATGCTATTGAATCTGTAAATAGTCAATTACGAAAAGTTATCAGAAATAAAAAAGTTTTTCCTAATGATATGGCAGTTTTTAAAATATTTTATTTAGCAATTGAAAATATAACAAAAAAATGAACAATGCCCATTCAAAATTGAAATACAGCAATTGCTCATTTTATGATAAAATTTGAAGATAGAATTAATCTAAACTAGTACTTTGTAAAACAAAGATACACAGATTACATAAAAGCCTCGAAAAATTAGGTACTGATATAACTTATTTATTAACTAATGGTAAAACATATTATTTATCAATTGTTAAAGATTTTCATAATAATGAAATATTAGATTATAAAATAAGTGCAAGTTTAGACATAACATTTGTTGTCCAAAACATTATCCAAGCTTGAGTTAATGCTCAAAAACCTACTTCATGAATTTTACAATCAGATCAAGGATTTTACTATACAAATCCTTCTTATAAAATTTTATGTGATGAATTAAAAATAAAAATTTCAATGTCTAGAAGAGGTAATTCCTGTGATAATGGTGCTACTGAAACTTGATTTGGAACAATGAAAACAGAATTTCTATATCAAATTCCAAGAAAAAATAGAACTATTGAATGAATACAAGACAACTTACCTAAATATATTTACTTTTATAATAATTATCGACCTCAAATAAAATTAAAAGGAATGAGTCCAATCGAATATCGATTAGCTCATTCCAAACCAACAAATAATTACTTCATACCTATAAATTTAACACTTACAAACGCTATTTTATAAAATTTAATAAAAGGTTACTTTTATTGTCCACTTTTCTTGACAAGTTCAAAATTCATTTACATTTATTTATTAAACAGTTTTATAAAATGTACTAATAATTTATTTATCCCCTTCTCAAATTGTTTAGTCTTAACCTATATATTTTAGATTATAACAGATATATTCTAAAATTGAAAAGATATTTCTTTAATTTTAAAAAAATAATTTACAATTTTCTTATGAATTTATTCTAAAAAAATTATAAATTTTTATATAGTAATAACTAAAATTAAAAAAATTATTTTATCGTTTAATGTTTTAAAAATTAAAACTAATGATAGAATTAAACCATAAAATAAATTAAAAGAAAAGGTAGTGAACACATGCATAATGAAAGCAAAATACAACATATTAATTCTATAAAAGAAGTTGAGCAACTTTTACAATCAAAAAAAATAACAGTAATTGATTTTTCAGCAGAATGATGTGGTCCTTGTAAAATGTTAGGGCCAAGATTTGAAAATGTTGCTAATGACGAAAAACACAAAAATATTAATTTTATTAAAGTTGATGTTGACAAAGCTAAAGAACTAGCAAAAGATTATGAAATCCAATCAATTCCAACATTAATTTATTTTAATAAAGAAGGAAAAGAAGTTAAAAAAACTTTTGGTTTAGTTTCTGAAAAAGATATGACTAATATTATCGAAGAAATAGGAAAATAAGGTATTTATAATGGCTATTAAATTAATTGTTCTTGATCTAGATGGAACTTTATTGAAAAGTAGATGAAAAATTCATCCTAAAAATCTAATTGCAATTCAAAAAGCATATCAAAAAAATATTAAAGTTATTATTGCAACAGGAAGAGCACCAAGTTCAACCATTGATATTGCAAAATCATGTTTAATGCATGAAAAAACCGGTCATATTATTTGTTATAATGGTGGTAACATCCTTGATATTACTAATGATAATAGATTAGATATATTGTATGAAAAATCATTAACAAAAGAACAAATACAAACAATAGTTAAATTTGCTAATAAAAATAATTTAGCAATGTGAGGATATAGTACCGATAATAAAACAGGCTTAATTAATCGCAGATCACTAAAAGTTAAAATTATGGAAAATTTTAATAACCTACCAACTAAACAAATTGATGAGAATACCGATGAGGGTATGTATAAAATTTTATTATTTTGTAAAAAGAAAAAACAAGTTAATCCAATTTTAGAACAATTAAATACTATAAAAGATTTAGAACTTGCTACTTCTTCTCATAGTGTTATCGAAATTAATCCAATTGGTGTTAATAAAGCTGCTGCTGTACAATTTTTATGCAAAAAATGAAATATTACTCCTGACCAAGTACTAGCTTGTGGTGATGGTATGAATGATTATAAATTAATAAAATGGGCTAAATATGGTATTGCAATGCAAAATGCTCATCCTAATTTAAAAGAAATAGCATATGATGTTACTAGTAAAAATATTTGTGGTGGTGTTGCAAAAGCTATCGATAAATATGTATTTCCTAAATCAGAGTTTGAATAAATAATAGTTTAATTTTCTAATATAGTTTATTATCAAATATAACTTTAAAAATGCTGGTAATTGTCCAGCATTTTTAATTCAATATCTTTTATACTTAAATAAATATTTTTCAAATTTGCATTCTTTTAATATAAACTAACTATTCATTGAATTATTAAAAGTAGCTTTATCTAATACTATAGAAAAAATAAGACTATCATTATAAAAAAATGAATCTTCACCAATTCAAAATTTAATGTAAATACCAGAAGAATCATGTCAAATAAAAACAGATGAATTAATATATGCATGTCACATAAAACCACTTACACAAAAATTATTTTGAATTTTAGCAGGGTATGAACATCTAGAATAAAGTAGAGACAGAATTGTAACCTTTGTGTTAAAAATACTTTAAGGAAGGTGTTCATTTTTTTATGGCTAAATGACTATCAAAAGAAGAAAAGTTAAAAATAATAAAAATAAGTAAAATTAAAACAATTGATAAAACCACATTAGAGTATGGTATTGGTCGATCATCAATAAAAGAATGAATTAAAGCATATAATTATTAGGTGAAAAAGGTTTAGAATATGGCAATGGAATTCGTGCTAAAAAAACCAAAAGAACAGGTCGACCCAAATCTTTAAATTTTAATGAAATGACAAAACAAGAATTAATTGAATATATTGAGGCAATGAACGATATAAAAAAGTATTTAGAAAAATCGACAAAAAAGAAGAAATATTTTGTGATTTTCTCATTGAAGAAAAAATATCAGATTAGTTATTTATGTTGATTATTAAATGTTTCAAAATCAGGATATTATAAGTGAATTAAGAATGGAATGAATGAATTTAATAAATGAGATACATTTTTAGCTAATATAATTAAAAATATTTTTTATGAATTTCAAGAAATTTATGGTTATAAAATGATAACTTTATGAATTAACAAAATTTATAATTTAAAATTAAAATTTCATATTGTATATAGATATATGAAAAATATGAGTTTAAAAGCTAAGGTTCGCATAAAAAAATTTGATTATAGAACTAAATCAGGAAGTTTAAGATATGATAATTTATTAAAACGTGATTTTTCAACTACTAATTTAAATGAAAAATTAGGTACTGATATAACTTATTTATTAACTAATGGTAAAACATATTATTTATCAATTGTTAAAGATTTTCATAATAATGAAATATTAGATTATAAAATAAGTGCAAGTTTAGACATGACATTTATTGTCCAAAACATTATCCAAGCTTGAGTTAATGCTCAAAAACCTACTTCATGAATTTTACAATCAGATCAAGGATTTCACTATACAAATCCTTCTTATAAAATTTTATGTGATGAATTAAAAATAAAAATTTCAATGTCTAGAAGAGGTAATTCCTGTGATAATGGTGCTACTGAAACTTGATTTGGAACAATGAAAATAGAATTTCTATATCAAATTCCAAGAAAAAATAGAACTATTGAATGAATACAAGACAACTTACCTAAATATATTTACTTTTATAATAATTATCGACCTCAAATAAAATTAAAAGGAATGAGTCCAATCGAATATCGATTAGCTCATTCCAAACCAACAAATAATTACTTCATACCTATAAATTTAACACTTACAAACGCTATTTTATAAAATTTAATAAAAGGTTACTTTTATTGTCCACTTTTTTTGACAAGTTCAGTAATGTTTAGTAATCTGTGTAACTTACAAAAATAACTATGTTTAATTAATTATAGTAAATATAATTAAATGACTAGAAAGAGTGAGTTACAAATGGCTAAAAAGCAAAATATTAATAATAATGATCCAATATCAAAAGCAGTAGATTTATTATTAGAAAATACTGAAGATTTAACAACAGTTTTTAAAGAGGGAGGATTGTATAAAGAATTAACAAAAAGATTAGTAGAAAAAATGTTGAATTCTGAGATGCAAAATTATTTAGGATATGATAAGAATCAACATAGTAATAGTGACAATGCTCGTAATGGTATAAGTTCAAAAAAATTAATAACTCAACAAGGTAAAATTGAGATTGATGTACCACGAGATCGCAATAGTAATTTTAATCCTGTAATAGTTGCAAAAAGACAAAGAAGATTTGAAGGTTTTGATCAACAAGTTCTTTCTTTATATGCAAAAGGTATGACATTATCAGATATTAGAATGCAATTACAAGAGTTATATCATGGTGCTGATATTAGTGAAAGTGTTATTAGTCAAATTACTGATGATGTTATTGATGATGTAAAAGCATGGCAAAATCGACCATTAGAAAGTGTCTATCCGATTGTTTATTTTGATTGCATAATAGTGAAAGTACGACAAGATAAAAGGATTATTAATAAATCAGTTTATATAGCTTTAGGAGTTGATTTAGAAGGTAAAAAAGATGTTTTAGGTTTATGAATTAGTGAAAATGAAGGTGCTAAATTTTGATTAGCAAATTTAACAGAAATGAAAAATCGTGGCTTAAATGATATTCTTATTGCCTGCAGTGATAATTTAACAGGCATGTCAGAAGCAATACAATCAGTTTATCTTAAAACAGAACATCAATTATGCATAGTTCATCAAATTAGAAATAGTTTGAAATATGTCTCATATAAGCATAGAAAATCTCTAGTTGCAGATTTAAAACCAATTTATACTGCATGTAGTGAAGAACAAGCAATGCAGGCTTTAGAATCCTTTGAAAATAAGTGAAATAAACAATATCCTCAAATTGCTAAATCTTGATATAAAAATTGAGATAATTTAATTGTTTTTATTAGTTATCCTGCAGAAATTAAAAGAGTGATTTATACAACAAATGCTATTGAATCTGTAAATAGTCAATTACGAAAAGTTATCAGAAATAAAAAAGTTTTTCCTAATGATATGGCAGTTTTTAAAATATTTTATTTAGCAATTGAAAATATAACAAAAAAAATGAACAATGCCCATTCAAAATTGAAATACAGCAATTGCTCATTTTATGATAAAATTTAAAGATAGAATTAATCTAAACTAGTACTTTGTAAAACAAAGATACACAGATTACATAAAAGCCTCAAAAATAAAAAACAATTTTCTTATAATTATTTTTTTTATTAGTGTTTTTTTTCTTTCTTAACTTCCTTTTTCTTTAATTTTTTATTTTTTTTCTTTTTCTTATTTCTTCTGAATCAATTTCAAAATGAACGCTTTTTCTTTACCGTTTTAATAATAGTAGGCTCAAATATTTTATTAGTATCACCAATTGAAAAATCATTACAAACAGAATTAATATTTTCATTAGAACTAATAAATAATAGTTCATCATTTAACATTAATATTTCATTTCTACTAGGAATAATAACTTTACCATGACGTTTAATTGCAACTAAGTTAATTTTATAATTGCTAGGAATTTTTAAAGTTTCTAGTTTTTTATTTGTAAACTTAGTATTTTTAACAATTACATTAGCTATTGAGTACTTTTCATCAACTGTAGTTAAATCTACTCCTAATTTTCAAATAGCACGATATGCAGCTTTCTTACCAGCTTCTGTTTCAGATAAAATAATATTAGTAATACCAATTGCTTCTAAAATTAGTTGGTGAGTACTATCAACAGCTTTAGCAATAAGATTAAGTGATGATAATGTATTGTGTTCACGATGAATTGCTAAAACATGAACAGCAGTAACAATTGAAGCTGCTAAATCAGAACCAATAGCAATAATAATATTTTGCACTTTGTGAATTCCGGCATCATCTAATGTATCACGATTAGTTGAATCTAAAATTAAAGTTTCAGAAGCTATTGATGAAACTAATTGACAACGGTCTTCTCTTTTATCAATAGCTAATGTAACTTTACCTAATTCTTCTAAAGTTTTAACAACTGAAATTCCGAATTTACCTAAACCAATGACACAAAAATCATTTTCTGATGAAGACATCTATATCCTTCTTCCTTAAATAATATTTACTTAAATATGTTATATTATACTAAATTATAAACTAATTCTTAAAATATTGGTATTTTAAATTTAAAACTAATATTTAATAGAAATGACTATAGTATAGTATAATAATAAAAGAAAATGTTATTTTAGGAGTTTTTTGATGCTATCTAAGGTTAATTATCGTAGTGTAAAAAATATTTTTAAAATTATTTTTGTTGGTAAAACTCGTCCCCGACAAATGTTTAATTTATATTTTTTTACTTTATTAGTTGGAACAATACTTTTAATGACACCAATTGCCACAACAAAATGACAATGAAACTTTTTGCCTGCTCTTTTTACTGCTAGTAGTGCGTTTTCTGATACTGGTTTAACAGTAAAAAGCACTGCTAATGACTTTACTTTCTTTGGGCAATTTATTATTTTAATTTTAATTAAATTTGGTGGTATTGGTTTAATTACAGTTAAACTAGCAATATTATCCTTATTTGTATTTAATCGACATACTAGTTTAAAAGAAAGATTACTAATGCAAGGTGAACGTGGCTCTAATAAATTAGGAACGACTATTGATGTATTAAAAATTGGGATTATTGTTATGACAATTACTGAATTTTTGGGAGCAATTGTTTTATTTTTATATTTTTATTTTGTGCCTATCTCAGGAATAGAATATGGTCTAAACAATAATACAGGTTACTATAATCACATACTATTAGCATTATGATCGGGAATTTTCCACTCGATTTCTGCTGTTAATAATGCTGGTTTTGATATAGTTGGTATAACTTCATTAGAACCTTTTCAGAGTGATTATTTTGTGCAGTGAATTTTTATTATTGAATTTGTAATTGGTGGTATTGGTTTTCCTGTTTATTATGATTTATATCATTGAATTAAAAATAAAACTCATGGTAAAAAATTTAGATTTAGTTTATTTACTAAACTAACATTAATAACATATTTTTTAGTTGCGATATTGGGTGTTAGTAGTGTTATGTTTATTGAATATTTTTCACGTAATGTCATAACTCCATCAAGGCAAGAGCCCATTTTTAAAAATTTATCGACATCTGATGCAATTATGGCTGTTTTTTTTAATACAATGTCAACAAGAAATGCTGGATACTATACAGTTGACTTAAATAAATTTCACCTTGCCTCACAAATGATCCAATCATTAATGATGTGAATTGGTTCTTCACCAGCAAGTACTGCCGGAGGAATTAGAACGACAACTTTAGCAATCATTCTTTTAACAATTTTTAATATTGCCCGTGGCCGTAATGATGTTTTTGTATTCAAGCGTAAAATTCCTAATCAAACTGTTCGTATGTCATTTATAGTCGGCACACTTGGTTTTATTTTAGTTTTTGTATCAGTAATGATTATCACAATTGAAAATGTTTTTATAATAGATAATTCTGATATGACCTTTGCACAAGTAATTTTTGATGTTTCAAGTGCTTTTGGAACAACAGGACTTTCATTATTTGATAATTCTAAATTAGGTATTTTTAGTCAACTTAGTTTAATTTTTGTCATGTTTGTGGGACAATTAGGACTATCAACTACTGTTCTTGCTTGAAGTGATCGTAAATCAAAACCAACGATAAGTAGAGTTGAAGAAAACGTATTAATTGGATAAATTAAGAAACGGTGAACACAAATGATAAAAATTTTAGATGGTAAAATAATTGCCCAGCAAATTAAAGCAAAAATTAAAGCACAAGTAACAACTATTACTAATCGTAAACCTAAACTAGCAGTAATAATTATTGGTGAAGATTTAGCATCACAAATGTACGTACGAACTAAAATTAAAGCATGTCAAGAATGTGGTATTGATGGACAAGTATTTTCACTAACAACAACACTAACACAAAAAGAAATAATTAATAAAATTGAACAATTAAATAGTGATAATAATATTGATGGAATTTTAGTACAATTACCACTACCAAAACATTTAGATACATTAGCAATTATTAATAGCATTACTATTAATAAAGATGTTGATGGTTTAACAAATATTAATGCCGGAAGATTATTACAAGGTGATAAAAAAGCAATGTTGCCTTGTACAGTAAAAGGTATTTTAAAATTACTAAATCACTATCAAATTCCCATTTCTAAACAAAATATTACTATCATTAACGATAGTAATATTGTTGGTAAACCATTGGCTTTATCATTAACTAATATGGGAGCAACTGTTAGCATTGTTCATAAATTAACTAAAGACTTAACTCTTTATACTAAAGAAGCTGATATCATTTGTAGTGCTACTGGTGTCTATAATATTATTAATAGTAGTCAAGTTAAACGTGATGTTGTTATTATTGATGTAGCAATTAATTATCAAGGTAAAGAAAAAAAAGTTGTTGGTGATATTAATTTTGAAACAATGAAAAATACCGCTTCAGCAATTACTCCTGTGCCTGGTGGTGTTGGACCAATGACTATTGCCATGTTATTAGAAAATTTAATGATTTGCTATCAATTAAATAATAAATATAATTAAATTGGAAAATCAATTGTTAAAGAAAAATTGGATTAAAAAAAGATTAAATAATATTGAAAAAAATAATTTAGAATTATTAAAATTTAAGTTTTTAAAAGAAACTATTTCAACAAATAGTGTTTATTTTGATAGTCCTTTACATTTTTTAAAACGAGAAAATTATTCAGATTATCAAATACATAATGAAAATAATACTATTATTTTTAAAATAGAAGTTAATATACAAAAATTATATGATGATTGAAGAAAAGGAATGAATAATTTTGCTTGAGATTATATTTTAAGTAAAAAATATATAAATATTAACACTGAATATAGAGGCTTTTATGTAATCTGTGTATCTTTGTTTTACAAAGTACTAGTTTAGATTAATTCTATCTTCAAATTTTATCATAAAATGAGCAATTGCTGTATTTCAATTTTGAATGGGCATTGTTCATTTTTTTGTTATATTTTCAATTGCTAAATAAAATATTTTAAAAACTGCCATATCATTAGGAAAAACTTTTTTATTTCTGATAACTTTTCGTAATTGACTATTTACAGATTCAATAGCATTTGTTGTATAAATCACTCTTTTAATTTCTGCAGGATAACTAATAAAAACAATTAAATTATCTCAATTTTTATATCAAGATTTAGCAATTTGAGGATATTGTTTATTTCACTTATTTTCAAAGGATTCTAAAGCCTGCATTGCTTGTTCTTCACTACATGCAGTATAAATTGGTTTTAAATCTGCAACTAGAGATTTTCTATGCTTATATGAGACATATTTCAAACTATTTCTAATTTGATGAACTATGCATAATTGATGTTCTGTTTTAAGATAAACTGATTGTATTGCTTCTGACATGCCTGTTAAATTATCACTGCAGGCAATAAGAATATCATTTAAGCCACGATTTTTCATTTCTGTTAAATTTGCTAATCAAAATTTAGCACCTTCATTTTCACTAATTCATAAACCTAAAACATCTTTTTTACCTTCTAAATCAACTCCTAAAGCTATATAAACTGATTTATTAATAATCCTTTTATCTTGTCGTACTTTCACTATTATGCAATCAAAATAAACAATCGGATAGACACTTTCTAATGGTCGATTTTGCCATGCTTTTACATCATCAATAACATCATCAGTAATTTGACTAATAACACTTTCACTAATATCAGCACCATGATATAACTCTTGTAATTGCATTCTAATATCTGATAATGTCATACCTTTTGCATATAATGAAAGAACTTGTTGATCAAAACCTTCAAATCTTCTTTGTCTTTTTGCAACTATTACAGGATTAAAATTACTATTGCGATCTCGTGGTACATCAATTTCAATTTTACCTTGTTGAGTTATTAATTTTTTGAACTTATACCATTACGAGCATTGTCACTATTACTATGTTGATTCTTATCATATCCTAAATAATTTTGCATCTCAGAATTCAACATTTTTTCTACTAATCTTTTTGTTAATTCTTTATACAATCCTCCCTCTTTAAAAACTGTTGTTAAATCTTCAGTATTTTCTAATAATAAATCTACTGCTTTTGATATTGGATCATTATTATTAATATTTTGCTTTTTAGCCATCTGTAACTCACTCTTTCTAGTCATTTAATTATATTTACTAGAATTAATTAAACATAGTTATTTTTGTAAGTTACACAGATTACTAAACATTACCAATAATTTATTTTATCTTTTATTTAAAGAAAATTAAATTATAACTAGACTTGAAATACGCCCTTCATTTAGATTTATCACCATCTAAGCCCATTAATATAAAACATCTTTGAAATATTTCATTTCAATCACTTTGATTTAATGTTCTTTTAATTCTTGTAGTTTCCATATCACGAGAATTAGTAATTAATACTTCTGCTTCAGTTTTTTGACTTGTAGTATCATTTACTGGACTATATCCACTATCTTCAAATGCTTTATCAATAATAAATTGTATAAATTCTGCATATTTATCTAATATTGGACTACCTTGTAAAATAGCAATTGGTGGTGTTCCACTAGTACTTCCTAAACTTCTTAAATTTGCTTGTAAAATAAATTTACCTATTAATTTTTTTAAATCAAAAGCAGTTTTAGATTGATTTATTTCTTGTTCAGTAATATCTAAAAATACACGAGTAACATTATATTCAAGTTCATGTTCAATTGATTCAAATGTTTTATTTAATAATTTTTGTAATTTTTTAATTGGATTCATATCTGGATAATAATCACCAATAACTCCACCAAAGAAATTCTTTTTAGGTAAATTTTGCATAAATTTAACTGGAATAATACCTAAATTATGTTTTTCTATTAATGGTAATTGTAAATCTTTACTGAACTTGTCAAGAAAAGTGGACAATAAAAGTAACCTTTTATTAAATTTTATAAAATAGCGTTTGTAAGTGTTAAATTTATAGGTATGAAGTAATTATTTGTTGGTTTGGAATGAGCTAATCGATATTCGATTGGACTCATTCCTTTTAATTTTATTTGAGGTCGATAATTATTATAAAAGTAAATATATTTAGGTAAGTTGTCTTGTATTCATTCAATAGTTCTATTTTTTCTTGGAATTTGATATAGAAATTCTGTTTTCATTGTTCCAAATCAAGTTTCAGTAGCACCATTATCACAGGAATTACCTCTTCTAGACATTGAAATTTTTATTTTTAATTCATCACATAAAATTTTATAAGAAGGATTTGTATAGTGAAATCCTTGATCTGATTGTAAAATTCATGAAGTAGGTTTTTGAGCATTAACTCAAGCTTGGATAATGTTTTGGACAACAAATGTCATGTCTAAACTTGCACTTATTTTATAATCTAATATTTCATTATTATGAAAATCTTTAACAATTGATAAATAATATTTTACCATTAGTTAATAAATAAGTTATATCAGTACCTAATTTTTCATTTAAATTAGTAGTTGAAAAATCACGTTTTAATAAATTATCATATCTTAAACTTCCTGATTTAGTTCTATAATCAAATTTTTTTATGCGAACCTTAGCTTTTAAACTCATATTTTTCATATATCTATATACAATATGAAATTTTAATTTTAAATTATAAATTTTGTTAATTCATAAAGTTATCATTTTATAAGCATAAATTTCTTGAAATTCATAAAAAATATTTTTAATTATATTAGCTAAAAATGTATCTCATTTATTAAATTCATTCATTCCATTCTTAATTCACTTATAATATCCTGATTTTGAAACATTTAATAATCAACATAAATAACTAATCTGATATTTTTTCTTCAATGAGAAAATCACAAAATATTTCTTCTTTTTTGTCGATTTTTCTAAATACTTTTTTATATCGTTCATTGCCTCAATATATTCAATTAATTCTTGTTTTGTCATTTAATTAAAATTTAAAGATTTGGGTCGACCTGTTCTTTTGGTTTTTTTAGCACGAATTCCATTGCCATATTCTAAACCTTTTTCACCTAATAATTTATATGCTTTAATTCATTCTTTTATTGATGATCGACCAATACCATACTCTAATGCGGTTTTATCAATTGTTTTAATTTTACTTATTTTTATTATTTTTAACTTTTCTTCTTTTGATAGTCATTTAGCCATAAAAAAATGAACACCTTCCTTAAAGTATTTTTAACACAAAGGTTACAATTCTGTGTCTACTTTATTCTAGATGTTCAATTCTTCGGATTCTATTTTATTAATTAATAACTGAATAGTATCAATTGAACCTTTTAATTTATTTAAATAAAATATATCTTCTTCTTTTTTGAATTGTTCTAAATAATGCCCCAAAAATATATTTAATGAACAAATTAAATTTTTCTTATATTCATTAAATTCTGCTTTTTTAAAATCTGCTTTTAATTTTTTTATATTATTTAAATGCTCTTCTGTTATTTCTTTACTACGTTTTTTATTATATTCATTAATAATTTCTTGGTCTTTAACAGAAAATATTTTTTGTTTATTCATATTTATATCTCCTACTTAATCTAACATTTAAAATACAGTCATAACAAATTGCTTTATTATTTTTGTCTCTTAAAAAGTTTTGTCTTATTTTTATATCATTAGTATTAAAGAATAAATAATCTAATTTATGTTGTTTACATGTTCAACAAAAATACTTTTTCATTTTATTTACCTACATTTTCTTGTCTTTTATCAATAATATAATCAATGATTATATTTCTATAATTATTAAAATGAGTTTTACATAATCCTAATTTTGTATCTTTTTTAATTGAACAAACATATATTTCTTGCTTACTGTTGTTATTTTTACAACCATAAATATCACAATATCATATTCATTCATAATCATTACTCATTATTAAATTACCTTACTTACTTTCCTAATATGTTCTGTTGCTTCTAGCATAAAGAACATATATTTTGATTTTTAGATTATTAATAATACTACTATTCGTTTTATTAATCCCAACAATTCTGGGCTCAAAAATAAATTGTGAAATTTTAAAAAGAAATCGAGGCATTCGATTCAATATTTATTTAATTTGTGTTAAACAAATTAATATTTTAATTGAACCGGCACCGCTCAATTTTTTTTATAAGTTTGAAATTTATTTTCTCGCCCAAAAAAATTTTCAAAAGAAATAAAAAATAAAACCAACACTTGCTCACTGGGGAGTGGCAAGGTTGGTTAAATAAAGAATAGAATTAATACAACAGGTCCCTACAACAGGTCTATATATACTAGTTTCCAATTCGCTCCCACCCCAAGAATTACCATTACTGGTTAGTATATTTTATTAGGTATCACTCCACTTTTTATTTATCCATGCAAGTCCACATGCTCTAGCTACTATTTTTAACAACTGTGTTGTAGTTCACTTTTTTAGTTCCCTAACACTTGTTGATAATAGTGTTAAAGAAGATTATTAATTATTAACTTTCTCCTACTTGGTCACTGCGTGTAGTAGATATTTAAAGTGTGTTAATAATAAAAATTTTAAAATTTTACAATTACAAAAAAAAGACAAGATTTTTATTCTCGTCTTTTGTCATTTATTTTTAATTTAAGGGTTTAAAAAAGAAAGGAGCTATTTTTAAAACTTTTTAGTTATCGACATCTTCGACACGCTCCCAATAATTTTTATAAAATTTGATAATAATAACTATTATAATATTTTTTTCTTATTATTTATGTTGAAAATAAACTCTAAAAATATTATTAATTATTTATTAAAAATTGGTTTAATACTATTTTCAACCAAAATTATAAAAAAAATATTGGATAATATATTGTCCAATATTTTAAGTTATTAATAATTATTTTATGACTTATTTACTATTAAATATTCATAAAATAGAGCCAAACGCCATGATAATATGTGGTAAAGCATTAATATAAGTTCATGTTGACTTATAATCTACATCTTTGCCAACAAATAAACCAATAACTATTATAACTGAAAGAAATGATATAAATAGTGCTCATAGTCTTGATCATAATCCGTGTTTAACTGAAAATGGTATTAGAATATAAATAATACCTATTATAACTAATGTAGCTCCATTTTCATTTCAGCCATAGAAACTATAAGTTATAACTCCCGCTGCATACAATAAACTAAAAACAATAATTCATACAGCACTAATTAGCATTAATATTTTAGGTAAAGTTAATAACTTAAGACTTTTCATTTTTTTCCTCCTTAAATATTTGTTTTACATTAATTGTGATTTTAGTATTTTTTTAAGATTATTAATATCATCAATTGTAACATTTTCTTTTGTCCTATTAATTAAAAACCCTTTTTCACGAATATATTTTGGAATAATATGAACATGATAATGAAATACTTCTTGAAATGCTTCGCTACCATTATTAGTTAAAATATTAAATCCTTTAATTTCGGGAATAGTTTTTATTAGCAAATTAGCAATTTTATGAGTTGTGATACTAACATCGCTCACTATTTTAGGTGTAGTATCAATAAAAGTTTCAAAATGTTGCTTTGGAATTACTAGAATGTGTCCTTTAGTTACGGGATTGATATCCATGAATGCTGCTGTATTTGTATCTTCAAAAATTAAGTTATTTGTATCTTTAATAATTGTACAAAAAATGCATGCTTTATTTGTCATATATTTCACCTCAACTTACTTTATAAGTATAACTTAAAATATTAAGTATTATTATGGATAAAACTCTTTTACCTTATTTCAAAACTCTTCTTCATATATATTATTTTTTGGAATATATGTTGGAAATAAATTTTGGGCAGCGATTTTAAAGTTTTCAGCTGCTGGTGAATCTTTAGTTGCAGAATCAGTAGCAGATATAGAATATAACATTTGTCAGAATATATTTCACTTTGTTTCTTGGGTAATAGTGCTTTCCTTACCATCAGCTCTTATATACTTAGAGAAATCTGTCTTAAGACTAGCATTACCACTAATGTTTCATGAATGAATTAAATTACTAATTTCTGGAACTCAGCCTTCGTTTTTATTACTTAAAAAACTAAAATCTAAATTTTGTAGAAGGTTTAGGAAATAAATAGGAGCAGAGTAAGTAAATGTAGCAATATTATTATTCGTAGTGTAATGTAATCCACCATTAGATACTCAACCTGCAGCCAATTGATTATTAGTTGCAGTACTTAAGAAACCATTAGCACCAAAATTAGGATCAATTTCACTAATAGTTGAGGCATTACCGCTTGTTAATTGAGTAAAAAAATCAGAATTTAAAGTTTTTCCTTTTCCTGAATCATCATCTTTAACAATTGACTTTCACTTTGGAGGTTCAGAAGGACTACTATTTCATTTTTTATCAATGCTTTGCGCATTTGCTAAATCAGTAGTAAAGTTTCAATTTACATTATAGTTACTCTTTTGTCAACCAGTAGTATCTTGTAATTGACTTATGTAAAGGTTATTTGTTTGGGTTGAAATTATAGGTTTACCTGCTTCATTATCTTTAATATCAACAATATTGTCTAAAATATAAGACATTGTAAATAAAGTTTGATTTAATGCTGGTAAAATTTCATATTGATAATATTGTTGATAACGAAAACGTAATCATCATTGGAAACGTTTTAAATATTTTGAATAAGTTGGAATATCAGTACCAGAAAGACTTTTTTGTGTTTTATTAATACCAGCACTACTATTTCATTTTTTAGCATCATTTGGTAATAATTTACCAATTTCATTACTATAATTGTCATCTGGATGTTTAGCAATGGCAGCTAATTGTTCATCAAAAGCAGCATCTTTATCACCATAATCTTTATATAAACTATCAGGAGTAAATATTTGATCAGGATCATTAACTTTACCAGTATCTTTATTTTTTTCTTTATAAAAATCTACATTTTGATAATTAAATTTACTTGTACCATCCTGATGTCAACTTTGATTTTGAAATAATAACTCATTATTATCTGCTGCTGATACTTTATCTAGTGAATTAGCTGTATTAATACCACTTAAGTACTTTTGAGTTAATAAACTTAATCCTAAATCATCTTTAAGTTTTATAAAAGCTTTATTGGCTTCTTCCATTATTGCAGTAGTACCATCTGCATTTTTTGTGTCTTCACTATAATGAAGTTTCTTATGAAAAAATTCATAAAATTTTTGCTGAGCAATTGTTCCTTCAACATCTTTTAAAATAAAATCAAGACCTTGTGAATAAGTATTCTTAAACTGAGCAGAAATCGTTTCATTAAAATTTATTCCTAAAAAATTAAATAATACACGATTTTTATAATCATCAGGAATTTTACCACTAGGTAAATTACTCATATCACGTTCACTATCACAAGCAACTAATAATAATACAGGGCCAGATAAAAGAGTAACTGAAGTTAATAATGGTAAAATCTTTTTTATCTTTTTCATTTTTTATACCTCCCGTCTAAGAACTAATGATACTTGGATCATATCATCATAATGTTCGTTTCCCAACAACATCTAGATAATTAGCAATATTAGTATCCATACGAGCAACTGGTGCATCTTGTGTAAAGCCATCTCATGTATTATTAGTTTTTATAATATTATCCTTAAATGTTGCATTAATATTAATACCTTGTCTATTGTTTCAACGATTTTCTTTAGTTTTATCAAATCAACTTTTCATTTTTTCAACAAAGCTATTAATTTTCGTATCAGTTGGATCAAGAGGACTTGAACCAAATATATCCTGTAAATTTCAATGAATTAAACTCGAGTTATTATTAAAGTATAAATTATAATCTCATCAAGTTGCATCACCAAGGCTACCAGTACCTCCAGTAAAGGCTGTTAATGCATCATTTAAATTAAAAGTAAGAGTTGTATTTGGAGTATATTTTTGTAGTAAAAAACCAGTTTGTAAATAATCAAGATAAGGAGAATCAGATAATCCACCTGGACGCTCAGATAACGATGCTAAGTCTTTTCACTGATAAGTATCTTTTCTATGATTTTTAAATGTTTTAATTATATTATAAGTTGATTCATCGCTTTTAGGTTTGTCTTGCTGTTGATATGTGATACCTGGCGTTTGAATAAAATGAATACCACCAGTATCAATAAAAATGCCAACTCCAGGTCCATTATTAACTGCAGCATCAGGAAGTTGTGGTCCTTTTATATCTTTCATATAAACTAAATCATTATATTGGCTAGTACCATCTTTACCTTTATCTTTAATACTATCACGGTCTATATAAGGAATTAAGTAATCTAAACCCTTTTCCTTGTCAGTTGGTGAAGTAAATTGTGTTAATTTATATGGTTGAATACCATCAACATTTTTACCAACACCTTCAGCACTAGTTACATAACGATATAAGTAATAATAAAAAGGACTATTCTCTTGTGAAGATTTAGTAATATCCATTAATCCTAAATCACCAGTTTTACTAACATCAGTAGTAGCGGCCCCTTTTTCTTCAGTGAATGTTTGATCAAAACCATTAGTTCTAATATTCTTTAAAATTTCATTAATTTTAGTTTTATTTTGAGAAAACTGAGAAGCACTAATCTTTTCTTGTAAAGGTTTAGCAGTAGAATCAAAAGGAATAACAATTTGACGAGTTCAAATTAATTCTTGATTTCTTAACATTACTTTAGCTATTTTAGATTGATTATCACTTAATAAGCCATCAATAGTATTGTATGAATCTGTTTCATAATTACTATCATTCTTATCATCACTAGTTTTTACAACAGGAAGACTAATATTAACACCAGTTCATGTTTTAGCAGCTTTAACAGCAGCATCTAATTGTTTAAAATCGGTAAGATCAGGATTTAAACTATTGGCATTAGCAACAACTCAAATTTTGCTAGAATATTTACCAGCATCAGTAATACTTGTTTTACCATTAATGTACTGTTGTACACTATCATAAGTACCATTTGGATTGTTTTCACTCTTTACTTGTTCTCATAAATCCTTTAATCAAATATTAATTTCATTTTGATTGTAGTATTTATAATCCTTATAATTACTAGTAACATAACTACGTTGAATAATACCTAAAGCACTCTTTTTTAAAATATTATCAATGTAAGTATTAACATCATCATCGCCCAATACTTTCTTTCATTGTTTTTCTCATGAACGACCATATTTTGCTTGTAATGATTTTATTTTATTTTCCATCTCAGATTGAGCTGCTGTCAAAGCAGCAAGATAATCATCTTTATATTCTGGAGTATTTTTTAAAATTGAAAGATTAATATATTGATTAATATCAGTATATAATGTTTTACCTCATCCACTATTGGGATTATTTAATAAGTAATTAAAAAAGGTGTCAGTCGTAGTACTTGTATCTATAAAAGCACTATTTCAGTCGAAAACATTAGTTGTGCCTCTTTCATTTGAAATATTACAAGCTATAATAGACATAGTTGATGTTGATGATAACGTGAAAGCTGCAACTAAGGCAAGAATATTGTGCACTTTATTCACTCCTTTTAATTAAATCTATAGCAAAAAAAGATTTTTTAATTTATTTTACTAAGATATCTTAACATAAAATTTATATTTAAGGGATAGTTTTTTCTAATTAATTTTAAAATGAAATAACTAATTACCAATTATTTATTTTAAAAAATTTAAAATATTAATTTTTTTAAATATTATTACTTTATAGTGCACAAATAATATTTTATTCATTTTTTAATTTTAAGAAAATTAGCACAAAATTAAGTGTATAATCATTAGTATAAGTATATTATATTTGGTGTAATGATATAGGAGTAAATATGAATAAAAAAATAAACATTAATGATAATACCTTTAAAACTGATTTTCCCTTTTTTAAAAATAATCCTGATTTAGTTTATTTAGATACAGCGGCTTCTTCACTAAAACCACAAATAGTTATTGATGCTGTTAGGGATTATTATGAAAAATATTGTATTAATCCACATAGTCAAGATTATCAACTTGCTGTTAAGGGAAATGATATATTTGAAGATACTAGAAAAACAATTAGTAAATTTATTAATAGTAACGAAAACGAAATAGTTTTTTGTCCTTCAGCAACTTTTGCTTATAATCAAATTGCTTTTGGCTTAGAAAAATATTTACAAGAAAATGATGAAATTTTATTAACCACTTTAGAACATAGCTCATTACTCTTACCATTTTATCGTTTGATACAAACTAAAAAAATTAAAATAAAATTTATTGAAACAAATAAACAAGGAGTCATTACTGTTGAAAATTTAAAAAAATTTTTAACACCTAAAACTAGAATAGTTGCTTTTGCAAATATTAATAATTCTTTAGCAATAGAAAATGATACTGAAACATTAACTAATTTTATTAAAGAATATGGTAAAAAAAATGTTAAAAGTGATAATTGAATTTTTAAAAATATTTTAGTAATAATAGATGGTGCACAATCAATAGGACATATAAAAACCGATGTTAAAAATTGAAATATTGATTTTTTTGGATTTTCTGGTCATAAAGTTTTTGGTCCAACTGGAATCGGTGTCTTTTGAGGAAAAAACGAATGATTAAATATGCTAGATCCACTAATATTGGGTGGAGGCATGAATGGTGATATTTATGAAAATGGTAAATTTAACTTATTAGATAGTCCTTATCGTTTTGAAGGTGGAACACAAAATATTGCGGGTGTATTTGGGCTAGGTGCAGCTATTAAGTATTTATTAAACATTGGTATTGAAAATATTAGAAATCATGAAATTTTACTAAAAAAATACGCAATTGAACAATTAACAGCGCAGTTAGGAAATAACATTGAAATTTATAATATTGATGGCAATAGTAGTAACATAATATTTAATATTAAAAAAGTATTTGCACAAGATGTTGCTAATTTTTTAGGAACACAAAATATATGCGTACGCAGTGGAACTTATTGTGTTAAATTATTACCTAATATAATTAACGCTGAAGTAACAATTCGTCTTAGTTTTTACATATACAATTGCAAAAAAGATATTGACTTATTAGTAATAGCTTTAAAAAAAGGGATTAATGAAGGAGGAGATTTTTTAAATGAATTCTTTTAATAACAATCAAGACTATTATCGCAAACTAATTGTTGAACACTATAGTAATCCAAAAAATAAAGGTTTTAAAAATTTACCAAATAGTTTGACATATCATCAAAACAATGAATCATGTGTTGATAATTTTCATGTTGAAATTTCTATTAAAAATAAAGTTATTAATAGCGCACGCTTTACTGGAATTGGGTGTGCTATTTCAACTGCAGCAACCGATCTTTTTTGTATTTTAATTGAACGTAAAACAATATCACAAATAAAAGAAATTATTATTAATTATCAAGCAATGTTATCAGAAAAGCAATTTAATGATAAAATAATTGAAAATATGATTGCTTTTAAAAATCTACCAAGACAGCGTAATCGAATTAAATGTGCCCTTATTGGTATTAATGGTATTAATAAAATAATTGAGAAAGAATGTGAAAAAAATGGAAATGGAAATTAAGGATAAAATTAGTTTAAGAACCATTTATTTAAAAAAATTAAAAAATGTTTCTAAAAATAATTATCAAAAGTGAAATAAAATTATTTTCAATAAATTTAATGAATCACATTATTTTAAACAAAATAATGTATTTGCTCTTTATAATTCCTTACCATATGAAGTAGAAACTAAAGAAATTATTGAATTATTATGAAAAAATCTAAAACAAGTTTGTTTACCAAGAATGAATGGTGAGCATTTGGAATTTTACTTTATTAATAGTTGAAACGATATCGTATTTGATAATGATTTTAAAATTGGACAACCAAGTTTAAATTGCCAAAAAGTTATAGGAAGTCAAATTGATTGTATGTTAGTACCATTGATTGCTTTTGATAAAGATTATTATCGTATTGGTTATGGTAAAGGTTTTTACGATCGTTATTTATCTAAAAATAAATTTAACTTTAGTAAAATAGGACTTGGTTTTGCTATTCAAAAAATTCCTTATATAATTAATCACGATAATTGAGATATACCATTAGACTATATTTTTACTAATTAATATTTTAATCTAAAAATTAAATACACTAATCAATAAATAAAAGATAGTTTAATTAATCAAATTATCTTTTTTTATTTTTATTGTATATTCATTTTTTTAATTATAGACTTAAATTAAGATTTACTTAGAATAATTATTTTAAAAAGACTAAAACTACTCATTAGTTTAGTTTATACACACTTGAATTTTATAAAAACTGAATCAATTAAAATTATTTTATATTTTTTATCAAAATGAATCCAAAAATAAATAATAAAAAATGATATTTTTAGTAAATCTTAATACTAAAAAATAAATATTTCTAAAAAAATAATGAAAAAATATGGATGGGTTACACTTTATTGGACACTAATTACGTAGACAAGTGAACAAATTAGTTAAAAGAAAGGAACTATAATTATGGCCAATATTAACTCATATTCAGATGAATTTAAAAACAAATAGTAGCTTTATATCAAAGTGGTAAGTCAGTGTCTTGTCTTGCTAAAGAGTACAATGTTACAAGAGCAGCTACTTATAATTGAATTAAGCAATTTACTAATTCAGGTAGTTTTAAAACTAAAGATAATCGTTCTGTTGAAGAAAATGAATTAATTAAATTAAGAAAAGAATTAAAACAGTTAAGAATGGAAAATGATATTTTAAAGCAAGCAGCACTAATAATAGGCAGAAAATAGAGATTATGGTTGAAAATAAATCTAAATATAAAATTCGCACAATGTGTCGTTTTTTAAAAATTTCTAAATCAACATATTATTTTAAATTAAAGAAAAAAGAAAATAAAATGCAAAATAATATTTATGAACAAGCTGTTATTAGTGCTTTTAAAGAAAATAAAGAAGTTTATGGTACTAGAAGATTAAAAGTCAGTATGGAAAATAAAGGTTTTCCTTTATCAAGAAGAAAAATTAAAAAAATTATGAATGAACATAATTTAATATCAAAATACACGAAATTATCATTCAAAAATAATCCTGAATTGTAAATATAAATGGGACAAATGGGACAGTTTTTAAAGAGGCTTTTGTAATCTGTGTATCTTTGTTTTACAAAGTACTAGTTTAGATTAATTCTATTTTCAAATTTTATCATAAAATGAGCAATTGCTGTATTTCAATTTTGAATGGGCATTGTTCATTTTTTTGTTATATTTTCAATTGCTAAATAAAATATTTTAAAAACTGCCATATCATTAGACTTTTGGGACTTTCCTAAAAACTGTGTTTTTTAAATAAATTTTAGTTGTAAAATCACTAAGTTACACAGATTGCTGGAAAGTCCCAAACTTCTGATAACTTTTCGTAATTGACTATTTACAGATTCAATAGCATTTGTTGTATAAATCACTCTTTTAATTTCTGCAGGATAACTAATAAAAACAATTAAATTATCTCAATTTTTATATCAAGATTTAGCAATTTGAGGATATTGTTTATTTCACTTATTTTCAAAGTATTCTAAAGCCTGCATTGCTTGTTCTTCACTACATGCAGTATAAATTGGTTTTAAATCTGCAACTAAAGATTTTCTATGCTTATATGAGACATATTTCAAACTATTTCTAATTTGATGAACTATGCATAATTGATGTTCTGTTTTAAGATAAACTGATTGTATTGCTTCTGACATGCCTGTTAAATTATCACTGCAGGCAATAAGAATATCATTTAAGCCACGATTTTTCATTTCTGTTAAATTTGCTAATCAAAATTTAGCACCTTCATTTTCACTAATTCATAAACCTAAAACATCTTTTTTACCTTCTAAATCAACTCCTAAAGCTATATAAACTGATTTATTAATAATCCTTTTATCTTGTCGTACTTTCACTATTATGCAATCAAAATAAACAATCGGATAGACACTTTCTAATGGTCGATTTTGCCATGCTTTTACATCATCAATAACATCATCAGTAATTTGACTAATAACACTTTCACTAATATCAGCACCATGATATAACTCTTGTAATTGCATTCTAATATCTGATAATGTCATACCTTTTGCATATAAAGAAAGAACTTGTTGATCAAAACCTTCAAATCTTCTTTGTCTTTTTGCAACTATTACAGGATTAAAATTACTATTGCGATCTCGTGGTACATCAATCTCAATTTTACCTTGTTGAGTTATTAATTTTTTTGAACTTATACCATTACGAGCATTGTCACTATTACTATGTTGATTCTTATCATATCCTAAATAATTTTGCATCTCAGAATTCAACATTTTTTCTACTAATCTTTTTGTTAATTCTTTATACAATCCTCCCTCTTTAAAAACTGTTGTTAAATCTTCAGTATTTTCTAATAATAAATCTACTGCTTTTGATATTGGATCATTATTATTAATATTTTGCTTTTTAGCCATCTGTAACTCACTCTTTCTAGTCATTTAATTATATTTACTAGAATTAATTAAACATAGTTATTTTTGTAAGTTACACAGATTACTAAACATTACCTTTTTAAATAATTGTATTAAGTCTATTGGGCTTTTATAAGATAGTGATTTTCTGGGTGTAGAATTAATTTGAAATGCTATAGCATTTAAGTCTTTTTGTTTATATAAAGATAGATCTGTAGATTTTGGTAAATATCTTCTTAAAATACCATTATTATTTTCATTTAAACCTCTTTGACAAGGTTTGCCACGATCTGCAAAATAAATCTTAACATTGCAAATTTTTTCGATTAATTTTCATTTATTAAATTCTTTACCACGATCAAAAGTAATAGTTTTAACTGTTCCTTTTTGTAACTTTGAAATAAATTTTATTATACTTTTTGTAATATTTTCTGCTTTATGATTTTTAGAAACTAAAGGAATTGTGGTTTTTGATCATATATCAGCTAAAGTAATAATAGAACTTTTATGATCTTTACCAATGATAGTATCACCCTCTAAATGACCAAATTCTTGTATATTTTTAATATTAGGAATGATTAAATTTCTTTCATGAATAGATTTACAATTATTAATTCGTCCTCTAGTTTCTTTTCGTTTATGAGGTTTATTTTTTCCTTTTCTCAATAAGTTATTTTCATCAAAACCCATTCGATTTGTTTTAAACATGTTATATAAAGTTTTTGTTGAAATACTTTTTATTTTATTTTCCTTTAAAAAATTAGCAATTATATCAAGTGCATAATTTTTAGTAATTAACAAATAATTAATAGTATTAATTTCTGTTAAAGTTAAAATTATTAATTTTCTACCTGCATTTTGCTTCTTTTTTTGAATTTGATTCAATATTTCTAATGGTAATAAGTTTTGATTTAATAATCTGCAAACTCTATGTACAGTTGATTTACTATAATCAACAGCTTTTGCTATTTTACGAATTGAAAATTCATAACTTTTATATTCTTTTATTGCTATTATTGATTCAATAGTCAGATACTTATACATTGTGCTAATTCCTTTCTTTTCTTAATTATAGAATTAACACAATTTAATTTTTATATAAATGTCCTTTTTAATTTTACAATTCAGGTTTCATTATTATGAAAATCTTTAACAATTGATAAATAATATGTTTTACCATTAGTTAATAAATAAGTTATATCAGTACCTAATTTTTCATTTAAATTAGTAGTGAAAAATCACGTTTTAATAAATTATCATATCTTAAACTTCCTGATTTAGTTCTATAATCAAATTTTTTTATGCGAACCTTAGCTTTTAAACTCATATTTTTCATATATCTATATACAATATGAAATTTTAATTTTAAATTATAAATTTTGTTAATTCATAAAGTTATCATTTTATAACCATAAATTTCTTGAAATTCATAAAAAATATTTTTAATTATATTAGCTAAAAATGTATCTCATTTATTAAATTCATTCATTCCATTCTTAATTCACTTATAATATCCTGATTTTGAAACATTTAATAATCAACATAAATAACTAATCTGATATTTTTTCTTCAATGAGAAAATCACAAAATATTTCTTCTTTTTTGTCGATTTTTCTAAATACTTTTTTATATCGTTCATTGCCTCAATATATTCAATTAATTCTTGTTTTGTCATTTCATTAAAATTTAAAGATTTGGGTCGACCTGTTCTTTTGGTTTTTTTAGCACGAATTCCATTGCCATATTCTAAACCTTTTTCACCTAATAATTTATATACTTTAATTCATTCTTTTATTGATGATCGACCAATACCATACTCTAATGCGGTTTTATCAATTGTTTTAATTTTACTTATTTTTATTATTTTTAACTTTTCTTCTTTTGATAGTCATTTAGCCATAAAAAAATGAACACCTTCCTTAAAGTATTTTTAACACAAAGGTTACAATTCTGTGTCTACTTTATTCTAGATGTTCAGAATTGTTACTGCTATCGATTCAAGTTGAATTTTAAGTTATACCTTAAATCGTCAATCACACTTTAAAAGCCAATCAGATGATCAATTAGTTGTTTGAATCTATGAATTACTTTCAAATAAGGAAGGAGATTATATTAAAAAAAGTATTACTGAATGTTCTGGCATGGAAATAGCTCAAGAGTGATTATATCATATTGGCGTTCCTGAAGAAGAAATCTTTCAACTTGCTAAAAACTCATGTAATGTGGTACCAGTTTATATGCCATTTATTACTTCATACTTTATGCCAAGAGAAATTGGTGATCGTCCTTTAGTAGTTCCGGAAGGTTCAAAAAATTTAGCATTTATTGGTAATTTTAGTGAAACTGAAGATGATACAGTTTTTACAACCGAATATTCAGTGAGAACTGCTATGAAAGCTGTCTATAAATTATTAAAGGTTGATAGAGGAATACCAGAAGTTTTTGCTTCAGCATATGATATTAGAGTACTATTGAATTCAACTCATATTTTATGAGATAAGAAAAAAATTAATGATATACAAGTTCCTCTCATCTTAAAAATTTTCCGTAGAGGTGCATTAAAAAAAACAAGGGAACTTTTCTAGAAGAATTACTTGAAAAATCAGGATTATTATAATAAATCCTAATATTTTTAATAGTATTTATAAAATAAAATATCTATATTAACTTACCATTTTAAGTATAAAATAAAGAAAAATATTAAAAAAAATTAGTAATATTGTTACAAGTAACATTCATTTCTTTAAAAATAAAGAAATTGCTAACAAATTTAATATTTTAATAATCTTTAAATTTAAAATCAATTAATAATTTCTTATTCTAATGTTTAAAAATTCATAAAATTAATATTATTAATTTTAACTTCAAGATTAAATATAATGTTATAATATTTTTATGTATTATTAAATTATACAAAAGAAAGAGGAATTAACTTATTATGAGTACAATTATTAAAAATGAAGAAAATGAATCAAATGTTCAACAATTTCAAGTTGGTGACATTATTACCGTAACTCCAACTGGAATAAAGGAATTTGGAGTTTTTTGTAAGTGTCCAAATGGATTTTCTGGTTTAATTCACATTAGTCGTATTACTCCTAAATTTGTTAAAAATATTAGTGATTATTTTACAATTGGTACATCAGTTAAAGCAGAAATAACAGGTATTGATCATACTAAACAACAATTAAGTTTAAGTACAAAGGAACAAGGATTAGTTGCAAAGAATAATTCTTCAATTGAAGAAAATGGTAAAGGATTTGCACCAATAAGAGAAACTGTTGATAATTGATTTAAAAAAGAAGAAAATAATTAAAATACTATTTTTCTTCCAAATAATAAAAAATATTGCCATTAAATAGCAATATTTTTTTTTTTCTTGCAATCTAAAATTTTTACAACTATATTTTTATTATAAATATTAAATAGTATTATTACGAATTAATATTTTAATTTTAAATACTATAAGGAGGTTATAGAATAGTGATAAAAACTAATTTAAAGTTTACTAATTTAGATATGAAAGAATTATCAACTTTATATCAAGAAAAAGTAACGGCCATTAACGCTGAACTGGAAAGTAATGCTAAAAATGAAGATGGTTGATTAGGATGAATTGATTTTCCATTTGCATACCAAAAAGACATTACTTTTCAAGAGTCTTGAAAACGAATGAAAACTCTAGCATTGAAGCTACAAAAAGAAATACAAGTTTTAGTAGTAATTGGTATTGGTGGATCATACTTAGGTGCTAGAGCAGGAATTGATATGGTGCAAGGTTTATTTAATAATACCGCTCCTGTTAAAGTAATTTATATGGGTAATACCATGAGTTCAACTTATGTTCACCAAGTTTTATCATATTTAAAAGATAAAGAATTTGCCATTAATGTTATTTCTAAATCAGGAACTACTACTGAACCAGCAATTGCCTTTCGTTTGTTAAAAGAACTATTAATTAAACAAAAGAAAAATAAGAATATTGTTAATAACAGAATTATCGCTACTACTGATAAAACAAGAGGAGTACTCCATGATTTGGCAAAAGAAGAAGGATATGAAAGCTTTGTTATTCCTGATAATATCGGTGGTAGATACTCTGTTTTAACTCCTGTTGGTATTTTTCCGATGATGGTAGCAGGAATTAACTGTGAAGAAATTATTGCTGGTGCGCAATTAGCAGCAAAAGAATGTAAAAGTGATAAAATTGATGTTAATGATGCCTATTTATATGCAGTTTCTCGCTATCATTTACATAAAACTAATAATAAAGCAGTTGAAATTTTAGTAAGCTATGAATTACAAATGCAAATGTTATGTGAATGATGAAAACAATTATTTGGTGAATCAGAAGGTAAGGATGGCAAAGGATTATTACCAGCTAGTGTTGTTTTTTCAACTGATTTACATTCAATGGGCCAATTTATTCAAGAAGGTTCAAAAATGTTTTTTGAAACAGTAATAAAAATCAAAAAACCTAATGAAGATATCAAAATTCCACTTGATAAAGAAAACAATGATCAATTAAACTATTTAACAAAACATTCTTTACATGAAATTAATAATATTGCCTTACAAGGAACTATTGAAGCTCATAGTGATGAAATAGTAGGAAAAACACCAAATATTTTATTAGAATGGGATACAATGGATGGCAAAATGTTTGGTTATGCTAGTTATTTCTTTATGAAGGCTTGTGCTTTTAGTGCAAAATTATTGGGTGTTGACCCATTTAATCAACCTGGTGTTGAAGTATACAAAAAGAAAATGTTTACATTATTAGGTAAAAAATAATTTCCTAATAATAAATTTCCTGAATTGTAAATATAAATGGGACAAATGGGACAGTTTTTAAAATAATTGTATTAAGTCTATTGGGCTTTTATAAGATAGTGATTTTCTGGGTGTAGAATTAATTTGAAATGCTATAGCATTTAAGTCTTTTTGTTTATATAAAGATAGATCTGTAGATTTTGGTAAATATCTTCTTAAAATAACATTGAACTTGTCAAGAAAAGTGGACAATAAAAGTAACCTTTTATTAAATTTTATAAAATAGCGTTTGTAAGTGTTAAATTTATAGGTATGAAGTAATTATTTGTTGGTTTGGAATGAGCTAATCGATATTCGATTGGACTCATTCCTTTTAATTTTATTTGAGGTCGATAATTATTATAAAAGTAAATATATTTAGGTAAGTTGTCTTGTATTCATTCAATAGTTCTATTTTTTCTTGGAATTTGATATAGAAATTCTGTTTTCATTGTTCCAAATCAAGTTTCAGTAGCACCATTATCACAGGAATTACCTCTTCTAGACATTGAAATTTTTATTTTTAATTCATCACATAAAATTTTATAAGAAGGATTTGTATAGTGAAATCCTTGATCTGATTGTAAAATTCATGAAGTAGGTTTTTGAGCATTAACTCAAGCTTGGATAATGTTTTGGACAACAAATGTCATGTCTAAACTTGCACTTATTTTATAATCTAATATTTCATTATTATGAAAATCTTTAACAATTGATAAATAATATGTTTTACCATTAGTTAATAAATAAGTTATATCAGTACCTAATTTTTCATTTAAATTAGTAGTTGAAAAATCACGTTTTAATAAATTATCATATCTTAAACTTCCTGATTTAGTTCTATAATCAAATTTTTTTATGCGAACCTTAGCTTTTAAACTCATATTTTTCATATATCTATATACAATATGAAATTTTAATTTTAAATTATAAATTTTGTTAATTCATAAAGTTATCATTTTATAACCATAAATTTCTTGAAATTCATAAAAAATATTTTTAATTATATTAGCTAAAAATGTATCTCATTTATTAAATTCATTCATTCCATTCTTAATTCACTTATAATATCCTGATTTTGAAACATTTAATAATCAACATAAATAACTAATCTGATATTTTTTCTTTAATGAGAAAATCACAAAATATTTCTTCTTTTTTGTCGATTTTTCTAAATACTTTTTTATATCGTTCATTGCCTCAATATATTCAATTAATTCTTGTTTTGTCATTTCATTAAAATTTAAAGATTTGGGTCGACCTGTTCTTTTGGTTTTTTTAGCACGAATTCCATTGCCATATTCTAAACCTTTTTCACCTAATAATTTATATGCTTTAATTCATTCTTTTATTGATGATCGACCAATACCATACTCTAATGCGGTTTTATCAATTGTTTTAATTTTACTTATTTTTATTATTTTTAACTTTTCTTCTTTTGATAGTCATTTAGCCATAAAAAAATGAACACCTTCCTTAAAGTATTTTTAACACAAAGGTTACAATTCTGTGTCTACTTTATTCTAGATGTTCACATTATTATTTTCATTTAAACCTCTTTGACAAGGTTTGCCAGGATCTGCAAAATAAATCTTAACATTGCAAATTTTTTCGATTAATTTTCATTTACTAAATTCTTTACCACGATCAAAAGTAATAGTTTTAACTGTTCCTTTTTGTAACTTTGAAATAAATTTTATTATACTTTTTGTAATATTTTCTGCTTTATGATTTTTAGAAACTAAAGGAATTGTGGTTTTTGATCATATATCAGCTAAAGTAATAATAGAACTTTTATGATCTTTACCAATGATAGTATCACCCTCTAAATGACAAAATTCTTGTATATTTTTAATATTAGGAATAATTAAATTTCTTTCATGAATAGATTTACAATTATTAATTCGTCCTCTAGTTTCTTTTCGTTTATGAGCTTTATTTTTTCCTTTTCTCAATAAGTTATTTTTATCAAAACCCATTCGATTTGTTTTAAAAATGTTATATAAAGTTTTTGTTGAAATACTTTTTATTTTATTTTCCTTTAAAAAATTAGCAATTATATCAAGCGCATAATTTTTAGTAATTAACAAATAATTAATAGTATTAATTTCTGTTAAAGTTAAAATTATTAATTTTCTACCTGCATTTTGCTTCTTTTTTTGAATTTGATTCAATATTTCTAATGGTAATAAGTTTTTATTTAATAATCTGCAAACTCTATGTACAGTTGATTTACTATAATCAACAGCTTTTGCTATTTTACGAATTGAAAATTCATAACTTTTATATTCTTTTATTGCTATTATTGATTCAATAGTCAGATACTTATACATTGTGCTAATTCCTTTCTTTTCTTAATTATAGAATTAACACAATTTAATTTTTATATAAATGTCCTTTTTAATTTTACAATTCAGGTAAATTTATTTTATTTAAAATTCTACTTTAATTAAATAACATCCTTAACAATAGTAATGCCATTTTTAAGCATTGAATATCATGCATATTGATTTAAAATATGAGCTGGATGCTCTGGTTGATCATAAGTATTTGTCATTGTCATCGGAACAATAACATTTACTTCTTTATTGTGCTGATTAAATCAAGTTTTACAACTAATAGCAAATTGATAAATACAAATATCAGTACAACAACCAACAATAATAATGTTATCCCATTGTAAATTTGGCTTAAAATCAAAAGCAAAAAAACCATTAGTACTATTTTTTTTAATAATCTTAATATTGTCAAATTTTAATTCTTCTACTAACTCTGATTCAATAGTATTTTCCAAACAATGACTAGGAAAAGTATGAAATTCGGGACTATGTTCATTATGAGCATCATTAAAAGCAATAACTTTAGTTTCATTAGTATTTACTTTTGCTAATAAATTTTTAATTGGTTTAATAATTGAATTAATATTGGGTGAAAATAAATTTCCTTTTTTAGCAAAGCCATTAACCATATCAACAATAAATATAATATTATGACCTTTTAAAGTTTTAAAATTTAAATTAACTGTTTTATCCAAAGTTTTATTTATAATTTCAATAAATGAATCATTATTTTTCATTATTCACCTCTATTTTTTAAAAATTAATCGTTTAATAATAAATCAAATTATACTACAGCCAGAACAAATTGGCATTAAGAAAATAGTAAAAATAATTCCTACTTTTAAAAAGAAAATATCTACTGTTATTCCCTGACTACTTTGATAGGTTAAACTATCAATTACACCATTTATATAAATAAAATTAAATCCATTAAAAATGTTTTCTATTTTAATACTTAATAACATAATTAACCCTAATAACAAAAATATAAAACCAGAAAAAAATAAAATAGTAATTATTTTTTCATCAAGAGGTAATTTTTTTCATCAATTTTTAGTTATCATTATTATCACCTATTTTTTTTAATTATATCATTGTTATATTACTGCTATAAAATAAATAAAAAAATTCTTACTTTAATGTTAAAAATAAGAATTTTTTAAAATTAATAAATCGCTATTTTTATTTTTTTACTACTTTTAAATAACAACTGTATCCAAAAATAATAAGACTTGTAAAAAATAAGATTGGAGTAGCAATAACCGCTAAGATTACTCCTATTTGTAACTGCTGTGAACATCTAGAATAAAGTAGACACAGAATTGTAACCTTTGTGTTAAAAATACTTTAAGGAAGGCGTTCATTTTTTTATGGCTAAATGACTATCAAAAGAAGAAAAGTTAAAAATAATAAAAAAAAGCAAAATTAAAACAATTGATAAAACCGCATTAGAGTATGGTATTGGTCGATCATCAATAAAAGAATGAATTAAAGCATATAAATTATTAGGTGAAAAAGGTTTAAAATATGGCAATGGAATTCGTGCTAAAAAAACCAAAAGAACAGGTCGACCCAAATTTTTAAATTTTAATGAAATGACAAAACAAGAATTAATTGAATATATTGAGGCAATGAACGATATAAAAAAGTATTTAGAAAAATCGACAAAAAAGAAGAAATATTTTGTGATTTTCTCATTGAAGAAAAAATATCAGATTAGTTATTTATGTTGATTATTAAATGTTTCAAAATCAGGATATTATAAGTGAATTAAGAATGGAATGAATGAATTTAATAAATGAGATACATTTTTAGCTAATATAATTAAAAATATTTTTTATGAATTTCAAGAAATTTATGGTTATAAAATGATAACTTTATGAATTAACAAAATTTATAATTTAAAATTAAAATTTCATATTGTATATAGATATATGAAAAATATGAGTTTAAAAGCTAAGGTTCGCATAAAAAAATTTGATTATAGAACTAAATCAGAAAGTTTAAGATATGATAATTTATTAAAACGTGATTTTTCAACTACTAATTTAAATGAAAAATTAGGTACTGATATAACTTATTTATTAACTAATGGTAAAACATATTATTTATCAATTGTTAAAGATTTTCATAATAATGAAATATTAGATTATAAAATAAGTGCAAGTTTAGACATGACATTTGTTGTCCAAAACATTATCCAAGCTTGAGTTAATGCTCAAAAACCTACTTCATGAATTTTACAATCAGATCAAGGATTTCACTATACAAATCCTTCTTATAAAATTTTATGTGATGAATTAAAAATAAAAATTTCAATGTCTAGAAGAGGTAATTCCTGTGATAATGGTGCTACTGAAACTTGATTTGGAACAATGAAAACAGAATTTCTATATCAAATTCCAAGAAAAAATAGAACTATTGAATGAATACAAGACAACTTACCTAAATATATTTACTTTTATAATAATTATCGACCTCAAATAAAATTAAAAGGAATGAGTCCAATCGAATATCGATTAGCTCATTCCAAACCAACAAATAATTACTTCATACCTATAAATTTAACACTTACAAATGCTATTTTATAAAATTTAATAAAAGGTTACTTTTATTGTCCACTTTTCTTGACAAGTTCATACTTCTTTAATGTATTACCTGCATTTGCTGGACTAAATAAAATTAGTCGTGGTTATCATACTACTAAATTTATTAAACTAGCAGAAAAAACTAAAACATTAGAGCAAATAGGTGTTAAAGAAGCAAAAAATTTACAAGAAATTATTAGTCAAGTAAGTGGAAAAGAAATTTTAACAGATAAAATTATTGGTAATAAACGTTATTTAATGAATTATAGTTTTACTCTTAATCGTGAAACAGTATTACGAGATTTAGGTTATGTTGTTGAAAGACAATATAAGAATAATTTTCAAAAATTAGAAGCACAAGAGTTAAAAGATTACTTATTATTACAAAATACATTAATAAAATTAAGTCCACAATTAACTCCTAAATTTAAGATTAAAGATATTGAAAAAGCAAATAATTTTTTAAAAAAATATAATACTGAATTAAAAGAAGTATTAAAAATGAATCAACATGATTGATTAAATTTAGTTCATACAATACATACAGAAAATAGATATGGAAAAACTTTAATTTTAGATTTGCAAAAAATTAGAGCTAATGCTATTAAATTTAATTTTAAAAATAGTTCAATTCATAAGATAGTTTTAAATGCAAATAAAATTTTTAAGTATTTTGATATTAGATTTTATTTAAAAAAAGGTTTAAATAAATTTTGAAAAGATACTCCATATTTTGAAAAATTAAGAGAAAGTATATATAAATTACAAGAAAAATTTGAAAAGTTAGAAAAACAAGCATTTGAAAAATGGGACTTTCCAGCAATCTGTGTAACTTAGTGATTTTACAACTAAAATTTATTTAAAAAACACAGTTTTTAGGAAAGTCGCTAATTTTTATTCAGTCCAGCAAATGCAGGTAGTATATTAAAGCAAGTATTTAATTTTGTTACATTTCCTTTTAAATAATCATAAACTTGATTAATAGTAAAATCAGTTAAAAATTCTACACCAACAGCACTAATACTAGCAACTAAATCACTTGCACCTAATCCAAGGGCTACGCTTTCACTTAATCCACCAGTAAAAGGAGCAAGTGCTACTGCTATTACTTGTACACCAATCATTTCTAAAATTTCTCATCAAAAACTTTTATTTTCTTGTTGTTTACTTATTCTAGTATGTTTGGGTTTATTTATGTTTAAAAGTATTGCTGTATTAGTTGTACCGATTGGCATGGTATTAATTTCCTTTATTTAAGAGTTATTTTAATTTGATTTGTTGTTCCTTTATAATTTAAGTCATTAACATTTGCAGTAATAGTTATATATTAGTCACCGGCTTTTTGTTTTTGATTACTTACATTAGTTTTTCCTTGTGCATCACTAAAATATTTAATAGTTGGATTTGTTAAATTTGGATTTAATGATTTAAGTTCATTAGTACTTTTTATTTGTGTATTTAATTCACTATTATTGTTATTAACATTTGCAGTAATATCAATTGTTAAACTTGTAATTTTAGTTTTTAAATCAGTTTTTTCTGTTTTAATAACTCCACATAACATTCATCTTGATGTTGTTTCATTATTAGAAATATATGGTATTGCTTCTCCAACAACTTCACCAGCAACTTTATATGCTCTTCATGCTTTATCATCTTTAATAAAATCTACATAAATAACTGTATTTTCTATCATGTATCTTTTCATTGCTCTTGGTGTTGCTAAAATAAAGGTCATTAATTGTTGTTCATTTTTATCATTAGTAAAAACCATATAGTCATCAAGAACGATTTCACATAATACACCTTTTACATATAAATTATTTCCATTTAAACGTAATTGTTGTGCCAACTGATTATCAGTAATTAAACCTTTATTATCTGCTAAATAAACTAAACTATCATAAAGACCATTAGTAATAAAAAATTTACTATTTGCAATATTTCTAAATTGAAACAAAGTATTTCAAGCAGATAACATTGATTTTAAATAGCCTACTGGTGTTGTATCTTCAATATCGATTTTAGTAGCAAATTTTGCAATTGCTTGTGTATCATCAATTGCCAATTTATCTGCTAAATCATTTGCAACTTCATATTGCATACTATCTAATAAATTTTGACCATTATTTGCTTTTAAATCTACATCTGCAATAATTTCTCCTGCAAGATATTTTTTAGTTATTTTTTTACTAATTTTATCTGTATCAACATATGGTAATTCATATCTTTTACTTTTATCATCTCAAGCAATAATTTTAACTTCTGGTTTTTTTGGTTTTTTAACAATAAACTCAATATTTACTGAGTCAACAATTTCAGTAGGGAAAAAGTTTGCCCATGGACTATTTGAAATTTTAAAAAACTCTATAAATTCTGGTGCTTCTACTAATCTCTCTGTATTGTCTAAATTTTGATTAAATGGTACTGACATTTTATTTCTTCCTTTCGTTTATAAAAAATTTTTCTTTTTATAATTAATTAAAAAATTTTCTTTATCATTTGGTTTATTATTAATAATTATTTGTTTATTGCCACCTGTATTAATTGTTTCTTTAAATACTGGTTGTTCATTAATCATTTTTTTAATAGTTTCTTCAATTTTTGAATTTTCTAAATTATTAGTTTTAAATTTTAAATAATCATAAAATTCAGTTTTAACTTGATATTTTTTAAATATATTAATCATTTCTTTTTCTTTAATTTCTTGATTAAGTTTATTTAACTTATTTTCTGCTTCATTAACTTTATTTTCTATTTCTTGTTGAGCATTATTTTCAGTTAAAGGTTCAGTTGTTTGTTGAACATTATCTTCATTTTCTAACATTTAACATTCTCCTAATCTTATCCCAGTAATCAATCTTTAACTAATTGTGGCATTTCACTTATTAGTTTTTTATAATCATTAACAGCATTTTCCAATATATCAATATCAGAAAATTTAAAACAATTATCAATATGTAAATCAAAATCTCTATCAATACTGATATCTTTTTTTCTATATTTTTCATTAAATTCAATTTTTGTCATATTATTTTTCTCCTTTATTAATTTTTTCATTTAATTTTGCTAATTTTTTTTGATGTTTGATAATTTTGTTATTTGCTCTAACATGTTTTGGAGTTGTGATAAATCTTTTTAATAAAACAAAATTTCTCTGCAAATTAATGTTCCAACACTTGTTCCAATAATTATTAATTCATGTAAAAATTCTTTCATCTCAATATTTTCCTTTCAACTATTTATTTTTAATTTTTAATTATTCATCAAATTGACCACCATTAATTCTTTCAATCATTGATTGTGAGTTACTTATAATTTCTACTAATACAGATATTTCTTTATTTAATTGTTCCATTTTCTCTTTATATGTCTGAATTTCATTATTATAATATTCAAGTATTTTTTCTTTATTCATAAATTATTCACCTCCTTTATAAACTCATGTGATTATAATCTCAATTTAATGAAGCATTATCGTGATTTAATGGTACTTCGCTTAGATTATCACTACCATAATATTGACTTGCAGTTTCACTATTAATAGTAAATCTATTGTCATTAATTAATCTTGCAGTTTCATCATTAAATGATGTTTCTTGTATTTCTTCATTATGATGTGTAGTTTCCATAGGTAATAAATTATGGATAATTTCACTTGCACCAGCAATTATGGTAGGTACTGCATAAGCATTATTAAAATCATTATTTATCCCCATTGCAACACCACTTGATATTAAACAACCACCAGTAGTCATATTAAAAATCTTTCTTATTGTTTCAAATTTATTAGGTATTAACTCAGTTAATCCACTAATAAGATTTGATATACCATAAGCATTTAAACTAATATATGTATCTAAATCCATTAATGACTGATTTTCTTGTTTATTTAATAGTAATCATGGAGGACCTTCTGTTGTAGTTGTAGTAGTTATTGGAATTGGTGTTGTTGGAATAATAGGATTAATATTATTTTCTGTTCATATTACTATAATTTGCTAAACCAATTGTTCCTAAACCTAATAATATTTTTTTAGAACTATTAATTAATTTACTTTTAGTATTTGGTATTTGATTTAAATTTCATATATCTAAACCTAATTTTTTACCAAATAATAAACTATTAATTGAACCTAATAATTGATTATCTATTACTTGACCATAATAAGCACTTGTACCAATCATTGCACAAATCGGACTTATACCAGTTCTAATTAATTTAGTTAAAGTATAATTTGATTGATTTTCTATATTTGGCATTTTAATCTCCTTTAATTTTCTAATTTTTTAATTGTTACTTTAATTCAACCTTGATAAACATCATTATCACCAACTATTAATGCAACATTACTTTCGGGGTCAGAAACAATTATGTGTTTTGATTTAAAATTTGGGTATTGTCTTAAAATAATTGCTCTAATATCATTACTTGTATGAATTGCTTTTGGAAATGGTGATAATATTTCAATTTCATCTTTATTTTCAAACAAAGTAGGTAATATTATCATTAATTATTCTCCTTATTTTTAATTTGATTAGCAATTTCACTTAATATTTTCAATACTTTATATTCATTTTTTAATTCTTTAATAATAAATATTAAAATTATTATTAGTGTTATACTGGTTATTAATATTGGTGCTATTAATAAAATTTTTCATAATATCATTTTTTTACTCTTTTCATTTTTTAAATCATTTAACATTGATTGAACAAAATGCACGATTTTTAGGAATGTTTAAAGTGTTAAAGATTTGACCAGTTACAATAATTTCATCATTTTTGTTTAATAAAATACAGCGTCTATAAAGTTTTGGGTTATTAAAAATTAAAGTAACATAGTTTAATCCATTTCATTGACCACGAACACTATAATATAATTCCTTATTACCTTTTTCGTAATATTTTGCTTCAATAGTGTTACTCAGTTTTACTGTTAATTTGACATAATTTTCTTTATCTTTCATTTTTATAATTCCTTAAATAATATTGAATATGTTTATATGCGTCTTGTTCATGTTTTGTAAAAATAATATTTCCTTTATAATCTGGTATTTTTGTTTTATTTTTTGGTTCACTTTCGTGATAATCTCAGTTCATAATATCTTCTACTAATACCATTAATGCACCAATAATTTTAGGTGTTGCTAATGGATTAGTTAATAATTGTTTTGAATTTAAAAAGAAATTTTCTACAATAACTAATATTTTTTTATTCTCATTTTTTTTAATTAATTCAAAATATTCTTTATACAAATTTTTACTTTCTAAAACAGTTTTTGTTTTAAATGTTTCATTAAATATAATATTATTATTTTCATTTGAATATATAACAATTCCATTATTACCAATACCAGCAGGGTCAATGCCAACAATTAAGTCATATTTCATTATTAATGAAATGAACTTGTCAAGAAAAGTGGACAATAAAAGTAACCTTTTATTAAATTTTATAAAATAGCGTTTGTAAGTGTTAAATTTATAGGTATGAACTAATTATTTGTTGGTTTGGAATGAGCTAATCGATATTCGATTGGACTCATTCCTTTTAATTTTATTTGAGGTCGATAATTATTATAAAAGTAAATATATTTAGGTAAGTTGTCTTGTATTCATTCAATAGTTCTATTTTTTCTTGGAATTTGATATAGAAATTCTGTTTTCATTGTTCCAAATCAAGTTTCAGTAGCACCATTATCACAGGAATTACCTCTTCTAGACATTGAAATTTTTATTTTTAATTCATCACATAAAATTTTATAAGAAGGATTTGTATAGTGAAATCCTTGATCTGATTGTAAAATTCATGAAGTAGGTTTTTGAGCATTAACTCAAGCTTGGATAATGTTTTGGACAACAAATGTCATGTCTAAACTTGCACTTATTTTATAATCTAATATTTCATTATTATGAAAATCTTTAACAATTGATAAATAATATGTTTTACCATTAGTTAATAAATAAGTTATATCAGTACCTAATTTTTCATTTAAATTAGTAGTTGAAAAATCACGTTTTAATAAATTATCATATCTTAAACTTCCTGATTTAGTTCTATAATCAAATTTTTTTATGCGAACCTTAGCTTTTAAACTCATATTTTTCATATATCTATATACAATATGAAATTTTAATTTTAAATTATAAATTTTGTTAATTCATAAAGTTATCATTTTATAACCATAAATTTCTTGAAATTCATAAAAAATATTTTTAATTATATTAGCTAAAAATGTATCTCATTTATTAAATTCATTCATTCCATTCTTAATTCACTTATAATATCCTGATTTTGAAACATTTAATAATCAACATAAATAACTAATCTGATATTTTTTCTTCAATGAGAA
Organism: Spiroplasma endosymbiont of Aleiodes alternator; assembly: GCF_964031135.1. NCBI lineage: Bacteria > Bacillati > Mycoplasmatota > Mollicutes > Entomoplasmatales > Spiroplasmataceae > Spiroplasma > Spiroplasma endosymbiont of Aleiodes alternator. The sequence continues at coordinate 617,302 of NZ_OZ035008.1, forward strand.
AATCACAAAATATTTCTTCTTTTTTGTCGATTTTTCTAAATACTTTTTTATATCGTTCATTGCCTCAATATATTCAATTAATTCTTGTTTTGTCATTTCATTAAAATTTAAAGATTTGGGTCGACCTGTTCTTTTGGTTTTTTTAGCACGAATTCCATTGCCATATTCTAAACCTTTTTCACCTAATAATTTATATGCTTTAATTCATTCTTTTATTGATGATCGACCAATACCATACTCTAATGCGGTTTTATCAATTGTTTTAATTTTACTTATTTTTATTATTTTTAACTTTTCTTCTTTTGATAGTCATTTAGCCATAAAAAAATGAACACCTTCCTTAAAGTATTTTTAACACAAAGGTTACAATTCTGTGTCTACTTTATTCTAGATGTTCAATTTTCTGTAGTATCTAAATAAACTAACATACCAATTTTAGTAGGTACTTCTTCAGTTTGTTTACAATGATTAAAATATTCTTCTAATTTTTCTCTTAATGCTTTTGCATCATTAAAAATTGTTCTTATTTTTATTTTTTCTTCTTGCACATAAAAATCTTTTTTCATATGCTTTAAAAACGCAAAAATTTATGATATAATTAATATAATATTTAAGTTAACTATTGGCAAAATAACTTATTAACTTTATTAATTACTTCATATATTTTTTTATTTAATTTTTATAATATAACCTGAATTGTAAATATAAATGGGACAAATGGGACAGTTTTTAAAATAATTGTATTAAGTCTATTGGGCTTTTATAAGATAGTGATTTTCTGGGTGTACAATTAATTTGAAATGCTATAGCATTTAAGTCTTTTTGTTTATATAAAGATAGATCTGTAGATTTTGGTAAATATCTTCTTAAAATACCATTATTATTTTCATTTAAACCTCTTTGACAAGGTTTGCCAGGATCTGCAAAATAAATCTTAACATTGCAAATTTTTTCGATTAATTTTCATTTACTAAATTCTTTACCACGATCAAAAGTAATAGTTTTAACTGTTCCTTTTTGTAACTTTGAAATAAATTTTATTATACTTTTTGTAATATTTTCTGCTTTATGATTTTTAGAAACTAAAGGAATTGTGGTTTTTGGTCATATATCAGCTAAAGTAATAATAGAACTTTTATGATCTTTACCAATGATAGTATCACCCTCTAAATGACCAAATTCTTGTATATTTTTAATATTAGGAATGATTAAATTTCTTTCATGAATAGATTTACAATTATTAATTCGTCCTCTAGTTTCTTTTCGTTTATGAGGTTTATTTTTTCCTTTTCTCAATAAGTTATTTTCATCAAAACCCATTCGATTTGTTTTAAACATGTTATATAAAGTTTTTGTTGAAATACTTTTTATTTTATTTTCCTTTAAAAAATTAGCAATTATATCAAGCGCATAATTTTTAGTAATTAACAAATAATTAATAGTATTAATTTCTGTTAAAGTTAAAATTATTAATTTTCTACCTGCATTTTGCTTCTTTTTTTGAATTTGATTCAATATTTCTAATGGTAATAAGTTTTGATTTAATAATCTGCAAACTCTATGTACAGTTGATTTACTATAATCAACAGCTTTTGCTATTTTACGAATTGAAAATTCATAACTTTTATATTCTTTTATTGCTATTATTGATTCAATAGTCAGATACTTATACATTGTGCTAATTCCTTTCTTTTCTTAATTATAGAATTAACACAATTTAATTTTTATATAAATGTCCTTTTTAATTTTACAATTCAGGTTAGAAGAAAAGGAGCATTAAAAGATATGACTAAAAATGAGAAATTAATGATTGCTATTGAAGAAGGTAATTTTAAAAAAACTATGAAATTAGTAAAAAATGGCGCTGATGTCAATTATAGAAACTTTAAATATTCCATTTGTAAAAAACTTACCGGTAAAGTGACTTCTTATCCAGATAAAAATACTAGTGGTAATACTCCATTAATGAAAGCCACCAAAAAAGGGTATTTAAATATAGTTAAATTTTTAGTTGAAAACGATACAGATGTTAATCAAATAAATTTATGTGGTGAAACTGCTTTAGATCGAGCTATTGAAAATGGTCATTTAGATGTAATTAAATTTTTGAAATCATGTTCACCACAAGCAAGAGAAAGAGAAAAAAATAAACAATTAATGAATACAGTAAAAGAAAATGATTTAGAAAAAATTAAACTTTTATTACTAAATAATGCTAATGTCAACTATACAAATTCAGATATTTTTACTTATACTTATAGAATAAAAGAAAATTCTTTTCAAAAAAATATAAAAATTGGTAGTGGTAATAGCGCTTTAACAAAAGCCGCCAAAAAAGGATATTTAAATATAATTAAATTTTTAGTTGAAAACGATGCCGATGTTAACCATATAATTAATTATAATAAAGAAAGTGTTTTAACACGAGCTGCTCAAAATAATCACTTAGATGTTATTAAATTTTTAGTAGAAAATAACGCTGATATTAATCATACAAATCAAAATGGTAAAACTGCCTCAATTCTAATTGCTGATAATAATAATATAGAGGGAGTTAAGTTTCTAATAGAAAATGGTGCTAAAATTGAATGTATAGATAATTTTTGAGAATCAATAAATAAAGTGAATCTAGAAGTGAAAGAATATTTGCAATCATGAATTTTAAACTCAAGTAAAAATGAAATAAATTCACCTAACTATAGCAATCAACCAACAACAAATATCAAAAAACAAAGTTTGCTAATGATCTAATTAAAAATCTAAAATAACTTTTATTATTTCTTACCTTTAATATTTCTAACTTCTTTTAATTGTTTTTTTAACATTTTTAATTGTAATTGTAAATCTTCATATGATGGTAAATCATCACTTTTAATTTCTTCTTTTTTGTTTTTACTATAATCATTACTTTTTTTTGATAACTGTGGAGGATTAACTCATAAATTTTTTAAGCCATATCAAAAAATAGTAAGTAAACTTAAACCAATACCTGCTCAAGGAATTGTTCATAAATCTTTAAAAGGAATAGTTTGAAAATTTCTAATATTAAAGTAATTAAAAAGTACTAATACAAAAAGTATCAATACTAAGGTTATTAATAACATGTGTATAGCAAAAACTGATCTTGAAAAAGGTTTTTTAATAAAAATTAATGGTATTAAATAAGTTAAATTAAAAATCAATAATGTTCCAAAAGTATATAAAGAAACTATACTATCACTAGTCATTAATTGTTTATAAAAACTACTAGTAATTGGTTCTTTATTAACGATTAAAGTAATAATAATAGCAATATTGTTTTTTAATGGAACACCTCAATTAAATAATGGAAAAATTGATAAACTAATTGTTACTGTTAAAACACTAATAATAACTAATGTTTTGCTTAAAATTAAATTATTTTTTTTCATATTATTCATCTCTCATTATCAGTTTACTTTTTCACTCTAATAATATTTTATCATTATTAAAGCAAAAAAATAACTATCAAAATTAAGATTAAGATTTATTTTTAGTTTTAACTAAATTTAATGCAATTTTTCGCGCAGCAAATGGATCGCGAGGATCATAATGTCAATAATTAGTAAAATATTTTTTAAAATTATTAGACAATGTTGAAGAAGCAATATTAATAGCATGAAAGCGATTAGCTTTTGCTTTTAGTTGCAACATTAAATTAATATTATTTTTAGTAATATTAGCAGATAAAAAATCAGAAACTACCAATAAGTCTGCATTATGATATGTTTTAGATTGCATAATTGTTAAAGCATGACTAATAGCTGGATTAATATTAGTATGTCCTTTAAAACTATGACCTAAAAAATGAATTAGATTGGGAATTGATGAAACTAAATTAGATAAATCATAAGTTTCAAATTTACCAGAAAAATTGATCATATAGCATGGTCTTTTTTCTTGTAAAGCAATTTTACTAATAGCAAGCGCAATTGATTTTGCAATAATTTCTGGACTATGACTCATCGATTTAGATGTATCAATGCATAAGATAAAAGGGCCTTCACTTTCGGGAATTGGTACTTCTACAACTTCTTCAACAAGATGTTCAGTGGCAACTAAATCCATTGATTCAAACTCTGTAATTGCTAACTTTTCTTCAACAAATTTTTTATAAAAAATAGCATTTAACTCTGGAATAGCAAGATTAACTAATTCTAATGGTAATAAATGTTCTAAATCTTTACCCTCGGTAATTCCTACTATTTCTTCAGGCCATTTTCCTAATGGCTTTAATTGATATTCAATTTGTACTTTTTGATGAACCTGCTTTTCTGTTAAACCCGAAATTCCTTTTCAACGACCAAGTAGTCTAGCAATTTCAATAATAGATGGATTCTTATTTAAAATTTCACCATATTGTATAATAGTATTTAAATTAATTTTTTTAAAATCATTTAAATCTCCTTCTCAAAATCGTCCAAAAAAATTTCAAGCAAAACCAACAATATGTCTTACTTCATTAATAATTTTAATATTATTACTTCACATTGTTAAATATTTTTGACGCATTTGCATAGTTTCAAATAATTTATAATTTACAATTCTTTGAACAATTAAACTTTCTCAATGTCTTATAAAATTATCAAAAGTTAATTTACTATTAAGTTTACGATCCTTAAATTTTTCTTGAAAATAATGAAAATAATTAATCATTGGTGAATCAAGAATCTTTGCCCTAGTGTAAATTTCTTGTCAATTATTTTTTAATCTATCAATACCATTAATCATAACTCAGAAATATAATCGTAATTCTCTTTTAATGATGGGACTAATAACAATATTTTTACTTTTTTCTAAAACTTCATTTAAATAAAAATGACTAATTTGTTGATCAAATTCTGGAGCTAATCAAGCAAAATTTTTTTTAAATCAAGTAAAACTACTTAAATTTGTTTCTGATAAAGACATTTTTTTCAATTTAGTTTCTAAAATTTGTGAAACATGGGATTCAATTAATTGTTCCATAATAATCACCTATCTTAATTAATATCAGAATTATTATTATTAGTATCATTAACATTTGGAATAGTTATTGGTGAATATTCAGTTAGTGATTCTGATGAAAGAGTCGTTTCGGTTTCTGCTTCTGGTATTTGTGAAATTTTATCAAAAAATGCCATTTCTAATAGTGATTTAAATTGTTCATCAAAAAATATAGAATCGGTTTTACTTAAACGATGATATTCTTGTTCAAAATGTACTTTTAATTCATTAATTTGTTGCTTTAAATCTTTCATTTGACTATTAATATTTCCAAATTGTGATTTACTATCAGTATTAGTTAATTCAACTTGAATTATAGAATTATTTGTAATATTTATTAATTCACTAGAATTCTTTAATTGCAACTCAAACTTCTGATTACCTTCCATTTTACTTAAACTTTTACCATAAAATAATTGAATATTATGACTCTTTTTATTACGTCGTAATAAAAACTGAAAATCCTTTCTACTAATAAAACAAATTGGAAACTCATCACTATGTCATAATAAACGATAATATTTGCCTTTAATTTGTTCAGAAAATGGATTGGAGTAAATAGATGGTTGATTTTGACTATCTTTAATGTTTTCGGCATTATTACTTAATGTTTCCAACTCACTTTCCAGTTCAATCTGATTTTGTTTCAATGTGTAAGTTAAATCTTCACAATATTCTTCATTGAAAAGTTTTGTATACTCTTTTTCTTGATCTTCATTATCTCAAATACAGTAAGGAATAATCAATAAATCAGGCTTATCAGTAGTTGTTCTACCATTATAATAAGCTGAAGCTTTTATTAATTTAGCAATTTTTTTTCATCTTCGATCAGAAATGTAAGCTTTACCATTAGTTGCTTCTGTTAAAATTTTACGAAAACGAGAAATAAAATTTAATGTTTCTTTGCTTAAAGTAACAGTAGTTTCCAATTCTTTTAATCACTTTTCATATTCAGAAGTTTTAATTTGTAATTCAAGTGGAACTTTTACTTCTAAACTAGTAATACTTTCTAACATATCATTAAAATTTTCTTCATTAGTTAAACCATAAACTATCATTCTAATAATAAAACGATCAAATAAAGCTTCTAAACCTTTACCGCTTTCTGGTAACTCATTAGAAGCTGAAATTAATAGTTTTAATGGTACTTTGATATCAACACCACCATTACGAAAGATTTTTTCATTAATAATAGTTAGCAATGTATTTTGAATTGAAGGGCCTGCTTTTCAAATTTCATCCAAAAAAGCAATATCAACAGCAGGCAAATATTGATCAATAATTCTTACATAGTTACCTTTTAATAAATCTTTGATTGAGATTGGTCCAAAAATTTCTTCTGGAGTAGAAAAACGATTCATTAAATATTCAAAATTTCGCCCATCATGGAGCGCATATTTAATTCGTCGTGAAATTAATGATTTAGCAATTCCTGGTAATCCTAATAAAAATATTGATTCTCCTGATAATAACGCCAAAATAGCAAGTTTAAAAACAGTTTCTTTTTCATAAACATCAGCGCTAATTACTTTAATTAATTCTTCAATTCGCTTAGAAAGTAAACTATCTGTACTCATTTATATTCTCCTTTACTTATTATTTATTCGACACTTAATTCTCTTCTTACATCATCACTTTTAACAATTAATAAACAAGCAGCAATTAATCATAAAACAGTTATTAGTAAAACAATAATCATAAATATTGGAACTTCTGCAGAAACAGTTTCATTTATTAATCCATTAACCACTAACAAAATTGTACAAAATACTTCTAAAACTATAAAATAAGCAATTGCTAAAATAATATAAACAATTGATCATCCAAACATAGCACTAGCAGTGCGACCAATCGCTACTGGTAAATAAAATATAAAATTAAATCCCAGAGTTATAATTAAAAATATATAAATTATATATGTTGGGTTCATGTTACTACCTTTATTACTCAAAATTTGATTAACCAAATTGTTAGCTAAAAAATAAGAAAAAAATAAATGAAAACAAGAAACTGTAAGTAACAAAATACGAGCAATATTTTCCATTTTTGAACTTCAATACATTCTTTTAAATTTAATACTATCACTTAATAACGGATTATAAGTAGTAAAACGTTGTTCTTCAATATCTTTAAATGATGGATTATCATTATTTGGTTTGATAATACTATTATCAACATTTGACAATGGAGTATTTTTTAAGTCATCTTTTTTTTCTTCCATATATCTAACACCCCTTATTTTTTATTTATATTATAACTTATTTTAGGTATTAAAACTTAATAATAGTATCTGATATAAATCAAAATTATAAGTGTTCAATTTTACAAAATTATCAAATTTAAATTTATTTTTTTAAAATATAATATTGCAAACCTGAATTGTAAATATAAATGGGACAAATGGGACAGTTTTTAAAATAATTGTATTAAGTCTATTGGGCTTTTATAAGATAGTCATTTTTTGGGTGTAGAATTAATTTGAAATGCTATAGCATTTAAGTCTTTTTGTTTATATAAAGATAGATCTGTAGATTTTGGTAAATATCTTCTTAAAATACCATTATTATTTTCATTTAAATCTCTTTGACAAGGTTTGCCAGGATCTGCAAAATAAATCTTAACATTGCAAATTTTTTCGATTAATTTTCATTTACTAAATTCTTTACCACGATCAAAAGTAATAGTTTTAACTGTTCCTTTTTGTAACTTTGAAATAAATTTTATTACGGACTTCTCCCACATGTACTTGTGGAGGAAAAATGAATTGAAATGAATTCAACAGAATATTTCAAACTGAAAAGAATTGTTTGAAATATATAGCAAGTTTGAAGGAAAACAAATGTATCAGGTGTTTGAACAAGTTTGAATACTTCTGATTTAAAAAGAATAAGATGTTTGAAATGTCATCAAACATTTACTTTTCTTCATAACACCATTTTTTACAAGTCACAAACACCTTTGACATCTTGGTTTTATCTCATCTTTAGATGAATAAACACCAAACATGGAATTTCATCAACTGATGTTGCAAAAGAGTTGGGAGTGACCTTGAAAACAGATTGAAGAATGGGTCATAAAATCCGAAGTGCCATTGCTAAACAAGAACCTCAATTCATTGTTGAGGGGATAGTGCAAATGGATGAAATGTATCTTTCACATATGGGTTTTAAAAAACAAGGAAGATCCTTGGTGAATAAAACTTTGATTGTTGGGATTTATGAAAAAACAACCAATAATTTAATTGTGAAAATATTGAAAAACGCAAACAGTAAAAATCTTTTGCAGTTTGCAAGAAACCACATTTCTTCAAAGTGTGTTGTACATACTGATTCTTGAAAAGGATATCACGATTTGAAATTGGTTTTCACTAAGCATGAAACAGTTAACCATCAAGATGGCTATATTTCAAAAACTGGTGTCAATACCAACGAAATTGAATCAGTTTGAAAACATATAAGAAGAACATTTAAAACACATATCAAAGTTGCAAAACATCATGTTCATTTATATGGCAAAGAAGCTGCATATAAATTCAACAAGATACCTAGTTTTGAAACTGTAATGCTATGTTTGATTTAAAAATGTGGGGAGAAGTCCGTAGATAGGGTTTTCTCAACATTTATGTGATAAAATTTAAAATACTACATAAAGGGAAAAAACCCTTTTATTATACTTTTTGTAATATTTTTTGCTTTATGATTTTTAGAAACTAAAGGAATTGTGGTTTTTGATCATATATCAGCTAAAGTAATAATAGAACTTTTATGATCTTTACCAATGATAGTATCACCCTCTAAATGACCAAATTCTTGTATATTTTTAATATTAGGAATGATTAAATTTCTTTCATGAATAGATTTACAATTATTAATTCGTCCTCTAGTTTCTTTTCGTTTATGAGGTTTATTTTTTCCTTTTCTCAATAAGTTATTTTCATCAAAACCCATTCGATTTGTTTTAAACATGTTATATAAAGTTTTTGTTGAAATACTTTTTATTTTATTTTCCTTTAAAAAATTAGCAATTATATCAAGCGCATAATTTTTAGTAATTAACAAATAATTAATAGTATTAATTTGAACATCTAGAATAAAGTAGACACAGAATTGTAACCTTTGTGTTAAAAATACTTTAAGGAAGGTGTTCATTTTTTTATGGCTAAATGACTATCAAAAGAAGAAAAGTTAAAAATAATAAAAATAAGTAAAATTAAAACAATTGATAAAACCGCATTAGAGTATGGTATTGGTCGATCATCAATAAAAGAATGAATTAAAGCATATAAATTATTAGGTGAAAAAGGTTTAGAATATGGCAATGGAATTCGTGCTAAAAAAACCAAAAGAACAGGTCGACCCAAATCTTTAAATTTTAATGAAATGACAAAACAAGAATTAATTGAATATATTGAGGCAATGAACGATATAAAAAAGTATTTAGAAAAATCGACAAAAAAGAAAAAATATTTTGTGATTTTCTCATTGAAGAAAAAATATCAGATTAGTTATTTATGTTGATTATTAATGAACATCTAGAATAAAGTAGACACAGAATTGTAACCTTTGTGTTAAAAATACTTTAAGGAAGGTGTTCATTTTTTTATGGCTAAATGACTATCAAAAGAAGAAAAGTTAAAAATAATAAAAATAAGTAAAATTAAAACAATTGATAAAACCGCATTAGAGTATGGTATTGGTCGATCATCAATAAAAGAATGAATTAAAGCATATAAATTATTAGGTGAAAAAGGTTTAAAATATGGCAATGGAATTCGTGCTAAAAAAACCAAAAGAACAGGTCAACCCAAATCTTTAAATTTTAATGAAATGACAAAACAAGAATTAATTGAATATATTGAGGCAATGAACGATATAAAAAAGTATTTAGAAAAATCGACAAAAAAGAAGAAATATTTTGTGATTTTCTCATTGAAGAAAAAATATCAGATTAGTTATTTATGTTGATTATTAAATGTTTCAAAATCAGGATATTATAAGTGAATTAAGAATGGAATGAATGAATTTAATAAATGAGATACATTTTTAGCTAATATAATTAAAAATATTTTTTATGAATTTCAAGAAATTTATGGTTATAAAATGATAACTTTATGAATTAACAAAATTTATAATTTAAAATTAAAATTTCATATTGTATATAGATATATGAAAAATATGAGTTTAAAAGCTAAGGTTCGCATAAAAAAATTTGATTATAGAACTAAATCAGGAAGTTTAAGATATGATAATTTATTAAAACGTGATTTTTCAACTACTAATTTAAATGAAAAATTAGGTACTGATATAACTTATTTATTAACTAATGGTAAAACATATTATTTATCAATTGTTAAAGATTTTCATAATAATGAAATATTAGATTATAAAATAAGTGCAAGTTTAGACATGACATTGGGACTTTCCAGCAATCTGTGTAACTTAGTGATTTTACAACTAAAATTTATTTAAAAAAGACAGTTTTTAGGAAAGTCCCACATATTTAAGAAAGAACTTGTTGATCAAAACCTTCAAATCTTCTTTGTCTTTTTGCAACTATTACAGGATTAAAATTACTATTGCGATCTCGTGGTACATCAATCTCAATTTTACCTTGTTGAGTTATTAATTTTTTTGAACTTATACCATTACGAGCATTGTCACTATTACTATGTTGATTCTTATCATATCCTAAATAATTTTGCATCTCAGAATTCAACATTTTTTCTACTAATCTTTTTTGTTAATTCTTTATACAATCCTCCCTCTTTAAAAACTGTTGTTAAATCTTCAGTATTTTCTAATAATAAATCTACTGCTTTTGATATTGGATCATTATTATTAATATTTTGCTTTTTAGCCATCTGTAACTCACTCTTTCTAGTCATTTAATTATATTTACTAGAATTAATTAAACATAGTTATTTTTGTAAGTTACACAGATTACTAAACATTACCATGACAGAGGCTTTTATGTAATCTGTGTATCTTTGTTTTACAAAGTACTAGTTTAGATTAATTCTATCTTCAAATTTTATCATAAAATGAGCAATTGCTGTATTTCAATTTTGAATGGGCATTGTTCATTTTTTTGTTATATTTTCAATTGCTAAATAAAATATTTTAAAAACTGCCATATCATTAGGAAAAACTTTTTTATTTCTGATAACTTTTCGTAATTGACTATTTACAGATTCAATAGCATTTGTTGTATAAATCACTCTTTTAATTTCTGCAGGATAACTAATAAAAACAATTAAATTATCTCAATTTTTATATCAAGATTTAGCAATTTGAGGATATTGTTTATTTCACTTATTTTCAAAGGATTCTAAAGCCTGCATTGCTTGTTCTTCACTACATGCAGTATAAATTGGTTTTAAATCTGCAACTAGAGATTTTCTATGCTTATATGAGACATATTTCAAACTATTTCTAATTTGATGAACTATGCATAATTGATGTTCTGTTTTAAGATAAACTGATTGTATTGCTTCTGACATGCCTGTTAAATTATCACTGCAGGCAATAAGAATATCATTTAAGCCACGATTTTTCATTTCTGTTAAATTTGCTAATCAAAATTTAGCACCTTCATTTTCACTAATTCATAAACCTAAAACATCTTTTTTACCTTCTAAATCAACTCCTAAAGCTATATAAACTGATTTATTAATAATCCTTTTATCTTGTCGTACTTTCACTATTATGCAATCAAAATAAACAATCGGATAGACACTTTCTAATGGTCGATTTTGCCATGCTTTTACATCATCAATAACATCATCAGTAATTTGACTAATAACACTTTCACTAATATCAGCACCATGATATAACTCTTGTAATTGCATTCTAATATCTGATAATGTCATACCTTTTGCATATAAAGAAAGAACTTGTTGATCAAAACCTTCAAATCTTCTTTGTCTTTTTGCAACTATTACAGGATTAAAATTACTATTGCGATCTCGTGGTACATCAATCTCAATTTTACCTTGTTGAGTTATTAATTTTTTTGAACTTATACCATTACGAGCATTGTCACTATTACTATGTTGATTCTTATCATATCCTAAATAATTTTGCATCTCAGAATTCAACATTTTTTCTACTAATCTTTTTTGTTAATTCTTTATACAATCCTCCCTCTTTAAAAACTGTTGTTAAATCTTCAGTATTTTCTAATAATAAATCTACTGCTTTTGATATTGGATCATTATTATTAATATTTTGCTTTTTAGCCATCTGTAACTCACTCTTTCTAGTCATTTAATTATATTTACTAGAATTAATTAAACATAGTTATTTTTGTAAGTTACACAGATTACTAAACATTACCCAAATAAAATTAAAAGGAATGAGTCCAATCGAATATCGATTAGCTCATTCCAAACCAACAAATAATTAGTTCATACCTATAAATTTAACACTTACAAACGCTATTTTATAAAATTTAATAAAAGGTTACTTTTATTGTCCACTTTTCTTGACAAGTTCAGAGTATTCTTGCCAACTCCTCCTTTTTTGTTACAAAAACTAATCATTTTCATGCTCATTATTTTCCTTTCCGTATCGGTCTTCTAAAATAGCTGTCATTAAAGTTGTATAACTTCATCTTTTTCTTTTGCTTCTTTTCTAAATTTATCAACTAAATATCTACTACAAAAAGTATTTGGTATCATATCTTGTGTTGTTTTTTTTAAAAATTTTTGGTTTTAGAAAAACTTGAAAGTTCTTTAATTCGGTTTTTTTTTCAAGTAATGAATTTAGTTTTGCCATATTTTCCTTCTTTATTATTTTTAATGATATTATAACAATTTTTAAAAATAAAACATGTTTTATTTTTAAAATTAATATTTAATAATAACTCAAAAACTACTCAATTGAGTAGTTTTAAAAATATTAATATTTACATTTTTTGTGATTTACTACTAGAACTTAGATATCTACTTGTTGAAGAGTGATTTTGTAAATCTATTGAATTTATTTTTACATAATTTGTTGCATATTCAAATTTTGATATTTCTATTTTTAATTTTTCAATTTGATGATTAGTATCATCTTTTTTTGATAGTATTTTTGTAAGTCACACAGATTACTAAACATTACCTAAATTCATTCTAAAAAGCCCTAAATTAGGGCTTTTTTTTTAATATAAACCATATAAATTTTTAAATCATTTGTATATGATCAAATTTGGTGCCTTAAAATTAATTTTAAAGATATAATAGATTGCTGTTGCAATCTCTTGTTTTTACATTTGTGATGAACTTGGTTTATATCAACTTATTGAAGGTTGATTTTGTATATCTATCGAATTTATTGATTCTCCAATACCTTCATCATCAAAAGAATTTAGACTTATTTCTTCAAAATCATCTGTTTTTATATTTTCACTTTCTAAAAAAGATTTGTCTCTAGATACATCAAAATATAATGTTTTAACTATGTCTGACAATGTTTTTAAACGTTTTTCGAAAATAGTGTCTTCTATTTGTATTTTTAGTGATTTAATTTTAAATTCACCAAATCAATTTTCATATTGATTTAATTTAAGAATTCTATGGTTTTTATTTTGAAAATAATCATCTAATACTTTTTTTCATATTTTATTTTCTAGATTTCGTATTTCTCTATCTTCTTTTGATAAAAAAAATTGATTTTTATCACTATTTTTTAGTAATTCACATCTTTTTAATTCTAAATTTTTAATCTTTTCTAAATGTTCTTCTTTAATCAAATTTAATGTTTTGATTTTTTTCTTTTTTTCAGTCATTATATTTTCATATTGTTGCATTAACTTTTCATTTCTTTTTTCAGTTGCTTTTTGATATTTTTTTGCAATTTTGTTTTTTGAATTTTCTTTTTTTCTAATTTTTTTATCTAATTCTTCTAATATATTTAATATTTTTTCTTCTTCAAGAAATTCAAAATTATAATTTAAATTATAATTTTTATTATATAATTTCATATATTCTGAATTTTTTATTTCTTCTTTTTCAATTTTTTGTTTGAAAAGATTCATTCAATCATTTATTTCTTTTGAATTAACTAATTCTAATATTTTTTCTGTATTCATATATTTTTTCATACCTCTTCTTATTTTTATTTCAATTTTATAAAAAAACCCATTTACTTTTAAAATAAAATAATGAGTTAAAAACTTATATTAAGTTTAATTAAATTATACAAAAAAAAGTTCGCAAATAAAAATTTGAAACTAAAATTTTTAGGGGTTATTTGAAATTTTTGAATTTATGTTTATTTAAATTTTATATTTATTTTTTAAAATTATTTGTTCTATAAAAATAAGAACAATTTAATTATAACATTTTTTTTCATATTTTAATACTTATTTATGTAATTAAATATTTCAATTTCATGAGTTTCTTTGTGTCAATTGTAATAATTGATTTGTTCTTGTATGAATTTAGCCATTTTTACATCTGGTACAATTCAAATCACTTTATGGTTTTCTTTTATGTGTTCGCGCATGTTATCAAGTTTGTCTTCGATACGTTCTTTTGATTTTCTTGTTCGTTCAATTTCAACTCAAGCTTTAGTTCCATTTTCATATTCAATCATTAAGTTAGGGTATCTGTCTTGTTTTGAATTTCAACTTTTCAATATCAGGAAGTTTAAGATATGATAATTTATTAAAACGTGATTTTTCAACTACTAATTTAAAAAAAATTAGGTACTGATATAACTTATTTATTAACTAATGGTAAAACATATTATTTATCAATTGTTAAAGATTTTCATAATAATGAAATATTAGATTATAAAATAAGTGCAAGTTTAGACATGACATTTGTTGTCCAAAACATTATCCAAGCTTGAGTTAATGCTCAAAAACCTACTTCATGAATTTTACAATCAGATCAAGGATTTCACTATACAAATCCTTCTTATAAAATTTTATGTGATAAATTAAAAAAAATTTCAATGTTTAGAAGAGGTAATTCCTGTGATAATGGTGCTACTGAAACTTGATTTGGAACAATAAAAACAGAATTTCTATATCAAATTCCAAGAAAAAATAGAACTATTGAATGAATACAAGACAACTTACCTAAATATATTTACTTTTATAATAATTATCGACCTCAAATAAAATTAAAAGGAATGAGTCCAATCAAATATCGATTAGCTCATTCCAAACCAACAAATAATTACTTCATACCTATAAATTGAGGCTTTTATGTAATCTGTGTATCTTTGTTTTATAAAGTACTAGTTTAGATTAATTCTATCTTCAAATTTTATCATAAAATGAGCAATTGCTGTATTTCAATTTTGAATGGGCATTGTTCATTTTTTTGTTATATTTTCAATTGCTAAATAAAATATTTTAAAAACTGCCATATCATTAGGAAAAACTTTTTTATTTCTGATAACTTTTCGTAATTGACTATTTACAGATTCAATAGTATTTGTTATATAAATCACTCTTTTAATTTCTGCAGGATAACTAATAAAAACAATTAAATTATCTCAATTTTTATATCAAGATTTAGCAATTTGAGGATATTGTTTATTTCACTTATTTTAAAAGGATTCTAAAGCCTGCATTGCTTGTTCTTCACTACATGCAGTATAAATTGGTTTTAAATCTGCAACTAGAGATTTTCTATGCTTATATGAGACATATTTCAAACTATTTCTAATTTGATGAACTATGCATAATTGATGTTCTGTTTTAAGATAAACTGATTGTATTGCTTCTGACATGCCTGTTAAATTATCACTGCAGGCAATAAGAATATCATTTAAGCCACGATTTTTCATTTCTGTTAAATTTGCTAATCAAAATTTAGCACCTTCATTTTCACTAATTCATAAACCTAAAACATCTTTTTTACCTTCTAAATCAACTCCTAAAGCTATATAAACTGATTTATTAATAATCCTTTTATCTTGTCGTACTTTCACTATTATGCAATCAAAATAAACAATCGGATAGACACTTTCTAATGGTCGATTTTGCCATGCTTTTACATCATCAATAACATCATCAGTAATTTGACTAATAACAATTTCACTAATATCAGCACCAAGATATAACTCTTGTAATTGTATTCTAATATCTGATAATGTCATACCTTTTGCATATAAAGAAAGAACTTGTTGATCAAAACCTTCAAATCTTCTTTGTCTTTTTGCAACTATTACAGGATTAAAATTACTATTGCGATCTCGTGGTACATCAATCTCAATTTTACCTTGTTGAGTTATTAATTTTTTTGAACTTATACCATTACGAGCATTGTCACTATTACTATGTTGATTCTTATCATATCCTAAATAATTTTGCATCTCAGAATTCAACATTTTTTCTACTAATCTTTTTGTTAATTCTTTATACAATCCTCCCTCTTTAAAAACTGTTGTTAAATCTTCAATATTTTCTAATAATAAATCTACTGCTTTTGATATTGGATCATTATTATTAATATTTTGCTTTTTAGCCATCTGTAACTCACTCTTTCTAGTCATTTAATTATATTTACTAGAATTAATTAAACATAGTTATTTTTGTAAGTTACACAGATTACTAAACATTACCTTGGAAATGAACTAATCGATATTCGATTGGACTCATTCCTTTTAATTTTATTTGAGGTCGATAATTATTATAAAAGTAAATATATTTAGGTAAGTTGTCTTGTATTCATTCAATAGTTCTATTTTTTCTTGGAATTTGATATAGAAATTCTGTTTTTATTGTTCCAAATCAAGTTTCAGTAGCACCATTATCACAGGAATTACCTCTTCTAAAAATTGAAATTTTTATTTTTAATTCATCACATAAAATTTTATAAGAAGGATTTGTATAGTGAAATCCTTGATCTGATTGTAAAATTCATGAAGTAGGTTTTTGAGCATTAACTCAAGCTTGGATAATGTTTTGGACAACAAATGTCATGTCTAAACTTACACTTATTTTATAATCTAATATTTCATTATTATGAAAATCTTTAACAATTGATAAATAATATGTTTTACCATTAGTTAATAAATAAGTTATATCAGTACCTAATTTTTCATTTAAATTAGTAGTTGAAAAATCACGTTTTAATAAATTATCATATCTTAAACTTCCTGATTTAGTTCTATAATCAAATTTTTTTATGCGAACCTTAGCTTTTAAACTCATATTTTTCATATATCTATATACAATATGAAATTTTAATTTTAAATTATAAATTTTGTTAATTCATAAAGTTATCATTTTATAACCATAAATTTCTTGAAATTCATAAAAAATATTTTTAATTATATTAGTTAAAAATGTATCTCATTTATTAAATTCATTCATTCCATTCTTAATTCACTTATAATATCCTGATTTTGAAACATTTAATAATCAACATAAATAACTAATCTGATATTTTTTCTTCAATGAGAAAATCACAAAATATTTCTTCTTTTTTGTTGATTTTTCTAAATACTTTTTTATATCGTTCATTGCCTCAATATATTCAATTAATTCTTGTTT
The DNA here is from genome assembly GCF_964031135.1 of Spiroplasma endosymbiont of Aleiodes alternator. NCBI lineage: Bacteria > Bacillati > Mycoplasmatota > Mollicutes > Entomoplasmatales > Spiroplasmataceae > Spiroplasma > Spiroplasma endosymbiont of Aleiodes alternator. Next base: position 634,804 of record NZ_OZ035008.1, read on the forward strand.
TGTCATTTAATAAAAATTTAAAGATTTGGGTCGACCTGTTCTTTTGGTTTTTTAGCACGAATTCCATTGCCATATTCTAAACCTTTTTCACCTAATAATTTATATGCTTTAATTCATTCTTTTTTTGATGATCGACCAATACCATACTCTAATGCGGTTTTATCAATTGTTTTAATTTTACTTATTTTTATTATTTTTAACTTTTCTTCTTTTGATAGTCATTTAGCCATAAAAAAAATGAACACCTTCCTTAAAGTATTTTTAACACAAAGGTTACAATTCTGTGTCTACTTTATTCTAGATGTTCATAAGTTTTGATTTAATAATCTGCAAACTCTATGTACAGTTGATTTACTATAATCAACAGCTTTTGCTATTTTACGAATTGAAAATTCATAACTTTTATATTCTTTTATTGCTATTATTGATTCAATAGTCAGATACTTATACATTGTGCTAATTCCTTTCTTTTCTTAATTATAGAATTAACACAATTTAATTTTTATATAAATGTCCTTTTTAATTTTACAATTCAGGTTTTTGCAATATCATTTATAATTTTCCTTTCAAAATAAAAACCCATTTGCTTTTATCTCAACAAACAATGGGTTAAAAACTACTATATTATTTATATTTTTTATACACAAGAATAATAACAAATTTATATTAATTTTACAATTAATAACCTATATAATTAAAACTATTTTATATAAGTAGTATGAATATTAAATTATAGTTATCAAAATTTAACCCATTTTCATAAAATCAATACTTATTTTTAAGTATTTAAATTCACTTTACTTTAAAAGTAAAATTAAAACTATGGGGCTTGGAAACATAGTCACTGCTTATCAAATCTTTTCCAATATGAAATCTAATTTTTTTAATATCATTAGTCTTAATAATATCAGTTGCCTTTAATGATAAATTATTACCATCAATATCTAAAAAAGTAAAAGCACTTAACTCATTAATTTGCACCTTTAAAGCTTTAACAAAATATCCTTTAAAAGTAGCAAGTGATTTAATAACAAGATTTCAATTAATATTTGGATCAACCGTCGAATCAGGATAATCTAATAAGAAAAAAGTAGAATTATTTTTTGCAAATTGATACATTTCTTGTCAATATTTATTTTCTAAAAAAGTTTCTAAATCACCAATATTAATATAATCATTAACATTAATATTTTCAATACTATTATTTATTGAATTTGAAAAGCCAAAATAATAACTCAATTCCTTATATTTAAAATGATTACCACTATTATCACTAGTCAATAATACATGTGTAGGACTATATTTTATTAATGATTCATCACTATCTACTGCTTCTTGTACCATACTAAAAGGAACAAAATCAATAGGATTAACTTTAAGATAATCAATAACCTCTTCAATACTTGTTGGTTTTAAATCAATGAAATCATAAACAACATTTGGATTAGAAACATATGTTATATAAAAAGGTTTTAATGGAAAATTTGAAGAATATGAATAAAGATTAACATATTCTTTGGAACTATTCACAGCATTACCAACATAATTTAATTCGGGATTATGAACTAATTCGAAATATGGTTTAATAGTAGCTACATCATTAAAATCAATATCTGCTAAAGGAATTGTTGATATTATTGGATAAAGATGAGTATCACTAGCAAATTCTTCTTTATAATCATTAATAAATTTATTAATTTCATCTTCGATTGTTTTATAAATAACAGTATTATCAATTTTATCCGCATAATAAAAATTAGTTGGTAAATAACCATGTGTTCATTGTTCTTGCAAATAATCACTACCATTTGGAAATTTTCCTGAAACATGTTTACTAAATTTTCCTTCAAATTGATTAAACATCATAAATTTTTCATAAAATTTAGCAGTATTTTTAATTAATGCAATTACTGGTATTTTAAATTCAATAAATGAAGATTGTAACTTTAATTTTAAATCAAATTTAGTAACACCATCAGTTTGAATTAAACTCTTATCTAATTCATCATTACTATTGGGTTTATAAAAAGTGAAATCATAATTAGTAATATTAGTTGGAAAAAAACTATCTCATCAAGATTCTTTTATTAATAAATCAAAAACTTGTTTTTTTGATTCTTCTTCAAAAAATGGCAAACGTAAATTTTTATTACTACTATCAATTGGAACATCATTCATATCAACAATAATTGATTCTTCTGGAATATTTTGTTTAAAATCACCAATATTAAAAGCACTCTGCATAGCAAGAGCAATAAAAAAAGTGCTAATTGCTAAACCAATTATCATAATTAAAGAAATAGTTATTGTCAGAAAAGTTTTTTTTACTTTTACTGGTTCTACTTTACCAGTAACGTATTTAGTAATATTATTTAGTTTTCTTCAATCATCATTATCTTTCTTTTTAGCCATATATTATTCACCTAAATTTCCATTATCTAAAACTTAATTCATACATTTTAATAATACTTTTAATTAAATATTTTTTATTTTCAATAGTATTTAATCATCAATGCAAAATAGCAATTCATCATAATAAGAGTGCTATAACCGCAAAAATCAATACTGTGATTCGATAAGGACTGTCACTATAAGAAAACATAAAAAAACTAATACCAATAATTATTAAATTAACAATAGAACCAAATATTAAAAAAAATAAACAACTTAAACCAATACCTCTAATAGTTTTAGATAAAAAAACGGGTAAAATCATAATTAAAATTATAAAAGCAAATAAAACAGTAACTAACATTGCTACTACTTTTAATATTGCACTTTGAAAAACTGGTGCTGATGGTATACCAGGAAGATTAGCAACCAATTGACCAAAACCAATGCCATTAAAAAAAATCAAACCAATTCAAAAAATTTGAATAATTAAAATAAATATTCGCGAAAAACCATCACCAAGACTAGTAAAATAAACTCTTGTTAAATTTAAATCTAATAATGAAGGTAAAGGAGTTTCCTTTAATTTCTTTAACTCTTTTTGACTAATAAGATTACTTGTAGTTAAAAATTGTTTATCTAATGATTTATTCATATCTTTCACCCATCCTATAAAATAATTATAATGCATTTTATTTAAAAACTATATAGTTAACTTATATCCGAATTTTAAATACCTGAATTGTAAATATAAATGGGACAAATGGGACAGTTTTTAAAATAATTGTATTAAGTCTATTGGGCTTTTATAAGATAGTGATTTTCTGGGTGTAGAATTAATTTGAAATGCTATAGCATTTAAGTCTTTTTGTTTATATAAAGATAGATCTGTAGATTTTGGTAAATATCTTCTTAAAATACCATTATTATTTTCATTTAAACCTCTTTGACAAGGTTTGCCAGGATCTGCAAAATAAATCTTAACATTGCAAATTTTTTCGATTAATTTTCATTTACTAAATTCTTTACCACGATCAAAAGTAATAGTTTTAACTGTTCCTTTTTGTAACTTTGAAATAAATTTTATTATACTTTTTGTAATATTTTCTGCTTTATGATTTTTAGAAACTAAAGGAATTGTGGTTTTTGATCATATATCAGCTAAAGTAATAATAGAACTTTTATGATCTTTACCAATGATAGTATCACCCTCTAAATGACCAAATTCTTGTATATTTTTAATATTAGGAATGATTAAATTTCTTTCATGAATAGATTTACAATTATTAATTCGTCCTCTAGTTTCTTTTCGTTTATGAGGTTTATTTTTTCCTTTTCTCAATAAGTTATTTTCATCAAAACCCATTCGATTTGTTTTAAACATGTTATATAAAGTTTTTGTTGAAATACTTTTTATTTTATTTTCCTTTAAAAAATTAGCAATTATATCAAGCGCATAATTTTTAGTAATTAACAAATAATTAATAGTATTAATTTCTGTTAAAGTTAAAATTATTAATTTTCTACCTGCATTTTGCTACTTTTTTTGAATTTGATTCAATATTTCTAATGGTAATAAGTGAACTTGTCAAGAAAAGTGGACAATAAAAGTAACCTTTTATTAAATTTTATAAAATAGCGTTTGTAAGTGTTAAATTTATAGGTATGAACTAATTATTTGTTGGTTTGGAATGAGCTAATCGATATTCGATTGGACTCATTCCTTTTAATTTTATTTGAGGTCGATAATTATTATAAAAGTAAATATATTTAGGTAAGTTGTCTTGTATTCATTCAATAGTTCTATTTTTTCTTGGAATTTGATATAGAAATTCTGTTTTCATTGTTCCAAATCAAGTTTCAGTAGCACCATTATCACAGGAATTACCTCTTCTAGACATTGAAATTTTTATTTTTAATTCATCACATAAAATTTTATAAGAAGGATTTGTATAGTGAAATCCTTGATCTGATTGTAAAATTCATGAAGTAGGTTTTTGAGCATTAACTCAAGCTTGGATAATGTTTTGGACAACAAATGTCATGTCTAAACTTGCACTTATTTTATAATCTAATATTTCATTATTATGAAAATCTTTAACAATTGATAAATAATATGTTTTACCATTAGTTAATAAATAAGTTATATCAGTACCTAATTTTTCATTTAAATTAGTAGTTGAAAAATCACGTTTTAATAAATTATCATATCTTAAACTTCCTGATTTAGTTCTATAATCAAATTTTTTTATGCGAACCTTAGCTTTTAAACTCATATTTTTCATATATCTATATACAATATGAAATTTTAATTTTAAATTATAAATTTTGTTAATTCATAAAGTTATCATTTTATAACCATAAATTTCTTGAAATTCATAAAAAATATTTTTAATTATATTAGCTAAAAATGTATCTCATTTATTAAATTCATTCATTCCATTCTTAATTCACTTATAATATCCTGATTTTGAAACATTTAATAATCAACATAAATAACTAATCTGATATTTTTTCTTCAATGAGAAAATCACAAAATATTTCTTCTTTTTTGTCGATTTTTCTAAATACTTTTTTATATCGTTCATTGCCTCAATATATTCAATTAATTCTTGTTTTGTCATTTCATTAAAATTTAAAGATTTGGGTCGACCTGTTCTTTTGGTTTTTTTAGCACGAATTCCATTGCCATATTTTAAACCTTTTTCACCTAATAATTTATATGCTTTAATTCATTCTTTTATTGATGATCGACCAATACCATACTCTAATGCGGTTTTATCAATTGTTTTAATTTTACTTATTTTTATTATTTTTAACTTTTCTTCTTTTGATAGTCATTTAGCCATAAAAAAATGAACACCTTCCTTAAAGTATTTTTAACACAAAGGTTACAATTCTGTGTCTACTTTATTCTAGATGTTCATAAGTTTTGATTTAATAATCTGCAAACTCTATGTACAGTTGATTTACTATAATCAACAGCTTTTGCTATTTTACGAATTGAAAATTCATAACTTTTATATTCTTTTATTGCTATTATTGATTCAATAGTCAGATACTTATACATTGTGCTAATTCCTTTCTTTTCTTAATTATAGAATTAACACAATTTAATTTTTATATAAATGTCCTTTTTAATTTTACAATTCAGGTTTTTTAAAGTATTAATACCATATTTTTTTCTTCTTATTTCAATTTGGTCTGTTTTAAGACCAAAATTATGTAAATCTAAATTTTTTAGTAATTGTTTTTGGTTAAATTGTGCAATTTGTTTAATATAATCACCATTTGTGTAAACTAATGGTTTTTTAAAACTAAATTGTAATTTAAAATAAATTTTGTTTAAAAAAATCTTCATAATTTCTTTACCTCCTTATTTTTCTTATTTTAAGACTTTTAAATAAGGATTTAGAAATTTATTAACACGCTAAAAAAATATTTTTTTAGTAAAAATACTAGGAGAATATTTGACTGAATCTTTATTTAAAAGTACACTTTTAAAATTACTAATTTTTAAATTAGTATTGTTTTTATTATTATAAATGGAATCGCTGTCAGTCATGATATCACTCTCCTTTATCCTTTGACATTTTAACATGTTTCTCTTTAAAAAGATAACTTTTTTTAATTTATATAATTTTAGGAAAAAGATGATTACTATAAAATATTCAAATTTATTTTATGTTATTATTAATTAATGTTACGTGTTACTTTAATAATTAAAATAATAGGAGGTAAACATGAATACATTTGTAATAGTTGCTATTATTATAATAGCTATTGCTATTATTAGTTTTATGTTATTATTTAAAATTATAAAATGACTTGCTATTTGTATTATTGTTGGTGGTATCATTTTGGCTGCATTATTTTTTGGTTTTGGTATATGACCATTAGATAATATTCATTTTACTAATTTTATTAATATTAATAAAAATTAAAATAATAAATAATAATTAGTTTAAATTTTAACTATTGACTATAATATATTTTTGAATAAGAGGTAAAAAATGGAACGAATTAAGCAAGCACAATTTTTAACTAGTGCTATTAAAGAAGAACAATGGCCGCAGGATGAAATTCCTGAATTTTGTTTTGTTGGTCGCAGTAATGTTGGTAAATCAACATTTTTAAATACAATTTGTAATAATGGTAAGTTAGCTAGAGTTTCACAAACACCTGGTAAAACACAAATGCTAAATTTTTTTACAATTAATAATAATATTTGTCGCTTTGTTGATGTTCCTGGCTATGGTTTTGCTAAAGTATCAAATGAAAAAAAAATCCAATTTGCGACAATGATGGATGAATATTTTCAGTCACGAAAAAATTTAAAAGCAGTTTTTTTATTATTAGATTTAAGACATGCACCCAGTAAAGATGATATTGATATGTTGGAATATTTACAACATTATCATTTAAAAATTCATTTAATTGCTACTAAAGTTGATAAAGTGAAAAATAGTCAATTAGTAAAAAATAAAAAATTAATATTATCAACTTTAAAACTTAGCACTAATACTCCTATTATTTTATTTTCTAGTATTAGTAAACAAGGAATTGATTTAGTAATTAGTAAATTAACAGATGATGTTAATACTAATGAAGTTGAAGTAGAAACTTAATAGTATAATATTTGTTGCTATAAAAAAGATAAAAGTGAACTTGTCAAGAAAAGTGGACAATAAAAGTAACCTTTTATTAAATTTTATAAAATAGCGTTTGTAAGTGTTAAATTTATAGGTATGAAGTAATTATTTGTTGGTTTGGAATGAGCTAATCGATATTCGATTGGACTCATTCCTTTTAATTTTATTTGAGGTCGATAATTATTATAAAAGTAAATATATTTAGGTAAGTTGTCTTGTATTCATTCAATAGTTCTATTTTTTCTTGGAATTTGATATAGAAATTCTGTTTTCATTGTTCCAAATCAAGTTTCAGTAGCACCATTATCACAGGAATTACCTCTTCTAGACAATGAAATTTTTATTTTTAATTCATCACATAAAATTTTATAAGAAGGATTTGTATAGTGAAATCCTTGATCTGATTGTAAAATTCATGAAGTAGGTTTTTGAGCATTAACTCAAGCTTGGATAATGTTTTGGACAACAAATGTCATGTCTAAACTTGCACTTATTTTATAATCTAATATTTCATTATTATGAAAATCTTTAACAATTGATAAATAATATGTTTTACCATTAGTTAATAAATAAGTTATATCAGTACCTAATTTTTCATTTAAATTAGTAGTTGAAAAATCACGTTTTAATAAATTATCATTTCTTAAACTTCCTGATTTAGTTCTATAATCAAATTTTTTTATGCGAACCTTAGCTTTTAAACTCTTTTTTGGGACTTTCCTAAAAACTGTGTTTTTTAAATAAATTTTAGTTGTAAAATCACTAAGTTACACAGATTGCTGGAAAGTCCCTATTTTCATATATCTATATACAATATGAAATTTTAATTTTAAATTATAAATTTTGTTAATTCATAAAGTTATCATTTTATAACCATAAATTTCTTGAAATTCATAAAAAATATTTTTAATTATATTAGCTAAAAATGTATCTCATTTATTAAATTCATTCATTCCATTCTTAATTCACTTATAATATCCTGATTTTGAAACATTTAATAATCAACATAAATAACTAATCTGATATTTTTTCTTCAATGAGAAAATCACAAAATATTTCTTCTTTTTTGTCGATTTTTCTAAATACTTTTTTATATCGTTCATTGCCTCAATATATTCAATTAATTATTGTTTTGTCATTTCATTAAAATTTAAAGATTTGGGTCGACCTGTTCTTTTGGTTTTTTTAGCACGAATTCCATTGCCATATTTTAAACCTTTTTCACCTAATAATTTATATGCTTTAATTCATTCTTTTATTGATGATCGACCAATACCATACTCTAATGCGGTTTTATCAATTGTTTTAATTTTACTTATTTTTATTATTTTTAACTTTTCTTCTTTTGATAGTCATTTAGCCATAAAAAAATGAACACCTTCCTTAAAGTATTTTTAACACAAAGGTTACAATTCTGTGTCTACTTTATTCTAGATGTTCATAAGTTTTTAACTCATTATTTTGATAAAAATAAATGAGTTTTTATTTGAAAGGAAGATTAAAAGAAATGCCTATAAAAAATGAAATTTTACAAAATCTTGAAGCAAAATCAGAAGAAAATGTAGAATAAAAACCTACAAAATGAAAAAAATTTAAAACAAAACACCGAACAACCGCAAAAATTATAAAAGTGACTAAAGGTGCTGCTAGTGGTGCTTTGTATATTAATCCTATTGCTCAAATAAGCGCTTTAGTTACTGCTACTGTTGCGGGTGGTGTTAGTGTTGTTAGTGACCGTTCTAAAGAACAATTAGAAACTGATATGATAACTGCTGCTGCTACTGGTGCTGCTGTTGGTGCTATTACTTTTGGCATAGATGCAGCAAAAAAAAATTTGATGAAAAACAAAGAAGACAAATTGAAGTTGACAATGATAAGTTTGCAGATAAAAAAACCGCTATAAATAATATAGATTCACAAATTGAAGTAAAAATAGAATCAAAGAAAATGGCCAGTTTATAATTAATTTTTAAATTTAAGATAGTCTATGTTATAATATAAGAATATTACTTTTTAAGGTAATAAATCCCCAATCATGTTATTGGGTATTTACTTTTTTTAATATTTTTTAACATTAAAATGTGTATAATTTATTTTTGTATATATTGTGTGTTAAAAAATAATAAAAAAGATTAAAATATTAAAATTTGAGGAGATGAAGTTAATATGAATAATACAAGTGATATAAATGATAATTTTGTTATTAGTAGAGCAGTACTGTCAGATGTTTCATGTACCTCTTGTGCTAGTGTGATCGAAAGACATTTTACCAAAGAAGATGGTATTACTGTTAGTATCAATTTTGCTACTAAAAAAGCACAATTTAGTTATGATCCTAAGTTTTGAAATAAAAAAAAAATTAAAAAAGCAATGCATCATTTAGGATATGAAATTTGTAAGTTTGAAACTGAGATTAAAGATATAAAAACGAGTCACCAAGTTGACATGAAAGATATTACAGATGATCATAGTAGTCATAGTCATCATAGTAGTCATAGTCATAGTAGTGAACAACATCAATCTCATATGTCAGAACAACATCATAATCATCAACATAATGTTAAATTACGTGATTTAATTGAACTTATTATTGGTTGAATATTGTTACTACCATTATTATTAATTATGATACCTAATACTTCATTTTTTGATAGTTTACGTAATCCTTATGTCCAACTTGCACTAGGACTTCCAATTCAATTTTATTTTGGTCGTAAATTTTATATTGGTATTTATCGAGAATTAATTAAACAAAAATGACCCGGTATGCATACTTTAGTAGCACTAGGAACAACAACGGCATTTATTTTTTCTATTTATTTAATGATAATTAATAAAACCGAACACTTATATTTTGAAGTTAGTGCTTCAATTATTATGATTGTTTTACTTGGTGATTTAATTAGTGCTGTTGCACAGAAAAGGGCTACTAGTGGCTTAGAAAGTTTAATGTCATTAAAGCCAAAATCAATCTTAAAATATGATTATAATACCAAAACAGAAACTTTTATTAATATTGAAGATGTACAATTAAATGATATTTTAATTATTCGAAAAGGTGAAAATATTCCTACTGATGGTCAATTAATTAGTGAAGAAGCATTTATTAATGAATCAATGTTAACTGGTGAATCGCAAGTTATTACGAAACAAGTTAACCAAAATTTAATTGGTGGAACTAATAATGTTGGTGATATTTTTAGAATGAAAGCAACTAAAATTGGTAAAGACACAGTATTAGCAAGTATTATTAAGGCAGTTGAAGATGCACAATCTCAGAAACCAAAATTACAAAAATTGGCTGATAAAATTTCTGGGTGATTTACACCAACTGTTATTTTAATTGCCATTTTAGTTTTTCTTATTCGTTATTTTGCAGTAGGTAATGGTGTGCAAGAATCATTAGAAATTGCAATTGCAACTTTAATAATTGCTTGTCCTTGTGGATTAGGGATTGCAACACCATTAGCAATTGCTGTTGGAATTAATAAAGCAGCAAAAATAGGAATCATTTATAATAAGGCTAGTGCTTTTGAAAAAATTACTAAGATTGATACCATTTGTTTTGATAAAACAGGAACATTAACTACTGGTAATTTGGTTATTACTAAAATTTATGGTCAAGAAAAACATGTTAATAAGGCAATTGCTATGGAAAAACATTCAACACATCCTTTGGCTTTAGCTTTTTCTTTATATGCTAATACTAATAATGTTGGACAATCATTGACAATTACCGAAGTTAAAGAACAAATTGGTTTTGGTATTAAAGCAAAATATCAAACTGAAGAATTACAAATTTCATCACTTGAAAATTTACAAAAAGCAAAAATGCCATTTAGTCCATTTCTAAAAACATTTGATTTTGAAACAGTTACTCCTAGCCAGAAAGTATTGGCATTGGCAATTAATAAAGTTGTTACTAATATTTTTATTTTAGAAGATGAATTACAAACAAATGCATTATTAACAATTGAAAAAGTTAAAAAACAGGGAATTGAGGTTATTTTAATTAGTGGTGATAATGAATCACAAACACTTGCTATTGCTAATCGTGTTGTGATAGAAACATACTTTGCTAATGTTACACCACAAGGTAAATCACAAATTGTTGCTGATTTACAAGCAAAAGGGAAAAAAGTAGCGTTTGTTGGTGATGGTATTAATGATGTTATTGCCTTAGAACAATCTGATTTAGCAATTGCAATGGGCTCTGGTAGTGATATTGCTAAAAAAATTGGTGATATTACTATTCTTGATAATGATATTAGTATTATTTATAAGGCTATTGTTTTAACTAAAAAAACTAAAAATAATATTTGAATGAATTTTATTTGAGCATTTAGTTATAATATTATCATTATTCCATTAGCTGCTGCCGGATTTATTATTCCACCGTTGGCTGCAATTGCGATGGCTCTTTCTGATATAACTGTTGTTGGAAATTCATTAATTTTTAAATGAAGAAAATATAAATATTAGATAATATATAAATTAATAATAAATAAAAAAGTACTTTATTTTTTTGAAAGGGAAAATTTAAATGGCTAGACAAAATGAAGAAAAAAGAGCAGAGATTGATCAAAAGATATCTATTTTACAGGAAATGATACGTATTATAGAAAAAAAATAATGTTGAACCAAACCCTGATGAAAAGTTGATTAGAATTAATCAACTGATAATTGATGATTATAAGAACAAACTTTCTCTATTAGTAAAAGAAAGAAAAAATAATGATTGAGAAACAATTAATTTAGAAGATATTGATAAACCATCTACAAGTCAAAATAAATGAAGTTTATCAAAAATATAAAAAAAGTTACCTTAATTGGTAACTTTTTTTATATTTTTAAAAATTAAAACTTACCTTTCTCTATAACCCTACTAGGTAAGTATTTTGATTATACTTTATCATTGTTGATTTGTATAGCAATTTTAGTGTTTTTTTAAAATTTCAATATTTTTTTATATTTAAAAGAGTCAGATTTAAAATTTGAATCTTTTAAGGAATTATCTGTTTATCTATTTGTTTTTAGGATTTTCTTCAGCATTAGCTCATAATGCTGCTGCTTTTCCAAAAGCCTCAGTATGTTTTAATTCTGGGTGTTCTGCTTTAACTTTTGGCAATGTAGTTTTCATAAAAATATTAAAAACAGTAGGTTTTTTTGCTGCCATATTTTCCTTCTCCTTTCACTTTTCTTATATTATTATTATAATATATTTTAATTATTAGTGTGTTAATAAACTATAAGAGTATATTTTTAAAAATATTAAGTTTTTATTTTTTAAAAACATAATTATTAATAATATATCCAACTCCATGTTCATCATTATTTGGAGCAATAGTTTTACCATATGGTTTTAAAGCAATATTAGCATTTTCCATTACTATTGGATGACCAGATACTTCAAACATTGGTAAATCATTAAATCCATCACCAATCGTTAATGCATCTTTAGTGTCAATATTTAAATGATTACATAATCATTGTAGTGCTGAACCTTTATTAATGTTTTTATTACCAATTGAAAAAACATTTGTATGATATTGAACAATTGTTAAATCCGGAAAGTTAGTTTCAAAATTATTAATGAATTTTGTAATTTCATTAGCCTTTCAATATTTTTCTAAAATAACCATTACTTTTGAAATTGGCATTTTAATATCAGTACTATTAGTTAACTTAATAATTTTAATTTGCAGATTTTCAACTCATGTACTTCAACTATTAGTGGCATGGTTAACATACAAAGTATCAATACTATTAAAATGTAAAATCATTTGTTTATTATATTTGGTTAATCATTCATAAAGTTTAATTGTTGTTTCTGAATTTAATTGTTGTAAATAAATTCATTTTTGTTTAGTATATGATCAAATTTCAGCGCCATCATTACCAATAATATAACCATCATATTTTTCAGCATTAATCATTTTACCAACACGAATAGCATTTTCACCATATCTACCTGTATTAATTACAACTTTAATATTATTTTTTTGAGCTTTTAAACAAGCATTAAGATTAATTTCACTTAAGGCACTGCCACTATCAAATAAAGTACCATCTACATCAGTAAAAATTATTTTTACCATCAATCATTTCCTGCTTTCTTTTTTCTATTATTTTATTAATATTATAAAGAAAAAATAATAAAATACTATATATTTCCATAAAATAAAATTTCTTAAATTAAAGTAAAATATTATATTTTAAACATAATATTTTACTTTAATTTTTATATAATAAAAATTTCAAAAAAGAAAAAAACCTTTAATGAAAAACATAAGGGTTAATAAAATAATGTATGGTGCGGAACAAGGGACTTGAACCCTCATGCCTTTCGGCGCCAGAGCCTAAATCTGGTGCGTCTGCCAGTTTCGCCAATTCCGCATTTTGGTGTTCCGTATAGGCCTCGAACCTACAACCCTCAGATTAAGAGTCTGATGCTCTGCCAATTGAGCTAACGAGACATCTAGGGGAATAAAAAACAAGTAATTATAATACTTGCAGTCTAAATATTAATTAATGGTGACTCGTACGGGGATCGAACCCGTAATGTAGGAATGAAAATCCTATGTGTTTACCAATTCACCAACGAGCCGTAGAAAACAAGAGTTTAGAATAATGGCGCCCAGTATAGGATTTGAACCTATGACACTTCGATTAACAGTCGAATGCTCTGCCGCTGAGCTAACCGGGCATTTACTAAACCTTAATTATTATATTGAAGAAAAGTATAATTTGCAATAACTAATAAAGTTTTTTTTATTTTTTTCTTGATTACGGCAATGTATATGCTTTATTAATCATTTTTTTAAATTAAATATAATAATAACTTAAGTATTATTTGTAATAATGAATACTATTAATGGTAAAAGTAATTAGAAAAAAGTAAACATAGAAATCATGTAGAATTACATTATTAATATAAAGGGGTTTTAATTTATGAAATTATTATTAGCAACATTAAGTTTTTTAACATTTGGAAGAACTGTAGGAAGTTTTGGAAATGTATTAAGTACGAATCTAAGCAAAATAAATAATAGTATTAAAGAAACTTATACTATAATTCCTAATTCATTTAGTTTGAAAAGTGAATTAAGAAAAGAAAAAATGAATACTGATAATATTGATGTTGATATGTTAGATGGAATGACAAAGGCTATTATTCGTTATATGCCAGATACAACAGATTTACCTTTTTTAGTTAAAGAGGTTAATTTGCTTTGACTAAGTAATGATATTAGTCAAATAATAACTAAAAAAGCATTGCCTTATAGTAAAAGTTTTGAAAAAAACGGAATAGTTGATAAAGATTTAATTTTAGAAGCAATTAATATTATGAATGGTACTAAGTTTTCTAATAATGATTTAGATGTACTAATTAATCAAGATAATAAAAATATTTCTTTAATAGCAAAAAGTAATAGTCACTTTCAAGGTAAAATAGATATTTTAAATAAGCCAGTAGAATTTTCTCGGATATTTTTTATGAACAAAATCTTGGAAAAATTTATTTTAATACTGATATGTATGAAAAAAGCACATTCTTACATCCAACAAGTCAATTTGGGAGATTTGCAACAGTTATGGAATATTTAGGAAATCGTAATAAATTAATAAAATTTTATGAAAATGAGATTACATCTGCTTTAACTAGTTCAGCATTAAAAATATATGAGTTAAGTTTTCCCAATTTTAATAATGAAGGAAAGATTGAATTTAGTTTTGCAATTGAAAATATTATGAATTATTCATCATTTAAAGCAAACTTTTTACCATTACCAACAGAAAATAATCGAGTTTTTATTAACTACCAAGGTAAACAACCAAAAAATGATGAAGAAATTGACATTAAGTTAGAAGGATTATATACAGAAAAAAAATTATTTTATGATGTTGTAGTAAAGACACTTGGTAAAAAAATTGCTGATAAGTATAAAGATATTTTATATAATGAATTTCTTATTGAGAGTTTTAATAAAAAATTAAAAACTGCAAAAATAACTCCTAAACCAGGATCAAAAATATTTGCTTTTTCAACAAAAGTATCAGAAAGTTATACAGAAATACCTTATTATAAGTTAAATATTTCATGATAGCATAATTAAATTAATATAAATCCCTAATTATTTAAATATAGATTCAGGAGATAAAGTTATGAGAAAAATAATTAGATTTTTTTTAAATTATATTTTGGTTAGTGCAACAACAATAAATGTTATTGCTTGTAGGTGAGGTTGTACTAATAATGATTATGATTTAGCTGATGAAAATGAGCAAGATATTTCTGGTAATTATATTGTTCCTGATATCAATAAGAGAATTAATAAAGTAGTAAGTGATCGCATAAATTTTATTGAAGGTGAAGATGCTGCCAGTTTAAAACAATGATATTTAAAAAATCCGCAAAATTGATTTAATAAAACTAGTAAAAAACTAAACTTTGTTACTAATTTAGAAGAAAAAATTCAATATCAGGCAAAAAAAGAATCGATTAATGAATTTAACTTGTTAGCAAATAATAAGAGTAATTTTACAGATTTTTCTGATTTACAAAATCAAATTAATACTACTAATCTTGGCAAAACTTATACAAATGTTAATTGGGATACATTAATTAATTCATCTACAATAAATGCTAATGAAAAAGCAGAGATAAAAGATAAATTAGTTCGATTTTATAATATATTTTCACAAATTTATGGTAAAAAAAATGTTCTTAAACTTTTATATCGAGTGGCTAAAATTAATAAAAATGGCTTATTTGGTTTTGTTAAATCTGGTTATGTTTATGATTCACAATTTCAAAATTATTCATTAGTTCAAGTTATGGCAATAAATCCAAATTCTCTTACTAAAAGAACTCAATATTGGCAATATGTTAGTGGTTATAAAGCTTCAAAAAGTATTATTAGAACAATTGTTCATGAATATGGTCATGCTTTAGGCTCTTTTATTCGTTTAAATTTTCAAGGAAAACAAAGAATAAATTCACTTGCAGATAATGATCCTAAAAAATGATGAAATAATTATTTTAATTCATCTTATTTATTAAAAGATAATCTAGAAAAAGGAGAAATAACTGATGAAACTAATTATATGATTTCATCATTAGCAAATGGTACAAAAATTAACGATCCAATTTATCAAAAACTTTTAGCATATGGTATTGTGAGAAGCGAATATGGCCGAGAATCACATCTTGATTTATTTGCCGAAGCCTTTGATCAGTGAATAGATACTAAAGAAAGTCAACGTAATATTGCATGAGAAAAATTAGATAATTTTTTTAGAATTGATTTGCCTAGAATATTATAAAAAATATGAATCTAAAATTTAAGTTCAAATTAATAAAAGAAAAAATAAAATATCTTATTAGAAACAATAAGAATTTATATAAAATAAATTTTATAATTTTCTTGATTTATTTGGGACTTTCCAGCAATCTGTGTAACTTAGTGATTTTACAACTAAAATTTATTTAAAAAACACAGTTTTTAGGAAAGTCCCAATTATAGTTTCATTATTTAAATTATATTTATTTATTTCTTTTGAATTAAAACTGAACTTATCAAGAAAAGTGGACAATAAAAGTAACCTTTTATTAAATTTTATAAAATAGCGTTTGTAAGTGTTAAATTTATAGGTATGAAGTAATTATTTGTTGGTTTGGAATGAGCTAATCGATATTCGATTGGACTCATTCCTTTTAATTTTATTTGAGGTCGATAATTATTATAAAAGTAAATATATTTAGGTAAGTTGTCTTGTATTCATTCAATAGTTCTATTTTTTCTTGGAATTTGATATAGAAATTCTGTTTTCATTGTTCCAAATCAAGTTTCAGTAGCACCATTATCACAGGAATTACCTCTTCTAGACATTGAAATTTTTATTTTTAATTCATCACATAAAATTTTATAAGAAGGATTTGTATAGTGAAATCCTTGATCTGATTGTAAAATTCATGAAGTAGGTTTTTGAGCATTAACTCAAGCTTGGATAATGTTTTGGACAACAAATGTCATGTCTAAACTTGCACTTATTTTATAATCTAATATTTCATTATTATGAAAATCTTTAACAATTGATAAATAATATGTTTTACCATTAGTTAATAAATAAGTTATATCAGTACCTAATTTTTCATTTAAATTAGTAGTTGAAAAATCACGTTTTAATAAATTATCATATCTTAAACTTCCTGATTTAGTTCTATAATCAAATTTTTTTATGCGAACCTTAGCTTTTAAACTCATATTTTTCATATATCTATATACAATATGAAATTTTAATTTTAAATTATAAATTTTGTTAATTCATAAAGTTATCATTTTATAACCATAAATTTCTTGAAATTCATAAAAAATATTTTTAATTATATTAGCTAAAAATGTATCTCATTTATTAAATTCATTCATTCCATTCTTAATTCACTTATAATATCCTGATTTTGAAACATTTAATAATCAACATAAATAACTAATCTGATATTTTTTCTTCAATGAGAAAATCACAAAATATTTTTTCTTTTTTGTCGATTTTTCTAAATACTTTTTTATATCGTTCATTGCCTCAATATATTCAATTAATTCTTGTTTTGTCATTTCATTAAAATTTAAAGATTTGGGTCGACCTGTTCTTTTGGTTTTTTTTAGCACGAATTCCATTGCCATATTCTAAACCTTTTTCACCTAATAACTTATATGCTTTAATTCATTCTTTTATTGATGATCGACCAATACCATAGTCTAATGCGGTTTTATCAATTGTTTTAATTTTACTTATTTTTATTATTTTTAACTTTTCTTCTTTTGATAGTCATTTAGCCATAAAAAAATGAACACCTTCCTTAAAGTATTTTTAACACAAAGGTTACAATTCTGTGTCTACTTTATTCTAGATGTTCATTTTAAAATGTTTTTAATTATTAGTCTGTATAAATTTTGGTTTAAGGGTAAGTGGGAATATTAATTTATGAAATTGGAATAGGTATTAAATTGAGTTTTTAAACTAAATTAAAGACTCATATCAATAAATTAAAATACAAAACCCTTACATGAAAATTACTCATATAAGGGCATAAAGCCAAATTTACAATTTTAAATTAATTAAACTGATGTTTTGTCCTAAAACTTTAGGACAAATATAATAATAACAAATTTAAACCAAATTACAATAGAATCTCATACTGTATATAATATATTTTGATTAATCATTATTATAAATTATTATTAATGCTTTAATTAATTTTATAATATAAATATTATTTATTTTATTATAATTATTTTATTTTAAAAAACAAAAAATAAATAAAAGTAGTACTTAAGTACTACTTTTATAATATAATTTTTCTAATTAAGTTAAAAAAATAATATTTTAAACTATAAATTAAAATTCATGCAAATTTAACTTTAAACTAGTAGTAAAATAACCTCTCACAAACTGAGTATCTTTTTCATTATTTGCTGTAACTGTTTCAACACTAACAAATTTAAAAATAAATGCTTTTTGATTTCAATCATAATCGTAACTAACTGTTTGCTGAACTTTATTCATATTTCCTTCATGTGAAATACTATTATCAATAAACTTTGTATCACTAGATACAATAACTGAATTCTTACTTTGATCATTATAATAATCTTTTCCATTTATATGAAAATCGACATGACTTTTTATATCAGTTAATTCTATATATTTTAATTTTGAAGGATTACTAAAAAGAACAATAACATTTTTTCAAAAGTTTTAACTGTAGTTTCTCCATTATCAGCAAAAATAGGGTATTCAACAATATCAATTGGTTGTATTACATCATGTAAATTATCAACATTTATTAAATTGGATTTTTAGGACTTTCCTAAAAACTGTGTTTTTTAAATAAATTTTAGTTGTAAAATCACTAAGTTACACAGATTGCTGGAAAGTCCCGAATTTTTTACATATGAATTTAATATCGAAGAAGTTGAAAATATTGATGCTGCTGATAATACTATTGTTGTTAACATTGATAAATATTTTTTCATAAATAACACCTCTTTTTTAATAACTTCTTAAAATCTTAAGAAGTTGGATACATCATAAACCTTTCTTTTAAAGAAAACAATTAAAAAACATTTATAATAAATAAATGTTTTTTAATAATTTTTACGATTAAAATAAAAAATGAAATTCATTATTAGCGATTTTTTTGATAATTATATACTAACTTAAGTACTGTTTTTAAAGGTAATATTCTAATAATAGTTCTTGTAATTTTATTAGAAATTCCTGTAATAATAAAACTTTTTCTTTTTGTTTTTAAGGCTGTTTGTAAAGACTTTTTAGCATAAGTTTCAGTATCTAAAACTGGTAATAATGAACTATAATGTTCTTTATTTCTTTTACCATTACTACTACGATTTCAAAATTCAGTTTTTAATGGACCTGGACAAATTGTAATTACTCTTACTTTACTTTTTGCTCTTTTTAATTCATAATTAACTGCAACACCTAAACTTCAAACATATGATTTAGAAGCATAATAACTAGCAAAAACAGGACCTGGACTAAAAGCTGCCATACTTCCAATATTAATAACACGACCATAATTATTTTTACTAAAACGTTGAACAAATAACTTTGTTAAAATATGTAAACAAGAAATATTTAAATTAATCATATTTAATTCTTGTTCTAACATACTATCTGCAAATGTTCCTCAAACACCATAACCAGCATTATTAATAACTACTGTTACATTTAATTCTTTTGATAACTCAAATAATTTATAAATATTTTTTAAATCAGATAAATCTAAATCATAATTTTTAACTTGTAAGTGTGGATACTTATCTGCTAATTCTAATATTTTTTTACTATCACGTGATACCCCTAATACGTGATAACCTTGTGCTAATAATGCTTGACAGTAATAATATCCCAATCCTTTAGACGCTCCTGTAACTACTGCTCACTGATTCAAAACAATTACTTTATTTATCATTTATATTAATACTCCTTTTATTTTCAATATTAAACAATTTTTTACTATTTGAACTAATATAATTATAAGCACTAAAAATACTTAATACTGTAGCAACGTACATTGGTATCATTACTAATTGATTAATTAAACCATATTGATCATTATTACTATGACCATTAACACTACCATTTAAAAATCGTCAATTAATAAAAAATAAAATTGTAATTCCTAACATTTGTACTGCTGCCTTTATTCTACCATATTTATCAGCAGCCATTACTGTACCTTTAGTAGCCAAAATTTGACGAACTACATCAATAATAAAATCACGTAATACCAAAATAATTACCATTCAAACCGGAATTATAGTAGCACATGCCATTACAATTAAAACACCATTAGTTAAAAGTTTATCTGCAATTGAATCAAAAAATTTACCAAAAGTTGTTACCTGATTAAATTTTCTTGCTCATCATCCATCAATAAAATCACTAATGGCAGCAATAATAAATAAAATTGCTGCTATTAACCAACTAATCGGTAAACTATAACTATTAATATTAATACTTGTTATTCAAAGATGATAAAAATTATCATTATCTATTGGACCGATAATCATTAAACTAACAATAATTGGGACTAATATTAATCTTATTAAAGAAATAATATTGGAAATATTCATATTTAAAATCCTTTCATATAAGTTTATTTATAATATTTAATATTATTATGTACTTACCTTTTTTAGCATAATTTATAAAAAGTAAAACTTATATTTTTGATCTATTCATGAAATAAGTATATCGTTATTTTCTATATCTATCAATAATATACATTTATATATTAAAATAAATATTCTTTTATATACATTTTCTTAACTATTGTTTGTTTTTTATTTTTCTGATTTTTCTCTTTCGGCAGCAGCTTGTGGATTTTTTCTTTTCTCAATATAATAGAATAAACCAATATAACTTAAATAATAATCTTTATTAAAATCAATTAAACGTGAAGCATTTGTAACAGTTGCTTGTCCTGCCGGTTTACTTCCTCATTCATAAAACGGAATTAAACGTGTTTTTGCTGGATTATGTTTTGCTAAAAAAATAACAGCAGTATCAAAATCTAATTTCATTAACTCACTACCTGTAATTAATTTTTTACCTTGTAATGATGAATTAATATTATCAGCTTTTTTATCTTTATTACCAGAATGGCTATAATTAATAATTGTCTTTTCACCGAACATATCTGAATATTTATTAGCGGTTTGTAAATCCATAGTTTGCAAAAAAGTATGCAAAATACAGTTATTAAAAATAGTTTCTGCTGTTTCTTTACCATATTTTTGTGTTAATTGTTGTAAATCTTGCATAATCATCATGAAAAAAATATTACGACTTCGTGCAACAGTAATCATTTGTGCCATACTAGCAATCGTTGGTATATTACCAAACTCATCAAATAAAAAGTATAAAGGACGTGGTAATTTAATATCAGGTAAAGTACTTGCATAACGAATTGTATTTTTATATAACTGTGCAATAAACATTGATACAAAAGCATTACGTTCATTACTTTCATCAGGAACAACTAAGAAAACAGCACTTGGTTTTTTTACAATTTCATCTAAATTTATATCATTACTACAACTAATATTTCGCGTCACTGGATCAGTAAATAAACGTAATCCATTAGCAACCATTTGACTAATTGATCCCGCAGTTTCTTCAGCACCTTCTAATGCACCTAAACCAATTTGACGAGCTAAACTATGAGTTGGCATTTTTTTTAGAATTTCAACATATCGTTGACGATTAGTAGCAACAATAGCAGCATTTGACATACTAAAGTATTTTAAAGGAACATCAGGTTGATCTTCAAGTTGTTCTAGCATAAATAACATAATTGATTTAACAACTTGCATCGCTGATTGATTTCAAAATTTTTGTTTTGGATCTGATTCAGGAAATAAAGCTTCAACAATATCATTAATTCATGATAATGCCATTGATTCATAAGTAATTGATTCATTTAAAGGATTATTTTCTTTTTTTAAACGCATTGATTCTACATAAAAATCATATACTTTAACAAAAGGATTTCATGAATTAGATACTGATGTATCACGTAAATTAATAACATAAACATCGTAACCATTATCTTTTAATATTTTAGAATGATTTTGAAATAATTCTCCTTTTGGGTCAGTAATAACCATTGATGGTTTAATTTTCGATTGGGCATTTAAATATATAGTTGGAATAACTAATTTTTGAGTTTTACCACTTCCTGTTCCCCCAATTACAATATTATGAGCATCAGACTTAATATTAAATTGGACACCACCAATTTTAGTCTTTGTTGTTTGAACAACAATACCGTAATCATTTTCAACAGTTTTTGATAAAGGAAAGGTATTAGCAATTTCAGTGGGTGTTAATCAAGCAGCAGATCCATACACTTTATTTTTTGAATCACGTAAAAAGCGACTTTTATTATGAGTTTCAAGATAAATTTTATATTTATGAATCATAAAGTAAGATAATAAAACCGAAAATTCAATAACAAATAGAATTAAAAATATTAATCAATAATTAATAACATCCTGTATTAAAAATTTAAGTGTAAATGGTTGTTGATTATCTCCACTATGAGAAAACATGTTACGAACAAAGACTAAAGCATAAACTAATAAAGTATTTATTAATACTAAAAAGGGTATAACAATTATAATTACTGCTGGTAGTACTCATTTTTTTTGACGAATAAATTTCATTTTTATGTTCCTTTATTTTTTATATATTTTATAATAATTTATATTTTACCCATATTGGGAAATAACACCAGCAATTCCTGATATTATTAATAATAAAATACCAATAGTTACATTACGTCTTCAACGATAACTTTTTTTCTTTTTAAATTCATTTTTTGTTTTTTTAAATTTCATGATTATTTCTCCAAGATTTTAATATTTTACTTTTTTATTCATCAGGATCTCCTCTTCTTGCATTCTTTCTAGTGTTATTTAAATTTACAAAAGGTTCAACAAAAGCACCCTTAGCCATATTATTTAATCCAACAAAAGGGCTTTTTAAATTATTTTTTGTATCTTGTCATTTAGTACCTTGATCATGAGAATTTTGAAATTTACCAATTCCTTTAGCAACTCCTTTAGTACCTTTACCTAAATAACCTGTTATACCATTTTTTAATAGTCCATTTGCTTTCTTTTGACTACCATCAGGATTTCTTCCATCTTTAGCACCACCAAATGCAATTTGTTTCCCAAGTTTTAATGCACCAGCACCACTTGCTGCAAGGCTAGCAAAAGTCCGAGCTTTACCCATAATATTTCCAGCAATAGCTGCTCCATTAGAATCAATAGCACTTTGTACACCTAAGTTTTGTGTTACTAAGTGATTAATAATTTTTTGAGTTCTTAAACAACTAATAGCACCGGCTGTACAAAATAACGTATATAAAACTTGTTTTTCAAGTCAACTAAAATTAGTATTATTAGTAATATCTAATATTGCCTTTGGTAATATTTGAAGGAAGATATAAATAGGTAACATCGTTCCTGGACCAATAATAAACTTACCTATTACCATTTCTTTTCAAACACCCAATCTTTTTCCTTGATCAACAGGCATCATAGAAGCAACAATTGGTGATATTGAAAATAAAAGTAATAAATCAATAATTCTTTCAACCAATGTCATTGATGCAACAAATAATACATATAAAGTAAATCACACCGCAATAATTTCAAGAATAAAGTTTCAATGTTTTAATTGAGAAATAGGTGGCATTGAATAAACACCAGGATCATGCTGAGCAGCATTAGCATCCGGAGCACCAATACCTCATAATAAATCAGCTAAACTAGCATTTTTTCCTAAAACTGTAATTTGTAAAACTGCCAATAATCCTGTTATTAAATAATTTATAGTACTCATAAAAAATGGAATGAAAACAATTACTAAAAAAGCTAAAAATGTATTTTTTATAGCTTTACCTAATTTTTCTCTAATTGTATGTGTTTCAGTAAATTGAATAATAATTAATTGCATAATAAACATAATAAGTATTACGCCAATTGAAACAATTGCTAATGCTGAAAAAAATACTGGTAAATTTTTACTATTAAGTGGATCTTTAGTAAAATCTCCAAAAACTAAATTAGTTATCGCATCAGTTGTTAAATAATCAAATATGCCGCCATGACCATGATTAGGTGATCTCAATAAAATATCAATTAAATATAATGGTCCTTGAATGAAAATAAGTCAAGGTATAAATAATAAAGCTCCTAGTATAATATCTGTTAGTCAATCCATATTTTCATCTCTTTTCTCTTCATAACTTAATATTAAGTTAATATATAACTTTCTTTAGTTAGCTAGGAAGAATATTTGGATTACCACCAAAAGCTTGCACAAGAGCAATTATTATTGCTGATGCAGTAATGCCAATAATTGGTGCAATTAATGTATACATAAACGCTTTTTTAATCTCACTTCTACATTGTGGATCATCACCAGCGGCCGCTAAATCTTTTGCCAATATAATTATTTTAAAAACACTAAATGCAATTAAAGCAGCAATTAGCAATCCTGCAACTGCCGAAACATAAGGTTTTGCTACATCAATGATTTTATTTATATCAGGTCCATCTGATAGATAATTAAAAATCATAAGTTTTTCCTCCTTAAATAATAAAAAAATAAAATTATTTACTAATCAAAATTGTTTATAAAGCATGAATTTATCTAATAATATAATAAGCCCTATTTTACTCCTTAAAGAGATAAATTAGGACTTACAGTCAAATTCATATGTTATAAATAATGTTGATACACTTTAATTATAGTTGGTTTTAAAATAAAGTAAATAAAAATTTTCAATTTTATCAACTTATTTTTTATTGTTTTATAAAATTTTTTATTTAAATAAAATCATATTAATAAAACTTATAAGTTTTATTAATAAGAAAGTATCTTTATATTTAATTTAAAATAAATTAATAATTATTGATGAAATCGATAATGTATAAAAAAATATACTAATTTTCAATTTCTTTATTTTTTATATTTTTAATTGCTTGTGTTTCAGCATCACTAACATTAATATTTAAACACATACGATATAAACTAGAAATAGCAAAAAGACATTCACCAACTTTAGCACGAGCAATAAAATCAGTTTCATTAGCAGAAATGCCACCATATGAAGAATACAATTCATTTAATGCCGCTAAATCATGAGGTTGTAAGTTTAATACTTTTAAATATTGACTTGAGTTAATAATAGCAGTAGTATATTTTTTAATTTCTTCAGAACCAAGAAAATCGTTAATATTTTGTGTAATAATATTTATCATACCTGTATACTTACGAATTCTCTTAACAATTTGATACATAAATAATAATGCTGCTGGAAATTCTTTATCAATAAGTAAATGGGCTTCATCAATAGTAATTGAAATTCATTGTTGTTTATTATTAATTTCATTATCATTTTTATTTTTTCGTACTTCATTTTCAATATATTTCAAAATTAAAAACATTTGAGCGTTAACTAAACGTTTATTCCCTGATTGCGTTAAAGTATATAAATCATAAACTTGTAATAAACTACTGCTATTAATATTAGTATGAGCATTTCATAAATTAGCATCAGTACCACCAGTTGCAAATCTTGATAATATAATTAGTAAATTTTTTAATTCATTTTTACTTCTAATCTCTTCTTCTTTAACCATATCAGATTCAATAATATCATATAAATCTTGAAAAATTGGAAATTGATTTGGTTTTAATAAATGAATTTTTGTTCGAGAAGTAATACCAAATTTTTCATACATTAAATTTACATAAATCATTAATAAACTTGATTCATTTCTCGTTAATCCACCAGTAGCAACGTTTAAAAATTGTTCTAAGAATTGCATATGTGGTGCTAAAATATCACGACTATTATTATCATTAGTATTATCATCACTCAGTGCCAATGTAATTTGAAATGGATTAATATTGCCAGAAGAACCGTCACCAACATCAATTCAACTTCCATCATGATAATTACATAAATCGCGATATTCACGTTCAGGATCAATAACAATTACTTTATGACCAAGCATAATTTGATAATTTACTTCTTTTTTAGAAGTATAAGATTTTCCTGAACCACTAGTACCAATAATTAATTGATTATGATTTTTACGAGTACTACTTTTAGTTCTTTGATCAAAAAATACTTTATTACCACTTTCATTAAATCCAAGAAACAGTCCTTGTTTATCATTTAATTCTTGATTTAAAAAAGGAAAACTAGCACCTATTGTTAAACATGGCATTTCATGACCTGTTTCTTTAAATCAATCAGCACTATCTGGCATTACTGATAAAAAAGCTTCTAATTGACGATAATATAATTTATCAAACTTCATATTATTGTTTTTTATTTCGTATTCGGCAGTACTAATATTTTGCTTAAGTTGCTTACGATCAGCACCATTAATTAATAAATACATATTAGTATTAAATATTTTTTCACCACCACCAGCAATTTGATCTAATAATTCATTTAATGATTGATAATGATAATCATAATCTCTTCGTTCTGATAATGATTTTGTCATAAAATTTAAAGTTGCTAAATTTTGCATAGCTTTATTCAATTGTTTTTTAGCACTTTCTTCACTGATACTATTAAAAGTAAAGATTAAACTAGTATTCGGAATATTTACTAAATTTGCTAATCAGACTGCTGAAACTTCAAATGGATAATCATATATGTTATAAACAGTTTGAAAACAATTAGCAAATTCTAAATTATTCTTATGAACTAATAATTCTTTAATTGCTAAATCATTAGTTAAATCTTTACTTTTAACAGTTTCTTCTTTTTTTGTAGTAAACATTTCTTCTAACGAAGCATTTTCATTAGAATTTATTAATTTACTATAAACAACCATCATTTCAAAACAATTAATATCACTAGCTTTAACACCACTACGACTGATATAATTTTTAAAAGCATTTACTTCTTCTTTTAATTTTTCTTGATTTGATGAATAAAAAAATAAGTAAAAAAAAGGTTGTGTCATTTCATTTTGATTTTGAATTTCATTATTAGCATTAATTGCTGATATCATTTGAAATTTTCTTGCTAATTTTGCTTTTTCACTAATATTTTCTAAATCAATTTTTTCGAGTTGTTCTTTATAAAAATTAGTTTGTGCAGTTATATCTAAAGGCATATCAATCTTTATTAAAGACATAGAAATATTAATAATTTTAAAAGCTGCAGCTAAATCTTTAATTTTATTTGAGGCTTCTTCATTAGATAATAATGTAATATTAACACCCTCCAATAATAAAGCTCTAGTATAATTTGTATTTTTCACATTTAATTGCATCACATTCTTACTAATAATTTTTTTAAATGGTACTAATATTTGTGAATTTTTTTCAGATTTATAATAACGATTTTTACTATGAAATTTAAATCATAATAAAATAATTTCTCATCCTTTTTTTCTTGGCTGTCAATAAAAAGTAAGCGGAATAGTAGCACAACTAACTAAAATAACAGCTAATATTTTAAAAATAATATCAATTTGCAACAATAAAATAATAATTGAAGCAAATCCAACTACCATTAAAATAATTAATAAATCAATTAAACCAACACTTCTCCAAATTTGTAATTTTACAAATTTAATAGTTTTAGGAATTAAAAATTTCATTTATCTTTTCTTTTGAAATTTCATTAGAATTTAGCGCTGAATTTGGTTTACTGTTTATTTTCTCTATCTTTATACTATTAACACGCTTCTTAAAGCCACAACGACTGCAATTAACTTGAATATTTATTCCTTCTAAGTAATCAGCTATCAAAATTACTCTACCACATCGATAGCAAGCAAAAGAATTTTGTGGCTTTTGAGCTAATCGAACAGATGTATACGTATCTTTCATAATCATTGTCTCCTAACTGAATTTAATTTGTTTACTAAACACAATTCAAAGTTATCTTGTTCCCTAAATATTATTAAGCAACTGAAAAAGAAAAAATAAATTTTTGCTATATTTTTAATTTAAAATAACCCACTATTTAAACACTATTTTCTTTTTAAAATCTAGTTTTACTTTAAAAAATAAATTAAATTTTTAAAAACAAAGAAGAAAATTTAAAAAAATTTTAATAAAATAATATCTATAAAAACTCAAGAAATCAAAGTTTTATACATTTCTTGAGTTAAATAAATTTTAACAAATTAACAAAAAATAACAAATTTTTTTTATTTTTCTAACTTTTTATTAACTTATCTAATCCTGGAATATTTGGTATTTCTCCTTTTTTAATCTGACCAGCAATTTGATCCATAACTTTTTTAGTTTTTTCAAATTGGTTTAGCACTTTATTTAATTCTTTTTCTGAACGACCTGAGCCTTTTAATACTCTTGCTTTTCTAGTTGGATAACGTAAAATTTGTGGCTTTTCACGTTCTTGAGCAGTTGTTGAAGCAATAATATATTCTGCTATTTTTAAATCAGTTTCAGCATCACTAATTTTAGCATCACTAATTTTAGCAGACATACCAGGAATCATTTTTACAAGTGAGCCCAATTTACCCATTTTTTGAATTTGCTTCATTTGATTAACAAGGTCATTCAAATCAAATTGACCTAACATCATTCTATTCATAGTTTCTTCAACATCACGAGTTGAAACTATACTTTCGGCCTTCTCCATTAATGTAGTAAGATCACCCATTCCTAAAATACGTTCTGCCATTCTTTCTGGATAAAAAACCTCTAAATCAGTTACCTTTTCACCCATTCCTAAGAACTTAACAGGAATCTTTGTTAAATAAGAAATTGAAAGAGCTGAACCACCCTTAGCAGTACCATCTAATTTAGTGATTATACTTCCAGTAATAGGAATAGTATTATTAAACTCAATAGCAACATTAATTATATCTTGTCCTGCCATACCATCACAAACAAGTAAAACTTCTTTTGGTGAAGTAATTTTTCTTATTTCTGCTAGTTCTTGCATTAATTTTTCATCAATGTGTAATCTTCCAGCTGTATCAATTAATATTACATCAAACTTATTTTTATTAGCATATATTTGAGCATTTTTAACAATATTAGTAGGAGTTTCATTTTTTTGGGAAAAAACTTCAATATTCAATTGTTTTCCTAAAACTTTTAATTGTTCAACAGCAGCTGGACGATAAATATCTCCTGCAACTAGTAAACATTTTTTTTGATATTTATCTGTTAACAACTTTGCTAGTTTAGATATTGTTGTTGTTTTACCAGAACCTTGTAAACCAACTATCATAATAACAGTAGGATTAGTAGATAAATCTAATTCAACATTCTTAGTACCCATAATCTTTGTTAATTCATCATGAATAATTTTAATTAACATTTCTTTTTGATCTAAGCCTTCTTTAATAAATTCACCTTTTGCTTTATTAATAATTTCATTAGTTAAAGTTTTAACGACTCTAAAATTAACGTCAGCCTCTAACAAAATTAATCTGAATTCTTTAATTGTTGCTTCCATATTTTCCATGGTTAAAGTTTTTTTACTTAAATTTTTTTCTAATGTTTTTTGTACTTTTTTTGACATAATGTCAGCAAAACTCATATTTATATTCTCCTCTATTTTTAAGACTATATTATTTTAACACTAAAATAATAATGAAAAAATAAATTAAACATAAAAAAATAAATATTTGAATTAACAAATTATATATTTTATAAAGTTAAAAAGAGAACCTAAGGGTTCTCTAAAAAATAATTAATTAATTTTTAATTAATTAATTCTGTTGCTCTTACTTCACGAATAACAGTAATATGAATATCGCCTGGTATTGTAATCATTTGTTCTAATTTTTGTTTTAAGTTTCTTGCTAATATATGAGCATCAAAATCATTAATAACTTTTGGATCAACAATAACTCTAATTTGTCTTCCTGCCTGAACAGCATATGCTTTTTCTACGCCTTTAACAGATTTACACAAATCTTCAATTTCTTTAATTCTAGTTATAAATTTTTCTAATGAATTATTTCTTGAACCAGGTCTAGCTGCTGATAATGTATCAGCAGCTGAAACTAAAGAAGAATAAACATTATCTTTTGCAACATCACCATGATGAGAATGAATAGCATTAATAATAATATCACTTTCACCATATTTTTTTGCTAAAATCACACCATTATAAACATGTGAACCTTCTAATTCATAATCAGCAGCTTTACCAATATCATGTAATAAACCAGCACGTTTTGCAATATTAACATCTAAACCCAATTCAGCTGCCATTGCTCCTGCAAGTTTGGCAACTTCAAAGGAATGAAATAAAACATTTTGCCCATAACTTGTACGATATTTTAATCTTCCAATATAAGATACTAACTCTGGTTCAAAACCAGTTAATTTTAACTCATCAATAATTTTTTTACCATCAACTTTAAAACCTTCATTTAATTCCTGCTCATGAAATCTCAAGATTTCTTCAATTCTAATTGGATGAATTCTTCCATCTTTAACTAAATCTTCTAAAGCTCTAGTTGCAATTTCTCTTCTGATCGGATTAAATGAAGAAATTTGAATTGTTTCTGGCGTATCATCAATGATAATATCTACACCTGCTGTTAACTCAAAAGATTTAATATTTCTACCCTCTTTACCAATAATTCTGCCTTTCATTTCTTCATTAGGTAACTTAACATATGATACTGACTTATCAACAATAAAATTACTTGCATAACGTTCTATTGCTTCACTAACAATATTATTGGCTAACTCTTTAGATTGAAGTTTAATATTATATTCATGATTTTTAATAATTTTATTAAATTCTAATGATAATTTTTCTTTTAATTTACTAAACAATTCATCTTTTGCTTCATTTCGACTCATACCAGAAATTTTTTCTAATTCCATAATAATTTGATCAATTTTTTGATGATATTCTAATTTAACATTTTTTACAATTTCACGTTGATGATAAAGATTTTGTGTTTGTGTTTCAATTATTTCTTCACGTTCACTTAATTTGCGTTCTCTTTTATTTAAAAATTTCTCATATTCTAAATTTTGTTCTTTACGATATTCAATCTCTAAATACAAATCTTTTTTCATTTTACTTATTTCAATTTTTGCATCGGCTCTTGAGGATTGAATTAATTTTTGAGATTCTTTTTCTCTCTTTAAAATATTAGTAAAACTTTGTTGTTCTTTAATTTTTAAATACATTTTTCTAATTAGAAATCCAGCAATTATCCCTACTATCATTGCTAGAAAAATTGATATACCTACTCACATTCCAAACTGTTGACTACTTATATTTGATAATATAGCTAACATATTTTTTTCCATTTATATTTCTCTCCTTGCTGTAAAAAACCTACAAGAAAAAGAATCCTTACACTCAAAAACTTAAATAAAATTAAAATTTTATATTTTTCTTCTTTAATATCTACACACAAATAAGTAGGATAATAATCCTACATTAATTTTAGCATGTTTTTTTTAAAAACTTGATTCGTTCCTTAATTTGTTCGGGATCATACCGATGTTGTCAATAATATTCAAATTTGTCTTAAAATTATAAAGTTAGACGAGAATAATTTTGACTTCAATATGCAATTGTATGTTAATCTTAACACTTGTAAAATATTAGTCAATAATAATACTTACTTTTATAACTCAAAAATTCTTATTAAAGTAAACTTTAATAAGTTTTATTTTATTTTTAGTTTTTCTTAAATTAAAGTTTTTATTTTATAATAACTGTATGGCAGTATTTATTTGATAGCATTTAAAATTAACCATTTTTGTATACATATCAATATTATAAGTTCTATCACCAATCATATGTTTTAAAATTTGTTTAATATTAGTTTCAGTAAAGCAACCAATATTCTCAACTAATGCTTGGTTTAATGCACCATCTTTTGCATTAATAAAATAACCAACTTTTAATTTTTTATATTGCAAAGTTAATGATTGTAAAAAATCAATTAATTCATAATATTGAACTTTGGAAAATAAATTTATTGCATTTTCATAATGTAATTTAGCAATTTTATTTTTTCTTCTTCCAGCAATTATACCAAGAAATAAAACATGAAAAGCATGAAATTTATCTAAAATAAATTTAGCATTTAAAATTGTAGCAGTTTTTCTAATTCATTTTGCACTATCTCCACAAACTATTAAATTTGCTTGGTCAAAATTTTCAAAATATAAATTACCATATTTTTCAATTAATTTAGCTGTTTTTTCTGCACCAATTTCTGTTTTTGAAACTCTTATTTTACATACAGCTCTTTTATTAATTAATTTGCCATTTTTCTTTTTACCAGTACAAAATATTATTAATCTCATAGAACATTTTTTACAATTTTTAGTATTGTGTTTTTCATTAAACTTAAATTTTCTATGTCCATCATCAATATTTATATATAAAGTTTGATTTGATTGCAATACTATTTTAGGGATATTAGCTTTTGGTAATTCAAATTTTTTGATATGTTCTACAAACTGTACTATTACTTATTAAACCTTCAATAAAAGTATCACAAACATCACGATTTTTTTTATCATCAGCAAAATATTTTATAATTTGTTTAATAACATTAGGTGCAAGTTTGCTATATTTTTTAACACCAAGATAGTTATCTAATAAAGATACGTATTCAGTTTTTTGTTTTTCTATGTTATAATATGTACAAATACGTCGTTTATAATTTAATAAACGTTTTTTTGCTTTTAATTTGCGTTTTCTGAATCTATATGATTTATATACAAATTTATCACATTCATTTCAAAGTTGTTCATCTATTTTTGCAAATAATTCTTCTGTTTGTTTTAAACTTAATTCATCTTGATTAAAATCGTGTTTGTCTCAATCAAAAAGATTAGGGAATGGTAATTTTAACATTTTTAATGTTCCTTTCTTTTAAATAATTTAATTTTAACTTATATATGTTAATAAGGAATAAATATGGCTTTTATTAGTAGTTATGCACAACTAAATAAAAAATATAATCTTAATTTTAGTGATAATAATTATGGTTTTAATTGAGATATTTTTAAACAATTTGTTGGTGATGAATGAGCAGAATTTTTCACTACTAATTGTTTTTATCGTTTTATACCAACAGCACGTGAAACAAGAAAAACTTGAAACTGCTTAGCATTTGATTTATTTATATGCTGTAATTTTAGTGATAGTAGTGTTCAAGAAGTAAGGCGATATGAAAATACTCATAGTGAAACTACAATTGGTGCTTTAATGAATGTTTGTCAAGTTTTATTAGATACATATAATATTAATTTATTACCTAATAATCCACATGGTATTAAATGAAAAATAACTAAGGATGGTGGATGTATTATTTTTCCTAATAATCAACAAATTGACTTTATTGGTTATGCTAATGGTAATAAAATTTTTGGAAAAGAAGCAAGCGGTTCAAGTTTTTTAGGTTCAAGAACAGATGAAATTATTATGGCAGAAGAAAAAGAGACTTTAACAGAAAAACAATTAACATATCGATATGAACGATTACAAAACTCTATGTTTAGAAGTAATCGTATTAAAGTATCAAAAGAACCTATTAAAGAATGAAATTGAACCTTTATTGATAAAAATATATATAGTCCTAATTTTGGAAAAAAGATTACTCGCTATTTTTATAAAAGTTTCTTTATTACTTTTACATGTAATTCTTATGATAAATATCATCCATTTTATTTAAAATACTGTACTCCATTTTTACCATTAAATGATAAAGTGATGGAAAATCTTAAAAAAGTTGGCAAAATTTATTATGAAAATCAAGATATGTTTAGTGGTTTAGGTTTATTTGTTTTAAGATTTGAACTTGTCAAGAAAAGTGGACAATAAAAGTAACCTTTTATTAAATTTTATAAAATAGCGTTTATAAGTGTTAAATTTATAGGTATGAAGTAATTATTTGTTGGTTTGGAATGAGCTAATCGATATTCGATTGGACTCATTCCTTTTAATTTTATTTGAGGTCGATAATTATTATAAAAGTAAATATATTTAGGTAAGTTGTCTTGTATTCATTCAATAGTTCTATTTTTTCTTGGAATTTGATATAGAAATTCTGTTTTCATTGTTCCAAATCAAGTTTCAGTAGCACCATTATCATAGAAATTACCTCTTCTAAAAATTGAAATTTTTATTTTTAATTCATCACATAAAATTTTATAAGAAGGATTTGTATAGTGAAATCCTTGATCTGATTGTAAAATTCATGAAGTAGGTTTTTGAGCATTAACTCAAGCTTGGATAATGTTTTGGACAACAAATGTCATGTCTAAACTTGCACTTATTTTATAATCTAATATTTCATTATTATGAAAATCTTTAACAATTATCTATATACAATATGAAATTTTAATTTTAAATTATAAATTTTGTTAATTCATAAAGTTATCATTTTATAACCATAAATTTCTTGAAATTCATAAAAAATATTTTTAATTATATTAGCTAAAAATGTATCTCATTTATTAAATTCATTCATTCCATTCTTAATTCACTTATAATATCCTGATTTTGAAACATTTAATAATCAACATAAATAACTAATCTGATATTTTTTCTTCAATGAGAAAATCACAAAATATTTCTTTTTTTTGTCGATTTTTCTAAATACTTTTTTATATCGTTCATTGCCTCAATATATTCAATTAATTCTTGTTTTGTCATTTCATTAAAATTTAAAGATTTGGGTCGACCTGTTCTTTTGGTTTTTTTAGCACGAATTCCATTGCCATATTCTAAACCTTTTTCACCTAATAATTTATATGCTTTAATTCATTCTTTTATTGATGATCGACCAATACCATACTCTAATGCGGTTTTATCAATTGTTTTAATTTTACTTATTTTTATTATTTTTAACTTTTCTTCTTTTGATAGTCATTTAGCCATAAAAAAATGAACACCTTCCTTAAAGTATTTTTAACACAAAGGTTACAATTCTGTGTCTACTTTATTCTAGATGTTCACTTTGTTATTTATGAAACTATGAGTTAAATTTATGCGCCCTTAATTTATAAAAATATTTCATAATTTTATCTTTTTGCTTGTAATAACTAATATTTATGGTTAATATTAAAATTAAAATTAATATTTATATTAATCTAAATTAGATAAGTATAATTAATAATAATTAGTTTTCAGCGAGAGTGAATAGTGTAAGCACTTAACCATTATTAATTAGAAGCTCCTAATTTAACAATTTTAATCATTAATTAAGTGCATTTACTTTGTAAGTGAATTAGGATGGTACCGCGTTAAAAAACGTTCCTATTTTGATAGGAATTTTTATTATTTTGAGGAGAAATTATTATGTCAATAAAATGAACAACAGATAAAGTTAGAACAACTTGATTAAATTTTTTTAAAAGTTATGATCATCACATTTTAGAAAGTGCATCACTTGTTCCAAATGATGATCCTTCACTATTGTGGATTAATTCTGGAGTTGCTACATTAAAACCATATTTTGATGGACGACAAACCCCAATTGCTAAAAGATTAGCAAATTCACAAAAAGCAATTAGAACTAATGATATTGAAAATATTGGTATTACAGCAAGACATCAAACTTTTTTTGAAATGTTAGGTAATTTTTCAATTGGTGATTATTTTAAAAAAGAAGCTATTGTTTGAGGATGAGAATTTTTAACTAGTAAAAAGTGATTAAATTTAGATGCTAATTTATTATATGTAACAGTTTTTAATGAAGATGAAGAAACATATAATTTATGATTAAATATTATTAAATTACCAAAAGAACGTATTATTAAAGGTACAAGATCTACTAACTTTTGAGATATGGGTCAAGGTCCTTGTGGTCCTAATACTGAAATTTATTATGATCGTGGTATTAAATATGATCCTAAAAATATTGGTATTAAATTATTAAAAGATGATATTGAAAATGATCGTTATATTGAAATTTGAAATATTGTTTTTTCACAATTTAATAATGATGGCAAAAATAATTATACTGATTTACCAAGAAAAAATATTGATACTGGTGCAGGATTAGAAAGACTAGTAGCAATTTTACAAGATGTGCCAACTAATTTTGATACTGATTTATTTCAAAATATTATTCATGAATGTGAAAAATTGACAAATTTTCGTTATGATATTAATAATTATTTTACACAAGAGATTAAACAAAAAACTATTAATACTGCATTTAAAATTATTGCTGATCATATTCGTTGCTTAGTTTTTGCAATTAGTGATGGTGTTTTTCCTAGTAATAAAGATCGTGGTTATGTATTACGAAGATTGATTAGAAGAGCTGTTGTATATGGACAAAAACTTAATATTAATGAACCATTTTTGTTTAAGTTAGTTTCAATTATTATCAAAGTTATGGGTCAACATTATCAAGAATTACATAAAAAAGTCGATTTAGTAACTAATATTATTAAAAGTGAAGAATTAAAATTTTGAACAACATTGATAACAGGAAAACAATTATTATTACAAGTTATTAAAGATAATAAAAAAGTAGATGCAACTGCGGCTTTTAAATTATTTGATACCTATGGTTATCCTATTGAATTAACATTAGAGATTGCAAATGAAGAAAATGCGACTGTTGATTTAAAAGGTTTTCAAAAGTTATTGGATAACAGTAAAGATAATACAAGAAAAGTAAGAATTAATCATCAAGCATTAACAATTCAATCTTCATTACTAACTAATTTAAAAGTTCCTTCAACCTTTGTTGGTTATGATAAAGAACAAATAAATACAAATATTGTTTTTATGTTTAAATCAGAGCATGAGGTAAAATTTTTAAAAAATGAAAAAGGTTATTTAATTTTAAATAAAACGCCTTTTTATGCAGAAAAGGGGGGGCAAGCATCTGATGATGGTATTATCAAAGGAGAAAATGGAACGGCCTCTGTTATTGATGTACAACAAGGACCACAAAAACAACATATTCATCAAGTGGAAGTAAAAGGTGAATTAACACAAACAGAAATTGTTGAAGCACAAATTAATAGTTCACATCGTTTTTATACAAGAAAAAATCATTCAGGAACTCATTTATTACATGCTGCTTTAAGAAAATTATTAGGTTTACATGTTATGCAATCTGGAAGTTTTAATAATTATCAATATTTACGATTAGATTTTAGTCATTATGAAATGTTAACTTTAGAACAAATTATAAGTATAGAACAACAAGTAAGTAAATGAATTAAAGGTAAATATCCTTGTGAAATTATTTATTGTACATATGAAGAAGCAATCAAAATTGGAGCTTTAGCTTTTTTTGGTGAAAAATATGAAGAAAAAGTTCGAGTAATTAAGTTTGGTGATTTTTCAATTGAACTTTGTGGGGGTACTCATTGTTATAATTCACAAGAAGTAGAACAATTATTAATAACTAATGTTGAGTCAAAAGGATCTGGTTCTTATCGAATTCATGCTTTAACATCATTAAAAACTATTAATGAATACTTAACACAACAAATAATGATGATTAAAGGACAAAGCAATAGTTTATTTATTCAATATCAAAAAAATAAAGATAATTGTATGCAAGAAGAAGAAATTGAAAAAATATATGATGCTATTAATAATTTAAAAGTGGTAGCTGCTGATTGAAGAAAAGGAAAAATGTTATTACTAGAATTACATGGTTTATTTAAAAAATGACAAATTAATTTTGAAGAATTAAATCGTCAGAAGATAGTGAAAAAATATTTAACTTTAGTTCCAAAAAATGAAAATAATTTTAAACTATTAATTGCAAATTTTGAAAATTTAGATATTAAAACATTAAGAGAAATAATTGAACATTATCGTAATCAATATCAAAATATTATTATTATTTTTATTAATAAAATTAATAATCAAGAATATTTAGTATTAGTTGCTTCAAGTAAAGAATTGCATAATAATAAACAGTATCAAAGTAATAATATTTTACAAAAAATATTAAAAACATATAATGGTAAGGGTGGCGGTAGCCCAATCTTAGCGCAAGGGAAGATTGATAAGTTTATTACAGAAAAAGAAATTAATAAAATTATATATTAAACTTAATGCTTATATGTATTAATTTATATAAATATTATATGATATACAATAATATATGTTCAACATCAATAATGTTTTACAATCATATATAACATTATTACAGTAATTGCATAATCTTTTATAATTTCTTATTGATGAAATATAGAAAATAGTAGTGATAATAATTTTAGAAAAAATACATTTTTTAATTAATAACTGTCAATATCGAGTGAAAATTTCCCAAAAATATTTATTAAAAAATTAAATTATTTTGGAAAGTTACACTATTAAATAAATACAAATTTCAAATAGCGCTTAAAATTGAACATCTAGAATAAAGTAGACACAGAATTGTAACCTTTGTGTTAAAAATACTTTAAGGAAGGTGTTCATTTTTTTATGGCTAAATGACTATCAAAAGAAGAAAAGTTAAAAATAATAAAAATAAGTAAAATTAAAACAATTGATAAAACCGCATTAGAGTATGGTATTGGTCGATCATCAATAAAAGAATGAATTAAAGCATATAATTATTAGGTGAAAAAGGTTTAGAATATGGCAATGGAATTCGTGCTAAAAAAACCAAAAGAACAGGTCGACCCAAATCTTTAAATTTTAATGAAATGACAAAACAAGAATTAATTGAATATATTGAGGCAATGAACGATATAAAAAAGTATTTAGAAAAATCGACAAAAAAGAAGAAATATTTTGTGATTTTCTCATTGAAGAAAAAATATCAGATTAGTTATTTATGTTGATTATTAAATGTTTCAAAATCAGGATATTATAAGTGAATTAAGAATGGAATGAATGAATTTAATAAATGAGATACATTTTTAGCTAATATAATTAAAAATATTTTTTATGAATTTCAAGAAATTTATGGTTATAAAATGATAACTTTATGAATTAACAAAATTTATAATTTAAAATTAAAATTTCATATTGTATATAGATATATGAAAAATATGAGTTTAAAAGCTAAGGTTCGCATAAAAAAATTTGATTATAGAACTAAATCAGGAAGTTTAAGATATGATAATTTATTAAAACGTGATTTTTCAACTACTAATTTAAATGAAAAATTAGGTACTGATATAACTTATTTATTAACTAATGGTAAAACATATTATTTATCAATTGTTAAAGATTTTCATAATAATGAAATATTAGATTATAAAATAAGTGCAAGTTTAGACATGACATTTATTGTCCAAAACATTATCCAAGCTTGAGTTAATGCTCAAAAACCTACTTCATGAATTTTACAATCAGATCAAGGATTTCACTATACAAATCCTTCTTATAAAATTTTATGTGATGAATTAAAAATAAAAATTTCAATGTCTAGAAGAGGTAATTCCTGTGATAATGGTGCTACTGAAACTTGATTTGGAACAATGAAAATAGAATTTCTATATCAAATTCCAAGAAAAAATAGAACTATTGAATGAATACAAGACAACTTACCTAAATATATTTACTTTTATAATAATTATCGACCTCAAATAAAATTAAAAGGAATGAGTCCAATCGAATATCGATTAGCTCATTCCAAACCAACAAATAATTACTTCATACCTATAAATTTAACACTTACAAACGCTATTTTATAAAATTTAATAAAAGGTTACTTTTATTGTCCACTTTTTTTGACAAGTTCAAATTTTAGTTCCAAATTTTTATTTGCGAACTTTTTTTAAAATATTTTGTATAATCAATTTATAAAAATTTAATATAAGTTTTTAACTCATTTGCTTTCTTGTTAAAAAGCAAATGAGTTTTTATTTTGAAAGAAGTTGAAATTATGGCAATTGAAAAACAAAAAATTATTTTTAATGATTATATTAATAAAATTATTAATATAAATGAATTAAAGAAAAAAATTTATGAAGAATTAAAAACGTTAGAAAAAAAAATCAAAAAACAAAATGAAATAAAAGAAAACATTTCTAAAATTTTATATGGTTTAGAAGATGAAA
The DNA here is from genome assembly GCF_964031135.1 of Spiroplasma endosymbiont of Aleiodes alternator. Taxonomy (NCBI): domain Bacteria; kingdom Bacillati; phylum Mycoplasmatota; class Mollicutes; order Entomoplasmatales; family Spiroplasmataceae; genus Spiroplasma; species Spiroplasma endosymbiont of Aleiodes alternator. The sequence goes on from NZ_OZ035008.1 coordinate 674,946, forward strand.
ATTTTGAAATAAAAGAAAATCTTAGATTACTTGATCTTATATATACTAAAATAGAAAACATATATAAAAACCCTATTGAGCAAATTGAATGCAAAAATAAAAATTTAATTTTTAACAACTGGTATATGAAATTTAGAGATGTAGAAGAGATAAATAAAAAAATATCAAAAAATAATCAAAATATTCAAATCTTAAATTCAAAAAAAATTAGTAAATGAAAAAATAGTTTAATTATAGTTTTTACTCTTGGTTTTTATAATAAAAATCAAAAAATAATAAAAAATGTTGAAAAAATCAAACATATAAAAAAAATTATGAAATTCTTTTATTAAATTTAAAAAATTATAAATTAAAAAATGAAAATATTATTAAAAATAATATAAAAACATTATCAATTAAAAAACAAGAATTTAATTTAGTAACAAAATCGTTAAATAGTTGTATATTTTACTTTACTGAAATTCAAAAAAATCGAATACAAAATGTTTCAAATACAACAGATATGATTATAAAAAATATAAATTCATTTCAAGAAAAAATTTCAGTAAGCGAATATAAAATACCAAAAATGGTAAAATAATAATTCTATTACAATTGCAATCTCTTTATATATTTAAAATTAATTTTAAAACACCAAATTTGCTCATAGACAAACGATTTAAAAATTTATATGTTTATATATTCAAAAAATAAAAATCTCTAATTAGAGATTTTTTAAATTAAATATTTGGTAGTATAAAATAACTTTATTTTTAGGAAATTATTATTCGATAATCAGTGGGAAATTTTCACTAAATAATGACATTTTTTAATTAATAACTTGTATTTTTTCTAAAATTTAATAAAATAACTAAGTGTAAACTAAATATTGGTTTTTTAACTCATTATTTTAATTTAAAAATAAATGAGTTTTTATTGTATTTAATAAATAAAAAACATAAAAAATACAATAGGTGTATTAGAAATACTCTATTGCTTAAACCAATAAAATAGATTTCAAATGTCCATCTTAAGTATAGAGGAGATAAATATTATGGCATATAACAAACAATCTGATTTATCACATATTAATGGTGGTTTGTCTTCAACTTCATCAAATAATTCAAAAGATGATAGAAAGATTAAAAAAGAGATTTATGGTCAATTGTTTAGAAGTGAAATTTTACATCAAATTTATGAACTATGCGAATCCTCTCAACAAGAAGATTATGAATCTGCTTTAAAAATATTATCTAAAAAATGCAAGATGAGTCAAGAAAATGCAAAAGATTTATTAGAAAAGATTACTAAAATATTACAATCATCAAGGTTAACAATTAATTTTGATTTTTCAAAAATATACGATATTAATAATAAATGACCAGAGGTTTTAAACTGTTTTGCTTATAAGGAAAAACCAAATGAAATTTCTAACTATAATGTAGGTCGAGCAAGTATAGAGGAAGTTGCATTTTATCTAAATCAATTATTTGATAATAGTAAGTATGAAAAATTTGGACGTTTTTCAACCCCTACTGGCGATCAAACAAAAAGAAGTGCTAATTTTCAGTGAACAAGTAGACCTTGCTATGCAGCATTAGATTTTTTGGAAAATCCTATGGGTGGAGCTCCTATGTATGGAAAATCTTTTATTATACTAAAAGATTATGTAAAACATAATTGTACATATAGTCCTTATGATACGTATTCACCACCTACGTTCAGTGGTGGGAAATTAAAAGATAAAATATCTACTTTTTTACACTTCCCAAGATTGATAAGATATTGTCAAAATGATTTATTTGGATATAATTGTTTAGAAAGTTTAATTAATAAAGCTAATGGAAAAAATTTTGTTCCTCATCGTAATTATGGTAAAAGTGAAGGAAATTATATAGAGGCTCATATTTATTCTAGAATCTTATTTGCACGTGATATAAAACAAATTTGCTTATCAAAAGCGGAATTTGATACTCATCCACCTAATAAACAAAAACAAATATTAGAAAAAATAAATGAAATAAACTCATGTTTAGGATCTTCATTTATTATATTCATAACTGAAGAAGAATATAAAATAAAACAAGAAGAAAGACATTTAGAAGATAAATTATCATTAAAACAAGAAAAAATAACAAAATTAAAAAGTGATATTGTCAAGTTAGAGAAAAAAAAGATAAATCCAATTTTAAATTTTGTTATTAAAGTTTTTAGTTTTGGATGTATTAATAAAAATAAAGAAATAAAAGAAATAATAAATGCTAAAAATATTGAAATTAAAAATTTGTTGTTAGAGATAAAAAATAATGAAACACCACATTCACCATTAATTTCAACGGAAACTATGCCATTATTACAAGATCAAAAAGTAACTGATGAAAAAAAATTTGATAAACAATCAGCAAATGATGAAGAATTAAATAATCCCTTTTTAAACAGTTGTTCAAATTCACAACAAAATCTTCTTTAATAAAATATATATTGAACCATTTTAATAGCTATACTGATATTATTATTTTTCTATTTTTTTTAATTAAATATGGTAAAGTTAAATCATAAAATTGGGACTTTCCTAAAAACTGTGTTTTTTAAATAAATTTTAGTTGTAAAATCACTAAGTTACACAGATTGCTGGAAAGTCCCGATTATCAATTTGTTTTAGATAAATTTCATTTAATTAGAACATTATATCTTGGAATAATGGCTGGAAATAAAGAAAAATATTTACAAGAATATAATCATTGTAAAAATTTAATTAATAATGGTCAATATCAACAATTAATTGACTATTTATATAATCAATTAGATAATCATAAAAAGTTAAAAAAACAATATTTTAAAAATAATAAACAAGGTATTGAAAATCAAGGTGCAAAGTGAAATATTGGTTGTTTTACAGAAACTAATATTTGACATGTTTTAAAAGAAATGCTTGGTAATAGAACATATAATATTAGTATTTACATTAAAATGGTTATTTTTAAATGTAATAAAATAAATTTAGAAACATAATTGAATGAATGTAATAATTACTTATTATTTCACAATTTGCAATAGCATCTCAAAAATTATTATTTTTTATTTTGAACATCTAGAATAAAGTAGACACAGAATTGTAACCTTTGTGTTAAAAATACTTTAAGGAAGGTGTTCATTTTTTTATGGCTAAATGACTATCAAAAGAAGAAAAGTTAAAAATAATAAAAATAAGTAAAATTAAAACAATTGATAAAACCGCATTAGAGTATGGTATTGGTCGATCATCAATAAAAGAATGAATTAAAGCATATAAATTATTAGGTGAAAAAGGTTTAGAATATGGCAATGGAATTCGTGCTAAAAAAACCAAAAGAACAGGTCGACCCAAATCTTTAAATTTTAATGAAATGACAAAACAAGAATTAATTGAATATATTGAGGCAATGAACGATATAAAAAAGTATTTAGAAAAATCGACAAAAAAGAAGAAATATTTTGTGATTTTCTCATTGAAGAAAAAATATCAGATTAGTTATTTATGTTGATTATTAAATGTTTCAAAATCAGGATATTATAAGTGAATTAAGAATGGAATGAATGAATTTAATAAATGAGATACATTTTTAGCTAATATAATTAAAAATATTTTTTATGAATTTCAAGAAATTTATGGTTATAAAATGATAACTTTATGAATTAACAAAATTTATAATTTAAAATTAAAATTTCATATTGTATATAGATATATGAAAAATATGAGTTTAAAAGCTAAGGTTCGCATAAAAAAATTTGATTATAGAACTAAATCAGGAAGTTTAAGATATGATAATTTATTAAAACGTGATTTTTCAACTACTAATTTAAATGAAAAATTAGGTACTGATATAACTTATTTATTAACTAATGGTAAAACATATTATTTATCAATTGTTAAAGATTTTCATAATAATGAAATATTAGATTATAAAATAAGTGCAAGTTTAGACATGACATTTGTTGTCCAAAACATTATCCAAGCTTGAGTTAATGCTCAAAAACCTACTTCATGAATTTTACAATCAGATCAAGTATTTCACTATACAAATCCTTCTTATAAAATTTTATGTGATGAATTAAAAATAAAAATTTCAATGTCTAGAAGAGGTAATTCCTGTGATAATGGTGCTACTGAAACTTGATTTGGAACAATGAAAACAGAATTTCTATATCAAATTCCAAGAAAAAATAGAACTATTGAATGAATACAAGACAACTTACCTAAATATATTTACTTTTATAATAATTATCGACCTCAAATAAAATTAAAAGGAATGAGTCCAATCGAATATCGATTAGCTCATTCCAAACCAACAAATAATTACTTCATACCTATAAATTTAACACTTACAAACGCTATTTTATAAAATTTAATAAAAGGTTACTTTTATTGTCCACTTTTCTTGACAAGTTCAAATGCTGTTGCTGAAGCGACTTTTAAAACTTTTAAGACAGAATTTATTAATGAAAAAAATTTATATCATTAATCCAATTAAAATTAGAATTATTTGATTATATCAACTGATACAACAACATAAGAATTCACAGCACTCTAAAGTACTTAACTCCAGTTAAGTATGAAGAACAAATGTCTACCAAAAAATAGTCCTAAAAAGGGTTGCCATTCCAGGTATGTTTTTTTGAGAAATTAAATAGTTTTTTAAAACTCTAGAATTGATATTATGAAAATCTATTTCTTTTAAGTCCTCCATTTCTAGTTTTTTTGCTTTCTTTGATTCTACCAAGTTTCACATTTTTTTTAATAAAGGTTTAATTCTATATTCTTTTAGTATCTAAACACCTAATACTGCTACAATTGCTAAAACTACACATCAACCTATAGGCAAAGCAGTAAGTGTTGCTATTCCTAAAGCCGCAGGAGTTCATCAACAAAGCGCCATTGCAAAAGAAATTTTAAGTGCAAGAACAGAAATAATTCCTGAAACAACACCAAAAATATAAGTTTCAAAGGCAAAAATAAAAAATTTTCCAACTCACCTACCTAATCGTTTACCTAAAGTATTTTTACTTTCTTTAATCTTTTCATCATTATTATTGACACCATTAATATTTTCTTTATTTTTAAAATCTAAAATAGATTTTTTTCTAATAACTACTTGCTTATCATTTTCATTTTTTATGAATTGACTTTCTTCTAAAAGTTCTTTTTTACAAAAATAAACTCTATATTATTCTATTATTTTTTGTTCAACATCAGTTTCTTTATTATTAATATATACTATCTTTTCTCATATCTCATCATTACTAAAATAAATTCTAGTCACAATGCAAGAACCATTATCTTTATCTTTTATTTTCTCAAAAAAATATTCATAAATTATAATATCCTTATTAATTTCTGTTTTATATACAAAATCATTTTCTGATTTTAGTTTATATGTTATTAATTCTCTCTGTATTTTCTCTTTATTTTGATGTAAAGGTTCATCTCTAATAATTCATGCACCTTGTTTTACAATATTACTTAGGACTTTTAATAATATCGGTTTCATTTTTTTCTTCTTATTTGATTAAAAAATAAAAAACCCATTTACTTTAAAAAAATAAAGTAATAGGTTTAAATAAAAACTCATATACAGACCAAATATCTTGTTATATTTTATATAATTTTTAAAACAAATTTATTTTTTCAAACTAGATCCCGCTTTGTTTTGTTTTTGTTGTTTTTTTTCTTCTTCTTTTTCTCTTTTTCATCTTTCTCTAGTTTCATTCACATCATTAATTTCCCATTTAGCAACTTTGCTTAAATCTGTTGGGCCATTAGTTTCTGTTTTTCATGGGTTTGGCATTTTTTAATTTTTTCCTTACTTAAATTTGAATATTTTTTGGGACTTTCCAGCAATCTGTGTAACTTAGTGATTTTACAACTAAAATTTATTTAAAAAACACAGTTTTTAGGAAAGTCCCATTTTTCTCAATTTTAAATATTAAATATTCGACATCATTATATATCTTTTTTATTTTTTTTAAATAATTTTTTACAAAATTTTTATAATTAAAATTAAAACTATAAGACTATAAGTTTAACCACATATTTTTGTTTTTTTACTTTTATTAGTGCTTAAAAATTTCATAATATGTAAAAATTTTTACTAACAATAAACACTCCATTAATGCACTAATATTTTTTATAAAACTAAGATAAGTAGGGTAAAATTATTGCAATTTTTCCAAAAATATTTATCAAAAAAATAAAAAACTTATATAGAGTATGAATATATTTTTCAAAAAAAACTGAAAATATAAATTATTTCTAAAAATAATAACAAATTTCCTTGCAATTTAAATATTATTTGTTATTATTCTTATAAGGATTTAGATAGCCTAGGTCCTTTAAAATTAAGGTAATATGTCAAAACATTATTCAATTATAATATTTTTAAATATAAAAAATTTAAAAATAATCTAAAACCCCTAATTTAAACTCTATAACCCCAATAACCTTAAGTTTTATTTATAAATAACCCCTTTTTTTATAAATGACATATTGAACATCTAGAATAAAGTAGACACAGAATTGTAACCTTTGTGTTAAAAATACTTTAAGGAAGGTGTTCATTTTTTTATGGCTAAATGACTATCAAAAGAAGAAAAGTTAAAAATAATAAAAATAAGTAAAATTAAAACAATTGATAAAACCGCATTAGAGTATGGTATTGGTCGATCATCAATAAAAGAATGAATTAAAGCATATAAATTATTAGGTGAAAAAGGTTTAGAATATGGCAATGGAATTCGTGCTAAAAAAACCAAAAGAACAGGTCGACCCAAATCTTTAAATTTTAATGAAATGACAAAACAAGAATTAATTGAATATATTGAGGCAATGAACGATATAAAAAAGTATTTAGAAAAATCGACAAAAAAGAAGAAATATTTTGTGATTTTCTCATTGAAGAAAAAATATCAGATTAGTTATTTATGTTGATTATTAAATGTTTCAAAATCAGGATATTATAAGTGAATTAAGAATGGAATGAATGAATTTAATAAATGAGATACATTTTTAGCTAATATAATTAAAAATATTTTTTATGAATTTCAAGAAATTTATGGTTATAAAATGATAACTTTATGAATTAACAAAATTTATAATTTAAAATTAAAATTTCATATTATATATATATATATGAAAAATATGAGTTTAAAAGCTAAGGTTCGCATAAAAAAATTTGATTATAGAACTAAATCAGGAAGTTTAAGATATGATAATTTATTAAAACGTGATTTTTCAACTACTAATTTAAATGAAAAATTAGGTACTGATATAACTTATTTATTAACTAATGGTAAAACATATTATTTATCAATTGTTAAAGATTTTCATAATAATGAAATATTAGATTATAAAATAAGTGCAAGTTTAGACATGACATTTGTTGTCCAAAACATTATCCAAGCTTGAGTTAATGCTCAAAAACCTACTTCATGAATTTTACAATCAGATCAAGGATTTCACTATACAAATCCTTCTTATAAAATTTTATGTGATGAATTAAAAATAAAAATTTCAATGTCTAGAAGAGGTAATTCCTGTGATAATGGTGGTACTGAAACTTGATTTGGAACAATGAAAACAGAATTTCTATATCAAATTCCAAGAAAAAATAGAACTATTGAATGAATACAAGACAACTTACCTAAATATATTTACTTTTATAATAATTATCGACCTCAAATAAAATTAAAAGGAATGAGTCCAATCGAATATCGATTAGCTCATTCCAAACCAACAAATAATTAGTTCATACCTATAAATTTAACACTTACAAACGCTATTTTATAAAATTTAATAAAAGGTTACTTTTATTGTCCACTTTTCTTGACAAGTTCATATTACCTTAGCAATAATTCTTGTGTAGACAAGAGCTGAAAAGCTCTTGTTTTTTATATATAAAAAAGAAAAAATGAATTTAAAAATTAAAAATTGAATGTTATAATAAAAGTTAAGGATCTATTTATAAATATCCTTAATATTTAAATAATTAAGTTACAGAACTCTAATCACTATAAATATAATAATTCTCTTAAAATTAACCCTAAAACCTTATATTTATAATGTTTTCTACACAATTAAATCTGTAACTTAATTATTGTTCGATAGCAAGAAAAAAAATCTTGTTTTTTTTATATGCTATTTTTTTAATTTTATATGAAGTTATACTTACTTATTGTTATAATAGTTTTATGAAATTAGGTGAATAAATGAAAAAAGCATTAATTATTGATGGTAACAATTTATTATTTAAAGCATATTATGCTACTGCATACCAAGGAGTTAATCTACATTCGCTACATGGTATTCGAACTAATGCCGTCTATGCTTTTATTAGAATGTTGACTAAGTACTTAAAATCTAACAATTATGCTAGCGTTTTTGTTGCATTTGATGCTGCTCGTAAAACATTTCGTCATGAAACTTTAGCAACATATAAAGGAAAAAGAAGTGAAACTCCGGTTGAATTAATTGAACAATTTAATTTAGTTAAAATATTTTTAGACTTAGCACAAATTTCTTGGGGACAAATAAATAATTATGAAGCTGATGATATTATTGGCAGCATTGTTAAAAATAAAGTTGCTAGTAATTATCAAATTGATATTATGAGTAGTGATAAAGATTTATTACAACTATTAGATAACAATATTAAAATTCTTAATCCACAAAAAGGGATGAGTGATTTAAAGGTTATTACTATTTCTACATTTCAATCAGAATATGAATTATTACCTTATCAAGTTACCGATTTAAAGGGATTAATGGGTGATAGTTCTGATAATTTACCTGGCATTAAAGGAATTGGTCAAAAAACTGCTATTAGTTTATTAAAAGAATATGACACATTAGAAAACATTATTGAAAATGTAGAACAATTAAAACCAAATGTTAGTAAACTAATTAAACTTAACTTTAATAATGGTATTATTTGTAAACAACTAGCACAACTTAATTTAAATACACCAATTACTGGTAATTTAGAAACGTTTAATTATAATGTTGAAAATTTAAATAATGAAAAGTTACAAGACTTTTACAAACAATATAATATGAACTCTTTATTAACACAAGACACTAATCCTAAAACTAATAAAAATAGTACATCTCACGTTCAAATTATAAATAAGTGAAATCAAGAATGAAATTGTGATTCAAATTACTTATGATTAGAAATTTTTGGTGATAATTATAATCGTGATAATATTATTGGTTTTGGTATTAAAAATGAAAAAGGAACATTTTATATTAATAAAATTAATGCAATTAATTGTCCTAATTTTCAACATTTCTTACAAAATAAAAAACTACAAAAAATAACTTGAGATTTAAAAAAGGTTATTATTGCAGGACTACGTTTAAAATTGATAATAAATAATATTATTTTTGACCATATGTTAGCTGCTTACCTTCTTTATGCTAATGAAAAAATATTACCAGAAAACATTGCTGTTATGCTCAATGTCAATGTTAAAGAAAATTTAAGTGCTGATGATTTCTATGGCAAAGCTATTAAAAAAAATATTCCCAATGATGAAAAAGAAATAGCTATTTTTTTAGAAAAAAAATTAAATTTTTTAACAGATTCTCATCTCATTCTTATAAAAAAATTAAAAGATACTAATAACTGAAATTTATATCAAGAGATTGAACTACCTGCTGCTTTTGTATTAGTAAATATGGAGTGTAATGGTGTTAACATTGATCAAAAAAAATTAAAACTACTAACTGATAAAACTTTACTAAAAATCCAAGATTTAGAATTACAAATTAAAAAAGAAAGTAATAGTAATTTAAATCCAAATTCACCAAAACAAATTAGTGAATACTTATTTAAAGAATTAAAATTACCTAATTATAAAAAAGGTAGTACTGCTTTTCAAGTTTTAATTAGTTTAAAAAATCAACATCCAATCATCGATATTCTTTTAGAATATCGTAAATTACAAAAATTATATTCCACTTACTTACTTGGTTTACAAAAATATATTTTTGATGATGGTAAAATTCATAGCATTTATAATCAAGTACAAACCGGTACTGGCAGGTTATCTTCATTAGATCCTAATATGCAAAATATTAGTATTCGCGATAAAGAACAAAGAGAAGTTCGTAAAATCTTTATTCCAAGCAAACCACATACTAAAATACTATCCTGTGATTATTCGCAAATTGAATTAAGAATATTAGCTCATATTAGTGAAGATGAAAATTTAATTAAAGCTTTTCAACAAAAGCATGATATTCATCGCGAAACTGCAAGTAAAATATTAAATATACCTTTAGCAGAAGTTACTAACGAACAAAGACAAAATGCAAAAGCTATTAATTTTGGCATTGTTTATGGCATTTCTAGTTTTGGTTTATCACAACAAATAGGAATTAAAGTTGAAGATGCTAAAATATTTATTAATAAATATTTTTCGGTTTTTCCAAAAATTAAAAGTTATATTAATAATATAATTGATTTTTGTGAAAAAAATGGATATGTTCAAACAATTTTTAATCGTAGAAGAGAAGTAATGGAAATTACAAATAAAAATAAGGTGATTCAAAATTTTGGTAAACGAATAGCAATGAACATGCCAATTCAAGGTAGTGCTGCTGATATTTTAAAATTAGCAATGAATAAAATTTATGAAGAAATAAAAAAACAAAATATTGATGCAATATTAATTGCACAAATTCATGATGAATTAATTTTTGAAGTTGAAGATAATAAAGTTAATGATGTTATTACTAAAATTACTAAAATTATGTCTAATGTTACTAAATTAAAAGTTCCCTTATTAATTAATACTAGTATTGGTAATAACTGATTTGAATTAAAATAAATTTTTAAAAATTTATTAATATTTAAAACAAATTAGTTTATTATATTTTATTGGAAGGAAAATAAAAATGCCAGAATTACCCGAAGTTGAAACTGTTCGCAAAACTTTACAACCACTTTTAACTAATCATAAAATTATTGGTGTTAGAATTCTTTTAAATAAAATTATCAAAACACCAAGTATTGAACAATTCACAAAACAAATTATTGGACAAACAATTAATGATGTTCAAAGAGTTGGTAAATTATTAATATTTATATTAGATGATTATGTATTATTAAGTCATTTACGAATGGAAGGAAAATATTATTTTCAACAAAATAATCAATCAATAAATTGAAAACATGTCTTATTAATATTAGAATTAGACAATAAATACGAATTAAGATATCATGACACAAGACAGTTTGGAACCTTTCATTTGCGAACTAAAAATGAATATCAAAACATAAAACCTTATATTAATATTGGTCCAGAACCTTTTAATAAAAATGTTACTGCTGAATATTTAAAAAATAAATGAAAAAATAAAAGTCAAAGTATTAAAGCAACATTATTAGAACAAAATGTTATGAGTGGTTTAGGAAATATTTATGCAGATGAAGTATTATTTTATGCTAGTATTCATCCGCAAAGTATTACTAAAAATTTAACACTTCAACAATTACAAGAAATCATTAATAAAGCAAGATTTGTGCTTGATAAATCAATAAAACTTGGTGGATCAACAATTAGTAGTTATACTTCAAGCCTTGGTGTAACAGGTTACTATCAACAAGAATTACAAGTTCATACTAGAGCAAAAATGCCTTGTTTTAAATGCCATACTATTATTAAAAAAATAAAAATAAACCTTCGTGGAACTTACTTTTGTAATCACTGTCAAATTAAATATTAACTGTGGAAAACTCAAAAGTATATATTAATAAAGAATATTTTTAATAAAAAAAGTGGAATAAATGTGGATAAGTATGTGTTTTAATCATTTCACTTTATTTATATTCTTTATGTGCATATAATTATCATACCATGAAAGAAATGGATAGTAAAAAGAAAGTTAGGGAATGAATATGAACAGAACAATAAATGATATTGATATTTTTAAGTTGAACCAATCAGAATATATTAGTAACGAAGATTACCAAATTTTATTTATGTTATATCAACCAATAATTGGTATTGAAGCAATAAATTTATATTTAACTTTAGTTCAAGAAAAGTTATTAACAAAACGTATTAATCTTGATTTCAATCATGGACGAATTAAATCTTTATTAAAAATAACTTCCACTCAATTACTTGTTGCTTTCCAACAACTTGAATCTGTTAACCTTATTAATACTTACTACTATTCTTTAAAATCTACTTACATTTATCAATTGTGTTCTCCCTTATCTGCTGATGATTTTTTTGCTAATACCCATTTAAACTCAGAACTACTTAAACAATTAGGAACTTTAAATTATGAAAGACAAAAATTTTATTTTTTGAAAAATGATATTGAAATTACACAAAATTATGTTAATATTACTCAACAGGAAAATACTATCCCTCAATCTTTAAAATTAAAAACAGCACTTAATAATATTTATGCTAAACAAGAGCAAACATCAATTTCTAGACAAATTTATTCATTTCAAAATAAAAATCAAATTAATACTATGAAAGTTAATTTAAATTCTAATGGTAATACAATTATATCTAAAGATAATTCTGATGTTATTAATACCACATTAAATTTAATGCAACAAAAATTACCTGAAGAATATTTAAAAAATTTAACTGGTAAAATACCAACTGATAAATTAAAAACAACATTAGAAATATTAACTAATAACTTTCAATTAAATAATGCTGTAATTAACTGCTTAATTGAATATGTTTGATTTAAAAATAATAAACGTTTAGAACCAAACTATATTATTAAAATTGCTGAAACCTTTCAAGAAAATCAAATTAATAGTATTGATGATGCTTTATCTCATTTAAAACTTGCTTATGCTCGTAGCAAAAAAAATCCACAGCAACAATTTCAACAAGAATCATTATGATCTACTACAGAACAATCAACAACAAATAATTTCAATAAAAAATTAATTAAAAAATATAAGGTTGATAATATTAAAAAAGATATAAAATTAACTCAAGAAGAAATAAAGAATATTTTAAAGGAATTTGATGCCCATTAATTTAATTATTAAAAGACACTATTATTAAGTAAGGAAATGATTATCATGAAACTTAAAGCGACAACTTTCTTAAAAGAAAACATTAACAATGCTGAACTTCATGACTTTATTAAAAAAAACAACTTAACTAACAGCAAACTAGAACCATATGTTGATTTATTAAAAACTTATATTGATAGCTACAATTTATGTAAAAAACGAGAGAATCTTAGCAAATGTCTACAAAATGTTAAAGGATATCGTTATAAACTAGTAATGTTACCTAATCAAAAAATAAGTTTAGTACTAACGGATTGTCTTCATTCTATTAATAGATCTGTCCAACAACAAGTACATAATAATTTTTTAATTAAATACTATGATGATAAACTTTTATCACTTTCATGAAGTAAAAATTTTAATGCCTCAACTAATGCAAGAAAAGAAATCATCCAGTATTTACATCAATCTTTAAAACACAAAAGTTATCAAGGTTTATACTTATATGGTGACACAGGTAGTGGCAAAACTTTTATTTTTATCTTATTTGCAAATAAATTAATTCAAAAAAATCAAACTGTTTGTTTTATTGTATGACCTGAATTTGTTATGGACATTAAAAAAAGTTTTAAAAATGATACTGATACTAATCAGCAAATTGAACAATTAAAATCATGTGACTTATTATTTATTGATGATTTAGGCGGTGAAACTGTTAGCGCTTGAGAGCGTGATGAATTATTATTTAGTATTCTTAATGCACGAATTTTACCATTAAAAACTACATTTATTAATTCTAACTATAGTATTAGTGAACTATATCAACATTATTATTTAAAAAATAGTAAATCAGAAGAAATTAAAGTTAAACGTTTATTAGAACGTATTCAAACTTTAACTATACCAATTGAATTAACTATTGAAGAATCACAAACTACCATTGAAAATAATAATAATATTGACAATATTAATAATGAAATAGAATATATACCAATATAAATTTCATAAAAAAATAAAATAATGAAAACTATAATTAAAATAAAGGAAATAATTTACTAATAAAATAAATGTTTTATAAATAAATCCATATTTTATGACAAATATTAACAATATTTGTTTATAATATACCTAGTCATTAATCAATATAAAAAACAAACACATAAAAGGAGTGACTTAATAATGGCAATTAAAATTGCAATTAATGGATTTGGGCGCATTGGCCGCCTTGCCTTTCGTCAATTATTTGACAAAAAAGAAATTGATATTGTTGCTATCAATGATTTAGGAAATGTAGAAGCTCTAGCATATCTATTACAATATGATTCAGCACATAGAACTTGAAAACATGGAAAAATCAAAGCAGACAAATCAAAAAATACTATTAATGTTGATGGTAAAATAATTAAAGTTTGTCAAGAAAAAGACCCAAAAGCATTACCATGAAAAGCCAATGATGTTGATATCGTAATTGAAGCAACTGGACGTTTTACAACAAAAGAATTAGCACAAGCACATATTGATGCTGGAGCTAAAAAAGTTGTGATTTCAGCACCCGCTAAAGGAGACTTAAAAACTATTGTTTATAATGTTAACCATGATATTCTAAAAAGTACTGATAATATTATTTCTGGTGCTTCATGTACTACTAATTGTCTTGCTCCTGTTGTTCATGCTCTAGAATCAGAATTTGGAATTATTAAGGGATGAATGACAACAGTTCATGCTGCAACTAATGACCAACGTTTACTAGACTTAGAACATTCAGATTTTAGAAGAGGACGTAGTGCTATGTCTAATATTGTTCCTGCAGCTACAGGTGCTGCTGCAGCTATTGGTTTAGTTATCCCTTCTGTTAAAGGAAAACTAGATGGTTCAGCAATGCGTGTTCCAATTATTACTGGTTCAATTGTTGATTTAACAATTGAATTAAAAAAAAATGTTACTGTTGAACAAGTTAATGCAGCAATGAAAAAACATAGTAGCGAATCATTTGCTTATAATGAAGATCCAATTGTTTCAACTGATATTATTGGTTCAAGTTTTGGTTCAATTTTTGATGCAACATTAACAAAAGTTATTGAAGTTGAAGGCAAACAAATTGTTAAAGTTTTTGCTTGATATGATAATGAAATGTCATATGTATCGCAATTAGTAAGAACAGTAATACACTTAGCAAAGCTAAAATAATTTTTAAATAGTTTAATTAAAATATTAAACTACAAAAATGCATCTTACCAATTACAAGATGCATTTTTATTAATAGCTTTAAAAATATATTAAAATTATAATATGAAAAAAGGAGATGAAAATTATATGAATAAAAAAACATTAAAGGATCTTGATTTTAAAAATAAAAAAGTTATTGTTCGTTTTGACTTCAATGTACCATTAGAAAATGGTAAAATTACCGATGATACAAGAATAAAAGCAAGCATCGAAACTATTAAGTATTTACAAAATCAAGATGCAAAAATAATTATGTTATCACATCTTGGAAGAATTAAATCTGAAGCTGATAAAGCGAAGAATACTTTAGCGCCCGTTGCAAAAAGACTAAGTGAAATCTTAAAAGAAAATGTAATATTCATTAATGAAACTCGTGGTACAAATCTTGAAACAGCTATTAATAATTTTAAAAACAAAGAATTACTTTTAATAGAAAATACTCGTTTTGAAGATTTAAATGGTAATAAAGAATCTACTAATAATCCCGAATTAGGTAAATATTGAGCACATTTAGGTGATGTATTTGTTAATGATGCTTTTGGTACTGCACACCGTGCTCATGCATCTAACGTTGGTATTGCTACTAATATCAAAAATAGTTGTGTTGGTTTATTAATTGAAAAAGAATTAACAATGCTTAATAAAATCACCGTTAATCCAGAACATCCTTTTATAGCAGTACTTGGTGGTGCTAAAGTATCAGATAAAATTGATGTTATCAAACAATTATTAACAAAAGCTGATAAAGTTCTTGTTGGTGGCGGTATGGCTTATACTTTTATGAAAGCATTGAATTATAAAATTGGTGATTCATTATTAGAAAAAGATAAAATTGAAATTGCTAAAGAAATTATTGAATTAGGAAAAGAAAAATTAATACTACCTATTGACTTTGTAATTGCTCCGGAATTTAAGGATATCAAAGGTAAAATTACTAATAATGAAAACATTGATGATGGATATGAAGGAATGGATATTGGTCCAAAAACAATTAAATTATTTGAAGATACTTTAATTAATGCTAAAACTGTTTTTTGAAATGGACCATTAGGAGTTTTTGAAATGAGTAACTTTGTTAATGGAACAAAAAATATTTGTAAAACTATTTCACAATTAAAAGGTGCATTTACACTAATTGGTGGTGGTGATAGTGCAGCAGCAGCAATTAAATTTGGATATAAAAATAAATTTAGCCATATTTCAACTGGTGGAGGTGCTTCATTAGAATATCTAGAAGGTAAGGATTTACCTGGTATTAATGCTATAGAAAATAAATAGTGAAAATATATGATTACTCAAGATCAAACAACAAGTGTTTTTATTCTTATTAGTTTATTTTTAATTACGATGGTTTTAATATTTCAATTATTCCAATTTATTTTTTGATTAATTATTATTTTAAAACCTGAATTGTAAATATAAATGGGACAAATGGGACAGTTTTTAAAATAATTGTATTAAGTCTATTGGGCTTTTATAAGATAGTGATTTTCTGGGTGTAGAATTAATTTGAAATGCTATAGCATTTAAGTCTTTTTGTTTATATAAAGATAGATCTG
This sequence comes from Spiroplasma endosymbiont of Aleiodes alternator, assembly GCF_964031135.1. Classification (NCBI taxonomy): domain Bacteria; kingdom Bacillati; phylum Mycoplasmatota; class Mollicutes; order Entomoplasmatales; family Spiroplasmataceae; genus Spiroplasma; species Spiroplasma endosymbiont of Aleiodes alternator. The sequence continues at coordinate 691,744 of NZ_OZ035008.1, forward strand.
TAGATTTTGGTAAATATCTTCTTAAAATACCATTATTATTTTCATTTAAACCTCTTTGACAAGGTTTGCCAGGATCTGCAAAATAAATCTTAACATTGCAAATTTTTTCGATTAATTTTCATTTACTAAATTCTTTACCACGATCAAAAGTAATAGTTTTAACTGTTCCTTTTTGTAACTTTGAAATAAATTTTATTATACTTTTTGTAATATTTTCTGCTTTATGATTTTTAGAAACTAAAGGAATTGTGGTTTTTGATCATATATCAGCTAAAGTAATAATAGAACTTTTATGATCTTTACCAATGATAGTATCACCCTCTAAATGACCAAATTCTTGTATATTTTTAATATTAGGAATGATTAAATTTCTTTCATGAATAGATTTACAATTATTAATTCGTCCTCTAGTTTCTTTTCGTTTATGAGGTTTATTTTTTCCTTTTCTCAATAAGTTATTTTCATCAAAACCCATTCGATTTGTTTTAAACATGTTATATAAAGTTTTTGTTGAAATACTTTTTATTTTATTTTCCTTTAAAAAATTAGCAATTATATCAAGCGCATAATTTTTATTAATTAACAAATAATTAATAGTATTAATTTCTGTTAAAGTTAAAATTATTAATTTTCTACCTGCATTTTGCTTCTTTTTTTGAATTTGATTCAATATTTCTAATGGTAATAAGTTTTGATTTAATAATCTGCAAACTCTATGTACAGTTGATTTACTATAATCAACAGCTTTTGCTATTTTAAGAATTGAAAATTCATAACTTTTATATTCTTTTATTGCTATTATTGATTCAATAGTCAGATACTTATACATTGTGCTAATTCCTTTCTTTTCTTAATTATAGAATTAACACAATTTAATTTTTATATAAATGTCCTTTTTAATTTTACAATTCAGGAAATGATAAACATCACTTTCAGCACTACAACCAATATTTCAAATAGCATTTTGATTTTCAATACCTTTTTTATTATTTTTAAAATATTCATATATTTTTTCATCAGCATTATTTTCTTTTAAATAATCTAATAATTTATAATAATTACCATTTAAAAATAATTTATAATAAGCATAACTTAATTTTTTATTATTTTCTTTTGTTCTTTTACCTTTTCCTACAATAAATACTTGTTTTAATTTTTGTAATGGATGTCATTTATCTACAGCATAATCAATTTTTAAATAATTAGCAGTAGATTTAAGATAAGTTGTACCATCACCAGTTAATTTTAAATTTCTATTAGTATAACCTATAAAAATATTATCTAAATTAGTTATTATTGATTTACCAAATTCTTTTTTAGTAATTCTTTGACCTTTTCTAGTTGAAATAACAAAAATATATTTATTTTCTAAAACATGTCTATTATCAGTAGATTTATTTAAATCATAACCAGTACTAATACTTACTGTTCTATGTCTAAATTTTCTTTTTTTCTTATTATCAATTAAATTATTATAAGATTCATCTGATTGTATATAAATATAATCTGTTGGTAATATTTTTATTTTTTCTTTTGGTAATTCTTGTACAAATATATTTGTTTTTTTTACTCTTCTACAAATAGTTGATAAAGATATATCTATTTTTAAATTATGTTTAATTATAGGATATGTAATATTATTAAAATCTGCTTCATAAATTATTGATTTTGTTACTTGATTAGTAATTTTTTTATTTTTATCAATATTAATATATGTATCTAATGGATATAAATATTCACCAGTAATTTTATGTTGATATACTTTTCTATAAAAATCTTTTACTATTCCATACATTGATGTAAATGTTCTTTTAGCAGTTTTAACATATTTATATTTATTTTTATCATATTCATTTTGATGTCAATATTTATCATAATTAATTAAATTATTTTTATAATCTAATAACATTTGTTTTTCATGACTAATTTTAAACTGATTATGAGGAAATTTTTCAGGAAGTAAAATCATAAAAATATATCCTTTTTTTGATTTTTATTATATTTATTTTAAAAATAAAATGTTGTAAAAATATTATTTACACTAATGATATAATTAGTATATAAGTTTTAAATAAGGTGATATAATATGCCAACAAAAAGAAAAGAATTAGGAAATTATAAATTAAAAATAAGAAAATATTTTTCTAAAGAAAATCAGCCATATACTAAGCAAGGATTAAATTTAGCATTAGGAATTGATAGAAAAAACATATTTCATTGGCGACACAGAAGCCCAAAATGAGCAAAAAACTTTATCATTGAATACGATAAAGCATGTCAAAAAATAGAAGTTGAACTATTAAAAGGAGCATTAGCAACTCCACAATTAAAATTTGATTATTGAAGATTAGCATTTCCACAAGAAGTAGAAGAAAATAACAAAAAAAGTAATATAATTTTTAATATTTCTGAACCTAGAAAAATAGAAAATACTGATTAGAAACCTATAATAAATATAGGTTTTTTCTTTATTTTAAAGGGAAAAAATGATATAATTTAATAAAGCAATTATGTTAATAATTAACATAAGTTACAAGGGATTATCAAAAAAAAGCGATTATTAACAAGGGAGTATTTTTATGTCTAATTTTGAAGTTAAAGAAAAAAAAGAAACTTATACTTTTGAAGAATTACAAGAAACTTTAAAACAACAAAAAAATGTTGTATATGCTCAAGCAAAAGATGAATTTCTTAAAAAAGAATTATAACCAAAAATAAATGAATATCAAACAAAAATAAAAGAATATGAAAATAAAATTAATAGTTTTGAAGAGCAACAATTATTTTCAAATATTAAAGATACTAAAAAAGTAAATTTAATTAAAAATTTAATGAGTACTGATAATTATAAATCTTTATCTAAAAAGAAGCATTTAATAAAATAAATGAAGATTATAAAGATTTTTTAATTGATAAAACAGAACATATTAAACAAGAAAATAAACAACAAGATAATTCAATTAATCCTACTGATTTAATTTTACAATTACATAATAATTCATTAGACCATTTTAAAATTGCTCAAGATTTAAAAAATAAATCAATAACACAAGGAATGACTAATCAAAAAGAATTAGAAGATTTAGTTGAAATTACTAGAAATGAAGCTTTTCAATCTATTAGTAAATAGAAAGAAGTTTTATTATGGGAGCAATAAAAATACCTGAAGCATTTTTTATTAAAGGTAATAATCCAACTGAAAATGCTATTTTAAGTGTACTTGAAGCCCAAGTACGTGGTGAATTAACAAGTGAATGTTTAGGGACTTTCCTAAAAACTGTGTTTTTTAAATAAATTTTAGTTGTAAAATCACTAAGTTACACAGATTGCTGGAAAGTCCCTTAATAAATAAATAACATCTTCTAAATTTAATTTATTAATATCATCATATAAAGTTGATTGATAAGTGGCATTTTCATTTTTTGGATTAGTTAAAAAATCTTTTGCTCTTGCTTCTTTAATTTCTTCAACTGTTGGCATAGTTGGTCTAATTAAATACATTAAATTAGCTCTAATAGCACTAGGTAAAGCAAATAAACATTTACCAATAATTTTAATATTATCTGTATCATTATCTAATTTTTGTCTTATTTTAGTAAATGAAATTGGCATACCCCACATATATCTATTAACTACAAAACCATGTGTATTTTTTAAACTATAATCTTTTTCTAAATGCATTGCTTTTTCAGTATCATGAATAAATTCTTGTTCTAAATAAAAACTTTCTCAAAATTCCATACCAGCAATTAAACTTGTATATCTTCTACCATATGCTAATGTATCTGCTGAAATTTGACTATAATTTAAAACAGTAAATGCTTTTGATAAACCTAAATTACTATCAATTCCAGTTGCTCCCATTAAATCTTCTCTATTAGTTCCTACAATAATATAATTTACTAATTTAATTAATTTATTATTTCTTGCTTAAATTTTATAATAAGCTTCTTTTGCGGGACTTTCCTAAAAACTGTGTTTTTTAAATAAATTTTAGTTGTAAAATCACTAAGTTACACAGATTGCTGGAAAGTCCCTCTTTTTGCTTGTTCTGCATTCATATTAATTAAATCTAAAGGTAATACTAATGATTTAGCAATAGCATAATCTTGAATACCATTTAAAAATATTAATTCTAAATTTTCACCTAAATTTCTCATAAAACTTGCTGTTCAATTTGAAACAATTTGTACTGCAATATCTTTTGGTGCTTTCATAAATCTTTCAATATCAAATTCTGGAATTTCAAAATCAATTGTTAAATATTTATTAATTTCTAATTTAGTTGTATAAACATCAACAATTTGTCTTTTAGTTCCATTTTTTACATCTCATGTTGAACCCCAAAGTACACGAACTGTTGCACGATATATTGCTATACCAACACCAGCCATTTCACCAATTTGAGCAGCACTACAAGTTCCACGCATAACATGGGGACTTTCCAGCAATCTGTGTAACTTAGTGATTTTACAACTAAAATTTATTTAAAAAACACAGTTTTTAGGAAAGTCCCAATTTTCATTACATAAATATGTTATACCAATTCCTGGTATTGTACTAAGCAAAAACCCACTACCAATAATACCCACTTTTTCTCATATATTTAATCCTTGAAAATTATATATTAATTGTTGTCTACTATCTTCTGATATTCTTTCTTGTCTTATCATAATTTACTCTTATTTTTCTAATTTGAGTTAATAAAATTAATTATTAATATCTTAACATAAAAACTAACATTAATATTTTATTAAACAATTAATTAATATATTTAATATTCTAAAATAAGAATAATAAAAACTAATTAATGGAAATAAGTTTATTAAATAATAAAATAATTAAAACTTCTTTTCATTATTAATATAGTCTCATATATTATCCTTTCAAAGTTGCTAACATTACAGCTTTAATAGTATGTAAACAATTTTCTGATTGTTGAAATACCTTTGATGCAGAAGATCGAAATACTTCATCAGTAACTTCTAATTCACCTGTTCCACCATATTGTTTAACAATATCTTGAGTAATTTGTGTATTACCATCATGAAAACTTGGTAAAGAATGTAAAAATATAACATCTGATTTTGCAATTTTCATTTTTTCATCATTAACTTGATATGGCATTAATTCTTTAATTCGTTGTTTTAATAAAATTTTATCTTCACATACAGATGTTCAAACATCAGTAGCAACTACATCAGCATCTTTACTTGCTGTTTTATAATCTTCTGTTAAAATAATAGAACCACCCGTTTCTTGAGCAATTTCTTGACATTGTTTTAATAGTTGAGGATATGGTCATAAATTTTTATTAGTACAGATTACTAAATTCATTCCTAATTTTGCACTAATAATCATATAACTATTAGCCATATTAAAACGAGCATCTCCAAAATAAACAAATTTAATACCTTTAACATCTTTATTTTTTTTACACTCTTGAATTGTCATAATATCAGCAAGCATTTGTGTTGGATGATATAAGTCAGTTAAGCCATTTCATATCGGAACACCGGCATTTTCAGCTAATTCTTCAACATCAGTTTGTTTATATCCACGAAATTGAATACCATTATAAATTCTACCAAGAAATTTAGCGGTATCAATAATTGATTCTTTAACTCCTAATTTACTACTAGTTGGATCAAAATATGTTGAATGCATTCCTAAATCACAAGCAGCAACTTCAAACGCGCTTCTTGTTCTTAATGAATCTTTTCGATATAATAAAGCAACACTATAGCCTTTTAATGGCTGTTTTTCTATTCCTTTTTGTTTTGCAATTTTTAAAGTAGCAGCTAATTCTAATAAGTAATAAATTTCTTCTGAAGTAAAATCTAATAAACAAATAAAATTTCTGCCTTTTAAATTAATAGCCATGATATGTTTTCTTCCTTTCAGTTCCTAATATCTTTATTTAATTTAACATTAATATACAATATGGGCAACACTCTGGCCACATGACAATTCAGAATTAGTAATTTCATAAACATGGATATGTATTATTATATTTAATTTTTAACTCAAATTTATTAACAGCAAGTAATTATTTTGTTAATAAATTATTGAACTGAAAGTTGTTTTAAATATTTTTCTAGTGAAATAATATATTCTTTTTTAGAATTCCATTCTTTCAAAATTTGATTGATTAAGTAAGAACATATTTTTTTATTTTGGATAATACTCATTACAACAAACTTTTTAATATAAAATACTCCAATACCATTTCTGATAAAAATTTTAGCAAGTAATAAAACTATTTTTAATTTATTAATTTCTGAATATATATTAATAGCAGACTTACTTTGCATTCAGTATTCTCCTTAACTTAAAATATTCTTTTTTCTCTCTCATAGTTAACATTTAAAACCTTTTTTTATATTTTTGCAATAAATATACAAAAAATTACTAATGAATATGTATATATTAAATTAATAAGTGTATTTTATTATATATTTAAAATTTAAAACTATCAAAATAAAATTTTAAATATACAATAATAAATGAAAATGAAAAATATTAGTTTAGTAATTAAATGTAAAATTAAAAAAACAAAACTTTAAAACTTACTAAAATAGAATATTTTATAAAAGTTTTGAAAATAATGTTTTATCAATAAAACTTAATATAATTTTAAATTTAAAATTTGTACCTATAATGAACTCGTCAAGAAAAGTGGACAATAAAAGTAACCTTTTATTAAATTTTATAAAATAGCGTTTGTAAGTGTTAAATTTATAGGTATGAAGTAATTATTTGTTGGTTTGGAATGAGCTAATCAATATTCGATTGGACTCATTCCTTTTAATTTTATTTGAGGTCGATAATTATTATAAAAGTAAATATATTTAGGTAAGTTGTCTTGTATTCATTCAATAGTTCTATTTTTTCTTGGAATTTGATATAGAAATTCTGTTTTCATTGTTCCAAATCAAGTTTCAGTAGCACCATTATCACAGGAATTACCTCTTCTAGACATTGAAATTTTTATTTTTAATTCATCACATAAAATTTTATAAGAAGGATTTGTATAGTGAAATCCTTGATCTGATTGTAAAATTCATGAAGTAGGTTTTTGAGCATTAACTCAAGCTTGGATAATGTTTTGGACAACAAATGTCATGTCTAAACTTGCACTTATTTTATAATCTAATATTTCATTATTATGAAAATCTTTAACAATTGATAAATAATATGTTTTACCATTAGTTAATAAATAAGTTATATCAGTACCTAATTTTTCATTTAAATTAGTAGTTGAAAAATCACGTTTTAATAAATTATCATATCTTAAACTTCCTGATTTAGTTCTATAATCAAATTTTTTTATGCGAACCTTAGCTTTTAAACTCATATTTTTCATATATCTATATACAATATGAAATTTTAATTTTAAATTATAAATTTTGTTAATTCATAAAGTTATCATTTTATAACCATAAATTTCTTGAAATTCATAAAAAATATTTTTAATTATATTAGCTAAAAATGTATCTCATTTATTAAATTCATTCATTCCATTCTTAATTCACTTATAATATCCTGATTTTGAAACATTTAATAATCAACATAAATAACTAATCTGATATTTTTTCTTCAATGAGAAAATCACAAAATATTTCTTCTTTTTTGTCGATTTTTCTAAATACTTTTTTATATCGTTCATTGCCTCAATATATTCAATTAATTCTTGTTTTGTCATTTCATTAAAATTTAAAGATTTGGGTCGACCTGTTCTTTTGGTTTTTTTTAGCACGAATTCCATTGCCATATTCTAAACCTTTTTCACCTAATAATTTATATGCTTTAATTCATTCTTTTATTGATGATCGACCAATACCATACTCTAATGCGGTTTTATCAATTGTTTTAATTTTACTTATTTTTATTATTTTTAACTTTTCTTCTTTTGATAGTCATTTAGCCATAAAAAAATGAACACCTTCCTTAAAGTATTTTTAACACAAAGGTTACAATTCTGTGTCTACTTTATTCTAGATGTTCATAATTTAGGTACAAATTTTTATTATTTCTCATTTTGCTGTGTGTACATCACAATACGTAAAATAAGTTGTAATATTTCATAAATCATACGAATCAAGTAATAAATAAACTTAATTTGGAAAATTCAACTAATAGCACGTATTTCTTTTTCATTTAAAATACCAACAAGATTTTGACAAATTTCTTTTCTTGATTTAGCATAAAAAATCATTTGCATTGAAGAAAAAAGAATTAATAAAATACTACCTAAAATTGATAAAACAATTGAAAGTATATTGGCGGTCGCTGCTGATAAAGTAATTCAAGAATTAGCAGGTGAAAGAGCAAATAGAATAGCAAGTGCAAAAGGAATTAAAACAAAAAATAATGTTATTTTACGAGAAAAATCTCATCAAAAAGTATTAAAACGACTACTATTTGAACTACTTACTGCCCAAGTACTTTCCATTGCCATTGCTAAAGTATAAATAGAACGACGGTGATAAGTTCATGGTAATAGTCTTAAAATAAAATTACCATTATTAAATAAATATGGCCTTAAATAAAAAAACCTAGGTTCAACAGTAATACTATTAATATTACCAAATCCCTTAAATTTTATTCTTTTTGCATTAATACCGTATGTTTTTAAATATTTTTGAGATAACTCGCCACCAGTTAAATTAGCACTATTTTCACGATGGAATCAAGAATACTTAATTCAAGTGAAAAATCAAATCATAGTAACAACAAACAAAATTACACCAACAATAGCTACTAAGCTTGCTAAAACAATTAAACTAGTTGATCAAGTCTTTGGATCATTTGGATTAACTGAGGATAATAATAAATTAGTCATAATTTTCTCCTTTCTAACTATTTGAATAGAGTCTACAATATTATAACATAGTATTATTCCACCACGAAAAGAAAGTTATAAACTTCTTGATCACCATCAACAATTTCATATTCAATATCATAATCTTCATCTAAAATTTTTTTCATAAAATTAATTTGATCTTTTGAATAACCTTTACCTTTAAAAATAGTAATTATTTCTGCACCATCTCAAATTAATTTAGTAAACAATACTTTAATTACATTAAATAAATTTTCATTTGAAGCAATAATTTTTTCTTTACCATCTTTATTACGAAAACTAACAGCAGAAAAAAAGTGTTTTTTTCCAATTTTAATACCATCTATTTCAACATCACGATCAGCAACTGTTACATAACCAAAAGCAGCATATTTAATTTCACTTCACATATTTTTATTATTTTCTTTTGCACTTAATTCAGGATTGAAATTTAAAGCGGCACGCATACCTTGAGCAATATTTTTAGCAGGTAATACAAAAACTTTTGATTTTTTTTCTAATTTTTTTGCTTGTTCTGCTGCTAAAAATAAATTACTATCATTTGGCAAAATAAAGACATTTTTTGCATCGACAATTTCAATTGCCTTTAAAAAGTCATCTGTTGATGGATTAATTCTTTTTGAATACATAATAATATTGTTAACCTTTAATTCATCTCTAAAAAAGGTTTCAATTCCTCTACCAGGAACAGCAGCAATTAAAGCAAATTTATTATTTAATTTACGAATTGGTTTAATAGTTTGTGTATGTGCTTTTGCCTGTTCGGTCATATTTTCAATTTTTACTTTTAAAATTTCACCAAATTTCTGAAAATAATTTAAAATTTGACCCGGTTTTAAAGTATGAACATGAACTTTGATTAAATCTTCATCATCTACTAAAACTATTGATTGACCATCCATTGTTTCTAAATCAGTTCGTGTTTTGCTTAAATTAAAATCTAACTTACTAACTTTATTTAGTTTTACAATAACTTCTGAACAATAACCAAAGTTTTCTTGATCTAAAACCATTTCTAATTTTGCTGTATCTTGTTGTTCTAATTTTTTCTTTGGTGAAATAGCTTTACCGTGCTTTAAACCATACACCATACCTTCAACAATATAAACTAAACCAGCACCACCCGAATCAACAACTCCTACTTTTTTTAAAATTGGCAATAAATCAGGTGTTCTTTTTAATGATTCTTTCATTCCTTCTAGTAATTTTTCAAAAATATAAAGCGAATCTTTGCCTGTTATTTCTAATTCATTAATATAATTAGTACCATCTTTAATAATAGTAAGAATAGTACCTTCTACTGGTTTCATAACTGCACAATATGCATAATCTTGCGCACTTTTTCAAGATTTTAATAAATCCTCATTACTAATGAAATCATTTTTTAAATCTTTTGTTTTTATAGTTTGAAAAAAACCACGAAAAATTTGAGATAAAATAACTCCAGAATTACCACGCGCACCCATCATTAAACCACGAGAAAAAGTAGTAGCAAATGTTTTTAAACTATCATATTCTTTGCCATTTAATTCTTTTATACCATTCATCATTGTTAAATTCATATTTGTTCCAGTATCACCATCAGGTACTGGGAAAACATTTAATTTATCAACTTCAAAATGATGATTATAAAGATTATTAGCACCGCTAATAAGCATAATTTTTAAGGTTTTAATATCAATTTTTTTCATTTAATTTCACCTTATATTTTCTTTTATTCTTCAATTAAATCATGAACAAAAATGTTAAGTACTATATAGTCTTGATGTTTAATAATCTTTTCAACAATATATTTTAAATTTTTCTGAGTTTGATTCATAATATTTCAAATATTATTATTAAAAAAACAAACTATATTAATATCAATAATTCAACCTAAATCAGACTTGTTAACTTTAATTCCATAATTATTATCTTTTTCATAAATATTGGCAACACCTGGTACAGATAAAATACTTTCTGATAATGCTTTTTTAATAATGTTCATAATATCTTTATCTTTCTCCACATAATCACCCCTATTATATTAATAATAAATTAAATTTATATAAAATAAAATCTCTTATAATTTTTATAGTCTTTTATATTATACCCAATATAATATATCAAGACAATAATAATCTTAAAGATAAAGATATTATATATTGATAATGGTTTTTTCTATATAAAAACATAATTAAGAAAAACTAAACTACCTAATTATTAAACCTGAATTGTAAAATTAAAAAGGACATTTATATAAAAATTAAATTGTGTTAATTCTATAATTAAGAAAAGAAAGGAATTAGCACAATGTATAAGTATCTGACTATTGAATCAATAATAGCAATAAAAGAATATAAAAGTTATGAATTTTCAATTCGTAAAATAGCAAAAGCTGTTGATTATAGTAAATCAACTGTACATAGAGTTTGCAGATTATTAAATCAAAACTTATTACCATTAGAAATATTGAATCAAATTCAAAAAAAGAAGCAAAATGCAGGTAGAAAATTAATAATTTTTACTTTAACAGAAATTAATACTATTAATTATTTGTTAATTACTAAAAATTATGCGCTTGATATAATTGCTAATTTTTTAAAGGAAAATAAAATAAAAAGTATTTCAACAAAAACTTTATATAACATGTTTAAAACAAATCGAATGGGTTTTGATGAAAATAACTTATTGAGAAAAGGAAAAAATAAACCTCATAAACGAAAAGAAACTAGAGGACGAATTAATAATTGTAAATCTATTCATGAAAGAAATTTAATCATTCCTAATATTAAAAATATACAAGAATTTGGTCATTTAGAGGGTGATACTATCATTGGTAAAGATCATAAAAGTTCTATTATTACTTTAGCTGATATATGATCAAAAACCACAATTCCTTTAGTTTCTAAAAATCATAAAGCAGAAAATATTACAAAAAGTATAATAAAATTTATTTCAAAGTTATAAAAAGGAACAGTTAAAACTATTACTTTTGATCGTGGTAAAGAATTTAATAAATGAAAATTAATCGAAAAAATTTGCAATGTTAAGATTTATTTTGCAGATCCTGGCAAACCTTGTCAAAGAGGTTTAAATGAAAATAATAATGGTATTTTAAGAAGATATTTACCAAAATCTACAGATCTATCTTTATATAAACAAAAAGACTTAAATGCTATAGCATTTCAAATTAATTCTACACCGAGAAAATCACTATCTTATAAAAGCCCAATAGACTTAATACAATTATTTAAAAAACTGTCCCATTTGTCCCATTTATATTTACAATTCAGGTTTTAACTCATTGCTAGATGTTTGTGTTTTACTTTCTTGCTGTTCCATAAGTTCATCTCCTTTTTAACATAAAAAACCAATTTGCTTTAAAATTAAAACAATGGGTTTAAAAACATTATAAATTCATTATATGCCTTTCTAAGTGAAAATCAATTAAAAACATAATAAACTTCCTTTTTTAAATTTTTACTGGAATAAAATTTTTATTAACTAATATCTTTACTCCATAAATGCTCATAACTTATATTTTCTAAAATTTAATAATCAAGTAATAATATAAGCACTAATATAAACAATAATATTAATAGCAAAAGCTAATAAAAAATATCATCAACGAAAAATAATTGGATAAATAACATGACTAAAAGTAATTAACTGTTGTGCTAATATATTAATTAATATTGGACTAATAAAAACACTAAAAACTGAGAAAATTAAAATTAAAGGGACAATAATTATAATAAAATTGTACGATACTTCCATAGTATTATATCCCAATACTTTTAAAATATTAATCAATATTCAATTATCACGAACTAAAATATTAGTAACCAAAGTCATAATCATAAATGATAATATAATACTACAAATTGCAAAAAAACCAATAAGTAATTGAATACTTATTTCATTATTTTCCAATGCTGCTTTTTCATTACCAATTGGAACAATACCACTCAAAGAACTAATAAAACCACTAGAACTAATGTAGTCAGTATTCAAAATTTTAGTTAAATCAAGATTATAATTATTTTCAGTATTAATAAAAGTTAAGTAATGTCGTAACTCATTATCATTAAATTTACTCATTTTGGCATTATTAATTAATAATCCTGTATTTTCATTAATAGCACTATTTAAAAGTGATTGTGATACTAATAATGTTGACATTCCTAAATTCCTAAAGCCATCATAAATAATACCAATTAAATATTTTTTATTACCATTAAAATCAAAATATGGATATAAAATTGCTTTACCAATATTGTTACCATTACCAGTACTAGTATTGGATGCTGGGGCATTAGATGCTGCAATTGGTAAAAAGGTAACATTTGGAGCATTAGTACTAGTAATATGTAATTGTTTTTTTACATTGTTAACATTTTTAGTAAATTCTTTATCTAATCAAAAATCAGAAGTGTTCATTGTATCATTGTTCATATTAATAAATTTTTTAAATTTACTATTAATTAAATTAGGTTTAATAAAATTATTACTATTTGCATTAATACCATAGATAGTTTGTCTTATTGTAACTTCATTGCTAAAGCATGAATCATTAAAAGTTTGAGTTACACTATCATAAGTATTACCAATAGCATTGTTATGACTAAAATCCAAATCATAAGAATCTTCAATATTCAATTTAATAAAAGGTAACTCATTTTGTTCCTGATAAGGAATAATACCAAAACTAATTAATAAATCATTATTATTACCACTTTCATTTGTTAAATAATTAATAATATTTATTTGTTTTGCTCACTGTTTTTTAAATGTTTGTGGTAATAAATTTCATGTTGTCGATTTTTCAAAATTTTTACGCATCTTTAATAAATCGCTACCCAAAATATATTTATTACGTAAATCGCGAATAACGGGGGCTGGATTATTAGGATTTATTAAATATGAATCAATAGCATCTTGTAAATCTTGTTTAAGTGATACTCCTGATTCTATTTGTGAAACTGGAGCAATGTTATAAAGCAACTGCTTGTTATTATTAATAAAATTATTTTCAATGTCTTCATAATGATAACTATTTAAATAATTAAAATTAATCCCTTCAAATTGTAATGATAACATATCATTAACTAAACCACTAGCTGCAATTGAAAATAGCATCAATGTGGCAGCAAAAATACTAACTATACTAATGATAACTAATTTACCAAAACTACGCATGCTAATAGTTATTGCCAATTTATTATGATAACTAATATCGCCAATAACTTTAACACTAATAAAATTAAAAATTTTGCTAATATTTAAATGATGATATTTTTTAAAATTTTTACTACTAATTAAGTCAAGTGGTTTTTTTGTAAAAATAAATAAACTATAAAAAAACTAATAATTACTAATAACAATAAAGGAACAGTTACCACAATAATTGTCATATGCACATTTATATATCATCCATAGTTAATTAGCGCTAAATATAAGTTATGACTATTAATAAGAATATGACTAATAAATACTGATATTAAAACACCAATAATAGCAAAAATAAATAAAGGTCAAATAATAGCTAAAACTAAAGAAATTGTTAATTGTCAATTTTTATAACCCAATGCTTTTAAAATTCCAATTAATTTATGATTATGATGAATCATCTTTCATACTACCATTAAAATAATAACACTAGTGACAGTAAAAATTAATGTTAAAAATATTATACCAACATTTTGTGTTAAATTAATTCGTTCATTTAAGAAAAAAATAGCATTTTCATTATAAGGTCTTCAAAAATAATCATCATTTGTTAAAATACTAGCAACATTAGCAAAATTTATACCATTAGTAAGATTTTGATAATGATGACCATATGCTAATTGATTATGTAATATATTATATAATCATGGATTTAAACTACGTTCAGGATAAACGGGATTAAAACTATTTTTTTGTTTATTTTTATCAATAAAACCCTTAAAATCATTATTGATGTTAACCATTGTATTACTATTAACAAAAGCAACAGTTTTATTTTTTGGATCCATCAATCCACTAATATTATTGACAATAAAAGCACTATTTCGACTAGTAACAAATCCTCTAACAGTAAAAGTACGATTAACAATATTGTACTTATCACCAATTTTTAAATTATTATTATTATTAGCAAATTGTTCATAAATTAAAATTTCATTATCTTGTAATGGTAACTCTTCCAAACTTTGTTTATAATTACCTACTAAAATTGGTGGATCAATAATATTTTTAGGAACTGTTTGTGTAAAAAGAAAAGATTTACCGGTCATTAATAAATCATTAACTAAAGTATATTGATTTCATTCAATATTTTGAAATAACATGCCATTAATAATTAAAAAATATAGTTGTGATTGCAAAGAAATATCAATTTTATTATATTCATGATTAGCGTATGATATTTTATGATAAATTTCATCTTGATAAATTTTTAATGCTTTATCATTTAAAATAAAATAGTTTACTTGATTAATATTTGTCTTTCCATCATAAACATAACTATTAATTAAATTAAGCATTGCATTTTTATATTCTTCAGAAGAGTTATAACCTTGATGATAATTATTAGGAACTAATAGTTTAAAATCAACATAATCATGATGATATTTAGTAGATATATTATTTCCAATTTGTAAATAATTATTAGCATGAGAATCACTTAAATCACTACTACCATTAAAAATAAAACGATAAGTATCGGTATTAGCATTAACTAAAGCAATTTGAAAAGTTGCATGATTTAATTTAAAAGTATCAATACTATCATCTTGTTTATAATATGACATATTTTCCAATCATAATCCTAAATGTGTTTTATAATAATTATATTCTTTTTCAAAACTATTTTTTCAATTGGTAATTCATTTAATTCTTGAAAATTAGTATTTTGACTAATATCATTTAAATATTGATTTTCTACATATTGATCAGAAAATTGAATGCTTAAAAAAGTTATAATCATAATCATAACTAAAAAGCCTAACCCTAAAACTTGAATAATATTTTTTCTTTGTTCACGCAAATAATTAAAAAATATTTTTACCATATTCCACTAACCTCAGTTGATACTTCAAATTAATTTTATCAATTTAAAAATATTTTTTAAAATTAAAACATTTTAATGTGTAATTTTTTATTTAATAGCAGCAAACCAGATTATATATTATTTAGTTAATGTCATTAATTGTTTATTATTAACGTTTAACTTTCAAGTAATAATGTATGAGACTAAATAAATTAAAATATTTATACTAATCATCAATGCAAAATATCATCAACGAAAAACAATAGGAAATGCGATTTTTGCAAAAGTTGCTAATAAATTAGAAAGTACCATTACTAAAGAAGGAACAATAAAAACAGCAACCAAACTACTCATTACCAATGCCGGTATTATTACCAGAAAGAAATTATAAGAAACTTCTAATGCAGTATAACCTAAACTTCGTAAAATATTAATTAATATTAAATTATCACGAACACTAATATTAGTAACAATAACAATAATGATTAATGATAATATAACACTAAAAATACCAAAAAATGAAATGATTATTTGTAAACTATATTGATTATTCTTCATAATACTACGTAAATTGCTAATATCATACATTGATGATAATGAAGTACTAATACCTTTACTTTCCAAATATCCTGAGTGTGAAATTTGTGCTAAATCAATATTATAATCATTTTTATTGCTAATAATTGGTAAGTAATGTTTAAACTCATTATCAGTAAATTTGCTTAATTTACTATTAGCAAAATTATTTTCTAATAAATCACTTTTACTACCAAACAAAATATCATTAAGCCAAAGTTTAGGCATTACTATTATTTTTGGATCTAATTTATTAATATAATCATAAGCAATACCAATTATATATTTTATTTGATTATCTAATCCTTTATACCTATAAATAACACTATTATTAAGTTGTTCTCCACCATTATAAACATTGGCAACCGAAGGTAAAGCAGAAGTAGCCATTGGAATAAATTGAACAGCACTACTATCTGGATTTTTAATTCCTAATTTTTGAATTAAATGATTACGAATATTAATAAATTGTTTATCTTGCCAATTATTAGAAACTTCCATATCAGCTAAATTTAATTTATTAAAAGTAGAGAAATCACTTATACTAAAATTTAGAGATAAAAAATCACTTAAACTATCATCAATACCATAAGCAGTTCTTGGTGCACTTCAATTTTTAAAAGATTCTTTTGATAAGGTTTGTGTATCATTATCAAAAACAGCACCACGCTGATTAGGAAGTAACAGATTAGTCTTATCAAGTTCTAATTGTGTGTATGGTACTTCATGCTGTTCATCATAAGGAATTAAACCAAAACTTATCATTAAATCAGTATTGTTTTTACCGTTATTATTGGTTAAATAATTAAATAATATTTTATTTTTTTCTAAGAAATCCTTAACTATTGGTGGAATCTTTGATGGATTAGCAGCAATTCACTGTTTTATTTTTAATAATTCACTACCCATAATATAACGATTTTGAACATTAATCATAATTGATTTATTAGGATTAAGAGGATCAAATCGTTTAATTGCCGCTAATAATTCTGGATATAATGAAATTTTGCTTTTAATATTATCAACACTATTAAATTGATACATTAATTTATTTTCGTTATTAATAAAGTTAGTTTTAATATTATCATCAAATTGATAACCATTTTGATAATTAAAATTAGTTCCCGCAAATTGTGAACCTAACATATTATTAACTAAACCACTAGCAGCAACCGCAAAGAATACTAATGTTGCAGCAAAAATACTAGTAAAACACATAATTAATGTTTTACCAAAACTACGTAGTGAAGTAGTAACGGCCAACTTATTACGATAACTAAATCTACCAATCACATATCTTGCAATAAAAGTAAAAGTTGAACTAATATTTATTTTATATTTTTGTTTTGAAATATTATTAGTAATTAAATCTAAGGGTTTACTTCTTAATAAGAATAATACCATTAAAAAACTAATGAAAGTTAAACTAATGATTGGAATAACAAGTAATAAAATAGCGGTAACAATATTAAAGTACCAACCATAACTAATTAAGGCAACAGTACTAATATTAGTAATATAAATTAAATAATGCGCAACTGGAATCGAAATTAAAACACCAATAATAGCAAAAATAATTAAAGGAGCAATAATTGAAATTACTAATGATATACTTAACTGTCAACTTTTATATCCTGTTGCTTTTAAAATTCCAATTAATTTTTTATTACGATCAATCATTTTAAAAGTAATAATAAAAATAATAATAGTAGTCACAATAAAAATCAAAATTAAAAATAAACTAGAAATCTCTTCAATAACATTAATTCTATTATTAATGGAACTAAAAAATCATTCTTGCATACTAGTATAAAATCTAAGATTATTGATATTTAAAGGTGAAACTATTTTATTATAATCAATACCATTATTATAATATTTTGTACTTGCTATATCAGTAGGTGTTTTATAAGTTGCATGAAGATAATTATAAATTCATTCATTGTTTATTTGTGTATTGTTTATTTGTGAATCAATATTTTTAGCCAAATCAGGATTAATACCTAAAAAAAAATCATCAATATTACTGCTAAATGTCTTTAAATCGGATTCAACTTTGCGCATCGTATTACCATTAGTAAAAGCGACAGTATTATTTTTTAAATCAAGTGAATTACCAAAATAACGACCAACAAATGCTGCTAATGAGCTTGTAGCATAACCACGAATAATAAACGTTTGTCCAGCAATTACATAATTTTGACCAATATGTAAATTATTTAGTTCAGCAAAATGTTTGTAAATTAAAATTTCATTATCTTGTAATGGTTTTTCTGTTAAACTTGGGCCACCATCTTTGACAATAATTGCTTTATTAACAATATATTCGGGTCCTGTTTCAATAAAAGTAAAATTTTTACTAGTAATTAATAAATCACGGACCATAACAGCATGTTGTCATTCAATATCTTTATATAACATTCCCATTGACATTATTTCATATAACTTAGCTTCATTTTTAATATCTATTTCACTATAGTTTCGATTAGCATATGACAATTGTCCCTTAAAATTATCGTTATAAAACTGTAAAGCAGCTTCACTAGTAATCATAAAATTTGTTGCATTTTCTGGATGTAATGGATCATATAGATATTGATTAATCATATTAGCATATTGTTCTATCGTTGCTTTATGAGTATCATAAGATGGATAATTAATAGGAATATTAATTTTAAAATCAATATAATTATGGCTAGTATCATTAAAAAGACTATCACCAATAGCAAAATATTCTTTACTACTAGCGTCCCCACCATGAAAAGTAAAACGATATATATCAGGTCTAGTAGCATCTGGTATTGTTAACTGAAAAGTAGCTTTTGCCATCTTTTCTTTATCAATAGTATTATCTTTTTGATAATAATTAATATTATTTAAATAAGAACCAGCTTTATCTTTTTCATTATATTTTCCATCAAAATTAACATATTCTACTGGTGAAAAAAATGTATATTGATTAAATTCATTATGAGCAATATCGTTAACATATTGTTCAAATAAATAATTATTAGAAAAATTTAATGATAAAAAGGCAATAATCATAATCATTACTAAAAAACCTAAACCAAACATTTGTAATAAATTGTTTTTTTGTTCACGAATATAATTACGTAATAATTTAAACATGTTTATCCCTTCTTATGATCACTTATTAATAAATTAGATTTTGACAGTTTTGCTAAAGCTGACTTTGCTGCTTCTTGCTCAGCTTTCTTTTTATTTGTTCCTACTCCTTTCCCCATTAGTATTTTATTATCTAAATACACATGAACAATAAAATAAGTAATATTATCTTTTTTAATTTGTTCCATAGTTTTATAATTAATAGGATCTCTTTTTTCTGCCTGTACTAATTCTTGTAATTTAGTTTTATAATCAATAATTGTTTCTAACTGATTAGTTTTAATTAATTCAAATAAGGTTAAGTCTAAGATTTTTTTCACTGCACTATTTCCTAAATCAAGATATACTGCAGCAAGAAATGATTCAAAAACATCTGATAAAATGCTTTCGCGTTGTTGCCCACCTGTATTTTTTTCACCATTTCCCAAAAATAAATAATCTTGTAATCCTAAAGCAATTGCCACTGCTGCCAATGTTTCTTGTCTAACTGCTTTACTACGTAAACTTGTTAATTGTCCCTCATCTTTATTTGGAAATAAGTGTCAAATGTAAGTTGAAATATTTTCCCCTAAAATCGAATCACCCAAAAATTCTAATCGCTCATATGAATAATCTAAATTATGTTCGTTTGAAAAAGAACGATGAGTAAACGCTTCACGATAATTACGATTAGATTTAATTTTTTCTAAAATACTCGATTTTAAAATATGTTCAATATTAATCATATTTTTCTCCTTAATACTTATTTATAAATTATAATTCTTGAATTTGTTTAGCTATTTTATTAGTAACATCTTGCTCAATAGCATGAATTAAAAGTTTTAAAGTACTATAATAAGATTTTTTATCACTAGATCCATGTGCTTTAAAAGCAATGCCATTAATACCTATTAATTGAGCACCACCTGTATTCTTATAATCAAAAGTCTTTTTAATATTTTTAAAAATACCAATTGATATTAAACCTAAAAATTTAGTTCATAAATTTTTTTTATAACCATTTTTAATTAATGTAAATAATAATGATGCCATGCCTTCAACTGATTTTAAAACAATATTACCTGAATAACCATCACAAATAATAATATTAACATCACCACTTAAAACATTTCGTGGTTCAATATTACCGTGAAAATTTAAAAAACTTAACTTTTCATTTTTTTGTGTTAATTGTTTTAGTTTAGCATATGTTGCTTTAGTTACTTCTGGACCTTTGCTTTCTTCAATACCAATATTTAGTAAACCAATTTTAGGACGTGAAATATTTTGAATAGTTTGACAATAAATATGACCCATTAATGCAAAATTAATTAATTCATCAACAGTGTTTTCAATATTTGCTCCAACATCCAATAATACTACTTGTCGATCTTTTATTAAAGTAGGCATAATTGGCATGAATGCCGGACGTTTAATGCCTTTGATTTCGCCTAATAAAAAATGACAAGCACCAAGATAGGCAGCAGTTGAACCCGAAGTTAGAATCCCATCTGCTTTTTTATTTTTAACTAACTGAATAGCTTGATTCATAGAAGAATCAGTCATTCTAATACCAGCGAGTGGACCATCATTCATAGTTATTACTTGGGTTGTTGCTAGTATTGTTATTCTTGATGATAATGGCTTATTTTTTAATAAAATCTGCAAGTTTCCATTAATTTGTTTTTCATCACCAAATAAACAAATTTCAACGTTTTTGAATTCTTTAATAACTTCTAACGCTGCAGCAATAGCGGGCAAACTACCATGGTCTGAACCCATTACATCAAAAGCAATTTTCATAGTTCCTCCTAAAAACAAAAAATAATTTAAGAAACCTTAAATAATATTATATTATAATTATTGATAGTTTAATTATACGTTAATTTTTTTAATTCCTTAAGATTAACAATCCAACTAATACTGCATTTATTTATTTATTTTTAAATATGAATATTTCATTATTTGCTAGTAAAAAGTTAAAAAACAATTTATCTCTAATTATTTTGATATTGATTTTCTAAATTTGTTTTTATTTACACCAGTTTTTTTTAAAGACCAAAACTCTTTTATTTATTTTATTAATAAAAAAAACTTTAACAGCAAAAAACTAATATAAATATAAAAATATCTTATCATAATTTTACTAAAATCAAAAATAATCAAAGAATTAAAAAAATATTAAATTGATTATTATTCATAAAAAATAAAAATAAAGTTAATTAAAAATAATTTTTATGTCAATATCGAGTGAAAATTTCCCAAAAATATTTATCAAAAAATAAATTATTTTGAAAAGTTATACTGTTAAATAAACATAAACATAAATTCCAAATAAATTCTTTTCTAGATAAAAATAGAAATAAAGTTTTTTAATTTTTTAAAATTTTTTGTATAATTAATTTAATTAAGTAACACAATTCACCGCAAGATAATTTATTAATTATTTTGTTTTTTTATGTTATGATTATTTTATTAACAAAATATATAAAATTATCCTGAATTGTAAAATTAAAAAGGACATTTATATAAAAATTAAATTGTGTTAATTCTATAATTAAGAAAAGAAAGGAATTAGCACAATGTATAAGTATCTGACTATTGAATCAATAATAGCAATAAAAGAATATAAAAGTTATGAATTTTCAATTCGTAAAATAGCAAAAGCTGTTGATTATAGTAAATCAACTGTACATAGAGTTTGTAGATTATTAAATCAAAACTTATTACCATTAGAAATATTGAATCAAATTCAAAAAAAGAAGCAAAATGCAGGTAGAAAATTAATAATTTTAACTTTAACAGAAATTAATACTATTAATTATTTGTTAATTACTAAAAATTATGCGCTTGATATAATTGCTAATTTTTTGGGAGCGTCGAAGAGGGACTTTCCAGCAATCTGTGTAACTTAGTGATTTTACAACTAAAATTTATTTAAAAAACACAGTTTTTAGGAAAGTCCCATTATATTGCAATTTCTTGTTTTTAAATTTGAGATAACTTTGATTGATATACGATTGTTGAAGTTTGATTTTCACTGTTTGCACTGAGTTTTCATTGTTCAAAAATTGAATCAAAATCATAATCTAAACTTGATTTTAACTTTAAATATTTTCCTACATTATCAACCCTTTTTTGTCCTTTTGATTCGATTTTATCTTCTAAATCATGTATATTTAATTTTTTAATATATGGAATTATTTTATATTTCTTTTTTAAATTTTCATTTAATGTTTTTAGATATATTTCTAGTTTTTCTATTTCTTCTTTAAGATTTTTTTCAGTATTTATTATATTATCTAATTCTTTATTATCTTTAATTTTACCCTCTAATTTTTTGATTTCAGAATAATAAAATTCATAAATTGGTGAATTAGGATTAACTTTAAACATTTTTTCTTTTCTCCTTTGAATAAATAATAAAAAACTCATTTATTTTAAGATAAAATAACGAGTTAAAAACTTATATAATTTCTGTATAAATTAATTATACAAAAAATTTTAAAAAACCTGAATTGTAAATATAAATGGGACAAATGGGACAGTTTTTAAAATAATTGTATTAAGTCTATTGGGCTTTTATAAGATAGTGATTTTCTGGGTGTAGAATTAATCTGAAATGCTATAGCATTTAAGTCTTTTTGTTTATATAAAGATAGATCTGTAGATTTTGATAAATATCTTCTTAAAATACCATTATTATTTTCATTTAAACCTCTTTGACAAGGTTTGCCAGGATCTGCAAAATAAATCTTAACATTGCAAATTTTTTCGATTAATTTTCATTTACTAAATTCTTTACCACGATCAAAAGTAATAGTTTTAACTGTTCCTTTTTGTAACTTTGAAATAAATTTTATTATACTTTTTGTAATATTTTCTGCTTTATGATTTTTAGAAACTAAAGGAATTGTGGTTTTTGATCATATATCAGCTAAAGTAATAATAGAACTTTTATGATCTTTACCAATGATAGTATCACCCTCTAAATGACCAAATTCTTGTATATTTTTAATATTAGGAATGATTAAATTTCTTTCATGAATAGATTTACAATTATTAATTCGTCCTCTAGTTTCTTTTCGTTTATGAGGTTTATTTTTTCCTTTTCTCAATAAGTTATTTTCATCAAAACCCATTCGATTTGTTTTAAACATGTTATATAAAGTTTTTGTTGAAATACTTTTTATTTTATTTTCCTTTAAAAAATTAGCAATTATATCAAGCGCATAATTTTTAGTAATTAACAAATAATTAATAGTATTAATTTCTGTTAAAGTTAAAATTATTAATTTTCTACCTGCATTTTGCTTCTTTTTTTGAATTTGATTCAATATTTCTAATGGTAATAAGTTTTGATTTAATAATCTGCAAACTCTATGTACAGTTGATTTACTATAATCAACAGCTTTTGCTATTTTACGAATTGAAAATTCATAACTTTTATATTCTTTTATTGCTATTATTGATTCAATAGTCAGATACTTATACATTGTGCTAATTCCTTTCTTTTCTTAATTATAGAATTAACACAATTTAATTTTTATATAAATGTCCTTTTTAATTTTACAATTCAGGAAATTAAAAAACTTTATTTCTATTTTTATCTAGAAAAGAATTTATTTGGAATTTATGTTTATGTTTATTTAACAGTATAACTTTTCAAAATAATTTATTTTTTGATAAATATTTTTGGGAAATTTTCACTCGATATTGACAATAAAAATAAAAAATTGTCATTATTTAGAAATTAAATTAAAATCCTTTGTTATTCTTAGCGCTCTTTTGTCTTAAATTACTTAAAAAATTTAAAAAAGTTGATATTAAAATAGTACTTACTAAAAATGCTGTAATTCCTAAAAAAAATAGAATTCAACCAATTTTATATGGATTTAACTGATCATATGGAAAAGGTGTAAAAGCTTCTTGTTCTGGTGAAAGAAAATTAATTAGCATTATTACTCGTAATGAAACATAAAATAAATAAATTAAAATAACAATTAAATTATATCAACAATATTTTAAAAAATATTGCTTTGTGGAAATATTTATTTGTCTAAAAAAGAAATAATAAAAAATAACAATTATTGGAACTAAGATGTGTTCTAAAATTGACTTTAAGATTTTATATCAAGTATTAAAACCAACAATATTATTAGGACTAATTATCATTGTTAGATTAAATGGGACTTTCCTAAAAACTGTGTTTTTTAAATAAATTTTAGTTGTAAAATCACTAAGTTACACAGATTGCTGGAAAGTCCCGATTAAATATAATAAAAGTTCCCAAATTTAATGTAGTAATATGAGTTAAATAATTTTTACCTGTTATTCATGTTGGCATATTTTTAGTATGACAATTAATTCAATTTAATATACCATAAATTGAAGTCGATAAGGCAATTCAAACTGAGAAATAAATTGATTGATTAATAATAGAAAAATCAAAATTTTCAGTAGAATGACCATATTCTGGGTCTGGTTGAATTGTTGAAAATAATAAATTTAATATTACACAAAATAATGGAATAATTGTAAAAAAAATTAAAAAACAATATTTAATTTTTTCATCTTTATATTTTTTGTTTGTTTGCATGATTTAAAATAATCCTTTTTATTAGTTTTGATTTTATTTAATTTTTAATTAATTTAAATAACTGATCAGCAATTTGTAGATGAGCTCATTTATTAGGATGTATATAATCAAAGAAAAAATTATTATTAATTGTTAATGGTTTTG
This sequence comes from Spiroplasma endosymbiont of Aleiodes alternator, assembly GCF_964031135.1. NCBI lineage: Bacteria > Bacillati > Mycoplasmatota > Mollicutes > Entomoplasmatales > Spiroplasmataceae > Spiroplasma > Spiroplasma endosymbiont of Aleiodes alternator. The sequence continues at coordinate 717,049 of NZ_OZ035008.1, forward strand.
TATTATTAACATATTTTGGTTTTTTATTTAATAAAATCTCTTTTCAATTTCAAACAATAGATTCATTAGTAATATTTTTACCCATTAGTTTCGCTTGATTTAAAATTTTATTAAAATATGTTTCCAAATCAAATAATTTTATATTGATTTTTTGATTATTTTTTATCAAAATTTTTGATTTTATTTTTCAAAGAATATTGAATTTTTTTGCTAAATTATAAGCAATAAATTTAGTATTTTTTGAACCATTAACATATTGTGGAATTTTACTAATATCTGGACAATTAGATATTAGTAAATTATAAGCTCCAGCATTAATTAACTTCTGAATTGCGTTAAATTCATTGTTTATAGATTTTTTAATTAATAATTCTGAATTGCATGATGGTAATTTATCTAGTATAGTAGTTAAATCATTACCCCCTATTTCAATAAAAATATAATCATTTTTTTGGATTTTATGTTCTTTTATTAGTTTTTCTGCTTGATGAACAATATTAAAATGATTTAAAAATATTTTATATTGTCAATCATTTTCATCTTTAGAGTGAGCGCCAGCCACAGCATAGTTATTACCATTTTGATATCAAGCTGGTATTAATTTTGTTCCTAGTTTTTTTGCTAAAATACTAGCGGCAACATCACCATTACTAAATGAGTTATGATAAAAAGGTGTTTGAAATTTTATTTTATACAAGTTTAATAAATTATGATTAATAATATTTGGTAAATTACCATTATCTGATAAACTATCACCTAAGACATATAATTCACTATTTGTATAAAAATTATTATTTATTTTTATTTGTTGGCTTGTTTTGCTTGTTATATTTGTTGTTAATAAACTTAATTTTTCTATTTCTATTCCAATTATTAAAAATATTAATGTTTTTAAAATTAATTTCATTTTTTTCCTTTCAAAAGAAAACTTATTTAGGCTTTTATCCTTTTATGTACTTTTTTAAAATTTTATCACAAATTTTATTAAAATCAGATAATTACAACTTCTTTTTTGATTTTGAAAATTAGCATAAACTAAATATAGTTTATGCTAATTTTTTATCAAATTTTATAAATTAAACAATCTTTTTTAAAAAAAGATTGCAAATAAAAATTTGGAACTAAAATTTCAGGGGTATTTGGAATTAACGTTTATTTAACAGTTTAACTTTCCAAAATTTTTTACTTTTTTTGATAAATTATTTTGGGAAATTTTCACTCGATATTGACACAAATTCAAAAAAAATTAAACCACAATTACCAATAACAACATCTCTTGCTGAAATATTACTAAATAATAATGAAAAACTTGTTGGTACTATTACTAGTGATCAGTATCTTAATAAAGATAACAAACAAGTACCATTATATAAACTAATTAAAACTTCAGAACCAAATAAAAAAATAAACATTAAAGCAATAAATTCTATTAAAAATGACAAACAACCAATAACAATTCTAAATAAAGCCAATTCACAATCAATATAAAAATAAAATAAAATTATTAAAGATTGAAATTGAAATTTTTAATAATTTTATTTTTTATTATTTAATTCAAAGTTTATGTTTACATTAACTACTAAAATTTATTTTCTTCTTATTTTATAGTATGATTTACCTATAAACTTAATTTTTTATTATAAAGGAGAAATAATAATGAATGTACTAAAAACATATGAGATTTGAAAAAAGCAAAACTTACCACAACACTTAAAAAAACAATTAACTACAATGTCTAAAAATGAAATTGAAGATGCTTTTACTACAACTTTAGAATTTGGTACAGCTGGCATGCGTGGTATTACTGGAGTTGGTACCGGCAGAATTAATGAAATTATTATTATGAAGGCAACTGTCGCATTTATTCAATATTTAAAATCTGCCTTTTCTGAAAAAGACTTACTTCGTGGTGTTATTATTGCTCATGATAATCGTCACTTTTCAGCAGAATTTACAATGTTAACAGCAAAAACTTTAGCTAAACATAAAATTCCTGTTTTTTTATTTAAAAATAATGATTTAAGACCAACACCAGTACTTTCATATAGTATTAGAAAAGTTAATGCTCTTGCTGGAATTGTTATTACAGCCAGTCATAATCCTCCTGAATATAATGGTTATAAAATTTATGATCAATATGGCTGTCAATTTCTTCCTAATGTTACCAATATAATTAGCAATAAAATGGAACAATTGACTGATGATTTTCAATTAACATTCGATTATGATACTAACCTAATTAAAGAAGTGCCTTCAACAGTAGAAGATAATTATCGTGACGATATTAAAAATTTACAGTTTTATCCACAAGTTAAAAATCGTAACTTTAAAATTGTATTTTCTAATCTACACGGTACTAGTCGTGAATGAGTTAAACCAATTTTAGAACAATGCGGTTATGAAATTATTTTAGTAACAGAGCAAGCTAACTATGATCCTGATTTTAAAGGTGTAGTGTCGCCCAATCCCGAAGTAAAACCAACATTTGATTTAGCAATTAAACATGCTAAAAAACATGATGCACCATTAATTATTTTAAATGATCCTGATGCTGATCGCATTGGTATTGCTGTAAAACATAATAATAATTATGTATTATTAACAGGTAATGAAACAGCACCAATTTTATTAGAATATTTATTAAGCCATTATCAACTTAATAAAACAATGCCAAAAAATCCTGTTATGTACAATACATTTGTTACTTCAAATTTATCTGATATGATTGCTAAATCATATGGATGTCAAGTTATTAAAACGTTAACTGGTTTTAAATGAATTGGTGCAGAAATGCTAAAAGAAAAAGCACGTAACATTAACTTTGTTTTTGGTTTTGAAGAAGCATATGGTTATGTTATTAAAGATATTACTCGTGACAAAGATGGTATTCAATCAGCAATAGTAGCAGCAGAAGCGGCTTGATATTATCAAAAGTCACAAAAAACATTAGTTGATGTTTTAGAAAATATTTATCAAAAATTTGGATATTATTACTGTTATACTGTTAATCTTATTTTAAAAGGCAAAACAGGACAAAATACTATTAATAATATGTTAGAAACATTAAGAACTAGTAAAATACCAACACTTAATAATATTAAAACAATTAAAGTTGAAGATTATCAAACTGGTTTACATGGAATGCCATCACAAAATTTACTAAAATTTTACTTCAGTGATGGTTCATGAGTTGCTGTTAGACCTAGTGGAACTGAGCCAAAAATTAAATTCTATTTTGTTTGTGTTGATAAAACCATTAATGATGCAAAATTAAAAATGAGAAAAATGTATGAAGAATTAGCTATCAAATATCTAAATATCAAAGATATAAAATGATAGAAAGGAACTAAAAAATGACTGTAATTAAAGATATTAAACCTAATAATGTTTTAAGTTTAGTAGTAATTATTAATCGAGTAATTCAAGGTGTTGCTTCTAACAATACTAATTATTTAAACTTACAATTACAAGATAAAACTGGGACAATTTCAGCAAGAATTTGAGACGTAAGCAAAGAAACTATTGAACAATTAACAATAGGACAAGTAATTAAAATTGAAGCAAATAGCATTAATTATAATAATGAAATACAACTAAAAATTAATAATTGAACTATTATTACTAATCCTAGTGAATATTATGATTTATTACTTACACAAGCACCAATTAATATTATTGAAGCATGAACTGAAATTAGTCAAACAATAAAGGAATTTAAAAATCCAATTTTAAAAAAAGTATTAATCCAATGTTTTAATAAAAAAAATATTGATGATTATAAAAAGTGACCAGCAGCAGTTAAAATGCATCATGCTGTTCAAAGCGGTTTATTATGACACTCAGTAACAATGTTAAGAATGGCAAAACAAGTAGTAGCACTTTATAATGATCGTAATATTAATAGTGAACTATTATATGCAGGAATCATTATGCATGATTATGGAAAAATGGTTGAATTAAATAATAATCCTATTAGTTCATATACACTATCAGGTAAAATGATTGGTCATATTTCATTAGGTGCAATGCAAGTTACACTTGCTTGTAAGGAATTAAATATTAACTTAGACGAAGAAATCGTAGTTTTATTACAGCATCTAATATTAGCTAGTCATGGTAAATATGAATATGGTTCACCTGTCTTACCAAAAACAATAGAAGCTGAAATTTTACATCATTTAGATAACTTAGATGCAAAGATCTATGCAATTGATGAAGCATTGGTTAATATTAATGTTGGTGAATCAACTGCTCGTATTGCAAGTATTGAAAATAGAATGTTCTATAAACATCAAAATTTAAAAGAAAAAAATAAAAAAGTTTAAATAATAAAAACTCTCTTTTAATTAAAAGAGAGTTTATTTTTTATCATAAATTTTAATAAATTAATTTATATTTATTTTTATAGGAAAAAAATAACCAGTTTCTGTATTACCATAAAAAATCAATACATTTGCTTCTTTATCTGATTCTTTATCTTTAAATCAATCATTAGGTACTGGCTTTTCATTTTTATCATAAATTTCATTTTCATTTCTAAGCTTATTAAAATCAATTTTTTCTTTATACATACCTTTTAATAAAACTTTAACAGCTAATTCTGAATTTTTTTGTAATTTTTTTAATTTATTTATAACATCTGTTACTGCTTCTTGTTTATTCATTGTTTCTTTAGTTGAAGTTGCTGGTGCTCATGAAGCGAATGGCAAAGTTGTCTTTGCAAAATAATTTTGCATATCAATATCTGAAATAATTGTTTGTTTAGTTATATCAATCATTGTTGAACCTTGATAATTTGGATCATTTGAATTACTACTTATTTTGACAACTATTTTAGATACTTTTTCAAGTTCTTGTTTATTGTTTGTTATTTCTTCATTATTTTCGTTATAAAATTGAAGTTGATAACCAGCAGCTAATGGTGTTGACTTAAATTCATCAAAACTATTTATATTACTAATTAATTCTTTATAACTTTTACTTGGATTAGCAATAATGTCTAAACCAGTTAATTGAGTAATAGTACTTAAATCAGTTTTATCAGATTGTTCTTTTATATTTATTTTAATTGGTGCTGTTGAACCTTGATAATTCAAATCATTACTATTGCTAGTAATAACTATATATAAATCACCAACTTTTTGTAATTTAGCAGTTATATCATTTTTAGCTTCTTTATCACTAAAATATTTAATTACAGGGTTACCTAACTTTGGATTTAAGTTTTTAACTTCTATTGTATTATTTATTAATGTATCTAATTTTTTATTACTTTTATTAACATCTACAGTAATATTTGTTGTTAGTTTAGTAATTTTATCTTTTAATTCTGTTTTTTGTGTTGTGTTATTATCACAAGCAACAACTGATAATGGTATTGGTGTTGATATTGTTAAGATCGATAATAATTTTACTAAGTTTTTCATTTTTTACCTCGCTTAAAAATAATAAGTTAATTTAAAAACCAATAAAGATTTTGAATTAATAATATATGAAAACCAAATATTTTACAATATAACTTTAATATGCAAAAATACTTGTAAATTAAGTTATTTTTTAAAAAATTTCTTTTCTTTTTTATATATTTTAAAATTATTTTTTAATTAAAAATTATAATTATCTATTACTAGTAAAGAAAATGTGATATTATATTATTAAAATTTAATATAAGTTTTTGACCTATTTACTTTATTTCAAAATAAATAGGTTTTTTGTTTTAATTTAGAAAAGGAAGATAAAGAAATGCCTAAAAATAAATTTTTAACAGCTATTGAAGAAGGTGACTTACAAACAGTTAAAACTTTAACAGCTAATTCTGATAACAATAAGTTCGATATGGAGGGTGCCTTAATAACAGCCGCTGATTATGGTCACATTGAAATAGTTCAATTTTTAATAGAAAATAATACTGATATCAATCATATAAATAGTACAAAAGATACTGCTTTAATGTTAGCTGCCGAACAAGGTCAGACAGAAATAGTTAATCTTTTAATAACAAACGGTGCTAATGTTAATCATATAAATAACACAAAAGATACTGCTTTAACACTTTCTATTGAACAAGGTCATGAAAATATAGTTAAAATTTTAATAACAAACGGTCCTAATGTTAATTATATAAATAAAGATTGAACATCTAGAATAAAGTAGACACAGAATTGTAACCTTTGTGTTAAAAATACTTTAAGGAAGGTGTTCATTTTTTTATGGCTAAATGACTATCAAAAGAAGAAAAGTTAAAAATAATAAAAATAAGTAAAATTAAAACAATTGATAAAACCGCATTAGAGTATGGTATTGGTCGATCATCAATAAAAGAATGAATTAAAGCATATAAATTATTAGGTGAAAAAGGTTTAAAATATGGCAATGGAATTCGTGCTAAAAAAACCAAAAGAACAGGTCGACCCAAATCTTTAAATTTTAATGAAATGACAAAACAAGAATTAATTGAATATATTGAGGCAATGAACGATATAAAAAAGTATTTAGAAAAATCGGTAATGTTTAGTAATCTGTGTAACTTACAAAAATAACTATGTTTAATGAATTCTAGTAAATATAATTAAATGACTAGAAAGAGTGAGTTACAGATGGCTAAAAAGCAAAATATTAATAATAATGATCCAATATCAAAAGCAGTAGATTTATTATTAGAAAATACTGAAGATTTAACAACAGTTTTTAAAGAGGGAGGATTGTATAAAGAATTAACAAAAAGATTAGTAGAAAAAATGTTGAATTCTGAGATGCAAAATTATTTAGGATATGATAAGAATCAACATAGTAATAGTGACAATGCTCGTAATGGTATAAGTTCAAAAAAATTAATAACTCAACAAGGTAAAATTGAGATTGATGTACCACGAGATCGCAATAGTAATTTTAATCCTGTAATAGTTGCAAAAAGACAAAGAAGATTTGATGGTTTTGATCAACAAGTTCTTTCTTTATATGCAAAAGGTATGACATTATCAGATATTAGAATGCAATTACAAGAGTTATATCATGGTGCTGATATTAGTGAAAGTGTTATTAGTCAAATTACTGATGATGTTATTGATGATGTAAAAGCATGGCAAAATCGACCATTAGAAAGTGTCTATCCGATTGTTTATTTTGATTGCATAATAGTGAAACTACGACAAGATAAAAGGATTATTAATAAATGAGTTTATATAGCTTTAGGAGTTGATTTAGAAGGTAAAAAAGATGTTTTAGGTTTATGAATTAGTGAAAATGAAGGTGCTAAATTTTGATTAGCAAATTTAACAGAAATGAAAAATCGTGGCTTAAATGATATTCTTATTGCCTGCAGTGATAATTTAACAGGCATGTCAGAAGCAATACAATCAGTTTATCTTAAAACAGAACATCAATTATGCATAGTTCATCAAATTAGAAATAGTTTGAAATATGTCTCATATAAGCATAGAAAATCTCTAGTTGCAGATTTAAAACCAATTTATACTGCATGTAGTGAAGAACAAGCAATGCAGGCTTTAGAATCCTTTGAAAATAAGTGAAATAAACAATATCCTCAAATTGCTAAATCTTGATATAAAAATTGAGATAATTTAATTGTTTTTATTAGTTATCCTGCAGAAATTAAAAGAGTGATTTATACAACAAATGCTATTGAATCTGTAAATAGTCAATTACGAAAAGTTATCAGAAATAAAAAAGTTTTTCCTAATGATATGGCAGTTTTTAAAATATTTTATTTAGCAATTGAAAATATAACAAAAAAATGAACAATGCCCATTCAAAATTGAAATACAGCAATTGCTCATTTTATGATAAAATTTGAAGATAGAATTAATCTAAACTAGTACTTTGTAAAACAAAGATACACAGATTACATAAAAGCCTCAAAATTTAATAAAAGGTTACTTTTATTGTCCACTTTTCTTGACAAGTTCACTTTTGGGTCTTTTGGTTTTTTAACTATAAATTCAATTCTTGTTGAATTAACCATTTCGATAGGAAAAAAACTTGCCCATGGACTATTTGATTGTTTAAAAAATTCTATAAATTCTGGTGCTTCTACTAATTTTTCGGTATTATCTAAATTTTGTTTGAATGGTACTGCCATTTTTTATTTTCCTTCCTTATAATTTATTTTTATTTTTATAATCCAATAAAGAATTTTTTATTGAATTTGGTTGATTTGTTATTATTGTTTGTGGTTTGCCACCTGTATTAATTGTTTCTTTAAATATTGGTTGTTCTTTAATCATTTTTTTAATAGTTTCTTCAATTTTTGAATTTTCTAAATTATTAGTTTTAAATTTTAAAAAATCATAAAATTCATTTTTAACTTGATATTTTTTAAATATATTAATTATTTCTTTTTCTTTAATTTCTTGATTAAGTTTATTTAGCTTATTTTCTGCTTCATTAACTTTATTTTCTATTTCTTGTGAAGAATCATTATTTTCAGTTAAAGGTTCAGTTGTTTGTTGAACATTATTTTCATTTTCTAACATTTAGATCACCACTTTATTATTTATTTTCTTTATTAATTTTTTCATTTAACTTTGCTAATTTTTTTTGATGTTTAATAATTTTATTATTTGCTCTAACATGTTTTGGAGTTGTGATAAATCTTTTTAATAAAACAATAATTTCTCTGCAAATTAATGTTCCAACACTTGTTCCAATAATTATTAATTCATGTAAAAATTCTTTCATTTGAATATTTTCCTTTCAACTATTTATTTTTAATTTTTAATTATTCATCAAATTGACCACCATTAATTTTTTCAATCATTGATTGTGAATTACTTATAATTTCTACTAATACAGATATTTCTTTATTGAATTCTTCTATTCTTTCTTTATATGTTTTTATTTCCTGATTATAATATTCAATTATTTTTTCTTTATTCATAAATTATTCACCTCCTTTATAAATTCATGTGATTATAATCTCAATTTAATGAAGCATTATCATGATTTAATGGTACTTCTCTCATATTATCACTACCATATTGACTAGTTGTTTCACTATTAATTGTGAATCTATTATCATTTACTAATCTTGCAGTTTCATCATTAAATGATGTTTCTTGCATTTCTTCATTATGATGTGTAGTTTCTATAGGTAGTAAATTATGGATTATTTCACTTGCACCAGCAATTATGGTAGGTACTGCATAAGCATTATTAAAATCATTATTTATCCCCATTGCAACACCACTTGAAATTAAACAACCACCAGTAGTCATATTTGCTATTTTACGTATAGTTTCAAATTTATTAGGTATTAACTCAGTTAATCCACTAATAAGATTTGAAATACCATAAGCATTTAAACTAATATATGTATCTCAATCCATTAATGACTGATTTTCTTGTTTATTTAATAGTAATCATGGAGGACCTTCTGTTGTAGTTGTAGTAATTATTGGAGTTGGTGTTGTAGGAATAATAGGACTAATATTATTTTCTGTTCATTTACTATAATTTACTAAACCAATTGTTCCTAAACCTAATAATATTTTTTTAGAACTATTAATTAATTTAGTTTTAGTATTTGGCATTTGATTTAAATTTCATATATCTAAACCTAATTTTTTACCAAATAATAAACTATTAATTGAACCTAATAGTGGGTCTTTTAAATATTGACCATAATAAGCACTTGTACCAATCATTGCACAAATAGGACTTATACCAGTTCTAATTAATTTAGTAAAAGTATAATTTGATTGATTTTCTATATTTGGCATTTTATTCGGTAATGTTTAGTAATCTGTGTAACTTACAAAAATAACTATGTTTAATTAATTCTAGTAAATATAATTAAATGACTAGAAAGAGTGAGTTACAGATGGCTAAAAAGCAAAATATTAATAATAATGATCCAATATCAAAAGCAGTAGATTTATTATTAGAAAATACTGAAGATTTAACAACAGTTTTTAAAGAGGGAGGATTGTATAAAGAATTAACAAAAAGATTAGTAGAAAAAATGTTGAATTCTGAGATGCAAAATTATTTAGGATATGATAAGAATCAACATAGTAATAGTGACAATGCTCGTAATGGTATAAGTTCAAAAAAATTAATAACTCAACAAGGTAAAATTGAGATTGATGTACCACGAGATCGCAATAGTAATTTTAATCCTGTAATAGTTGCGAAAAGACAAAGAAGATTTGAAGGTTTTGATCAACAAGTTCTTTCTTTATATGCAAAAGGTATGACATTATCAGATATTAGAATGCAATTACAAGAGTTATATCATGGTGCTGATATTAGTGAAAGTGTTATTAGTCAAATTACTGATGATGTTATTGATGATGTAAAAGCATGGCAAAATCGACCATTAGAAAGTGTCTATCCGATTGTTTATTTTGATTGCATAATAGTGAAAGTACGACAAGATAAAAGGATTATTAATAAATCAGTTTATATAGCTTTAGGAGTTGATTTAGAAGGTAAAAAAGATGTTTTAGGTTTATGAATTAGTGAAAATGAAGGTGCTAAATTTTGATTAGCAAATTTAACAGAAATGAAAAATCGTGGCTTAAATGATATTCTTATTGCCTGCAGTGATAATTTAACAGGCATGTCAGAAGCAATACAATCAGTTTATCTTAAAACAGAACATCAATTATGCATAGTTCATCAAATTAGAAATAGTTTGAAATATGTCTCATATAAGCATAGAAAATCTCTAGTTGCAGATTTAAAACCAATTTATACTGCATGTAGTGAAGAACAAGCAATGCAGGCTTTAGAATCCTTTGAAAATAAGTGAAATAAACAATATCCTCAAATTGCTAAATCTTGATATAAAAATTGAGATAATTTAATTGTTTTTATTAGTTATCCTGCAGAAATTAAAAGAGTGATTTATACAACAAATGCTATTGAATCTGTAAATAGTCAATTACGAAAAGTTATCAGAAATAAAAAAGTTTTTCCTAATGATATGGCAGTTTTTAAAATATTTTATTTAGCAATTGAAAATATAACAAAAAAATGAACAATGCCCATTCAAAATTGAAATACAGCAATTGCTCATTTTATGATAAAATTTGAAGATAGAATTAATCTAAACTAGTACTTTGTAAAACAAAGATACACAGATTACATAAAAGCCTCTTTATTTTTTCCTTTTCTCAATAAGTTATTTTTATCAAAACCCATTCGATTTGTTTTAAACATGTTATATAAAGTTTTTGTTGAAATACTTTTTATTTTATTTTCCTTTAAAAAATTAGCAATTATATCAAGCGCATAATTTTTAGTAATTAACAAATAATTAATAGTATTAATTTCTGTTAAAGTTAAAATTATTAATTTTCTACATGCATTTTGGTTCTTTTTTGAATTTGATTCAATATTTCTAATGGTAATAAGTTTTGATTTAATAATCTGCAAACTCTATGTACAGTTGATTTACTATAATCAACAGCTTTTGCTATTTTACGAATTGAAAATTCATAACTTTTATATTCTTTTATTGCTATTATTGATTCAATAGTCAGATACTTATACATTGTGCTAATTCCTTTCTTTTCTTAATTATAGAATTAACACAATTTAATTTTTATATAAATGTCCTTTTTAATTTTACAATTCAGGTGTTTTCTATTTTAGTATATATAAGATCAAGTAATCTAAGATTTTCTTTTATTTCAAAATTTTCATCTTCTAAACCATATAAAATTTTAGAAATGTTTTCTTTTATTTCATTTTGTTTTTTGAATTTTTTTTCTAACGTTTTTAATTCTTCATAAATTTTTTTCTTTAATTCATTTATATTAATAATTTTATTAATATAATCATTAAAAATAATTTTTTGATTTTCAATTGCCATAATTTCAACTTCTTTCAAAATAAAAACTCATTTGCTTTTTAACAAGAAAGCAATGAGTTAAAAACTTATATTAAATTTTTATAAATTGATTATACAAAATATTTTAAAAAAAGTTCGCACTTAAAAATTTGGAACTAAAATTTTTAAGTGCTATTTGAAATTTGTATTTATTTAATAGTGTAACTTTCCAAAATAATTTAATTTTTTAATAAATATTTTTGGGAAATTTTCACTCGATATTGACATACCAGAATCGTTAGAATTACTCTTTTCTAAGAGTGGCTTTACTTTAGTAAATGGTTCTACTTCTGAAAGTTGTTTTTTTGTTTCAATTTCTACTTCTATCTTAAAATTATCTAAACTAGAATCTGAAATAGATGATTTATTTTCATTAATTTTTATTTTTAATCCACTTTCTCTTACTATTAGTGTTTCTATATCTTTATCAAGTTTATCTACACTAATGGCATTTAATGAATTTAATTTATCACTTTTTTCTTTTTGAAGTATTTCTAAATCAGTTAATGGTTGCATATTTTCAATTGAAATATTTTTTAATTTTTCTCTTTGTTGTTTAATTTTTAGTATTGTATTTTCTAATAAAAATTGTTTTTGACTATTAGTTACTTTTAAATCTTCTATTTCTTTAGTATTATTCTTTTTGGAATGGCAACCCTTTTTAGAACTATTTTTTGGTAGACATTTGTTCTTCATACTTAACTGGAGTTAAGTACTTTAGAGTGCTGTGAATTCTTATGTTGTTGTATCAGTTGATATAATCAAATAATTCTAATTTTAATTGGATTAATGATATAAAATTTTTTTCATTAATAAATTCTGTCTTAAAAGTTTTAAAAGTCGCTTCAGTAACAGCATTGTCATAAGGACAACCTTTTTTGCTTAAAGAACGGGTAATGTTGAATGCTAATAAAAGTTTATCGATAGTTTTGTTATTAAATTCGTTACCGCGATCAGTATGAAATATTTGCATATTTTTTAAACAGCGATTTGATTGCATAAATGCTTGGTATACCAATGATGCATCTTTTTTAGTACCTACACTATGTCCAATAATTTCGCGGTTAAATAGGTCAATTAATAAGCAAATATAGTTTCATTTGCCATTAACTTGAACATAAGTTAAATCACTAACAATAACTTCATTTTTAAGCCTATTATTAAAGTTTCTATTAACAAGATTGGTAATTTGATTATCATTAACTTTATTATGATTATTTTTGAATGATAATTTCGTGTATTTTGATATTAAATTATGTTCATTCATAATTTTTTTAATTTTTCTTCTTGATAAAGGAAAACCTTTATTTTCCATACTGACTTTTAATCTTCTAGTACCATAAACTTCTTTATTTTCTTTAAAAGCACTAATAACAGCTTGTTCATAAATATTATTTTGCATTTTATTTTCTTTTTTTTAAATTAAAATAATATGTTGATTTAGAAATTTTTAAAAAACGACACATTGTGCGAATTTTATATTTAGATTTATTTTCAACCATAATCTCTATTTTCTGCCTATTATTAGTGCTGCTTGCTTTAAAATATCATTTTCCATTCTTAACTGTTTTAATTCTTTTCTTAATTTAATTAATTCATTTTCTTCAACAGAACGATTATCTTTAGTTTTAAAACTACCTGAATTAGTAAATTGCTTAATTCAATTATAAGTAGCTGCTCTTGTAACATTGTACTCTTTAGCAAGACAAGACACTGACTTAACACTTTGATATAAAGCTACTATTTGTTTTTTAAATTCATCTGAATATGAGTTAATATTGGCCATAATTATAGTTCCTTTCTTTTAACTAATTTGTTCACTTGTCTACGTAATTAGTGTCCAATAAAGTGAAACCCATCCAACTCATTTAATAAAACTGAAGCAAAAAAATCTATATATTCAAATATATAACTTTCTAATTTAACTATTGCATTAAGTTTATCTTCATAGGAATTATTATTTTTCATATTATTATATTACTTACTAAATTTGAAAATATTAATTTTATTTTTTAATTTAAATATGGGAATATTAATGGTTCATTAAAAATTTTACCCCATAATTCCAGCTTCATATAAATGTTTAAAGTGACCTTCTTTAACTTTTAATTCATCAAAAGTACCAACTTGAACTAAACCTTTTTCTTTTTCTAAAACTAAAATCTTATCAACAGTTTTAATTGTTGATAAACGATGGGCAATAATAATACTAGTACGACCAATCATTAATTTATTAAATTGTGCTTGTATTTCCTTTTCGACAATATTATCTAAAGCACTAGTAGCTTCATCTAAAATTAATAGTTCTGGATTTTTTAAAAAGATACGAGCAATAGCTACTCTTTGTTTTTGACCACCAGATAAGTTAATCCCATGTTCACCTAAAATTGTATTATAACCATTAGGTAATTGTTCAATGTAATCATGTAAGTTAGCTTTACTTGCAGCAATTTTGATTTCTTCTAAAGTTGCTCCTTGCTTAGTATAACTAATGTTTTCGGCAAATGTGCCAAATAAAATTTGTGGATCTTGTTCAATATAGCCAATATGATGTAAGTATTGTGCTAAGTCAATATCACGTAAATCAGTATTATTATTAATTAAAATTCTTCCTTTAGCGGGGTCATAGTAACGTAGTAATAACTTAGAAATAGTAGTTTTTCCGACACCAGTTGCACCAACAATAGCATAACTTTTACCTTTTTCAAAAGTGAAAGAGAAGTTATTTAAAATTCAGTCTTCTTTTTCATCATAGCGGAAATTAACATTTTCAAAAATAATATCACTAGTAATTTGTTTTACTGGTAAGGCTTTTTCTTTATTAACTATTTTTGGTTTAATATTAAGAATTTCATTAACTCTTAAAATTGAAGTTGATGTTTTAGCTCAATTACCTAAGAATTGAATACTTTGAATAACTGGGAAAATTAAAGTATTCACTGCTAATAAAAAAGCAATTAGTGTTGGAACACTAATGATGTGTTTACTTACAAACATGAAACCAGCAACTAAACCAACAATGTTAATTCCTGTTAGCAATGTAATTAGTAATGCTCTAGTAAAACTTTCAAAAGTAATAGTTTTTTTTGCTGCTTGGTAATATTTAAGATGTTCATTAGAAAATCTTTTATTTTCAATTTTTTCTGTAGCATTACTTTTAATTAAAGTAATAGTATTTAGTCGATCAGTAATATCAGCATTAACTTCAGTGTAAACTTTTCTTCATTTATAGTTTAAATAACGAATAATTTGAACATTTAATACTGATATTATTAAAATTGATAAAACAATACCTAAAACAATTAATGATAATTGTCAATTTAAAGAAAAAATAACGTAAATTGAACCAAAAAAAGTCACAATTGAACTAAGCATAGTTAAAGGAATAGATTGCATATTTTCACCAATAACACTAGTATCACTAATTAGTTTTGTTAAAGTGTCACCAATTTTGCGATCTTCATAATATGACATATCTAAATCTAGTAAATGTTTTAAAACTTTATTTCGATATTCAATTTCAACTTTAACACCAATGATGCTTCCTGTTAAATTACGAAAGTACATAAATAATCCTGATGCAATTTGTAAACTAATTAAAATATAAGCTAAAGTAGTAATTTTTTCTCATTGAAAACTATCGGGGGTAGCTAAAAAATTATTAGTAATTTTAGGAATAATCACTGAAATTATCGAAGAAGCAATAGTGGTTAGTATTGCAATTAGATAAAGTAGTGGATATTTTTTAAAGTATTTAATAACTGCGCTTAAGAAACCACTTTTTTTTATTTTTAATTCATTATAATCAGTCACGCTTTTTTTTATTTTTGCTGTTGTTTTTTCTTTTGTCGGCGAAGCAGTAATTTTTGTTTTATTTTTTTTGGACATAATATTTGATTTCCTTATTAATAATTTATTTTTATTTGTTATAGTGGTAAACCCAATTCTTTTAATGGAATATAATTTAAAGTATCTTTATATTCTGTTTTTTTAAATCAATCACTTAATAAATATCAGTATTCAATTTTGCAATCATTACTGAACAAATACATCTTCTGTTTTAAGTTATACTTCCCTTTTCTTTAATATTATATATTAAATAATTAATAAATAAGTATTTTACTGTAGATACTATTTGTTAATTTTTATTACTTCACGTTTCATATATTGTTAAAAACTTATTATTTAATGGTTTTTTTTGTTCTAGTAAATCCTTTTTTAAAATTTCTAGATAGTATTTAAAAGCAACAGTTAAGTCTTGGAAGGCAAGTTTTCTTAATTCTTCAACATAATAATGGTTACGTTCAATTGATATTTTATCTGCTAATAATACTATTAATTCTAAAGGTTTCATTTCAGTTGCACCAGTAGTATGTTTAGCAATTGCATGAAGAACTAAATCATCATGGTACTGATAATGATTTTTTAAATACAATGCTGCTACATAACCATGTCAAATTGGAAATGGTTGTTGTAAAATTTCTTTATTATATTTTGTTAAAAATTTAGTCATTTTATTTTTACTTCATTGTTTGCAAAGGTCATGATAAGTTCCTGCAATTAGGGCTTTATTAGCATCTTCGTTATAATGGATTGCTAATTTAACAGCCATTTTACCAACATTAATACAATGTTCAGTTCTATTGTTATCCAAATTTGCTTTTAAACGCTCATAACTATATATTAAATTATTGTTAATATAATCATTAATTTTTATATCAATTTGATTAATAATTTCACCATTTCTAATTTTGGCAGAGTTAATATCACTACTTGGTCGAACTACTAAATTTTGACACTTGTATTTTGACATTAGTTCTAATGTTTTACGATAATGAGGGCGATTAACAACAATAATTTTAACTAAATTAATTAACTGTTCAATTCCTTGTCATTTATTTAAGGTATATAAATTATCAGAACCGATAATAAAAAAGAATTTGTGATTTGGATAGTTTTCAATAAAGTAGTTAATAGTATTAATAGTATAACTAGGTTGTTTACTTGTTAGTTCATAATCATTTAATTTTATTCAAGAATAGTTTTTAATAACTAAATTAATCATATCGACTCTTTGTTGATCGCTGGCACTGACACTGTCTTTTAAGGGATTTTGTTTTGTTGGTAAAATTCAAACTTCATCAAGTGAAAGTTTATGATAAGCTGTATTTGCAATGTTTAAATGTTGATTATGAAATGGATCAAAAGTTCCACCAAAAATGCCAATTCTTTTCATTATTTGCTAGTTCCTAATGATTCTAAAATTTCTTTATTATATTTTTTTGTTCTTATCATTTTAATTTCATGTAAATAAGGTGGATGTCCATTAATTCATGGCGTTTCTAAAATTTTTATTTTAGTAAGCAACAATGGATGATAAATAATGTTAATTAAAGTTTGAAGACCAAGGTAACCCATTCCTAAGTTAGCATGACGATCTTTATGAGCATTGATTGGGTTTTTAGAATCATTAACATGAATAACTAATAATTTATCTAATCCAATAAGTTGATCAAATTGTTGTATTACTTGTTCTAAATTATTATTAAGATCATAACCAGCATCAGATAAGTGACAAGTATCTCAACAAACACCAATTAGTTCGGGTCTTTTTACATTCTTAATAATATATTGAAGTTGTTCAAAAGTAGTTCCTACTTCACTACCTTTTCCTGACATTGTTTCCAAAGCAATTTTTACAGTTTGTTTTTCTAAACATGCTGCATTTAGTCCTTTAACAATTTGATCTAAAGCAGTTTGTGGTAAAGCACCAACAGCGCTACCTGGATGTAAAACCAAAGTTTTAATGCCAATATCTTGACAGCGAATTATTTCTTGTCGTAAGAAATCTACTGCTAATTGGTAAGTACTTTTGTTAATACTATTAGCCAGATTAATAATGTAAGGAGCATGAACAATAAGATTATTAATATCAATATTTTTTTCAATTAGTTTTTCTGCAAATTCTTTAATAAATAATGCTTTGGTTGGTTTACGAATTGTATTTTGTGGAGCACCTGTATAAAACATAAACGTATTGGCATTATAACTTAGAGCCTCTTCAAGAGCACCTAATAAATATTTTGGTGCTTTCATTGAAACATGAGATCCAATAATTAATTTGTCGTTTTCCATCTTATTTCCTCTTTCATTATTAATTTTCATCAAAAAGTTTTTTTCTTCTTGCAATTGCTTGTGTTTTTTTAATTTTCTTAATTGATGCTTTAATGTGTTGTTTTCTTGTTTCTTTTTTTATTGCTTCTAAATCTTTATTAAATTTTTTCTTATAACCAGGAGTTACATTTTTATTTTTTTTAAAGCAATTAATAACATATTGCTCTTCTTTATTTCTTTCTATTTTTCGTTTATGAGCAATGATGTTGTCATTAGTAATTTCTGTTAGTAACTTATTATCTTTAATTTTATAGTATTCTATTGGAACGTTTAAATTTTTTAACTTATGAATAGTAGAATTATCACTCTTATCATAAAATACATAAGAAATACCTGAATAGTTAGCTCGTCCAGTTCGCCCCGCTCGATGAAAATAATATTCTATATTATTTGTCGGTAATTGTAAAGAGATAACATGAGATACCCCTTCAATATCAATACCACGTGCTGCGATATCTGAACAAACAACATATTGATATTCAAAATTTTTAATACGTTTAAAAGTTTGAGAACGTTCTCGTGCTGGTAATCCACCATGTAAGATTGCTACTTTTTTATTTTCTTCAATTAAGACGTTTGCAATTTCTTCAATATTTTCTTTGTTATTAACAAAAATTAAACATAAATAAGGATCAAACATTGTTAATAATGATTGTAGTTGTTTTTTACTATCTTGATGATGACGATTAATAAAAATATGTTGAATTTTTTGAGATTTATTATCAATACTAATTGTAGTAGCGTTAGTAATATATTTTTTTAATCAAGTAACTAGTTGGGGTAATATTGTTGCTGAAAAAGTCATAATTTGAGTATTTTTATTCATTTTAGTAATTAAAAAATCTAAATCTTCCATGAATCCCATATCAAATAACATATCACATTCATCAATAACTAAAGTGTTAGTAGTAGTAATTGCTAACATATTAAGTTCATATAAACGTTTTAATCTAGTTGGAGTACCAATTACAATTTGTGGTTGATTATTACTTAAATTATTACTTTGACGAATAATATCTTTGCCACCCACTAAACAAGCAATGCTAATATTTTGATCTTTGATTAAAGCTTTTAAAAAATTGAACGTTTGTTGAGCAAGTTCACGAGTAGGTGTAATAATAACTGCTTGTGTTACTTTTAAAGTAACATTACAATTATTTAAAATTGGAATTAAATAAGTATGAGTTTTACCACTACCAGTAGCACTTTTAATAATTAAGTTTTTATTAGTTAATGCTAAAGGAATGATTTCAGTTTGGACTGGTGTTGGATTAATTAGTTTTTCTTTTTTTAAATTTTCAATTAGTCATGGTTGTAAATTAAATTGTTGAAATGACATACGTTCACCTTTTTTTTAATGCAATATTAATATTTTATCTTATTTTTACTAAGTTCTTTAAAAAATAAGATAAAAAACTTTATTAAAAGTAATAATAATTACTATTTTAATATTTAAGATTATTAATTTTCAAAAAATAAAAAAATACATCAGTAATTTATACAACTAATTGTTTATCTAAATTTCTAATCTAATAAAAGTAAAATGTCAATAGATTATTTTTAATCATGTAAAATTAACTTAGAAAAAATTTAAGGGCTTAGAAAAGAGGTTTGTAATTTATGTCAGAAGAAGATGAAGAAGAAAAGAAAAAGAAGAAGAAATCAACAAAAATTATTGCTGGTCTTATCAGCTCTGCAGCTTTAATTGGAGCCACCATTGCTGGTGGTATGACAGCTATTGCTGAAACAGAAGGAGAAAAAGAAGAAGAAGAGGAAGAAAAAAATAAAAAAAAATCAAATGGTTCGATCTCTAAACAATCATCAATTAGTGATAATAAACGAATTTTAGCAGTAATTTTAAAAAGCAAAACAAATTTGCAATTAAAAACTGAAGACAAATTGAAAATGACAAGTCCAGAAACTGTAAAGGAGGTTATTAAAGAGAGACTAATTGAAAGTAATCCACAATCAAATTTAATAAAAGAAAAAATTATTTTAGGTAATTTAAAATATAATAATATGAACATTAAACCAACTACTTTAACAGTTGAAATGACTTATGATGACCCTTTAGTTATTGGAAGTGTAATTTTAAATGTAATTTATCCAAAATAAAAGATAAGAAGAACTTGTTTATAAAATGACGCAAATTTATATATTAAGAAAATTTAGGAGGTTATTTATATGCAAAATAATTTAAATATAATGTTTTTAGTTAATTGATCAGATTTTTCATTAAAGGACTGAATAATCATAGGATTATCAATATTATTATTAATGCTAACTTTTATTTTTATTTTAGTTATTTTTCTTTTTAAAAGAAAAAGATTTAAGTTTAAAATAAACAATATTATAAGTGATAATTTAGTAAAAATAGGTAAAAATAATTATAAATTTTCAAGTAGAAATGCTTTTATACTCTTTAATGAAATTAAATCAATAATTTTAGATAAGCGTTATAAGTATTTTTATAAATTTAAAAAGAGATATAAAGATGGTAGTTTAAATAATGAACTTTTTGATATAGTTCAAAAATATTATTTAAAAAATGAAAAAGAATTAAAGAAAAAACCAAAACCTTTATTTGAAAATAAAAAAAATGATAAACCCAGTGATGCTATTAATAAAAAAGATGATAAAAAAGTTAAATTTGTTTTTGATGATCAAGAAATGACAGTAAAAATTGAATAAGATAAATAAAACTACTCAACTGAGTAGTTTTATTTATTAATAACTATTTTTTATCTTTTAAAAATATGTATAAAAATTTAACACCAAATATTCTAGATATTATGATATAATTCTTTAAAATTAATTTAAGTTTTCAACTCATTATTTTATTTTTTAAAGTATATGGGTTTTTTTGAAAGGAAGATTAAAAGAAATGTATAGTAAAGTTAAAAAAAAGTATATATAAATTAATTGCTGAAATTAAAGAAGAAATAAAACTTCCAGAAGGATTTGAAGAAAGAAAAATGTACCATGCTTGAGTACAAGAACCACTTTGTAATGTTTTAGATACCACTTGATATCATGAAATTGATATAAAAATTCAAAATATTGAAAAAAGATTAAAAAATAATATTAATAAAACTGGTTTAAAAGAAATCAAAATAGAATTGGAAAAAATAACAAAAGAAATTGATCAAAAAAATGGTTGAGATATAGAAAAAGATAATAATTTTATTGATGAAATAAATAAAATAAGTTTATCAATCCAACATAAGACTAAAATTAATAATAAATTTATAGCAAAATAAAAATATTTACCATTTTGGTAACTATTTTTCTAAATTAAAAAAGATGCTAAAATCAAGAACATAAACTTAATATAAGTTTATAAATACACTATTTATTTTAAAAAGGAAATATAAAATATGAATATAATTTTAGAGAATAACAATAACGAAAAAACAAAAAATGAATCTATTTTTGTACCTTCTCCCGCTATTTTTGTAGAAATTTCATTTGAAAACATTAAAACTAAAAAACAAAAACATGCAGAAAGACAAAAAAATATTTAGAAAAAAATAAATCAAATCCTGAATTTATTAGAAAAAAAGAGAAGGAGAAAAAAGGGGACTTTCCAGCAATCTGTGTAACTTAGTGATTTTACAACTAAAATTTATTTAAAAAAGACAGTTTTTAGGAAAGTCCCGATTTAATATCAATAATATCATTTAAAGACAGAATTTTTTGATTTTCTTGCAATATATCTTCTATCTGTATTGTTTCATAATTAGCAAAGTTATTAACTTCATTAATCATTAATTGAATTTGCTTATCAAGCAGTTCTTTATTTTTTTTCTTTTCAATATATTTTTTTCTGCGTCTTTTTTCGAGGCTTTTATGTAATCTGTGTATCTTTGTTTTACAAAGTACTAGTTTAGATTAATTCTATCTTCAAATTTTATCATAAAATGAGCAATTGCTGTATTTCAATTTTGAATGGGCATTGTTCATTTTTTTGTTATATTTTCAATTGCTAAATAAAATATTTTAAAAACTGCCATATCATTAGGAAAAACTTTTTTATTTCTGATAACTTTTCGTAATTGACTATTTACAGATTCAATAGCATTTGTTGTATAAATCACTCTTTTAATTTCTGCAGGATAACTAATAAAAACAATTAAATTATCTCAATTTTTATATCAAGATTTAGCAATTTGAGGATATTGTTTATTTCACTTATTTTCAAAGGATTCTAATGCCTGCATTGCTTGTTCTTCACTACATGCAGTATAAATTGGTTTTAAATCTGCAACTAGAGATTTTCTATGCTTATATGAGACATATTTCAAACTATTTCTAATTTGATGAACTATGCATAATTGATGTTCTGTTTTAAGATAAACTGATTGTATTGCTTCTGACATGCCTGTTAAATTATCACTGCAGGCAATAAGAATATCATTTAAGCCACGATTTTTCATTTCTGTTAAATTTGCTAATCAAAATTTAGCACCTTCATTTTCACTAATTCATAAACCTAAAACATCTTTTTTACCTTCTAAATCAACTCCTAAAGCTATATAAACTGATTTATTAATAATCCTTTTATCTTGTCGTACTTTCACTATTATGCAATCAAAATAAACAATCGGATAGACACTTTCTAATGGTCGATTTTGCCATGCTTTTACATCATCAATAACATCATCAGTAATTTGACTAATAACACTTTCACTAATATCAGCACCATGATATAACTCTTGTAATTGCATTCTAATATCTGATAATGTCATACCTTTTGCATATAAAGAAAGAACTTGTTGATCAAAACCTTCAAATCTTCTTTGTCTTTTTGCAACTATTACAGGATTAAAATTACTATTGCGATCTCGTGGTACATCAATCTCAATTTTACCTTGTTGAGTTATTAATTTTTTTGAACTTATACCATTACGAGCATTGTCACTATTACTATGTTGATTCTTATCATATCCTAAATAATTTTGCATCTCAGAATTCAACATTTTTTCTACTAATCTTTTTGTTAATTCTTTATACAATCCTCCCTCTTTAAAAACTGTTGTTAAATCTTCAGTATTTTCTAATAATAAATCTACTGCTTTTGATATTGGATCATTATTATTAATATTTTGCTTTTTAGCCATCTGTAACTCACTCTTTCTAGTCATTTAATTATATTTACTAGAATTAATTAAACATAGTTATTTTTGTAAGTTACACAGATTACTAAACATTACCAAGATATTTACCAAAATCTACAGATCTATCTTTATATAAACAAAAAGACTTAAATGTTATAGCATTTCAAATTAATTCTACACCCAAAAAATCACTATCTTATAAAAGCCCAATAGACTTAATACAATTATTTTAAAAACTGTCCCATTTGTGAACATCTAGAATAAAGTAGACACAGAATTGTAACCTTTGTGTTAAAAATACTTTAAGGAAGGTGTTCATTTTTTTATGGCTAAATGACTATCAAAAGAAGAAAAGTTAAAAATAATAAAAATAAGTAAAATTAAAACAATTGATAAAACCGCATTAGAGTATGGTATTGGTCGATCATCAATAAAAGAATGAATTAAAGCATATAAATTATTAGGTGAAAAAGGTTTAGAATATGGCAATGGAATTCGTGCTAAAAAAACCAAAAGAACAGGTCGACCCAAATCTTTAAATTTTAATGAAATGACAAAACAAGAATTAATTGAATATATTGAGGCAATGAACGATATAAAAAAGTATTTAGAAAAATCGACAAAAAAGAAGAAATATTTTGTGATTTTCTCATTGAAGAAAAAATATCAGATTAGTTATTTATGTTGATTATTAAATGTTTCAAAATCAGGATATTATAAGTGAATTAAGAATGGAATGAATGAATTTAATAAATGAGATACATTTTTAGCTAATATAATTAAAAATATTTTTTATGAATTTCAAGAAATTTATGGTTATAAAATGATAACTTTATGAATTAACAAAATTTATAATTTAAAATTAAAATTTCATATTGTATATAGATATATGAAAAATATGAGTTTAAAAGCTAAGGTTCGCATAAAAAAATTTGATTATAGAACTAAATCAGGAAGTTTAAGATATGATAATTTATTAAAACGTGATTTTTCAACTACTAATTTAAATGAAAAATTAGGTACTGATATAACTTATTTATTAACTAATGGTAAAACATATTATTTATCAATTGTTAAAGATTTTCATAATAATGAAATATTAGATTATAAAATAAGTGCAAGTTTAGACATGACATTTGTTGTCCAAAACATTATCCAAGCTTGAGTTAATGCTCAAAAACCTACTTCATGAATTTTACAATCAGATCAAGGATTTCACTATACAAATCCTTCTTATAAAATTTTATGTGATGAATTAAAAATAAAAATTTCAATGTCTAGAAGAGGTAATTCCTGTGATAATGGTGCTACTGAAACTTGATTTGGAACAATGAAAACAGAATTTCTATATCAAATTCCAAGAAAAAATAGAACTATTGAATGAATACAAGACAACTTACCTAAATATATTTACTTTTATAATAATTATCGACCTCAAATAAAATTAAAAGGAATGAGTCTAATCGATATTCGATTGGACTCATTCCAAACCAACAAATAATTAGTTCATACCTATAAATTTAACACTTACAAACGCTATTTTATAAAATTTAATAAAAGGTTACTTTTATTGTCCACTTTTCTTGACAAGTTCATTTGTCCCATTTATATTTACAATTCAGGTTTCATAAAATAGCCCATCCCAGAACTAAACCAAATATATTTAAAGTAATAAATAATATTACTACTCCCATTGCATTATTTTTCAAACAATATTTAATTCCATAACGTATTAATACAATTCAAATAACTGCTCCTATTATTCCAAAAGATATTCATAATCCTAAATCCATGTTTACTTTTATTTTCCTTTTCTATTTATATTTTCTTTTATTGTACATTATTTTATTAAAAAAGAAAAGATAACTAATAAAAGTTATCTTTTAAACGTAAATAGAATTTTCAAGTTATTAAACGTTTGTTAATATTATACTCTAAAACTAAACATTTTTCAACAATATTTTAATAAATTTGTTACAATACTTGGAGTTAAAAAATAAATAGAAAGGTGTTAAAAAATGTTTAGTTTTAAAGAATTTCTAAAATCTGAAATCACTAATATTTTAGCAAAATATTTTCAAAAAATCTATGAGTTTGATGAATATTTTTTTTCTAAATAGAGATAAAAATCAATATAAAATTGATTCAAGAGTTAATAGAACAGTAAATACTCCAATTGGAATAGGAACTTTTAGACAAAGAATCTATTGAGATAAAATAAATAAAAAATATTATTATCCAATTTATGAAGAATTTGGTATTAAAAAAAGAGCAAGAATTACTAATGATTTATATTTTGATATATTAGATAATTTAATTGAAAATTTAATATCAAAAAAAGGTTATTTTAATATTCAATCAGAATTTAAATATACTTCTTTTTCTAAAAATCTTATTTCAAAAATTTTTAAAAATGCAAAAATTGAAAAATTTATACCATAGCAAAAATTTAAAGTATTAGATAATCAAAAATTAAATATATGTGCAGATGATGCTTTTGTTACTTGTTGAGATGAAAATGGTTTAAAACAACAATATTGTTGTAGAATTTTAACTTTTAATCAAGGTAAAAAAGAAATTTATTCATATATAAATAAATTACAAAAGAAAATAACTACATTTTTATTATTTAAAAGTGGTAATGGTTTAAATCAAGAACAATTATATAATTTTACAACACAAACTATTCTTAATCATTATGATATTAATTTAAATATATTAGGTATTCAATGAGATTATCATAATTATAATTTAGTTGTTGCTGGTGATGGTGCATTATGAATTAAAGCAATGGCTACTTGATTGGGATGTTATTATATTTTAGATAAATATCATGCTTATAGTTATTTATGAAAATCTTTTGTTGGAGTTAAAGGGAAGAAAAAAGAATCTCATGATTGAACTAAATATATTAATGGAACAACTACTTTTGCAAGTGGTAATTGTAATCAATTACTTAGTTTTTTAAAACCTAATGTTAATGAAAAAACTTATAATTATTTTAAAAATAATGCTCATGGTATTGTAAATCAAAATGCTTCATGAAATATAGGTTGTAGTGCTGAAAGTGATGTATATCATTTTTTAAAATCTTTAACTAATGGAGCAAAAATATATAATTATCAAACATTAAATAATATGTTAATTGCAAAAGCAAATTATTTAAATGCTAGAAGTTATCTTAATAGTACTTAATAAGTTAAAACTTCATATTTTTAAAATCTAATTTTAAGATTAGAATTTTTGTGTTGTTTAAATGTATTTTTTAAATTATATTTTTTAGTATTTTTAAATTTTATGGTATAATTAAATTAACAAATCATAGAATTTTCAAGTTATATTGTAAATGTTATTGAATTCTATGGGTTAAACTTATACGTCCAATAAATTCAATGTTTGATTAGGAATAGCAACTAAATTGAAAAATAAATTTATAAAAAGAAACAAAAAACTAATAAATTGTAAAGTATATTTTTTTTCCATATTATTATTAATTCCTAAAAAGAAACTAAAAATAAAAAAATAAAAAGTTAAAAGTGTAAAAATAGAAATGAAATAATTTAACATCATAAAATTTTGAAAACGATAAACTTGAGTAACTTGTAAACTATTATTAAAAACAATATTGTATGGTAAAACTTGCGTTAATAAAAACATTAATAATAATAAATAAAAAATCTTTTGATAACTAATATTACCAAAAACATGTTTTCTTTGAAAATTTAATATTTTATAATTAATAACTAATTTTTTTTTAATAATTTTAAAAAATAAATATGCAAACAAAAAAATTCATAATAAAAACATTAAAAAAGAAAAATTTGAAAAAATTTGAAAAAAAATATTCATATTACTTTACTACTTTCTTTAATATTTATTAAGAACTTACTTAATGAGTTACATTATACCAAAATATAATTTTTCTTAAATAAAAAATGAAATAAATAATAAAAGAATTAAATCTAATTAATATAAATTTTAATTTTAAATAAAATACCCTTTCTTTAAACAAATCATAAATGTTTATTCAAAACAATTTATTTGTCTAAAGAAAGGGGTAAATAACTAATTTAAATATATTTTCAAAAATAAATTTAAATTTATAAATCAATTTTAATATCTTGACGATCGCTATCTGATGCAAGAAAGTAATCTTTTGAAACTAAATTTAATGTTGATGCTACAACATTACTTGGAAAGGTTTTAATTTTACTATTGAACACCTTAACATTAGCATTATAAAATCTTCTAGCAGCAGCAATATTATCTTCACAATCTTTGGCACCTGATTGTAATTGTAAAACAGTAGTATTTCCTTTTAAATCAGGATAATTTTCTAATAAAGCATTAAATTTTCCAAAAGCTGCATTAAGTCCACTATCTGCTTTTGAAAGATCACTCATTGTTTCCATTTTTCCACTTCGTAAAGATACAACATCTGTTAATGTACTTTTTTCAAATTTCATATAACCTTTAGTAGCATCTACTAATTTTGTTAATAAATCAAAACGACGCTTTAATTGCACATCAATATCAGAAGCAGTTTCTTCAATTGATTGTTGTAATCTTAGAAAATTATTACGAGAAACAATAAATAAAATTATTGGAAATATTAAAACAAAAGATAAATAAACCATAATTTTTCCAAATAGTGACGGTTGGGCAGTAAATGATTCATTGCTTGGTTTAATTGTTGACATAATTTTCTCCTTTCTTATCAATATCTAATAACAAACTATGTTTAATAACTAGTCCATTCTTGGTAAGTTAAATATTATTTACACACTAAACCATAATAATTTTACTATATTTTTAAATTTAAGTAATGTATTTTTTTAAGTTTTTATTTAAACTTATAATATTTTTTATTTAAATTTATACTAAAATAATTACCTTTGCCAATAATAATATGATCAACTAAGGTAATATTAAAAAACCTGAAAATTTTTTTTAATTTCTTCGGTGATATATAAATCAGATAGTGAGGGTTCACTATATTACCACTAGGATGATTATGAATACAAATTACTTTACTTGATTTATGAATAAGTGCCAGATGCAACATATCTTTAACATCAATTTTCATAGTATCATTAGTACCATTATATAATAAATTTTGATGAATTAATTTATTTTGATTATTTAATAATAATAAATAAAAATGTTCTTGCGTTAAATTTTGATAATATGCATTAACTAAATTAAAAACATCTTTGGGAATAATAATTTTAAAATATTTTTTTTGACTTTCAATAGTTCTTATTCTTTTTACTATTTCTAAACAAATTAAAACTTCTAAAGCCTTACTAACACCAACACCTTTAATACTCATCAAAGATTTAATAGTTACTTTATTTAAATTTTCAAGACCATTAAAATTAGTAATTATTTCTTGCGCTAAAAATAATACATTTTTTTCTTTAGTTCCTGTTCGCAAAATAATTGCTAATAATTCATTATCACTAAGAGCGTCAAAGCCATATTTAATGGCTTTTTCTCTTGGTTTTTTTGTATTATTAAGTTCTTTAAAATTCATAAAAAGGTGGTATTAAATGTGTTAATTTTTCTTGAAATTTATTAAATTCATCTTTAATTTTTGTTAAATCTTTACTATCATCTTTAGAACTATCTCATTTACTTTCAATACCAGCTGGTAACTTAATACTTCCTGAAACACTATTTCATAAATTTTTAATAACAGGAATTGCTATCCCTGCTAACATGGCACCCATTAAAAATTGAGCAAAACCACCACTAACTGCCTGACACTCTTGATCAGTCATTGGTTCTAAATCTTCTAAAATCATATTTATAAACCCCCTAAAACTTATTTTTATTTAAAAAATAGTTTTTTCCTTTTTAAATTTTATAAGTTTAAAAAAAAGCAATAGGATTTTCTAAATTATACTTAAAAACTTTAACTTTTGTTGATAATTTTTCAATAAGTAGTTGAAAAAGAAAATCAACAAATTTTTGTTCCATATAATGACCAACCAAAATAACATTAATTTTTCTATCTTTAGCTTCCATAATATAGTTTCATTTCATTTCTCCAGTAATTAATAAATCAATATTGTTAGATAAATTACTAATAATATCACCACCAGCACCAGCAGATAAAGCAACAGTCACTATATTATTATCACTCAATTTATTATTAACCAATTGTATATTTGCAACATTAAAATATTTTTTTAAGTTATTAATCAATTCTTTTAATGGCATTTGTCTATCAAATTTACCAACTATTGCCAACTTTTCTTCATTAATAAAATGAATATTTTTAATTTTTAATTCTTTAGCCATCAACATATTCATACCTACTAATGATATATCAAAATTAGTATGTAATGAATATACATTAATATCTGCTATTAGTATTTTACTATATAATTCTTTTTTTCAATTTGAAATATTAGATTGATTAATATCTTTGGCAAAAACTAATGGATGATGAGAAATTATTAAATCAATATTATTATTAATGGCCTCAGTTAAAACTTCATTAGTAACATCCAAACAAACTAAAATTTTATTAATATTGGTCTTTGTTTTTGATTTAATTTGTATTCCTGAAAAATCTCATTCACAAACATCTTTTAAAGGAAAATATGTTTCTAAAACATTAATTATATTATTGATAGTTAACATTTTAACTATTATCCTTTATAAAATTCTTTAATATGTTTAGATTTAGACGGATGTTTTAATTTTCTAATTGCCTTTGCTTCTATTTGTCTAATTCTTTCTCTTGTAACAATAAATTCTTTACCAACTTCTTCTAGAGTTTTTGGAGAATCGTACTTAGTAATATGACGATGAACAACCTTATCACTTAACAATTCTGTTTTATCTAAACTAGTATCATAGTGTAACTGTAAATTATTAACTACTGTTTTTAATTCAGTAATTTCTTTTTCATCTTCACAAAGTTCTAATAATCTTCTTAATTTTGTTGGTAAAATTCCAAAACGCATTCTAATAACTTTTTCTTCTCGTTTTGTTAATACTTCAGCAAAAACACGATCCAATTGTTCTCTTAATCAATGTCTTTCGGCATATTCATCGGGAGATAGCATATTTTTATCTTTAATAAAATCACCAAAATGTGTATCATCTTCTTCACCAATTGGTTTTTCTAAAGATACTGGTTCAATAGCAAGTTTTTTAATTTCACGAACACGATCGGCTGTCATGTTTTGTCCCATTTTATTGGCAATTTCCTCATGAGTAGGATCACGACCTAATTCTTGTGTTAAGTTTCTTTCAATTCTTGTTAACTTATTAATTCTTTCAACCATATGAACAGGTACACGAACCATTTTACCTTGATCAGCTAAACTTCGTGTAATTGATTGTCTAATTCATCAAGTAGCATAAGTTGAAAATTTAAAACCACGGCGATAATCAAATTTATCAACTGCTTTAATAAGACCAATATTACCTTCTTCAATTAAATCAGCAAAATCTAAACCACGATTTAAATGTTTTCTAGCAACAGAAACTACTAATTTTAAATTTGATTTAATTAATTGCTCACGACCATATGTTCTTTCCTCAACATCTTTTGATTCTAACATTTTAGCATATTTAATTTCCTCACCTTGACTCAATATTTGACTTGTTCCCAAAATATTGAAATAAGACTTAATTCCATCTTTTCTTCTTGTATCATTAGAGATCCCCATTGTATTTTTAAAACTCAAATCACTAACTAAAATATCAATATCTAAATCATCAGGTAATTGTTCATCATCAATATCGGTAAAATTAGCATCATCTTCAACTTCATCCATCAAAATATCAGTAAAGACTACTCCTTCTTTTTCTAACCGATCAAAAATTTCCTCAATCGTATCATCATCTAATTTTAAATGTGCAAACTCTTTAATGACATCTTCTTGTTTTAATTCTTTTGTTTGACTCTTTTCTAATTTTTTAATTAAATTACTTTCTACTTCTTCTAAAGTTAAAAGTTTTTTCAATTTCGTTTTTTGTTGTATAACAGCCATATTTTCACCTTATCCTTAATTTATCATCATACTTATTTTTTCTTTATTTTATTTTTTAATACTGATATTTCTTTTAATAACAATATTTGTTTTTCAATATTTTTTTCAGATTTCAATTTATCATTGATCATTTTTATTTCATAATCAATTAGTTGATTATTAATAATTTTTAAGTAATCATTAATAATTTGAGGTTTTAAATCAAACTTTTTATTTTTATACTTATCAAGAAGTTTTTCTAAAATATTTAAAAGTGAATTACCTTTAAGTTCTTCTAAAATTAAATCAAAATTAATTGCTTCTATTTGATTATTTTGATATTTTTGACTAATTAAAAAGTATAAATTCATAAAATCTTGATTTGGAAAAATAAATTTTTCTTTTTCTAAAATTAAATAAACATTTTTTGATAACATTACTAAAAAAATAAGTTGTTCTTGTGCTTCAAAAAAAATATTTTTTACTTCAATTTTAGATTTATTTTTGATACTAAAAGTTGTAGTTACTAAATTATTATCAATATTTAAAATTTGTATTAAGTCTTCAGTGGATAAATTAGTTATTTTTGCTAACATATTTAAGTAAAACTTTTTAGTAATAACATCATTGATTTTTGTTCAAATTGGAACTAATGATTTTAAAAATTCATTAAGTTCATAACTATCTTTTTTAATGTCATATTTAGTTAATGATAAATTAATTGCAAATTCAAAAGGATGAATGGTTTTTTTTATTATTTCATAAAATTTTTGAGAAAATTTATTTATTAATTCATCAGGATCAAATTTAGTATCATTATTGATAATTTGTACTTTAAAATTATTTGATAATAAAACACTAGCTATTTTTAAAGATGCTATTTTTCCTGGTAAATCACCATCTAAAAAAATAATAATATTAATAGTAATTTTTTTTAAAAGTAAAATATGTTCTTTTGTTAAATTTGTTCCCATTAAAGCAACAACATTTTTAATATTTTGATTATTTAGAGCAATAACATCCATAAAACCTTCAGTCAAATAAATAACTTCATTTTTTTTAATATAATTTTTAACATTATTAAAGTTATATAAAATTTTACTTTTCTTAAAAAAATCTGTTTCTGGACTATTAATATATTTATAACTTTTATCTTCTCAATTATAATTTCTTGCAGAAAAACCAACACAATCTCCATCTTCATCTTTAATAGCAAACATAATTCGATTTGAAAAGGTAGGAAGAAGTTGATCCTTATTATTAATTTTCATAAGTCCTAATTTTACAAATTCAATATTATCTTTATAACCTTGTGCATTAAGATAATCTATTAATTCATTATTAATAGGTGCATAACCAATATTAAAATATTTAATATTTTCAGTAGTAATATTACGATTTTGTAAATATTTCATTGCTTCTTGACCAATATCAGTTAGTAACTGATAACTAAAAAAATTCATTGCAATATTATTTAAAATTTTTAGTGGATTTTTTTTAGTTTCAACATTAAATTCAGATAAATTAATTTCAAACTCTTTTAAATTTAAATTAACATTATCTGCTGCTTCTTTAAGAGCATTAATAAAATTAATATTTTTATATTTTTGTAAAAAAATAAAAACGTTTCCTTGTTCACCACAAGAAAAACATTTATAAATTTGTTTTTCTTGTGAAATTGATAATGAAGGAGTAGAGTCTTCGTGAAAAGGACAGATAGCTCAAAAATTATTGCCTTTACGGATCAAATTTAAATATTTACCCATAACTTCAACAATATTAATTTTTGCTTTAACTTCATTAATTTTTTTATTAAACTCGATATCCATATTTTTTCACACAATTCTAACAAATAATGTCTAATTTGTCATATAAATATTCTTTAAGTTGATCAACTTTAACTATAACTTGATTTGTAGTATCACGATCTCTAATTGTAACAGTACCTTTAGTTTTTGTGTCATAATCAATTGTTACACAATACATAGTACCAATACCATCTTGATAACGATAAGATTTACCAACACTTGATGATGCTTCATAAATTACTCTTAATTGTGTTTTATTTAACATTTCAAAAATTTCATATGCCTCTTTACCCAATTTTGTTTTATTTAAAGACATAACAGCTACTTGATAAGGGCAAATAATCTTATTTAATTTTAACACTAACCGTTCTTTATCGTCTTTTAAAACTTCTTTTGTAAATGCTTCACAAACTAAAGCTAATAAAAGCCTTTCAACACCAATTGAAGGTTCAATAACTGAAGGAATAACCATTCTTTTTACTGTAACATTAGGATCTTGAATTTCAAAATTTACACCAGAATTCTCACTATGTTTTGTTAAATCATAATTCCCGCGATTAGCTATACCACATAATTCACTCATACCAAAAGGAAAATTATATTCAATATCAGTAGTTGCTAATGCATAATGTGCTAGTTGATTTTGTTCATGATTTTTAAATTTTATATTTTTTGAATTCAATAAACCTACTAGAGAAAGAAATTCTTTACATTGATCAACTCAATAATTAAATCAAGTGTTATCATTTTTATCCTTTGGAATAAAGAAAAATTCTAATTCCATTTGTTCAAATTCTCTAGTACGAAAAATAAAATTACCAGGAGTTATCTCATTTCTAAAACTTTTACCAATTTGACCAATACCAAATGGTACTTTTTTATTACAACTATTTCTTACATTATTAAAATTTATAAATATTCCTTGTGCAGTTTCAGGTCTTAAATAAATTTTATTTTTATTTTCTTTTAAAACACCTTGATATGTTTCAAACATTAATTGAAATTGTCTAACTTTAGTTCAATCTTCATTATTGCATTTAATACATTTAATATGATTTTGATTAATATATGTTTCTAATTTTTCATTACTTCAATTATCACAATTAATACTAGGAAAATAATGATTAATTAAATTATCAACTCGAAATCGAGACTTACATTTTTTACAATCAATTAATGGATCACTAAAATTACTCAAATGCCCTGAAGCTTCTCAAACTTTAGATTTCATAATAATTGAACTATCTAACCCAACATTGTATGGATTTTTTTCGACAAAAAAAACTCATCAACTTTTCTTAATATTATTTTTAAGTGCTACACCAAGCGGACCATAATCTCAACTATTTGCAAGACCTGAATAAATTTCTGATCCTTGAAAAATAAAACCATTTTCTTTTAAATGAGTAATTATTTCCTTCATTGACTTATCATTGATAATTTTATTAATCATTGCCCCTCCATTAATCATAAAAATTTTCTTAAATATCTTAAATAATACATAAAATCTCTAAAAAGAATAATCTTATTAATAATATGTTCATAGATAGGTTTTGTCAACGTATTATAAGTGTTATATATTATTAAAAAAAATATAACAACTAATTATTAAAATATTTATGTAATTATTAATTTATTATTATATTTTTGACAGTGGTTTTCTAAAATATTAAGAATTTTATTAAGTTCTTCTTTTTCAACTTTTCATTTATTAATATCTTGATAATTTAATAAATAAAGTTGATATATTTTTTTAAACAAAACAATGTCAAAATTAATTATAGCTAATTTTAAAGAACAATTTTTACAAAAAATACCACCCAAATCATAATTAATTAAATACAAATTAGTTATTTGATTACAATTAATACAATTAGTAAAGTTAAACTGAATTCCTTGAAATATTAAACTATGAAATAAGAAAAAAACATAAACTTTCTTAAAGTTACTATTTATCATTAACTGTTCATATAAATTAAATAAAAAAGAAAAGATATTTTTATTATTAATACTAATTTTTTCTAAATAATTAATAATTATCTTGTTAAAATTTTTAATCAATTGATAACTTTTTTCATTTATAAAACTATTAAAACTTTTTATTTTTTTATATGTTATACATAAGTTTGAACAATCATAATTTTGATTAAAAATAAAAATTCAACAATCTAAAAGACTATATTTATTTAAATTGATTTTTATTTCTGGTAAAGAAACTATTTTAACACCATAATTTGATGTTAAAATGTTAACATTATTTATTGATTTAATGTAGTTAATGTTTAAAATCAAACCAGTATCAATATTAAACATATTTTAACTATAACCTAACTCTTTTAATTTTCTAGGATTATTTCTTCAATCAGGTATTACTTTTACAAAAGTTTTTAATATAATATGAGAATCAAAAATACTTTCTAAATCTGTTCTAGCTCTTATTCCAATTTCTTTAATCATACTACCTCCTTTACCAATAATAATTCCTTTTTGTGAGTCGCGTTCAACAACAATAACAGCATTAATATCAGTAATATTAGTATTTGGATTATAATTAATACTTTCAATTAATACTGCTACACTATAAGGAATTTCTTCTTCTGTAAAATTTAAAATTTTTTCACGAATAATTTCCTTAATTAAAGTATTATCTGAAACATCATCGTTATTTTCAATTAAATAATTCTTTTCACCAATTGGTAAATACTCATATAGTTTTTTCAATAATATATCTAAGTTCATTTCTTTTATAGCAGAAATTGGAATTATTTCTTTAAATGGTAATAAATCTTTTCACTCATTAATTTTATCCATTAATTTTTCTTTTGTTACTAAATCAACCTTAGTTAATAAAAGTAGAATAGTTGTATTTACCCTTTCTGATAATAATTTAATAATATGTTTATCGCTATTTCCAATGTATTCATTACATGGCGCTAATAAACAAATAATGTTAGTTTCTTTAGTGGCACGGTTAGCATCGCGATTCATCATTCGTCCAAGTTGGTTATTATGTTTATGAATGCCGGGAGTATCAAAAAATATGATTTGCATATCATCACTATTATAAATACCTTGAATTTGATTTCTGGTTGTTTGTGGTTTATTAGACACAATTGCCTTTTTTTCTTGAAGAATGGTATTTAATAAAGTTGATTTTCCAACATTACTTCTACCAATAAAACTAACAAAACCTGATTTAAAATTATTAGTCATAAATTAATTCCCTTTCAATGAACTTGGTTTAAACGCTAAAGGTAATAAGTCTTTTACTAATATTTTACAAATTGTTTTAGTATCATTATTTTCATTTTTATTACTAATATAAACAGGGCATGTTTCTGGCATAATTTCAATCATAAATTGACGACACATACCACAAGGAGAACCAACCGTTTCACTATCAGTAATTAAAAATAGACTAATAATATCTTTTTTTTTATAACCTTGAGCAATAACTTGTGACAAAGCTGCTCTTTCAGCACAAATACCTACTGAGTATGCAGCATTTTCAACATTTACTCCTAACACTTCTTTACTATTTTTCAAAATTACTATTGCAGCAACTCTAAATAAAGAATAAGGCGCATAAGCATTTTTTTGTATTACTTTTGCTTTTTTCAATAATACTAATAAATCTATATCTTGTTCCATTATACCACTCCTTATTTTCTAGTAATACCAAGAATATTTAAAATTTCATCTTGTAAATCAAACATAACCTTTTCTTCTACGCTATTTTGATGATCATATCCTAATGTATGAAGTAATCCATGAATAAAAAGAAATGATAATTCTCTAATTAAACTATGACCATATTCTTGTGCTTGCGCTACTGCCTTTGAATAACAAATATAAACATCGCCTAAATCTCTAATATCAATATTAATATTTGGAAAATCATCATCATTATTTCCAAATGATAAAACATCAGGAACATAATCTTTATGACGATACATTTTATTTAATTCAATACTAGTCTGTTCGTCATTAAAAATAACAGCAATACACCATGTAATTTTCTGTTTTAACTTAATAGCTACTGCATTTAAAATATTTTCTGATAAAATATTAAAATTTTTAATGTCATAGTTATGATCATTGTAAATATTTACAATATTAATTTTTGCTGGCATTTATCTTCCTAACTTCTTTTTGATTAAATTATATCAATATTTACATTTATGTTGTAACCTGAATTGTAAAATTAAAAAAGACATTTATATAAAAATTAAATTGTGTTAATTTTATAATTAAGAAAAGAAAGGAATTAGCACGATGTATAAGTATCTGACTATTGAATCAATAATAGCAATAAAAGAATATAAAAGTTATGAATTTTCAATTCGTAAAATAGCAAAAGCTGTTGATTATAGTAAATCAACTGTACATAGAGTTTGCAGATTATTAAATCAAAACTTATTACCATTAGAAATATTGAATCAAATTCAAAAAAAGAAGCAAAATGCAGGTAGAAAATTAATAATTTTAACTTTAACAGAAATTAATACTATTAATTATTTGTTAATTACTAAAAATTATGTGCTTGATATAATTGCTATTTTTTTAAAGGAAAATAAAATAAAAAGTATTTTAACAAAAACTTTATATAACATGTTTAAAACAAATCGAATGGGTTTTGATGAAAATAACTTATTGAGAAAAGGAAAAAATAAACCTCATAAACGAAAAGAAACTAGAGGACGAATTAATAATTGTAAATCTATTCATGAAAGAAATTTAATCATTCCTAATATTAAAAATATACAATAATTTGGTCATTTAGAGGGTGATACTATCATTGGTAAAGATCATAAAAGTTCTATTATTACTTTAGCTGATATATGATCAAAAACCACAATTCCTTTAGTTTCTAAAAATCATAAAGCAGAAAATATTACAAAAAGTATAATAAAATTTATTTCAAAGTTACAAAAAGGAACAGTTAAAACTATTACTTTTGATCGTGGTAAAGAATTTAGTAAATGAAAATTAATCGAAAAAATTTGCAATGTTAAGATTTATTTTGCAGATCCTGGCAAACCTTGTCAAAGAGGTTTAAATGAAAATAATAATGGTATTTTAAGAAGATATTTACCAAAATCTACAGATCTATCTTTATATAAACAAAAAGACTTAAATGCTATAGCATTTCAAATTAATTCTACACCCAGAAAATCACTATCTTATAAAAGCCCAATAGACTTAATACAATTATTTTAAAAACTGTCCCATTTGTCCCATTTATATTTACAATTCAGGTTTTTATTATATCAAAATCAAACAAATTTTAATATAATTAATTGAATTATTTAACTTTATCATTGATAATTAATTATATTAAAAAATTAATTTGGAG
The DNA here is from genome assembly GCF_964031135.1 of Spiroplasma endosymbiont of Aleiodes alternator. Lineage (NCBI taxonomy): Bacteria > Bacillati > Mycoplasmatota > Mollicutes > Entomoplasmatales > Spiroplasmataceae > Spiroplasma > Spiroplasma endosymbiont of Aleiodes alternator. The sequence continues at coordinate 755,349 of NZ_OZ035008.1, forward strand.
GAAGCAAAATATATGGCTCGTATTATATCTGGAATAACTAGCACTGGAAAATTAACTCTTGGTAACTACTTGGGAGCAATTAATAATTTTTTAAAATTGCAAGAAGAACATGAACTCTTAATATTTGTTGCAAATTTACATGGATTAACACTACCAATAAAAGCACAAGAATTAAGAGATAATATTAAAGATATTGCCGCTTGATATTTTGCTGCTGGTATTATACCAAATAAATCTCATATTTTTATTCAATCTGATGTTTTAGCCCATAGTCAATTAGGATATATATTATTATGTAATAGTTATGTCGGTGAATTAGAACGAATGACACAATTTAAAGATAAAAGTCAAAAAATGACAAATCAACAAAATAAAACGATTAGTATTCCAACAGGTATTCTTACATATCCAGCATTAATGGCTGCTGATATTTTACTATATGACGCTGATTTTGTGCCAGTTGGTGTTGATCAAACTCAACATTTAGAATTGACAAAAACTTTAGCAACAAGAATGAATAACAATTATAAAACTGATTTATTCAAAATTCCTAAAATAATTATTGATAAACAAGCACAAAAAATTATGAGTTTACAAGAACCTGAAAAAAAAATGTCAAAATCTGATACTAATCTAAAAAATACTATTTTTTTAAGCGATAGCAAACAAGAAGTTACCAATAAAATTAAAAAAGCAGTTACTGATTCAGAAAATATTATTAAATTTGATCCAGAACATAAGCCTGGAGTTAGTAATTTATTAACTATTTATGCTAGCATTACTAAAAAAGATATCAAAACTTGTGAACAATATTTCAGCAATCACAATTATGGTTTTTTAAAAGAAGAAGTAATTAAAGTAATAAATGATTTATTAGAACCAATGCAAAAAAAACACCAAGAATTTATTAATGAAAAATCATCACAATTAGCAAAATATTTAGAAGAAGGTGCAAATTTTGCTAATAATATTGCTACTAAAAAATTAAACTTTGTTCAAGACACAATGGGTATTAATTTTATCGAGAAAGAAAGATAGGAGGAAGAGACAATGTCTTTATACAATAAAAAACAAAAACATTTAATCCTAGTTGATTTAGATGGTACTCTATTAAAAAGTGGTGGACGAGAAATTCATATTAATACTAAAAAAGCACTAATTGATGCTCAAAAACAAGGTCATATTGTTTGTATTGTCACTGGTCGACCTTATCGTGGATCAATTAAATTTTATCGTGAATTAGGTCTTAATACATTACTATGCAATTTTAATGGTGGCCATATTCATGATCCAAAAATCAAAAAATTCAAACGATTAGTTTTTCCAATTTCTGAAACAATTGTTAAACATATTTTAAATGAAGACTATATTTTTCAACAAATTGAAAACGCGGTTATTGAATATTACAACAAAGCAGTATGTTGAAAAAAAGATGATTTCTTTGAAACTTATTTTCATTTAGATACTATTGAAAATGATACTTTTACAATTAGTAAATTAATTCGTGATTGAAAAGGGAGCGCTAATGCCATTTTAATTGAATTTAAAGAAAATACTAATCTTGATCAAGTATATCGTGACTTGGAAAAATATTCAAACTCAATTAAGGTAAATACTTGAAATCGTTATGATAATAATAAACTAATCTTTGAAATTTCAAGTAAATTTATTGATAAAGGAATGACAGCTCGCATTTTGGCTCAATATTATAATGTTGATATTAGAGATGTTATTGCTTATGGTGATGAAATTAATGATAAAGAAATGTTGATGGAAGTTGGCTATGGTGTAGCAATGAAAAATGGTAATATTGTTATTAAAAGTATTGCCAATGATATTACTACTAAAACTAATGATGAGGGTGGCGTTGGTGATCATTTATCAAAATTATTAAATCTTTATGAAGAAAGTGAAATTTATATTTAATGGAAATGAAAATATATTAACTATTATTTCTATACTTGTAATATGATATAGTTTTTTAAACATTAATATAAGTTTTTAACCTATTTACTTTATTTTTAAAGTAAATAGGTTTTTATTTAAAAAAGTTTTTTATAAATTTAATATACTAAAATCCTGAATTGTAAAATTTAAAAGGACATTTATATAAAAATTAAATTGTGTTAATTCTATAATTAAGAAAAGAAAGGAATTAGCACAATGTATAAGTATCTGACTATTGAATCAATAATAGCAATAAAAGAATATAAAAGTTATGAATTTTCAATTCGTAAAATAGCAAAAGCTGTTGATTATAGTAAATCAACTGTACATAGAGTTTGCAGATTATTAAATCAAAACTTATTACCATTAGAAATATTGAATCAAATTCAAAAAAAAGAAGCAAAATGCAGGTAGAAAATTAATAATTTTAACTTTAACAGAAATTAATACTATTAATTATTTGTTAATTACTAAAAATTATGCGCTTGATATAATTGCTAATTTTTTAAAGGAAAATAAAATAAAAAGTATTTCAACAAAAACTTTATATAACATGTTTAAAACAAATCGAATGGGTTTTGATGAAAATAACTTATTGAGAAAAGGAAAAAATAAACCTCATAAACGAAAAGAAACTAGAGGACGAATTAATAATTGTAAATCTATTCATGAAAGAAATTTAATCATTCCTAATATTAAAAATATACAAGAATTTGGTCATTTAGAGGGTGATACTATCATTGGTAAAGATCATAAAAGTTCTATTATTACTTTAGCTGATATATGATCAAAAACCATAATTCCTTTAGTTTCTAAAAATCATAAAGCAGAAAATATTACAAAAAATATAATAAAATTTATTTCAAAGTTACAAAAAGGAACAGTTAAAACTATTACTTTTGATCCTGGTAAAGAATTTAGTAAATGAAAATTAATCGAAAAAATTTGCAATGTTAAGATTTATTTTGCAGATCCTGGCAAACCTTGTCAAAGAGGTTTAAATGAAAATAATAATGGTATTTTAAGAAGATATTTACCAAAATCTACAGATCTATCTTTATATAAACAAAAAGACTTAAATGCTATAGCATTTCAAATTAATTCTACACCCAGAAAATCACTATCTTATAAAAGCCCAATAGACTTAATACAATTATTTTAAAAACTGTCTCCCATTTGTCCCATTTATACTTACAATTCAGGCTAGTAAAATGTTATAAAACCGTTGGTAAATAATGTAAGAAAAAACTATTTTCTAATTCTCATCCTCAATCACGCTGATTCTGAGGTGTTAAAATTCATCTAGCAAAACTTTCGGCAAAAAATTCATCATCAAGATTTATATTATATTTACCATTAAATCAGGCACTACGACCATAATTACTATTAACTGTTATTAAACCAAATAATAATTTTTGCTTAATATTAGTTAATTTTGCTTGTTGACCTAAATAATCAATTAAATATCAAGTACGATCATAAATTTGTTTGTTATCATTGTTAACAGTTAGTTTATGAGAAACTGATGTCATATTAGTATTAACATCACTATAACTGCTATCTGGTCACTTTCAATTAGCATTAAATGAATTTCTTTCATCAGCACTTAAACCAATAAAATTACTTAAAGCATGACCATATTCGTGAGTTGTAACACTAATTATTTGATCTGAAGATCAAAATCCCTCTTGAAATTGTTGATCAATTAAATTAATATTTGCAAATTCAGGACCATAACCCATACGTTGATTATCAGCTTCTGAATTAAAAGCAGTTCATGCTACTGTGCTATCACTTACAGCAACTGGTGCTACTTTTTGAATTAGTTTAATAACAGTGTTTTTATGAAAAACTTTAGCAAAAATATTATAAAAACGTAATTGTTGTTGCTCTGCTAATTGTAATTGTTCATTATTTAAACCAGCTTTTTTATACATTTCAACTCAATTAACATCAATGGTTTTACCACCAATTTTAGTATGAGTTAAATCATATTGTAAACTATCATAATTACTTCAAATTACATCACTTTTATTATTATCATACAAGTTATTAAATTCATCAATACTTACTTTACTTGCCATTTGATGGATTTTATATTCATATTTTTTTATCATCTTTGCATCTTCTGGTGAAAGTTTTCATTTTAATAAACTAGCATTAGCATCATGCTTATTTAAATAGACAAAATGATCACTGTCTGGAGAAAACGTTAACATTAAACCATTAACTGTTACAAGATTTAATGCTGCAATCATAGTTACTAATTTAATACCTTTTTTCATAATTAACCTCCCCTTCATATCATAATTATAATTATGATTTTACATTGTAGCATTTAAATAAAAATCCTGCACTAACTATTCTCATTTATTTTTAATTTTTTTATTAGTAAAAATTTCAACTTCAAAAACAGCAAATTCTTTGCGAACCTTTATAACTTTAAATGAAAAATTTCGAAATTTTAAAAGTGGACTATTTTTCCTTACTTTCTTTACTTTTGTTTTGAACATATATCATTCTTGGACAGTTTGTTTATTATAATTTGGAGGTTTTCTTTTTAAACAACGTTTAAATAATACTTCAAGTTTTGAAGAACCATCAACACGAAACTTATGTGTTCCTATTTCTTGTATCAATCCAATTTCATCAGTTTCATCATAAATTTCACCAACTAATTCTTCAAGAATATCTTCAAGTGTAATAATACCATTAAAATCTTTTTTATCTTTATTATTGCAGACAATAGCCATATGCATTCTTTCGGTTTGTAAAATTTCCAATGCTTCATTTAACTTAGTACGCTTAGAAATAAAAATTGCTGGTAACATTAATTGTAATAAATCTGGATTTTCATTTTCTAACATATTAATAATAAATTCTTTAATATTTAAAATACCAATTACATTTTGATTAACATGATCTAAAACAGGAATTCTACTATATTTTTCTTCTAAATATAGATGTTTAATAACTTTAGGTGGGGTATCATCATAAATATATTTAATTTTACTTTTGGGATGCATAGCTTGAAAAACTGATTTTTCATCAAATTTAATTGCAGATTCAATTAAATCACGTTCTGCTTTTTCAAGAACTCCTTCTCTTTCAATTATTGAAATCAATTCAATAAGTTCTTGTTCAGAACTTGTTGGTTTTTTACTTTTAAATTGAAATAAAGTAACAATAAAAGTTATTGGATAAAAAATAATATTAAGAATATACAAAATATATGCATAATTTAAAGCTATTGTCTCGGGATGTAATTTTGCAACACTTTTAGGTATAATTTCACCAATAATTAAAACAACAATTGCTGAAACTAAAGTTGATATTAAAGGACCATAAGTAGGAGAAACATGAAAAGAATCAATAAATAATATGGTACTTAAAGTACCAATTCCAACATTAATTACTGTGTTACCAAGTAAAATTGTTGTTAAAGTTACATTATAATTTTTAACTAACTTAAATACAATATTAGCACGACGACTTTTCTTACTACGTAATTTACCAATAGATTTAATTCTTATAACATTTAAAGAAGTTAATGATGTTTCAGCAGATGAATAAAAACCACTTAAAAATAATAAAACTAGCAATAATATTAAATAAATATACCAATTACTGCCCATATAGAAAAAACTACTCCTTTTGATTTTTATATTGTTATTAAGATTATAACATAGTATACTTAGTACGTTATATTTAATTATTAATTTATTACTCATATAACTTTATGATATTATATTGAAGGTGATGAAAATAAATGCGTAAAAAATTTGGACTAATAGCAGCCTTAATAATAGGCACAACAACTAGTTTACAAGTTAGTGCTTGTACAGATGATTCAAAATATCAAGAATTTATTAGTGATGTTAATAGTGGGCATGCTTTTTTTGGCATACTTGGTGCTGCTAATAATCCACTTTCTAAGCAAATTATTGACGCTTTACACACAATGCAAATCACAAATAATAATGTACCAAGTAAATGAGATAACTGATTAACAGAAAAGAAAATTGAAATAAACAGTGTTACTACTAATGGGACTATTGATATTAAAATTTATGAAAAATCTCCTTATGGCAAGGATAGTAGTGATATTGTTAATCAATTTTGAAATGATAAAAAAATTAGTTGACAACAACAAATTTATCATTGACTACTTGACCATAAAATTTCTGATAATAGTTCAGCACCTGTTGCTGATTCAGGTGTCAAGGAAATTCAAAATCCTGTTGATAAAGAAAGAGCATTTAAAGCTTTACCAATTGTTTTTATTGTTAATAAAGGTAAACTAATAACTGTTGGCCAAGAATGAGGAACTATTGATAATCATATTGATAATCCAAATCAGTTTTTTGATCAACTAACAGCTTTAATCACAGGTAATCTATTAAAAACTGCTGCTAAAAAAACTATATAATTTTTAAAAGAAGATAATTATATATCTTCTTTTACTTTTTTATTTCCTGAATTGTAAAATTAAAAAGGACATTTATATAAAAATTAAATTGTGTTAATTCTATAATTAAGAAAAGAAAGGAATTAGCACAATGTATAAGTATCTGACTATTGAATCAATAATAGCAATAAAAGAATATAAAAGTTATGAATTTTCAATTCGTAAAATAGCAAAAGCTGTTGATTATAGTAAATCAACTGTACATAGAGTTTGCAGATTATTAAATCAAAACTTATTACCATTAGAAATATTGAATCAAATTCAAAAAAAGAAGCAAAATGCAGGTAGAAAATTAATAATTTTAACTTTAACAGAAATTAATACTATTAATTATTTGTTAATTACTAAAAATTATGCGCTTGATATAATTGCTAATTTTTTAAAGGAAAATAAAATAAAAAGTATTTCAACAAAAACTTTATATAACATGTTTAAAACAAATCGAATGGGTTTTGATGAAAATAACTTATTGAGAAAAGGAAAAAATAAACCTCATAAACGAAAAGAAACTAGAGGACGAATTAATAATTGTAAATCTATTCATGAAAGAAATTTAATCATTCCTAATATTAAAAATATACAAGAATTTGGTCATTTAGAGGTTGATACTATCATTGGTAAAGATCATAAAAGTTCTATTATTACTTTAGCTGATATATGATCAAAAACCACAATTCCTTTAGTTTCTAAAAATCATAAAGCAGAAAATATTACAAAAAGTATAATAAAATTTATTTCAAAGTTACAAAAAGGAACAGTTAAAACTATTACTTTTGATCGTGGTAAAGAATTTAGTAAATGAAAATTAATCGAAAAAATTTGCAATGTTAAGATTTATTTTGCAGATCCTGGCAAACCTTGTCAAAGAGGTTTAAATGAAAATAATAATGGTATTTTAAGAAGATATTTACCAAAATCTACAGATCTATCTTTATATAAACAAAAAGACTTAAATGCTATAGCATTTCAAATTAATTCTACACCCAGAAAATCACTATCTTATAAAAGCCCAATAGACTTAATACAATTATTTTAAAAACTGTCCCATTTGTCCCTTTTATATTTACAATTCAAGATCATAAATGAATATTTTATATGTGTAATTTACTTTTTATTTTTATAATATATTGTGTGTTTTTATTGGTATTATTTTTTTAAGAAAACTAAAAAATATTTTTATAATATAGTTTATTAAAATACAATTCTATTTTTATGTTTAAAAATAATTTGTTTAAAATATAAAAAATATGCTAAAATATACAGGCTTAATTTAATAAAAATAAGCAACACATTTGTGAATTCATTGCCTAGTGCTTTTTAATTAAAAAGTGGCCAATGTTAGAAATAAATGGAAGAAAAACAAATTAGAAGGAGACAATATGTCAGTTGTAACACGTGAACAACTCCTTGAAGCGGGAGTTCAGTTTGGTCACCAAACTAAAAGATGAGATCCAAAGATGCGTAAATATATTTTTGGTCAAAGAAATGGTATTCATATTATTGATTTACAAAAATCAATGCGTAAATTAGATGAAGCTTGTCACTTTGTTAAAGAAACTAGTGAAAATGGTGGAAAAGTTTTATTTGTAGGTACAAAAAAACAAGCCAAAGAAGCTGTGCAAGAACTTGCAATTAGTTGTAATTCACCTTATGTAACAGAACGTTGATTAGGTGGTAATTTAACTAATTTTAAAACTATTAAATCAAGTATTAAAAAGTTAATTGATATTGAAAATAAAGAAAAAAGTGGAGAAATTAAACTTTTAACAAAAAAAGAGCAAATGCTATTAATTAAAGAAAAAGCACGTTTAGAACGTAATCTTGGTGGTATTAGAAATATGTATAAATTACCAGAAGCTATTTTTGTTACTGATACTATTACTAATAAAATTGCTGTCGAAGAAGCAGTTAAACTTGGTATCAAAATTATTGCGATTTGTGATAGTAATTCAAATCCAGATAATATTGATTATATTATTCCTGGTAATGATGATGCTACAAAATCAATTACTTTAATTACAAAGAAAATTGCTGAAGCTATTAATGAAGGACAAAGTGTAAAACCAGTTATTGATAAAAAAGAAATAGTAGTAGAAGAAACTATTAGTGTTGATGAAAATAAAACTGAAAATGTAATTGAAAAAAATAAAGAATAAAGGAGAATAGTTTATATGTCAGAAGTTAAAGTAGATGTTAAATTATTGAAAAGATTAAGAGATACAACCGATTTACCAATTACTGATTGTAAAGAAGCTTTGATGGAAAAAAATAATATTTTTGAAGCAGCACTTTCCCTATTAAAAATTAAAGGTTTAGCAAAAGCAGAGAAAAAAAGTATTAATAAAGCTACTGAAGGGGTTACTAAAGTTGTTATTAGTGGTAATAATGCAATTATTGGTGAATTAAATTGTCAAACTGAACAAGTTGCTGATTTAGAAGATTTTAATGATTTATTTACTAAGATTTTAGAAACAATTTTAAAACATCAACCTAAAACTATTGAAGAAGCTTTAATGTTAAAAGCTGATGGAAGTAGTGAAAGTTTAAATGATGAGATAAGATTTGCTATCGCTAAATTAGGTGAAAATATTGTTTTAAATCGTTTTCAATATTTAAGTAAAAATAGTGATGAAGTTTTTGGTTCATATATCCATGGTGGTGGTAAATATAGTGGTTTAGTTATTATCAAAGGTGTTGATAAGGAAAGTGATATTCCAAATAATGTTGCTATGCAATTAGTATCAGCAGATGCTAAATACATTGACATTGATCACATACCTGCAACAGTTCGTGATAAAGAATTATCAATTATTAGTGAAAAAACAAAAGAAGAAGAAAAATTGAAAGCAAAAAAACGTCCTGATAATATTCTTGAAAATATTATAAGAGGTCGTTTTGAAAAAGTATTATCTGAATTAACTATTGTTGATCAACTTTATATTAAAGATAATACAATTAAGGTTAAAGAGTATTTAACTAAAAATCATGCTACAATTATAGCTATGATACGTTATCAATTAGGTGAAAAAATTGATAGTTCTGCCAAATAAACATTTAGGAGGTAAATAAAGTGAATTTTCAAATTATATATTATTTTGCATTAGTAATGTTTATATTATTATTAGTTATTCTTGGTTGAGAATGATATAGTTTTAATAAACCAAAAACAACTATTAAATTTTTGAATTTAAAATTATTAGTAGCAACATTAATAGTTGGTGTAATTGGTTTAGTTATCTCGATTGTTCCAATTGGAATGCAAGTTTGAACATTTGAACCAGAATATATTAAATCTGATCCTGCTTTTTTAACTTTATTAATAGTAGAGTATATATTTTTAGTTATCATGTTAGGATTAGCATATATTTTTAGTTTTGATTTTGGTATCGCAGTTGATGAACATAATATTTATTTCTTTGGACAAAGCGTTAATACTAGTAAAATTGTTGCATTGGAACAAAAGAAAAATGTTTTAAAAATTGTTTATGAACAGGGTATTAAAAAAAATAAAAAACGTTTAACAATTATTACTCCACAAGCACAACTTTTTGTTAAAGATCATTTAGCACAAAAAGTTATTGCTAACGTTGAATTAGAAACTGTCGCTGAAAGCGCAAATAATGATTCATTATCTAGTGATAACAGTAAATAAATAAGAAGCCACAAAGCAATCTGTGGCTTTTTATAATATTAAATTTAAGGAGGATGATCAAAAATGGAACAATTTAAATATAAACGAATATTATTAAAAATTAGTGGTGAAGCTTTAGGTGATGGTAGTAATGAATTATATAATAATGAAAGTATTGATAATGTTTGTCAACAAATTCAAACCCTAGTTAAGGCAAAGGTAGAAGTTGGTTTAGTAATTGGCGGTGGTAATATTTGACGTGGTGCTAAACAAGGAGAAAAGATTGGTTTAAAAAGAATTAATGCTGATTATATGGGAATGTTAGCGACTATTATGAATGCTTTGGTAATTGAATCAAAGTTAAAAGCGCTTAACGTAAAAGTTATTGTGCAAACATCATTAGAGATTAATCAAGTTGCTGAACCTTTTTATTACAAAAAAGCTATTAGTAGTTTTGAAAAAGGCTATGTTTGTATTTTTGCTGGTGGTACTGGTTCACCATACTTTACAACGGATACTGCAGCAGCACTTCGTGCTACTGAAATTAATGCGGATATATTATTAATGGCAAAAAATGGCGTTGATGGTGTTTATGATAAAGATCCAAACATTAACAAAAATGCTATTCGTTATTCACATTTATCATATCAAGATATTACTAATAAACAATTAAAAGTAATGGATTTAACTGCTTCAACGATGTGCATGGAAGCTAACTTGAAAATTATGGTATTTGATATTAAGGTTGAAAACAATATCATTAAAGCAGTACAAAATAAAGCAATTGCAACTATTATTAGCAATCAAAATTAACAAATTAAAGGAGAGAAGATAATATGAAACTATTAGATTTTATTTTATCTATTTTACAAAAAAGCAAAACACCAATCAGAATTTTATTTCCAGAAGGAGATAATGAAAAAGTACAGGCAGTAGCTTTAAAAATTATTAATGATAATTCACCTGTTAAAAATTTTATTACACCGGTTTTATTATTTAATAATGATAAAGAAATTCCTAGTAATATTAAAAATTCTAATATTAAAACATTATCTATTGAAGAAAATCAAGTAACAAATTTTACTAATCAATTATATGAATTAAGAAAAGCAAAGGGTTTAACTTTAGCAGCAGCTAATAAATTGGTATTAAGTCGTAATTACTATGGAATGATGTTATTAAATAATAAAGAGGTTAATGGTTTTGTTGGTGGTATTACTTTTACTACTGCTGATATTTTACGTCCAGCTTTGCAAATTATTGGACCAAAAGCAGGTACTAAAACTGTTTCAAGTACATTTATTATGAATAAAAATGAAGAAATATTTTTATTTAGTGATGGTTCAATTAATTTAGATCCAACAGCTGAACAATTAGCAGATATTGCAAAATCTACAATTCACTTTGGTGAACTTTTAGAATTTAATCCAATTAAATTAGCAATGTTATCTTATTCTACTAATACTAGTGGTAGTGGTGAAAGTGTTGATAAAGTACGTAATGCTACTAACTTTGTTCAACAATTAAAATTAAAAAACGTGCAAGTAGCAGGACCAATTCAATTTGATGCTGCTTGAGATCAAGAAGTGCGAAATAAAAAATTCCCAGAATTAACAATTAAAAATCATTGTAATGCATTTATTTTCCCAACTTTAGATGCTGCTAATATTGGTTATAAAATTGCCCAAAGATTAGGTCATTATAAAGCTATTGGTCCTATTGTTTTGGGTTTAAATCAGCCAGTTAATGATCTTTCTCGTGGTGCTACTATTGATGACATTTATTACACAGCATTGATCACTGCTATTCAAACATTAATTAAAAATTAATAAGGAGATAAAACAAATATGTCAGAACAAAATAAAATTTTAGTTATTAATGCCGGAAGTAGTTCTATTAAATTTCAACTTTTTAATGCTATTAATAATGATAAACAACCTCATTTTACTATTCTTTGTAAAGGCTTAGTTGAAAGGATAGCTATTAAAAATAGTAATTTTATTATTGAAATTGCTAATGGTGATAACTTTATTAAACATGAAGTAACAAAAGATATTGCTGATCATGTTATAGGAGCGCAAACAGTAATTGATGCATTAATTGAGTATAAGGTCATTAATAATTTTGATGATATTAAACGAATTGGTCATCGTATGGTTCACGGTGGTCAAAAATTTAATAACTCAATTGTTATTGATGAGAAAGTCATTGCTGGTATCAAAGCATGTATTCCTTTAGCACCATTACATAATCCACCAGTTTTAAAAGGATTATCATCTTTTCAAAAATTAGTTCCACATGCTAAACATGTGGCAGTATTTGATACTTCATTTCATAGTACTATTCCTGAAGAAAAATATCTTTACTCAGTTCCATATGATTGATATAAAACATATGAGGTAAGAAGATATGGATTTCATGGTACTAGTTATCGTTATATTTTAGATAAATTAACTAATATTTTAAATAAACCAAAAGATAAGATTAATGCTATTATTTGTCATTTAGGTAATGGTGCTAGTATTTGTGCTATTAAAAATGGTAAAAGTTTTAATACTAGCATGGGATTAACACCGTTAGATGGTTTAATTATGGGTTCTAGAAGTGGTATCATTGACCCTTCTATTCATGGTTATATGTCTAATGTTAAAGCAGAAGCAACTATTGAAACCGTTACTAATGATTTAAATAAAAGTTCGGGTTTATTAGGAATTAGTGGACATTCTTCTGATTTACGTGATGTTCTTGCAAGTAGTAATGATAAAAACCATAAGTATCATTTACAATCACAATTAGCAATAAAAATGTTTGTGCAAAGAATTGCTAATTATATTGTTCAATATGGTAATGACTTAGATAGTAATATTGATGCATTAGTATTTACTGCAGGTATTGGCGAAAATTCTGCAATTATTCGTCAATTAGTTATTGAGGAAATTAAAGTGTTTACTTTAAAATTAGTAACTAATAAAAATAATGATAAGTATAATGATTACTTAGAAATTAGTGATAAACAATCAGAAGTTCCTATTTTTAAAATTAGAACAAATGAAGAATTAATGATTTGTCAAGATACATATAATTTATTAAAAAATATTTAAAAAATAAAAAAAAATATTAAGGTTTTTTATTTTGATATATAATGTTTAAATTAAGTGAAAATACTTAATAATTATCAAATTTTAATTAAAAATAAATACTTTAAAGATTCAAGGAGAAAAAAGTATGGAATTTAAATACATTAAAGAAAAAAAATCATAAAATTAGTGAGGAAAATCAATATAAAAATTTTGATAAAAATATGATAAATGAAATTAATAAATTAACTAAGAAGTCATCATCAAGTCGTAGTAGGGTTACTTGTCGTGATTGAAAAGAAGAAAGTAATAAAGATAATTATCATGATGGAAATTGACCAATTGCAATTTTAGGTTTTTAAAATGAATGGTATATTGTCTACCGAAAGAAAGAGTTGTAACTATTAAATAAAAAGTGATAAAATAATATATATTTGTATTTGTGATTACACAATAAAAGAAATTGAAAAAAAGTAATAAGTAAGAGAGGATTTTAGCATGGAAAGAAAACAAAAGATAGTTGTTATAGGTGTTAATCATGCCGGAACAACAGCACTAAAGGCAATTATGAGGTCTAATCCAAATAGTGAAGTAGTAGCATATGATCGTAATGATAATATTTCATTTTTAGGATGTGGAATTGCGCTTTGAGTTGGTAAAGAATTTACTGATCCAAAAGGATTATTTTATGCCACAATTGAAAAGTTAAGAGCATTAGGTGTTAAAATTAAAGAAAAACATGAAATGATTAAATATGATAGTAAAGCTAAAATTGTTACTATTAAAAATTTAGATACTAATGAAGTATTTACTGAAAGTTATGATAAGTTAGTATTAGGGATTGGTTCATGACCAATCTTAAATCCAGGTGGTAAAGAAATTCCTGGTTTAATTGCTCATAAAGATGGCGTAGTTGTTAAAGATACTTTAAATGGTGTTAAATTAACAAATGGCATTCATTTATCAAAACTATACCAACATGCTCAAGAAATTATTTCTGATTTGAGTAAACCAGAAGTAAAAAAAGTAGTAGTAATTGGTGCAGGTTATATTGGTATTGAATTAGTGGAAGCTTTTTATAAAGATAAAAAAGAAGTTACTTTAATTGATTTTGAAAATCGTATTATGCCTCGTTATTATGATGAAGAATTTACAAATGATGTTGAAGCAGATATGAAAAAAGTAGGAGTAAAATTACAATTAGGAGAAACTTTACAAGAATTTATTATTAAAGATGATAAAGTGAGTGAAGTAAAAACTAATAAAGGAACATATAAAGCTGATTTAGTAATTATGGCTGTTGGTTTCTTACCAAATACTGCTATCTTGAAAGATGAGAATGGTAAAGTTCAACTTAGTTTAGATCCCCGTGGTGCAATTGAAGTTAATGAATATTTTCAAACTTCAGATCCTAATGTTTATGCAATTGGTGATTGTATTAATATTCGTTCAAATGCTTGAAATAAAAATGTTAATATTGCCTTAGCAACTAATGCTGTACGTAGTGGTTTAATTGCTGGATTAAATGTTGCAAAAACAGATCCTAAAACAAGAATCGCCTTTCCTGGTGTTCAAGGAACAAATGCAATTGCTGTTTTTGGTTGAAAACTATGTGCTACTGGTTTATCAGAAGTTTCTGCAAAAGCAATTTTAGGATCTAATAATGTAGAAGCATATTTTTATCAAGATACAGTGTTTCCCCCTTTTATGAGTGAAAATCATGAAGTAAAAATTAAAATTATATGAGAAAAGAGTTCTCGTCGTATTGTTGGAGCTGAAATTGGTTCAACTCATGATCATACAGAAACAATTGCAATGTTTTCATTAGCAATATTGAAAAAGGTTACTATTGATGAAATTCCATTAATTGATATGTATTTCTTACCACACTTTAATAAGCCTTATAACTTTGTTACTGCGGCAGCACTTTTAGCAACAGGAATTTTAACAAAAGAAGATGTTACATATCCAGATCCATATTTAAAAGGTAAGAAAAAATAGATTACCTTATCAAATTAATTTTGAGAGGAATAAAATATAATGGTTAGTAATGAAAAATATTTAAAACTTAGAGCAAGAATGACTTTACCAGTTAAAGAAAGTAAATATAAAATTGCTTGATGATTAAAAATTATTTTGATATTTACTTTTCCATTATGGATTATTCCTTTTTTAATTACTAATTTTTTTATTGGTTTGATGATGCGAAATGTTATGGAAAATTTTCAACGAATTGGACGAAGTACTAATCCAAATTTTGCTAAAATTGATCTCAATACTTTGAGTTTTTATAATCGAGATATGGAATTACAAAATTCTCTACAACTAATGATTGATGATAGTAATTGGGATATGATGGAAGCACAAGATATGACTATAACTACTTATGATAATCGCTTGTTATCAGCTTTTTTCATTAATAATCATCAATCTAATAAGAATCATAAATGAATAATTGCAACTCATGGTTGACAACAAAATCGCTATAGCATTTTATATTTAGTTAAACATTTTTATGAACAGGGATATAGTATTGTTACTTATGATACAAGAGGTCATGGTAGTAATAATATCCATGATGCAATTACTTTTGGTAATAAAGAAGCAGATGATTTATATGCTGTTATTTTAAGTCTTAATAATTATTTAGCAGAAACAGATTTTAAACAACCTCCTAATATTACTTTAATTGGTAATAGTATGGGTGCCAGTACTGTTTTGGAAACAATATCTCGATTTGATACTGGTAAATTTGGTGTTAAATGTGCAATTTCTGATTGTGGATTTGATAGTTTTAGTCATATTATTAAAATTATGGGTAAACAATACTTTAACCTTCATTGATTTTGATTTTATTATGGTGTTAAATTTTTCTTTAGGTTAAAAGATAAAATTAATATTAATAGTATTGATCCTATTAATAAATTAAAATATTGTTCTTCAATTCCTGTATTATTTATTCATGGTAATGATGATGAAACTGTACCAGCAACAATGGCACAAAAAATGTATGAAGAGAAAATAAATTATGAAGAAGAAACAATAAGTGAATTATTAATTATGCCATCTGCTAAACATATAAGAGCCGTCACTACCGATTATGATACATATTGCAAAACTACTTTAAAATTTGTTAATAAATGAACAAATTTTAAAACCGAAGATAAAGGAGATTAAATTAATAATGATTTATTATATTAATAATAGCAAAGACCCATATTTTAATTTAGCAGCCGAAGAATATTTGATTACTAATCCTTATATAACTGATGAAATCTTATTATTATGACAAAATAATAATACTATTGTTGTTGGTAGAAACCAAAATACAATTGAAGAAATTAATAATGAATATGTGAGAACAAAAAAAGTTAATGTTGTACGAAGATTATCTGGTGGTGGAGCTGTTTATCAAGATTTAGGAAATTTAAATTTTACTTTTATTCTTGATAAAAATAAAGATAATGCTCGTAATTATGGTCTTTTTACAAAACCAATAGTTAATGTTTTACAAAATCTAGGTTTAAATGCTCAATTTAGTGGTAAAAATGATATTTTAGTTGATGATAAAAAAATATCGGGTAATGCCCAATATACATATAAAAATCGAATTTTACATCATGGTACTATTCTTTTTAATGTTGATATGCAAATGTTACCAAAAGTATTAAAAACTGATTTGGATAAATTAAAATCAAAAGGTATTAAATCAGTACAAGCACGAGTAACAAATATTTTACCATTATTAAATCCACCAATAACAATTGAAGAATTTCAAAATTTAATTATTGAACAATTAAAAAGTACAAAAAATACAAAGATTATGGAATTTTCTGAAAAAATGATTGCTGATATTGAATCATTAGCAAATACTAAATATCGAACTTGAGATTGAGTTTATGGTAAATCTCCAGATTTTGATTTAAAACATAAAACACTTTTTCCTAGTAAAGGAACTATTCACGTTTGAATGAATGTTAAGGCAGGAATTATTGAAAATATTAAAATATATGGTGATTTCCTAGGGTCAGCAGGTACTACTAGTTTAGAAAAAAAACTAGAAAAACAAAAATATAATGTAACAACTATTACTAATATCATTGAAAATGCTAATATTAACGAAATTTTTGGTGAAAATTTTCTTGCTGAAGAAATCATAAAAAGTATCATAAAATAATGAAATTTGGGACTTTCCTAAAAACTGTGTTTTTTAAATAAATTTTAGTTGTAAAATCACTAAGTTACACAGATTGCTGGAAAGTCCCGAAAAATTAATTCCATTAAATTCCCCAGTATTTATGGGTTGTAAAATTCAACCATTATCATTAGATAAATGTGCAATTACTATTTATCATCGTAATCCTAAGTATAAACCCATTACAGTTGTTGATAGTATTCTTAAAACAGAAACTTTTGTTACTCAAATACATCCATTTCATTGATATCGTTGATATAGTGGTTGATACATTGGTTATGGTGTTAATCATAATAAATGATTAAAAGCAATAGCATTTGCTCCACCAGTGGTACAACAAATAATTAGAGATAGTTTTAAAGTATACAGAGAAATATTTAGAATCGTAAGAACTTATCATAAAGTAGTAAATGTTATTAATAACCCTATTGAAAATATTAATAAATCATTTAAAAGTGTTGGTTTAAAATTTTCAGTTAATACTTTATTTGGTACAGGATTATTACATCATTTAGAAAAATTTGCATATAGTCAAGTTGTAGAAAAAGGTAAGAAAAAATTACAAAAAGAAATTATTCATATATCACATAGAAAAACTAAAACAAAAACTAAACATTATAAAAAAGCATTTTTTAAGGAATGATAAATTATGATTAATAAACTTTGAACTGGTGTCAGTCTAGAAAATTATAATAACTGATATCCATTAACTGGAAAAATTACAGAAACTCCACAACAATATATAAAAACATTACCAATTGTTAATGATTGATTTAAAACTTTTGCTATTCGTGCTCAAAATGATATTAATGCTTATCTTGGTTTTATTTTATCTAAATTTCCCTTTGATAGTTTTAAAGATGAATTAATTAAAGAAACATTAAGAGATATGGTTTATGTAACCACTGAACATTGAGTATTTAATCGTACACCAATTGAATTTAAGACTTATTCCGTAATTAAAATTAATCGATTGTCAATAAAATTTTTTAAATTATTTAGTGTTATTAATTATAAAAATTAATATTTTTTTGAAAAAATAGTTTAAATATAAATTTATATTTAAAATACAAAAATTATTAATAGTATTTTACTATTAATTTAATAATAATTTAAATTCTAAAAATAAGTTTTTACTTATTTTTTTTATTTTAAAGGCTTTATTTCCTGAAATGTAAAATTAAAAAGGACATTTATATAAAAATTAAATTGTGTTAATTCTATAATTAAGAAAAGAAAGGAATTAGCACAATGTATAAGTATCTGACTATTGAATCAATAATAGCAATAAAAGAATATAAAAGTTATGAATTTTCAATTCGTAAAATAGCAAAAGCTGTTGATTATAGTAAATCAACTGTACATAGAGTTTGCAGATTATTAAATCAAAACTTATTACCATTAGAAATATTGAA
This sequence comes from Spiroplasma endosymbiont of Aleiodes alternator, assembly GCF_964031135.1. Lineage (NCBI taxonomy): Bacteria > Bacillati > Mycoplasmatota > Mollicutes > Entomoplasmatales > Spiroplasmataceae > Spiroplasma > Spiroplasma endosymbiont of Aleiodes alternator. The sequence continues at coordinate 774,082 of NZ_OZ035008.1, forward strand.
TCAAATTCAAAAAAAGAAGCAAAATGCAGGTAGAAAATTAATAATTTTAACTTTAACAGAAATTAATACTATTAATTATTTGTTAATTACTAAAAATTATGCGCTTGATATAATTGCTAATTTTTTAAAGGAAAATAAAATAAAAAGTATTTCAACAAAAACTTTATATAACATGTTTAAAACAAATCGAATGGGTTTTGATGAAAATAACTTATTGAGAAAAGGAAAAAATAAACCTCATAAACGAAAAGAAACTAGAGGACGAATTAATAATTGTAAATCTATTCATGAAAGAAATTTAATCATTCCTAATATTAAAAATATACAAGAATTTGGTCATTTAGAGGGTGATACTATCATTGGTAAAGATCATAAAAGTTCTATTATTACTTTAGCTGATATATGATCAAAAACCACAATTCCTTTAGTTTCTAAAAATCATAAAGCAGAAAATATTACAAAAAGTATAATAAAATTTATTTCAAAGTTACAAAAAGGAACAGTTAAAACTATTACTTTTGATCGTGGTAAAGAATTTAGTAAATGAAAATTAATCGAAAAAATTTGCAATGTTAAGATTTATTTTGCAGATCCTGGCAAACCTTGTCAAAGAGGTTTAAATGAAAATAATAATGGTATTTTAAGAAGATATTTACCAAAATCTACAGATCTATCTTTATATAAACAAAAAGACTTAAATGCTATAGCATTTCAAATTAATTCTACACCCAGAAAATCACTATCTTATAAAAGCCCAATAGACTTAATACAATTATTTTAAAAACTGTCCCATTTGTCCCATTTATATTTACAATTCAGGTTTTCAAAAGTCATATTCACTACTACCTTTTTTAATTAATAATATCATTTTAATTTTAATTTAAAAATATAGTTGACAATTAAAATTTTTAATTATGGAATAAGTATTAAGGATGGTCCACAAAAAGAAGGCGGTTTACGCTATTGTATTAATTCAGCAGCTTTACGTTTTATTCCGTTATCAGAAATGATTACAGAAGGATATGAAGAATATTTATCTTACATTAAATAAAAATATTTTTTATTGTATATTTATTATCTTGATAATGTTTTATGATTATAAATTTTATTATAAAGTCCTAATAAAATTAGGACTTTATGTTGTAAAAAATAAATAAACAATGATATTATGATTTAAATTATTTTTTCTGTTTTGTTTATTGTTAGAATATATTTTTCATTTTTACATGATAATAGGAAATAAAAAAAATAGTATATTAATAAAACCGGAGATAAATTAATATTTTAGTACAAATTATCTTGAACCAACAATTATTAGTAGTATAATGAAAATGTATGTTCATTCATTATTTTAAAAATTAGTATAATTAAAAGTGTAACTGCAATTAACTAAAATATTTAGGAGGAAAATTTAAATGTGAGTTGAGAAATTTGATAATCCCCAAAAAGAAATTTTTCAAATATTAAATGAAAAAGGAGCAATTAATCCTAATTTTGTTGATTATTTAAAAAAATTTGATAGTAAGGTTTTATTAAAAGCATATGAAAACATGTGTTTTTCACGAATACAAGAACAAATGCAAATGGAATTAAACTATGAAAAAGATGAAAAAGGACAAGTTAAATTAGTAAATGGAATTCCAAAAGTAATCGGAAAAGTTATTAACTTTTTATCTTCAAAAGGTCAAGAAGGTGTTGAAGTTGCTTATGCTAGTTGCTTACGACCAGGTATTGATTGATTAGTAGCAGCTTATCGTAATAATGCAGCATGAATTACTGCTGGATATCCAGTTGAAAAAGTAATTCAATATTGATTAGGAAATGAAATGGGAAGTCAAATGCCGAAAGGTGTTAATATTTTACCAGTTAATATTCCAATTGCTACTCAATATTCACATGCAACAGGTATTGCTTTTGCTGAAAAATATAAAAAAGATAAAGGAATTGTTATTACTACGATTGGTGATGGTGGTACTTCTGAAGGTGAGTTTTCTGAAGCAATTAATTTTGCTGCTATCCATAAATTAGCTGTTGTTTTCTTTGTTGAAAATAATCAGTGATCATTAGATACACCAACTGCTAAAGCAACAATGAGTCCAACTTTTGCACAAAAAGGAACAGCATTTGGTGTACCTAATATTCGTGTTGATGGTAATGATTTTTTTGCTGTTTATTATGCAACACAAGAAGCAATTGAAAGAGCAAAAAAAGGTAATGGTCCTTCATTAATTGAAGCTGTTACTTATCGTCAAAATGCGCATTCTGCTTTTGATATTAAAAAAGATTATTTTTCTGCTGAAGATTATAAAATTGAACAAGAATGATTAAAAAAAGATCCAATCGATCGTATTAGAGAATATTTAAAATCAATTAAACTTTGAGATGACAACAAACAAGCAGAATTAGATAAACAAATTACTAAAAAGGTTAATGATGCAATTACTTGAGCATTAAAAAATGAAAGTGTTTCAATTGATGAAATATTTGATTATACATATGAAAAATTAACACCACAATTAATAGAACAAAAAGCAGAAGCAAAAGCTTTCTTCAATGAAGGAGAGAAAAAATAATTATGAAAAGAAATAATGTGCAAGCTATTACTTTAGCCTTAGAATTAGCAATGAAAAAAAATCCTAATGTTGTTGTTTATGGTGAAGATGCAGGTAATGTTGGTGGTGTTTTTCGAGCAACTAAAGGTTTACAAGCAAAATTTGGCGTTAATCGTTGTTTTGATGCACCAATTGCTGAAGCAGTTATTGCTGGTAGTGCCGTTGGAATGGCAATTAATGGTTTAAATCCAATTATTGAAATGCAATTTTCAGGATTTGCTTTCCCTGCTTTTCAACAATTGTTATGTCATGCTGCACGAATGAGAAATCGTTCTCGTGGTAGATTCACTTGTCCAATGGTAGTACGTATGCCTTCATATGATTGAAATAATGGTAATAATGGTGCTTTGGAGCATCATTCAGAAGCAATTGAAGCTTTATTTTGTCATATTCCAGGTTTAAAAGTAGTTATGACTTCAAAACCTAATGATACTAAAAAATTATTATTGGCAGCAATTGAAAGTCCAGATCCTGTTATTGTTTTAGAATGTTTAGGAACTTATTTCAATAGTTATACTAGCAATAATTATACATATGATGTTAGAGAAGAAGTTAGTGATGCTTATGAAGTGGCTGTTCTTGGTAAAGCTAAAGTTCTTAAAGAATATAAGGCTGAAGAAAAACCTGATTTAACGATTGTAACTTATGGTTCAAAAGTTTATGATTGTGAAGCTGCTGTTAAAATTTTAGAAGAAAAAGAAAATTTTAAAATTGAATTAATTGATTTACAAACATTACAACCATGAGATGAAGAAACAGTTGTTAATTCTGTTAAAAAAACAGGAAGATTATTAGTTGTTTCAGAAGCGGTTCGTTCATTTTCAGTTGCCTCAGAAATTATTACCGTTGTTAATGAAAAGTGTTTTGAATATTTAGAATGTCCTCCAACAAGATTAACAGGTTATGATATTACTGTTCCACTGTCTAAAGGTGAAAAATGATTTATAATTAGTCCAGATAAAATTATGGAAAAAGTTAAACTAATGATGAATTATCCAGTTTAGTTAGTTGTTTAAAGAAAGGAAAGTGAAAAGATGGAATTGAAGTTTAAAGATATGGATGGAATCGATGAAGTTACTGTAACTCAAATTCATGTTAAAGTTGGAGATAATGTAAAAAAAGGTGATAATGTTGTTGATATCGAAGCAGATAAAGCTTCAGATAGTATTAAAGCCGAAGCAGATGGTAAAGTTTCTAAGATTCTTGTTAAAGAAGGAGAAAGTATTAAGTCAGGTGCTGTTATTGTTGAGTTTGGTGGGACGATTAGTGATAATAAAAGTCCTTCATCAACAAATTCTTCACCAAAATCTGAATCAGTTGCTAGTACATCTACAGTATCACCAGTTGAATTACCAAAACAAAATGTGCAACCTATTCAACAAACGGGTAAAGTATTAGCAACACCATTAGCACGTAGAATGGCTCGTGACTTAGGTGTTGATATGGGAACAATTAAAGGAACTGGTCCTCGTGGTAGAATTTTAAAAGATGATTTATTAAATGCCAAGAATGGTGGTACAACAACTAGTGCTACTGCATCAACAACACCTATTAATTCAATATCTTCAGTTTCTGCTACAACTATTAGTTCACAAGTTATTAATGTTACTAAAATCGAAAGTTTTGGTAATGTTGAACATTTACCATTATCAGGAATTCGTAAGGCTGTTGCTAATCAAATGTCATTATCAGTTTATACAGCACCACATGTTAGTTTAATGATTAATGTTGATGCTGAAAACTTAGTACAATTACGTGCAACTTTAAAAGAACCAGCGGAAAAAGATCCAGATGGTAGTGCTAAATTAACATTTATGCCATTCTTTGTAAAGGCTGTTGCTAAAGCGTTAAAAGAAGAACGATTTAAATTACTTAATTCAACTTTGAACATGGCTAATAATGAAATTCTTGTTAAAAAATATTATAACATTGGTATGGCAGCTGATACTGAAAAGGGTTTAGTAGTTCCTGTTATTAAAAATGCTGATCAACTTTCATTATTTGAAATAGCAAGACAAGTTAATTCATTGGGTGATAAAGCTCGTAAGGGACTATTAAAAGGTGATGAAATGCAAGGTGGATCATTTACTATTACTAATTTTGGTTCAGCAGGAATTGAAATGGGAACACCAGTTATTAATTATCCAGAAGTAGCAATTTTGGGTCTAGGAATGATGCAAAAAAAACTAATTATTGCTGATGGTAAAATTGTTGAACATAAGTTCTTTCCGTTATCACTTTCAATTGATCATCGTGTTATTGATGGTGCACCTGCTGGTTATTTCCTTTCTCGACTTAAAGAGTTATTAGAAAATCCAACATTAATTTTAGCTTAAGGAGAAAATGTAAAAGATGTCTAACTATGATTTTTATTTAATAATTATCGGGGCAGGTCCTGGTGGTTATGTAACAGCGGCTCGAGCAGCAAAGATGGGTTTAAAAACTGCAATTGTTGAAAAAGATAACTGAGGTGGAGTCTGTTTAAATGTTGGATGTATTCCTACTAAGACGTTACTAAAGGGCGCAAAAGTTTTTCATTATATTGAAAATGCTGATAAATATGGTGTTGCTATTAAAGATAAAAAAAATATTGAAATTAATTGAAAAGTAATGCAAGATCGTAAAGCTGGTGTTGTTAAAGGTTTAACTGGTGGTGTTGGCTTTTTAATGAAATCTAATAAAGTTGAACAATTATTAGGGACTGGAAGTGCTATTGATAAAAATACGATTTTAGTGAAAGCTAAAGACGGTAAAGAAAAGAAATATACTACTAAATATATGATAATTGCTACTGGTTCAAAAGTAAAAATGTTTGATAATCCTAATGGTCCACAAGGTTTAAGTGAAAAAGATTTAAAAACAAACCAAACATTATTAACTTCGACTGAAATTCTTTCTTTAAAAGAAGTTCCAAAAACACTAACTATTATTGGTGGTGGTGTTATTGGAATTGAGTTTGCTTGTTTATTTAGTACACTTGGTACTAAAGTTACTATTATTGAATATTTAGATCGTATTTTAGCATTACTAGATGAAGATATTAGTACAACTTTAACTAAAATTCTTGAAAAAAATGGTGTTAATATTATTACTGGTCATAGTGTTAATGAATTAAAGGATAAAACTTTAACTTATTATGCTGCAACCGATAAAGAACATAAAAAACCATTAACAGTAACTAGTGACTATTGTTTATTAAGTACTGGAAGAACGCCAATTACTGAAGGTTTTACTAATTTGGGAATTCAAATTAAGCCTAATCAAGCATTTGCCGTAAATAATAAATTGGAAGCTTTAGATGCTAACAATAATGTTATTGATAATATATATGTAATTGGAGATGCTAATGGACAAAGAATGCTTGCTCACGTTGCGTCAACACAAGGATTAGCAGCACTTAATAATATTTTAGTTAAAGAAGATAGAACGGATGCTGATAATCAGCCATTGAAAGAGCAAGAAGTAGATTATAATAAAATGCCTAGTTGTATTTATTCATTCCCTGAAGTGGCAAGTGTTGGTTTAACTGAAACTGAATGTAAATCTTTAGGTAAAGAATATTTGATGAAGAAAATACCATTTACTATTAATGGTAAGGCATTGGCTGATGGTGAGACTGATGGTTTTGTTAAAATAATTATTGATAAAAAATATGGAGAAATCCTAGGTGCTCATATTTTATGTTCAACGGCTACTGATATAATTGCTGAAATTGTTAATATTATGCAAACGGAAGGTACTATTGTTGAATTAGCCTCTTCTTGTCATCCACATCCAACAATGTCAGAAGTAGTTATGGATGTTGCACAAGATTTAGAATTAGAATGATACAAAGTTAATAAAAAATAGAAAAAAATAAAAATGTACCTAAAAATTTGAACTTGTCAAGAAAAGTGGACAATAAAAGTAACCTTTTATTAAATTTTATAAAATAGCGTTTGTAAGTGTTAAATTTATAGGTATGAACTAATTATTTGTTGGTTTGGAATGAGCTAATCGATATTCGATTGGACTCATTCCTTTTAATTTTATTTGAGGTCGATAATTATTATAAAAGTAAATATATTTAGGTAAGTTGTCTTGTATTCATTCAATAGTTCTATTTTTTCTTGGAATTTGATATAGAAATTCTGTTTTCATTGTTCCAAATCAAGTTTCAGTAGCACCATTATCACAGGAATTACCTCTTCTAGACATTGAAATTTTTATTTTTTAATTCATCACATAAAATTTTATAAGAAGGATTTGTATAGTGAAATCCTTGATCTGATTGTAAAATTCATGAAGTAGGTTTTTGAGCATTAACTCAAGCTTGGATAATGTTTTGGACAACAAATGTCATGTCTAAACTTGCACTTATTTTATAATCTAATATTTCATTATTATGAAAATCTTTAACAATTGATAAATAATATGTTTTACCATTAGTTAATAAATAAGTTATATCAGTACCTAATTTTTCATTTAAATTAGTAGTTGAAAAATCACGTTTTAATAAATTATCATATCTTAAACTTCCTGATTTAGTTCTATAATCAAATTTTTTTATGCGAACCTTAGCTTTTAAACTCATATTTTTCATATATCTATATACAATATGAAATTTTAATTTTAAATTATAAATTTTGTTAATTCATAAAGTTATCATTTTATAACCATAAATTTCTTGAAATTCATAAAAAATATTTTTAATTATATTAGCTAAAAATGTATCTCATTTATTAAATTCATTCATTCCATTCTTAATTCACTTATAATATCCTGATTTTGAAACATTTAATAATCAACATAAATAACTAATCTGATATTTTTTCTTCAATGAGAAAATCACAAAATATTTCTTCTTTTTTGTCGATTTTTCTAAATACTTTTTTATATCGTTCATTGCCTCAATATATTCAATTAATTCTTGTTTTGTCATTTCATTAAAATTTAAAGATTTGGGTCGACCTGTTCTTTTGGTTTTTTTAGCACGAATTCCATTGCCATATTCTAAACCTTTTTCACCTAATAATTTATATGCTTTAATTCATTCTTTTATTGATGATCGACCAATACCATACTCTAATGCTGTTTTATCAATTGTTTTAATTTTACTTATTTTTATTATTTTTAACTTTTCTTCTTTTGATAGTCATTTAGCCATAAAAAAATGAACACCTTCCTTAAAGTATTTTTAACACAAAGGTTACAATTCTGTGTCTACTTTATTCTAGATGTTCATAGTAGTGACAAGTTAATTTTATAATGATATTTAAAAATATTTATCTATGATCTATAAATAAAAAAAGTGTAAAAAAATTACTTTAATTTTCTAAGTAAAAAATTAAAGTAATCATTATTTTTAAATAACCTTATTGATTTGATTTTTTGTTTTATATTCAATAAATATTTTTTGAAAAAGAGGATCTGTTAAAACATTATTTAATACTAGTTGTTCATATGTTTCATAGTTGTGATTTCTTTGCACATAATATGTTTCATAAGCAAATAAGTGCATAATCATATTACCAATGGTAGGATTACTTTCTTTATTATTTTTTCAAAGTATTTCTTGTAGTTTAATACCGTGTTTTTTAAATAACATATTCATTGAATGTTTTATTTTATGTGGTCTAGTTAATATTAATTTTTCAATAGCACTACTAATATTAAGACCATTAGCAAATATATCATCTAAACTATGAATAAAATTTCTCAATTGAATTAATTCGAGATCTTCAAATAATTCTTCATTATCTTGCAAAATTTTTTTCATTAATAACATTTTAACATGACTATCATTTTGTTCAATATAAATAGGAATTTTAATCATATTAGTGAAACTTCTAATGATTGGAATTAATTCTTGTTTAAATTGATAGCCTAAATGGTAGTGAATTATAAAAAATAATAATAAAAGATTTTCATATATTTTATTTAAATTCAAAAAGGTAAGTGATTTTTTATGTTCATCTATTGTTTTAATAAATGACTGATGGAATTGAGTGATAATATTAATAATATCTTGTGAAGTATTTTCCAAACATACGTTTTTAAAATTGGTAAGTATATTTTTTTTATATATAAGATTTGCATTATTAAATTCTTTTAAAGCATTTTTATAATAATCTGTTGTGAATGTTTCTGAAAGTTCTTTTTGTAAACTATTAATTTTTTCTTCATCACAAAGAATAACTGCATCTTGATAGTTTAAAAATAAAACAATTCAATTTATACACATTTTTTTTTGATCAACAGTTAAATTTGTATCAACGAAACATTGGAATAAAGCACCGCCAGTTTCAATGATACACTCATCAGCTGTTTTGTTAATTAACATTATTTGGCACCTAACTTTCTTTTTTGTAGTTTTAATAATTTAATTAAAAAGTGTTTTAAGGTCAACTATCTTCTTTAATATTCTATCATTATAAATGACTTTTTTAAATTTTAGTAAAAATTACCAATTTTAATAATTTTTTTAAACAAGTTAAAAAATGACTATTAACTTTAGATTTTTAAATCATTAGATAATCAGATGTATTTTTTTGTTCAATAGTTAAGTTTGCATCAATGAAACATTGAAATAAAAAACCTCTATTTTAATGATGTAATTATTAGTTGTTATATTAATTAACATTATTTGGCACCTAACTTTCTTTTATAATTTGATAACTTTTAATTAAAATATATTTTAAAAGTCAGTTATCTCTTTTAATCTCCTATCATTATAAATGACTTTTTTAAATTTTAGTAAAAATTACCAATTTTAATAATTTTTCCTGAATTGTAAAATTAAAAAGGACATTTATATAAAAATTAAATTGTGTTAATTCTATAATTAAGAAAAGAAAGGAATTAGCACAATGTATAAGTATCTGACTATTGAATCAATAATAGCAATAAAAGAATATAAAAGTTATGAATTTTCAATTCGTAAAATAGCAAAAGCTGTTGATTATAGTAAATCAACTGTACATAGAGTTTGCAGATTATTAAATCAAAACTTATTACCATTAGAAATATTGAATCAAATTCAAAAAAAGAAGCAAAATGCAGGTAGAAAATTAATAATTTTAACTTTAACAGAAATTAATACTATTAATTATTTGTTAATTACTAAAAATTATGCGCTTGATATAATTGCTAATTTTTTAAAGGAAAATAAAATAAAAAGTATTTCAACAAAAACTTTATATAACATGTTTAAAACAAATCGAATGGGTTTTGATGAAAATAACTTATTGAGAAAAGGAAAAAATAAACCTCATAAACAAAAAGAAACTAGAGGACGAATTAATAATTGTAAATCTATTCATGAAAGAAATTTAATCATTCCTAATATTAAAAATATACAAGAATTTGGTCATTTAGAGGGTGATACTATCATTGGTAAAGATCATAAAAGTTCTATTATTACTTTAGCTGATATATGATCAAAAACCACAATTCCTTTAGTTTCTAAAAATCATAAAGCAAAAAATATTACAAAAAGTATAATAAAATTTATTTCAAAGTTACAAAAAGGAACAGTTAAAACTATTACTTTTGATCGTGGTAAAGAATTTAGTAAATGAAAATTAATCGAAAAAATTTGCAATGTTAAGATTTATTTTGCAGATCCTGGCAAACCTTGTCAAAGAGGTTTAAATGAAAATAATAATGGTATTTTAAGAAGATATTTACCAAAATCTACAGATCTATCTTTATATAAACAAAAAGACTTAAATGCTATAGCATTTCAAATTAATTCTACACCCAGAAAATCACTATCTTATAAAAGCCCAATAGACTTAATACAATTATTTTAAAAACTGTCCCATTTGTCCCATTTATATTTACAATTCAGGTGAAAAAAGTAAATATAGAAATAAAACTCATGAAAATGAAAAAAAATCACAAATCATAAGATTTAAATAATTATTATATGTCAAAAAAATCATTTTAAATAAATTATTTTTTTAATTATTTTACTAAATTTAAAAATATTGCGTATAATTTATATAATGTCAAAATTTAAGAATAACGGAGAATGAAAAATGTCTGAACAAGAAAAAGTTTCTGCTGAACAAAAAATTATTAATATTGCAGTGATAGCACACGTCGATGTTGGAAAGTCAACATTAGTTGATGCTTTATTAAAGCAATCAAATATTTTTCATCAAAACCAAGTTATTGTTGAACAAATAATGGATATTAATGATCAAGAACGTCAACGAGGAATTACTATTTATTCTAAAAATTGTTCAATCATGCATGGTAATACAAAAATTAATATTATTGATACACCTGGTCATGCTGACTTTTCCTCTGAAGTTGAAAGAATTATGAAAACAGTAGACTGTGTTATTTTACTAGTTGATAGTGTTGAGGGACCAATGCCACAAACTCGTTTTGTATTGCAAAAAGCACTAGAACATAACTTAAATCCAATTTTAATGATTAACAAAATTGATAAAAAGGACCAAAGAATTGAAGAAGTAAAAGATGAAGTATTAGAACTTTTTATGGAATTAAATCCTAATGATGAACAGTTAGACTTTCCAACACTTTATGGAATTACTAAACAAGGTATTGCCCAATATGAATTGAATCAACCAAGTGAAAATTTAGAACCATTATTTGAAACAATTATTAAACATGCTAAAATTTCTAAATTAGTAAAATATAATGAGCCTTTACAAATGCAAATTAGTTCATTAGATTATGATAGTTTTATTGGCAGAATTGGAATTGGTAGATTATTTCAAGGTACTATTTCTGAAGGACAAGAAATAATTGTTGTTGATGATTATGATTTAAAAAGAAAAGCTAAAGTAAAATATTTATTTGTTTATCAAGGATTAAAACGAGTAGCTGTTAAAAACGCTGTTGCTGGTGATATTGTTTGCATAGCGGGTATTGAAAATATAACAATTGGTAATACTATTTGTGATAAAGATAATGTTGTGCCAATGGAACCAATTACAATACAGGCCCCAACAATGTCAATGAATTTCCTTGTTAATAATTCACCATTTTCTGGAACTGAAGGTAAACTAGTAACTAGTAATAAAATTAAAGAACGTTTAACAAGAGAATTAGAAACTAATGTTGGTTTAAAAATAGAACAATTATTTGGAAGTAATGCTGATGGTTTTAAAGTTTTTGGTCGTGGTGAATTACATTTATCTGTTTTAATTGAAAATATGCGTCGCGAAGGCTTTGAATTAGGTATTTCTAAACCGGAAGTAGTATTTAAAAAAGATGAAAAAGGACACACCACTGAACCAGTCGAAGAAATTATTTTAAATCATCCTACTGAATATAGTAGTACTGTTATTAATAATTTAAATCTAAGAAAAGGTATTATGACTAATATGGATTCTGATAATGTTCGTGATAAAATTATTTTTCATATTCCAACAAGAGGATTAATTGGATTTGGTCGTCAATACGTTAATATTACTCGCGGAACTGGTGTTATGGTTCGTAGTTTCCTTACATATGAACCATTAAAAGGCGAAATTAATAATAACAGAAATGGCGTTCTAGTAAGTATGATTACAGGGACAACATTACCTTATGCTTTAAATTCTTTAGAAGAACGTGGTACTTTATTTGTTAAACCACAAACTAAAGTGTATGAAGGAATGATTATTGGTTTAAGTAATCGTGATAAAGATTTAGATGTTAATCCTTGCAAAGCAAAACAATTAACAAATACTAGAAGTTCAGGTAATGATGAAGCTGTTAGATTAACACCACCAACTATTTTTAGTTTAGAAGAATCTTTAGAATTTATTTCTAGCGATGAATTAGTTGAAGTAACACCACAAAATATTCGTATGCGTAAAAAATTCTTGACTGAAAATGAACGTAAACAAAATAGAAATCGTAAGTAATACTTATGATTTTTTTAAAAAATTAAAAGGATTATAGAGGCTTTTGGGACTTTCCAGCAATCTGTGTAACTTACTGATTTTACAACTAAAATTTATTTAAAAAACACAGTTTTTAGGAAAGTCCCAGGCTTGTAATCTGTGTATCTTTGTTTTACAAAGTACTAGTTTAGATTAATTCTATCTTCAAATTTTATCATAAAATGAGCAATTGCTGTATTTCAATTTTGAATGGGCATTGTTCATTTTTTTGTTATATTTTCAATTGCTAAATAAAATATTTTAAAAACTGCCATATCATTAGGAAAAACTTTTTTATTTCTGATAACTTTTCGTAATTGACTATTTACAGATTCAATAGCATTTGTTGTATAAATCACTCTTTTAATTTCTGCAGGATAACTAATAAAAACAATTAAATTATCTCAATTTTTATATCAAGATTTAGCAATTTGAGGATATTGTTTATTTCACTTATTTTCAAAGGATTCTAAAGCCTGCATTGCTTGTTCTTCACTACATGCAGTATAAATTGGTTTTAAATCTGCAACTAGAGATTTTCTATGCTTATATGAGACATATTTCAAACTATTTCTAATTTGATGAACTATGCATAATTGATGTTCTGTTTTAAGATAAACTGATTGTATTGCTTCTGACATGCCTGTTAAATTATCACTGCAGGCAATAAGAATATCATTTAAGCCACGATTTTTCATTTCTGTTAAATTTGCTAATCAAAATTTAGCACCTTCATTTTCACTAATTCATAAACCTAAAACATCTTTTTTACCTTCTAAATCAACTCCTAAAGCTATATAAACTGATTTATTAATAATCCTTTTATCTTGTCGTACTTTCACTATTATGCAATCAAAATAAACAATCGGATAGACACTTTCTAATGGTCGATTTTGCCATGCTTTTACATCATCAATAACATCATCAGTAATTTGACTAATAACACTTTCACTAATATCAGCACCATGATATAACTCTTGTAATTGCATTCTAATATCTGATAATGTCATACCTTTTGCATATAAAGAAAGAACTTGTTGATCAAAACCATCAAATCTTCTTTGTCTTTTTGCAACTATTACAGGATTAAAATTACTATTGCGATCTCGTGGTACATCAATCTCAATTTTACCTTGTTGAGTTATTAATTTTTTTGAACTTATACCATTACGAGCATTGTCACTATTACTATGTTGATTCTTATCATATCCTAAATAATTTTGCATCTCAGAATTCAAGATTTTTTCTACTAATCTTTTTGTTAATTCTTTATACAATCCTCCCTCTTTAAAAACTGTTGTTAAATCTTCAGTATTTTCTAATAATAAATCTACTGCTTTTGATATTGGATCATTATTATTAATATTTTGCTTTTTAGCCATCTGTAACTCACTCTTTCTAGTCATTTAATTATATTTACTAGAATTAATTAAACATAGTTATTTTTGTAAGTTACACAGATTACTAAACATTACCAAAATAAATCCAACACCAACTCCAAGTCGTTCAAATTGAAAAGAAGTAGGAGAAGTTATAACAGATAAAAATAATAATAATCAAAATTATATAAAATATATATTTAAAGATAAAACACATTATAGAATATATATAAGTTATGGTGATTATACAACTAAAGAAAATAATAAAAATTATAGTTGAGAAATAATTAATTTTTATTATCAATTAGATACAAGCGTTGTAAAAAGTAGTTTATGAATAGCAAATAATAACAATAACCAACAAACTGAAATTAATATGGTAATGTTTAGTAATCTGTGTAACTTACAAAAATAACTATGTTTAATTAATTCTAGTAAATATAATTAAATGACTAGAAAGAGTGAGTTACAGATGGCTAAAAAGCAAAATATTAATAATAATGATCCAATATCAAAAGCAGTAGATTTATTATTAGAAAATACTGAAGATTTAACAACAGTTTTTAAAGAGGGGGGATTGTATAAAGAATTAACAAAAAAGATTAGTAGAAAAAATGTTGAATTCTGAGATGCAAAATTATTTAGGATATGATAAGAATCAACATAGTAATAGTGACAATGCTCGTAATGGTATAAGTTCAAAAAAATTAATAACTCAACAAGGTAAAATTGAGATTGATGTACCACGAGATCGCAATAGTAATTTTAATCCTGTAATAGTTGCAAAAAAGACAAAGAAGATTTGAAGGTTTTGATCAACAAGTTCTTTCTTTATATGCAAAAGGTATGACATTATCAGATATTAGAATGCAATTACAAGAGTTATATCATGGTGCTGATATTAGTGAAAGTGTTATTAGTCAAATTACTGATGATGTTATTGATGATGTAAAAGCATGGCAAAATCGACCATTAGAAAGTGTCTATCCGATTGTTTATTTTGATTGCATAATAGTGAAAGTACGACAAGATAAAAGGATTATTAATAAATCAGTTTATATAGCTTTAGGAGTTGATTTAGAAGGTAAAAAAGATGTTTTAGGTTTATGAATTAGTGAAAATGAAGGTGCTAAATTTTGATTAGCAAATTTAACAGAAATGAAAAATCGTGGCTTAAATGATATTCTTATTGCCTGCAGTGATAATTTAACAGGCATGTCATAAGCAATACAATCAGTTTATCTTAAAACAGAACATCAATTATGCATAGTTCATCAAATTAGAAATAGTTTGAAATATGTCTCATATAAGCATAGAAAATCTCTAGTTGCAGATTTAAAACCAATTTATACTGCATGTAGTGAAGAACAAGCAATGCAGGCTTTAGAATCCTTTGAAAATAAGTGAAATAAACAATATCCTCAAATTGCTAAATCTTGATATAAAAATTGAGATAATTTAATTGTTTTTATTAGTTATCCTGCAGAAATTAAAAGAGTGATTTATACAACAAATGCTATTGAATCTGTAAATAGTCAATTACGAAAAGTTATCAGAAATAAAAAAGTTTTTCCTAATGATATGGCAGTTTTTAAAATATTTTATTTAGCAATTGAAAATATAACAAAAAAATGAACAATGCCCATTCAAAATTGAAATACAGCAATTGCTCATTTTATGATAAAATTTGAAGATAGAATTAATCTAAACTAGTACTTTGTAAAACAAAGATACACAGATTACATAAAAGCCTCAAAGTCCCTATTTATTGTTATTCCATTTAAATTTTTTAATTCTTTTAATTTATCTATTATTTCTAAAATATCTTGTTTAGTAATGGTTATTCTCCTTTTATTTTTAAAATTGAGATATATATTAGATATCCTATTGCTAAAATTAAACCAATTGTGATTAATATTATTAAACTAGCAACTAGTTCATATCATATAGGTACGTTCATCAATTCTCATTTACTTAAGTAAAATCAATGTGTAAATCAATATCAAAACGTCATTAATTTATTCTCCTTTTATAAATTTAAATTGCATATTTCCTATTGTATCTCTATTATTACCACAAATAATTAAATAGCCAGTTTGATTATTTTCTAATATTCATGAATAATAAATACATTGTGGATATAATTTTGGATATAAATTTAATGCTAATAAATAACATAAAGCATCTTCTTTATTTTTTAATAATCCAACAGTTGGACATTTTATTTCTTTTGGACTTTTTTCATTATAAAATCATTCAGTTCTAATGTTTCTCATTATTTCACATCCTTTTCTTCATCACACATATCACATTCTCCAAAATAATAATATTCTACGTTATAATTTATATAATGTTTACATGGTTTTAAATTATCTTTATTCATTATCAAATTCACCTTTTTCTATAAATTAAAGTACTTTATAATAAGCAGTAAGTTTACCTGCTTCTTTTAAAGAATCACATAAACAAATACTAATTTGTTTATTTAATCAAAAAATTAAATTTTGTTTATATTCATTTTTATATTCATCAATAATATCTTGAGTAGTCATTTCCATTATTTATTCTCCTTATTTATTACACTTCAAAATTTTCTATAATTTCTTCTTCTTTTTCTAATTCTTTTAATTTAGATAAAGTAGAATTTAAATCAGTATTATCAGTTGAATTAGTAATAGTATCAATAGTATCTTGATATTCTTTCATTTTAGGATTTGAATCAATAATTTTGACTTCATCACCATTATTATCTTTATATGCAATTGTTTCTTCATCAATTAATATACCTTGGTCTAATTGAAGTGCTAAATTAATATCATCTTGATTATTTAATACTATAATTGGTGTTTTATTAATTTCACGAATTAATGCTTTAACTACTGTTTTTAAAGCCATTTGGTCAAAACTAGTATTTCAAGGACTATCTTCACGCTTAGTTTTACTAAATTTTTTTCTTCATTCTTGACATTCTTCAACTGTCATACCTTTATAAAAATTATTAACTTTACCATTTTTATCTAAAAGTGAAATATAACAATAATAACCAATTGTATTAATAGTTTTTCTTTCAAAAATTAATGCTGGATTAATTTCTCATTTATTATTTTCTTGATTAAATTTATGTGCTGATGTTATTTTTTCTCTTTGAAAATCAAGAACTAATCCAGTTCTTTGTAATAATGTTAATCAACCATCTTCTTGAATTTGAACTTGTAATTCATCACCATAAGGAATTAATGCTAATTCTTTTTTAATAGGATTAATTGAAAGATTTAATTTATATAAATTAAATAAAGCATTAAATAAACTTTGTTGATTCATATTTCTTAAATCTTTACTAGAATTTCTAATCATTTCATAATAATTTCTAAATTTTAATAATTCTTCTTTATTACTTTTAATAAAATTAGGAATTTTTAATTCATTTTTATTATTACTCATTATTTTCTTCTCCTTTTTTATTTAATATTTCTAAAATTTCATCTAATTTTTTATTAATTTTTCCTATATGTTTTAATAAAATTAAAATTGATTTATCCATACCAGAACTTTTTTTATCCATTATTTAATAGTTCCTTTCGTTTTTTATTTTTTTCAATTATTAAATCTTTTATATGAATAAAAAGTACAATTAATAATTCTATTATTAAAATAATTGGAGCAATTATAATTAATCCAATGAGTACTCAAGTTATAGGTCAAATATCATTAATTGTAGTAATTAAAATCATTTTTTAACTCCTTTAAATCTATTATCTAAATGTACTTCAATATTTTTACTAGGATTAACTATTAAATGACTATTAATAACAATTCAATTATTTAAATTACTATCTAATTTTTTAGGTAAATTATCAAATTCAATTGAATTACAAGAATAAATAGTTTTTTCTTTAATTGATTTTTCATTAATCATTTTTATTTCTTCTTAATCATTCTTTAATATTATTTTTTAAAATATTTAATTCTTTAATTTGACCCCTTAAAACATCTAATTCTCATAAATTTAATTGATTTAAATTAATTTCTTCAATTTGATATTCTAAAAATTCAATTCTAGCATTAAGATTTTTAACTAATAATTCATTAAAATTACATTTTTTATTTTTACAATATTCCAGTTTATATTCCATTATTTTTTTCTCCTTTAAAATATTTTGTTTTAGCATTAAATCATTCAATTAATAATTCATTGGTTATTTCAATTTCTATTTCTTGTTGATTATTTTTATTAGTTAAATAAACATAAGTTTTATCTGATATATCAATGCCGATTTGACCGCTTTTAATCATTCAATAATAAGCAGTTAATTGTAATTTAATTCTTTTTAATTTATCTTCATCAATACAAGCATAAGTTTTATAATCAACTAGATAATATTTATTTTCTTTTTTATCTAAATAAACTAAATCTGGTGTTTCAGCAATTACACTATCATTAATAGGTTTTTCAATAATAAATTCATAATTATTTTTATCTTTAAATTTTTCTTTTAAAAACATAAGTGATTTTTTACAATAAGAATAGTTTATATTATTAGTTAATGGTTTTAATTTTTTTAATAAATTATTAATAATATTTTCTTCATTAATATTTTGTAAATATAATTCATTAAGTTTATGAACTCATTTACCACGATTTGAAGCATTTTTTAATACTTCTGGTGATATATGACTATAGCCAAAACCTAAATAATTATCAATAATTCTAGAAACTGATATTAATTCTTTATCATCTAAAAAATATTGATGAGTTTCTTTTTTAAAAATTAATTTACTCATATTTTTTTCTACCTATTAATATTCAAAAACATTTATTAAATAATCTATTGCCAAAAGAAGATTGTTTTCTACATCTATCACAAGAACCAACCATTCTATATTCTCTACATTCCATAAATATTTTTCCTTTCATTAATTAAGTTTTTTATTTAATTCCTTATTATTTAAATTTATGTCTAATTCCATTACTAATATTTCATATTTTTCAATATAAGCCTCTTTAATTAAATGATGTTTATAATTTCTATGAAAGTTATTAGCATTTTCAATTGTAGAAAATAATTTATATTTTATTTGACCAGTAGTATAATTAACTTCATATTTTAATAAGTAAGCATATTTCATTTTTATTTTTCTCCTTTATTTTATTTATTGTGTTATGATATTGTTAATGAGGTATGTATTTATATATAAAACCCCCTATTTTTTTTAAATAATACAAATGTAATTGTGAATTAGATTAATGGGTTCTTTACTGAGCCATAATAAGGCTATTCAAATTAATCTATAATTACATTAAGCGATATACTGTTATTTTCTAATTTGCTTAACATTAGAATCCTTTTATACTGATAGAAGAATAGGTCTATAACCAACAGTAATTTATTTTTCTTCCGACAGGGTATTAAGTTTTAATCTTTTAACAAAAAAAGAACGATAGTTATATCGTTCTTTGTTATTTTATGAAACTAGGAGTTAAAGTGATGCGCCCAATTTATTAAATGCTATTAATATTTTTTCTGTTATTCCTTTTATTTTTATATATATTTTAGTTTTTCGTTTATTTTTAAATTTTTTTAAATGTTTTTTTACTTTTAGTATTACGCAAATAATTAAGTTAACTTTATTTATTTTTAATTATCAAGGTATTAAAGCTATCTTCATAAATAATGAAACTAAAATTAATATTTTAGTTTTTTTAAAACAATTATGAAGTATATTTTTATTACTTGCCGAAAATGAAGAAAACTATACTTTGTTGTTAAATACTACTACTAATAGTAGTAATTCAAAATTATTAGTTTCTGATATTTCTATAATCAATTCTAAAGTTATTAAAAGAAACATAAGTTTTAATAGTAAAAATAAAAAGGTTTTTTTAAAAGATAAAATTTTAAAAGACTATATAGTTGTTAATGGTTGAAAAATGGGGACTTTCCTAAAAACTGTGTTTTTTAAATAAATTTTAGTTGTAAAATCACTAAGTTACACAGATTGCTGGAAAGTCCCGTTAAACAATTAATAAGCAAATATAGTTTCATTTGCCATTAACTTGAACATAAGTTAAATCACTAACAATAACTTCATTTTTAAGCCTATTATTAAAGTTTCTATTAACAAGATTGGTAATTTGATTATCATTAACTTTATTATGATTATTTTTGAATGATAATTTCGTGTATTTTGATATTAAATTATGTTCATTCATAATTTTTTTAATTTTTATTCTTGATAAAGGAAAACCTTTATTTTCCATACTGACTTTTAATATTCTAGTACCATAAACTTCTTTATTTTCTTTAAAAGCACTAATAACAGCTTGTTCATAAATATTATTTTGCATTTTATTTTCTTTTTTCTTTAAATTAAAATAATATGTTGATTTAGAAATTTTTAAAAAACGACACATTGTGCGAATTTTATATTTAGATTTATTTTCAACCATAATCTCTATTTTCTGCCTATTATTAGTGCTGCTTGCTTTAAAATATTATTTTCCATTCTTAACTGTTTTAATTCTTTTCTTAATTTAATTAATTCATTTTCTTCAACAGAACGATTATCTTTAGTTTTAAAACTACCTGAATTAGTAAATTGCTTAATTCAATTATAAGTAGCTGCTCTTGTAACATTGTACTCTTTAGCAAGACAAGACACTGACTTACCACTTTGATATAAAGCTACTATTTGTTTTTTAAATTCATCTGAATATGAGTTAATATTGGCCATAATTATAGTTCCTTTCTTTTAACTAATTTGTTCACTTGTCTACGTAATTAGTGTCCAATAAAGTGTAACCCATCCAAGAACAAATGCAAAGTTTCACAAGTGAACAAATACAATCATTTACTAAAGAACAAATTGAATACTTTACAGAAGAACAAAAAGAAGTATTTTGACCAAAACAAGTAATCACAAAGATTAACACTATGGATTTGCAAACTCAATCAACAACAAGTGAATTTAAACCAAATTTACCAAAAATGTAAAAAAAGCTTGTTACTTTTAAGTTACAAGCTTTTTAAAAATTAATTTTTAAACAAATTATATTGATATAAAATTAAATTTTTGACCACTATTAATTGTAAAATATCGTTTACCATTTTCATTTATTTCTTGAATATTAAAAAACTATCATAACTAATACTATGTTTTAATATTAAAGTTCAGTATTACCAAAAGTATTATATGTTCTAGGAAATCCAATAACAACTACTTCTTGTAATGATTCAACTTCATTTTGCGTTTTTTTTATATAAACTATTCTTTCATTTTTTAATAATATCATTAAAAAATAAACAAGTAAACTATTACTAAAATGATATAACTAACATAGTATCTTTACTAATTTTTTTTAATTTATCTATTTTACTTAAACTATTATTTAAAATAGTTTCTAAACAAAATTCAATCTTTAAAAAAGAAAAACTGTAAAAAAGAATTAAACCATCCTTTTTATTTTTCATTTTAACTATCTAATTTTGTTCTTGTAAAAATGTTAATAATTGCTGAATTGCTGAATTACGATGAGAAATTTTATTTTTATCTGCCAATGACAATTCACCTAAAGTAGCATGTACTACTGGAACATAAAATATTTGATCGTAACCAAAACCATCATTACCTTTTATCTCAGTAGTGATTTCACCTTCAAGTTTACCAATAAATGCTTTAGTAATCTTATGATCAAAATCAACATAAGCAATAGCAGAAATAAATACTGCTGCACGATTAGTTTCACCTTCCATTTGTTCTAAAATGTCTAACATTGCATCATGATAGGACATTTCTCCCTTTCATCGTGCTGAGTTAATACCAGGAAAATTATTTAAAGCTAATATTTCTAACCCTGAATCATCAGCAATTACAGGACCATTCACTAATTTTGCAAGTGTTGTTGCTTTTAAAATTGCATTTTCAATAAATGATGTACCTGTTTCATTAATTTCAAGAGGAGAATTAAGATCTAACATTGATTTGAGATTATATCCCTTTGTCTGTAAGATACTCTTTAATTCATTAATTTTACCGATATTATTAGATGCAAACCATAAGGTTTTAGCAGTCATTAATAATCAATCCCTTCACGAGCAATTTGACCTTTTTCAAAATAATGTTTAATTGATTTAACTTCACTAATTAAATTAGCACATTCCTCTAAGGCAAAAGATGCATATCTACCAGATAATGCAATTTCAATATGTGATTTTTTATTTTTTAAAATTTCAATTAAGTCTTGTTCTTTAATCAAATTATTTTGAATACACCCTAAAATTTCATCAACAACAATAAGATCAGTATATCACTTTGACTTAACAGTTTTAATCTAGTAAGACCATAATTAGTTTCTTGTTTTAATTTATTTTTTTCTTCTTCATCCATTTCTCAAAAAAATTTTTGCGAAGATTCATAAAAACTTTCAATTTTAAGTTTAGTATTTTGTTTTAAAAAATTAATTTCACCAGAAGGACGATTTTTTAAAAAACGTAAGTAACTAACATTAAGATTATTACCCAATGCTCTAATTACCATACCATTAAGAATTGAGGTTTTACCTCTTCCTTCACCTTTATAAATATGAATATAACCTTTTTTTAACATACTATCACTTACTTTCAATATTTTTTATTTAATAAATTGTATAATTTTATTACGGACAATACAAGCAAAATAGAGGTGTCATTTTGAAATTTAAAACTATTAAACCACCATATCAATTAAAGCTATTAAAAACAAAAGGTTTAACCAATAACTTATTTTTAGTAAATAAACATTTTTTTTTAAAACAATCTAAAGATATTTTGCAACCTTTTTTGAATTTTACAAATCAAATTAATGTTATTAAATTAATTAAATCAAAAAAATTTACATTACCTATTAATGAAGTCAATATTAATAATAATAAACTATTAACCTTAATGCCATATTATCATAATTTAATTAATTTAAGCGAACAAATAATTAATAAACAAATATTAGAACAAATTTCATCATTGGTAAAACAACTACATAATATTAAATTTGATAATAAATCATTAATTAAAACTTGAAAAGGTTTAGAACAACTTAATTTATACTGTAATTTAACTACTAGTAATCCTTGCTTAGAAAAAATAACCAGTGAGGTAATCAAATGAATTGCTACTTATCAACCAACAACAATTGTTTTATCTCATAATGATTTAACATTAAATAATTTTGTTAAAAAAAATAATTGTTGATATTTAATTGATTGAGATTTTGCTTGTTGAAACGACGAATTATTTGATATTGCCTCTTTTGCTTCTGAAAGTTTAACTTCTGAAACCGAAATTAATACTTGATTTAATTGTTTTAATTTAAATAATGAACAAATAATTATTGCTAAAAAATGAATGAATTATCAAAATTTAATTTGATATTATTGAGCTTGTTATTTATACGAACAAACTAATTTAAACATATATAAAGAAATTAGTGAAAGTAAATTAACTAATCTATTAAAATAAGTTATTTAAATATGAACATCTAGAATAAAGTAGACACAGAATTGTAACCTTTGTGTTAAAAATACTTTAAGGAAGGTGTTCATTTTTTTATGGCTAAATGACTATTAAAAGAAGAAAAGTTAAAAATAATAAAAATAAGTAAAATTAAAACAATTGATAAAACCGCATTAGAGTATGGTATTGGTCGATCATCAATAAAAGAATGAATTAAAGCATATAAATTATTAGGTGAAAAAGGTTTAGAATATGGCAATGGAATTCGTGCTAAAAAAACCAAAAGAACAGGTCGACCCAAATCTTTAAATTTTAATGAAATGACAAAACAAGAATTAATTGAATATATTGAGGCAATGAACGATATAAAAAAGTATTTAGATATTTGGGACTTTCCTAAAAACTGTGTTTTTTAAATAAATTTTAGTTGTAAAATCACTAAGTTACACAGATTGCTGGAAAGTCCCAAATATTGAAGAAAAAATATCAGATTAGTTATTTATGTTGATTATTAAATGTTTCAAAATCAGGATATTATAAGTGAATTAAGAATGGAATGAATGAATTTAATAAATGAGATACATTTTTAGCTAATATAATTAAAAATATTTTTTATGAATTTCAAGAAATTTATGGTTATAAAATGATAACTTTATGAATTAACAAAATTTATAATTTAAAATTAAAATTTCATATTGTATATAGATATATGAAAAATATGAGTTTAAAAGCTAAGGTTCGCATAAAAAAATTTGATTATAGAACTAAATCAGGAAGTTTAAGATATGATAATTTATTAAAACGTGATTTTTCAACTACTAATTTAAATGAAAAATTAGGTACTGATATAACTTATTTATTAACTAATGGTAAAACATATTATTTATCAATTGTTAAAGATTTTCATAATAATGAAATATTAGATTATAAAATAAGTGCAAGTTTAGACATGACATTTGTTGTCCAAAACATTATCTAAGCTTGAGTTAATGCTCAAAAACCTACTTCATGAATTTTACAATCAGATCAAGGATTTCACTATACAAATCCTTCTTATAAAATTTTATGTGATGAATTAAAAATAAAAATTTCAATGTCTAGAAGAGGTAATTCCTGTGATAATGGTGCTACTGAAACTTGATTTGGAACAATGAAAACAGAATTTCTATATCAAATTCCAAGAAAAAATAGAACTATTGAATGAATACAAGACAACTTACCTAAATATATTTACTTTTATAATAATTATCAACCTCAAATAAAATTAAAAGGAATGAGTCCAATCGAATATCGATTAGCTCATTCCAAACCAACAAATAATTACTTCATACCTATAAATTTAGCACTTACAAACGCTATTTTATAAAATTTAATAAAAGGTTACTTTTATTGTCCACTTTTCTTGACAAGTTCAAAAGAATATCACAATTATTATGGCTTTAATAATTTAGTACTAGAATTAGCAAAATATTTAATTGTTTCTATTAAATCTTTATCGACTTGTTTTTTTAAATCATCTAAATTAGTAAACTTTAAATTATCACGAAGAAAATCTAAAAATCTAACTTTAATGATTTTTCCATATAAATCTTGATTAAAGTTTAATAAGTAAGTTTCAACTAACGGCTTATTATTACGTAACATAATTACTGTCATACTTTGATATCATTTATTATCTACTTCAGTAAGCGTAATATAAGTAGCAAGACCCGGTAATGCATAGTTTGTTAATAACGATAAATTAGCAGTTGGAAAATTAATCGTTCTAGCCTCTTTAATACCATGAACTACTTTACCAGTAATTGTATATGGCTCTTGTTGTAAACAAAGATTAGCACTACTAATATCTTTATTTTGTAAAAGTTGTTTAATATAAGTTGAAGAAACTTTGTTATTATTAATAATAATATCATTACAAAGATAAACTTGTAATGAAAATTGTTGTAATGTTTTAATATTACCTTGCCCTTGATAACCAAACCTAATATTTGGATTAACAACTACCGCTTTAACATTATTTGCCAATAATCACGAAATAAATTGCTCTGGTGAAAGTGTTGCTATTTCTTTACTAAACTTAATTTCCCAATAATAATCAAAATTATATTTAGCAATTGTTTTAATTTTATCTTCATTACTTAATAAAACCTCATTATTTTTATTACTAATTACACTTTGTGGTTTTCTATCAAAACTAATAATACATGTTTGATAATTATTTATTGTTGAATTAACTAATAATTGTTTAAATAGGGCTTGATGACCTTGATGAATACCATCAAAAAAACCTCAACAAGCAATAATTGGTTTAGACATCAATTTTTGATTTTGAATATTTAGATTTTTCAATTTTAATATCTTCATTACATTTAAAACCTCGTTGGCTTACGTATAAATTATTTTTTTGATTACGATAAATAGCTAATGGCAAATGTTCAGAATTAACAACTAAAACATATGGCTCATTAGTGCTATCAATAACTAAGGGTTTACCATCAATAACACTTTTACTATTATCAACAACAATCGCTGGCATAATATTTTTAACACCATCATAAATACTAATATGATTTTTACTAACTGTTTCTTCATTAATAACATCTAAATTTAGGGCATTACTTAAATCAAAACCCGATTGATGAATTCTTCTCAAATAAGTTAAAGTTGCTGATGTATGTAAAATTCTAGCAATGTCAGTAACCAAAGCTCGAACATAAGTTCCTTTTGAACATACTACTTCAAAAGTAACTAAATCATTATTAAAACTAATTAATTTTAAAGATTTAATATAAACCTTACGTTTTGGTAATTCAACAGGAATATTCTCACGAGCATATTCATAAAGTTTTTTACCATTAATTTTAACTGCTGCATAAGCAGGAATTATTTGCTCATATTGACGATTATTATAAAATTCAAGTGCTTTAACAATTTCTGATTCTTTTAAATCAAGATGTGGTTTTGATTCAATAATTTTACCAGTAATATCGCCGGTGTCGGTTTTTAAAAATAGTTGCATTTTTGCAATGTAAACTTTATCACTTTTTAAAATAAAATCACTAATTTTGGTTGCTTCATTCACAAGTACTACCATTAGTCCTGTTGCTAAAGGATCTAACGTACCTGTATGACCAATTTTATTTAATTTCAAACGTTTTTTAATAACAACAAGACAATCTTGTGATGTCATAAATGAAGGTTTATCTATTAATAATATATAATCTTTTAACATGCGTTTCACCTACTTTACTTCTTTATCAGAAGTTACTTCTTGATACTTTTCAACATGTTTACAATTTGGATAATTAGTACACCCTAAAAATTTTCGATTTTGTTTTGAAGATTTAACAACCATTCAACCATCTGTACATACTAAACAAGGTTTAATTTTTTCTAATTGTTT
This sequence comes from Spiroplasma endosymbiont of Aleiodes alternator, assembly GCF_964031135.1. Lineage (NCBI taxonomy): Bacteria > Bacillati > Mycoplasmatota > Mollicutes > Entomoplasmatales > Spiroplasmataceae > Spiroplasma > Spiroplasma endosymbiont of Aleiodes alternator. The sequence continues at coordinate 800,845 of NZ_OZ035008.1, forward strand.
TTGAATATATCGACATTTTGGAAATGCTGAACAACCGTTAAATTTACCATATCTTCCTGTTCTTTGCACAAGTGGGGCACCACAAAGTGGACAATCTTGATCTAATAAAACCGGTTTAATTTTAAACTCAGTCATTTTATCAAAAGCATCATTAATCCTTGGTTCAAACTTAACTCAAAAGTCTTTTACCACTTGATGCATATCAAAATTACCATGAGCAATTTGATCTAATTGAGTTTCAACTTGTGAAGTATATGTCTCATTAATAATATCATAAAAAAACTCTTGAAGTTTATCATTAGTTAAAAGACCTTTCTCAGTAGCTTTAAAAGACTTATTTTCAATAATAACATAACCGCGTTCTTTAATAGTGTTCATAATTGGATTATAAGTCGATGGTCGACCAATTCCTAGTTCTTCTAATGTTTTAATTAATTTAGCTTCTGTGTATCTTGGTTTTGGTTTAGTAAAGTGTTGCTGCAAATTTACTGACTCAACTTTAATAATTTGATTTTTTTCAAATTTTGGTAAAACTAAAAGTTCTTCATTTTCAAGACTTTCTACATCAAGCATTAAAAATCCTTTAAACTTGATTTGTTGTCCTGTTAAACGAAATTGATAATCATTATTTTTAAATAAAACAGTAGTACTAATTAATTGTGCTGGTGCCATTAATGAACTAAGGGCACGAAAATAAATTAAATTATAAAGTTTTAATTGATCTTTATTTAAAAAATCAATAGCACGTTTATTATTCATTGTTAAATCAGTTGGTCTGATTGCTTCATGAGCATCTTGCACATTTTTTTTATTAGTCTGTTCTTTCTTCTGCCCAAGATATTGTTCACCATATTCATTAACAATTAATGTTTTGGCATTTTCAATAAATTTATCATTTAAACGTATTGAATCAGTACGAGGATAACTAATAAATCCAGTAAGTGTTCCATTAATATCAATTCCTTCATACAATTGCTGAGCAATAAGCGTTGTTTTAGCAGTACTAAAATTTAATTGTGTTGATGCTGCTTGTAATAAACTACTAGTAGTAAATGGATTTAATGAATTACGCTTACGATTTTGTTCAGTAACAGAAATTACTTGATAACTATCACTTAATGCATTTTTAATAGCAACTGCTTCTTGTTCATTATTAATAACTAACAGTTCTTCTTTATATTTTTCACAATTTAATATTATTTTTTTTTGATAAGTACTATTAATTGTTCAAAATTCTTTACTAATAAAATTAGTAATTTCACGTTCTCTTGTTGCTATTAATTTTAATGCTACTGATTGTACTCTCCCTGCACTACGTGAACCGATCTTCTTTTGTAATAGATTACTTAAGCGAAAACCAATGATACGATCAACCATTCTTCTTGCTTCTTGACTACGAATTAATGGTAAATCAATACTATGTGGAGATTTAAATGCTGTTAAAATTGCATCTTTAGTAATTTCATTAAAAGTTATTCGTGATGATATATTACTTGTTGCTAATACTTGATCTAAATGATAAGCAATTGCTTCTCCTTCACGATCATGATCGGTTGCTAGATAAACATGAGTAATACTTTTTAATTTACTTTTTAATTCTTTTACCTTTGGGATTTTTTTGCGATCAATTTTGTAAATTGGTTCAAAAGTTTCTAAATCAATTCCCAAACCATATTGACCTTTAATTGCTAAATTACGAATGTGTCCATCCGAAGATAACACTAAATAATCATTACCTAAATATGATTGTACTGCTTTACTTTTAACTGGAGATTCCATGATTACTAATTTTGATGGCATCTTATATCTTCCTCTATATATAATTTATTAGCTTTATTCAAATACTATTTTGTAATATATATAACTTTAACGCGAAAGTCAATATTTTTTTGGATATATGCTTTTTTATAAAAATTTTAAATAACTTATTAACAATTAATATATAAATTATGCTATATTTATTTAGTAAAAATTTAATATAAGTTTTTATCCTATTTATTTTTGTAAATAAATAGGTTTTTATTTTGATTTGAAAGGAACATAAAAATGAAATTTTTAAACACAAAAGAGAGCGAAATTAATTCTGAAATACTTTCTAATTTATTACAATCAATACTTCCAAATAATCCTCTTACAGTGGGACTAGTGTGTCTTGCTGTTGGAATTGGTTACTATTCATGAAATTTTTACAAAAATAAAAAACAAGAATTAAATATAAAAGTAATAGAAAAAAATGATGAAAAGAACACTACATTAAACTCAAAGAATCTAACAAATCAATCAAGTAATATAAGTAAATGTGAATATAATATGATATTAGATGATGCAACTAAAATTAATCAAATAATTTTAGATAATAACAATAGCAAAAATGATGAAGAACAATATGATATGCTAAATGATGCTAAATCAGAAATAAATGTTGAAGAACAATATGATATGCTAAATGATGCTAAATCAGAAATAAATGTTGAAGAAGAATATGATATGCTAAATGATGCTAAATCAGAAATAAATGTTGAAGAAGAATATGATATGCTAAATGATGCTAAATCAGAAATAAACAAAGAAGATGAATGGGTAATAATTGATAATCAATCTAATGTAAAAAATACTATTCATAAAGATATTTTATAGACTATATTTTATAAAATATTAAAAAGAAAAAAAGTTAAAAGAATGAGTTTAATTAAAATTAATTAAAACTCATTCTTTTTAATTTATTTATAAAGAAGAACCTACATTATTTTTAGTTTCTAACATTGTCTGATCAAACATACCATTATTACAAGTTTCTGAACTAGTAAATATTGATAAAGTTTCTTTATCATCATTATCATGTTCACTATCAGTAGTACCACCACTTTCTGATAATGATCGTGAATAATTACTAAATGATGAACTACCATCAGTAACATCACCACTTTCTGATAATGATCCTGATTGATTACCATTAACAGTATTATTACCACTTACTAGAATATTGCTATTACCATTTTGAGAAAAACTAGGAATTTGCAAAGGAATGGGACTTTCCAGCAATCTGTGTAACTTAGTGATTTTACAACTAAAATTTATTTAAAAAACACAGTTTTTAGGAAAGTCCCAAAAAAGTTTTAATAAATTATCATATCTTAAACTTCCTGATTTAGTTCTATAATCAAATTTTTTTATGCGAACCTTAGCTTTTAAACTCATATTTTTCATATATCTATATACAATATGAAATTTTAATTTTAAATTATAAATTTTGTTAATTCATAAAGTTATCATTTTATAACCATAAATTTCTTGAAATTCATAAAAAATATTTTTAATTACCTGAATTATAAAATTAAAAAGGACATTTATATAAAAATTAAATTGTGTTAATTCTATAATTAAGAAAAGAAAGGAATTAGCACAATGTATAAGTATCTGACTATTGAATCAATAATAGCAATAAAAGAATATAAAAGTTATGAATTTTCAATTCGTAAAATAGCAAAAGCTGTTGATTATAGTAAATCAACTGTACATAGAGTTTGCAGATTATTAAATCAAAACTTATTACCATTAGAAATATTGAATCAAATTCAAAAAAAGAAGCAAAATGCAGGTAGAAAATTAATAATTTTAACTTTAACAGAAATTAATACTATTAATTATTTGTTAATTACTAAAAATTATGCACTTGATATAATTGCTAATTTTTTAAAGGAAAATAAAATAAAAAGTATTTCAACAAAAACTTTATATAACATGTTTAAAACAAATCGAATGGGTTTTGATGAAAATAACTTATTGAGAAAAGGAAAAAATAAACCTCATAAACGAAAAGAAACTAGAGGACGAATTAATAATTGTAAATCTATTCATGAAAGAAATTTAATCATTCCTAATATTAAAAATATACAAGAATTTGGTCATTTAGAGGTTGATACTATCATTGGTAAAGATCATAAAAGTTCTATTATTACTTTAGCTGATATATGATCAAAAACCACAATTCCTTTAGTTTCTAAAAATCATAAAGCAGAAAATATGGGACTTTCCAGCAATCTGTGTAACTTAGTGATTTTACAACTAAAATTTATTTAAAAAACACAGTTTTTAGGAAAGTCCCGAAAAATGAATTTTATTTACTTTTTTCTTGATTTTATATCCTTGTTTCAATATTTGACATTCTGGTCTAGATTTTACATAACTACTACCTTTATCAACAATATATTTGTCACCTTTAGCAATTACAATACCACCAGCAGTTGCTTCTAATGTATTCATTAATGATGCTTCTGGATTTAATATTTCATTTAATACACCAGCACCAGCACCACAAATTAATGATGTTCCAACTTTAGTTTTATTTTTATCTTTATGTTTTATGGATTTTTTAATTTGATAACCCGCTATTCCTCCGGCTACAGCACCAATCGCAATGTCGGTAACAGGTAGTGGATTTGTTCATGAAAGACCATCAATTGCTCCTAATCCAGCAACCAATCCACTAAAAATCATTGGTAAATAATCAATTGTTTCATTAACGATATTTTTATCTTTAGCCATTTCTTTTAATCTTCCTTTCTAAAAACAAAAAAACTCATTTACTTTTTAACAAGTAATGAGTTAAAAACTTATATTAAGTTTAGAAAAATAATATCATAATTTTAATAATAATTATAAAAAAAATATTAATTACACAATTTAGTGTAGATATCATTATAGTTATATTAATTATTAAATATTAAAGATATATTTTTTATTTTCTTTTTTAGTAATTTTTATATTTAAATTATGTGTATAATTCTAAATTTTGTATTGCTTTTAATAAAAAATACTTTATAATATTTAAGACTGTTTATGCAGTTTCAACCGCTCTACTTTAGGTTAACAAGTGATTTATTCCACCTATAAGGCGAGTCTAAACTGGAGGTAATAAGAAAAATGTTTGTAGTTATTCAAACAGGAGGAAAACAAATTAATGTTTCCTATGGTCAAGAAATTTTTGTTGAAAAACTTGTTGGCAAAGCTAAAGATAAGATTATTTTTGACAAAATATTGATGATTGATCAACAATTCGGTAAACCTTTCCTAAAAGGTGCTGAAGTTCATGGTGAGATTATTAAACAAGATAAATCAAAAAAGATTCGAGTGTTTAAATATAAACCTAAGAAAAATTCAAAAACAATGTATGGACACCGTCAGCCATATACAAAGGTATTAATTACTGATATTTTACTTGCTGGTAAAAGTCTTGTTGATAAGAAGGCAGAACAATCAAAACCAGTAATTAAAGATGAAGTAAAAAAAGAAGTAATTTCTGAAGTAGTAACTCCTATTATTAAAGAGCCAAAATCAGTAGTTAGTAAAGTAAAAAAAGAACTTACAAAAGAAAAAGTTGTTAAAACTAAATCAGTTGTTAAGGATAATATTACAGAACCAGATAACACTAAAACTGTTGTTAGTGAAGGTAATTTAAAAACTATTTTTGATCATAAAAATATGACTGTTAAAATTGTTAAAGAAGATGATGAAAATAATAAAAAATAATTTAAGGTAATATCAAATTATGGTTAAAGTTACTTATAATTACCAAAATAGTAACATTGTAGAAGTTATAATTACTGGTCATGCTAATTTTTGAAAAATTGGAAATGATATTGTTTGTGCAGGGATTTCAGCCATTGTTATTGGTACATTAAATGCACTTCTTGAACTTGATAATAATCAAGTTCAAGTAATTAATAATACTGCTGGATTAGTTAAACTTAAAGTTGCTAGTTTCACTAATAATAGTCAAATCATTTTAAAAACAATGCTTTGACAATTAAAAACTATTAAAGAACAATATCCAAAATATATTAACATAAAGGAGGTGTAATTATGTTTTATAAATTAAATTTACAATTATTTGCTTCAAAAAAAGGAGTGGGTTCAACTCGTAATGGTCGTGATTCACATTCTAAACGTTTAGGTGCTAAAATTGGTGATGGACAAAGTTTAAAAGAGGGAACAATTATTTATCGTCAACGTGGAACTAAAATTCACCCTGGTGAAAATGTAGGGCGTGGTGGTGATGATACCTTATTTGCTTTAAAATCAGGAATTGTTAAGTATACTATTTTTAAAAAAAATAAAACACGAGTTTCAGTTATACTTGATAAAAAGTAAAAATAAATTTTTAATAATAAAAACCTATTTTCAATGCTATCATATTTTGAAGATAGGTTTTGTTTGTTTATTTTATGTTTAATGATATGATAGGAGAAAATAATGAAACATATTACTTTAATAATTACTGGTAGTATTGCAGCAAACAAAGCCTTAATTTTATTAAAACAATTAAAAAAAGAATTTTTAGTTGATATTATTTGTACTAAAAGTTCTTTACATTTTCTAGAAGATAAAACATTTTCTTATTATTCTGAAATGTTTGAACAAGAATCATATGTTAAAGGAGATTTAATTACTCACACTAATTTAGCAATTAAAACAAATTTAATTGTTGTTTATCCTGCTACTATGAGTTTTATTAGTAAAGCAAATTTAGCAATTGCTGATAGTTTAGCATTATCAGTATTTTTAGCTTCCAAAGCAGAAAAGATATTATTTCCAGCAATGAATCATAATATGTATCATAATCAAAGTTTTCAAAAAAATTTATTAGAATTATCTAATTTTGAAAATATTACTATTATTCCTCCAGATTCAGGAATGTTAGCATGTAAGATGATTGGTGATGGACGAGTTAAAAGTCCAGATAATGCATTAACAATAATTAAAGATTTTTTTAAAAAAAGTATTGATTTATCTAATAAAAAAATTTTAATTAATATTGGTCGTACTAGAACTTATATTGATCCAATTCGTTATATTACTAATAATTCTTCAGGAAAAATGGGTAAAGCATTAGTAGATGCTTTTCTTAAAACTAACGCTAAAGTAGTATTAGTTGCAGGTGATTGTGATTTTGAAATTAAATCGCAAAAAAACCTAACTATTATTGAAGCAAATACTAATGAAAAAATGTTCTTAGCAATGAAAGAAAACTTTGATAATGCTGATATTGTAATATGTGGTGCTGCTTTAAATGATTATAAAGTAAGTAAATATATTCCTAATAAAATAATTAAAAATAAAAACGAAAATTTATCTTTATCACTGATTGCTAATATTGATGTATTGGTATTTTTAGGTAAGCAGAAAACAAAACAAGTTTTAATTGGTTTTGCTGCTCAAGAATTTAATGATAAAAATCTTGGTATCGAAAAAATGAAAATTAAAAATTGTGATGGTATTTGTATTAATAATATTAGTGTTATGGGTAAAAATGAAACAGAAATTAATTTTTATTTTAAAAATAATAATTATAATTTAATTGGTTCAAAAGTGGAAGTTGCTAAACAGATAGTTGATATTATAAGTAAGAATATTTTAAATTATTAATATAATAAAAATAGATTTATGGGACTTTCCAGCAATCTGTGTAACTTAGTGATTTTACAACTAAAATTTATTTAAAAAACACAGTTTTTAGGAAAGTCCCATTTTAAATATAATTATATCATATAATTAATAATAAATAAAGTATTTTAGTGTTTTATTTTTATTAATATAATTTAAAAATTCCTAACTATTTAGGTTTAGATTTATTAAATTTTATAAATTTAAACAAACACTTTTAATTTATTAATTCTTGCTTGTTTTAATTTTAATAAATTAAAAAATGCTTCTTTTGAATAAATTTTTGCATTATTATTAGATATAGATTTTATTAAATTATAAACATCACTTTCAGCACTACAACCAATATTTCAAATAGCATTTTGATTTTCAATACCTTTTTTATTATTTTTAAAATATTCATATATTTTTTCATCAGCATTATTTGAACTTGTCAAGAAAAGTGGACAATAAAAGTAACCTTTTATTAAATTTTATAAAATAGCGTTTGTAAGTGTTAAATTTATAGGTATGAAGTAATTATTTGTTGGTTTGGAATGAGCTAATCGATATTCGATTGGACTCATTCCTTTTAATTTTTGAACATCTAGAATAAAGTAGACACAGAATTGTAACCTTTGTGTTAAAAATACTTTAAGGAAGGTGTTCATTTTTTTATGGCTAAATGACTATCAAAAGAAGAAAAGTTAAAAATAATAAAAATAAGTAAAATTAAAACAATTGATAAAACCGCATTAGAGTATGGTATTGGTCGATCATCAATAAAAGAATGAATTAAAGCATATAAATTATTAGGTGAAAAAGGTTTAGAATATGACAATGGAATTCGTGCTAAAAAAACCAAAAGAACAGGTCGACCCAAATCTTTAAATTTTAATGAAATGACAAAACAAGAATTAATTGAATATATTGAGGCAATGAACGATATAAAAAAGTATTTAGAAAAATCGACAAAAAAGAAGAAATATTTTGTGATTTTCTCATTGAAGAAAAAATATCAGATTAGTTATTTATGTTGATTATTAAATGTTTCAAAATCAGGATATTATAAGTGAATTAAGAATGGAATGAATGAATTTAATAAATGAGATACATTTTTAGCTAATATAATTAAAAATATTTTTTATGAATTTCAAGAAATTTATGGTTATAAAATGATAACTTTATGAATTAACAAAATTTATAATTTAAAATTAAAATTTCATATTGTATATAGATATATGAAAAATATGAGTTTAAAAGCTAAGGTTCGCATAAAAAAATTTGATTATAGAACTAAATCAGGAAGTTTAAGATATGATAATTTATTAAAACGTGATTTTTCAACTACTAATTTAAATGAAAAATTAGGTACTGATATAACTTATTTATTAACTAATGGTAAAACATATTATTTATCAATTGTTAAAGATTTTCATAATAATGAAATATTAGATTATAAAATAAGTGCAAGTTTAGACATGACATTTGTTGTCCAAAACATTATCCAAGCTTGAGTTAATGCTCAAAAACCTACTTCATGAATTTTACAATCAGATCAAGGATTTCACTATACAAATCCTTCTTATAAAATTTTATGTGATGAATTAAAAATAAAAATTTCAATGTCTAGAAGAGGTAATTCCTGTGATAATGGTGCTACTGAAACTTGATTTGGAACAATGAAAACAGAATTTCTATATCAAATTCCAAGAAAAAATAGAACTATTGAATGAATACAAGACAACTTACCTAAATATATTTACTTTTATAATAATTATCGACCTCAAATAAATGAACTTGTCAAGAAAAGTGGACAATAAAAGTAACCTTTTATTAAATTTTATAAAATAGCGTTTGTAAGTGTTAAATTTATAGGTATGAACTAATTATTTGTTGGTTTGGAATGAGCTAATCGATATTCGATTGGACTCATTCCTTTTAATTTTATTTGAGGTCGATAATTATTATAAAAGTAAATATATTTAGGTAAGTTGTCTTGTATTCATTCAATAGTTCTATTTTTTCTTGGAATTTGATATAGAAATTCTGTTTTCATTGTTCCAAATCAAGTTTCAGTAGCACCATTATCACAGGAATTACCTCTTCTAGACATTGAAATTTTTATTTTTAATTCATCACATAAAATTTTATAAGAAGGATTTGTATAGTGAAATCCTTGATCTGATTGTAAAATTCATGAAGTAGGTTTTTGAGCATTAACTCAAGCTTGGATAATGTTTTGGACAACAAATGTCATGTCTAAACTTGCACTTATTTTATAATCTAATATTTCATTATTATGAAAATCTTTAACAATTGATAAATAATATGTTTTACCATTAGTTAATAAATAAGTTATATCAGTACCTAATTTTTCATTTAAATTAGTAGTTGAAAAATCACGTTTTAATAAATTATCATATCTTAAACTTCCTGATTTAATTCTATAATCAAATTTTTTTATGCGAACCTTAGCTTTTAAACTCATATTTTTCATATATCTATATACAATATGAAATTTTAATTTTAAATTATAAATTTTGTTAATTCATAAAGTTATCATTTTTTAACCATAAATTTCTTGAAATTCATAAAAAATATTTTTAATTATATTAGCTAAAAATGTATCTCATTTATTAAATTCATTCATTCCATTCTTAATTCACTTATAATATCCTGATTTTGAAACATTTAATAATCAACATAAATAACTAATCTGATATTTTTTCTTCAATGAGAAAATCACAAAATATTTCTTCTTTTTTGTCGATTTTTCTAAATACTTTTTTATATCGTTCATTGCCTCAATATATTCAATTAATTCTTGTTTTGTCATTTCATTAAAATTTAAAGATTTGGGTCGACCTGTTCTTTTGGTTTTTTTAGCACGAATTCCATTGCCATATTCTAAACCTTTTTCACCTAATAATTTATATGCTTTAATTCATTCTTTTATTGATGATCGACCAATACCATACTCTAATGCGGTTTTATCAATTGTTTTAATTTTGCTTTTTTTTATTATTTTTAACTTTTCTTCTTTTGATAGTCATTTAGCCATAAAAAAATGAACGCCTTCCTTAAAGTATTTTTAACACAAAGGTTACAATTCTGTGTCTACTTTATTCTAGATGTTCATTGATTATACTAAATCAACTGTACATAGAGTTTGCAGATTATTAAATCAAAACTTATTACCATTAGAAATATTGAATCAAATTCAAAAAAAGAAGCAAAATGCAGGTAGAAAATTAATAATTTTAACTTTAACAGAAATTAATACTATTAATTATTTGTTAATTACTAAAAATTATGCGCTTGATATAATTGCTAATTTTTTAAAGGAAAATAAAATAAAAAGTATTTCAACAAAAACTTTATATAACATGTTTAAAACAAATCGAATGGGTTTTGATGAAAATAACTTATTGAGAAAAGGAAAAAATAAACCTCATAAACGAAAAGAAACTAGAGGACGAATTAATAATTGTAAATCTATTCATGAAAGAAATTTAATCATTCCTAATATTAAAAATATACAAGAATTTGGTCATTTAGAGGGTGATACTATCATTGGTAAAGATCATAAAAGTTCTATTATTACTTTAGCTGATATATGATCAAAAACCACAATTCCTTTAGTTTCTAAAAATCATAAAGCAGAAAATATTACAAAAAGTATAATAAAATTTATTTCAAAGTTACAAAAAGGAACAGTTAAAACTATTACTTTTGATCGTGGTAAAGAATTTAGTAAATGAAAATTAATCGAAAAAATTTGCAATGTTAAGATTTATTTTGCAGATCCTGGCAAACTGAACTTGTCAAAGAGGTTTAAATGAAAATAATAATAGTATTTTAAGAAGATATTTACCAAAATCTACAGATCTATCTTTATATAAACAAAAAGACTTAAATGCTATAGCATTTCAAATTAATTCTACACCCAGAAATCAGGGACTTTCCTAAAAACTGTGTTTTTTAAATAAATTTTAGTTGTAAAATCACTAAGTTACACAGATTGCTGGAAAGTCCCGATAAAAGGATTATTAATAAATCAGTTTATATAGCTTTAGGAGTTGATTTAGAAGGTAAAAAAGATGTTTTAGGTTTATGAATTAGTGAAAATGAAGGTGCTAAATTTTGATTAGCAAATTTAACAGAAATGAAAAATCGTGGCTTAAATGATATTCTTATTGCCTGCAGTGATAATTTAACAGGCATGTCAGAAGCAATACAATCAGTTTATCTTAAAACAGAACATCAATTATCCATAGTTCATCAAATTAGAAATAGTTTGAAATATGTCTCATATAAGCATAGAAAATCTCTAGTTGCAGATTTAAAACCAATTTATACTGCATGTAGTGAAGAACAAGCAATGCAGGCTTTAGAATCCTTTGAAAATAAGTGAAATAAACAATATCCTCAAATTGCTAAATCTTGATATAAAAATTGAGATAATTTAATTGTTTTTATTAGTTATCCTGCAGAAATTAAAAGAGTGATTTATACAACAAATGCTATTGAATCTGTAAATAGTCAATTACGAAAAGTTATCAGAAATAAAAAAGTTTTTCCTAATGATATGGCAGTTTTCAAAATATTTTACTTAGCAATTGAAAATATAACAAAAAAATGAACAATGCCCATTCAAAATTGAAATACAGCAATTGCTCATTTTATGATAAAATTTGAAGATAGAATTAATCTAAACTAGTACTTTGTAAAACAAAGATACACAGATTACATAAAAGCCTCCCTGATTTAGTTCTATAATCAAATTTTTTTATGCGAACCTTAGCTTTTAAACTCATATTTTTCATATATCTATATACAATATGAAATTTTAATTTTAAATTATAAATTTTGTTAATTCATAAAGTTATCATTTTATAACCATAAATTTCTTGAAATTCATAAAAAATATTTTTAATTATATTAGCTAAAAATGTATCTCATTTATTAAATTCATTCATTCCATTCTTAATTCACTTATAATATCCTGATTTTGAAACATTTAATAATCAACATAAATAACTAATCTGATATTTTTTCTTCAATGAGAAAATCACAAAATATTTCTTCTTTTTTGTCGATTTTTCTAAATACTTTTTTATATCGTTCATTGCCTCAATATATTCAATTAATTCTTGTTTTGTCATTTCATTAAAATTTAAAGATTTGGGTCGACCTGTTCTTTTGGTTTTTTTAGCACGAATTCCATTGCCATATTCTAAACCTTTTTCACCTAATAATTTATATGCTTTAATTCATTCTTTTATTGATGATCGACCAATACCATACTCTAATGCGGTTTTATCAATTGTTTTAATTTTACTTATTTTTATTATTTTTAACTTTTCTTCTTTTGATAGTCATTTAGCCATAAAAAAATGAACACCTTCCTTAAAGTATTTTTAACACAAAGGTTACAATTCTGTGTCTACTTTATTCTAGATGTTCACTTGCTAAAAAAAACAGTAGTAGTAGTACTAAACAGTGGCTCCTTATTAATAATTAATGGTTTTGTTGTAGCATTACCATTATCTTCTATTGTTAAATAAAATGATTGACCATTAACATCACGAATAATGCCACCATTATTATTAATGGCAACAAAAGAATTTAATAGTATTGGATTAGGAACATTCATATTAATTGGCTTGATATTACCATCAACTTTTAGAATATAAGAATTTTGATCACCACCAACAAAAACACCAAAAGTATCATTTATAGTAGTAAAACTAGTTTTACTTTTTCCATAATGATAGGGAGTAACTAAGTTAGTTACTTTTCCGTCTGTATTAATTAAGTCAGCACCAATATCGGTACTAACGATATTATTACCAAAGTTAGTAAAAGTATGATTTGGAGTTTCAATGGCAGTAGCATCATCATTAATACCATTTTTAGTCATTAAAAATGAATTATTAATAAAATTAGTATCATCACTTTTATGAAAATTATTTAAAGTAGCAATTCCTAAGTTATCATCAAATCTAATAAAATTATTAATTTGTAAGTCTAAATTATTATATGTGCCATCCTTATTTAATAAATAAGATTGTGCTTGTGAATTTGTAAAAATACCAGCAATAGAATTAGTTGAATCATTTTCATTTCAATTATAAAAATTTCCACTTTCAAAAGCTAAGGTTAAACTTTGTTCATTTAGGATAGTATTTTCTGATTTTATTTCTTTATGATGATAATTATTTATTTTCACTTGGCATAAATTAGTAAAAGCGGCTAGTGAAATAGTAACTAGTGTATATAAAATTTTAAACATATTATCAATTCCTTTAATATAAACTAGTATTAATTATAAAGATTTTGAAGATAGTGTATAGCAAAATAATAAAAATAAGTTACAATTTATATATGATATTTTTTAAATTAAGGAATGATTATAATTATGAAAAAAATTTTAACATTAATGGGTACTATTGCTTTTGGTAGTGGAATAGTAACGCCAGTTTTAGCTTGTTCTGATCAAAAACAAGATAGTATTTTAAAAGCAATTACTAATGGTAATGGTAATTATAATGGTTGAGAATCAACTTTATCAAAAGTTGGTATTAAAAAACCAGTGGGTGTTCCTATTGATGGTCAAAGACCTGAAAAAGAACAAGTTATTGAAAATAAAGCATTAGAAAGCAGTCTTGCACAATAACTTGCCAAATTAATTTTAGATAAAGCAAATATTAAAGAACCAACTTGATTTGATAGTCAATTAGAAGTAGGTACTAAATGTTATTATTTTACGATTGATAATGGTAAAATAGATGAATCAACAAAAGCAAGAACTTGAAATGTTGATACTTCAACTGGTAGAATTAGTATTAATATTACTTATCAAGTTGGAGTAGTAAATAATGATAAAAGTTTTAAAGTTAAACAATACATAAAAAAAACTTTTAATATAAAATGTTCTTATACACAAAGCGATTACATAGTTTATAGTTGTGTTAGTGATGTTACTAAATTATCAGAACAAATAGTACCAATTAGTGTTGATGAAGAAACTAAACCTGATATTGATAAAACATATGCTGATTTTTCTCAAAAAACTAAAACTTTAGTTCAAGAAGGAATAAGTTTAGCATTAAATAATAATCCTTATGTTAATTCTGTTGATATTAATATCAAAGGAATTGATGGTCAAAAAGTTACAAGCTCTGGTCCTAATAAATTAGAACTTAAAGTTAATTTTGTGATTAGTTTTCAAGATTCATTAATTGACATGTCTTTACCTTCGCCTTATGATGATAGTAATTATGTTCCAACAATACTTCAATTTAATAGTTAAAAAGGAGTTTAATATGTCCAATAATTCAGAAGCAAAAAATAAAGATAAAGAGCCACCGTTAATTGTTGATGCCTTTACTTTTAAAAATATTGGTGTTAAACAAGAGATCCATTCTTCATGAAAAAACTTTAATTGAAAAATAACTTCCAAAAATTTATTATTAATTTTTATTGGTGCTTTTTTAACAACTGTTTCCTTTTTTTATTTTATTAATCGTGCTGGTTTATATACTAATGGTTTATCAGCTTTTGCACAATTAATAGCTAAATTTATTGCCTTATCTTATAATGGTAGTATTACTGAACAAGAAACAACGCAAGCATTTTGATTTTATCCAGTATATTTTCTTATTAATGGTCCTATCATTATTTGAGGATTATTCAAGGTTGGATTTCGTTTTACTCTTTATACTATTATTTATTTGTTATTTCAAAATGGAATTAACTTTTTGTTAACAGCAATTGATGCTCTTAAAAATTTTCAAGTTTTAGGTAATGAGCCATTAAAAGGTACTACAGATTATTGGCACTTAGTTTTACCACGTACTTTTATTTTTGCTGCTTTAGGTGGATTAATTTATGGTGCTGGTATTGGTATTTTATTTAAAACTGGTGGATCTAGTGGTGGTATGGATTTTATTAGTACTTATATTTCTATGAAACGTAAATATTCAATTGCTACTATTATTAGAAATACTAATATTATTATTGTTGTTATTGTTTTAATTCTTGATGGAACTTTTTTACAGAAAACTAGTCTTGTTGATAATTTTTTAGTTAGGCCTTATTTTATGTCAACGCTTGTTTATATTTATGTAGCAGCTTTTGTTATGAATAGAGTTTATCCAAAATATATGTTGATGAGTGTCTTTATTATTTCTAATGAATTAGAGCAAATCCGTAATGATATTTATCGAAATAATTATTTACGTGGTGGTAATGTTTGAAATGTGAAAGGTTTGTATTCAGGTAATGAATATAAAATGATGATGACAACAATGTCATTATTAGAATATAATTTTTTTAAAACAAAAATAGTTCGAATCGATCCTAAAGTTTTTATGGTAGCAGTTCCTGCAAAATATATGCATGGTGGTAATGCAGGT
Source organism: Spiroplasma endosymbiont of Aleiodes alternator (assembly GCF_964031135.1). NCBI lineage: Bacteria > Bacillati > Mycoplasmatota > Mollicutes > Entomoplasmatales > Spiroplasmataceae > Spiroplasma > Spiroplasma endosymbiont of Aleiodes alternator. The sequence goes on from NZ_OZ035008.1 coordinate 816,690, forward strand.
AAACCTCCACAAAATGCACCTGTTAATATTACTGAAATTAATGATTTTTTAGAAAAAAACTAATAATATATATGTTATAATGTAATTAGTTTTATAATAGTAGGTTTTTAGACTTCTAAATAGATTATTACATCTATAGTTAGTCTTTTTCTATTTTTTTATAAAACAAAATTAATTATAAGCTATATTAAGAATTAAAAAAGAATGGAATAATTATGAAACATAATTTATCGCCAAAGGTTGTAAATGAGATTGTTAATAATATTCATACTGACTATAATAATATTAGTAATCATTGATGAATTAAATTAATAAATAATCGTTTATGAATTAGTTTATGAATTATTACTACCATTATTGCTCTAATTGCTATTGGTGCTAGTATTGGTATTAACAAATCATCATTTATTAAAAAACCATTTACCATTATTAGTATTATTGGATTCATTGTTGGATGCTTTTTATTAGTGCAGAGTTTTGTATTAAAAACTAAAATTCATGAAAAATTAATAGAAGAATTACCAATTATTAACTATTATCAATGAGTTATTAAAGATAATAATTCACAAATGAATTTAACAACTATTAGTGATTATTGAACAATTGAACCACAAGGTAATTTACCTTTAGATGAACAACCTAATTATTATAATTATTGCCAACAAGTAATGATAGGAAGTATTAATGGTCAAAATTTTAACTATGGAAGTATCATTAACCAAAAAGTTATGTATGAGACAAGTTCTGGATATAATAGTGCTGCTCAAGTTATTGAAACAGAAAAAATTACTTGTTATTATGCACGTTTTGTTTATTATACAACTATTATTAAGAATAATAATTTTACAATGACATTAACACCACGTAATATATTTTCAAAAAAATTTCGTAGTAAAAAGAAAGTTCAATTAGAATCACATTTATTTGAAGATTTATTTGAAGTAAAATGTGATAATCAAATTAAATTAAGATTAATTTTAGAACCAAAAGTAATGAATTTACTTAATGAATTTGCTTATAGTTTAGGAAATAAAGATTTACCAGTTATTCACATAGAAAATGAACAATTAACATTAAGTTGAAAATATGAATTAGGAAAAAATCCTTATAATGATGGAAAAGGCAAATTGATGGTTTTACCCACTACTACTAATCTTGAAAAGTTTATTAATAAATTATTAGCAATGATTAGTAAAGATATTTTAAATTTAACGCAAGCACAAATGTGAGTTAATAGCTTACAATTATTATAATAATAATTTAAAAATAAGGTAGATAAAATTATGAATAACTATCAATTATTAAAATCAAGTTGAAAATGATTTAACAATAAATATTTGATGCAGACGATCTTATGAATATTGTTAACAATTTGTTTGATTATTTGTGCAATTTTATGAGAAGTTAAAAGTAGTATTTTTAATAAAATTTTAACATTTGATTTTTTTAATAATGCTAGTATTACTGATGAAACTGTTATTACTTTAAAAACTTATTTATATATTGCTATTTTTAGTAGTTGTATTGCAAGTAATACTTTAATATTTATTCAAATCAGATGTTGAATGAAAAAATATATTGAAAATAAATATAAGGTAATTTCAAATTTTGAAAATAATTTTTTTATTTTTAAAGCTTTATTAGTATTAAATGTTGCTAGAAACATTACTTATATTTTTTGTTTTACTAATGTTTTTACCACATTATTTGTTTTAACTTATTGATTTTGTTATTTTATTATTTATATTATTTTAGAAAAAATATTAGAAGAAAAAAATCAGATTCTTGGTAATCCTTGATGAAAAGATATAGAAAAACGATCATTATTTATTATTTTAGGTTTTGAAGTTTTATATTTAATTGTAAAAAATTCAATTTTGAATTTTACTAAGGGTACTATTAACATTGATCAAGTTTTAAAGTACTTTATTCCCGCTAGTTCTTTAGCATTAATATTAGCAGTCTTCATTCAAAGTTTAGTTAAAAATGATGTTAAAACTATTTTAAATAATATTAAAAATGTTAAAACCAAAGTTGATGATTTTAAAATATTTTATAATTGAGATTATAAAAATATCATTAGTGATTTTCTATTTGTTAAAGAAGCACCATTAATTATTCGAAATGAATTAAAACAAAAAGTATTAACTAATGAAGAAAAAAATAAAATATTTGAACTTTTACATGAAATTTATCAATTTCTAATATTTGTTGAAAAACAAAATATTAAAGTTAGTGAGTTGAAATATATTTATTATCATTTATTTTATGAAATAACAAACCGTGATGAAATTTCACAAATTAAAAATAGAATTATTAATACAAAAAAAATTTGAAGATAATACTAAAAAAGTAGTGATTATCTAAGGAAGTTTATTATGAAAAAAATATTAAAAATTATAAGTGTTTTTGCATTTACTAGTATTACTAGTATTAATATTAGTGCATGTGATGTTTTTCACAATTCATCAGTTGATTATCAGCAATTATTAGAAGATGCTGCAAATTTAATTACTAATAATACTTATCCCAATTTTAATAATTTTTTAAAACCCGAAAATAAAACTTATGTTTTTGATTTTAAAAAATTAATTGAAGACAATATTAGTACCTTGTTTAATACTGCTCCAGAAGATTTTAGTAATATTACTTATGAAATTACTAATGGTCAAGATGAAATAAAAAAAATTAGTACTACTAATATTAAAATTCATTTAGCTGTTTATAATAATTCTACGGTAAAAGATTGTAGTTTTGATGCTAATTTTAGTCCATTACAAGATTATATAAATGAAAAATTAGAACCATTAGTTAATGGAACACAATATTTATCAATTAACAAAAAAGACAGTGGTGGATTTTATAATGACTTAGTTACTGCTGGTGCTACTTTTAAAAGGGAAGAAAAAAATCAAAAAGAACAATATTTAAGAAATAATTCAGATAAAGCTAAAAATTTTTGAAAATTATTTCAAGAGTGAATTCCTTCTGAAGAAGTGAAAAACCCTTTACTTTGTAATATTTTAATTCCATTGTTAAATTTTATTCCAAAAAAACCCTTTACTTGGTTAACTTTTGATAATTTTAAACCATATTTGTTAAATGCTGGCGGCTATAATAATGTTATTGCTATTACTGGCAATAAAAAATTTGGTGATAAATATTATGATTATATAAAAATTGGATTAGAGGGTAAAAATTCAAAGGATATTGCTTTTGGTAATAAATATGAAGGTTTAACTTTTATTTTTACTACTAATAGTTAATTAATAAATTTTTAGTTCCTTTTTGAAAAGATAAAAATTAATTACGGGACTTTCCAGCAATCTGTGTAACTTAGTGATTTTACAACTAAAATTTATTTAAAAAACACAGTTTTTGGTAATGTTTAGTAATCTCTGTGTCACTTACAAAAATAACTATGTTTAATTAATTCTAGTAAATATAATTAAATGACTAGAAAGAGTGAGTTACAGATGGCTAAAAAGCAAAATATTAATAATAATGATCCAATATCAAAAGCAGTAGATTTATTATTAGAAAATACTGAAGATTTAACAACAGTTTTTAAAGAGGGAGGATTGTATAAAGAATTAACAAAAAGATTAGTAGAAAAAATGTTGAATTCTGAGATGCAAAATTATTTAGGATATGATAAGAATCAACATAGTAATAGTGACAATGCTCGTAATGGTATAAGTTCAAAAAAATTAATAACTCAACAAGGTAAAATTGAGATTGATGTACCACGAGATCGCAATAGTAATTTTAATCCTGTAATAGTTGCAAAAAGACAAAGAAGATTTGAAGGTTTTGATCAACAAGTTCTTTCTTTATATGCAAAAGGTATGACATTATCAGATATTAGAATGCAATTACAAGAGTTATATCATGGTGCTGATATTAGTGAAAGTGTTATTAGTCAAATTACTGATGATGTTATTGATGATGTAAAAGCATGGCAAAATCGACCATTAGAAAGTGTCTATCCGATTGTTTATTTTGATTGCATAATAGTGAAAGTACGACAAGATAAAAGGATTATTAATAAATCAGTTTATATAGCTTTAGGAGTTGATTTAGAAGGTAAAAAAGATGTTTTAGGTTTATGAATTAGTGAAAATGAAGGTGCTAAATTTTGATTAGCAAATTTAACAGAAATGAAAAATCGTGGCTTAAATGATATTCTTATTGCCTGCAGTGATAATTTAACAGGCATGTCAGAAGCAATACAATCAGTTTATCTTAAAACAGAACATCAATTATGCATAGTTCATCAAATTAGAAATAGTTTGAAATATGTCTCATATAAGCATAGAAAATCTCTAGTTGCAGATTTAAAACCAATTTATACTGCATGTAGTGAATAACAAGCAATGCAGGCTTTAGAATCCTTTGAAAATAAGTGAAATAAACAATATCCTCAAATTGCTAAATCTTGATATAAAAATTGAGATAATTTAATTGTTTTTATTAGTTATCCTGCAGAAATTAAAAGAGTGATTTATACAACAAATGCTATTGAATCTGTAAATAGTCAATTACGAAAAGTTATCAGAAATAAAAAAGTTTTTCCTAATGATATGGCAGTTTTTAAAATATTTTATTTAGCAATTGAAAATATAACAAAAAAATGAACAATGCCCATTCAAAATTGAAATACAGCAATTGCTCATTTTATGATAAAATTTGTAGATAGAATTAATCTAAACTAGTACTTTGTAAAACAAAGATACACAGATTACATAAAAGCCTCCAGTTTTTAGGAAAGTCCCAAAATTTATAACTAATTTTGTATTAAAAAAATTAAAAAAATATAGACAAGTTATAAAACACATGCTATTATTTTTTCATACCTTTTTAGGTTAAATAATATATGCGACTAAAAAAAGTAGTTTCACGTAATAATTATATTACTAGATGCTACTTTTTATTTTAAAAAAGTAGCAACTTAAGAAAATTATTATTATATATGAAAGAAGTGTTTAAAATGTCTCCTTTATTTACAGGTAATCAAAATCTTAATATTCGTAGAATGTCTGACGATAGTGCAATAAGTTTTTTGGGTTCAAGTGGTGATTTTTCTAGCATATCTAATAGTAGTACAATATCTATTTTTGAAGAAACTGCTATTAGAGAAAACAAATATTTATCAAAAATAACTAAACTTTTAGGTAAAAATATTACTTTTATTGTTGCTCTTTCTGCTAATATCACTGCTCAAATGATAATTACTACTACTGTTGCTAAAACACCATGAAATTGACAAACTATTAAGGATAGTTTGATATTTAGTGGTATACTTATTGGTTTTGATACAGCTATTGAACCTTTTATTTTTGGTTCAATCGAAAATATTGAAAATTGAGTTATAGATAAATGAAAAAACAATGAAAATAATATTAATGTAGGAAAAGAAATAATAAAAGTGATTCCTTTCTTATTATTTTTAAGTTATTCTGGTGTAATTTTGGATAGAGCTTCTAATAATATTTTAGATAATTGAATTTCAATGGAAATTTTTGGACAGACAACTATTGAATTTACTAGTTATGTGTTAAATATGACTTTTCATGGTGCAATCATTTCTAGGATAGAAAAAGTAATAAAATTAGGTTGAGAAAAAGTTAAAAGATTATTTAATAACAATATTAATGATATAGAAAATCAACTTCTTAATAGTGAACAAAATATTGATGAAAATAGTAATTTTTTTTATAAAAATATTTTACCATTATTTTTTATAACACCAATATCAATGGCTATAACATGAGGTACTGAGAATTATATATCTAATCAAGAATTTACTTGAAAAAAACTGTCCACAGATGCTCCAAAAGTTATTGGTGGTATAACTCTTTCTCTAGTTTCATCTTTACTTAATTGTATGGTTAATAAAGAAGGAATACCATTTCTTCCAAAACTGAGTACTGTTATAGATACTATTAAAAGATGAACTGGTTATCAACAAAATAATGGTAATATTGAACAATCAGTAACATCATGTCAATCTTCTATTAATGATTCTTGTTTAGTAGATGTTTTTAGTGAATTAGAAAGTATTGAAGAATTTTCTAGTATTATTGGACAATTATGTAATGAAGAAGAATGAAATTTTAAAAATGATGAAGAAAATGAAATCTTTTTTGATGCTGTTGAAGAGCAGAAAGTAAATAGTAATTTTGGATCTACTACTAAACCAAGAAATAACTATGGAACATTCAATAACTATTGTGAGCCTACAAATTCTTTGGATAATGGAATTAGTAGTTCAATTCTTAAAACAGAGTTTGATGAACAATCACTTCTTTCAAAGCCACGCTCATTTACTATATAAAAACAGTATATAATAAATGTATAATAATATTTCTATATTATATAATTATATGATTTTGAAATTTAATAAATCAGAAAAAAGTATTTTAGTAAATTAAAGTACTTTTTTTATTGTATATTTATTTTTTCAATTATAAATTTAAATTGGGATTTAATGAAAATACGGGACTTTCCTAAAAACTGTGTTTTTAAATAAATTTTAGTTGTAAAATCACTAAGTTACACAGATTGCTGGAAAGTCCCGAAAATACCATATAATTCAATATTATTTTATACTTTTTTAAATCCTGAATTGTAAATATAAATGGGACAAATGGGACAGTTTTTAAAATAATTGTATTAAGTCTATTGGGCTTTTATAAGATAGTGATTTTCTGGGTGTAGAATTAATTTGAAATGCTATAGCATTTAAGTCTTTTTGTTTATATAAAGATAGATCTGTAGATTTTGGTAAATATCTTCTTAAAATACCATTATTATTTTCATTTAAACCTCTTTGACAAGGTTTGCCAGGATCTGCAAAATAAATCTTAACATTGCAAATTTTTTCGATTAATTTTCATTTACTAAATTCTTTAGCACGATCAAAAGTAATAGTTTTAACTGTTCTTTTTTGTAACTTTGAAATAAATTTTATTATACTTTTTGTAATATTTTCTGCTTTATGATTTTTAGAAACTAAAGGAATTGTGGTTTTTGATCATATATCAGCTAAAGTAATAATAGAACTTTTATGATCTTTACCAATGATAGTATCAACCTCTAAATGACCAAATTCTTGTATATTTTTAATATTAGGAATGATTAAATTTCTTTCATGAATAGATTTACAATTATTAATTCGTCCTCTAGTTTCTTTTTGTTTATGAGGTTTATTTTTTCCTTTTCTCAATAAGTTATTTTCATCAAAACCCATTCGATTTGTTTTAAACATGTTATATAAAGTTTTTGTTGAAATACTTTTTATTTTATTTTCCTTTAAAAAATTAGCAATTATATCAAGCGCATAATTTTTAGTAATTAACAAATAATTAATAGTATTAATTTCTGCTAAAGTTAAAATTATTAATTTTCTACCTGCATTTTGCTTCTTTTTTTGAATTTGATTCAATATTTCTAATGGTAATAAGTTTTGATTTAATAATCTGCAAACTCTATGTACAGTTGATTTACTATAATCAACAGCTTTTGCTATTTTACGAATTGAAAATTCATAACTTTTATATTCTTTTATTGCTATTATTGATTCAATAGTCAGATACTTATACATTGTGCTAATTCCTTTCTTTTCTTAATTATAGAATTAACACAATTTAATTTTTATATAAATGTCCTTTTTAATTTTACAATTCAGGAATTTATAATTGTTTATATTAAATAAAGTTAGAAAAATTATATTTTTGATGAATCTTAATATTGGTACAAGGAAACCACTAATATAGACTTATTCCATAATTAAAAATTTTAATTTAAAAATATAGTTGACAATTAAAATTTTTAATTATGGAATAAGTCTAATGAAGGAATTTTTTTATGAGAAAAATTTCTAGAACCTTTTTTGTTTTATATAAAAACATTATGGGGACTTTCCTAAAAACTGTGTTTTTTAAATAAATTTTAGTTGTAAAATCACTAAGTTACACAGATTGCTGGAAAGTCCCGATCAGAAATATTTGCATATCTTTTAAACAGCGATTTGATTGCATAAATGCTTGGTATACCAATGATGCATCTTTTTTAGTACCTACACTATGTCCAATAATTTCGCGGTTAAATAGGTCAATTAATAAGCAAATATAGTTTCATTTGCCATTAACTTGAACATAAGTTAAATCACTAACAATAACTTCATTTTTAAGCCTATTATTAAAGTTTCTATTAACAAGATTGGTAATTTGATTATCATTAACTTTATTATGATTATTTTTGAATGATAATTTCGTGTATTTTGATATTAAATTATGTTCATTCATAATTTTTTTAATTTTTCTTCTTGATAAAGGAAAACCTTTATTTTCCATACTGACTTTTAATCTTCTAGTACCATAAACTTCTTTATTTTCTTTAAAAGCACTAATAACAGCTTGTTCATAAATATTATTTTGCATTTTATTTTCTTTTTTTCTTTAAATTAAAATAATATGTTGATTTAGAAATTTTTAAAAAACGACACATTGTGCGAATTTTATATTTAGATTTATTTTCAACCATAATCTCTATTTTCTGCCTATTATTAGTGCTGCTTGCTTTAAAATATCATTTTCCATTCTTAACTGTTTTAATTCTTTTCTTAATTTAATTAATTCATTTTCTTCAACAGAACGATTATCTTTAGTTTTAAAACTACCTGAATTAGTAAATTGCTTAATTCAATTATAAGTAGCTGCTCTTGTAACATTGTACTCTTTAGCAAGACAAGACACTGACTTACCACTTTGATATAAAGCTACTATTTGTTTTTTAAATTCATCTGAATATGAGTTAATATTGACCATAATTATAGTTCCTTTCTTTTAACTAATTTGTTCACTTGTCTACGTATGAACATCTAGAATAAAGTGTAACCCATCCACATTAGTTAATAATTTAACAATGTCATTACAATTTTTAAGACCAACAAGTAATTTTAATTAAAATTAAGAAAGTTACTTAAAAGAATAAAAATAAATATTTTATTAAAATATTCATTAATTGTTAATAAGACAAATGATGATTTAGTAATTTAAGAAAATTTAATTGAAAATGTAGATTTTAAATAAAATATTAGTATATAAAATTGATAATAAAAATATTCAAAGTATAATATAAAAATTCTTAATTAAAAATTGATTGAAACTAATTATAGTTTTCAATCAATTTTTTTAATATTTCTTTAGAAACTTGTGGATTTGCTTGTCCTTTAGTTAGTTTCATTAATTGACCCATAAAAAATTTCATTGCTTTTTCTGGATTGACTTTATAAATAGTAATCATGTTTTCATTTGCTTTTAAAATTGTGATTAATATTTTTTCTAAATCATTACTATCACTTACTAAAGTAATACCTAATGTTCTAATAAGATCGGTAGGGCTTTTTTCACTATTAATCATAATTGCATTTAATAACTGTTTACTTTGTTTATCATTAATTTTTTGCTCATAAACTAGACTAACTAATTGTGATAGATTATTAGCAGTAAGTTCGCTGTTTTTAATAGTAGTGTTATTAGTATTACAATAAGCTTGCACAGGACCTACTAAATAATTAAAGGTAGGTAATGCTAAATTATTAATGGTAACTGTTTTTTCAAAAATAGTTAATATTTCTACTTTGTCAATTAATAAATTAATATCTTTTGTTGTTAGATTGTATTGTTTTTTTAATCTTTCCATTATTTCCTTAGGCAATTCAGGAAGATTTTTAGCAATCATTTTGATTCATTTTTCGTCTAGTTGAATTGGAAAAATATTTGGTTCAGAAAAATATTTATAATCAATTTTATTTTCTTTGCTACGCATGCTAACGGTTTTATTAGTTTTTTCATCAAATCTTCTAGTTTCAAGATTAATTTTTTGTTTTTTATTTAAAATATTAGTTTGACGATTAATTTCATCATTTATTGCTAAAGTAATATTATGTGTAGAATTTAAGTTTTTAATTTCAACTTTGGTACCTAAAATATCACTACCATGTGGTTTTAACGATATATTAATATCACATCGTAATGAGCCTTCATTCATTTTAGCATCACTAACTTGTAAATGAATTAATAATTGACGTAGAGTATTAATATATGCTACTACTTGTTCACTTGTGTTAAAAATTGGTTTAGTAACAATTTCCAATAAGGGAATTCCCGCTCGATTATAGTCTAATAATGTTTTTTTATTATTATGAATTTGTTTTGCTGTATCTTCTTCAATATGTAAGCGTTCAAAACTAACAATAAATTCTTCATTATTTACAACTATTGGTAATTCACCATTTGTGCCAATTGGATGAAAAAATTGTGTGATTTGATAACCTTTAGGTAAATCGGGATAAAAATAACTTTTTCGATCAAAACGTAAGAGTGGATCAATATTCATTTTTAAAGCAGTACATGTTTGAATTGCCATTATAATAACAGCTTGATTAACTGTTGGTAATGTTCCTGGATATCCGCAATCAATGGCATTAATTTGAGTATTTGGTTTTTGACCAAAAGTATTGGCGGCGTTGGAAAAACATTTAGTTTTAGTTTTTAATTCACAGTGGATTTCAATACCCATTACAACATCATATTTATTATTCATGATCATCACCTAGTAGTTTATTATTAAAATTAATTTTTTTACTTAAAAATGAAGCAATATTCAATATAACTTGATCATTGAAAGGTGCACCATTAATATTAAAACCAATCGGTAAACCATTAACAGTAGTTAACGGAATATTAATGCTTGGTCCACCATTTAAATTAGAAAGTAGTAGTAAGTCTTCTAAATAATCATGTTCACTTTTAATAACTTTTTTTTGTTCTAATACATCTTTAATTTTTGGAGCTGGATTAATATTTGGCATAATAATGAAAGCATCATATTTTTTAAAGATAGTATTTAAATGTTCAACAATTAATCTTCTTACTTTTTTAGCTTTGTTAAATAATTCTTCTTGATGATTTTCAGATAAAGCATATGCACCAATAATGTATCTGCGTTTTACCATATCACCGAAACCAAATGTTCGTGAATTTGTCATAACTTCTTGATAATTTTTACCATTTTTACGAACACCAAAATTAATACCAGTTAGATTTGCGTGGCAACTAGTTGCTTCAGCAAAAGAAATAATCATATAGACTGGTAATAAAGATTGTAATAATTCTTTATTAAATTCAATTTGTTGAACTTTTGCACCACCATCAGTTAAATGCTTTATTGCTTCATCAAAACTAGATTTAACTATATCATTTCACTGATAATCATTATAATTTAAAATAGCAATATTTTTACCTTCTATATTTTGATTTAAGTTTTGAGTATAATCTTTTTCTTTACTTTGAACACTAGTAAAGTCTTGTTCATCAAATAAAGCAATACTATCCAAGACAATGGCAATATCTTCGACATGATTAGTAAATATACCAACTGTGTCTAAACTTGGAGCATAAGGAAAAACACCATTTCTTGAAATTAAACCATATGTTGGTTTAAAACCAACAATACCACAATAAGCGGCAGGTTTACGTATTGAATCACCAGTATCTGTTCCTAAAGCAAATGGTACAATTCCAGCAGCGACTAAAGCTGCACTGCCACTAGAACTACCACCAGTGATATGTTTTAAATTCCAAGGGTTTAAGACATGACCAGTAGCTGCATATAAACCATCTCCACCCATTCCTAGTTCATCAAGAGCAGTTTTAGCTATATTAATGGCTTTATTATTTGTTAATAACATATTAACAGTACTGTCATAATTAGGAATAAAATTAGCAAGAATTTTTGATGAACCTGTTGTTAAGAAATTAATAGTAGCAATATTATCTTTCATTACAAATGGAATTGCTGCTAATAAATTATCATTAATTTCTTGTTCAGTAATTGATTTTGTTTGTTTAATGGCATTTTGTTCCAGTGAAGTAACAACAGCATTTAATTTTTTGAATTGTTCTAATCGTTTGTATACTAATTTAGTTAATTGTTCTGGAGTAAGTATTTTTGTTTTTAATAGTTCATGAAGTTGACGAATTGAAAGTTGGTGGTAATTAATTTTCATGATTAATCACCTGATTAATACTAATGTAATTATTTTCAACTTCTGGAGCAATATTTAAAACAGTTTTAGATGTTAAATGAGTTCCAACATTATCGGAACGTAATAAATTATTAATAATAGGAAATGGGTAATTTAAAGGTTCAATATCATTTGTATTAATATTTGTCACAATTTCCATTTGTTTTTCAATAGCTTTAAATTCTAGTAAAAGATTTTCACATTGTTCTTCGCTTAAATTGAACATAAGTTCGTTAGCAAATTCATGTAGCATTTTTGTTGTCATTTTCTTTTCAATTTTATCCATTTTTTGCTACCTCTTTCAATAAATTTTGTAATTGCTCTTCATTAATAATTTTAACATTAAGTTTGCGTGCTTGTGCTAATTTATTTCCTGGATTTTCTCCAACAATTAAATAAGAAGTATTATTACTAATAGTATTGGTAATTTTAGCACCATAGTTATTTAATAATTGAATGAATTCGTTACGACTTTTAGTTAAAGTTCCTGTTAAGACAAAAGTTTTACCATTCAATACTTGTGATTGGTTTTTTTGTAAATAATTAAAGTTAAGTTTAAAGTTTTGCAAGTTAGTAATTAGTTGTTGATTAGTAGGATTAAGGAAATAATCAATAACACTAGTAGAAATTGTTGGACCAATTTCATTAGTATTAGCTAGATCATCAAAGGTTGCTTCCATTAAGTTATTTAAAGTTAAATATTTTTTTGCAAGAATAATTGCTGTTTTTTGGCCAACATGGCGAATTCCCAAACCGAATAAAAGTCTTTCTAAGGAATTTTGTTTTGATAGAATAATTGAATTAGCAAGATTAGTGAAAGATTTTTCACCAAAACGTGGTAATGATAGTATTTCTTTTCGTAAATTAACTAAATTGTAAATATCACTAATAGTTTTAATTCATTTTAAATCTAAAAAACGTAATAATATTTTTTCATTTAAACCAATAATATCCATAGCATTTCTTGAACAGAAGTGCATTAATGATTTAAGAATTCGTGATGGACAATCACTATTAATGCAAAATTGATCAACTTCTGGCGGAACTTGTTCCAATTTTGTTTTACACACTGGACAATGGATAGCTTTTTTAAAAAAAATATTGTTTATTTGACGATTACTAATAATTGGGGCAATTACTTCTGGAATAATATCACCCGCTTTTTTAACACTTACTAAATCATTAATACGTAAATCACGATTAATAATATAATCACCATTATGAAGTGTGGCAAAAGTAACGGTAGTACCAGCAATTATCACTGGTTGTAATCTAGCATTATAGGTTATTTTTCCTGTTCTACCAACAGTTGGAAATATATCTAAAAGCTTAGTAACACTAGTAACAGCAGGAAATTTATAAGCTATTGCTCATTTTGGCGCCTTATTAGTTCTTCCTAACATATCATAACTGGTTAGATCATTAATTTTAATGACAATACCATCAATTTCATATGGTAATGTATTTCTTAACTTTTCATATTTCTGAATATAAGTTCATACTTCTTCAATATTTTTACATAACTGTCATTTTTCATTAATTTTGAAACCATATTTTTGTAAGGTAAATAATGCTTGTTCATGGGTTTTAATATTATCATTAGTAGCATTAATATAATAGTAAAGAAAACCATCTAATTTTCTTGAATTAACAATATTAATATCAAGTTGGCGAATAGTACCGGCTGCAGCATTGCGAGGATTAGCAAAGAGTGGTAAGTTTTGTTGTTGTTGTTTTTCATTAATGCGATTAAATTCTTCTTTACTTAAATATATTTCTCCTCTTACTTCTAATTTAGAATTAATTGGTATTGTTTTTGGTATTGTTTTAATTGTCAAAATATTATTGGTAATGTCTTCACCAGCAATACCATCACCTCTGGTAGCAGCAGTTTTTATTTTTCCTTTTTCATAAGTTATAGAAATTGATAGACCATCAATTTTTAGCTCACAAACATATTCAATGTTATTTTCTGATAATGTTTTTTTAATTTGTTGATCAAATTTTAGTAAATCTTCATAGTTAAAGGCATTACCCAAACTTAGCATTGGTTGTTGGTGAAAAATTTTTGTTAAAGAATTAAGTGGTTTATTACCAACAGTTTTAGTTGGAGAATCATTACTATTAAATTGGAGATATTGTTCTTCTAATTTTATTAATCTATGATAGGCGCTATCATAAAGTTCGTCACTAACAGTAGGTTTATCTAAAACATGATATTCATAATTTCATTGTTTAATTTGGTTTCTTAATTGTATTATTTCATTTTTAATATCATTATTTTTGTTACTCATATTACTTTCTCCCCTAATTGGTTTGTTAATAAGACATAATTAATTATAAATGAATTATTACTTTAATTGTAATATTGTTTTATAAAAGTATAATTTAGTAATGTAAATAAAATAAATAAATAATAATATACATTTTTTTAAAAAAATGATTATAATAAAATTAGTATTAAAAAATAATGGCTAATTAAGTATTTAGTTTTTAAACTCCTGTTAAGTTTATTTTGACTTAAAGGTTTTTTATATATAACTAGACACATTTTTTAATATTAACCTTTGATAAGTTTTAAGTATAGTATTAAAACTAAAAATAATTACTTTAATTTTATATGAGTTAGGAGTAAGTTATGAAAGATACATATGCATCTGTTCGTTTAGCACAAAAGCCAGAAAATGCTTTTGCTTGTCATCGATGTGGTAGGGTTATTTTAATTGCCGAATTTTTAGAAGCAAAAAATATTCAATTGAATTGTAATCGATGTGGTTTTAAAAAGCATGTTGAAAAAATTAAAATAGAAAAAAAAGCAGAAATTGAAAAAACTAGAATTGCTGCTATTTCTTCGAAAAATTCTTCTAAAAAATAATTTAGATTAGATTAATATTAATAATATTATAAAAAAAGAACTCAATTGAGTTCTTTTTTACTTATTTTTTAGTTTTTTCATTTAAATACTCTTGATAATTGTTATTTACTTGTTCTCAATTGATAACTTTTAATAATGCTTGTAAGTATTTCTCTTGTTCGTTTTTATATTGTAGATAATGTGCATGTTCTCATACATCAATAGCGATCAATGGATACATATTCAAGAATCATGGATTGTCTTGATTAAAAGTTTTGTATAGTCTTAATGTACCATTATTGTCAATTACTAATCATGCTCAACCACTTCCAAAAATATCTATGGCAGTTTTTGTTAAAGCAGCTTCAAATTTTTCATAAGATTCAAAGCGATTAATTATTGCTTTACCAATAGTTGATTTTTCATTAAAACCTTTATTTTTCCCCAATAGTGAAAAGAAAAGATTATGATTAATTACTCCCCCACCAAATTGTCGAATGCTACTTTGTAATTTTTTTACATTACAAGTTTCTTTATCCTCACATATATCTTCTAATTTACAATAATTACTTAATAAACGATTTAGTTCCCCTTTAGTTTCAAGATTATAATCAGAAAAAACTTTCGGATGTTTATCCATCACTAATTTTAAAGAAGTTAAATATTTCTTATGAAGTTCTTCATAATGATGTTTCATTGTTTCTTGTGAAATATAAGGTTCTAAAGCATCATAATTATATGGTAAATCGATAATATTAATCTTGTATTTAGGCATTCTTTTCTATCCTCCTTTTCTTTTTAAACTCTTCACATATAAATATTGCATTACATTATAATAAATTAATGTAAAATTACAAGTTTATTATATTACAAGATTTCTTACTATATGTTATAATAAAAATTAATATTAAATACTAATTTTACTAACAAAGGGTGAAAGTTTTCGTGCAGTACTTATACATGTTTAATAAAAAATCTAATCAAATTAATGTTTCTCACAACAATGATATCATACGTAGAATTAATGTAAACCAAACTGATAACATTAATAGTAATAATTTAGAAAAAAATGAACAAAAACAGTCATTTATTGATAAATTTACTTCAAAATCACTTAGTTGTGATGACACCAATAACTTTAGTTTCAAAACAGCCAGTTGGACTCTAACAATAATTTATCTTATATCTTTTATTATAATTCCAATTCTTTATAGTTTAATCAAAACTTATGCTGTAAAAGATACTAGTCAAAGTTCATTTCTTAGTCTTTTTATTTTTAGTTTATTGCCAATTTTTGGGTTAGTTGTTTCACTTGGTATTGATTGAGAAACTATGATTAAAAAAGGTGGGTGGGCTGCTTATAGTCATAGTGTATTTGGTTTTATTAGTTTAGTATTTGTTCTTTTATTTTTTATTGTAACAAAAGTTATTAGTGGTAAAGATGATGATGTAACTTCGCTTGCTACTAGATTTTTAATTCAACAGTTATTTCAAATGTTAGGATCAATTTTAGTATTAATATTTTGTAGATCATTACGTGAGAGAATTATTACTACTTTAAAAGAAGCAAATTTAGATTTAATAACTTGAGTTACCATTTTTGCTGTTATTGGTACTATTTTAAATATTATTTTCAACATAATTCCTAAATTTAGTGAATTTAATATGTTAACAAGTAATAATACTTCAAAAAATCAAGATGTTTTAAACTTATTAATGAATAGTCCATATGGCATTTTTGTTTTAGTTCTTAGTACTATTTTTATTGCTCCAATTAATGAAGAAATATCATATCGTCATGGTACTTTTACCATTGTTTGTTATCGTTGGTTAGCATATGCTGCTTCGTTAATTTATTTCCCATCAATGCATGTTATGGAGAATGGTGATTGAAATAATATTATTGGTTATTTAGGATTTAGTATTATATTACCCTTATTATTTATAATGACACGCGGTAATACTACATATACTATTGGTTTACATGCTTTTTCTAATCTAATTGCAACTATTTCTGGTTTTATTAATAAAAATTAAAAGGAGAAATTATGACTACCCTAACAATTACTGCCAATGATGCTGATCAAACTTTAATTAATTATTTAAAAAAAGTATTTAAAACACTACCACTCTCAAAAATTTATCGTTTATTTAGAACAAAAAAAATCAGAGTTAATAATAAAACTACTACTGATTTTAAATATCGCTTACAAGAAAATGATTTAGTAGTCATTTATGAAAGTAATTTAGTTGTTAACTATAAACCAGAAAAAATTACTAAAGAAGCACCAATTGAATTGTTTTATGAAGATGATAATTTTTTAATTGTTAATAAAGATCATAATATTGTTGTCCATCAACCATATGGTTCTTGCTTAGATAACATGGTAAAATATTATTTACAACAAAAATACCTGAAGAAGAAACGTGAGCAAACATTTAATATTAGTCATCAGTATCGTTTAGATAAACTAACTAAGGGTTTAATTATTTATCCAAAAAATAAAATGACACAAAACGCACTTCATAATGCTACCAAAAATGGTCAAATTATTAAAAAATATTTGGCTATTTGTTCTGGCCAATTAACTAAAAATTTAAATATTTCTGGTTATATTACTCATGATGAGTTAACAATGAAAATGAAATTTTCAATTGAACCAAGTGAACAAAGTAAAAGTTGTAGCACCATCTTTACACCAATATTTAATACTAAAGACTTTACTTTAGTTGAGTGTCAATTAGTTACTGGTAGAAAACATCAAATTCGTAGTACTTTACAATTTTTAAATTTACCAATTGTTGGTGACACTAAGTATGGGTCAACAATAGTTACTCCTAATAAAATTGCATTATTTGCTTATTATTTGTCATTTAATGATTTAGAAGAACCATTTACTTATTTGAATGATCAAAATTTTATAATAAAAGATTTAAAAACAGATTTAATTAAACAGATTAAAAAAGAAAAATGATAAAATGTAATCTATACTAATATATAGATTACATTTTTATTTTTTTGCTATTTTTTTATTTTAATAGTGATTAATAATATTGAACTTTTAATTTTGGGTTGTTAACATATTTAAGTAAAAAACAAAATTAGTTTTATTTGTATAGATTGGGTGAAGTAATGACAACTAAAAAAGGTATTTTTAATACAATTGTTGGTGTTATCATGACAATTGTTATCTCTATTTTACAGTTAACTTTTCTTTATGTTACTGGTTTAGCATACGGTGAAAAAATTAATGGTTTAATTCGTGTTATTATTTCTTTTTTGACTTACCTTAGTTTGACAGAAGGAGGACTTGGTTTAATTACCATTTTTTCTTTATATCGTCCTTTACAAAATGATGATTATGAAACCGTCAACGATATTATTAATACGACAAGAAAAAATTATCATCATTCAGGAAGAATATATTTAATTATTCTTGTCAGTGCTGGTTTTATTTTAGGATTAGCTAGTGTTCATTTACCAGAAATTGGTTTAGATATGGAAATTCCTTTTTGACAAGTAGCACTTATTATTATTTCTTTAGGATCACGTGAATTAATCTTTTTTTATTTTAGTGGTGCTTATCAAAATTTAATTCAAGCTGATCAAAAAGGTTATTTAAATCGTTTAATTTTTATTTTTTCAGAGATTATTATGTATATTTTACTAATGACGTTATTAGTTATTAGAAAATCTGATGGTAAACCAATAGATATGTATATTCCTTTTTTTGCTTATTTTGTTTGTGGTGTATTAAAAGCATTTGTTACTTTTATCGTTATTAAAATTGAATATCCATGATTACAACATAAAAAATGAACACAACAAAAAAGGATGCTAAAACAATCATGATGAGTAGCCCTGAATCGTTTACCTGACATGATTATTTCTAACATTGATATTATTTTAATTACTTTATTTTTATCACTGACAACAACATCAATTTACACTATTTATATTATTATTGCCACAACAATGCGCTCAATTGCTTTAATTTTAATTAGTTCTTTTCGCGAAGTTTTTGGATATTGAATTGCCAAAAGTGGACGAATTAGATGAACTGTGTATACTAAATTTGAGTTATATGCTTATATGATTGCTGGTTTTTTATTTATTAATCAATTTATTATTACTCAATATTTAGTGTCTGCTTTAAGTATTACAAATATTAATAATTCTGATGGTAATTTTGATTCTTCAAAAAATCTTTTTATTAATTTATTTTTGTCACAACCATGATTTATTTTACTTTTATCTTTAAAAAATACAATTCAAGTGGCAACCGAACCAGGAAAAGTTATTGTAAATGCTACAGTAAAACACAAAGAAACAATTTGAGGTTCATATATTCAATCAATAATAAATCTTGTTTTAGGTGTTATTTTGGGTTGAATACTATCAAATTTAGGTTGAAAACATCAAAGTTATCAATATTTATCATTAAGTTTATATATGATTCTTTTATCAAGTTGTATTGGTTGAGTTTATCGTTTAATTTCAATCTGAGTTTATGTTTGAAAACATTTGACGTATAATAGTGATTTACGTTTTATTATTCAAAATACTTTAGTGTTAATTATTCCAATTTTAGCAGTAACATTATTTGGATGTCTTTATTTCTTTGATAAATATCCACCAACATATAATTTCACAGATTATAGTATTGTATTACGAGTTATCGGTTATTCATTATTGTATTCATCAATTTTAATTTTTGGTTTAGCAATGACTATTAATTTTCGTCAGTTTTGATCAATTTTTAATTTTAAGAAATTCTTTACTAATTTATTTTCACGTAAACGTAAGCAAAAAGCATTTATGAATCAAGAAGTACAAGAATTTTTTAAAGATAGTAATAAACCTAAAAATAACTTTTCTAATAAAACATTTGATTGAACTGCTACTTATCAAAGTACCAATATGAACGTTGATAACTTTATTGAACAAGAGTTGTTACGAAGAAAAAAAGAAGTAGATATTAAAAGTGAAACAAAAGAATCTGAAAATTCTTCTATTCGCGTTGGTATTTATAAAATTAGAGGTTAGTTTATTTAAGGAGTGAATTACATGTTATTAAATGAAGAATGATTTGCAGAAAATATTGTTGAAGAAAAATATTTAGAATTATTAAAGCGTAATTATCCTCAACATCAACTTAAAGATTTATTATTATTAAACATTGATTTACGTTTATTGTATTTAAAACATATTTTAATGATTGAAAATTCTTTAAAAAATGCTTTATTACATTAACTTTTTAATGATAATGTTCAAAATTTAGATAATGCTACTTTTCTTAATCCAGAACACCTAGCTCAAATGAAAACAGCTTTACGTTTGATTCGTGCTGGTTATAATAAATATAATAGAAGTGGTGTTTTAAAATGACGAACAATACGCAGTTTAATAGAAGTTATGTCATTTGAATGAACAATGAAATTATTACAAACTTTAAATGATAAAAGTATCGCTAAGATTGCTCATTATTTTGGTATCAAAGAATTTAATGATAGTAAAATTTTATTAGAACAGTTAGAGTATATTAAAGATGTTCGTAATTATTTATCACATAATTTTAAAGTATTAGCAATTCAATTTAAGTATAAAGAACGGTTCGCTTATTATGAACAAACTTTAAATGCCAATAATGATCATCATTATTTGCACTTATTAATTACTCGTTTTTCTAGTAAAAACCAATTACTAGTGCCATTTAATGTTGATTATGAAAATTTATTTAATAGTTATGATGTTAAAATTCATGATTGTGTTAAGGAAGATAATCAAAGTATAATCCATACTTAGTATAGAAAAATTATTAAATTTTAGTAGATTTAATTTAATAAGTATATTATAATTATATCAATTAATTACTAGTGTAAAATAAATGAAACTTGAAGAAAGTGGGAAAAAAATGAAATCAGAGTATAATGAAAAAAAGATTTAAATATTACAGAATTAAAATGACTTGATTTATTAAAAGAGTTATTTCCCGAAGAAATTATTAGTAAAAAAAATCTTTTTCAGATAATGAATCATTTTTATAAAAACTTAGAAGTAAAATATAAAGGTATATCTAATTATTTTGCTCCAACTATTCAAAAAACTGAAAATAGTATATTACTTAATACAATTTTTAATTTAAATAAAATGAAAATCACAGATAATATACAAAAGGGTTTTTTAAATTGTTTATTATTGAAAGGTAATGCTGAACAATTATATGCAAGTTTGTTAAAAATATCAGAAGTACAAAAGGCGCTTGATCAATTTATTGAAAGAAATAGTCAATCAGTTACAAAAAGTTTTTCTGCAACAGTAATATTAGATATCAATAAAGAAGATACAGTATCTACTTCCGTTATTGAAAAAAATAATATTTCTTTATAATTAATTATATTTATAAACTTAAAATATTAGAAAATAATAAAAAAACATTAAAGAAAATGGCTTAAATATTTAAATATTTTATTAAAAAAAGAATTATAAAAATTACTATTTTCCTATTTAAAATTTATTTAAATAGGATAATTTAAGTCCTGAATTGTAAATATAAATGGGACAAATGGGACAGTTTTTAAAATAATTGTATTAAGTCTATTGGGCTTTTATAAGATAGTGATTTTCTGGGTGTAGAATTAATTTGAAATGCTATAGCATTTAAGTCTTTTTGTTTATATAAAGATAGATCTGTAGATTTTGGTAAATATCTTCTTAAAATACCATTATTATTTTCATTTAAACCTCTTTGACAAGGTTTGCCAGGATCTGCAAAATAAATCTTAACATTGCAAATTTTTTCGATTAATTTTCATTTACTAAATTCTTTACCACGATCAAAAGTAATAGTTTTAACTGTTCCTTTTTGTAACTTTGAAATAAATTTTATTATACTTTTTGTAATATTTTCTGCTTTATGATTTTTAGAAACTAAAGGAATTGTGGTTTTTGATCATATATCAGCTAAAGTAATAATAGAACTTTTATGATCTTTACCAATGATAGTATCACCCTCTAAATGACCAAATTCTTGTATATTTTTAATATTAGGAATGATTAAATTTCTTTCATGAATAGATTTACAATTATTAATTCGTCCTCTAGTTTCTTTTCGTTTATGAGGTTTATTTTTTCCTTTTCTCAATAAGTTATTTTCATCAAAACCCATTCGATTTGTTTTAAACATGTTATATAAAGTTTTTGTTGAAATACTTTTTATTTTATTTTCCTTTAAAAAATTAGCAATTATATCAAGCGCATAATTTTTAGTAATTAACAAATAATTAATAGTATTAATTTCTGTTAAAGTTAAAATTATTAATTTTCTACCTGCATTTTGCTTCTTTTTTTTGAATTTGATTCAATATTTCTAATGGTAATAAGTTTTGATTTAATAATCTGCAAACTCTATGTACAGTTGATTTACTATAATCAACAGCTTTTGCTATTTTACGAATTGAAAATTCATAACTTTTATATTCTTTTATTGCTATTATTGATTCAATAGTCAGATACTTATACATTGTGCTAATTCCTTTCTTTTCTTAATTATAGAATTAACACAATTTAATTTTTATATAAATGTCCTTTTTAATTTTACAATTCAGGAAATAAAAAATATATTGAAATACAAGAAATATTAAAAATTATAGAAAGAGAGAATTAATTTATGTTGAATTTAAAAGAAGATAAAAGAATATATTTAAAATATGAAGAAATTGAAAAAATATTTGGTTCATGTGATATTTGTCATAAAAATTCATCATTTGCAAATAGAACTTGTAATAAATGTTTTTATAAATTAATGAGTGATGATTATGAAATGTAATATACATAATGAAAAATATATTTGATTTAGTGAATTACATGAAATTGAAAATACATATTATTGTAATAAATGTATTAATGAAATGATTGAAGAAGATATGTTTTTAACATCAAATAATTGAGATTACTTATATGAATATTATATTAATGAATTACAATTAGAAAATTTTAAAGGAGTGTAAAAATAATGAAAAATAAAAGTTTTCAAGAAATAAAAAATGATTTTCAAAGATTTTTTCAAGATATTGAAAATGGTAAATATGGTGAAAGAATTAAAGAATTATTTATGAATGAAGAAAGTAGTGAATAAATATGGTAGCAGCTCCAAAAAAGAAACCAGAAGATTTAATAACTAAACAAATTATTATTAGACTTACTAAAAGTGACCATTATGAATTAAAAAAACTTTGTGTAAAAAAAGAAATTACTATTAATAATTTTGTAAGAAATTTAATTAAAAATGCAATAAATAGAAAGAGTGATAAAAATTAATAATAATTTATATAAAAAAATACTTAAATTACAATTAGAAATTGGTAGTACACCTAAAAATGGTTTTAATACTCATGGTAATTATAAATATTGATTATTAAGTGATATTTTTAATAAATTAAAAGTATTATGTAAAGAATTAAATATATTAATTTTACATTCAGATAATTCAGAAAATATGAATATAAATAAAATAGAAAATATT
Organism: Spiroplasma endosymbiont of Aleiodes alternator; assembly: GCF_964031135.1. Lineage (NCBI taxonomy): Bacteria > Bacillati > Mycoplasmatota > Mollicutes > Entomoplasmatales > Spiroplasmataceae > Spiroplasma > Spiroplasma endosymbiont of Aleiodes alternator. The sequence continues at coordinate 840,163 of NZ_OZ035008.1, forward strand.
AAAGAATTTATGGATAAAAATAATAATAAAATACAAAATATAACAAAAGAAATAGAAGTTTCATATCAAAAAAATATTCAATTATTGATTTAGATAATATAGAATTTAAAGAAGATTTTAATATTTTTGCTTGTGCTAAAAATACAGATATAGCAAAAACAAAAGGTAGTGCAGAAACTTATGCTTATAGATATTTTTTAATGAATTTATTATTATTAAGTGAAGATGAACTTGACCCAGATAATGATAATGTTAATTTAATACAAAATAATAAGCAACAAAATAATTATATTAATAATAATGTAAAAATACAAAATGAAAAATGAGAACCAAGTGAAAAACAATTAGATTATTTTGAAAAATATATGATTACAAATACAGTTTTATTTGATGAATGTATAAGAGAAGATATGGAAAGATTAAATCCAAATAATAGTAAAGATTTTTTAATATTAATGGGTGAAAATTATTTAAAAACTTTATTTGATAAATTTAATGAAATTCGTGAAAGATTTAAAAATGTAAAAAATAATAATAAAAATGAGTATAGAAATTATGAATAAATTAACTAGAATTGAAATTTGTGTAAAAATAAAAGATGAAATAGAATGCTTAGATTATCGTTGATGAACAAAAGAATTTAATGAATGAAAATCAATTAAAAATATAAAATATGATATTCAAGATAATGGAAATACTTTAAAGGTATGAATAGATGAATAAATGTAAATATTGTAATAAAAGAATTTGATTAACTAATTATTGATGTATGAATTGTTTAAAAATATTAGTTATGAATTTAAATAAAAATAAGGAGAAATAATAATGAATAATTTTAAATCATATCATTGTTATGGTTGTTATATTAGAAAAACTTGTGAAAAATCATATCTTAAACAAAGAAAAATAATTGAAAAATTTAATAAAATAATTAATCGAAATAAAATCAAATACAATCATGGAAAGAAGCATTAATATGACTAATTATTTACTTTCAATTGACCCAATTATAAAAAATACTGGATTTACATTATGAGAAAAGAAAATATATTGTGATACATATAAATATATATGAAAACCAATATTAATAAGTAGTTGTAGTTTTAAAAAAAATCCTATTGATAATTTTTATAGAGATATGCATTATGTTGTATATGGTACTTTAGAATTTAAAGATGAATTAAATAATTATAAAAATAATTTTGATTTAATTATTGAACGTGGTACTTTTCATTCAAAAAATGGTATTGGTTATGAAACACAAGAACATTTACGTGGTTTTATTGCTGGACAATTTAATAAATTATTAACAAAAAATATGTTAATAAGTCCTAAACAATGACAAAATTGATATAAAAAAGAATATGAAGGAATGGTAATGTGTAATGGAGAAAATATATTTTATCAAGAAAAATGAGAAAAAAGTAATAGTGAATTATTATGTAAAGCATTAATTGAAGATAATAATTGAAATATAACAATATCAAATCATGATGAAGCAGATAGTTTATTAATTGGTTGATATTATTTAAATAAGGAGAATAAGTAATGATATGTTATTACTGTAATAAAAAAGCAAGTATTAAATTAAATAATAGAAAATTAAAAGATAAAAATACTAAATTTGAAATGTATTTATGTAATAAATATTGAAATAATAAAGATTTTGATTAATAGGAGAATAAATAATGAGTAAAGAAAAATCAGAAAAAGTATTACTTAAATGTATTGTTAAAAATTGTAATAGTAAAGTGAACATCTAGAATAAAGTAGACACAGAATTGTAACCTTTGTGTTAAAAATACTTTAAGGAAGGTGTTCATTTTTTTATGGCTAAATGACTATCAAAAGAAGAAAAGTTAAAAATAATAAAAATAAGTAAAATTAAAACAATTGATAAAATCGCATTAGAGTATGGTATTGGTCGATCATCAATAAAAGAATGAATTAAAGCATATAAATTATTAGGTGAAAAAGGTTTAGAATATGGCAATGGAATTCGTGCTAAAAAAACCAAAAGAACAGGTCGACCCAAATCTTTAAATTTTAATGAAATGACAAAACAAGAATTAATTGAATATATTGAGGCAATGAACGATATAAAAAAGTATTTAGAAAAATCGACAAAAAGAAGAAATATTTTGTGATTTTCTCATTGAAGAAAAAATATCAGATTAGTTATTTATGTTGATTATTAAATGTTTCAAAATCAGGATATTATAAGTGAATTAAGAATGGAATGAATGAATTTAATAACAAAACTATCGATAAACTTTTATTAGCATTCAACATTACCCGTTCTTTAAGCAAAAAAGGTTGTCCTTATGACAATGCTGTTGCTGAAGCGACTTTTAAAACTTTTAAGACAGAATTTATTAATGAAAAAAATTTTATATCATTAATCCAATTAAAATTAGAATTATTTGATTATATCAACTGATACAACAACATAAGAATTCACAGCACTCTAAAGTACTTAACTCCAGTTAAGTATGAAGAACAAATGTCTACCAAAAAATAGTCCTAAAAAGGGTTGCCATTCCAACATTAATATTTCTAAATAAATAAGGGACTTTCCTAAAAACTGTGTTTTTTAAATAAATTTTAGTTGTAAAATCACTAAGTTACACAGATTGCTGGAAAGTCCCGGTAATAGTAATCTGTGTAACTTACAAAAATAACTATGTTTAATTAATTCTAGTAAATATAATTAAATGACTAGAAAGAGTGAGTTACAGATGGCTAAAAAGCAAAATATTAATAATAATGATCCAATATCAAAAGCAGTAGATTTATTATTAGAAAATACTGAAGATTTAACAACAGTTTTTAAAGAGGAAGGATTGTATAAAGAATTAACAAAAAGATTAGTAGAAAAAATGTTGAATTCTGAGATGCAAAATTATTTAGGATATGATAAGAATCAACATAGTAATAGTGACAATGCTCGTAATGGTATAAGTTCAAAAAAATTAATAACTCAACAAGGTAAAATTGAGATTGATGTACCACGAGATCGCAATAGTAATTTTAATCCTGTAATAGTTGCAAAAAGACAAAGAAGATTTGAAGGTTTTGATCAACAAGTTCTTTCTTTATATGCAAAAGGTATGACATTATCAGATATTAGAATGCAATTACAAGAGTTATATCATGGTGCTGATATTAGTGAAAGTGTTATTAGTCAAATTACTGATGATGTTATTGATGATGTAAAAGCATGGCAAAATCGACCATTAGAAAGTGTCTATCCGATTGTTTATTTTGATTGCATAATAGTGAAAGTACGACAAGATAAAAGGATTATTAATAAATCAGTTTATATAGCTTTAGGAGTTGATTTAGAAGGTAAAAAAGATGTTTTAGGTTTATGAATTAGTGAAAATGAAGGTGCTAAATTTTGATTAGCAAATTTAACAGAAATGAAAAATCGTGGCTTAAATGATATTCTTATTGCCTGCAGTGATAATTTAACAGGCATGTCAGAAGCAATACAATCAGTTTATCTTAAAACAGAACATCAATTATGCATAGTTCATCAAATTAGAAATAGTTTGAAATATGTCTCATATAAGCATAGAAAATCTCTAGTTGCAGATTTAAAACCAATTTATACTGCATGTAGTGAAGAACAAGCAATGCAGGTTTTAGAATCCTTTGAAAATAAGTGAAATAAACAATATCCTCAAATTGCTAAATCTTGATATAAAAATTGAGATAATTTAATTGTTTTTATTAGTTATCCTGCAGAAATTAAAAGAGTGATTTATACAACAAATGCTATTGAATCTGTAAATAGTCAATTACGAAAATTTATCAGAAATAAAAAAGTTTTTCCTAATGATATGGCAGTTTTTAAAATATTTTATTTAGCAATTGAAAATATAACAAAAAAATGAACAATGCCCATTCAAAATTGAAATACAGCAATTGCTCATTTTATGATAAAATTTGAAGATAGAATTAATCTAAACTAGTACTTTGTAAAACAAAGATACACAGATTACATAAAAGCCTCTAAAAAATCTAAAAAATGTGAATTACAATTACACTTTATCAAAATTATATATGTAATATGTATTGTTTGCCTTTATTTATATTGTGATTCTTAGTTAGTTATGGTATTCTATTATGGTATTCTATATTAAAAGATGGTCTTGTAAGTGAGGTGTTTGTTATGTTAAATTTATATTTTGTTGGACCTCACGGCATTACTGATACTTATGGTGGATGGTTTCATGTTTATGCATTTGCTATTATGTCAGGTATTTTTGCTTCAATTATTGCTTCTTGAGTAAAATTTAAACGTTATCGTGTTCCTACTGATTCTTTAGCATGATCAATAATATTTATTATTCCTGCTTCATTATTTGGTGCTAGTTTTCTTGGCAAGGATGATCCTAATAAGTCAATTAGTTTTTTTGAAAAATTTGCATTTTGAAAACCAGGGATGTCTATTCATGGTGGTGTTTTATTTGGCATTATTGCTGGTGCAATTATTTTTTACTTTGTTGGTCGTAAGTATAAAATATCATTATGAATATATGGTGATTTAATTATTCCTAATATTTTATTAGGACAGGTATTAGGACGTTGAGGTAATTTCTTTAATCATGAATTACTTGGTAACGTTGTAAGTTATGATTCATTATCATGATTACCTGCTTTTATTCGTGATAATTGTTTTAAATTAAATGGTGGACCAAGTGGCACTCCAGAAACTATTAATGGTGAAATTGTTTATCGTGCACCAATATTTCTTTATGAATCAATTGCTAATTTAGGATTATGATTAGTGATTACACTTGTTGTTCCAAATCTTGGTAAATGATTTGGTAAAAAGCCATGAAAAGTAGAGCCAGATAAGTTTCAATTTGATTTTAAAAATAATTTTAAATACTGAGGAAAAATAACTTTTAATCCAAAATATTGAAATAAAGTAAATCGTGACCCAAAACATTTGACTTGAACTAAAATGTGAAATGAAGTTTACTATTATAATCAAGTACCAAAAAATGTAGTAAATAAAGCATTAGCAGAAGTCAAGCCTTCTGGTAAGAAAATTAATGATTATATAAATAAAAGCAAAAAACTTTATGAAATAAATAATCCACATCATTATCGAATGATGCATGCAGGTGTTCAAATGGGACTTTACTTTTTTGGATGAAATTTAATTAGATTTATTTTAGAGTTACAGCGCCCACCAGAAGATTTATTTTTAATTAATCGTCCAATTCTTGATTATACAGTTTTATTATTGATTACTTTCTTTGGCCTGTTTCTAGCAATATTTGCACAATTTGTTGCAGCAAAATATTTACGTAGCGAAGGATGAACATATGAAAAAGAATATTAATAATATTCTTTTTTATTATTAAAATAATTATTATAACAGAAAATAAACTATTAAATAGATAATATTAATTAGATTTGGTGTTTTTGTTATAATATTTATATACTAATGTATGAGGTGAAATTAGTGTTAGCAGTAGTAAGTGATGATAGTAGTACTAATACCATTAAGTTTTTAGGTTTTGAGATTCCAATTACTACTTTTTTATATTCAATGGGTGGGTTAGCACTTTTGATTTTTCTGTTATTATTATCAATTTTATTAATAATGTATTTACGCAAAAGGATTTCTATTAAAGGATACTTAAGTTTAGAAGAAAAAGATTATCAATTTGAAGATAAAATTTTGGAAATTGAACATGAAATTGCCAAATTACAAAGAAAATTTTATTCAAGTAAACATATTTCTAAAAAGACAAAAAAATATTTTAACTAATTAAATGTAGGTGATGTATATGTCTAAAATAAAATTTAAATTATTTGATAAATTTTTTTCACAAAAAAATAGGTTATCAGATAAAGAAGGTTATCAAAAATCAACTAATAATAACACTTATTTTAGTAATGTTGTACCACCAATTAATAAAAATAAAGAAAATATTCATAATTCTGATTTTAATGAAAATGATTATAATGAAAAAAAATATGATGGTAAAAATATACAAGTTACTAGTTCTTATATAATACCTTTACAAGAAAAAAAGACAGTGCCGATCAATGAAAACTTTACTAAAGAAAAAGATATGTATTATGATCAACCACAAACATTTAATACTATGGAAATAGTTAGTTATAAAAATAGTTTTAAAATTCCAAAACCAATTAGCAGAGAAATTAAATCAGAGAAGCTAAAACAATTGATTTTATTATTTATTGGTGTTATGACATTAATTATTGCTTCAACTTTTATTGGTTTATATTTTGGTATGATTAACATAAAAATTATTCCTCATCCTGTAATTACTATTCCATTAGCAATTATTGCTCTTACTATTATTTTAATTAATATTATTGAATTTGTGACATTAAGAAGAGAAGTGGATTTATATATTGAAAGAACATTAAAAGGGTCACTATTACCTCCTAATTTTATAATTAGAAATTATCGTAAAATTCATGCTAACTTGATAATTATTAATTGAATAAGTATTAGTAGTTATATTGTTCTTGGTATTATTATTGGCATTATGTTTTTGATTAGTGGTCAGAAATTAACTTTTATTATTCAAAAATGAACAGTTAATGTTCCTGATATTATTAAAGATGGAATAACTTTAACAATTATTTTAGGTGTTATTTTCTTTATTCATATGATTAATATTGTTATTTTTAAATTTCGTAAACGTAATATTATAAGTTATTATGGCTATGAAATTATTAATCCACAAGAGTTAAATCAATACAAAAAAAAGATAAATAGAATATGTATGATTATTACTATTGGTTTTACTGCTTTAATATTTTTTGCAATTGTTATTCCAATATTTGTATTAAAAAGAAGAAAGAAAAAGTAAAAAAATATTGAATATTATCTATATATAATTAGAGTGTGTCATTAAATAAAATATTTTATGTAATAAAGATTATTTTTAAATAAAAACTAATTTGTATTATGTAAATATTTTTTCCTGAATTGTAAATATAAATGGGACAAATGGGACAGTTTTTAAAATAATTGTATTAAGTCTATTGGGCTTTTATAAGATAGTGATTTTCTGGGTGTAGAATTAATTTGAAATGCTATAGCATTTAAGTCTTTTTGTTTATATAAAGATAGATCTGTAGATTTTGGTAAATATCTTCTTAAAATACCATTATTATTTTCATTTAAACCTCTTTGACAAGGTTTGCCAGGATCTGCAAAATAAATCTTAACATTGCAAATTTTTTCGATTAATTTTCATTTACTAAATTCTTTACCACGATCAAAAGTAATAGTTTTAACTGTTCCTTTTTGTAACTTTGAAATAAATTTTATTATACTTTTTGTAATATTTTCTGCTTTATGATTTTTAGAAACTAAAGGAATTGTGGTTTTTGATCATATATCAGCTAAAGTAATAATAGAACTTTTATGATCTTTACCAATGATAGTATCACCCTCTAAATGACCAAATTCTTTTATATTTTTAATATTAGGAATGATTAAATTTCTTTCATGAATAGATTTACAATTATTAATTCGTCCTCTAGTTTCTTTTCGTTTATGAAGTTTATTTTTTCCTTTTCTCAATAAGTTATTTTCATCAAAACCCATTCGATTTGTTTTAAACATGTTATATAAAGTTTTTGTTGAAATACTTTTTATTTTATTTTCCTTTAAAAAATTAGCAATTATATCAAGCGCATAATTTTTAGTAATTAACAAATAATTAATAGTATTAATTTCTGTTAAAGTTAAAATTATTAATTTTCTACCTGCATTTTGCTTCTTTTTTTGAATTTGATTCAATATTTCTAATGGTAATAAGTTTTGATTTAATAATCTGCAAACTCTATGTACAGTTGATTTACTATAATCAACAGCTTTTGCTATTTTACGAATTGAAAATTCATAACTTTTATATTCTTTTATTGCTATTATTGATTCAATAGTCAGATACTTATACATTGTGCTAATTCCTTTCTTTTCTTAATTATAGAATTAACACAATTTAATTTTTATATAAATGTCCTTTTTAATTTTACAATTCAGGATTTAAAAGAAATAAATGAATATCCAACTATGAAAGGTTTTAATCTTGATGTTTCACCTAAACAAAATTGATTTAAAAAATTTATGGGTACTGGTGGTGAACAAAATCCATGAGAAATTTATTTACAATCTAATAATATTAAAAGTAGTGATAATAGAACTAAAATTACTATTAGTCATCCAAAAAATATTATGGGTTCAGTAGTTGATATTGATACTAGGGGTATTACAACAGAAATTAGCAATTCATTATGAGAAGTTAATAAAGATAATCCTAATTTTATTGTTCCAAAAGATAATAAAGGTATTGATGTTAATGGTAAAAGAATTATTGATGTTAGTACTCCTACATTTTTAAGTGATGCTACAACTAAAGAATATGTTGATAATTTATTAGATAAAAAACAAGATAAATTAATTGCTGGTGAAAATATTAAGATTGATGAAAATAATAAAATTAGTGCTACTGGTGGAAGTTCAGTTGATGAAAATAGAATATTTAATAATAAAGATGATAAAGATAGTACTACAAGATTAGTTAATGATGTTATTAAAACTAATGTTGGTGGTAAAACTTTAATTTATAGAAATAATCCAGTTGTAACTGATGATTTAGATATTCCAAATAAAAAATATATAGATGATAAAATACCAAATTTAACTGATTATTATAAAAAAAGAAGAAGTTAATCAAAAATTAAAAGAAACAGAAGAAAAGTTTCCTATTGCATTTCAAATAAATGCTGTAAGTCAAGAAATTCCTAATTTAGAAACTACTGATAAAACTATTGCTGGTTCTATTAATGAAAATAAAAAATATATTGATAAAAAACAAGATAAAGAAAATTGAGTTTTAATAGGAAAAAGAGTCGATAATAGAACATGAGATAATTTTAATATTGAACTTAATAAAACATATCGGGTATTTATAACATGACATAGAAATGCACCTGAGCAAAATGGTTATCCATTAATGTTAACGTTTAAATCAGCTAAAGCTATTGGAACTGGAGTATGAACTCTTTTAATTGGTAAAATTGATAATAAAGATGCTTCTTTAATTCTTAAGGCTGATTATACTAAAGCTAGTAATAAATGAAGTTTATTTATTAAATGTGAAATTGATGGTGGTGCTATATTTAGTTTTGAGGAATTAAAAGAAAATACTTATCAAATTACTAGTAATACATTAGATATTACTTCACCAAGTGTAATTAATATAGATAAACCTATAAAAATTAATTCAAAAAGTTTAGAAACTAATGAAATAGAAGAAAATAATTGAGATATTGAATTAAAAAATAATCCAACACCAAGTCCAAGTTGTTCAAATTGAAAAGAAGTAGGAACAAGAGAAAAAAATGAGATTATTGACAAATTACTTATGATTTTCAAGAGAATAAACATTATAGAGTTTATTATTCTTGAAGTATATATAATCCAGTTTATACTATTCAAGAATTTATTATAACTGATAAAAAAATTGCTGGTGTACAAATACAAACCTTTAATGATAGTGCTAATATAGTAATTTTATCAGTTCAACAGGGACTTTCCAGCAATCTGTGTAACTTAGTGATTTTACAACTAAAATTTATTTAAAAAACACAGTTTTTAGGAAAGTCCCTCATTCTCAGTTATAAATTTAAATGCTTGTGGTGTTGAACCAGGTCCATCACAAATTTTTACAGCCACATTTGATAAAATTAATAAATTTATTATTATTAATATGTCAATTCCAGTAATGGATTTAAAACTTTATAAAAATGATGTATTAGATAATTCTGGTTCTCTTAATGATTTTTATAATAAAGAAGGATATATAAAAATTGAAATTAGTGAAACAATGTTTAGTAAATTTTTAAATGTATATGGATTAAATATGAATAATACCGAAAAGGAAATAAAAGATAAATTAAATAATACTATTATTTCTAATGGTAATATTACTATTGTTAAATATGCACCTTATGTTAATTTTTATTATCTTAATGATTTTTCCTGGCCAAATCTAATCAAAATTATTTCCCCACAATCTTAAATATTAATGTAGAATTTATAGTAATACTTATCAAGGGTTATAGAGAAAGATAAGTATATAATTTCACTGTTATATTATTATTAGGTTGGCACCTAATTAAAAAGTTACCAATTAATGTAACTTTTTTATAATTGTAATGAAATGGAATTTTCATTTTTTAATAATTCATTTTGAATTAAATTATTTATTTGTTTAATATTTAAATCTTTATTTTGAAAAAATATTTTTTTATAACATTCTAAATATTCATTTCTTCAATAATTAATAGATTTTTTATCTTCTTTTTTTAATTTAATATAAAATTTATATCAAAATTTATTTATTTCTAAATCTAATTTTAATATTTTTTCTGTAATAGAAATATTTTCTAATTTGTAATTTTTTTTTATATTTAAAATAGTTTTTTTAAGATATTGTACATTTTTATTTGTTTGAAAAATCATTTCTTTCATTAATTCTATTTCTTCATTAGAATATTTATAATTATTTAATATAATTTCATTTAACATTTTATTATTTAATTCATATAATTCTAATGTTTTTAAAATTTTTTGATTTATATTTTCTAAATTTTCTAAAATCATTTTTTCTCCTTTCAAAATAAAAAAAATCATTTATTTTTTTATTAAAATAATGAGTCAAAAACTATTATTAAGTTTATATTATTTTTATATCATAAATATTTACTAAATATGTATAATTTAATTAGTTATTTTTTCATAAATTAAATATCCAATACCAATAATTCCGAATATTAAACCTATTATTCCAATTATTATTAAACTGAACATCTAGAATAAAGTAGACACAGAATTGTAACCTTTGTGTTAAAAATACTTTAAGGAAGGTGTTCATTTTTTTATGGCTAAATGACTATTAAAAGAAGAAAAGTTAAAAATAATAAAAATAAGTAAAATTAAAACAATTGATAAAACCGCATTAGAGTATGGTATTGGTCGATCATCAATAAAAGAATGAATTAAAGCATATAAATTATTAGGTGAAAAAGGTTTAGAATATGGCAATGGAATTCGTGCTAAAAAAACCAAAAGAACAGGTCGACCCAAATCTTTAAATTTTAATGAAATGACAAAACAAGAATTAATTGAATATATTGAGGCAATGAACGATATAAAAAAGTATTTAGAAAAATCGACAAAAAAGAAGAAATATTTTGTGATTTTCTCATTGAAGAAAAAATATCAGATTAGTTATTTATGTTGAATATTAAATGTTTCAAAATCAGGATATTATAAGTGAATTAAGAATGGAATGAATGAATTTAATAAATGAGATACATTTTTAGCTAATATAACTTGAATTGTAAATATAAATGGGACAAATGGGACAGTTTTTAAAATAATTGTATTAAGTCTATTGGGCTTTTATAAGATAGTGATTTTCTGGGTCTAGAATTAATTTGAAATGCTATAGCATTTAAGTCTTTTTGTTTATATAAAGATAGATCTGTAGATTTTGGTAAATATCTTCTTAAAATACCATTATTATTTTCATTTAAACCTCTTTGACAAGGTTTGCCAGGATCTGCAAAATAAATCTTAACATTGCAAATTTTTTCGATTAATTTTCATTTACTAAATTCTTTACCACGATCAAAAGTAATAGTTTTAACTGTTCCTTTTTGTAACTTTGAAATAAATTTTATTATACTTTTTGTAATATTTTCGGTAATGTTTAGTAATCTGTGTAACTTACAAAAATAACTATGTTTAATTAATTCTAGTAAATATAATTAAATGACTAGAAAGAGTGAGTTACAGATGGCTAAAAAGCAAAATATTAATAATAATGATCCAATATCAAAAGCAGTAGATTTATTATTAGAAAATACTGAAGATTTAACAACAGTTTTTAAAGAGGGAGGATTGTATAAAGAATTAACAAAAAGATTAGTAGAAAAAATGTTGAATTCTGAGATGCAAAATTATTTAGGATATGATAAGAATCAACATAGTAATAGTGACAATGCTCGTAATGGTATAAGTTCAAAAAAATTAATAACTCAACAAGGTAAAATTGAGATTGATGTACCACGAGATCGCAATAGTAATTTTAATCCTGTAATAGTTGCAAAAAGACAAAGAAGATTTGAAGGTTTTGATCAACAAGTTCTTTCTTTATATGCAAAAGGTATGACATTATCAGATATTAGAATGCAATTACAAGAGTTATATCATGGTGCTGATATTAGTGAAAGTGTTATTAGTCAAATTACTGATGATGTTATTGATGATGTAAAAGCATGGCAAAATCGACCATTAGAAAGTGTCTATCCGATTGTTTATTTTGATTGCATAATAGTGAAAGTACGACAAAATAAAAGGATTATTAATAAATCAGTTTATATAGCTTTAGGAGTTGATTTAGAAGGTAAAAAAGATGTTTTAGGTTTATGAATTAGTGAAAATGAAGGTGCTAAATTTTGATTAGCAAATTTAACAGAAATGAAAAATCGTGGCTTAAATGATATTCTTATTGCCTGCAGTGATAATTTAACAGGCATGTCAGAAGCAATACAATCAGTTTATCTTAAAATAGAACATCAATTATGCATAGTTCATCAAATTAGAAATAGTTTGAAATATGTCTCATATAAGCATAGAAAATCTCTAGTTGCAGATTTAAAACCAATTTATACTGCATGTAGTGAAGAACAAGCAATGCAGGCTTTAGAATCCTTTGAAAATAAGTGAAATAAACAATATCCTCAAATTGCTAAATCTTGATATAAAAATTGAGATAATTTAATTGTTTTTATTAGTTATCCTGCAGAAATTAAAAGAGTGATTTATACAACAAATGCTATTGAATCTGTAAATAGTCAATTACGAAAAGTTATCAGAAATAAAAAAGTTTTTCCTAATGATATGGCAGTTTTTAAAATATTTTATTTAGCAATTGAAAATATAACAAAAAAATGAACAATGCCCATTCAAAATTGAAATACAGCAATTGCTCATTTTATGATAAAATTTGAAGATAGAATTAATCTAAACTAGTACTTTGTAAAACAAAGATACACAGATTACATAAAAGCCTCTTATTAATTCGTCCTCTAGTTTCTTTTCGTTTATGAGGTTTATTTTTTCCTTTTCTCAATAAGTTATTTTCATCAAAACCCATTCGATTTGTTTTAAACATGTTATATAAAGTTTTTGTTGAAATACTTTTTATTTTATTTTCCTTTAAAAAATTAGCAATTATATCAAGCGCATAATTTTTAGTAATTAACAAATAATTAATAGTATTAATTTCTGTTAAAGTTAAAATTATTAATTTTCTACCTGCATTTTGCTTCTTTTTTTGAATTTGATTCAATATTTCTAATGGTAATAAGTTTTGATTTAATAATCTGCAAACTCTATGTACAGTTGATTTACTATAATCAACAGCTTTTGCTATTTTACGAATTGAAAATTCATAACTTTTATATTCTTTTATTGCTATTATTGATTCAATAGTCAGATACTTATACATTGTGCTAATTCCTTTCTTTTCTTAATTATAGAATTAACACAATTTAATTTTTATATAAATGTCCTTTTTAATTTTACAATTCAGGTTTTTTAAACAAAATTTATTAAAATAAAATCTATTATTAAAAAGGGATTTTTATATTATCCATGTGGTTCAAATGTCGGATGAGGTACATTTTCTACTTTAGAATTAATAATATTTTTATTTCAAGGAATTACTTTATAAAATACATAAGCACAAATAAAATCAGCTGATTTACTTAAACACGAAATCATAATTACCATTTTAATACTTAAGTCAGTTCACTGCAATAAAGCAAAAGTAATAAAAATATCAATAAATCAAATTAAAAATAGATCAGCAATACTAATAATTAAAGTATAGCCACCAGCATAAAGAAAACTAAATAATGGTTGCATCATATTAATGAAAAAATAAGTTACTGCTGAAAAAGCCATATATCAAACTGCAAGTTTCATAGCATTATTAGATAAATTTGCAAATAATACTTTTGGAACTCAAAAAGCACTACCCAAAATAATTAAAGCAATAACAGTTGAAATAGCAAAACTCAATTTTAATATCTTGTTAGCATTTTCTTTAGCCAGTACTAGTTCTCCTGAACCTAACTTGCTACCAACAGCATATCCAACTAAAGCATTATATCCCCTAAAAGTAGAATAAAAAATAGCAACAACACTACCAACAATTTGCACAGCAGCAACAACTTCAGTATCACCAAAATGAGAATATAAAGCCGTTAACATTACTACTGAAACACCAAATAATACTTGACTAGCAAATAAAGGAATAAAAGTAATAATATATTTTTTATGTAAATCTTTTGTAAATTTAAAAATATTTCAATTAGGAGCATAAATTGGTTTTTTATAAATTAAATAACCTAACAATATAAAACATTCTACTGCTCTTGAAATAATTAAACTTATTGCTAATCCTTCAATACCTAATTGTGGTCCCCCACTATATGGTAATGATAAAATACAAACTAAAAATGTATTTAAGAGTAATGAGCAAATAGAAGTTATCAATGGTGTTTTAACATTACCACATGTATTCATAGTAATTGACATAATAAAAGCAAAACCTAACAATGGGTAATTTCAAGCAATTAATTTACTATATTCTTCAGCAATACCAATAGCATTTTGATGAGAATTATCTTCAGCACCAAGAATTACTCCCATAATTTGTTTGCTAAATAATTCTAATATTACAACAAAAAATATTGAAAAAATTAAAGTATAAAATAATTTTATATTAGTAGTTTCTTGAATTTTCTTCTTATCTTTAATACCTAAATATTGAGCAGTAAAAATATTACCGGTAGCAACGATAGCAAAAAAGATATATCAAACCATATCATAAATATTACTTGATGATGCAACTCCAGCAATAGCATCATCATTTCCAAATTGACCAACCACAAAATTATTCATTAAGTTTATTAATGTTTCAATTAAAGATTGTGCACAAATTGGAATCATAAATAATAATGCCATTTTATAAAAGTTTAAATTATCTTTGTTTAATGTTTTCATATTATCTCACCCAATTTAAAAATTTAATATAATAAAAAAAATATTAATGTTATTATTTAATATTTTGTTATATTTTTAACGAATAATTGCTTGAAATTTTTTCTTTAATATTTCTTGAATAATACTTATTTGTCCACTTACTTTTGTTTCATCTAATTGTTCTTCTTGACTATTAAATTTCAAATTAAAAGTTAATGAGTGTTGATGTTGTGATTTTAATTTTTCATCATTATAAAAATCTACCAAAGATATTTGTTCTAAAAAATCAATATTTACAAATATTATAGCATTTTTTACATCAGAAAATTGAATATCGCTATTAACAATAATTGATATATCACGACTTAAAGAATTAAATTTTGATCAAAGCTTAAATTTAGAAACTACTTTTTGTTGTTCTTCTATGATTTTAACTAACTTACTACAATTAATTTCTGCTAAGAATATTTTTTCAACATTCATTATTTTTTCAGTTTGTGGATGCAGTGCGCCAATAGTAGCAATATGTTCTTGCTCATAAAAAATATCTGCGCTTAAATACGGATGCATTAAAGAATTATTATTTGTTTTATAAACAATAGAGTTAAATAAATTTGGCATAACTTTTGCTAAAAAACCATCTAAAAAACCTTTAATAAAATAATACGTACTATTAGTAACTTTATTAGTATTAATTTTTGGTCAAAAATTATCCATAATCATAAAAGCTAAATGATGATTATCATCAGTTTCATCACCTGTATAAATAGTTTCATCAGTAAAAATTTTTAATTGTGTTTCTTTACGTGCATAATTATATTGACAAATTCTTAATAAACTATCTGTCAAACTAAAACGCATAACTTCTCTTGTTAATGTCAAAGGTGCTTCTAATTTTACAGGTATTTTATATTTAAAAAAATTAAAATCATTTAATATTTGCATACATGTTAAGCTATATGTTTTTACTTGATTAAAACCATAACTTGTTAAATGTTGTCTTCACTTCATCATTAAATTTTCCATTGCCGTTGGTGACTTAAATGATACATTAAATTGTGGTTTAATAACTGGTAATTTATCATATCCAAATACTCTTGCAACTTCTTCACTAAAATCATTAGCATTATTTAAATCACTACGATGATTAGGAACTGTTACTTTTAAAATTTCTTGATTTTTTGCATCAATTTCAATTTGACAACCAATAATAGTCAAATAATTAATTATTTCATTAACCCCAAAATTTGTACCTAAAATTTTATTAATAAAATTAAAATTAAAATTGATCACTTTTGTTTTAACTTGATAAGGAACATCATTACTAAAACCAGTAATTTCATATTTAACTTGTAATTGTCCTAAAATAAACAAATAACGTTGTAAAGCAATTAAATAATAATCAGGAACAACTGGTCTTGTTAAACGTTCTAATAATGTATTAATAAGAGCACCATGTCGCTTTGCTTGTTTACTCATTAAGGTAACATCAGGATTAATTGAAAATATAAAAACTTCTTTGGAACTTGGTTTAACTTCATATTCAATATTATGACTAACTCCTAAAACACTAAAAGCCAAATATTTATCGTGTAATAAAATATCACCCTCTTTAATTTGCAAATTACCTTCTGGGTATGATTTAGGTGAAATATTTAAAGATGGTTTTTTTAAAACATCGGCACTAAAAGTAATTAAGGGTTGACCCAATTCTAACATTACTAAATGAATAATATCTTCTGATAAAGTTTTGGGTACAATATTTGCAAGTTGTAGTGTTCTTCTAATTCAAATTGGTGTTATTACAGATTTATCATCAAATTCAATCTTTAATGTTGCTAAAGCTTGAATTTTACCATTAAGAACACTAACTTGACTTTTATTATCAAATTTTCCTATACTACTAACTTCCATGTTTTTTAAAGGAATTTTAAAATAACCGTTTAATTCTCTAGCAATACTATAAATCCCCAAACAATCACTACGATTTACTGTTAAATCAATAAAAAAAATTGTATCATCTAAATTTAAATATTGTAATGGATTAATATTACCAACCATTGCATCATCTGGTAAATGAATAATACCACTTAATTCTTCTTTATTCTGAACAATACCGCTTAATCCTAATTCTGTTAATGAACAAAGCATTCCTGAAGAAACAACGTCTTGAATTGTTCTTTCAACAATAGTAAGACCATTACCTAAAGTACTTCCTATCCTTGCTACAACAACTTTAATACCAATAACTACATTTGCTGCACCACAAACTATAGTTAACATTTCAGTGCCTACTGTTACTTCACAAATATTTAATTTATTTGATTTAAGATGTTTAGTAATTTTAGTAATTTGACCAACAACTAAGTTTGTATTACTGAACATTAAATTTTTTACTTGATCAACCTCAAAACCTAAACTATTTAAAGCATCAACGATTTCATAATCTTTAATGCTATTAATATTCAATCACTGCGAAATGATTTTACGTGAAACTATCATTTTATTTTATACTCCTTTTAATTTTTAAAATTGTTTTAAGAATCGAAAATCATTATTATAAAATAATCTGATATTGTCAATGCCATATTTAATCATAGTAATTCTTTCAATGCCTACACCAAAGGCAAAACCTGCTGTTGTTTCATCTAAACCAGCAGCAATAAAAACATTTGGATGAATCATACCAGCACCTAAAACTTCAATTCAACCAGTATACTTACATAATGAACAACCTTCTGTATTACATTTTGGGCAACTTACATCTACTTCAACTGAAGGCTCCGTAAATGGGAAATAACTAGGACGTAATCTTGTTTTAGTTTCCATGCCAAAAAATTGCTGACAAAAATAATTTAATGTTCATTTTAAATTTGCAAAAGTAATATTAGATCCAACTAAAAACCCATCAACTTGCATAAATTGGTGAGAATGAGTAACATCATCATCATCTTTTCGATAAACATTTCCTAAACTAATAATAGCCGTGGTTTCTTTTGAATTTTTATCTTGCTCGCTAAGAATGCGTGCAGTCATATTTGTAGCGTGTGTTCTTAATAATCAACGATTAAGTTTGTCATTATTATTTTCAAGATAAAAAGTATCTTGCATATCTCTTGCTGGATGATCAAATGGTAAATTTAAGCGATTAAAATTATATTCTTCATTTTCTACTTCATTACCACTAATGATTTGATAACCCAAATTTTTAAAAATTTCAGATATTTCGGTAACAGTTTTTAATAAAGGATTGGTGTGACCAATATTAAAATCAATACCCGGTAGTGTTAAATCAATTTCTGAAGATTTAAGACGCTCATTAATGTTATCTTTCTCAATTTCATTAAATTTTTTTATTATATATTCATTAATTTCTTTTTTTAATTTATTAGCTGCTTGACCAATTTCAATTCTAAAATTATGAGGAAACTTTTCTAAAGATTTTAATATATTATTAATATCCGAATTTTTGCCTAAATATTGTGATTTTAAAACTTGCAATTTATGTAAATCAGCAACTTCATCAATATTATTAAATGCTTGCTGTCTAATAATTTCTAATCTTTTTTTTAAATCGTTAACCGCTAACATTTTATTCCTCCATTAATTTATTAATATGTATAATTAAATTTTTATAATTAAAAATAAGTATAATTTATTTTAATATATTACTAGTAAATAAGCAATACGTTACTATTGCTACACTTGTTGCTAAATTTAATGATTCAACATTAAAAGAAGTTGGAATAAAAATATTACTATTAATTTTATCTTTATACTTTTTATTAATACCTTGTCCTTCATTGCCAAATAAAAAAGCATTCTTTTGCTTAAAGGTAATTTCAGATAAATTAGTACTATTATCTTCATGTAGAAATGTACCATAAATCATATAATTTGCATTTTTTACTTTTAATAAAAATTGATCAAAATTTTCATAATACACATTAGTATAAAAAATAGCTCCTTGACTTGCACTAATTACTTTGTGATTATATAAATCAACGCTTTCATTTGATAAATATACTTCAGAAATATTAAAAGCAGTAACACTGCGTAAAATATTTCCTAAATTACCTGGATCTTGAATTGTATCAATTAGAATAATATGAGAAGAATAAAAATAATTTAAAGGTTTAACAATATTACAAACGCCAATTATTGGTTGTGGTGTTTTTTGTTGTGAAATTTTTTTAATAATCATACTATTTACAACAATAACTTCAATATTATTACAAGTTTTTAATAAATTTGCATATTTGTCTAAATACTTCTCATCAACATATACTGCAAGTAATCTTTTTTTTAATAATGCAATACTAATTAAATGTTCTCCTTCAATTAAAAACTTTTTTTTAACATTGCGATGTTTTCTTTCATGTAATAAAACTAATTCTTGAATTATTGGATTTTTAAGTGAGGTTATTTGTTTCATCCATAACTCCTTGTTTTAATATTTTTTGACAATCTTGAAAATCTGGACAATATTGAGCAACAAAATTTCAAAATTTTTTTTTATGATGAGCATGAATTATATGCGTTAACTCATGAATTATAACATAATCAATTACAGCATAATCAAAATGAATTAATTTATAATTAAGTGTAATGATTTTAGTATTTGGTTGACAAACACCTCATTTATTTAACATCGAACGAATTTTTAGTACTGAAAACTCAATATTCATAATTTCTGATCAATATTGTAAGCGACTCATAAAAATATTTTTTGACTCTTCTTTTAAAAATTTTTGAATTTTAATTAATATTTGCTTATCATCTTGAATATTTGTGCATACTACCAAATTATTAAATTCAAAATAAATAATGGTTTTTTTTGAATGATACTTAGTAATTAATTTATATTTTTTACTTAAAAAATAAAGATAACTGTCATTATTATTAATAACAATATTAGGTTTTAATATAGTTTTCTTTTTTAAAATTTTAGGTAAACTTTTTAAAATGAAATCTTCAATTAATTTTTCTTGCATAAAAAATGGAGCACTAATAATAATTTGATCGTTACGCACTTTTAAATACATATGTTTTTGTTGTTTATATGTAATAATGTACTCTCATTTTGTATTATTATAATTGAAAATTTTAACATTAGTCATTTTAATCTCCTAAATAAAACGATCACTTATTTCCATTAATAATTTTGTGATTGTCGTAAATGATTTATTTCATTTTTATAAATATAACAAGAAATAATGTCTTCACTATTAAAATTACATTTTTTACCAATTGTAAAATAAATATTTAATAATTCAAAAAAATCATTACTTGATTTTGATTTAAAAAGAGTTGTAACAAAAGCAAATAAATCAATGAATGCAAGATTAAGATCTTGATAATTTGTTTTTTCTGAAAAACTAAAATTTTGAAAATCAATATTAAGGCTATTACCGATACTAAGAATAAAATGAAGACTATCAATATATTCTTCAAGCATTACTGATTTTTCACTACTTGGTTTTGAACTTCAATATTTAAAACATCTTTGTTCATTTGCAAATTCACCTAATTCAACTAAAAGTGCTAAAAATCTAGAATTTAATGTTTTAATATCGCTAACACCACGATTAATAATTATTTTTTTATCTAACTCATTTTGAAGTTGGATAATTGTTGAAAATTGTTTTGAATTTAACATAATTAACTCACTTTCTTTTTTTTAATTATTAATTAAGATTTCATTATTTTCTTATCTTTTAAATTTAATTTTTTATAAAATTTTGTAATTAATGATTTTTTATCTTTGTAAATAGGATTAATTTTTGTTCCTTTTTCTAAATAAAAAGGAGATAAAGTTTTTATAATAAAAATATATGTTAAAACTAGTAATGAAATACCAAAAACACACATAAATGTAAAACGTAAAATTGGTAACCACACTGAAGTGTCTAATACTTTTTTACCAAAACTTGCTGTATAACCAGCATTACCAATAAATAAGTAATTAGTACCAAAAGAAGTATTAAAAATAAAAACACCACTACCAAATAAAGTTAAATATAATATACTTTTTTTGATATATATTTTGTCATATTCAATATGACCATATAAATATAAAAGTAAATAAGAAAAAAGAATAATAATATGAATAAAATAATAATTTCAATAAAGAAAATGTTGTGGACCAAAAACTCATTTTGTTTTATCTGGTAATAAAAATGCAAAAATAACAGGACCAATTAAAGGAAAAGTAATATTAAATAAACTTTTATTAGGAATTATTAATAGTATACCACTAGTAATATTTAATACCGAACATAATTGAAAAGGAAAATAATCATACCATTGATAATTATCACCATTCAATCCATGCACAATATAAAAACTAATATATAAAAGTATTTGAAAAATACCTAAACTACATTTAAAACTATAGCACTTACTTAAATTAGCATAAAACCTTTTAAAAATAAATAAACTAATTATCAAGAATAATGATATAGATAAGCCAATTCAATAATACATACCAAATAAAGGATTAATAACTGCTTGTGGATTACCATCAAAAAATCCAAGAAAAACAAATTGCATAATGGCCCCCTCTTTTTTTAAATTTCTTTCTTATTTTTATACTAAGAAGCGAATTTATTTTTAATTTTACCATTAAATATATTATAAAACAAAGTTTGTGATAAAAAAATATTCTTTGAAATTTATATTAAATACATTTCTAAAACTTATCATAATTATATAAATTAAAAACACTTATAATAAATTTAATTTATTTCAAGTGTTTTTAATTTATATAAAATTTTGCAATTAATTATTTTGCTAAAGCAGATTTTGATGCCAAAACTAATTTTTCAAATTCTTCTGGTTGATTAATTGATAACTCAGACAATATTTTACGATTAAGATTAATATTAGCTTTATTTAAGCCATCAATAAAACGTGAATATGATAAATCATAATTACGAACAGTTGCATTAATTCTTTGAATTCATAACTTGCGAAACTCACGTTTACAATTTTTACGATCACGATAAGCATATGCTAATGAGTTCATTACTTGTTCATTTGCTGTACGATATAAACTATGTTTTGCTCCATAATATCCTTTTGCTGCTTTTAGTATTTTTTTACGGCGATGATTAGTTGTATAACCGCCTTTAACTCTAGCCATTTATTTTGTCACCTTCCTAAATTAAATCTTTTAAACGCTTATAGTCAGAAGCAGATACTTCACTTCACCCACGTAATTGACGTTTTTGTTTTGTTGTTTTATTTTGAGCTAAGTGAGAAACAAAAGCACCACTACGCATTCATTTACCACTTCCTGTTACTTTAATTCTTTTTTTTAAAGCTTTTTTTGTTTTCATTTTTGGCATATTTTACCTCCTATTGTTAATTTTCTTGATTTTTCTTTTTTGGAAAAAGATAAATAGTTTGTATATTTTTTTCTTTTTTATCAAAGTTTTTATCATAAATACAAATATCTTCTAATTCTTTATAAAATTTTGTAATTACTTCAAATCCTGCTTCAGGATTATGTAATTCACGACCACGATATTTTAATGTAACTTTTACTTTGTTACCATTACTTAGAAATTTACGAGCCTTATTTGCCTTTGTTTTAATGTCATTGTTATCAATAACAACACTTAGTCGAATTTCTTTTTCTTCAACAATTGTTAATTTTTGTGCTTTTTTAACTTCTTTTTCCTTTTTTTGTTGTTCAAAACGATATGTATCAAATTTAAACATTTTACAAACAGGTGGTTTAGCATTTGGTGATATACATAATAGGTCATATCCTAAATCTTCTGCTTTTTTTAAAGCATCATTTTTTTTCATTAAACCATAATTAGTACCATCATTACCAATTAATAAAAATTCATAAAAGGGAATATTACTATTTCATAAATTATCATTATTTTTAAAAGCCATACATACCTCCTTTAATTTGCATAAATAAAAGTGTGCTAAAACGCACACTCACCACTACAAAACTTTATTTTAAAAATAAAAATTTAAAGCATTGAACCTATAACAACTTAGCTATCAGGTGAGCGTAAAAACTACTTTCTTTATGTCAAGTATTATTATATTAGATTTTTAATAAATTACAAGATTTTTTTAATATGTGGACGAATAAATATAACGGATAGATTTTCTAACTTCAAACAAAAAAAATAGCAAATCTAAATATTTGTTTACTAAATTATACCACAAATTTTAAGAATGTTAAAAAATATAATTATAAAATTACATTTAAATAACACAAAAATCCTAATCTTAAAATTAGAAATAAAAAATATTAAATTGTATTATTTTAAGCACTATTAATATAATTTCTACTATTTAAATAATTGGCTCTAGCCATTAACATATTAATTAACGTTGGATAAGCATATATTATTGCACCTTTAGTTTGAGATTTAACTAAATGTTGAATGTCACTTTCAGCACTACAAACAATATTTCAACTAGCAGGTTGATTAATAATGCCTTCTTTATTATTTTCAAAAATTCTTAAAGTTTCTTTATTTACTTTAGTTTCAATTAAAAATGCTATTAATTCATCATATTGACTATTACAAAAATACTTTCAAGCCTTTAAAAAGTTTTTTAAATTTTCTGGATTAACTTTATTTTTTCTTTTATCATATTTAGGGACTTTCCTAAAAACTGTGTTTTTTAAATAAATTTTAGTTGTAAAATCACTAAGTTACACAGATTGCTGGAAAGTCCCGATTTTAATATAAATATTTATTTTTAATAATTGAGATTTATTAAAATATTTTTAATTAAATTTTCATTTATTTTTTCTTATAAATTAAAAAAAATAAATATATTTAAACTAATATTATTAATGTTTTAATTTAAATAAAAGTAGTTGACTAATAAGTCAGTAATAAATTTTATTTTTTTAAATTACTTTAAATAAATCTCAAATAAAGTTTATATGTGAAAAAATGAATATACAATATATTTTTTCAAAGATAAAATTAAATAAAAAAACTATTGATTTGATTTTAATCAAATCAATAAAAACGCCTATAAGTTTTATTTTAATATATAATTTTTCATATATGAAAATAAATTAAATGATATTTAACATTAAAAAAACATTTTTTTAATTTTCATAAAGCAAAAATAGTTTACAAAAAATATTAACTAGATATAGTAAATTATTATTTTTTTAACAATAATATCTGTATACTAAAATTATATGAAAAATAAAATAGTATTTTACACAAAAATGTTAACACTATATAATAAGAGTTATTTTTAATATAAAAAAGGAGTAAGAAATGCGTTTTATAGATGTAACAAAATTAAAAGTTACTGCCGGCAAAGGCGGTGATGGTGTTGTTGCTTTTCGTCGTGAACTTTATGTAGCCAAAGGTGGTCCATCTGGTGGAGATGGAGGAAGAGGCGGTAATATTATCTTTATTGGTGATTCAGGTATGAATACTCTATTAGACTTACGTAAAAATAAAGAGATAACTGCTGAAGATGGTAAAAATGGTGCACCCAAAAATATGCATGGACGTAAAGGAACCAATACTTATGTAAAAGTTCCATTAGGTACTATTATTAGAGATAACAAAACTCAAAATATTCTTGGTGATATTATTAAAGATAAACAAGAAATAATAATTGCTGCCGGTGGTCTTGGTGGACAAGGAAATGCTCGTTTTGCTTCGGCAATAAATCGAGTACCTAAAATATGTGAAAAAGGAATGCCTGGACAACATTTTGAAATAATTTGTGAGTTGAAATTATTGGCCGATGCCGGATTAGTTGGGTTGCCTAACGCCGGTAAATCAACATTATTAGGAGCTATTTCTGCTTCAACTCCAACAGTTGCTGATTATCCTTTTAGTACTCTTAATCCACATTTAGGTGTTGTTAGAGTTGATAAAAATAATAATTTTGTTATGGCGGATTTGCCTGGATTAATAGCAGGAGCTAGTTTAGGAAAAGGACTAGGTTTACATTTTTTGCGTCATATTGAACGTTGTCAAGTTTTAGTACATATGATTGATATTAGTGATAAGACTCAAGATCATTTTTTAAATTATCAATTAATTATGAGTGAATTAGAAAGTTATAATAAAGATTTGACAAAAAAACCGCATTTAATTGTTGCAAATAAAATTGATTTACCAGATGCAGAAACTAATTTAAAGAAATTAAAAGAACAAATTAAATTACCAATAATTGCAATTTCTGCTATGAAACATATTAGTTTGGATATATTAATTAAAGATATTGCTAAAGCTGTTGGAAAAGAACAACTGCATCAAGTTAATAATAATGAAAATAATGAAGAACATATTCTTTATGAATATATTAATAAAGAAGAAGTTCCACAAGTTATTATTACTAAAATTGCAAATAATCAATGAACTATTTCTGGTAAAACTGTTGAAGTAATATATCAAAAAAATCCTTTAAATAATTATCATAATATTTTATTATTTAAAATTAAATTACAAGATTTAGGAATTTATGATGAATTAAGAAAGCAAGGAATAAAAAAAGGTGATCATGTTAAGATTTTTAATTATGATATGATTTGAGAAGAAGAATAAAAAAGGGCAAAGGAAAATAGGAAATGGAAATAGTAATTAGTTTATTGGCAGTTATTTTAATTATTAGTAGTATTGGTGGCTTAATAATTTATATGCAAATTAAAAAAAGTCAGAATGTTACTAGTGACCCAATTGCACAAGACTTTTTAAAAATGCAAGTAGAAACTTTAAAAGAACAATTAAATGATTTTAAAACATCATGAAATGGTTCGGATCGTGATAAAACCGAAAAATTAATTAATTTAATGAGTAATATTGATAATTTTCAAAAAAATTTAGATAAAAAAGAAGATGATTATAAACGCAATGCTGATGTCATTCAAAGACAAGTAGTAGATGTTATTAAAGATTTAGCAAAGTTACAAGAATCATCAACTGTTTTAGGAAAAATTAATGATAATATTCAAAGTTTACAAGAAGTTTTTATTAATACTAAAAAACGTGGTAATCTTGGTGAATTTGTTTTAGAAAAAATTTTGACTAATATGTTGGGTTCAAATCAAAAATTATGAGAACGACAATATAAAACAATTGATGGCAAAGTTGTTGATGCCTATGTAAAAACAGATTCTGAAAAAGAAGGAATTGCTATTGATTCAAAGTTTTCAATTGATAACTATCAAAGGTATTTAGTAAGTGAAGATATTAAAGTTAAAGAAAATTATTTAAAAGATTTTCGTAATGATATTCGTAAACGAATTGATGAAGTTGGAAAATATATTAATATTAAAAATAAGATTTCTAGCGCAGTAATGTTTATTCCTTCTGAAGAAATATTTGCTTTTATTTACGCACAATTTGCTGATGATATTATTGAATATGCTTTTAAGAAACGTGTTTGAATTACCTCTCCTACTACTTTATCTGCTGTTTTATTTACAGTTGATAAAAATCGTAAAGACATTGATTTTAATAAAAATTTAGAAAAAATGGCAAAAAAATTATGTTTATTCAAAGATGATTTTGATCGTTGGGTTGATAGATGAGAAAAAGTTAAGGCTGGTTTTGATACAACTAATAAAGCCATTGAAACTTTAGATAAAACCCATAATAAAATTGCTGGACATTATAACAATATTTTTGAAATGTCTGAAGAAATAAAAGAGAGTGAATAATTATGAATTTAGAACAATATTTAGATGAAATTATTAAATTTTTACAAAGTGAAGTAAAAAAAGCAAATGCCAAAGGTTTAATTGTTGGTTTAAGTGGTGGTGTTGACTCAGCAGTAGTAGCATTATTGATTAAAAAAGCTTTTCCTAATGATCATTTAGCATTAATTATGCCTTGTTTTTCACCAGATATTGATTTAGAATATGCAAATAATTTAGTTAATATTCATAAATTAAATGCCAAAGTAGTTAATTTAAATAATGTTTTTTTAAGTTTTAAAAAAACATTAGAAACTGAAATTAATATAGAAAAATCAAAATTAATTTTAGGCAATTTAAAAGCTAGATTAAGAATGAATACTCTTTATGCATATGCACAAAATCATAATTATTTAGTTGTAGGAACAGATAATAGTGATGAATGACACATTGGTTATTTTACTAAATATGGTGATGGTGGTGTTGATTTATTACCAATTATTCATTTGTTAAAAAAAGATGTTTTTGCTGCAGCAAAGATATTAAAAGTTAGTGAAGAGATCATTATTCGTAAGCCAACTGCTGGTTTATGAGATGGACAAACTGATGAAATGGAAATGCAATTTAAGTATGAACAATTAGATCAATATTTACTAGGAAATAAATCATTAATACCATCATCAGTAATTAATAAAATTGAATTTATGCATCAGAATAGTGCACACAAAAGAATACCTGTACCGCAAGCTCCGAAATGAACAAGAAAAAAATAAAGGAATGAGAATATGGCTGGACATTCACAATATGCAAATATTAAACATCGTAAAGATGCCCAAGATAACAAACGTGGTAAAATTTTTCAAAAATTATCAAGAGAAATTTATGTTGCTGTTAAATTAGGTGGTGCAAATGTTGAAAATAATCCGCGATTGAAATTAATGTTAGAAAAAGCACGACGTATAAATATGCCAAAGGATAATATTAATCGTGCTATTAATAAAGCTAGTAATAAAAATGAAACAACTAATTATGAAGCAGTCACTTATGAAGGATATGGACCAAGTAATATTGCCATAATTATTCATTGTTTAACTGATAATAAAAATCGAACTGCAAGTAATATTCGAAGTTATTTTAATAAATTGGGTGGTCATTTAGCTGCTACTAATTCTGTTCAATATTTATTTCAAACAACGGGGGTAATTCAATTTTCAAGTTTATTATCAGTTGAAGAAATTTTGGAGTTAATAATTGATTTTGAAATTTTTAATATTGAAAAAAAAGAAGATATCATTGATATTGAAGTTAATCCTAAACAGTTAAATGCTGTAACTAATTTATTAGAAAAAAATAATATTAATGATTTTATTACTAACGAAATTGTTAATATTCCCCATGAATTGATTACCATTACTGATCAACAACAAATTAAATTAATTGATATATTGTTAGAAACAATTGAAAATGATGATGATGTGCTTTCAATTGAACATAATTTTAAAAAATAAAAAAGTTTATTTTTCTTTTTCATCTAATTAATAGTAAGAATAGAAAAGGAGAAATAAGTCATGGATGAATATTTTTAGGTATTATTAAAGAATTTTATGAAAATAAAATTATTTTTGAATGTAATGATCATGGATATATTATTGAAGGTGTTAATTTACAAACATTACCATTAAATATTAAAGTGAAAATTTATGTTTATTTTCATCAAAAACCAACTTATGAATAATTTTTTGGGTTTGTATCAAAACCAATAAAAACCTTTTTTATTCACTTACTTAATATTAGTAATATTGGACCAAAAAATGCTTTAAGATTATTAAATCAACTATCACTTGATAGTATTAAGTTGGCTATAAGCAAACAAGATTATAAGATATTGCAACAGTGTAAAGGTATAACTCATAAAATTGCTAATAATATTATTAATTATTTTAGTAATCATATTAAAGTAGTAAGTAATTTAACAACTAGTCAAAATGAAAAATCAGATTTAGTATTTGATACATTATTAAAATTAGGTTTTAGTTCAATAGTAATTAATAATTTTTTATTAAGAAATATTAATTGAGATTTGGAAGTTGAAGAAATTATTGCATTAGCTATTAAGGAAATAAAATATGAGTATTAGTAGTTTTAATAATTTTGTTGGACAAAATAATGTTATTGAACGTATTCTAATTTTAATCAAAGGTAGTAAAATTCAAAATATTGCTTTAAGTCATATTTTATTGATTGGTCCTCCTGGTATTGGAAAAACAACTATTGCACGATTAATAGCAGAAGAATTGCAAGTAAATTTTCATAGTTTAGAAGGAACAAGCATTAATAAAACTAGCGATATTATTAGTATTTTAGCAAATATCAAACAATCTGATATAGTTTTTATTGATGAAATTCAGGGACTTTCCTAAAAACTGTGTTTTTTAAATAAATTTTAGTTGTAAAATCACTAAGTTACACAGATTGCTGGAAAGTCCCGAAATTCATGTTGTTAACTATGAAATATTAGAAGTATTATATTCTGCATTAGAAGGTAATTTTATTAATATTATGATTGGTAAAGATTATAATAATAAAATTGTTAAAATTAATTTACCCTCTTTTACATTTATTGGTGCTACTAATAAAGTAGGAATCTTAACTAAAGCGTTGATAAGTCGTATTCCTAATATTTTACAATTATCTGATTATAATTATCAGGATATTAAAAGTATTATTTCACAAGTTTCTTTAAGTTTAAATTGAAAATTAGAAAATAATATAATAAATATTATTGCTAATCATTGTCGTAATATTCCGCGACTCATTATTAACATCATTAAACAATTGTATAATTATTGTGTTGTTATGAATGTAGATTTAAATGAAACTAATATTTTGCAAATTTTATTTTTTTTGCAAATTTATCCTTTAGGTTTAAATAGTTTACAATTGGCATATTTATCATTGTTTAATAATGTAAATTTAGATAAAAGTTTGAGTATTGAAACTATTTGTCAACTTTTGAATGAAGAAAGAAAAAATCTTGAAATTCATTATGAACGTTGACTTATTCATTGTGGTTTAATTACTAAGACAACTAAGGGTCGTAAAATAACAATTATTGGTAAAGAGTATATTAATAATAATATAATTTTATTTAGAAAATAATTATTTTTGATATTACTGTAAAACAATTGTTATTTATAACGAATGTTGGTATTCTTATATAGTGCTTAAATAATATACAATCTATGTTTATACAAATAAAATGATTTAGGAGTGAAGAAATATGAACACTTCTTCTAGGACAAGAAAAACTAAAAATCTTGGATTTTTTTTAAGGATTTTTAGTTTAATAATTATTGTTTCTACAATAATAATTTCAGTAGTGTTTAGTGCTAAATATGTTGAAAATAATAGTAAATTTAGTATTGAGTTTGCTGGTGGTTATCAAACACAAGTTCAATATGAGGGTAAAGGTAAACAAAAAGATGTTATTAATTTATTAAAAGACAGAGTTGACCCTTTAGGTACTAGTAACGTTTATATTGAAAGCATTACTAGCAATAATAATAATAAGTATAATTTAGCGTTGAGTAAAGATGCGGGAGTTGATATTTCTACTTTTGTTCACAGTGTATCACGACGTGGTTATTCTTATATTGTTGATAAAGATGGTAATGACTTATTAGCAACCGAAAAGAAAGATGACAAAGCTACTACTTGAACAAAAAGAGATAAAAGATTATTAACTAGTGATGTTTTTTCTGATATTAAAGCTGTTAATAATTCTGTTACTCATCGCCCAGAACTTGTTTTTGATGTTAAAAATGATTCAGTTTTAAAACAACTTACTTCTGCCAAAGAAAATACATTTTATATTTATTCAGATATTGGTCAGTTATTAGATTATATTCGAAGTAGTATGGAGGGTATTCGCTCCCTTGCTTTTATAATTGATAATCTTAAAAATGATACTGATGGTAAGATTAAAGCATCATTAATATCATTATTAGATAATAATACACCAGGTCTTGGTAAAGGTACTGATATTTTAGCTAGAGCTAAAGCACAAGACCCTACTTTAGCACGACTATTAAATCCTAATCAAAATGGTCAATTTGGTATTAATTGAATTTATTTTGATAATTTAGGTTCAGTTCATAGTCTTTCTGTTGATACTAATGATGAAAAAAATACATATGATCCTGCTAATCGCTTTGATCCTTTTGCTTCTCCTATTGTTGGTTCACCTATGAATGCATGATTGCCTTATATTAAAGATTTATTACGTTTACCAGATGTTTCAGATATTTTACATGAAGATGTTATTGATTATCGTTATATTCCATATTGAGTTGGTGAAGTTAAAGTAACTAACAATAGTATTTCAATTAATTCAGATACTTTTAATCTTGAAACAGTTGAACAAATGAAAAGTGTTTTAACATCAGGATTGTCAAAAAATAATTTTACTATGTTATCTTATGCTAATGTTAGTCCAACGCTAGGTGCAACATCTTTAAAAATTGCAGTTGTTATTATTATATTAGTTACCTTTGTTCTTATGACTATTGTTCTGTTTTATTATCGTATGTTAGGAGTTATTGTTCTAATTATAATATCATTATTTTTATTATTTACTATTGTTAGTTTTGTTTTCATTAATGGCATAATTGCTCCCGAAAGCGTAATTGCTTTAATTATTGGTTTTGCACTATTATTAGATACAATTATTAATTTGTTGGAACGTTTTAAAAATGAATATATGCAAGGTAAAACTTTGATTAGTGCTTTTAAATCAGCAAATAAGAAAACATTATCTTCTTCATTAGATTGTAGCGCTATTATTTTAATTGTTAATTTAACTATTTTCTGATTTGGAACTCGTGCTATCAAAGGTTTTATTATTATGACTTCTATTGCTACTTTTGGTGTAATTATTTTTGGAATTATCTTATTAAGATTAATGTTATGAACATTATTACGAAATAACTGGTTAGAAAATAAACCTCAATTTTTAGGAACTAATAATATTAGTAGAAAAAGCACTATAGTTTTAAATAATTCAATAGATACAAATAATATTAAAAGTAGTGATAAAAAAATAAAAAAACAATTAATTTCAGAAAAATATCAGCTTCAAATTAGTTATAAAAATAAAGTTAAAGAATTAATTAAAAAATTTAAAGTTGATAAACAGCAATTAAAAAAAGAACATAGTAAATCAAGATCAGTTTATAAGTCAAAAGTAAAAGATTTAAAATTAAATCTTTCACAAGAAATTAATAAATTGAAACAAGAATTAATTAATGCATTAAAACCGTTAAAAATTCAAATAGTTAAAGCAAAATACAAAAAAATATTAGTTAATTTTAAAAATGTTTTTTCAAAACTTAAAATAAGTAACTGAAATTATTTTCATAAATTAACAAAATGAATTCTTTCAGGCTCTGCTGTTATTGTTCTTGCTTCAGGTATTACTTATGGTGTAATTGGTTCTAATTTTGGTTCTAATTTTGGTTCTAGTTTTGATCAACGAACTGATTTTGTTGGAATGGGTACAATTACTCAAGATCCAAGTGATCCTAGTTACAATATTATTAAAGAAGCAGAATTAGCAAAAGATTTTATTAGTAAAGAAAATCAAAATAATAGTCAATTTAGTAAATATTTTAAAAATATTAATTTTTCCTTAATTGCTGGTGGTGAAGGAAAACCATATCAGTTTAAAATTATTGTTCAAACAACAGTAAATTCTCAAAGTATGCAGCAAAGGTTTAAGAATTTTTTAGGGGAGATTACTAGAAATTGAAAACAAGAATCTATTTTACAATGAGGAGAAATTGATCTAGTTGTTGCTAAGTCAGGTGTAGATTTATTAGTTAATATGATTATTTCAATTGCTTTATCTTTTATTGTTATTTTAATTTATATTATTATTAGATTTCAATTAACTTATGTTATTCCTTTAATTTTAGCTATTATTTTTAGTTTACTAATGACACTTGCTATTATTAGTATTTTCCAAATTGTAATTTCTACTTCAATTGTTGGAATATTATTGGGAGTAATGATTTTAACAATAATTAGTATTATGTCAATTTTTGATAATATTCGTGAAATTAAGATTAATAATAATCAAACACAAGTTATTAGCACAGAAGAAATAATTGAAATTTCAAATAAAAGTGTTCAAAAGGCTTTACCAAGAACATTAGTTATTAATGGTGTAGTATTAATAACATCAGTAATTGTTATGTTTATTATTCCTAGTTTCTGAATAGTTAGTTTATCATTATTAATAGGTTGTATAGTAAGTTTAGTATCATCTTACTTTATTGCTCCTTTTATTTGAATTTATTTTGAGAAATGAAGAGTTTATAGATA
This sequence comes from Spiroplasma endosymbiont of Aleiodes alternator, assembly GCF_964031135.1. Lineage (NCBI taxonomy): Bacteria > Bacillati > Mycoplasmatota > Mollicutes > Entomoplasmatales > Spiroplasmataceae > Spiroplasma > Spiroplasma endosymbiont of Aleiodes alternator. The sequence continues at coordinate 873,327 of NZ_OZ035008.1, forward strand.
TAAAAAACGTATTAATAAAATTAAAAAACATTTCATTGGTGCAGATGAATATGTTATTAAAGGTATTAATGAATAGGTGGTTGCAATGACAAAAGAATCATTAAAAAAAATTATTATTAATATTCCTGATTTTCCAATTAAAGGTATCCAATTTAAAGATATTAACGCAATATTAAGTAATCCAGAAGCATTTCAAAGTGTTTTTAATATTTTTGTAGATTTTATTAAAAAATGTGGAGCAACAGCAATTTTAGCACCTGAAGCAAGAGGATTTATTTTTGGTGCTGATATAGCATATAAGTTGGGTATCAAATTAGTTCTTGCACGCAAAAAAGGTAAATTACCAGGTAAAACCTATAAAGTAACTTATGATTTAGAGTACGGTACTGCTATATTAGAAATGCAACAAAATGTACTTTCAACAAAAGATAAAGTAGTAATAATTGATGATTTTATTGCAACTTCGGGAACAATTAATGCTTGTCTTAATTTAATAAAACAAAGTAATGCTCAATCAGTTGGCATTGCTACTTTAATTTCGCTTTCTGAATTTGCTAATAAACATCATTTTGATAATATTCCGCTGTTAGAAATAATTCAGTTTTAATAAGTAGTAAATAATGAATAATTTAACTTGTAAAGATTTTAACCAATTATTAGCGGAAGCAAAAACATTTATCAAAGATCCTAAGCAAATTACAAAAATTAAAGTAGCTTATGAATATGCATTATTAAAACATAAAGATCAATATCGAAAGAATGGTGATCCTTATGTTTATCATGTTTTATCAACAGCATATAATTTAGTATTATGACATTTAGATGTCTCTTCAATACAAGCAGGATTTTTACATGATATTTTAGAAGATACACCAACAACTTTTGATGAGTTAGTAGCAGAATTTGGTTTGGAAGTTGCTAATTTAGTTTTAGCTGTAACTAAAGTTAGTCATTTTGCAAAAGAAAAAAGAAATGAAATTAAAGCTAATTATTTACGTAAATTATATTTAAGTTTAGCTCATGATATTCGTGTCATTATTATTAAAATGGCAGATCGTTTACATAATATTAGAACTATTAATTTTTTAAATCCCGAAAAACAAATAATTATTGCTAAAGAAACTTTAGAAGTTTATGCTTCTATTGCTCATCGTCTAGGTATGCGTAAATTACAATCAGAACTAGAAGATCGTTCTTTTGCAGTATTACATCCTAAAGAGTATAAAAAAATTGATAACCTTATTAATTTGGATCGTGAAAAACGTGAAAAATTAGTTAATGAAATTATTAAAGAATTAAGTAAAACATTATCACAACATAAAAATTTAATTTTTAAAATTTATGGTCGTAGTAAACACTTATATTCTATTTATCGTAAAATGTATTATTTTGGAAAAGATTTTGATGATATACATGATATTTTAGCAATTAGAGTTGTTACTAATTCTATTGATAGTTGTTATGCTATTTTGGGTTATATTCATCAAAGTTTTACTCCTGTTCCGGGTAGATTTAAAGATTATATTGCAACACCAAAAAATAATATGTATCAATCATTACATACATCTGTTGTTTTTGATAATGAAATTTATGAATTACAAATTAGAACTGAAGAAATGGAAGATTTTGCTGAAGCAGGTGCAGCTTCGCATTGAAGATATAAAGAAGGGGAAAAAAAAAATCCTAAGAAACGTCAAGCAGAAATTGATGAAAAATTAAATATTTTTCAAGAAATATTAAATTTAAATGACTTAAATCCAAATGTTGATGAAAACATATTAGCAGATAATATTGTCAAAGATAATAATTTAGAAAAAGAAATTCGACAAGATATTTTTAGTGATTTAATTTATGTATTAACTCCAAATGGTAATGTTATAACATTACCATTTGGTTCAACTGTTTTAGATTTTGCTTTTAAAGTTCATACTGAAATTGGTGAAACAACAGTAGGTGCAAGAATAAATGGTATTTACTCTCCTATTAATACTGTTTTAAAATCAGGTGATATTGTTGAAATTAAAACTGCTAAAACTGCACGTCCTTCTCGTGATTGATTAAATATTGTTAAGACCAATTTTGCTCAACATAAAATAAAAAAATATTTAAATAATCAGCAAGAAAAATTTAATCAAGAAAATAAAATTAAAGATACAGAAAACAAAGAGAAAATAAAAAAAACAAAGGAAAAAATAGAAGAATATATTATTGAAAATCACATTCGTTGAAAAATTGCAAAACGTAATGTTATTATGTCAAGAATTAGATCATTAAAATATAAAACGTATGAAGATTTTTGCTTAGATGTTGCTAATGGAACTTATACAATTGAACAGGCGGTTACTACTATTTTATATAGTGATTCAGCAACATTTCAAGAATTAAAAACTAAACAACAAACAACAATGAATTTAAGTAGTAATAATGAAATTATTATTGAAAATGCCCCCAATACTAAAACATCATTGGCTCATTGTTGCTTACCTATCCCTGATGAACCAATTGCGGGTTATATTACTAAAGGGCAAGGTATTAAAGTTCATCGTTTAATTTGTCCTAATGTTAGTTTGCCAGAGCGTAAAGAACGTATTATTGATACTAAGTGAAATTTATTAGCAACCAGTTATCATATTTATAATTCAAAAATTCAAATTCAATATTTAGATCGACCAGCATTGATGACTGATGTTTTAAATATTTTGGGCTATTTAAAGGCACAAATTCAAAGTATTGATGCTAATAATAAGCTTAAGGAAAATCATGGAAGTTTAAAAATTTTAATTAAAGTTTCTAATATTGAACGTTTACATCAAATTATTTCATCAATTAAAAAAATTCCTGATATTATTGCAATAAACAGAATAATTATGTAATATTTTAGTATAATATTTTCAGCATTTAAAAGTAAATTTAGGGTAAACATTAAGAGACAGTGTGGTTGGTGCAAACATTGGTTAACTAATTTTATTACATTAAATAGCTTGTATTATTAATTAATTAAATATGATAAATAATAATTAAGTGCATTTGCTTTGTAAATGAATTAGGATGGTACCGCGTTAAGAAACGTTCCTAAAATAAAGGAACGTTTTTTTAGAAGATTTATTTTTTATTAAAAGGAGTAAAAAAAGTATGCAATTTCAAAAAGCAAGAGGAACACGTGATATGTATAATGAAGAGGTTATTATATATCGTAATATTATTAAATCTTTAACACAGTGTGCAATTAAATATAATTATCAAGAATTTATTACTCCTATTTTTGAAAATGCTCAACTATTTTTACGAGCCGTGGGAGATACAACTGATATTATTCAGAAAGAAATTTATCAATTTAATGATAAAAATGATAGATTATTAGCTCTTCGTCCTGAAGGAACAGCGGGTATTGTTCGTGCTATAATTGAAAATAAATTATATAAATCTAAGCAAACGTTAAAGTATTTTTATTATGGTTCAATGTTTCGATATGAAAGACCTCAAAAAGGGCGTCAACGTCAATTTAATCAATTTGGTATCGAAACTGTTGGTGTTAAACATCCTTTAGTTGATGTTGAAGTAATGATGATGGCCCTAGAAATGATAAAAAGTTTTTCAATACCAAATTTAACTTTAAATATTAATTATTTTGGATCTAATGAAACAAAAAATAAATACCAAATAGCACTTAAAGAACAATTATTAAATCAAAGTAAGCAATTGTGTGAAAATTGTCAAATTAGAGTTAAAGTATCACCACTAAGAGTTCTTGATTGTAAAATTTGTACTAAATTAAATTTAGAAATACCATATTTAAATGATTTTTTAACTAATGAAGAAAAAACATATTTTACAACCATTATTAATAGTTTAAAAAATAATAAAGTTAATTTTATTATTGATGAGCATTTAGTTCGTGGTTTAGATTATTATAATGGTATTATTTTTGAAGTAACTACTATTGATTCACGAATTGGTGAAAGTCAAAATACTTTACTTGGTGGTGGTAGATATGATAATTTATTTAATGAATTGGGCTCACCATTAAAAATACCTGCTATTGGTTTTGCAATTGGTATTGAAAGATTAATGTTATTATTGATAGAAAATAAAAATATTAATAAACCACCAATTATTGATTTACAAATTATTGCTTTAAGCGAATTAGGATTAATAATAGCTTCCGATTTATTATTACAATTACGTAAAGAAAATTATCATATTGATATGGAATATAATTTATATCAAGATAAAAATAAGTCACAGATTATTGATCGTAGTTTAGCCAAAAATATACTATTTTTAAAAGAAAAAAATCAGGTTAGTTTTTATTCTTTTGTTAAAAAAGAAATGATAAAATTAATTTTTGATACTGAACAGCAATTGCTTAGTAAGGTTAAAAATCTATTATTAGAGGAGAATGAAGAATATGGAAAAACTCTTTAGAACTCATACATGTGGTAATTTAACGCAGGGTGATATTACAAAAGAAATTATTATTAGTGGTTGAGTTAAAGATATTCGTATTAATAAATTTGGTATTTTTATTGATTTACGTGATATGTATGGAACAACACAAGTCATTGTTAAACCAGATAACGGATATTATCAAGAAATAAAAAATGTTAAAGTTGAATCTGTTTTAAAAGTAATTGGAACAGTTGTCTTACGAAAAAATAAAGATGCAAAAACTGCTAATGATATGATTGAAGTAGTAGCAAAAGATATTGAAATATTAAGCAATTCTATTAATTTACCATTTGTTATTAAAAATGATAATACGCTTGCTAGTGAAGAATTACGTTTACAATATCGCTATTTAGATTTAAGAAGACCAGCAATGAATTATAATATTAAATTTAAACACCAAGTTCTTAGTTGCTTACGAACATTTTTGAATCAAAATAATTTTTTAGAAATTGATACTCCTTGCTTAACAAAATCAACACCAGAAGGTGCTCGTGATTTTTTAGTTCCTGCTCGTATTCAAAAAAAACATTTTTATGCTTTACCACAATCACCACAAATTTATAAGCAATTATTAATGATATCAGGTATTGACAAATATTATCAAATTGCTAAATGTTTTCGTGATGAAGATTTTCGTGCTGATAGACAACCCGAATTTCAACAATTAGACTTAGAAATGGCATTTTCTACTAGTAAAGAAATTAAATTAATAGTAGAAAATATGATAATAAGTCTTTTTAATACTTTAAAAATTGCTAATATTCCCTCAACATTTTCATCGATTACCTATGATCAAGCAATGGATTTATATGGTAGTGATAAACCTGATTTGCGTTGTACATGTAAGTTAATAAATATTAATATTAACAATAATAGTGATGGATTTATTTATAAGGGTTTTATAGTTAATGATAAAATGAATGAAACAACTATAAAAAAAATAACAGAAATTAGCAATCAGCATGGAGGAAAAACATTAATAATTTATGACTTAATTAAGAAAAAAATTATTCATAATAATTCTAAAGTAAAGTTTGATGATTTAGTTTTAGCAGAAGAAATATCAAAAATAAAATATAATAATATTTTTTTAATTTTCGTATATGAACAACAAGATGTTGCTAATAAAGTTATGGGTGCTATTAGAAGTTTTTATATTAATGATTTGTCAAAACGAATTAATCATAAAGATTTTATGAATAATATTGAAAACTTTGAATTTATTTGAATTATTGATTGACCAATGTTTGAACAGGAAGAAAATAAATGACAAGCTTGTCATCATCCTTTTACAAGTCCAAAAAATCCTGAAAAATTATTAGATATAAAAAAAAAAGATTTAGGAACTTTAACTGCAGATGCTTATGATTTGGTTTTAAATGGTTTTGAAATTGCTGGTGGGAGCATTAGAATTCATGATTATAAATTACAAAAAAAGATTTTTGAATTATTAGATTTAAGTAAAACAGAAATTGAAAATAAATTTGGTTTTTTCTTATCAGCTTTTAATTACGGAGTTCCTCCACATGGTGGTATTGCTTTTGGTATTGATCGTTTATTAATGATTTTAATTAAGAATGAATCAATTCGTGATACTATTGCTTTTCCTAAAAATAATCGTGGTATTTGTTTATTAACAAATAGTCCTAGTAAAATTTCATCTGATCAGTTATCAATATTAAATTTGGAATTTAAGAAGTAAAATTTTAATTTTAAAGTGATTAGAAGTTTAATAAAATTAGAAAATATAAATATTAAAAATCTCTAATGAAAAATAATTAAATTGTTTTTCATTAGAGATTAATTATGTAATTTAATTGAAATCAATTTTTCAATAATGTTAAATTAATAATTATTCATTTCAATTATATTTTTTTTGATATTTGTTAATATTCAAGTTCAATAAATGGTTCACTATCTTTGGTTTTTAGATGTCATATAGCTGGTAAATTTTTTTGAACTAAAGTAAAGACATTATTCGGTGGTAAGCATTTATAAAGTGAACCATCATTAGTTTTAGTTTTTCCATCTCCGTTTCATGTAGTAACATATAAAAAATTTGTATTTTTATTAAAAACTAATGATACTACTCCCCCTTTTATTCCAGACATTGGTTTAAAGTTTGTTTCTTCTGCTAAACATTTGTAAACTTGACCATTACTAGGAGATTGATATGAACCGGTTCAAACTCCTGCATAAATATTATCATCATTGTAAAAAGTTAAAGAAGAAACAGATTTATTTATACCATCCATTTTTTTAAAAGTATTTTGATTTTTTTGATATTTATAAACGTTACCTTTAAAACTACTTTCTCTAGTACCTATATAAACATTTTCATTTTTATCAATATCTATTGTTCATATTTCACCATATATTCCTAATATTGGTTTAAAGTTTGTTTCTCCTGCTAAACATTTATAAATAGCACCATGTCAAGAACTATTTCTAGTTCCAAGATAAAGATTACCTTTTGTATCAGTTGCTAAAGAACATATTTCACCAGGTATTATTAAATTTATTTTTGAAATTATAATTTTTTTATTATTATTTTTTATTTCTGCTTGTTGTTGATTTTCTATTAACTGTGTTTCTAATTCTGTAATTTTATTTGCAAGATTTGTAATTTTTCGGTAATGTTTAGTAATCTGTGTAACTTACAAAAATAACTATGTTTAATTAATTCTAGTAAATATAATTAAATGACTAGAAAGAGTGAGTTACAGATGGCTAAAAAGCAAAATATTAATAATAATGATCCAATATCAAAAGCAGTAGATTTATTATTAGAAAATACTGAAGATTTAACAACAGTTTTTAAAGAGGGAGGATTGTATAAAGAATTAACAAAAAGATTAGTAGAAAAAATGTTGAATTCTGAGATGCAAAATTATTTAGGATATGATAAGAATCAACATAGTAATAGTGACAATGCTCGTAATGGTATAAGTTCAAAAAAATTAATAACTCAACAAGGTAAAATTGAGATTGATGTACCACGAGATCGCAATAGTAATTTTAATCCTGTAATAGTTGCAAAAAGACAAAGAAGATTTGAAGGTTTTGATCAACAAGTTCTTTCTTTATATGCAAAAGGTATGACATTATCAGATATTAGAATGCAATTACAAGAGTTATATCATGGTGCTGATATTAGTGAAAGTGTTATTAGTCAAATTACTGATGATGTTATTGATGATGTAAAAGCATGGCAAAATCGACCATTAGAAAGTGTCTATCCGATTGTTTATTTTGATTGCATAATAGTGAAAGTACGACAAGATAAAAGGATTATTAATAAATCAGTTTATATAGCTTTAGGAGTTGATTTAGAAGGTAAAAAAGATGTTTTAGGTTTATGAATTAGTGAAAATGAAGGTGCTAAATTTTGATTAGCAAATTTAACAGAAATGAAAAATCGTGGCTTAAATGATATTATTATTGCCTGCAGTGATAATTTAACAGGCATGTCAGAAGCAATACAATCAGTTTATCTTAAAACAGAACATCAATTATGCATAGTTCATCAAATTAGAAATAGTTTGAAATATGTCTCATATAAGCATAGAAAATCTCTAGTTGCAGATTTAAAACCAATTTATACTGCATGTAGTGAAGAACAAGCAATGCAGGCTTTAGAATCCTTTGAAAATAAGTGAAATAAACAATATCCTCAAATTGCTAAATCTTGATATAAAAATTGAGATAATTTAATTGTTTTTATTAGTTATCCTGCAGAAATTAAAAGAGTGATTTATACAACAAATGCTATTGAATCTGTAAATAGTCAATGACGAAAAGTTATCAGAAATAAAAAAGTTTTTCCTAATGATATGGCAGTTTTTAAAATATTTTATTTAGCAATTGAAAATATAACAAAAAAATGAACAATGCCCATTCAAAATTGAAATACAGCAATTGCTCATTTTATGATAAAATTTGAAGATAGAATTAATCTAAACTAGTACTTTGTAAAACAAAGATACACAGATTACATAAAAGCCTCGAATTTGCTTCTTTTTTTATTGAAAAATCGGGACTTTCCAGCAATCTGTGTAACTTAGTGATTTTACAACTAAAATTTATTTAAAAAACACAGTTTTTAGGAAAGTCCCAATATTGGTTTGTTTTAATTAATTCACTATTTAATTTGGTAATTTCATTTTCATTTGTAGTAATTCGTTTTTGTTGTTTAGCAGAAAAATCACAAGTTGGTGCATGGGTAAAATCACCAATTTGTGGATTATTTTGTAATGCTTCGGGTGGTAATGTTCCAATTTCATCTGGTCAATCTAAAATCATTGTTTCAGTTTCTTTATCATAATCTGTTGCAACATAACCTTTATTAACAAAATTACTAACAGGACCTCTATATATTTCATTTTCATTATCATCAACTAAATCATCATATAATTTAATTTGTTTTGATAATGTAAATTCTTTTTGTTGTTCAATTAATTCATCAACTTGATTTCTAGTATAAAATGCTTTTAAGTCAATTTTTTCAATATCTATTTCATCATCATTATAACTTGAAAATATTTGTTTTAATTCTGTTAATCTTGCTCATATTTTCATTCTACTAGGTGCTAAATCTCAAACATTAATCGTAGGAGTACTACTTGCACTAAATTGACTACCATTATTAAATTGAATAGTAGCATCAACATTAAATTCAATTGGTGTACGATTAAATACTCAATGTTCAACCATTACATAAACCATATCTCTTAATGTTTCTTTAATTAATTCATCTTTAAAACTATCAAAAGGAAATTTAGATAAAATAAAATCAAGATAAGCATTAATATCATTTTGAGCACGAATAGCAAAAGTTTTAAATCAATCATTAACATTAGGTCATGTCTGTATATATTGCTGTCGGGTTTCTGTAATTTTTCCAGTTAATGGATATCAGTTATTATAATTTTCAAGACTGACATCAGTTCAAAGTTTATTAATCATAATTTATCATTCCTTAAAAAATGCTTTTTTATAATGCTTAGTTTTTGTTTTACTTTTTCTATGTGATATATGGATAATTTCTTTTTGTAACTTTTTCTTACCTTTTTTTACAACTTGACTATATGTAAATTTTTCTAAATGATGTAATAGTCCAGTGCCAAATAAAGTATTAACTGAAAATTTTAAACCAACACTTTTAAATGATTTATTAATATTTTCAATAGGATTATTAATAACATTTACTACTTTATGATAAGTTCTTATTATTCTAAATATTTCTCTATATACTTTAAAACTATCTCTAATTACTTGTTGTACCACTGGTGGAGCAAATGCTATTGCTTTTAATCATTTATTACGATTAATACCATAACCAATGTATCAACCACTATATCAACGATATCAATGAAATGGATGTATTTGAGTAACAAAAGTTTCTGCTTTAAGAATACTATCAACAACTGTAATTGGTTTATATTTAGGATTGCGATGATAAATAGTAATTGCACATTTATCTAATGACAAAGGTTGAATTTTACAACCCATAAATACTGGTGAATTTAATGGAATTAATTGTGCATGTTTAATTGCTCTTTTTTCTACACTAGTAAATAAATCTGTTACTTTTTCTTTTAATTTATTAATTTTTTCAAATACTTGTTTTTCTAACTTTTCAAATTTTTCTTGTAATTTATATATACTTTCTCGTAATTTTTCAAAATATGGAGTATCTTTTCAAAATTTATTTAAACCTTTTTTTAAATAAAATCTAATATCAAAATATTTAAAATTTTGATTTGCTTTTAAAACAAGTTGATGAATAACATTATTTTTAAAATTAAATTTAATAGAATTAGCACGAATTTTTTGTAAATCCAAAATTAAAGTTTTTCCATATCTATTTTCTGTGTGTATTGTATGAACTAAATTTAATCAATCATGTTGGTTCATAGATAATACTTTTTTTAAATCAGTATTATATTTTTTTAAAAAATTATTTGCTTTTTCAATATCTTTGATTTTAAATTTAGGAGTTAATTGTGGACTTAATTTTATTAATGTATTTTGTAATAATAAGTAATCTTTTAACTCTTGTGCTTCTAATTTTTGAAAATTATTCTTATATTGTCTTTCAGCAACATAACCTAAATCTCGTAATACTGTTTCACGATTAGGAGTAAAACTATAATTCATTAAATAACGTTTATTACCAATAATTTTATCTGTTAAAATTTCTTTTCCACTTACTTGACTAATAATTTCTTGTAAGTTTTTTGCTTCTTTAATTCCAACTTGTTCTAATGTTTTAGTTTCTTGTGCTAATTTAATAAATTTAGTTGTACGATAACCACGACTAATTTTAGAGGCTTTTATGTAATCTGTGTATCTTTGTTTTACAAAGTACTAGTTTAGATTAATTCTATCTTCAAATTTTATCATAAAATGAGCAATTGCTGTATTTCAATTTTGAATGGGCATTGTTCATTTTTTTGTTATATTTTCAATTGCTAAATAAAATATTTTAAAAACTGCCATATCATTAGGAAAAACTTTTTTATTTCTGATAACTTTTCGTAATTGACTATTTACAGATTCAATAGCATTTGTTGTATAAATCACTCTTTTAATTTCTGCAGGATAACTAATAAAAACAATTAAATTATCTCAATTTTTATATCAAGATTTAGCAATTTGAGGATATTGTTTATTTCACTTATTTTCAAAGGATTCTAAAGCCTGCATTGCTTGTTCTTCACTACATGCAGTATAAATTGGTTTTAAATCTGCAACTAGAGATTTTCTATGCTTATATGAGACATATTTCAAACTATTTCTAATTTGATGAACTATGCATAATTGATGTTCTGTTTTAAGATAAACTGATTGTATTGCTTCTGACATGCCTGTTAAATTATCACTGCAGGCAATAAGAATATCATTTAAGCCACGATTTTTCATTTCTGTTAAATTTGCTAATCAAAATTTAGCACCTTCATTTTCACTAATTCATAAACCTAAAACATCTTTTTTACCTTCTAAATCAACTCCTAAAGCTATATAAACTGATTTATTAATAATCCTTTTATCTTGTCGTACTTTCACTATTATGCAATCAAAATAAACAATCGGATAGACACTTTCTAATGGTCGATTTTGCCATGCTTTTACATCATCAATAACATCATCAGTAATTTGACTAATAACACTTTCACTAATATCAGCACCATGATATAACTCTTGTAATTGCATTCTAATATCTGATAATGTCATACCTTTTGCATATAAAGAAAGAACTTGTTGATCAAAACCATCAAATCTTCTTTGTCTTTTTGCAACTATTACAGGATTAAAATTACTATTGCGATCTCGTCGTACATCAATCTCAATTTTACCTTGTTGAGTTATTAATTTTTTTGAACTTATACCATTACGAGCATTGTCACTATTACTATGTTGATTCTTATCATATCCTAAATAATTTTGCATCTCAGAATTCAACATTTTTTCTACTAATCTTTTTGTTAATTCTTTATACAATCCTCCCTCTTTAAAAACTGTTGTTAAATCTTCAGTATTTTCTAATAATAAATCTACTGCTTTTGATATTGGATCATTATTATTAATATTTTGCTTTTTAGCCATCTGTAACTCACTCTTTCTAGTCATTTAATTATATTTACTAGAATTAATTAAACATAGTTATTTTTGTAAGTTACACAGATTACTAAACATTACCTGCAAATTTTTCGATTAATTTTCATTTACTAAATTCTTTACCACGATCAAAAGTAATAGTTTTAACTGTTCCTTTTTGTAACTTTGAAATAAATTTTATTATACTTTTTGTAATATTTTTTGCTTTATGATTTTTAGAAACCTGAATTGTAAAATTAAAAAGGACATTTATATAAAAATTAAATTGTGTTAATTCTATAATTAAGAAAAGAAAGGAATTAGCACAATGTATAAGTATCTGACTATTGAATCAATAATAGCAATAAAAGAATATAAAAGTTATGAATTTTCAATTCGTAAAATAGCAAAAGCTGTTGATTATAGTAAATCAACTGTACATAGAGTTTGCAGATTATTAAATCAAAACTTATTACCATTAGAAATATTGAATCAAATTCAAAAAAAGAAGCAAAATGCAGGTAGAAAATTAATAATTTTAACTTTAACAGAAATTAATACTATTAATTATTTGTTAATTACTAAAAATTATGCGCTTGATATAATTGCTAATTTTTTAAAGGAAAATAAAATAAAAAGTATTTCAACAAAAACTTTATATAACATGTTTAAAACAAATCGAATGGGTTTTGATGAAAATAACTTATTAAGAAAAGGAAAAAATAAACCTCATAAACAAAAAGAAACTAGAGGACGAATTAATAATTGTAAATCTATTCATGAAAGAAATTTAATCATTCCTAATATTAAAAATATACAAGAATTTGGTCATTTAGAGGGTGATACTATCATTGGTAAAGATAATAAAAGTTCTATTATTACTTTAGCTGATATATGATCAAAAACCACAATTCCTTTAGTTTCTAAAAATCATAAAGCAGAAAATATTACAAAAAGTATAATAAAATTTATTTCAAAGTTACAAAAAGGAACAGTTAAAACTATTACTTTTGATCGTGGTAAAGAATTTACTAAATGAAAATTAATCGAAAAAATTTGCAATGTTAAGATTTATTTTGCAGATCCTGGCAAACCTTGTCAAAGAGGTTTAAATGAAAATAATAATGGTATTTTAAGAAGATATTTACCAAAATCTACAGATCTATCTTTATATAAACAAAAAGACTAAAATGCTATAGCATTTCAAATTAATTCTACACCCAGAAAATCACTATCTTATAAAAGCCCAATAGACTTAATACAATTATTTTAAAAACTGTCCCATTTGTCCCATTTATATTTACAATTCAGGTTTTAAATATGAAAGTAATTTTTTAAATAATTTTAAATTACACTTATATATTTATATAATAATCAAGTAAATTAATATTTTAAATTATTTACAATAAATTTTGATTTTTTTAAAATAGTTAGGAGAAGTAAATTTGAATTTTAATTATAAATGAAATTTTAGAGAACAAAATGCAAAAATTGATAAATTAGTTTTAAAACATATAACAAATAAATGAGAAAAAATAGATTGAAGAATAAAAAAAAACAAGGGATAAAAAGAAATATAAAATTGTTGATTATCAATATCGAACGAGAAAAACTATACATGGATTAGTAACTTATAAAAGAAGAATTTATGAATATTTTAATGAAAAAATACAAAAATGAGTTCGTGTTTGTTTAGTTGATGAAATACTAGAACTACCAAAATATAAAAGAATTGGTGAAGATATTGAAAAAACCATTATTGAATATTTTGCTGATGGAAAAAGATACAGAGATATTTGAGATATTATAAAAAAAGCAAATATTAGTCTTAGTTCTATTCATAGAGTTTTTAAAAATTTAGAAGTAATTGAAGCAAATCCAGTAAAAGTAAAATTAGAAAAAAATCAACCTGTTTTTGTTACTATTGATGATGGTCAACGAAAATTTTGAAATTTTAAACGTAAAGGTACAAAACATTCTATGCGATTAATAGTAACATATACAGATAATATTAATCATAAAGTACAAAACAAAAGAGTAAAAGCAATTATAAAACCAACAAGAACAGCAATTGGTGTTAAAAAAACTGCTGAATTTGTTAAAGAACATTGTCAAAAATTTTATGAAAATATTGAACAAGCAAAAATTATTATTTGTGGTGATAGTGCAGGATGAATTAAAGAAATTGCTGATTATTTAGGTGCCCAATTTGTTTTAGATAAATTTCATTTAATTAGAACATTATATCTTGGAATAATGGCCGGAAATAAAGAAAAATATTTACAAGAATATAATCATTGTAAAAATTTAATTAATAATGGTCAATATCAACAATTAATTGACTATTTATATAATCAATTAGATAATCATAAAAAGTTAAAAAAACAATATTTTAAAAATAATAAACAAGGTATTGAAAATCAAGGTGCAAAGTGAAATATTGGTTGTTTTACAGAAACTAATATTTGACATGTTTTAAAAGAAATGCTTGGTAATAGAACATATAATATTAGTATTTACATTAAAATGGTTATTTTTAAATGTAATAAAATAAATTTAGAAACATAATTTAATGAATGTAATAATTACTTATTATTTCACAATTTGCAATAGCATCTCAAAAATTATTATTTTTTATTTTTCTTTTTAAACCAATAATTAAGAATGTTAATGACAAAATTATAGACACAAAAATTGGAACTACAATTGTAGAAAAAATAACTGCAATTTTTAACCATAATAAAGGATAACTATAAGAATTATAAATAATATAACAACTTCCGAAATTTTTAAAAGAAATATTATTATTGGTTAATATGTAATATCAACTATATTTACTTCATAAAGTAAAACCATTATATTCAAATGTTAAAGTTTCTGAATTTTTAAATAAATAATTATTTTTAACAGTTACTACTTCTTTTCCATGAAATAAACCAAATAATAATAGTCCGGTAATCATAATTAAAATAGTTAAAATAAATAACAATACAGTTATTAACTGTAATTTTTTAAGTGTTTTAATTTTCATATTTAAATTCTCCTTAATTTTACTTTACAAGTTTAGCACTTACTAAATTTAATTATAAGTATTTTAGTTGCAATAAATTTAAAAAAATTATATTATTTAAATACAATTTCATAAAAATCCAAATTATTTCTTGTCTAAAATATAATAAGACTATAATAATTTAATTTATTCCGGATTTTTGACAATCTACCAAAAAATTTTAGCAAACTTTAAAAAAAATATTATATTTAAAATATATAAAACTGAAAATAGGTATAAAATAGTAATATTTAACATAAAATTATTTTTTTTGGTTTTTTCTTTTAACTTTTCTTTTAAAAAATAATTAAAAATAAAATAATTTTACATTATCTTTAAAAAATAATTGTAAATGTGAAAAATATCTATTATAATGATTAAGGTTTTTTAAGAATAAATAATTCTAATAAAACAATAAATAAGGAGTATTAGCTCAGCTGGGAGAGCAATTGCCTTACAAGCAATAGGTCGGCGGTTCAAGTCCGTCATACTCCACCATTTACCTGCTGATGTGGCTCAATCCGGCAGAGCAACGGTTTTGTAAACCGTAGGTTGCAGGTTCGATTCCTGTCATCAGCACCATTATTATTTATGGAGGGGTAGCAAAGTGGCCAACTGCACCTGGCTGTAAACCAGATCTCTTCGAGTTCGGGGGTTCGACTCCCTCCCCCTCCACCATATTACTTATTGGGGTGTAGCCAAGCGGTAAGGCAACGGCCTTTGACGCCGTCATGCGTTGGTTCAAATCCAACCACCTCAGCCATATATTTTATTAATTTGTCCTCGTAGCTCAGCGGTAGAGCACTCGGCTTTTAACCGAGGTGTCGCAAGTTCGATCCTTGCCGGGGACACCATTTGATGCCCAGGTGGTGAAATGGCAGACACGTCGGGCTTAAGATCCGATGACTTTTACAGGTTGTGCGAGTTCGAGTCTCGCTCTGGGCACCATTTTATATATTTATTAATGACGAGGAAGTATTCCTCATTTTTTATAAGCAAGTAAACTATATTTTGCCCAGATGGCGAAATGGCAGACGCAGTAGACTCAAAATCTACCGAGAAATCATGCGGGTTCGAGTCCCGCTCTGGGCACCACTAATATTAAATTATTAGTATAAAAAGGTATTCTAATACCGGGACTTTCCTAAAAACTGTGTTTTTTAAATAAATTTTAGTTGTAAAATCACTAAGTTACACAGATTGCTGGAAAGTCCCAGAATACCTTTTTATTTTTATAATATTAAATATTATAAAACTGATAATTGACGTTCTGAAGATTGTTGTTTAACAGGTAAACGTTCTTCAGAATTTAATGCTGCTATATTAAGTGGTTTAGGATCAGCTATTTCAACAACATGAGAAGTTGACATGACTGATTGTGTTTCCTCTCCATTATTAATTTTTTCTGGATTAAAAGGTTTATTTAATAATGGATTATTATCATCACTATCTTCAGAACTTGATGATGATGGTGAAGATGTACTGCTAGAAATATTTTCATAATTATCTTCCTCATCAAAATTATTAACATCCGCACATCAATTTTCATATAATTCCATTCCAGTATTTACTAATAAACCAGTACCAACTATTGCAAGACCAGCTATTGTGTCTCAAAAAGCCGTTGATCTTTTCTTATAAAATGGTTGGTCATCATCATTATTATTTGGATTACTTAATTCATGATATGCAAAAAGACTAACACCAGTAATTGCACTAGCAATAGTTATTGGTGCTAATAAACTTGCAGCTGTATTACCTATTTTTTGTCATATATTACGTTGTTGATTTATTGCATTTTCTTCATTATTAGGTACACAACATTCTGATATTTTTTTACTAATTGTCACTATATGATTTAAACTTGAAGCTGCTGCTGCTGTAATAAAAGCATATGTAACAGGTAATGTATCTGGATTGGGTGTTGGTCAGTTAAGTAAAGCTACTGCTAGTGGTAATAATGGTGCTGTTGCAAAACTTTCTACTGTTAATAAATTATTAATCCTTACATTATTAATATTTCAATATCTTAATATTAAATTAGTTAACGAAATTTTTGAATTAATTGCTCCTTTCCCCATAAAACATAATGCTGGTGCTAGTGATAATACTCCATCTTGATATAATAAATAGTTACCCCCAGTTACCATTCAATTACCAAGAGTAAGTAACACATCTCTTATAGTAGGTACTACCCTATTTTTATTATTAGTTGATATTAAATCATTTGGTGATAATTGTTCTGTAGAAGAATAACTTCTTGCTGGTGATGAATCCATATTTTTCATCCTTTCTAAAAAATAATTTAAAGTAATAAAATTAATATAAAAACACCCATATTAAGAATTACAATCCTTAAATATGAGCTAAACTCTACTCTTTATTTATTACTTCTTGTATTATAACCCTATATTAAATAAATGAAAGTAATATAATCATTAATATTGAAATTATGAAAAATAATTTTAATAACTTAAATAATTAAATTAATAATATTAAAAATAAATTTTTATTATTTCCTTATATAAGGAGGAGTTTTATTTTTTAATATTACTTTTTTAAAATTTACTTAAAAATCTTGTTTTTTCTTATTATTTATTTGTAATAATATCATTTTATTAAATAAAATAAAATTTTGATTTTCTATATATTTTCCAATACACATTATTAATAAATAACATCGCAAAATTTTATTTACTGAAATTGGTTTTAATAAAATATTTTTTTTGTATAATTAATTGTTATAAAGGAGGTCATTTATTAATATGAAAAAACAACGCTTAAATATCTCAAAATTAGGATTCTTACTTTCAGTAATGGGTTCGGCAGTAGGATTAGGTGGTATTTGAGGATTTCCAACTCAAATGTATAACCATCATGGTGCTTTTCTAATCCCTTTTTTAATATGTATGGTAATTTGTGCAATACCAGTTTTATTTATTGAAATGACAATTGGTAATAAATATCGAAAAAATCATATTGAATTTTTTAGTGAGGTTGGAGGTAAAAAGGGTGCTTTTTTCTCTTGATTGCATTCAACAACCGTTATTTTACTAAGTACTTATTATAGTGTTTTAGTAGGATGAACTTTAATTAATATTATTATTAGTTTTACTTCTAATTTAAATAAAGGTTCTTATTTTTATCATAATATTTTACAACAAACAAATGATCAAGATATTAGCAATTTAAATAGCCTAGGTAACTTAAATTGAATGATTTTACTTGCAACAATTGGTGTATGAATTATTTTGGGTATCATTCTACTAGGTGGTGTTGAAAAAGGAATTGAAAAAGCCAATAAAATTATGATTCCATTTTTATTTTTAATGATTATTATTTTAGCAATTTATACTAGTACATTATCAGGTGCTAAACTTGGATTAAATGTAATGTTTGATTTAGATGCTAAAGAATTATTAAATCCTGGATTATGAAAAGATGCTTTTGGTCAATCATTCTTTATGTTATCAACATGTACAGGAACCATTTATATTTATGCAGCTCATGCTCCTGAAAAACAAGATAGTACTAATCAAGCTTTTGTAGTAGCCTTTGGTACTAGCGTTATTGGTATATTAACAACAATTATTGTTTTTAATTCAATAGGTGCAATTGCTCAAAATCAAGGTAAAACTGATATTAAAGATGTATTTCAAGCAGGACCTGCTTTGATTTTCCAAGTAATACCACAATTATTTGCTATTATTAATAATCAAGTTCCTATTTTAGGAAATATTTTAGCAATATTATTTTTTGTTACACTTTTCTTTGCGGGTATGTCCTCACTAATTGGTCAAGTTGAATCAATGGTAAATGGTCTAGAATATGAAATTCATTTAAAACGCAAACAAGCATTAGCAATATCATTATTAGGAGCAATGGCAGTATCAGTATTATTTACCTTTAGTAATTCACCAGCGCTGTTTAATGGGCTAGCAATCTGAGTAGCACAAATTTGACTACTAATAATTGGGTTTATTTTATTAATTGGTATTAGTCCATATGGCTGAAAACTATATGATACATTAAAATTATATAATAATGAAAATTCATGAATGAAATGAACAAAAGGATATAAAATAGTAATTTTAATTATCGCACCAATTTTAATTTTAATTAATATTGCTACTGGTATCTATGATTTTATTATTAATATTATCAATGCTAATTTTGTCTATGGTACAGTTGGTCTAACACTTGGTGTTGGGTTAGTTTTACTTTTAACTTTTATCTTAACTTATCATAAAAATATTCATAATGGTTTTAATAAATTATTTAAAATAAAAACAAAAACTGAAAGAGGTTAAAAAACATGGATGTTGGAGCAATTATTTTAATGGTAATTTCTTTAGTAAGTATTATTAGTCTTTTTATTTTCTTTGTCATAATGGATTTTAAGAGTCATAAAAAACAAAAAAGAAAAGAAAAAAACAAAGAATAATATTTTTTAAAATATTTTAGTATACTTATGATAAAGTATTATAATTAGGTTTTTTTGTAATATGGCATTAAAATGCCATATTACAAAACTTATTATTAAATGGTGAGTGAAATGGAAAAAAATAAATTAAAACAAATTTTATTAATTAGCAAAATAACTTTAACAATTGCTTCTTTATTTTTATTTTTAGTTTGACTAATGTTTATGACTAATAATTTTTTTCCTAAATCTCAAAACTCATTTGTTGCCAAAATTATGAATACTTCAATTCAAATTATGATTTGACCAATTACTAGTATAATTCTATTTATTTTTATTATGCCAATATGAGTTACTAATAAAAAACAAATTTTATTAGTATTTTTAACATTGTCACTAATTTTCACAATATTGTTCACAACTTTTCTTTTTAGTTTAAATATTAATAAATTCTGAATTATATGATTAATTGCTCATTTTTTTGCTATAGCTTCAATTATTTTTGTCATTGTTTCTTTTATCTTTAAAGAAAAACTTCTTTTATTTAAAAAGAAAAAAATAAACATATTGAAAAAAAAGATTAAAAAATAATTTTTTTTAATATGTTTATCAAAAGTAGTTGACTTTAATTTTAGTAATATGATATAAATACATGGTGGTTAACATAACTGCGGGTGTCGTATAATGGTATTATTACAGCCTTCCAAGCTGAAGACGTGGGTTCGATTCCCATCACCCGCTCCATTATAAAAAAATAAAAGCCGTAATTAATACGCCTTTTTTTATTTTATAATGGTTTATATTTTAGGACCTTTTTTAGTTTGTAGTACTACTGCTGTTTCTTCATCACTAGAATTACTGCAAGCACATTTATTAACTATTTCTGCTCATGAATTTACTGGATACATAACTAAAGACATTCCATTAGTTCTTTCTGGTAATGATTCTAAATATTTTATTTTATTATTTGTGCATTCTTCTAAATTAATTTTCATTAGTTATCCCCTACTTCTTTTAAAATTCGACTATTAAAAGCATCTGCTAAGAACTTATAAACTTTTACTTCAGAAATATTTTTTAAATCATAACAATTAATGATATCAGTTAATTTTAAAATCACATCATGATATTTTATAAAGTAAGTTTTATTTTCAACATTTGCTCACTTTTCTAAATTCATTGCATAATAAATTATTCCATCTCTATAAAATTGTGATTTCATATTTCTCACTCCTTTAAACGATATAATAAAACAAAAAACCTAATTTAAATACAAAAATTTAAACGAGGTCTATAAAAAAACCAAAATATTTTGTTCCAAAGTTCCTTTAAAACTTTAATACAATTGTAACTCATTTACAAGAAATTCCAAGTAAAATCAATAAAAAAAATTAATAACTTAAAATTAATATAAAGAGATAAATAAAGATTACATTTGTAATCTTTATTTATAATTGTCCTGAAATTGTTTTTAAAACAAAATTTTTTATATTCACTGATTGGAACTTCAGTTTTATTTATTAAATCACTCACTTGTTTTTGTCATTTTTTTAACTAAGCTTTTCATCTCTACATAGTCAGGTGTAACAATAGAAACAAAAATAATCATTTGTTTCATAATTTGTAACTCAACCTCACAATGTTTCTTATTGACTAATCTGGGGTCTCAAGCATAAGCAAGAACTGTTCTATTGCTTACTGCTACTTTAATTAATTTGTTTTAGTTTTATCTTTAGGAATTTCTTTTAATCTTTTTTCCTTTTCTTTAAAACTTTAATTTAATAAAAATCCTAACATAAAGATATATCTATATTAGGACTGAACAGTTATTAAATTATGAATATATAATAACATAAAAAATAATACTTTTGATTAAAATTATAATTAACACTTATATAAGTATTAATATTTAATTTAATATACATGTATTTTTTTATAAACAATTAAATTATAAAAGTTCTAAGGAGGTAACTATTTCTAATTAAACAATAGTTATCTAATACAAAAATAAATGAAAAATATCTATATTTAATATAGATATTATGATATAATTTTCCTAAAATTAATATAAGTTTTTACCTATTTACTTTTATTTTAAAGTAAATAGGTTTTTAATTTGAAAAAGGAGATATTTAGAAGTGCTATATAGTAAAAAATCAGAAAATATTATAACAGAAAAAGAAAAAACAACAACAAATTCAAGATGTCATTATTTAGTGATAATTTCCTGTTAGTTATCGAGTAAAAATTTCCCAAAAAGTGAAGTTAAATATACTTGGTGATAAAGATGGAAAGAAGCATGACTATGAAAGAACAATATAAATATAAAATTATCAATGACATTGTTATTAATAAATTATCTAAACATCAAGCCAAAAATAAACTTAGCCTAACTATTAGAAGAATTAACCAATTAATTCAAATTTTTAATAGAGAAGGTAAAGTTTGTTTTATTCATAAATCTCGCAATAAAATTTCTAATAAAGCAACAAAAATTGAAATTAAAAATAAAATTATTAACTTATATAAAACAAAATATTATAATTTTAATTTTCAACATTTTCATGAAAAATTAATTAATGAAGAAAACACTAAAATTGCTTATAGTACAGTTTATAATGCATTAATTCAAGAAAAAATCACTTCACCAAAAAGACATAAGAATAAGAAAAAAAACTTGCATCCCACAAGAAATCGTAGAACAAATTTTGCTGAATTAATTCAAATGGATGCAAGTAATCATCATTGATTTGGTAACGATAAACCAAAAGCATTTTTACATGCTGCAATTGATGATGCTACAGGAAATATTGTTGGACTATGATTTGATCATCAAGAGACATTAGATGGTTATTATAATGTTTTTTATCAAATTTTAACTAAATATGGCATACCAAAGACATTTTATACTGATAATAGAACAGTTTTTGGATATAAGAAAAAAATAGATTCAGGTAAAATAAATCCAGAAAATGACACTTATACTCAATTTCAAAAATGCTGTAATGATTTAGGTGTTGAAATAATTAGAACCTCAATTCCACAAGCTAAGGGTAGAATTGAACGCTTATTTGGAACACTTCAAAGTAGATTAATTAGTGAATTACGACTTAATAAAATTCAAAATTTAAAAGAAGCTAATCAATTGATTAAAGCATATATAGATACTTTTAATAATCAGTTTGCCTTTCCCATTGATAATAATAAATCCGCTATGATTAAAGCTACTACATCAGAAGAAATAAATATTTATCTTTCAAGAATTTTTGGGACTTTCCAGCAATCTGTGTAACTTAGTGATTTTACAACTAAAATTTATTTAAAAAACACAGTTTTTAGGAAAGTCCCAAAATATCATAAACGAAAAGAAACTAGAGGACGAATTAATAATTGTAAATCTATTCATGAAAGAAATTTAATCATTCCTAATATTAAAAATATACAAGAATTTGGTCATTTAGAGGGTGATACTATCATTGGTAAAGATCATAAAAGTTCTATTATTACTTTAGCTGATATATGATCAAAAACCACAATTCCTTTAGTTTCTAAAAATCATAAAGCAGAAAATATTACAAAAAGTATAATAAAATTTATTTCAAAGTTACAAAAAGGAACAGTTAAAACTATTACTTTTGATCGTGGTAAAGAATTTAGTAAATGAAAATTAATCGAAAAAATTTGCAATGTTAAGATTTATTTTGCAGATCCTGGCAAACCTTGTCAAAGAGGTTTAAATGAAAATAATAATGGTATTTTAAGAAGATATTTACCAAAATCTACAGATCTATCTTTATATAAACAAAAAGACTTAAATGCTATAGCATTTCAAATTAATTCTACACCCAGAAAATCACTATCTTATAAAAGCCCAATAGACTTAATACAATTATTTTAAAAACTGTCCCATTTGTCCCATTTATATTTACAATTCAGGAAATATTTTGTATAATTAATTTATAAAAATTTAATATAAGTTTTTAACTCATTGCTTTCTTGTTAAAAAGCAAATGAGTTTTTATTTTGAAAGAAGTTGAAATTATGGCAATTGAAAATCAAAAAATTATTTTTAATGATTATATTAATAAAATTATTAATATAAATGAATTAAAGAAAAAAATTTATGAAGAATTAAAAACGTTAGAAAAAAAATTCAAAAAACAAAATGAAATAAAAGAAAACATTTCTAAAATTTTATATGGTTTAGAAGATGAAAATTTTGAAATAAAAGAAAATCTTAGATTACTTGATCTTATATATACTAAAATAGAAAACATATATAAAAACCCCATTGAGCAAATTGAATGCAAAAATAAAAATTTAATTTTTAACAACTGGTATATGAAATTTAGAGATGTAAAAGAGATAAATGAAAAAATATCAAAAAATAATCAAAATATTCAAATCTTAAATTCAAAAAAAATTAGTAAATGAAAAAATAGTTTAATTATAGTTTTTTCTCTTGGTTTTTATAATAAAAATCAAAAAATAATAAAAAATGTTGAAAAAATCAAACATATAAATAAAAATTATGAAATTCTTTTATTAAATTTAAAAAATTATAAATTAAAAAATGAAAATATTATTAAAAATAATGTAAAAACATTATCAATTAAAAAACAAGAATTTAATTTAGTAACAAAATCATTAAATAGTTGTATATTTTACTTTACTGAAATTCAAAAAAATCGAATACAAAATGTTTCAAATACAACAGATATGATTATAAAAAATATAAATTCATTTCAAGAAAAAATTTCAGTAAGCGAATATAAAATACCAAAAATGGTAAAACCTGAATTGTAAAATTAAAAAGGACATTTATATAAAAATTAAATTGTGTTAATTCTATAATTAAGAAAAGAAAGGAATTAGCACAATGTATAAGTATCTGACTATTGAATCAATAATAGCAATAAAAGAATATAAAAGTTATGAATTTTCAATTCGTAAAATAGCAAAAGCTGTTGATTATAGTAAATCAACTGTACATAGAGTTTGCAGATTATTAAATCAAAACTTATTACCATTAGAAATATTGAATCAAATTTAAAAAAAGAAGCAAAATGCAGGTAGAAAATTAATAATTTTAACTTTAACAGAAATTAATACTATTAATTATTTGTTAATTAATAAAAATTATGCGCTTGATATAATTGCTAATTTTTTAAAGGAAAATAAAATAAAAAGTATTTCAATAAAAACTTTATATAACATGTTTAAAACAAATCGAATGGGTTTTGATGAAAATAACTTATTGAGAAAAGGAAAAAATAAACCTCATAAACGAAAAGAAACTAGAGGACGAGTTAATAATTGTAAATCTATTCATGAAAGAAATTTAATCATTCCTAATATTAAAAATATACAAGAATTTAGTCATTTAGAGGGTAATACTATCATTGGTAAAGATCATAAAAGTTCTATTATTACTTTAGCTGATATATGATCAAAAACCACAATTCCTTTAGTTTCTAAAAATCATAAAGCAAAAAATATTACAAAAAGTATAATAAAATTTATTTCAAAGTTACAAAAAGGAACAGTTAAAACTATTACTTTTGATCGTGGTAAAGAATTTAGTAAATGAAAATTAATCGAAAAAATTTGCAATGTTAAGATTTATTTTGCAGATCCTGGCAAACCTTGTCAAAGAGGTTTAAATGAAAATAATAATGGTATTTTAAGAAGATATTTACCAAAATCTACAGATCTATCTTTATATAAACAAAAAGACTTAAATGCTATAGCATTTCAAATTAATTTTACACCCAGAAAATCACTATCTTATAAAAGCCCAATAGACTTAATACAATTATTTTAAAAACTGTCCCATTTGTCCCATTTATATTTACAATTCAGGTATTTAAAAATTAATTTTAAAACACCAAATTTGCTCATAGACAAACGATTTAAAAATTTATATGTTTATATATTCAAAAAATAAAAATCTCTAATTAGAGATTTTTTAAATTAAATATTTGGTAGTATAAAATAACTTTATTTTTAGGAAATTATTATTCGATAATCAGTGGGAAATTTTCACTAAATAATGACATCTAACGATTCTGGTATTGATATAACAACAGAATCAATTAAAATTATAAGATCAGTTTAATTTATTAAGGTATTTAAATTAAATTTTATTTGTCTTTAAAAGATAAATATTTATAAAGTATGAACTTGTCAAGAAAAGTGGACAATAAAAGTAACCTTTTATTAAATTTTATAAAATAGCGTTTGTAAGTGTTAAATTTTTAGGTATGAACTAATTATTTGTTGGTTTGGAATGAGCTAATCGATATTCGATTGGACTCATTCCTTTTAATTTTATTTGAGGTCGATAATTATTATAAAAGTAAATATATTTAGGTAAGTTGTCTTGTATTCATTCAATAGTTCTATTTTTTCTTCGAATTTGATATAGAAATTCTGTTTTCATTGTTCCAAATCAAGTTTCAGTAGCACCATTATCACAGGAATTACCTCTTCTAGACATTGAAATTTTTATTTTTAATTCATCACATAAAATTTTATAAGAAGGATTTGTATAGTGAAATCCTTGATCTGATTGTAAAATTCATGAAGTAGGTTTTTGAGCATTAACTCAAGCTTGGATAATGTTTTGGACAACAAATGTCATGTCTAAACTTGCACTTATTTTATAATCTAATATTTCATTATTATGAAAATCTTTAACAATTGATAAATAATATGTTTTACCATTAGTTAATAAATAAGTTATATCAGTACCTAATTTTTCATTTAAATTAGTAGTTGAAAAATCACGTTTTAATAAATTATCATATCTTAAACTTCCTGATTTAGTTCTATAATCAATTTTTTTTATGCGAACCTTAGCTTTTAAACTCATATTTTTCATATATCTATATACAATATGAAATTTTAATTTTAAATTATAAATTTTGTTAATTCATAAAGTTATCATTTTATAACCATAAATTTCTTGAAATTCATAAAAAATATTTTTAATTATATTAGCTAAAAATGTATCTCATTTATTAAATTCATTCATTCCATTCTTAATTCACTTATAATATCCTGATTTTGAAACATTTAATAATCAACATAAATAACTAATCTGATATTTTTTCTTCAATGAGAAAATCACAAAATATTTCTTCTTTTTTGTCGATTTTTCTAAATACTTTTTTATATCGTTCATTGCCTCAATATATTCAATTAATTCTTGTTTTGTCATTTCATTAAAATTTAAAGATTTGGGTCGACCTGTTCTTTTGGTTTTTTTAGCACGAATTCCATTGCCATATTTTAAACCTTTTTCACCTAATAATTTATATGCTTTAATTCATTCTTTTATTGATGATCGACCAATACCATACTCTAATGCGGTTTTATCAATTGTTTTAATTTTACTTATTTTTATTATTTTTAACTTTTCTTCTTTTGATAGTCATTTAGCCATAAAAAAATGAACACCTTCCTTAAAGTATTTTTAACACAAAGGTTACAATTCTGTGTCTACTTTATTCTAGATGTTCATAAACTAAGACCAGTTAATAATATTCCGGTGGAACTAATTATAGTTCCAATTATGAATTCTTTAAAATATTTACTGTTATTATTTTGAATAGGCATGTTTAGTTAAGTCCTTGTTTTTTTACGCATAAAAATTATTTATTTTTAATTATTTACTTTAAAATAAAGAAAATTTAATTTTATAATTTCATTATATTATAATTCAAATTATTAATAAAATTTGATAGTAAAATATATGTTAAATTTTTTTATAAAATTTAAGGAATAAAAGTATCTATTTTTCAAAAAATAATATGATATAATTTGTGGGTGAAGGATATAGCGGAAAAAGTCTTTCATGTACTTATTTTCTAAGTTTGGTCAAAGATAGTGTGGAAATATATATTATTATAGTAATGTAGAGTTTATTAACTTTTATCTTTTAAAGATAAAAAAATATTAATTTTAAAAAAGAGTATTTAAATCAAATGTAGTCTAAAAGCAAAGAGGGGTATTGTCATGATTAAAATATATGTTTCGCCAAGTTGTTTGTCTTCAAAAAAAGTTATTCAATTTTTTGATAAACATAAAATTCCATATATTAAACGTAATATTATCCATAATCCATTGACCGATACTGAAATTAAATTATTATTAAGATTTGTACCAAATGGTGTTGGTGATATTATTTCAACAAGAGCAAAGTTTATTAAAACACATGCTATTAATATTGAAAAGTTAACAATGTTACAAGTTTTTGATTTAATTAAAACTTCACCAACTGTTTTAAAACGTCCAATTATTGTTCAAGAAAATAAACAACGTATTCAAATTGGTTATAATGAAGACGAGATTGAATTATTTTTACGTGGTTCTATTGAAAACGAATTTGAAGATTCTTGTGAAATATTTTAATTGAAATATGATTGGAATACATGATGAAAAATTATAAATTTACAATTATTGCTAATAAATATGAGAATTCTCAATCATTAGCTAAGGAATTAAGGGCCAAGTTATTGGCCCTTAAAGCACTTGAAGATACTTCTTTTCCAGATATTGTTTTTATTATTGGCGGTGATGGAACATTTTTAAAAGCTGTTCATGATTATAATAATATGCTCAATACTGTTAAGTTTGTTAGTTTTAAATGTGGTAATCTTGGTTTTTATGAAAATTTTTTAAACACAGAAGTTGACAAAGTATTAATGTGAATTGATAAAAATGATAATAATTTAATAGTAAATAAATTTTCATTATTAGAAGTAAATATTAATCATAAGATTTTATATGCTATTAATGAAGTTAAATTTGTTAATTTAACAACAACTTTTTCATGTCAAGTGTTAATTAATAATCAATTATTTGAAAACTTTCGTGGTTCTGGTTTAGTTATTGCAACAAGAACTGGTTCGACGGGTTTAATGAAATCACTTGGTGGTGCTGTTTTAATTTCAAATCATAACTTAATGCAATTTCATGAAATTGCTCCAGTAGCTAATAATAGTTATCGCAGTTTAAATTCACCACTAATTTTGGATGAAAATCATGAAATTACTTTGAAAAATATTCAAAAAGATAGTAAATTGAGCGATTTTGGAAAATTAATTGTTGATACTTTTGATTTTAATGATAAACTAAATGATAAGGTAACAATTAAATTATCAGAATTAACGTTACAAGTTTTAGAATATCGACTTAATCATTATTCTTTACTTGCTAAAGTAAAAAAAGCTTTTATTCAAGAAGATTAAGAAAATATTTAAAAATATATTAATTAAGGAAGGTAATCATGCCAATTTGACAAATAGTATTATTAGTTATTGCATTGTTATTTGCTGTGGCTAGTATTGGGATTTGAATATGAAATGTTAGTACAGCTAAAAAATTACGCAATCAACAAGAAAGTAGTTCAAAACCTATTAATAAACCACAAAAATTCCCATTTAAATTACAAAATTTTATTGTTGATTTAGGGGGAATTGATAATATTAAAGAGACAACAGCAACAGCAAATAAAATTAAGGTAGAGATTATTGATCATTCAAAAATTAATTTTAATAATCTTAAAAAAATTAAAAATCGTGGTATTTTAGACCAAGACGATAGTGTTAGTTTAGTCTTAGGAACTTATTGTAATAATTTAAGTATTGCTATTAATGATCTTATTAAATTAAATAATGAGAAATAAGTTATTTTTTTTAATATCCATAAATACCATTAATTAAAACATAAGTGTTAGTATAGCCCAATTCTCTGAGTGTTAGTGCAGCAGCAGTTGAACGATTTCCTGCATTACAAATACTTATAATCACTTGATTTTTGTTTTCAATATATTTACTAGGATTTTTAATCAAATCATAGTAAGGAATATTAACAATATTAAGTTCACCATTATCATTTGTTATTTTTTTTAAAATTTGATATTCAGCAACATTACGAACATCAATAATTAAAGCTTTATTTTTAATTTTATCAAAGTCTTTATTTGAAATTGAAATTTCATTTTGTATTTTATGTTTAAACATAAGTTATGACCTCCTAAAAAAAATTGTTCTATAACTTATTTTAACATTTTATTATGCTATAATGCTCATAGTTGCGACAAAAAATGGAAGCTAAGGAGTAAATAATGTTAAAAGAAAAATTCCTTTTTAAAGAAGGAAAATATGAATTAATTGTTGAATTAGGTACAATGGCTAATTTAGCAGAAAAATCAGTAAAAATTACTTATGGAAATACAGTTGTATTAACAACTGTATCATATAATGAAGTTATTAATAATCAAGATTTTTTTCCATTACAAATAGTTTTTCAAGAAAAGTTATATTCAGTTGGTAAGATTCCAGGTGGTTTTTTAAAGCGTGAAGGTCGACCTAGTGAATATGCAACACTATGTGCTAGATTAATTGATCGTTCAATCCGTCCATTATTTCCAAAAGGTTTTGTTAATGAAGTGCAAGTTGTAAATAATGTTTTTGCGTTAGATGATGCTTGTGATGTTAGAGTAAATGCAGCTTTTGGTACTTCACTTGCTTTAGGATTAAGTAGTTTGCCATTTCAGGGTCCTAGTGCTACTGTTGTTGTTGGTAAAATAAATTATGAACTTGTCCTTAATCCAACACAAGAGCAATTATTAAATTCAAAAATGGAATTGATTGTTGGTGGAACAAAAGATGCCATCAATATGGTTGAAGCTTGATGTCATGATATTTTAGAAAAAGATATGATTAAAGCATTAAAATTTGCACATGAACATATTATTAAATTAATAATTTTTCAAGAAAGTATCATTGAAAAATTAAAACCAAATAAATTTAAACCACAGTTAGCATTAATTCCTGTTAATATTGAACAATTTGTAGAAACAAATTGTCAATCACAAATTAGTAAAATTAGTACTACTGTTGATAAAAAAAGTCGAAGCAACTTGATTAAAAATTTAGTTGAAGAAACATTTCAAAGTTTTAAAAATAAATTTAATCAAGAAGTTTTAAATGTTGGTGAAGAAACAACTATTCATAATTTACGCAAAAGTATTGATCAATTATTACAAAAAGCAATGCGTACTATGATTTTAAAAAATAATGTACGAGTTGATGGACGAAAAGCAGATGATATTAGAAAATTAACAAGTATGATTGATGTTTTACCTATTGTTCATGGTAGTGCAATGTTTACTCGTGGTGAAACACAAGTTTTATCAGTTTTAACTTTGGGTGCACTTGCGGAACATCAAATTATTGATGGATTAGGTAAAGAAGAGTATAAACGTTTTATTCATCATTATAATTTTTTTCCATTTTCTGTTGGTGAAACCGGAAGAATGGGTGTTCCTTCACGACGTGAGATTGGTCATGGCGCCCTTGGTGAAAAAGCATTATTACAAATTATTCCTCTTGAAAAAGATTTTCCTTATACAATTAGATTAGTATCAGAAGTATTAGCATCAAATGGTTCAACTTCACAAGCAGCAATTTGTGCTTCATCAATGGCATTAATGGCTGGTGGTGTACCGATTAGAGCTGCAATTGCTGGTATTGCCATGGGTTTAATTAAAGAAGAAAAAGATTTTACAATTTTAACTGACATTCAAGGATTAGAAGATCACTTAGGTGATATGGATTTTAAAGTGGCGGGAACAGTTAATGGTATTTGTGCTTTACAAATGGATATTAAAATTACTGGTATTGATTTTAATATTATTACACAAGCTTTAGAAAAAGGCAGAATTGCGAGATTACAAGTATTAGCAAACATGAATGAAGTAATTAAAAAACCTAGAACTACATTGGCACCTAATGCTCCAAAAATTATTCAAAAGTTAATTCCAATTGATAAAATTCGTGATATTATTGGTGTTGGTGGGAAAGTTATTAATAAAATTATTACCGACTGTGATAATGTTAAAATTGATATTGAAGATGATGGACGATTGATGATTTATCATAATGAACAATCAGCCATTGATAAAGCTTGACAAATTATTGAAAGTATTGTTAATCCTGTTCAAATTAAAATCGGTTCTGAATTTGATAGTAAAGTTGTAAAAATTGTTAATTTTGGTGTTTTTGTTAATTTACAAGATAAGATTGATGGTTTAATTCATATTTCAGAATTTTCAAAAAAATTTAATAAACGTATTGATAATTTAAATAATGTCGTTAAAATCAATGATATAATTAAAGTTCGAGTAATTAAAGTTGAAGATAATAGTAAACTTAGCTTAGAAATTATTGATAAATAATTTGAAACTATTTTTAATGAAAATTAATTACAGTTTTATTATTAAATTAGTGTTAAAATTCTAATAACATAATATAGCAGCATCTTGGGAATTTAAGTTAAAGTTTTAATTTTTATGTTCTTCAAAGATATTAAATTTTATAAAATAAAAATAAAGAAAGTAGAAAACTGGTGAAAACATGGCAAAGATAAAAGTATTTGCTCTGGGTGGATTAGATGAACGTGGTAAAAACTTATATGTTGTTGAAGTAAATGATAAGATATTTGTATTTGATGCCGGCATTAGACTCCCAGAAAGAGAAATTTTAGGAATTGATATTATTATTCCGGATTATACATATTTAAAAGAAAATAAACATCGTATTCAAGGTATATTTATTTCAAAACCATCTGATGATGCTTTTGGAGCACTACCTTATATTTTAAAAGATTTTAATAAAATAAAACCCGAGTATAAAGTTCCAATCTTTACTAGTAAACTAACTGATTTTATGATTAAGCAGAAATTAGAACGTTTTCGTTTTATTAATCAAAATGAAATTATAATTAAAACTATTGAACCTGAACAAAAAGTATCATTTGGTAATGTTGTTGTTAAAACATTTAAAACAACTACTTCAATTCCAGGTAGTTTAGGTTTTGTTCTAACTGTAAATAATGGTGAAAATATTAAATTAAATGAAACAATTGTTTATACGGGTGATTATATTTTTGATGGTGAACATCGTAGTGATTTTACTACTGATATTCAACATTTAGCTAGTGTTTCTAAAAATGATGTTTTATTATTAATTAGTGAAGCAACATGTGCCAATAGAAAAGCTTTTACAGCTCCTAAGCATAAAATTCAAACTATTATTGAGCCAGTATTAAAAGAAGCACCAGGAAGAGTTATTCTTGCATGTTATGATCAAGATTTATATCGTGTTAGTGAAATTCTTAATGCTATTAAAGAAACTGACTTTAAACGTAAAATTGCAGTTTATGGTGCAACTTTATATGATATTTTATTAAAAGTTAATGATTTAAACGCTTTCAATATTGATAAATCACAAATTATTAATTTAGCACAAACAATTGGTACTAAAGATACAGTAATTATTGTTACTGGTAGTGGTGAGCGTTTATTTACTAGAATGAATAAAATTACTATTGGTAATGATGATTATTTAAAACTTGAATCCCAAGATACAATAATTTTAGCAACTCCACCAATTCCAGGAAATGAATTGGCTCATGCAGCCTTATTAGATGACTTAGCACGTACTGATGTTAAAGTTATTAATATATCAGAAAAACAAGCTTGAAGTTTAAATGCTTCTTATGAAGATATTAAGTTAATGGTTAATATTATTGAACCAAAATATTTTTTACCAGTTAAAGGTTTATATAAAGATTTTGTAGCAGCACAAGCAGCAGCCATTGATGCTGGTGTATTACATAACAATGCTTTAATTCATGATAATGGTGAAGTTATTACTTTTGAAAATGGTAAATTAATTGATAATTTTGTTAAACAGTATGTTGCACGTACTTCTCGTTTTAATGATAAAAATGCTACTAATAAAACAACAGATAACTTAATAAAAACTGGTGATGTATATGTAGATGGTATTGGTGTTGGTGATATTGGTTCCATTGTTATTAGTGAAAGAAAACAATTACAACGTGATGGTATTTTAATTACAGGAGTGACAATAAATCGTAAAACTAAAGAAATTGTTTCTTTAATTGATGCACAAATGCGTGGTGTTATTTATTTAACTAATAATGAAGAAATGTTGAAAAAATTGCAAAACATTATTATTAATGTTATTGAAAAATATAAAACTAATAATGCTTTTAGTCTTAGTGAAGTTAAGACTAAAATGAAAAATGACTTACAAGATTATATTAAAAAAGAAACTGGTAAGTTACCTATGATTTTAACAGTTGTTAATGAAATTTAAGGTTAACGATAATATCATTAACCTTAACTTATATAATTTTTCATATTTAAACTAATTTTAAAATTTATATAATGTTTAGTAAATTAGAACCAGTTTAGAAAATTACTAAAAACTATTGAAAATAATTTATAGTGCATTTAGTAAAAAAACATGAAAATTATTGCTGGAGAATTTGAAAGTAATAAAAAAATTTCTTCAACTGGTATATTAGTTTTGGTTGAATTTTGGGACTTTCCTAAAAACTGTGTTTTTTAAATAAATTTTAGTTGTAAAATCACTAAGTTACACAGATTGCTGGAAAGTCCCTAAATTTTGAAATTCATAAAAAATATTTTTAATTATATTAGCTAAAAATGTATCTCATTTATTAAATTCATTCATTCCATTCTTAATTCACTTATAATATCCTGATTTTGAAACATTTAATAATCAACATAAATAACTAATCTGATATTTTTTCTTCAATGAGAAAATCACAAAATATTTCTTCTTTTTTGTCGATTTTTCTAAATACTTTTTTATATCGTTCATTGCCTCAATATATTCAATTAATTCTTGTTTTGTCATTTCATTAAAATTTAAAGATTTGGGTTGACCTGTTCTTTTGGTTTTTTTAGCACGAATTCCATTGCCATATTTTAAACCTTTTTCACCTAATAATTTATATGCTTTAATTCATTCTTTTATTGATGATCGACCAATACCATACTCTAATGCGGTTTTATCAATTGTTTTAATTTTACTTATTTTTATTATTTTTAACTTTTCTTCTTTTGATAGTCATTTAGCCATAAAAAAATGAACACCTTCCTTAAAGTATTTTTAACACAAAGGTTACAATTCTGTGTCTACTTTATTCTAGATGTTCAGAATTACCATTAATGGTTAGTATATTTTATTAGGTATCAATCCACTTTTTATTTATCCATGCAAGTCCACATGCTAGCTACTATTTTTAACAACTGTGTTGTAGTTCACTTTTTTAGTTCCCTAACACGTGTTGATAATAGCGTTAAAGACGATTATTAAAAATTTTAAAATTTTACAATTACAAAAAAAGACAAGATTTTTATTCTCGTCTTTTGTCATTTATTTTTAATTCAAGGGTTTAAAAAAGAAAGTATTTATTTTTGAAAATGATTAGTTATTGACATCTTCGACACGCTCCCATTTGTTCTAAAAGAAAAGTATTTGTTTCTAAACTTTCTTTTGCTTTTATTTTCCTTGTCCTAATTTTACATCTTCATAAGTGTATCAGCCACCAGATTTATTAATAACTTCTTTCTCAACAGCAATTGTAATGATTTCACTAATTTTTGAAAATCCTTCTTCAAAACAAAAATCAAGACTTGCTGTTTTAAATGGTGGTGCTACTTTATTTTTTACAACTTTTATTTTTATTTTATGACCAATTATTTGATTACTTTTGATTAATTGTTCACCTTTACGTACTTCTAGTCTAATTGTACTATAAAAACGTAATGCTTTTCCTCCGGGTGTTATTTCAGGATTACCATATATAATACCAACTTTTTCTCGAATTTGATTAATAAATAAAACAATACAATTAGTTTTTGCGATACTTCCACTAATTTTTCGTAATGCTTTAGACATTAATCGCGCTTGAGCACCAATTGTTTGATCATTCATATCACCATCAAGTTCAATTTGTGGAACTAATGCTGCTACTGAATCAACAACAATCATATCTAAAGCTTCTGATTTAACAAGAATATCTAGTATTTCTAATGCTTGTTCTCCTGAATCTGGTTGTGTAATTAATAAACGACTAATATCAACACCTAGTTTTTGACTATACTGACGATCTAATGCATGTTCAGCATCTATAAATGCTATTCTACCATTTTGTTTTTGAACTTCTGCTAAAGCCATTAATGCTAATGTAGTTTTACCTGCCGATTCTGGTCCATAAACTTCAATAATACGACCTTTGGAAAACCTTTAACACCTAAAATATCATCTAATAATATACTTGCTGAACTAATAACTTCAATATCGCCAATACTACTATCACTTAGTAACATAATAGCACCTTTGCCAAATTCTTTTTCAATTTGCTTAATGGTCTTTTCTAATAATTGCTCTTTTTCTTTAATGTTTTTTTCCATAAAATCACCCTACAAAATATTAATAACTCTGTAAGATAATTCCTTTTTAAAATTTAAAAACTTAATAAAATTTTTTTAAAAATAACTACTGCTTTTGCTACTATAGTTGTTCTAATTTCGTTTCTATTACCTAAAATATTTAACACTTCACATCAAACATTATCATTGATAACAATACCTACATATACTAAACCAACCGGTTTATTTTCTAGAGCATTAGGTCCTGCATTTCCAGTAAAACTAATAGCAATATTTGTTTTTAAAATTTTTTGTGTATTTAAAGCCATTTCTATAGCACATTGTTTACTTATTACACCATATTTTTCAATGGTTGTTTTTTTAATTTTAACAATATTGATTTTTGATTCATTAGTATACGTTATAAAACCACCACTAAAATATTTAGAAGCACCAGCAATACTAGTAATCTCTTGAGCAAAAAGTCCACCAGTAATACTTTCACAACAACTAATTCTAAAATTAAATTTTTCTAATAAAACTAAAAGTTCAGTCATTTTTAAACCTTCAATCAAATAATTTACAATACAAAAAAAGAATAAAAAAATCATAAGCCACGTTCTGTTCTTGCTTCTTGCAAGTGCTAACCATTTATCTACTATTGTAAACAATAGTTCGGTTTATTATTCATTTCTAATAAACCAATGCCCCTACCTAAATTTGGGTTTCTCGCTTGTGGGGTTTATCTCGTTCCAGCTTTTAAGTTTCCTTAAAACTCGTCTCTATGACACTTTTATAGACTAGAACCTTATTTAATAAAAAACTTAGGTTTTTGTCAGCCGTCAGAATTACTGCTTAGAGTTATTGTTTTCTCTAACACAAACATTACTTTCATCACAGAAAGTGCGAGCGTGGACTTTCCTCTACATACTAATGCAGCGATTAGCTCATTTTTTATTCTTTTAGAAAAAAATTATAACATATTTATTCTTCATGTACAATACTTTCTAATTTGCTTAACCTCGTAATAATATCAACATTTTCTACACCTTTTTCTTCTAATTTTTGTTTTTCTTGTTTTAAAACTAAAATTTGTGTTTTTAAAACATCAATTTCTTTAAGTAACTTGTAATTATTATTTTCTAAAATTGCATTTTGCTTTTTTAGTTTATTTACAAATTCTTCTAGTATTTCATAATTAGTAGCTACTAAATCAAGAAATAAATCTACTTCTTTAGAATCATAGCCTTTATAATCAACAGTAAATTCTTTATCTATAATATCCTTTTTACAAATATTCATACTTATACCTCCTTTAATTAAAAGGAAAACTATTCCAAAGTTAGTAATATTCTATATGTAAGGGGGAATTAAAATAATGTTTTATGCTAACCGTGGAATGTTTCTTGAAACTATAATTAATTATACTATTGAAATTATAAATAATGAAAAACAAGCACTAATTTTTAAACAAAATCCATCAATTTTATATCAAAACAATAAAATTTTTAAAGAAAAAAGTAATGTTGATTATCATGGAGTTTATCATGGTAAATATTTGTGTTTTGAAGCAAAAAGTACTAAGTCTTTAACATTACCATGAAATAATTTTAAAAAACATCAACTTGAATACTTAGAAAATGCTTTTTATCTTAATGCTATTAGTTTTGTTATTATTTATTTTTCAGAACATAATGCCTTTTTTTTAGTTTTTTGAGAAAAATTAAAATTTTTAAAAGTTCAAAAAAAAGCACTGACATATAAAAAAGTAGAACAAAATGGATATAAATTAGAAATTATATATCCATTTTATCTTGATTTTTTAAAATTTTTAATTTAAGAAGCTAAAGTTTCTGTTTGTTGATTAGTATGTTTTTTAAATTCAGAACTCGCTTTAAATTTAGGTGCTTTAGAAGCACTAATTACAATAGATTCACCAGTTTGGGGATTACGACCTGTTCTTGCTTCACGAATAATAGTTTCAAATATTCCAAATTTTGGTATATTAATTTTACCACCATTTGCAACTTCAACTTTTATCTCTTCAAAAAATAAATCAATAATATTAGTCGCTAAGGCAATTGTGACGTCAGACTTTTGCGCCACTATCTTAATAATTTCTGTCTTTGTTTTAGAATTACTTTTTGCCATAAAAGATTTCCTCCTAATGTTTTAAGAATTATAATTATAATGTCTATTATAGATATTATTATAACTACGTTATCTTCAAACCAATTTAAAAATGTTACTGGTCTGTAATCAAATTATATAGTAACATTTTATAAAGTGAACCATAAAATGTATTTTTTTTTCTAAAAAAATGATAAAATTATTTGAATAATATTTTTTTACACTTATAAAAGTTAAAAAATAAAAATAAAATTTAATTTTCAATACTGATAATAAAATATTAAATAAATATTTAATTAAAATTAAAATGAAAAAATATTAAAATGAAAAAATATTAAAATGAAAAATAATTATTAAAAAAATGAAAAGAAAAACATGTAAAATATATTTATAGTTGTTCAAGTTTTAATAATTAATGATGCTAATTTTATATTACTAATTAATTATTTAATACCAGGTAAATAACTTAAAAATAACGCTACATTTTACTAATATATTCAATGATGCAAAACATAATAATTTTAGAAAGAGTGATAAACTATGAAAAATATTATCCATACGCCTAATGCTCCTGCTGCTATTGGGCCATATAGTCAAGCAATAATTGCAGGTGACTTTTTATATATTTCTGGACAATTACCAATTAATAGTAAAACAGGTGAATTTATTGGCACTGACATTTCTTCACAAACTAAGCAAAGTTTATTAAATATTAAAGCAATTTGTGAAGCTGCTAATATTACTTTAAATAATATTGTAAAAGTTAATATTTTCTTAAAAGACTTAAATCACTTTGTTGAAATAAATAAAGTTTATGAGGAAATATTTGGTACACACGCTCCAGCAAGAGCAGCAGTTCAAGTTGCTAGAATTCCCAAAGATGCATTAATTGAAATTGAAGCAATTGCTTATTTAAAATAATGGACGGTTGTCAAATTTACGAAATAATTAATTATTATATTAGTAACTTATTTCCAAAAATGAATTATTTTAAAAAAAATGAAAATTAGACAAAATTACTCTCTTTAATCCTTAAATTTTTAAATTTATATTCGACGTATTTTAAAAAATATACATTTAAAAAAAATAAAAATTATTATCAATGTTATTAAGGAAAAGACAAGAAATAATCTTGTCTTTTTTTTGTAATTGTAAAATTTTAAAATTTTTAATAACTTTCTTTAATACTATTATCAACACGTGTTAGGGAACTAAAAAAGTGAACTACAACACAGTTGTTCAAAATAGTGGCTAGCATGTGGACTTGCATGGATAAATAAAAAGTGGAGTGATACCTAATAAAATATACTAACCATTTAATGTTAATCCTTGGGGGGGAGCGAATTGGAAACTAGTATATATAGACCTGCTTAGGGAACCTACTATATTAATTCTATTCTTTATTTAACCAACCTTGCCACTCCCAAGTGAGCAAGTGTTGGTTTTATTTTTTATTTTTTTTGAAAAAATTTTTTTTGGGCGAGAAAATAAATTTCAAACTTGTAAAAAAAATTGAGCGGTGCAGGTTCAATTAAAATATTAATTTGTTTAACACAAATTAAATAAATATTGAATCGAATGCCTCGATTTCTTTTTAAAATTTCACAATTTATTTTTGAGCCCAGTTTTCATGGAATGAATAAAACTAATAGTAGTATTATTAATAATCTAAAAATCAAAATATATGTTCTTTATACTAGAAGCAACAGAACATATTAGGAAAGGATTATTATGCAAATAGAATTTAAAAAAGAACAAATTGTTAAAGATAAACCACAATCTATTCTTATTGATTATGTTGAATATAAATTATCGCTTCCAAAATAAATGATTAAAAATAATTCTTTTATTGTTGATAACAGTTACACATATTGAGTTTTTAATTTAGAAAATATTAAAAGAGAATTAAGTGGTAATGAATTAATAAAATTATTAGAACCATATATTAAAGACCAAAAAATAAGTGTTAATAAACAAGAAACACCCAAAGAATATTATCTTAATGATATCAAACTTGAACCATTAACATTTTATGAACAGCATAATAGTTGATTTATGGGTGAAATAACAGATAACAAAACTAATATTACAAATCCATGTTTTAAATACAACATTACATGAGAAGAAAATAGAAAAAGTTTTAAAATAAATAATCCATATAAACACGATGATTTACCAATTAATTATATAGTTACTTCATATAAGGAAATTTCAACTCATAATGAAAAAGTATTTTTGTTGAACATGTAAACAAAATAAATTAGATTATTTATTCTTTAATACTAATGATATAAAAACAAGAAAATATTTTTTAAGAGATAAAAATAGTAAAGCGATTTGTTATGACTGTATTTTAAATATTAGGTTAAGTAGGAGGCATAAATATGAATAAAGAATATTTAACTAAAAGAGGAACGATTTGCATACCAGACAGTGATGATATTGAATTTAAAATAGGGCTAATTAAACTGATTGATGATTTAAAAAAAGATAATTTAGTTTGTGGTCATAAAGAATTTATTGAAGAATGTGAGGCTTTTATGTAATCTGTGTATCTTTGTTTTACAAAGTACTAGTTTAGATTAATTCTATCTTCAAATTTTATCATAAAATGAGCAATTGCTGTATTTCAATTTTGAATGGGCATTGTTCATTTTTTTGTTATATTTTCAATTGCTAAATAAAATATTTTAAAAACTGCCATATCATTAGGAAAAACTTTTTTATTTCTGATAACTTTTCGTAATTGACTATTTACAGATTCAATAGCATTTGTTGTATAAATCACTCTTTTAATTTCTGCAGGATAACTAATAAAAACAATTAAATTATCTCAATTTTTATATCAAGATTTAGCAATTTGAGGATATTGTTTATTTCACTTATTTTCAAAGGATTCTAAAGCCTGCATTGCTTGTTCTTCACTACATGCAGTATAAATTGGTTTTAAATCTGCAACTAGAGATTTTCTATGCTTATATGAGACATATTTCAAACTATTTCTAATTTGATGAACTATGCATAATTGATGTTCTGTTTTAAGATAAACTGATTGTATTACTTCTGACATGCCTGTTAAATTATCACTGCAGGCAATAAGAATATCATTTAAGCCACGATTTTTCATTTCTGTTAAATTTGCTAATCAAAATTTAGCACCTTCATTTTCACTAATTCATAAACCTAAAACATCTTTTTTACCTTCTAAATCAACTCCTAAAGCTATATAAACTGATTTATTAATAATCCTTTTATCTTGTCGTACTTTCACTATTATGCAATCAAAATAAACAATCGGATAGACACTTTCTAATGGTCGATTTTGCCATGCTTTTACATCATCAATAACATCATCAGTAATTTGACTAATAACACTTTCACTAATATCAGCACCATGATATAACTCTTGTAATTGCATTCTAATATCTGATAATGTCATACCTTTTGCATATAAAGAAAGAACTTGTTGATCAAAACCTTCAAATCTTCTTTGTCTTTTTGCAACTATTACAGGATTAAAATTACTATTGCGATCTCGTGGTACATCAATCTCAATTTTACCTTGTTGAGTTATTAATTTTTTTGAACTTATACCATTACGAGCATTGTCACTATTACTATGTTGATTCTTATCATATCCTAAATAATTTTGCATCTCAGAATTCAACATTTTTTCTACTAATCTTTTTGTTAATTCTTTATACAATCCTCCCTCTTTAAAAACTGTTGTTAAATCTTCAGTATTTTCTAATAATAAATCTACTGCTTTTGATATTGGATCATTATTATTAATATTTTGCTTTTTAGCCATCTGTAACTCACTCTTTCTAGTCATTTAATTATATTTACTAGAATTAATTAAACATAGTTATTTTTGTAAGTTACACAGATTACTAAACATTACCAAGAATGTAAATATTGTTGATGTAATTGTGATTTAGAAATTATTAAAACGGTTATTAGAGGTTAACTTAATTAATGCAATATGACTTAATTATTGGAATTGACCCTGCTGGAATTGGTAATAATGGAATGGTTATATATTCAAGTGAAACTAATAATATTACTTTTAATGAAACATTCAAAACTAAAACAGTTTTAGAAACTTGAATTGTAAATATAAATGGGACAAATGGGACAGTTTTTAAAATAATTGTATTAAGTCTATTGGGCTTTTATAAGATAGTGATTTTCTGGGTGTAGAATTAATTTGAAATGCTATAGCATTTAAGTCTTTTTGTTTATATAAAGATAGATCTGTAGATTTTGGTAAATATCTTCTTAAAATACCATTATTATTTTCATTTAAACCTCTTTGACAAGGTTTGCCAGGATCTGCAAAATAAATCTTAACATTGCAAATTTTTTCGATTAATTTTCATTTACTAAATTCTTTACCACGATCAAAAGTAATAGTTTTAACTGTTCCTTTTTGTAACTTTGAAATAAATTTTATTATACTTTTTGTAATATTTTCTGCTTTATGATTTTTAGAAACTAAAGGAATTGTGGTTTTTGATCATATATCAGCTAAAGTAATAATAGAACTTTTATGATCTTTACCAATGATAGTATCACCCTCTAAATGACCAAATTCTTGTATATTTTTAATATTAGGAATGATTAAATTTCTTTCATGAATAGATTTACAATTATTAATTCGTCCTCTAGTTTCTTTTCGTTTATGAGGTTTATTTTTTCCTTTTCTCAATAAGTTATTTTCATCAAAACCCATTCGATTTGTTTTAAACATGTTATATAAAGTTTTTGTTGAAATACTTTTTATTTTATTTTCCTTTAAAAAATTAGCAATTATATCAAGCGCATAATTTTTAGTAATTAACAAATAATTAATAGTATTAATTTCTGTTAAAGTTAAAATTATTAATTTTCTACCTGCATTTTGCTTCTTTTTTTGAATTTGATTCAATATTTCTAATGGTAATAAGTTTTGATTTAATAATCTGCAAACTCTATGTACAGTTGATTTACTATAATCAACAGCTTTTGCTATTTTACGAATTGAAAATTCATAACTTTTATATTCTTTTATTGCTATTATTGATTCAATAGTCAGATAATTATACATTGTGCTAATTCCTTTCTTTTCTTAATTATAGAATTAACACAATTTAATTTTTATATAAATGTCCTTTTTAATTTTACAATTCAGGTTTTATTGGTGAAAATGATAAAACTAGAAGAATACATCAAGAAAGTGAATTTTATCATAGTAATGCAATAATGCAATTTAAAGATACTTATGAATTAGCAAATAATATTATTGATTATTATTTAGATGAAAGTATTAAATTTCAAGCAATGAAATTTGGATTTACTTGTTATGTTGATTATGGTAGTGGTGGATTAGCAGTTATTGATATTTTAAAAAAAGAAGTAGAAAAAAGAAAAATAAATTGATTACATTTTACTCCAGTAGATAAAACTACAATGTATTTAAGAGATAGAATTGATTGAGATACTATTTGTATGATTAAAGGTATATTAGTATTAATTGAAAAAAATGTCCTAATACACATTAAGAATTATCAAAAATGCAATGATTAGCAAAATCTAAATTAGAAAATTCAAATAATGAACCACAAATGCTTGATTTATATGATAATTGTTGAGATGCAAGAATGTATGCTTCAATGCATAAAATGAAATGATTAATTAATAATATTAATAATGATTTATTAATTAATAAAAATAAATTTGGAGAGTGATAAAAATGAATAATCCATTAGAATATCTTTCTTGTAATAGAAGAGAATGATATAGTGATATTCCTATGAGAATTGCTCAAAAATCGGGACTTTCCTAAAAACTGTGTTTTTTAAATAAATTTTAGTTGTAAAATCACTAAGTTACACAGATTGCTGCAAAGTCCCCAAAAATCAACTAAATTATGATTAGGTAAAGGTTTATTATTTGATAGTGAAAAAGAAACTATTTTAAAATATTTTACTAATAAAATTATTAGTGATAAATGATTTGAAAAATTATATAAATTTGGAATACAAGAAAGTTTACTTGGAAAAGTATATATAATGCCTATTATTTATAAAGATAATAGTACAAGTTTAAAAGTATTACCTAATAGTTTTGCTGGTAGAGTTGCTAAATATAATGAAGAAGAACAATGTGCAGAATTCTTTTTTATAAATGAACAAGCAGATAGTGCAACATTAACTTGAGTAATTGCTGAAAATGGAAAAATAAGATTTGAAACTTATAAAAATGATAATAAAAATGAAAAAGAAATTATTTTAGGAACAGCACATACAAAATTAAAACCTAATTTAATACCAAAATATAGTTATGAGATTAAAAATCCTTGAAATTATTTACCAATATTAGAAATAACAAATTTACCAATGGTTAATTTTTATGGTAATTCAACAACTTTAAATGCATATCCAGATACTTATCCAGTTTGAAATTTAATTGAATATTATCATAAATCTTATACTCAAAGAAATGTTGATAGAGAATTAAATGTTACAACATTATTTGGTGCATTTGATAATGAAACTGTTAAAAATATGATTGAACATGGAAAAATTATTGATAATCCTAAAAAAAATATTGTAGTTAATGTTGGTACTGCTGGATATAATAAATCTGGTGCTGGTGGTATGGAAGTTATACAAGGTGATTTTAATGCTAGTAATTATATTTTAGATAAAGATGATTTAGGAAAAGATATATGAAATGGTGCTGGATATGATTATAATGAATTTTCTCGTGTAAATTATGAAAATAAAACTAAATCATTATTTAATAATAAAAATGATATGGAAACAACAG
This sequence comes from Spiroplasma endosymbiont of Aleiodes alternator, assembly GCF_964031135.1. Classification (NCBI taxonomy): domain Bacteria; kingdom Bacillati; phylum Mycoplasmatota; class Mollicutes; order Entomoplasmatales; family Spiroplasmataceae; genus Spiroplasma; species Spiroplasma endosymbiont of Aleiodes alternator. The sequence continues at coordinate 918,072 of NZ_OZ035008.1, forward strand.
AAACTAAAATAAGTCATTATTCATATTATTTTTATAGATTTTTTGATATGTTATTAATTCATGAAAAATTATGAGATGGTATTGGTGATAGACCTTATAGTTTTAAATTTTTACCTATTGCTATGACTGACCAATTATTAAAACAAGAAATGATTAGTCAAAGATTAGCAGATAGAACAATGTCATATACACAAGCTATTGCTGAATTAGATGAAGTAACAAAACAACAAGCAAAAAAACATTATAAAGAAATAAAAGAAGAAGATAAAGAAGAAATAAAATTATTAGGAGAAAATGAAAATGATACATCAACAAATTCAATTAATGAAACATCTACACATTCAATTAAAAAGACAACAATTGCTAATTAAAAGATGTAGTTATTGAAAAATATTTCCATTTGTTATTAATAATGGAGCAATTCCTTTAACTGAAACTGGTTATAAACCAATTAATAGTAAAATAAGTGATTTTGGACAATATGAATTAATATTAACTGGTACTACTCCAGTTGTATGTATTTGAAAAAATAGTACAAAAATATATCAAAAAAATAAAGGTAAAATTGACCCTATAACTCATAAACCGAGTGGTCAAGATGAATTTTATACAAAAAAATATAAAATAGGTGATTATTGAAATGCTTATTTAATTGATGATACAAGTGGTGTTGATTTTAGTAATTTACCAAATAATCAAATATTTAAAACAGTACAAACAAAAAGACAATATACTTTAGTTATGTTTGAAGAACATATTACAATTGATGATTATTTACAATTTTTTTGTGTATTTAATGATGAAAATGAAAATATTGGTGGTAATAGTGGTAAAAATCAAGATAGACAATTATTATATATTTCAAATGTAACAAATTATTATAGTCCTTATAATGGTGCATTTAGTATGCAAGTATTAACTTTTAGTAGTTTAAATGATAGAGTAGTTTCTACTGGTCAAAATACACTTGATTTTGTACAGTATGCTTCACCAGGTAGTGGTTATGCTTTCCCAACTATTGAACAAGGAAAAGTAACGTTAAATCGTACTTTAATGCGTGATATTGGTGTACGTTATAGTCATAGACAAAGTTATGGATTAGAATTATTAACAAGTTGTTATTATTATGGAAGACCAATAATTCAAGGACAAGAACCTATACAACAAAATAATGAAGAAATATTTGAAAGTAAAGTATTTGCTTCAAGAAGATTATTTATTGCTGGTAATAATGAAAAATCTACAACTAATATTAAAAATAATGGTGGTTTAATTGCTGGTATAAATGATAAAATAACAACAAATAGTCATCCAGAAACTACATTTTATAATATAATGAATGCAACACCTACTGGATTTACTAATTTTAAAAATTTTACAGAATGATTAAAAACTTCATTAAATTTTCAAGATAATTTATTTGTAACAAAATATTTTAAAGGTATGTTAGCATTTGATAAAGATAAAGAAAGATTAAGTAATGGTACATCAGTAGGAGAAGCAAAATTCTTTTGAGATAGTGAATGAAATATAAATAATTTAACTGGTAATTATAATGTTGATATGAGTAGTAATTTTAAATATAAAGACCCAGAATCTGGATTAATTATAGGAAGTCCAACTGTTGATTATTCAAAAATAAGTCAAAAATATATGTCAGCAATATTAAATTTTAATTCAGTTGTATTTAGTCCATTAATACAAATGCCTTATGATAGTCAACAATGATTACCTTTTGCATTAAGTGATATTCCTTTAATTGGTAAATTATTAAATGCTTTAACATTAGGTATATGAAGTAGTTGAGTTATTACTCAAAATGCTCAACAATATAAAAAAATGTTATATTTTAATGGTTTTATGAGTGCATTTTTTACAAGTAATTTAGAAAGTATTATTGGTAATGGTGGTTTAATTCCTTTAAATGCATTTACAAATGATAATGATTTTACTATTGGTAAATTATTAGGTGCAAATGTTTCAACAACTGCTATGACTATGAAATTAAGTGATAGAGTTAGTGTTTATCCATGAGATGCTAAAACTGGTAAAAAGTTAGAAGTAAAAGAACAAATAAGTACAGTTGATTTATCACAAAAGAAAACAAAAGAAATTTTTAATCATATAATAGATGATAAAGTATATATAATGGCAGAAGATACAGAATTTTTAGATATTGCTTCACCATTAACTAATGAAGATACTGAATGTCAATGAAATCCAACAGCAAATGGAGTTATTAATGGTTCAAATTATGCTTATATTATTGATACAATTGTTACTCAAAGTTTACATCAAGGTGAAGAAAGACATACATTTTATAGTGATAATCCTTTTACTTATCAAGGTGATTATAATGAAATATCAGTTGCACAGTTTAGATATAATAATATGGGTTATTTAACTGGTAATGCTTTTAATTGAACAACTTTATATAAATTAAATCATGATGAATATTCAGAAAGTGAAGAAACTACATTTAGTTATCCAGCAAAAATATTACCACCAAGTCCTCAAAATATAGCAAAACAAATTGTAATAATTCCAAAAAATCCAAGTATAGAAGTTAATATACCCCAAACACATATATTTAATCATACAAAAGATAAATTAATATGAGATTATAATAAATGAGTAGAAAATGTAGTATCTAAAATTAAACCATTAGAAGTAAATATTAATTTTAAAGATTATTTAGACCCTACATTATTAATTAAAACTTTTAATGATTTAAAAAGATATTATAAAAGTGTAGATGTATATTTAAGTTATGAATATGAAACAGAAGAATGATTTAATCTTGAATTAAGTAGTTGTTCTACAACAAGAAAAGGGACTTTCCTAAAAACTGTGTTTTTTAAATAAATTTTAGTTGTAAAATCACTAAGTTACACAGATTGCTGGAAAGTCCCGATTTACAACAAATGCTATTGAATCTGTAAATAGTCAATTACGAAAAGTTATCAGAAATAAAAAAGTTTTTCCTAATGATATGGCAGTTTTTAAAATATTTTATTTAGCAATTGAAAATATAACAAAAAAATGAACAATGCCCATTCAAAATTGAAATACAGCAATTGCTCATTTTATGATAAAATTTGAAGATAGAATTAATCTAAACTAGTACTTTGTAAAACAAAGATACACAGATTACATAAAAGTCCCTATTTGTCAAGATTAACTTAATTCATTTTTAAATTCATAAATATGAATATCAGTTTTATCAACAACAAAACCAATAACATACGAAATACCACAAAGAAAATCAATAATTCTTCTTCGATCATTTTCAACAGTTGTTGTTAAATTAACTTTAATTGGTTTTTGTAAAATCATAGCATTAGCAACTGATTCAATTTCTTGATAATTTTTAGGAGCAAATTCTTGTATTTGTTCTTGAAAACTGGTTTTATAATTACTATTTTCATCATTGTCTTTATATTTTTTACTTCTTCATCCCATAATTAATTAAACTCCCTTTCGTCTTCGTAAAAATGATGGTAAATCATCATCTGCCTCCATTGCTGCTTCTTGGACTAAATTTTGTTGTTCTTCTTCTTTTTTCTTTGTTTGTTCTTTAATTTCTTCACTTAAATATTGAGTCTTATTGGTAATAAATTCATGATTATCAACTTTTGAACTATAAACAAAATTATTAGCATTGGCACCTTCTTCATCAAAACCAGTGGCAATAACTGTTACAATCATTTCATCATTTAAATTTTCATTAACAGCAACACCAAAAATGATATTAACATCATTACCCGCAGCATCACGAACTAAATCAACAGCAATATTAGCATCAGTTAATGTCATTGTTGTTCCACCAGTAACATTAACAATAGCATTTTTAGCACCCTTAATTGTCACATCATCAAGTAAAGGAGAAGAAATAGCTTTTGTTGCGGCTTGTTTAGCTTTATGTTCACCCTTTGACATTCCAATACCAAATAAAGCATTACCTTTATTTTCAATAATAGTACGAACATCAGCAAAATCTAAATTTATTAAAGCAGGAACAGCAATTAAATCAGTAATAGTCTGTACACCTTGACGTAAAATATTATCTGCTTCTTTAAACGAATCTTTAAGAGGGATATTACCAATTACTTGTAATAATTTATCATTAGAAATAATAATAATTGCATCAACTTGTTTCTTTAAATTTTCAATTCCAACTATAGCATGAGCATTACGATTACGTCCTTCAAATTTAAATGGTTTAGTAACAATAGCAATTGTTAAAGCACCACATTCTTTAGCAATTCTTGCAACAATTGATGCAGCACCAGTACCAGTACCACCACCCATACCAGCAGCAATAAAAACCATATCTGCACCATCAAAAGCACGTTTAATTTCTGCTTCACTTTCAATTGCGGCTTGTTTACCAATTTCAGGATTAGCTCCTGCTCCAAGTCCCTTTGATAATTCTTTGCCCAAAATAATTTTATTTTCAGCTGGTGATGCATTAACTACTTGTGCATCAGTATTAGCAACATAAAAATCAACACCTTGTACCTCTGCTTCAATCATTCTATTAACAGCATTATTACCAGCACCACCAATACCAATTACCCGAATTGATGCTATTGGTTTAAATTGTGAATTATTATGTTCCATTTTATTTTCCTCCTGAGTAATCAAATTGTCTTCTTCTATTTACTACCATCATTATACTGATAATTTGGTTGAAAGGGGGAATTATAATGCTTATTATCATGATTATTAGAATGCGTATAATGATTTAATTTTGATACAATTTCTGGTTTATGTATTGATGAAATATAATTATTACTAAAAACATTTACTAAATGTTGGTAGTGAGTATTACCGATTAAAGTAGTTCACTGATAACTATATGCACCAGGAGTTTGGCTGAGCATATATTTTACTTCTTTTAGTTTGCTATTATTTTTAAAATAGTTGGCAAAACCACATAAACCAATAGTAATTCCCGTAAAAATAATTTCCATATCTGAACTATTATTATCACTAACTTCATCAAGAAAATATTCAATACAAGAAATAATTTCATTAATTTGTTTTTTAACTGTTGCTTGTAAATCAGTTTTTGTTAAACGAACAATAGATTTTGTTTGATCATCAACATACTTATCAACAACAACATCGCATAAATAATTACTACTTATATTAATAATTTTTTGTAAATATCTTTCAGCTTTATCATAACCACAATGCATTTGCTTCATTAATGATTGAATTATTTGATTTCAACCAATTTTAATATTAGTTGTTGCAAATAATACTGAATTACTAAAAACACTAATCTTAGTACTATTAATATTTCAATCAACTAAAACTGTATTACGATTAAAATCAGTATTTTTAATATTACATACTAATGCAAATTGATCTAAAGTAACAGTTAACAATTCTGTTTCGGCATTAGTTAATACTTCGAGGTGAGAATTATATAAACTTTTAGGTAATGAATAAACTAAAGCATCAACATGCATAACTTGTCCTTTTTTAGCAATTGGTAATTGTTCATTACCAATTGCATGATCAACTTTAAAATTGTATGGTTTAGTTAAACAAATAATTTCACTATTATCAATAGTAATGTTTTTGGCCATTTCAATCACTTTACTACAATCTTCATCAGTGATAATGTGATTAGCATCTTTAAAATCAAGTGATGCTTGTGATTGATAAATTTTTAAATTATTTGAAGGTAAAGTTAAGGCAATACGTTGTACTTTTATATTTAAAGTATTATTAATTTTATTAATAATTTGCCTTAATAACTTACCTGTAGCAATTGAATTAATAATTACACCATTTTCAGAAAACTGTTCAGTATCAACAGTTTCTTTATATAAAACCTGAATTTGATTATTAACATAATTATTAACCATAACTTTTAAACTAAAATCTTCAATTTGACATACAACATATAGTTCTTGAAAATTCATATTGCTCACCTCCAAACATTTTTATGAATCAATATAAGTAATAACTCTTATTTTTGCACTTCGTGCTCTTGGATTTTTATTTATTTCATCAGGCTTTGGTGTAATTGGTTTTTTAATTATTAACTGATATTTTGTTTTTCAATTATTATGAACTGGTAATTTAGCATATAATTGTGCTTGTGGATCAATTAAAACTTCATTAAAAGTTTGTTTAACAATACGATCTTCTAAAGAATGAAAACTAATAACAACAATTCTACCATTAGATTTTAATAATTTCAAAGATTGTTTTAAAGAAGATTTTAATGTTTCTAACTCGTTATTAACAGCAATTCTTAATGCTTGAAAAGTCTTTTTGGCAGGATGATGATGCTTATTTAATACTCTTACTGGTAATGATTTTTTAATAATCGTAACCAATTGTAAAGTGGTATCAATTGGTTGAAAAGTTCTTGTTTTAATAATATTTTTAGCAATACTACTAGCAAATACTTCTTCACCATAATTTTTAATAATTGTTTTTAATTGCTCATAATTATAATTATTAACAATATCTCACGCATTTAATTTTTGACTTTGATCCATACGCATATCTAACTTAGCATCTTTCATATAACTAAATCCTCTAATATCTTCATCAACTTGTGGTGATGATATACCTAAATCATATAATATACCATCAACTTTAGTAATATTTCTTTTTAAAAGCTCAGATTGAATATTTGCAAAATTACTTTTAATTATTTCATATTTATCTTTAAAATCTTTTAAAATAATTTTACTATTATCAATGGCCATTTGATCTTGATCAAAAGCATATAGTTTGCCAGAGGTAAGTTTTGATAGTATAACTTTACTATGACCTGCTCGTCCTAATGTACAATCGACATAAATACCATCAGGTTTAATATTTAAGAAATCAATTGCTTCTGTTAACATTACAGAAATGTGTCTTGCATTGATATTATTCATAATTTTTATATCTCATCTAGAGCTGCTGCCGCTGACTCAAATTTATCCTTGGTATCTTGATTAAAACTATTTCAATTAGTTTCTGATCAAATCTCAATTTTATTGGATAGTCCAATCATAATTACTTTTTGTTTAATATCAGCTAGTGTCAATAATGAATGTGGAATATTAATGCGACCTTTACTATCAATAGTTAATTCTTCTGAATTAGCAAATACTTGTCTTGCTAAAATTCTGGCTTCTTTCTGACCTTCGGATTGTGATAAGATTTTATCTTGTCATTTAATAAATTCAATTTCGTTACGAATAACTAAACAGCCTTCAAAACCTTTAGAAACAATAACAATCTCATTGTTATGAAAATAACTTCTAAACTTAGAAGGAATTATCATTCGTTTCTTTTCATCTAATGTTGATAATGATTGTCCTAGTAGCATAATATCACCCACACTTTCCCACTATTACCCATATTATATAACCTTTGGCATATAATTGCAATTGATTACTTTAAATGTATGACTAGTCAGTAAAATAAAAGAGCATACAATAATAAAAATAAAAACTCATTTACTTTAAAAAAATAAAGAAATGAGTTAAAACTTTTTAAACTTACCGTTTGTCAATATTATATGCTTTTATAAAAAACAAATATAATATTTTATTATACTATTCTAAGTTTTATTATAGTTAATTACTTAGAAATTAAATACTTTTGATTAAATTAAATAGTGTTATTAATAAAAAAGTTTTTAAATTTAGGTAATTTATTAGAATTAGAAATTGCTGAACCAACAGCAAAATGAGTGTGATCTAGTACATTGGATACATCTCACTTTGAAAGATCTTGATCAAATAATACTGAGCCAGCAAACATACCAGTCATAATTATTACATTAGATACATCTCAAGTTGATAAATCTTGATTAAATGCTAAAGTATTGGCAAATGTACCAACCATATCTTCTACACTAGATACATTTCAATTTGATAAATCTTGATTAAATAAAAAACAACGAGTAAACATACCACTCATACTTCTTACATTAGATACATCTCAAGTTGAAATATTACCATTAAATGATGAAGCACCAGCAAACATACCACCCACACTTCTTACATTAGATACATTTCACTTTGAAAGATCTTGATCAAATTTTAAACTACCATTAAACATAGAAAGCATATCTGTTACATTAGATACATCTCAATTTGAAATATTTCCATTAAATGAAGTAGCTCCAGCAAATACACTCAACATACTTGTTACTCTAGATACATCTCAAGTTGATAAATCTTGATTAAATTGTGAAGCACCCAAAAACCTGAATTGTAAAATTAAAAAAGACATTTATATAAAAATTAAATTGTGTTAATTCTATAATTAAGAAAAGAAAGGAATTAGCACAATGTATAAGTATCTGACTATTGAATCAATAATAGCAATAAAATAATATAAAAGTTATGAATTTTCAATTCGTAAAATAGCAAAAGCTGTTGATTATAGTAAATCAACTGTACATAGAGTTTGCAGATTATTAAATCAAAACTTATTACCATTAGAAATATTGAATCAAATTCAAAAAAAGAAGCAAAATGCAGGTAGAAAATTAATAATTTTAACTTTAACAGAAATTAATACTATTAATTATTTGTTAATTACTAAAAATTATGCGCTTGATATAATTGCTAATTTTTTAAAGGAAAATAAAATAAAAAGTATTTCAACAAAAACTTTATATAACATGTTTAAAACAAATCGAATGGGTTTTGATGAAAATAACTTATTGAGAAAAGGAAAAAATAAACCTCATAAACGAAAAGAAACTAGAGGACGAATTAATAATTGTAAATCTATTCATGAACGAAATTTAATCATTCCTAATATTAAAAATATACAAGAATTTGGTCATTTAGAGGGTGATACTATCATTGGTAAAGATCATAAAAGTTCTATTATTACTTTAGCTGATATATGATCAAAAACCACAATTCCTTTAGTTTCTAAAAATCATAAAGCAGAAAATATTACAAAAAGTATAATAAAATTTATTTCAAAGTTACAAAAAGGAACAGTTAAAACTATTACTTTTGATCATGGTAAAGAATTTAGTAAATGAAAATTAATCGAAAAAATTTGCAATGTTAAGATTTATTTTGCAGATCCTGGCAAACTGAACTTGTCAAAGAGGTTTAAATGAAAATAATAATGGTATTTTAAGAAGATATTTACCAAAATCTACAGATCTATCTTTATATAAACAAAAAGACTTAAATGCTATAGCATTTCAAATTAATTCTACACCCAGAAAATCACTATCTTATAAAAGCCCAATAGACTTAATACAATTATTTTAAAAACTGTCCCATTTGTCCCATTTATATTTACAATTCAGGTTTAATAAATTTCTTGTTTTTTAATTAAAAGTAATTTATAATTTTTATAAATAAGTATTTAATTAATTAAATACCTATTTTAAAAAGGAGAAGTTATAATGATAGTAAAAAGTATTAACCAAGAAAAAGAAAAAATAGATATAAAAACAAAGAAAAAAATAAAGATTAATTTAAAACAACAAATTTTTAATATTACTTTGACAGGAATTTTATTGGGATTAGCTGTTGCTTCTTCATTAATTGAAATACCTATTCAGTTTATGGGAGTAATTTTACCATTAAGAATTTTTGATTCATTAATTATTGCTTTTGCTTTACCAATTATTGGTTTATATTATACATTAGCAATTGGTATTATCGAACCTTGATTACATTTATTAGCAGATAGTGATCATCCGCCAATTCAAATTTTCTTTGATAATATTGCTAATATTTTATTTATTGTTTCTTTTTATTTTATTTACTACTATCTTTTTAAATTGTGTAATAAAAGTAAAAATTTAAAAGTAGATACTATCAAAAAAGTAAGTGCTGGTCTAGTAATAGTACCCTTAAATGCGATTATTGCTACTTTATCTTTTGCTTTAACTTTAGTAGTACTTTATTTTAGTCCTAACCTATCAAGACCTGATGAATATGATAATAATATTCTTAATTTTAATAATCATTCAGTAATTATATTATTTATTTTACTTGGTATTGAAATTTTAAGATTTATTTTTTTCTTTATCTTATTTAGCTTAGTTGAAAGAAAGATAGGTTCTGCTAAACGTTATTATTTTTAATAAAAAGTACCTGAATTGTAAATATAAATGGGACAAATGGGACAGTTTTTAAAATAATTGTATTAAGTTTATTGGGCTTTTATAAGATAGTGATTTTTGAACTTGTCAAGAAAAGTGGACAATAAAAGTAACCTTTTATTAAATTTTATAAAATAGCGTTTGTAAGTGTTAAATTTATAGGTATGAAGTAATTATTTGTTGGTTTGGAATGAGCTAATCGATATTCGATTGGACTCATTCCTTTTAATTTTATTTGAGGTCGATAATTATTATAAAAGTAAATATATTTAGGTAAGTTGTCTTGTATTCATTCAATAGTTCTATTTTTTCTTGGAATTTGATATAGAAATTCTGTTTTCATTGTTCCAAATCAAGTTTCAGTAGCACCATTATCGAGGCTTTTATGTAATCTGTGTATCTTTGTTTTACAAAGTACTAGTTTAGATTAATTCTATCTTCAAATTTTATCATAAAATGAGCAATTGCTGTATTTCAATTTTGAATGGGTATTGTTCATTTTTTTGTTATATTTTCAATTGCTAAATAAAATATTTTAAAAACTGCCATATCATTAGGAAAAACTTTTTTATTTCTGATAACTTTTCGTAATTGACTATTTACAGATTCAATAGCATTTGTTGTATAAATCACTCTTTTAATTTCTGCAGGATAACTAATAAAAACAATTAAATTATCTCAATTTTTATATCAAGATTTAGCAATTTGAGGATATTGTTTATTTCACTTATTTTCAAAGGATTCTAAAGCCTGCATTGCTTGTTCTTCACTACATGCAGTATAAATTGGTTTTAAATCTGCAACTAGAGATTTTCTATGCTTATATGAGACATATTTCAAACTATTTCTAATTTGATGAACTATGCATAATTGATGTTCTGTTTTAAGATAAACTGATTGTATTGCTTCTGACATGCCTGTTAAATTATCACTGCAGGCAATAAGAATATCATTTAAGCCACGATTTTTCATTTCTGTTAAATTTGCTAATCAAAATTTAGCACCTTCATTTTCACTAATTCATAAACCTAAAACATCTTTTTTACCTTCTAAATCAACTCCTAAAGCTATATAAACTGATTTATTAATAATCCTTTTATCTTGTCGTACTTTCACTATTATGCAATCAAAATAAACAATCGGATAGACACTTTCTAATGGTCGATTTTGCCATGCTTTTACATCATCAATAACATCATCAGTAATTTGACTAATAACACTTTCACTAATATCAGCACAATGATATAACTCTTGTAATTGCATTCTAATATCTGAAAATGTCATACCTTTTGCATATAAAGAAAGAACTTGTTGATCAAAACCTTCAAATCTTCTTTGTCTTTTTGCAACTATTACAGGATTAAAATTACTATTGCGATCTCGTGGTACATCAATCTCAATTTTACCTTGTTGAGTTATTAATTTTTTTGAACTTATACCATTACGAGCATTGTCACTATTACTATGTTGATTCTTATCATATCCTAAATAATTTTGCATCTCAGAATTCAACATTTTTTCTACTAATCTTTTTGTTAATTCTTTATACAATCCTCCCTCTTTAAAAACTGTTGTTAAATCTTCAGTATTTTCTAATAATAAATCTACTGCTTTTGATATTGGATCATTATTATTAATATTTTGCTTTTTAGCCATCTGTAACTCACTCTTTCTAGTCATTTAATTATATTTACTAGAATTAATTAAACATAGTTATTTTTGTAAGTTACACAGATTACTAAACATTACCCAAATAAAATTATATAACTGTTATCTGCACCCAGAGATTAGTTTAATAGTGTTAAATAGATAGGTCTACTGGCTTAACTTCATTTTACTTGTTACCCTTCTCAAAATCTTTGATTTCAATGGATTATGTAACTTTTATCAGTATCACAGTTGCTGAGGCAGCTTAAGATTACTTAATTCGCTTTTATGAACAGTTGTTCATCTATTTAATTTTATTCAGTTGTATTTAAGGATAAATGATTTAATATATTAAAAATATATTATACTTTTTGTTTATTTTTTGTTTAATAATGACACTAATTGTGCTTTTGGTAAATTATTCATTTCATTTTGATATTGTTTAAACATATTTTTACATGTTGTAAGTTCAGTTAATGCTTCTTTTAAGTTACCTCAACCTTCAATTATGACTTTCTTTTTTTGTAATTCTTTATATTGTAAAAAGAAATTAACAATTTCATCACGTAAATGTTGTGGTACATCTTTTAGATCTTGATACTCATTAAAGCGTGGATCAGAATTAACAACACCAAATAATTTAGTATCAACTTCACCACCGTCAATCATTTTAATCATTCCTAAAACTCTAACTTCTACTAAGCAACCAGGGAAAGTTGGATAAGTAATTAAACTAATAATATCTAAAGGATCACCATCATAATCTAAAGTTTCAGGAATATATCCATATTCACCAGGATAAAAATTAGCACCATAAAGAACACGATCTAATATCATAGTTTTAGATTTTCAATCATATTCATATTTATTACTTGATCCTTTGGAAATTTCAACTACCATTTGCACAATGTTATTTTCACTTTTATTCATTAATACTTCATCTCCTTTTAAAAATTAATTTTATTATATAATAAATAAACGTTTTTTTATATATAATTAAAATAATAAATGTATTTTAAGGAGTAAAAGATGAGTTTAAAATATGAGAAAAAGTGACAACACTTTAAAAGTAATATTAATAATTCTTTAAAATTAAGTACTCATAGGATAGCATTAATTAGTAGTTTATTGGCAGTTACAACATTAATGACCTTATTAGAAACACCACCTATTTTTTTACCTTTTTTAAAAATTGATTTTGGTAATACTATTAATTTAATTGCATTGTTAATTATTAAACTTCCTTATAGTTTGTTAATTGTCATTATTGTTCCTTGACTAAGTTTAATCTTACCTCATTTTTCTTCTGGTAATGCTGAACCAATTGGTGAATTTGCTTATATGTTAAGTACCATTACTTTATTGTTATTATATAGTAGTTTTAAATTATTATTTAAGCAATTACCATTTTGAAAAACGCAATCTAATAATTCTTGAAAACGATTAATGATTATTGAAATACCAACAGTTGTTATTACTTGTATTTTAGTATCATTAATTAGTGCTTTTTATAATTGAGCTTTTATTTTAGACATGTATGGTGCTGGTCATTTTAAAGATAAGATTTGAATTGTATTTGTACCATTTAATTTAATTAAATTTACTTCAGTTTTGCTTTTATATTTATTATTAGTTAGGCCAGTACAAATTTTAGTACAACATTTTAATATTTAAATAATATATTTTAATTGATCTTTTTTTAATTCTATTACTAAAGATTCTTCACTATTTTGTTTTATTTCTGACTCTTCTGAACATCTAGAATAAAGTAGACACAGAATTGTAACCTTTGTGTTAAAAATACTTTAAGGAAGGTGTTCATTTTTTTATGGCTAAATGACTATCAAAAGAAGAAAAGTTAAAAATAATAAAAATAAGTAAAATTAAAACAATTGATAAAACCGCATTAGAGTATGGTATTGGTCGATCATCAATAAAAGAATGAATTAAAGCATATAAATTATTAGGTGAAAAAGGTTTAGAATATGGCAATGGAATTCGTGCTAAAAAAACCAAAAGAACAGGTCGACCCAAATCTTTAAATTTTAATGAAATGACAAAACAAGAATTAATTGAATATATTGAGGCAATGAACGATATAAAAAAGTATTTAGAAAAATCGACAAAAAAGAAGAAATATTTTGTGATTTTCTCATTGAAGAAAAAATATCAGATTAGTTATTTATGTTGATTATTAAATGTTTCAAAATCAGGATATTATAAGTGAATTAAGAATGGAATGAATGAATTTAATAAATGAGATACATTTTTAGCTAATATAATTAAAAATATTTTTTATGAATTTCAAGAAATTTATGGTTATAAAATGATAACTTTATGAATTAACAAAATTTATAATTTAAAATTAAAATTTCATATTGTATATAGATATATGAAAAATATGAGTTTAAAAGCTAAGGTTCGCATAAAAAAATTTGATTATAGAACTAAATCAGGAAGTTTAAGATATGATAATTTATTAAAACGTGATTTTTCGGGACTTTCCATCAATCTGTGTAACTTAGTGATTTTACAACTAAAATTTATTTAAAAAACACATTTTTTAGGAAAGTCCCGATTTTTCAACTACTAATTTAAATGAAAAATTAGGTACTGATATAACTTATTTATTAACTAATGGTAAAACATATTATTTATCAATTGTTAAAGATTTTCATAATAATGAAATATTAGATTATAAAATAAGTGCAAGTTTAGACATGACATTTGTTGTTCAAAACATTATCCAAGCTTGAGTTAATGCTCAAAAACCTACTTCATGAATTTTACAATCAGATCAAGGATTTCACTATACAAATCCTTCTTATAAAATTTTATGTGATGAATTAAAAATAAAAATTTCAATGTCTAGAAGAGGTAATTCCTGTGATAATGGGGGACTTTCCTAAAAACTGTGTTTTTTAAATAAATTTTAGTTGTAAAATCACTAAGTTACACAGATTACTAAACATTACCTCATAAACGTTTTCTTTAATCTTTATTTTCTGTTACGTCAATAATAACTTCACTATTATCATCAAGAATTTCTTTAGTTATAAATTGACCAACGCTTTCAGCACCAGTTTTATCAGCAACCGTTTTTAAACGACTTAATTGTTTTTCCAACGGAACTAATGTTTTATTAATGCCAACATAAAGATCGTGATTTTCTACTAAACACTGTAAAAAATTATTATTTAATAACTGAATATGAACGGAAATATTATATGTATGATTACTATTTCTTTCAATACCAACTTTAGCAATCATATCTTTTTTAATATATTTAGAATACTTTTCTTGTAAATAATTAAAATTTTTATCAACAGCATTTTTAATTTCATAAGTAATATTAATATTTTTTCCATGGACAATAACTTGCATGATTAATTGCTCCTATCTTTTAATTATTATATACATTTTCCCATAAACAAATAAATTTTAAAAGATAATAGTGTAATTAAATTTAAATTATTAACAACTAAGCAAAATACCAATTATATTTATAATATGCTTAATATCATCTTCAGTTAAATTAATGATTAATACTCTATTTTTTATCTTTTCATGATTTTTGTTTTAAAAAATTTTGTTTTCCATTAAAAGTAATAGCTGTTTTTCAACGTGGATAATTATTACCTTTAGTAATAGCATTAGTATTATTCATTGGTTGTAAATTACTAATATCAGAAGTACCTCCATGAAATAAAGGTCGTTGATGTATAATAGTTCAATTATAACTTTTAGGATCATCATTAAGTTTAACATTACTAATAAAGTTATTTTTAAACATTAGCGCACCCGCATAGTCTTTTCGATATAACTGTGGATTATAATCATCAATAATTTCTCCTTTATTTCATACTTCTTCAATTTGTTGTGGTGTTCAAGTTACTTCACTATTAACAACATTACTACTGTTATTACTACTGTTATTAGTTTGAACAGGATTTGGATTACTAGTTACTTGATTATCAAGTAATTTTGATTGTGGAAGTGCACCTCCACCAGTATTATTAATAACTATATTTATACCTTGTGTTGATTTATCATGTTCATTAAAAAATCGATCTGTAAATGATGGTCCAATAGTTTGTTCACCAAAAAGAGAATTTTGTTCAACACTTGCGGGTATTTCTGTTGCTGATAAAGCATTATTATTTGTCAATGATAATGCTTTTTTTGATTTATTTCTTAAATTAGCCATTATTAATCATAAAGAAAAAAGTACTAAAAAGAAACTACAAATTAATGCAAAGCCTCAAGGTAAAATAAAAAATAAAACATTAATAATTTTTTTGTCCATAACATAACTATAAATTTTTTTATAACCATAACTTATTAATAATTCTGAACCAATAAGTAAGACAAGCGAAATTACTACTACTATTAATGCTCATACTAAAGTTATTACTCCATATTTATTTAAAAAAATAAATGGAATTGTAATAAACACTAGAGTAATAACCGAAAAAATTAAAGTAAAAATTGTTAAAATCTGAAAAGTAAGAGTAAATGTAATGCCTTTACTATTAATTACTTCAGTTAAAATTACTAAAATCTCATTAACATTAGTACGATAAAGTATAAGTCATAATACTCAACTTATAATCAAAGTTATTGCCATTAATCCCGAACTAACAATAATTCCTCAACGATTATGAGAATTAATGTTTCTATAATTCTCTGCTGACACTTCCATACTAAAACCTCACAACTCTAAAATCTCATATATTAAATTCTATCATAAATGATGATTAACATGTTTAACGACAATTATGAAATATAAATGAAAATATAACCTTCCTGAATTGTAAAATTAAAAAGGACATTTATATAAAAATTAAATTGTGTTAATTCTATAATTAAGAAAAGAAAGGAATTAGCACAATGTATAAGTATCTGACTATTGAATCAATAATAGCGATAAAAGAATATAAAAGTTATGAATTTTCAATTCGTAAAATAGCAAAAGCTGTTGATTATAGTAAATCAACTGTACATAGAGTTTGCAGATTATTAAATCAAAACTTATTACCATTAGAAATATTGAATCAAATTCAAAAAAAAGAAGCAAAATGCAGGTAGAAAATTAATAATTTTAACTTTAACAGAAATTAATACTATTAATTATTTGTTAATTACTAAAAATTATGCGCTTGATATAATTGCTAATTTTTTAAAGGAAAATAAAATAAAAAGTATTTCAACAAAAACTTTATATAACATGTTTAAAACAAATCGAATGGGTTTTGATGAAAATAACTTATTGAGAAAAGGAAAAAATAAACCTCATAAACGAAAAGAAACTAGAGTACGAATTAATAATTGTAAATCTATTCATGAAAGAAATTTAATCATTCCTAATATTAAAAATATACAAGAATTTGGTCATTGAACATCTAGAATAAAGTAGACACAGAATTGTAACCTTTGTGTTAAAAATACTTTAAGGAAGGTGTTCATTTTTTTATGGCTAAATGACTATCAAAAGAAGAAAAGTTAAAAATAATAAAAATAAGTAAAATTAAAACAATTGATAAAACCGCATTAGAGTATGGTATTGGTCGATCATCAATAAAAGAATGAATTAAAGCATATAAATTATTAGGTGAAAAAGGTTTAGAATATGGCAATGGAATTCGTGCTAAAAAAACCAAAAGAACATGTCGACCCAAATCTTTAAATTTTAATGAAATGACAAAACAAGAATTAATTGAATATATTGAGGCAATGAACGATATAAAAAAGTATTTAGAAAAATCGACAAAAAAGAAGAAATATTTTGTGATTTTCTCATTGAAGAAAAAATATCAGATTAGTTATTTATGTTGATTATTAAATGTTTCAAAATCAGGATATTATAAGTGAATTAAGAATGGAATGAATGAATTTAATAAATGAGATACATTTTTAGCTAATATAATTAAAAATATTTTTTATGAATTTCAAGAAATTTATGGTTATAAAATGATAACTTTATGAATTAACAAAATTTATAATTTAAAATTAAAATTTCATATTGTATATAGATATATGAAAAATATGAGTTTAAAAGCTAAGGTTCGCATAAAAAAATTTGATTATAGAACTAAATCAGGAAGTTTAAGATATGATAATTTATTAAAACGTGATTTTTCAACTACTAATTTAAATGAAAAATTAGGTACTGATATAACTTATTTATTAACTAATGGTAAAACATATTATTTATCAATTGTTAAAGATTTTCATAATAATGAAATATTAGATTATAAAATAAGTGCAAGTTTAGACATGACATTTGTTGTCCAAAACATTATCCAAGCTTGAGTTAATGCTCAAAAACCTACTTCATGAATTTTACAATCAGATCAAGGATTTCACTATACAAATCCTTCTTATAAAATTTTATGTGATGAATTAAAAATAAAAATTTCAATGTCTAGAAGAGGTAATTCCTGTGATAATGGTGCTACTGAAACTTGATTTGGAACAATGAAAACAGAATTTCTATATCAAATTCCAAGAAAAAATAGAACTATTGAATGAATACAAGACAACTTACCTAAATATATTTACTTTTATAATAATTATCGACCTCAAATAAAATTAAAAGGAATGAGTCCAATCGAATATCGATTAGCTCATTCCAAACCAACAAATAATTACTTCATACCTATAAATTTAACACTTACAAATGCTATTTTATAAAATTTAATAAAAGGTTACTTTTATTGTCCACTTTTCTTGACAAGTTCACATTAGAGGGTGATACTATCATTGGTAAAGATCATAAAAGTTCTATTATTACTTTAGCTGATATATGATCAAAAACCACAATTCCTTTAGTTTCTAAAAATCATAAAGCAGAAAATATTACAAAAAGTATAATAAAATTTATTTCAAAGTTACAAAAAGGAACAGTTAAAACTATTACTTTTGATCGTGGTAAAGAATTTAGTAAATGAAAATTAATCGAAAAAATTTGCAATGTTAAGATTTATTTTGCAGATCCTGGCAAACCTTGTCAAAGAGGTTTAAATGAAAATAATAATGGTATTTTAAGAAGATATTTACCAAAATCTACAGATCTATCTTTATATAAACAAAAAGACTTAAATGCTATAGCATTTCAAATTAATTCTAGACCCAGAAAATCACTATCTTATAAAAGCCCAATAGACTTAATACAATTATTTTAAAAACTGTCCCATTTGTCCCATTTATATTTACAATTCAAGAAATTAACTATTTCAAAAATAATATTAAATCAAAGATAATTTGTTATAATGAAAATGTTATAAAAAAGGAGTATTGATAAAATGAAAATAAATTGATTAAATAAAAAAAATAGTAAAATATTTTTGATATCTTGTTTTTTTTAGCAATCGGATTTATAATAATGGCTTTTGCGTTAAAATATGCATCGTATGGTGTAAATGAAAATCCAAATTTTAACAATAATATTGGTTTTATAGTACAATTTTATATTTCAATTTCATTAATAATATTCAGTTTATTTTTTGCATTAATATGATTAATTATTTATATTAAAGAAAAAGTAAAATCTAAACAAAATAATATTTCCCCACAATCTTAAATATTAATGTATAATTAAGAGACTTACTTATGTAAGTATATGAAATAAAAAAAGTTCTCAAATTTATATTAGTTCTAAATAATTAGGTTGGCACCTAATTAAAAAGTTACCTTATTGGTAACTTTTTTAATATAAAAGAAAAAAGGTGGGAGACGGAACAACGTTCTTACCACTATCCAGATTATTAATCCTAGGGACTTTCCATCAATCTGTGTAACTTAGTGATTTTACAACTAAAATTTATTTAAAAAACACATTTTTTAGGAAAGTCCCCAGATTACATAAAAGCCTCTTTATATCATTTTTTTCTCTTGGTTTAATATCAAAATATAATGATATTGTAGGTTTACAACTATCACATTTATTTTCTCAAATAGTTGTTGTTCCATATACTTTTTCGCCATTTGGTTTTAAATAATAATTTTCCATATTATGGGTAAGCACCCCCCATGATTAATCCTATTGTTCCAGTTGTAGCACCAGTTAGCGCTAATGCTAATGTTATTTTACTTAAATTTGTTTTTATTCATGTTTTCATATTAAATTACTCCTTTATAAAATTATACATGGTAAACAACATTTATGTTCTTGATTGATTTCTGTTTGATTTTCATTAATAGTACTAATATCTTCTTGTAATAATGGAGTTTGTTCTGTTCTGTTTAAACTGCCAATAATAATATTTCTTTTATAATATTTTGGTTTAGGTTTGGCTTCAAACATTTGTTTTCATTCATGATTCATTAAATTTCTCCTTTTTTCTTTGATTTTACTTTTAAATTGTACTATTTTTGATTATTTTTACAAGTATGCTTTTAAATGCAAAATAACGCCTAAATTAAAGGCATTTATTTTGTGATACCTATACTATTAATGATATTGAAATTATTTATTATATAGCAAATGTGAAGATGCTTTTTTTCACAGTAGCATTATTTTTACCCCTAATTACATTTTTATATAGATATAGTGCATAAAACAAAGCATCATATGGGTCTTGATACATATTTTTGTCAGGAATGTTAGTTTTTGTTTCATCATAACGTAATTCTTCTAAACATTGAGTAGTCTTTGGTAAATCATCTTTATTCGCATAAAAGTTTCCATAACTCATAATATTTCTCATTCATACTACTCTATTAGTTAATCCGGCTTCTTGATTTAAATTTGAAGCATGTTTAATAGCAGTTTGTGTTATTAAAATAGTATTATGTTCATCAATTAATTTTTGATTTAATCAATCCATTGCTGTTCGTGCTTTATCATCATAAAAATAAATTGCTTGTTCAAAATTTTCAAAATTGTCCATTAATCCTAAAATTTCATTAACGTAAGCATTAATTTTTTCATTTTCATTTATAAAGTCATTTGGAGTAACTACTAATTCACAAATAATATAAGCATCATAATAACCAGTATTATTATATTCTTTAAAACCAACTACCATAAATACAGTATGGTCTTTTGGTCCCGTAGCTCAATCAATACCAACACTATAAAAATCAAATTTATACATATCTTTTTCTTGATTATAAAATTGTTTTAAATCATATGTTTGTTAATATTTTACTATTTTTTGAAATGGAAAAATTGTTGCATCACTATCTAAAAATTCAAAACCATAAAAAACAGTATTAAATTCATCAGGATTACTTTTTTTCATTTCTAATAATGTTCTTTTTTGAATATCTGGTAATTTATTTCAAAATGGTTGAATAGTAAATCTTAAAACAAATAAACCTAAACCACTAAACATATCTTGATTTTCATAATAAATTTTGCCAACTTTTTTAAGATTTTCCATTACTTTATCATTTAATGGTAAAAATGGTGTACAGTATTTTAAATAAAATGGATGATATTTATCATATGGATTACATGTAAAAGTAATAAAGAAACTTTTATAAAAATAGCGAGTAATTTTTTGTCCAAATGTACTACTATATATATTTTTATCAATAAAGGTTCAACTTCATTCTTTAATAGGTTCTTTTGATACTTTAATACGATTACTTCTAAACATAGAGTTTTGTAAACGTTCATATCGATATGTTAATTTTTTTTCAGTTAATGTTTCTTTTTCTTCTGCCATAATAATTTCATCAGTTCTTGAACCTAAAAAATTTGAACCACCTGCTTCTTTTCCAAAAATTTTATTACCATTAGCATAACCAATAAAATCAATTTGTTGATTATTAGGAAAAATAATACATCCACCATCCTTAGTTATTTTTCATTTAATACCATGTGGATTATTAGGTAATAAATTAATATCATATTTATCTAGTAAAACTTGACAAACATTCATTAAAGCACCAATTGTCATTTCACTATGAGTATTTTCATATCTTCTAACTTCTTGGACACTACTATCACTAAAATTACAGCATATAAATAAATCAAATGCTAAACAATTTCAAGTTTTTCTTGTTCCCCGTGCAGTTGGAATAAAACGATAAAAACAATTAGTAGTAAAATATTCTGCTCATTCATCACCAACAAATTCGGGACTTTCCAGCAATCTGTGTAACTTAGTGATTTTACAACTAAAATTTATTTAAAAAACACAGTTTTTAGGAAAGTCCCACAAATTCTTTAAAAATATCTCAACTAAAACCATAATTATTATCACTAAAATTAAGATTATATTTTTTATTTAATTGTGCATAACTAGTGATAAAAGCCATATTTACTCCTTATTATTAACATATATAAGTTAAAATTAAACTATTTAAAAGAAAGGAAAATTAAAAATGATAAAATTACCATTCACTAATCATTTTGATTAAGACAAACACTATTTTAATCAAGATGAATTAAATTTACAACAAACAGAAGAATTATTTAAAAAAATAGATGATTATTTATGAAGTACATGTGATAAATCTGTATATAAATCATATAGATTTAGAAAAAGAAAATTAAAAACAAAAAAAGGTTTATTAAATTATAAACGACGTATTTGTACATATTATAACCCAAAAACACAAAAAAAGGAATTTGTTTCATTGCTAGATAATTATCTTGGTGTCAAAAAATATAGTAAACTTGCACCAGATGTTATTAAACAAATTTTAAAATATTTTGCTGATGGTAAAAAAATACCGTGATGTTTGTGATACTTTTATTGAAGATTTAATAGGTACTAGTACAGTTTGTAGAAGATATAAAAAATTTGAATTACCAAAAGCTAATATTCCTAAAATTGTATTACAACCAAATCAAACATTATATATAAATATTGATGATGGACATAGAAAATTTAAGTTTAATAAAAAACATAATACTAAAAATTGTAAAAAATGTTCTATGAGATTATTAGTATTTTGTACTGGTAAAAAGAAAAATGGAAAATTAATTAAAGAGGGGACTTTCCAGCAATCTGTGTAACTTAGTGATTTTACAACTAAAATTTATTTAAAAAACACAGTTTTTAGGAAAGTCCCTAAAAGGGTATGTAAAATAAGAGTTTCCAAGACAGAAATTGGTGCAGAAAAAACAGCTAAATTAATTCAAAAACATGGCAATTTATTTTTTGAAAATTTTGACCAAGCAAATTTAATAGTTTGTGGTGATAGTGCAAAATGAATTAGAAAAACTTCTACAATTTTAAATGCTAAATTTATTTTAGATAAATTCCATGCTTTTCATGTTTTATTTCTTGGTATAATGGCAGGAAGAAGAAAAAATCAAATTGCTAAATTACACTATCAAAATGCAATAACTTTATTTGCCAAAGGTCAATATTATGAATTAATTGATTTTTTACAATCATTAACTTTGCAATATAAAAAATTAAAAGTTGGTTATTTTATTAATGCAAAAGATGGTGTATTAAACCAAGCACTAGTTGAAAATATTCGTTGCTTTACTGAAACTAATATTAAACAAATTTTAAAGCATATGATTGGTGATAGAACTTATAACATTGATAAGTATACAAAAATGGTTAATTTTAAATGCTATCAAATAAATACTGCCATCCAATTATTATAAATTAAAATTAAAGATTTTAAAAAAAACCAAAAATAAAATAAAACTTATTAAAGTAAACTTTAATAAGAATTTTTGAGTTATAAAAGTAAGTATTATTGTTGACTAATATTTTTCAAGTGTTAAGATTAACTTACAATTGCATATTGAAGTCAAAATTATTCTCGTCTAACTTTATAATTTTAAGACAAACTTGAATATTATTGACAACATCGGTACGCTCCCAATATTTAAATATTTTTTTTTATTTATTTCACTAATTAAAATTTTATAAAGGTATTTATAATTAATTATTAAATTAAATAATAAAAAAAGCACAATTGTGCATTTAATTTATGGTGGAGATGGCGGGGATCGAACCCGCGTCCAAAAGCTAACTGACTAACTGTATCTACAGTTTAGTATAATTTAGAAAAATCACTATTTAATAATAAATTATACGAAATTATGAATAGCTAGTTAATGGAAATTCGAAAAAATTTATTAACATCATTTTTTCTAGTTTATCCTATGATACGTTACTAATAATGATAAACTTGCTATTAGTAACGGTAGTATTTACTTCTTAAGTAATTAAACAGGTAAAAGTGCTTGATTTCCTAAACCAAATCCAAAGTTGTTTAACTTTGTTGTGAATCAGTTAGGTACTACGGTTTTAGTTTGTTTTCCGGTTATGAAACCTCGTAGTATTATGGTCTACCAAACCACTGCCACAATTAGTTGTTCACTCCTGTCGAAACCAGAACATCCCCGCTAATATTATACATTACTTTCTACTATAAAGCAATTTTTGGTTTTCTTAAAAATTACTAATAATTCTTTCAAACTTTCATCATAAATTATAAAATCTAAAAATTAAAATTTGGCAATTTATCAATGCTATTACTAATTCAAGAATTAATGGCAAAATTATCATGAATTATTACTTTTGAAACATTTCATTGTGATAAATTTTGATCAAACGTTATTGCACCGGGTTATTGGGACTTTCCTAAAAACTGTGTTTTTTAAATAAATTTTAGTTGTAAAATCACTAAGTTACACAGATTGCTGGAAAGTCCCTAGTTAATGAAACATCTCAACCCGAAATATCTTGATTAAATTTTCTTGCACCAGCAAACATACCATGCATATCTGTCACTTTATTTACATTTCAACTTGAAATATTTTGATCAAAAGCATGTGCATTAAAAAACATACCTCTCATAATTTTTACTTTTTCTACTCTTTAAACTGAAATATTCTGATTAAATGAAGTTGCATATGCAAACATATCACTCATATCTGTAACATTTGAAACATCTCAACCCGAAATATCTTGATCAAATGATGAAGCACTTTGAAACATCTGTTTTGTACTTGTTATTTCTGATGGTAACTGATCTGGCACTTTTTGAATTGTTTTTGGCATTTTAACAGCTTGAATTTCTCCAATTTTATTTTCATAAAATCCAATTTGAACAATTTCAATAGTTTTTATATCTGATAAGTCTATTTTACTAGTTGTTTGCTCTTCTCCATTACTATCAACGTAAATTGTATCTTGTTGTTGTATTATTGTATATTTATAACGATTTGATTGTCTATTTGAATTTGGTGGTTTAGGTAATAAAATCTTTGGATTAGATTGTGATTTTTTTTCTTTTTCATTTTCTTCCTCGTTTTTTGCTTCTATATCATAAGTATACAAAATACCAGCAGTGGCTCCACCAACTAAAGTAGTACCACCAACAATTGCAGTAATAATTTTCTTTTTTTTACTTTTTTCAGACATAAAAAAACCTCTCTTAAATTCTTATTTTTTTTATAATGGCATGACCATATTTTATATAATTTTATGTAGTAAAGTATTTAATATACTTAAATTTTATTTCAATTGTGATTTGTTAAAACATGATGCTTTTCTGTCACTCAATAATTTGAAGAAAATAACGTAATAAATATTAAACTAATAACAGTTAATAACGCAATAATATTACCAATATAAAACATTATTTCATTATTTAAAGTAATTAAATTACCTGAATTGTAAATATAAATGGGACAAATGGGACAGTTTTTAAAATAATTGTATTAAGTCTATTGGGCTTTTATAAGATAGTGATTTTCTGGGTGTAGAATTAATTTGAAATGCTATAGCATTTAAGTCTTTTTGTTTATATAAAGATAGATCTGTAGATTTTGGTAAATATCTTCTTAAAATACCATTATTATTTTCATTTAAACCTCTTTGACAAGGTTTGCCAGGATCTGCAAAATAAATCTTAACATTGCAAATTTTTTCGATTAATTTTCATTTACTAAATTCTTTACCACGATCAAAAGTAATAGTTTTAACTGTTCCTTTTTGTAACTTTGAAATAAATTTTATTATACTTTTTGTAATATTTTCTGCTTTATGATTTTTAGAAACTAAAGGAATTGTGGTTTTTGATCATATATCAGCTAAAGTAATAATAGAACTTTTATGATCTTTACCAATGATAGTATCACCCTCTAAATGACCAAATTCTTGTATATTTTTAATATTAGGAATGATTAAATTTCTTTCATGAATAGATTTACAATTATTAATTCGTCCTCTAGTTTCTTTTCGTTTATGAGGTTTATTTTTTCCTTTTCTCAATAAGTTATTTTCATCAAAACCCATTCGATTTGTTTTAAACATGTTATATAAAGTTTTTGTTGAAATACTTTTTATTTTATTTTCCTTTAAAAAATTAGCAATTATATCAAGCGCATAATTTTTAGTAATTAACAAATAATTAATAGTATTAATTTCTGTTAAAGTTAAAATTATTAATTTTCTACCTGCTTTTGCGGGACTTTCCAGCAATCTGTGTAACTTAGTGATTTTACAACTAAAATTTATTTAAAAAACACAGTTTTTAGGAAAGTCCCCATTTTGCTTCTTTTTTTGAATTTGATTCAATATTTCTAATGGTAATAAGTTTTGATTTAATAATCTGCAAACTCTATGTACAGTTGATTTACTATAATCAACAGCTTTTGCTATTTTACGAATTGAAAATTCATAACTTTTATATTCTTTTATTGCTATTATTGATTCAATAGTCAGATACTTATACATTGTGCTAATTCCTTTCTTTTCTTAATTATAGAATTAACACAATTTAATTTTTATATAAATGTCCTTTTTAATTTTACAATTCAGGAAATCAAAGATCAAAAATTTGGTACAATTAAAACTAAACAGCAAGTAACCAAAAGTCAACTATGCATTCATCAAATATACAACTTTCTTTTTTTAAATTTTGCAGTAAAAAAAGTAGCTGGTATAGCAAAAATAATTACAGTAAGCGAAATAATCACTGTAATACTAATTGCTTCAGTTAATGATAAAACTAAAAAATTATTAATAGCTTTTAAACTATTAATACCAAGATAAAGAAAAAAATAATAACTAATAAATAATCATTGCCACTTATTTATCTTTTGCTTAAAAAGAAAAAATAAATAAAAACTTGTAAATAAACAAAAGATTATTAAGAAAGGTAATCATATTATCATAGTTTTTTCCTTTCTTAATTAAATTATTATTTTTTTGATTTGTCTTACTGCATCACGATTTTTAATGGTCTCTCTTTTATCATAATTTTTTTTACCACGAGCCAATGCTATTTCTAACTTTGCTCTACTTTTACTATTTAAATATATCATTATTGGAACAACAGTTAAGTTTTTTTGCTTTTGTTCTTGTTGAATTTTTTTAATTTCACGAGCATTTAAAAGTAATTTTCTTTTTCTTAATGGATCAAGTATATAACTAGTAGTAAATTTATAAGTAGTAATGTTCATATTAATAATATAAGCTTCATTATTACTAAAAGTTACATAACTATCCTGTAAAGATACATTACCTAAACGAATTGATTTAATTTCAGAACCAGTCAAAACAATTCCCACTTCTAATTTTTCTAATAATTCATAATTAAAGTACGCTTTTTTATTTTTTGCAATTATTTTCATTGTTTCCACCATTATTTTCATAAACTTTATAATTAGATTATATAATAATAATTTCATAAATACTGAAATACTTACTTAAATTTGTTTTTTATTAAGAACATGCTATAATCTAATGAAGGATAGATTAATCAATAGTTTTTCTAGCAATGATTAATGTAAAATTAAACATAAAATTAATATTTGTTGTATAGCGACCCAAGAAATAGATTTTATATTTGTTTTACGGGTTTTTGTTAGTTTTATATATTAATAAACAACTGAAAGGAATCTAAGGACATGGCAGGACAGTTAAATACTAAACCAACAGCAGTAAAAAATAGTCAATTTTATCAAGGCGATTTGGGTTTTGATAAAAATAATAATGATAAAGTATTTATTTATAAGATTTTAACTGGTAAAAAACTTGAGGTTTGCAAAATTATTATTGATGAACAAAATCATATTTTAAAAATTTCTACGAAAACGGAAATTATTAATGAAGATGAATTTGAAATTTACACATTTGCTTTAGAAGCAGATACTGCTGATTTTATTTTAAAACTTATTGCTAAAAATCAAATTAATGCTGAAATTAATTATGCATTTATAAATAATATTGAAGATTCTTATAATATATCTGAATCAGACTCATTAGAAGAAAAAAAGAAAAAAATTAGGAAACTCTTTTAACTATTTATAAATTTCTTCTCAATTATAAACTGAACCATAACACAAAGCTTTAATTTTAAAATCATTGTTATTATTGATAATTTCTAAAATAGTTTGGGCAATAGAAATCCCTGAGGCAACTATATCATCAATAATAATAATGTTTTTTTTATTAAAAAATTTAATATATTTAGGTAATAAATGAATTTTATTAGTAATTTCCATTTGTCTTTCGCTAACTTTTAATTTATTTTCTCAAAATTTACGGTAGTTATCAACTTGGAAAATATTATTAATAAATAATATCTCATAATTTAATTTTTTTTTAATAATTTTAACTAATTCAATTATTACTAATTCTAAACTACTAACTGAAGTAGGTTTTTTTGGCATCATAATAAAATAATCTAAATTTACAAACAAATTAAATTTTTGACCAACTTCAAATAAATTAGTTGCTAATCTTATTACAGTATCTTGTTCAATATTTACTTGCTTAATTAAGTTATAATCTTCATTAACTCATAATAAATCCGGATATTGTTTTAAGCCTGGCGATTTAAAATAATTATAATAATAGCATTCAATGTTAAGATTGCTTTGTTGAATTAATCTTTTTTGCCCTTTTATTTTCATTTTTTTACTCCATTTTTCTTTTCACTTTTATTTTTTTTAACTTTACCATTTTGTTTTATCTTTTTTCTATATTTAAAATTATTTGCTTTATACATTTTTGATGATTGATTATTATTATTTTTATCACGGTTTTTATTTTGCTGACCATTTTCTTCTAAAATAAAATCAATAGTTCTAGCAACTTTATTTGCACTTTTAACAAGAACACTGACCTTTTGACCAAGAGCATACTGTTTTCGCTTTCTTTCACCAAACAAAATCATTGCTTTTTCATTAAAAATATAATAATCATCAGTCATGTCTGCAATTCTAATTAAACCCTCAATTGTATTATCTAACTCAACAAATAATCCAAAGCCAGTTACACTAGAAATTATACCTTCAAATTTATGACCAATAAATTGCATCATGTATTCTGCTTTTTTCATTTGATCTACAGCTCGTTCACACTCTAATGCTTTTAATTCCATATTACTAGATTGCTCAGCAGCTCAATTAGTAAAACTTTGATATTTCTCAATTATTTTAACATTTATTTCTCTTTTAACTATATATTGTCGCAATAAACGATGAACTATTAAATCAGGATAACGTCTAATTGGCGAAGTAAAATGTGTATAATAATCACTAGCAAGTCCAAAATGGCCAATACATTTATTAGTATACTGTGCTTTTTCCATACTTCTTAATAATAAAGTTGATAAAACTTGAAATGTTGGTAATTGTTTTAAAGAATTTAATAATAATTGTAAATCTTTTGAACTAATATTTGTGATTTTTGGATTTAGTTTAATGCCCATTAATTTCAGAATTGTAACCATTTGATGCATTTTTTTAGAACGAGGATGTTCATGAACACGATAAATAAAAGGTAATTTCATATCAAATACAGTTTTAGCAACTACTTCATTAGCTCTAATCATAAAACTTTCAATTAATTTTTCAGCGATATCACGAGTTCTTAAAATAATATCAGTTACTTCTCCATTGTCATTAATAATTGTTTTTGCTTCATTAATTTCAAAATCAATTACTCCAGCATCTTGTTTAAACTTTCATAAAATTTGGTGCAATTCTTTTGCTTTTAGTAACATTTCTCAAATTTGTGGATGTGTTTTAATAAAATTTGGATTTTTACCATTATATCCATCATTTACTTCATCATAATTCATTCTTCTTGCTGATTTCATAAATGCCTGATAAATTTTATGTTTTACTGTTAAACCATTCTTATCAATCTCCATATCACAAACCATACATAAACGTTCTACTTGTTCATTTAAAGAACAAATACCATTTGATAACTGCGTTGGTAACATAGGAATAACACGATCTGCTAAGTAAACAGATGTACCGCGAGTAAATGCCTCTTCATCTAAAGTACTATTTTCTGTTACATAATGACTAACATCAGCAATAGCTACAATTAAACGATAATTACCATTAGCTAGTTTAGTAACACAAATAGCATCATCAAAATCTTTAGCATCTTTACCATCAATTGTAACTAATAACTCTTTAGTCAAATCAATACGACCAATTTTATCTGATTCTAAAACTGTTAATGGCACCTTATCTGTTGCTGCTAATGTTTCAACATCAAATTGTGCTTTAATGCCAATTTCATAAATAACAGCTAAAATATCAACACCAGGATCATTAATATTACCCAATATTTTAGTAATAGTAACATTAAAAATATTTTGTTCAAAATTTTTAATTTTTGCAACAACAATATTATTTTCTAACGCTTTATCAGGATTTAAAATATTAACTTCATACTGTTGTAACTTTGCATTTTGAATTAATAATGTTTTTACTTTCGTATCTGCATTAACAATAACAGTACCAACAAGAAGATTAGTATCACGTTTAATAATTTTTAATACTACAGCCTCATCATTCTGATTATTAATTTTTACTAACTTACATAATACTTCATCATTATTTAACGCATTATTTATGTTTTTTATATTAACGTAATATTCTTCTTCACTATTTAATAATTTAACAAATCCAAATCCTTTTTTAGTAATTTGAATTTTACCAATAAATAAATTATTATTTTTTAGCATATAAAATTGTTGTTCTTTATTCTCCAAAATAATTTCACTATTTTTCAATTCTTCTAAATCAGCAATAAGTTCTTGCTGTTGATGATGATTAGTAATATTAAGTTTCACTGTTAAATCAACCGTTGATAAAGGTGTAATACTATTTTGTAACTCATTAATAATCTCTTGCTTCATTTCAATCAATCCCAACTTTATCCTAATTATATAATTAATTATAATCTATCTTTTAAAATTTATAAAAAGGCACATTTTAGTGTGCCTTTTTATAAAATAATTATCATTAATTTATAACTCCAATAGTATTAATAAGAATTCTTACTATTATTGCCATAGTAAATAACGATATACCTAATACTAAAGTGGCAATAGAAAATAACTTACTTCAACCACGTTCTTTAGTACTAGCAAATAATTCTTGATTACCCCCACTTAAAGCACCAAGTCCATTATGATTTTTTTTACCTTGTAATAAACCTAAAATTACTAATAATATAGCGATAATTAAGGCAATAATTTCAAAAGCAAAAATAATGTTTTGACTCATTTTGTCACTTCCATTTCTTTATAATATTATTAATTTTACACTTAATTTTACTAAAAATAAAAAAAATTTCATAATTATTATTATGACTTATTCCAAAATTAAAATTTTAATTATGAAATAAGCCTAATATGTTATGTTTTATAATTCTTTTATAGGAAAATTTATTAACTTTATTCTGGTTCAATTTCTAAGTAATTTCCAACAGCATTTGTTACAATCTTTCATCCATGTTGATTGGTCATCATATAAAAAATGTTTATTTCTGAAAAATTATTATACATAACTTTAACCAAAGTTTTTAAATTACTATCACTTAAACTATTTGCTAAGGTTCCTATCAATTGTGGAAATTTAGTAATTTCACTTAATTTTTTTCAAAAAGTTGATAGTCATCTTTATTATCTTGATAAATTTCTGCTAATTTTATTCACATATCATTACTAATACCTAATTTAATTTTACTTGATTCTGTATATTGTGGAGTTTTATTGTCTAAAGGTATGTAATATTTTTCTATTTTATTATATTGATTATGGAAATTGATATCAGCATTATGAGCATGCGATCAATTATACACTAAATATGCTATTCCACCAACTATAATTACTCCAGCCACAACTCATCCAATAGGCCCTCCTTCAATCATAACAGATGCACCACCTTCAACAACCTCTTCGCCAATAGCAATCGCACCTTCTTCACCAACCTCTAATAAAGGCACTGCCTTCTTCTGTTTCAACTACTGTTGTAGCTTGTGGAGAACTTATTCATTTAACAACTTTATATGCAGGTGGAATACTCATAGTTGTGGTAGTGGCTAGACCTTTTCATAAATATTCATTTTTATTAGATGTTATAAAAACGATTCCATATTTATGCAATTCAACAATTTTTTCAAATTGTGTTCAACTAGCATCAGTAAAATGTTGTCCATAAATTTCTGTTAGTTTTTTTCTTACATTATTTTTACTTTCCGTAGATGTGGTGTGATAAATATCTAATAATTTTTGATCAATAATTTGTGTTTTTAAAATATCACACTTTGGTTTCTGATTTATTCTAGAGCCTGTACTTTGATTACTTTGTTGATTTCTATTTCTAGAACTAGTTCCAATGTTAAAAGATTGTTCAGATGTTGATGGCAAAACAGCGCTTCCACCTGCTGAAGGTGAAGGGGTTGTTGTTGTAGTGGTGTGTAAATTACTTGGTTTATAATTTGATATATCTTCAAGTGTAGTAAAAGTAACACTAAAATCACAATCATAAATAATATTCAAATTTTCTGTAAATATTATACTGTTTGGACGAAACATATGTTATAGCGGAATTATTAATGTAGTTGAAGTTAAAAATGGAGAGAAATCTATACCCGGCACAAAATCGAAATGAAAAACTAAATCAGGATTTAATTCTCATAACCTTTCCATAATAGTACTCGGATCATTACGTCTAATTTGTCCTAAATTAGTATTTCTAAGTAAAGTCGATAATCTTACGCTTTGTTCATTAATAGTAAAAGTTACATTTAAATCACTATCAAAAACAATATGAGGATTATGAACATCTAGAATAAAGTAGACACAGAATTGTAACCTTTGTGTTAAAAATACTTTAAGGAAGGTGTTCATTTTTTTATGGCTAAATGACTATCAAAAGAAGAAAAGTTAAAAATAATAAAAATAAGTAAAATTAAAACAATTGATAAAACCGCATTAGAGTATGGTATTGGTCGATCATCAATAAAAGAATGAATTAAAGCATATAAAAATTATTAGGTGAAAAAGGTTTAGAATATGGCAATGGAATTCGTGCTAAAAAAACCAAAAGAACAGGTCGACCCAAATCTTTAAATTTTAATGAAATGACAAAACAAGAATTAATTGAATATATTGAGGCAATGAACGATATAAAAAAGTATTTAGAAAAATTGACAAAAAAGAAGAAATATTTTGTGATTTTCTCATTGAAGAAAAAATATCAGATTAGTTATTTATGTTGATTATTAAATGTTTCAAAATCAGGATATTATAAGTGAATTAAGAATGGAATGAATGAATTTAATAAATGAGATACATTTTTAGCTAATATAATTAAAAATATTTTTTATGAATTTCAAGAAATTTATGGTTATAAAATGATAACTTTATGAATTAACAAAATTTATAATTTGAAATTAAAATTTCATATTGTATATAGATATATGAAAAATATGAGTTTAAAAGCTAAGGTTCGCATAAAAAAAATTGATTATAGAACTAAATCTGGAAGTTTAAGATATGATAATTTATTAAAACGTGATTTTTCAACTACTAATTTAAATGAAAAATTAGGTACTGATATAACTTATTTATTAACTAATGGTAAAACATATTATTTATCAATTGTTAAAGATTTTCATAATAATGAAATATTAGATTATAAAATAAGTGCAAGTTTAGACATGACATTTGTTGTCCAAAACATTATCCAAGCTTGAGTTAATGCTCAAAAACCTACTTCATGAATTTTACAATCAGATCAAGGATTTCACTATACAAATCCTTCTTATAAAATTTTATGTGATGAATTAAAAATAAAAATTTCAATGTCTAGAAGAGGTAATTCCTGTGATAATGGTGCTACTGAAACTTGATTTGGAACAATGAAAACAGAATTTCTATATCAAATTCCAAGAAAAAATAGAACTATTGAATGAATACAAGACAACTTACCTAAATATATTTACTTTCCTGAATTGTAAATATAAATGGGACAAATGGGACAGTTTTTAAAATAATTGTATTAAGTCTATTGGGCTTTTATAAGATAGTGATTTTTTGGGTGTAGAATTAATTTGAAATGCTATAGCATTTAAGTCTTTTTGTTTATATAAAGATAGATCTGTAGATTTTGGTAAATATCTTCTTAAAATACCATTATTATTTTCATTTAAACCTCTTTGACAAGGTTTGCCAGGATCTGCAAAATAAATCTTAACATTGCAAATTTTTTCGATTAATTTTCATTTACTAAATTCTTTACCACGATCAAAAGTAATAGTTTTAACTGTTCCTTTTTGTAACTTTGAAATAAATTTTATTATACTTTTTGTAATATTTTCTGCTTTATGTTTTTTAGAAACTAAAGGAATTGTGGTTTTTGATCATATATCAGCTAAAGTAATAATAGAACTTTTATGATCTTTACCAATGATAGTATCACCCTCTAAATGACCAAATTCTTGTATATTTTTAATATTAGGAATGATTAAATTTCTTTCATGAATAGATTTACAATTATTAATTCGTCCTCTAGTTTCTTTTCGTTTATGAGGTTTATTTTTTCCTTTTCTCAATAAGTTATTTTCATCAAAACCCATTCGATTTGTTTTAAACATGTTATATAAAGTTTTTGTTGAAATACTTTTTATTTTATTTTCCTTTAAAAAATTAGCAATTATATCAAGCGCATAATTTTTAGTAATTAACAAATAATTAATAGTATTAATTTCTGTTAAAGTTAAAATTATTAATTTTCTACCTGCATTTTTCTTCTTTTTTTGAATTTGATTCAATATTTCTAATCGTAATAAGTTTTGATTTAATAATCTGCAAACTCTATGTACAGTTGATTTACTATAATCAACAGCTTTTGCTATTTTACGAATTGAAAATTCATAACTTTTATATTCTTTTATTGCTATTATTGATTCAATAGTCAGATACTTATACATTGTGCTAATTCCTTTCTTTTCTTAATTATAGAATTAACACAATTTAATTTTTATATAAATGTCCTTTTTAATTTTACAATTCAGGTTTTGAAAAAATATTTAACTTATTAATAAAATCCTTTCATGTCAAAATTAGTGTTAATTATATAACACAATTGTTTTTAGAATACATTCAGTTTTTTAAAATTAATGTTCTGGTAAAAAATCTAAGAAACAAGAATCAACCATTCCAAAAACAACATATTAACTATTTTATATATCTTTCAACGATGAAAGTCCATTTTTAAGTAAAAAATATATGTTATAATTTAATAAATAAGTAAAAAATATTATAGTTAGGGTGAGAAAATTGAAAAAAAAAATTGGTATTGTCGCTGATTCCTCTTCAGGATTTTCAATTAAAGATTTAAAAGAAATGAATATTGGATTTTGTCCATTATTAATCACTTTTAGTGATGATACAACTATTACTGATGACCCTAACATTCTAGAGGATGAAGAATTCTAT
Organism: Spiroplasma endosymbiont of Aleiodes alternator; assembly: GCF_964031135.1. Lineage (NCBI taxonomy): Bacteria > Bacillati > Mycoplasmatota > Mollicutes > Entomoplasmatales > Spiroplasmataceae > Spiroplasma > Spiroplasma endosymbiont of Aleiodes alternator. The sequence continues at coordinate 953,515 of NZ_OZ035008.1, forward strand.
AATAGAATAGTTCATGAAAAACAATCTGCCAAAACTTCGCAAACACCACTTGGTCAAATGAGTATAATTTGAGAAGATACTTTAACTAAATTTGAAAAGATTATTTTTATTCCTTTATCAAAGGGGTTATCGGGTCAATATAACACTGCTACTATGTTATCAAAAAAATCTAATTTTAAAGATAAAGTTTTTGTTTTTGATAGTAATGGTGTTTCAGTTATTAACTGACTATTAGTTAAAAAAGCATATCAAATGTCACTTAACGAAAAAAATAATGTTAATGATATTATAGAAGCACTAAAATTAATAAGAGATAACTATATAGCATTTATTTTACCTTATGATTTAAATTATTTAGTTCGTGGTGGTAGAATTTCAAAATCAGCAGCAGCCTTAGCTACTATGTTAAAAATAACTCCAATTTTATCTTTTGACGGAACCATTGATAAATTTGATAAAACAAGAACATGAGATAAAGCTATTAAAAATACTCTTAAAGAAATTAATAAAAGTAAAAAAATAGAAAGCATTACTCTCTTTTACATTATTCATGCTTTTGCTGAGGCAAAAGAAATAGAAAAAATTACAAAATTTGTTAAAGATTATGGCATTAAAAACGTCAAAACTATTAATTTAGCAAACGTAATTTGTGCTCATACAGGAATTGGAACCTTCAGTTTTGTTGCTTTTAATTTAGATAAAGATAAGTTACCAAAATTATAATAATAAAAAATTCACTTTTATGAGAAACATTTAAAAGTGATTTTTAATAATGGCAGGGGTGGCAGGACTCGAACCCACAACACTCGGATCTGAAGGCCGATGTTCTACCATTGAACTACACCCCTAAAATATTTAATTTAAATAGTACATGTTCAATTTTACGCGAAAGAAGTTTTAAGTTCAATTAAAATTTCATTTTTTTTATTTTTAATTCACATTTATCACAAATTCCATGAATTTCTAACTTATAATGTGAAAAATAAAAATTATTTTTAGTTGCTAATTTTTCAAGTTTTTCTTCTTGTAATGGTGAAATTTGTTGTTTATCTTCGAAAGAGGCATGAATAATTTTATTACAAAAATTACAAATAATATGAACGGTATTTTCTGATAGTTCATAAATTATTTGTTTTCCTTCAAAAACATTAGCATGAATAATATGTTCTGTCATTAATAAATCAATAGTATTATAAATACTCATAATATTAATATTATCATTACCTTCTTTTGTTAAAAAACTAATAATATCATTAATACTAACATGTTGCTTAAGCGTTAATACTTTAATAACTGCTTTACGAACATCAGTTAAACGATAGTCTTTATCTTTCAACTTTTGGATAATATTTTCAAAATTTTTATTCATACTAATCTCCTGATAAAATATAATATTACTTTTTTTTATTTTCAATTGCTACTAATCTTTCAATTTCATTTATTAAATCTTGAACTGTTTTTGTTTGTAAATCCAGTAATTTATTATCATTAATTTTTACATTATGTTTTTCTTCTATTTTAATAACAATCATTACTAATTTAAGAGAGTCAATTTTTACATCTTTAAATTTAGTTTTGGGTGTAATTTTTTCTTTAATTTCTGGATAATCTTTTTTAATAATTTGATGAATTTCACTTAAAATATCCATAAATTCACTCCTAATTTAAATCATTTTTATTAATAGTTATACTTAGTATAACATAGAGCATTAAATTTTATTTGTTATTTTAAAATATCATTCTTGAACTTGTCAAGAAAAGTGGACAATAAAAGTAACCTTTTATTAAATTTTATAAAATAGCGTTTGTAAGTGTTAAATTTATAGGTATGAACTAATTATTTGTTGGTTTGGAATGAGCTAATCGATATTCGATTGGACTCATTCCTTTTAATTTTATTTGAGGTCGATAATTATTATAAAAGTAAATATATTTAGGTAAGTTGTCTTGTATTCATTCAATAGTTCTATTTTTTCTTCGAATTTGATATAGAAATTCTGTTTTCATTGTTCCAAATCAAGTTTCAGTAGCACCATTATCACAGGAATTACCTCTTCTAGACATTGAAATTTTTATTTTTAATTCATCACATAAAATTTTATAAGAAGGATTTGTATAGTGAAATCCTTGATCTGATTGTAAAATTCATGAAGTAGGTTTTTGAGCATTAACTCAAGCTTGGATAATGTTTTGGACAACAAATGTCATGTCTAAACTTGCACTTATTTTATAATCTAATATTTCATTATTATGAAAATCTTTAACAATTGATAAATAATATGTTTTACCATTAGTTAATAAATAAGTTATATCAGTACCTAATTTTTCATTTAAATTAGTAGTTGAAAAATCACGTTTTAATAAATTATCATATCTTAAACTTCCTGATTTAGTTCTATAATCAATTTTTTTTATGCGAACCTTAGCTTTTAAACTCATATTTTTCATATATCTATATACAATATGAAATTTTAATTTTAAATTATAAATTTTGTTAATTCATAAAGTTATCATTTTATAACCATAAATTTCTTGAAATTCATAAAAAATATTTTTAATTATATTAGCTAAAAATGTATCTCATTTATTAAATTCATTCATTCCATTCTTAATTCACTTATAATATCCTGATTTTGAAACATTTAATAATCAACATAAATAACTAATCTGATATTTTTTCTTCAATGAGAAAATCACAAAATATTTCTTCTTTTTTGTCGATTTTTCTAAATACTTTTTTATATCGTTCATTGCCTCAATATATTCAATTAATTCTTGTTTTGTCATTTCATTAAAATTTAAAGATTTGGGTCGACCTGTTCTTTTGGTTTTTTTAGCACGAATTCCATTGCCATATTTTAAACCTTTTTCACCTAATAATTTATATGCTTTAATTCATTCTTTTATTGATGATCGACCAATACCATACTCTAATGCGGTTTTATCAATTGTTTTAATTTTACTTATTTTTATTATTTTTAACTTTTCTTCTTTTGATAGTCATTTAGCCATAAAAAAATGAACACCTTCCTTAAAGTATTTTTAACACAAAGGTTACAATTCTGTGTCTACTTTATTCTAGATGTTCAAACTTTATATAACATGTTTAAAACAAATCGAATGGGTTTTGATGAAAATAACTTATTGAGAAAAGGAAAAAATAAACCTCATAAACGAAAAGAAACTAGAGGACGAATTAATAATTGTAAATCTATTCATGAAAGAAATTTAATCATTCCTAATATTAAAAATATACAAGAATTTGGTCATTTAGAGGGTGATACTATCATTGGTAAAGATCATAAAAGTTCTATTATTACTTTAGCTGATATATGATCAAAAACCACAATTCCTTTAGTTTCTAAAAATCATAAAGCAGAAAATATTACAAAAAGTATAATAAAATTTATTTCAAAGTTACAAAAAGGAACAGTTAAAACTATTACTTTTGATCGTGGTAAAGAATTTAGTAAATGAAAATTAATCGAAAAAATTTGCAATGTTAAGATTTATTTTGCAGATCCTGGCAAACCTTGTCAAAGAGGTTTAAATGAAAATAATAATGGTATTTTAAGAAGATATTTACCAAAATCTACAGATCTATCTTTATATAAACAAAAAGACTTAAATGCTATAGCATTTCAAATTAATTCTACACCCAGAAAATCACTATCTTATAAAAGCCCAATAGACTTAATACAATTATTTTAAAAACTGTCCCATTTGTCCCATTTATATTTACAATTCAGGATTTGCTAATGTTAATTTTGCTTGTTCATATTTAACAAAAATAGCAGCAATTAGTTGCTTATCAGCACTTATTTGTTCTTTCATTATTATCACCTCAATAATAATTTAAGAACAAATAATTATCTTTCCTCTATTTTATTTCTATTTAACTTACTAATTTTAATATGATCTTGCAAAATAAGTTCAGACACTATTAGGAGTTTGACACTTAAAACAATTACTTGGTTTTTTATACGGTTCTAAAGGAATACAACGTGATGTTGTACCAGTTAAACTTTTAATTTCTTCTTCACACTTTATTTGATCACAAAAAGGTACAATAAAGAAACCTTTATGAATTTTAACTAATTTATGATATTCATTGAAATCTGTTAACTCTTTTAAACTTGTATTTAATTTATTTTGTGAATTATTAAATAAATCTTTATTTAATTTATTTAATTGATTAATAATAGTTGTCACTAATAGTTTTTCATTATTAATTTTAACATCAATAGTATCTAAATTATGACGTAAAATTAATTTAATTACTTGGTTTTCAATTTCTTGCTCACCAATTGCAATAGCAATTGGAATGCCTTTAATTTGACTTTCACTTTTCTTATAAGAAAAACTTTTATTATCTTCATTTATTAATACTCGGAAATGAGAACTTAAAATTTTAAATATTCTTTCAACAATTATTTTAACTTTATCACTTTTAGGTGATAAATTTAAAAGCATAATCTGATGCGGTGCAATTGTAGATGGCAATACTAAACCCAGATCATCGCTATGCGCCATAATTAAAGCACCAATTAATCTTGTCGATACACCTCATGATGTTTGATATCCTAATTCTTGTTTATTGTCTTTATTACTAAATTTAATATTAAATACCTTTGTGAACTCTTGACCAAAATAATGACTAGTACCGGCTTGTAATGCTTGTCCATCTTGCATCATAGTTTCAATTGTATATGTCATTTTTGCCCCAGCAAAACGTTCGTGAATTGTTTTTGCACCAACAATAACTTTAATTACTAATTGTTTTTCAACAAAATCAGCATACAACTTAATCATTTTTAATGTAAAGTTTTTTGCTTCTTCATCGTTATTATGCATTGTATGTCCTTCTTGTCATAAAAATTCACTAGTTCTTAAAAATGGTTTTGTATTTTTTTCTCATCTAACAACATTACATCATTGATTATATAATAATGGTAATTGTTTATATGAACTAATTATTTTTGAAAAATGACGACAAAATAAAACTTCTGAAGTAGGACGAATAATTAGTTCCTCTGATAATTGATTATTTCCAACTTTAGTTACAGTTGCACATTCTGGTGCAAAACCCTCAATATGATCTTTTTCAACTTGAAATGCTTTTTGACTAATTAAAAGTGGTAGCATTACATTTTCAATATTTAAAATTTTAAATCTTTGATTTAATAAATGTTGAATATTTTCTCAAATTGCATATCCGCGAGGACGAAAAATAATGGTACCGGCCGCTGAACCATTTTCTGCACCATAATCACAAAGTTCTGCTTGCTTAATAACATCAGTATATCATTTGGTAAAATCAATCTCTCTTGCTGTAATATTTTTATTCTTTGCATTATTCATAATGATCTATTCACCTTTCGTTGATTGACTTTTATGTCACTTCCAATAATTTGGGTAATTTAAAGCATCTAGCACTTTATTTGCTTGTTCTGATTCTAATACTTTTCCTAGTAAATAGTCAACCTTTAATCCTTTTAAAACAATAATTTCAGGAACGTTAATAATACCACGAGCTAAAATATTTTTAATACCTAAAATTCTTAAATAATGCAAACAAATAATAACATCAATATATTTACTAAAACTAAAAGTAACTTGTTCTAATAAATTAGAAGTTAAAACTACATAATCAGGCTTAAAATGATTAATTAATTTAAAATTATCAATATGACGTAAATCATGAGTAAAAGAAATTTTTATTTTATTACTACGAATAGTTTTAATAATTGAATCATACTTATTCCAACTATTAATTTCACCAATATCTTGAAAATCAAAAATTAAATCACAATTTTCAAAAAGATTTTTTCTTTTATTAACAAGAGCAATTAACTTTGTTAAAATAGTTTTATCTTGTAACTCAATTAAACTAACAGGAAGAATAAGGTTTTTTTCTTGTTTTAATTTCGCAAATTTTTCAAATGTTTGAATAAATAAAGGCTCATTTACTTTTCATCACAATCCTGAATCTTGAATATTACGCATCAAAACAATAAACGAAACATAATAAGAATTTTTAACAAAATTTCATCAAGCATAGTAACAATTTGGTTCATTTGAATTATCACTTTTATATACTGGTCTAATACTAACACTTAATAATTTTTCCATTTGTTCTGATTGTAGAAGTGAATAATGATTATAATCGGGATAATTTAAAATATCATTTGTCTTCAATTTGATTTCAATTAAGTCTCTACTTTGTACTACTTCTAATTGATTCTTATCAATAATTTTATTATATAATATATAGACATTTGAAGCATCAGTTTTTACTGAAGCATAAACACATAATATTTGACTTTGAATCTGCAAATAACTACTTTTTTCTACTAAATTACGTTTAATATAACTATTTATTTTTTTTTGGAATCGATATAAATTTATTTTCTTATTTCTAGAATAAATTAAAAACTGACCATCATAATATTTACAAATAATAGTATTATCTAATCCTAAAGTTATTTTACTATAATATGAAATTAATAATTCCATTCGTTCAATATTATTAACAGTTAAAATATTTTCTAATGCTAAATAATTCTTTATTTTTATTAAAATCATATATTCAAATTGACTATTTATTTTTTTATTATATTTTTTTTGACTAAAATTATCTAAAATAGTTTGTACAAAAACTGATTTTACCACTGTTAACTCATTTTGTTGTAAAATAATTGCTTGTGAAATAGCAAAACGATTATAACGAATATTACTTTGCATTTGACCATACAAAACTTTATTATTATCAAAATAATCAATTGATAAATCATAAACAATAACTTTACTTCCTAATTGAAAGGAAACCGAAAAATGACACGGCTCAAATGGAACTTTATTCACTAATAAATCTTGAATAAAAATTTCAATTTTTACTTTAGTTTTACGATTCATCATTGATTTAAATACAAACAATGAAATTCGTTTTTTACGATTTAAAACTTCTAAGCGTTCAGAAAAAGTAATGATTTCATTTTTTAAATCAATTTTCAATGGAACTAAACTTAACAAATCACCATGGATAACATTATAATATTGATTATTACGATGATTTAAACGTATAAATAAAATAATTATTATTGTCATAAAAGGAATTAAAGCAATAATTACAATTGCAGATCAACGCATAATTTTACCTCCATTTAATCAGAGCCTAAAGTAATATTACCATTATTTCCTTGGAAAAGTTTTAACTTTAGTCTTTGATTATCAATATATAATTTAGCTAAACGAAACATTTTGCGATCTTTAACCAAAATTCAATCAATAGCTTCAACAGGAATTGTTTCGTATATTTGAACACGATTAGTATCAACATTTAAACCTCAATCTTTAGTAGTGCTTTGAAATAGTTTATGAATATCAACAGAAATAATAGCTATTTTATTAACATCAACATTTTGCTCTGCACATCACTTTCAAAAAAAATGACGTGTTGAATTACCTAACTCTAATTCTAAATAAGTAGCATGTTCTAAATAAGTTCAAACAATATATTCTTGCTTTGGCAATAATTTAATTTGTGAAGAAGGTTTAATTCCTTGTTCTAATATTAAAGTAATATTACTAACATCAGTATAAAAAAATAAGTTAAAAATATTTTTATTTTCTAAATGTTTAATAATTTGAATAGTTGATCTTCTTCTAAAATTTAAAAAAATATTATTACGTTTTTTATTATTCGTTGAAGTAGAAAATTTATTAGATTTTTTTTGTTTTTTAAACCTATTAAAAAAAGGAGTTTTTTTTTCATTGTCTTCTGATAATTTAGAAATATCCAAATTAGGTTGATTTTCATCACTAAAATATTCTTTAATTTTTTTAATTCGTCGACTTCAACCCATAAATTATGACCACCTTATTATTAATATTTACCTAATTATACTAAATTTTTTTAAAATAATGGTGCTAAAATTCTAAGCAATAATAAAAATACACCCCGATAGGCAAAACTACGATGTAGTAGTGGATTACTAATAATTAAACTAGAATGAATAAAATCTTTTTCAAATGAAGTAGATAAATCACTATTTGTTTTACTATCATAAACAATTACTAAAGTTTGATGATCTGAATAAAGACTACGATAATCAAGATTAGTTGAACCAATAATAGTAATATCATCATCAAAAATACCAGACTTAGAATGGTTAAAAACATTATTATATTCGTAAATTTTAACACCTGACTCAATCAATGAATCATAATAAGTTCTTGACATGTCTAATGATAAAAATTTATCAGTAATTCCGGGTAATGATAATCTAACATCAACACCAGAATAAGCACTATTACGCAATGCAGTAATTAAATCGCTAGTTGGAATTAAATAAGGAGTACTAATTCAAACTCGCTTTTTAGCATTACTAATAAATTTAATAAATAAATCTTTTTGAATTGTTTCTTTAGTAATAGGTCCATCATCAATTACTTGGACAATAATATTATTTTTAATTTTTATTTCAGATTTTTCAGCACTAATATCAAGAATATTACCAGTAATAAAATGCCAATCTTGTCTAAATATTAAATCAATTGATTTAACAGCTTCCCCAACAATTCTAATTTGGGTATCTCTTCAAAAGCCATACTTTGCAGAAAGATAAATATAGTTATCTGCTAAGTTAACTCCACCAGCATAACCAATATTCCCATCAATAATAATATCTTTACGATGATTACGAAAATTATAATTTCCTGTCATAAATGGTAATCTAACTGGTGAAAATTTATGAATAATAATTCCCATTTTTTTCATTTTTCATATTTTATATTTTGATAAACTAAAATATGAACCAACAGCATCATAAATCATATAAACTTTAACTCCTGCTTCAATCCTTGCTTTTAAAACATTAATAATTACTTCTAATAGCTCCCCTTCACCAAGAATAAAATAATTAATAAAAATATAACTTTTTGCTTGTTTTAAATCTTCAATTAATTTAACAAATTTATTAGGACCATTATTTAAAATTTGAACATCAGTATTATTATAAAATGGTCGATGAGAAATTCTTGTTGTATAGTTAAATAAAGATAAAGTATCTTCACTCAAAGTTATTTTTTTTGATTCTAAAATTGAATTAGCAAAAGTTCAATCTTCTTGGGTATAAAAATAACTATTTGTTTTTAAATAAGCTTTTTGTTTTCGTCGATAACGATAAGGACGACCAAAAGTTCAATATAAAAAAATACCGATGATTGGCAAACATAAGGTAACCATAATTCATGATAGTTTTGCATCTTGCATACGATTGGTAATGAAAATAATAATACCAGTTAAAATAGTTAAAGTAATAATTATCATCAAAATAATTCATGAATATTTAATATAATTAAATATAACAAAAACTATTGTTGCAATCAAAGCAATATATAAGATTAATGATAAAAGTAAGTTTACTCGTTTACGCATGATTTCTCCTTAATATAAAGAGTTCTTTATTAAATTATATCTAATTATTAATAAATTTATTATTTAAAAGTAAAAAAAGCAATTAATGCTTTTTAAATAATGGCGGAATGGGAGAGATTCGAACTCTCGCGACAGTTTCCCGTCCTAACTGATTAGCAATCAGTCCTCTTCAGCCTCTTGAGTACCACTCCAAAGTTATAATAATTATTTTTTTACAATTATTATTATAACTTTAATTTTAAAATTTACTATGTATTTTTTAATTTTTTTTAAAAATCCTATATTCCAAAATAAAATTTCACTATTTTTTAAATTAAATAAATAATATATTACTAAATTTGTTACAAATTTATTTTTTTTTACTTGAAACTACTATTTAATTTATACAACACAAACATTGCATTGATAATTTTCACTATCCTCTAAAACCTCTTGACGAATACGAACATAATAAATTGATGAACAACCTTTTTTAAAGGCTCTAATATAAGCTTTATTTAAATCACGAGTTGTCGCTTTATCAGTAATAAATAAAGTTAAAGAAATTGCTTGATCAACGTGCTGTTGTGCAGCTGCTACAATATCAATAATTGGATTAGGACCTAATTCATATCCACCTTCAGTGTAATATGATAAATTATTATCATCAATCTTATAAGCAGGAACATAAACACGACCTAATTTCCCTTCTTTTCGTACCTCAACAGGAGCGACTACCGGTTGTAGACTTGGTGTACACGAAGATAAATAACTAATTGAACCAGTGGGTGCTACTGCCATTAAATGTGAATTAGCCAATCCCGTTTCTTTAATTTTTATTACTAATTCTTTCCATTGCTTCTGAGTTGGAATCATAATGTTATATTTTGTAAATAATTCTTGTATTTTTTTTGTTTCAGGAGTTCATTTATCTGACTGACATTTTATATATTTATCAAAATATGAACCATCAGCAAATTTTGAATTTTTAAATCCACCAAAACTTCCAAATTTTAATGCTAATTTATTTGAAGCACTAAAAGCATGATAAGCCATAACATAAAAGAAAATATTAGTAAAATCAATTGCTTCTTTTGAATCATAAAAAATATGATTTGTTGCTAAAAATCCATGTAAATTCATAGCGCCTAAACCCAAAGCATGATTTTTTTTATTTCCATATGCAACTGACGGAGCACTAGAAAAATCACTACTTCTTGATACGTGGTCTAATGAATGAATTGCTTGAAAAATAACCTCACCAAATTCACTTCCACTTTCCATTACTTTTGCAATATTAATACTTCCTAAATTACAACTAATATCTTCACCAATTTCTTTAAAACTTAAATCACTATTAAATTCACTAGCTGTACTTACTTGAATAATTTCACTGCACAAATTACTCATAACAATTCTACCGGGATGAGCATTATTTTTATTTACTGTATCATCAAATAATAAATAAGGATATCCACTTTCAAAATGTAATTCAGCAATCATTTGAAATAATTTGCGAGCACTAATAAAATTTTTACTAATATCAGGGTTTTTTAACATATTATAATACTCTTTAGTAATAGAAATATCTGTCATTGCTTTACCATAAACTTTTGCAATATCATAAGGACTAAAAAGTGCCATCTGTTCATTGTTTTTTGCTAATTCAAAAGTAATATCAGGAATAACTACTCCTAAAGACATTGATTTAATACGAATTTTTTCATCTGCATTTTCACGCTTTGAATCTAAAAATAACATAATATCTGGATGATGAACATTTAAATAAACTGCCCCAGCACCTTGTCTTTGACCTAGTTGATTAGCATATGAAAATGAATCTTCAAGAATTTTCATAACTGGGATAACGCCTGTTGCTTGATTTTTAATATTTTTAATTGGAGCTCCAAATTCTCTTAAATTTGTTAAACACAAAGCAACTCCACCACCACGTTTTGATAGCTGTAATGAAGTAGTAATAGCGCGAGCAATTGATTCCATGTTATCTTCAATTCGTAAAAGATAACATGAAGTGTATTCACCTCTTTGTTTTTTTCCTGCATTTAAAAATGTGGGAGTAGCTGGTTGAAATCTACCAGACATAATTTGTCTTAAAATTTTACTAGCATGTTCAATATTACCATCAGCGAAAAATAAACTATTCATAACAACTCTATCTTCATAATTTTCTAAATATTGTTTACCATTAAAACTTTTTAAAGCATAAGAATTATAAAATTTTAAAATACCCATAAAACTCGTAAACTGATAATTAAAACTGTATGCTTCATTTGTTAATCGTTCAATTTCCCTAATTGAATATTTATTAATTATTGTTTCATCATAATATTGATTTTTTACTAAATATTCTATTCTTTCTTTAACGGTTTTAAAAAGCAATAAATTTGGTTTAATATGATTTTTCATATAAGATTGTGCTGCTTGCAAATCAAATTGTGCATTATTAGTAGTTTTTGCTCTAGCATTTAAAGTAACATATTCATCACTTTCTAAAGTTCCAGATAAAGTATTTATTTCATTGGTATTTTTTTTATCTTTATCTCAAAAATCTACTAATATATTTTTTATTGTTGATACATCATTATTAGTTCCTAATAATTCAAATTGAAATAATAGTGGGACATTTAATTTTTTTGAAAGAATTGGCCCGGCAATTGCAAAAGTATCACCAAAATTAGTATTCCCCGACGCAATAATACCACGACAAAAATTACGATTTTGCTTATTATTTAAAAATTTAATTACCTGTTTAGGAACCGCCCCTTCTTTAATATCACCACCCCCACTATATGTTGGTGTTATTAACACATAATCTTTATCAACTAAAATTTCCTCTTGTAAATCGTGAGGAATTCTTGAATTTAAAACCTCTAATTTTTGAATAAAACGATGAGTATTATTTGACAAAGAAGAAAAATAAACAACATGAATTTTTCCCTCTGGCTTTAATATTTTTTGGTTTGAAACTTTTACAACATCATTATGCATTTTTTTCTCCTTTAAAATTAAAATTCTCAATCTTCATCTTGCGTTTCTACAGTAATGCCCATTACATAAGATGAACCATTACCTGAAAAGAAATCGTGATTTTCATCAGCTCGAGCTGATAATTGATTAAAAATTTCTGGCTTAATTCTTGTTTGTTCTTCACTAAAAGGTGAATCATATCCTAAATTTTGTAAAAACTTACCAGCATTATATAAACTAAACTTAATAGCATCTTCAGCTAAATTAAATTCTTGATATAATTCTGTTAAATATTGCTTTTCTAAATCAATTAATTTAAACAATAAATCAAATACAAATTTTTTCATTTCATCTTGTTTTTCTTTTGGTAACTTTTCAACTTTTCTTTGATATTTATAGCCACTATAATAATTATGAATAACTTTATCACGTAAAATTAATCTAATAATATCTGAAGTATTAGGTAATTTACTACGAGCAGATAAATAAAATGGTAAATAAAAACCACCATATAATAAAAAACCTGGCATTAAAGCGGCAGCTACTTTGGATTTTAAAGGATCATCACTTGTATAATAAGGAATTAGTGCACGTGCTCTGGCTTGTAAACTTTCATTATTAATTACTCATTCATGAGCAGATTCAATCTGCTCACTAGAACATAAAGTTGAAAAAATTGTTCCGTATGATCGAGCATGAACTGCTACCATAAAAGCAAAATTTGTGTAAATAACTTGTTCATGATCAGTTAAAGAATTAGGTATTTGTGCGATATCACCAACTGTTGCCTGAATTGTATCTAATAAAGTTAAACCTGTAAATGTTCTTGTTATTAACTCTTGTCATTTTGGATTTAATGTTTTTCAAGAAGTTAAGTCATTAGAAACAGGAATTTTTTCTGGTAACCAAAAATTTTGAGTAATACGGTTTCAAACCTCTAAATCTTTTTCATCATTGATTACATTTCAATTTACAGACCGCATTTTTCCATTAAAATTTTTCATAATATATTCTAATGGTGACTGTGATTGTTGAAAATATTTGTTATCTTTTGCCATTTATTATTACCCCTCTACTTAATTACACAACTAAAAACATCCCCTATATTATATAAAGGATGTTGTCATTATTAAAAATTACTTTATTAAAATTACAAATATTAAAAAATAAAAGCAATTATTAAAAATAATCATTAATTCACACCCAGGAATATAATATTACTTAAAAAATTAGACCGGTCTACTGGCTTAGCTTCATTTTACTTGTTACCCTTCTCAAAGTTTTATCTTCAATGGTTTTGTAACGTTCATCAACATCACAGTTGCTGGGGCAGCAAAGAATTCTCATCTTTTTCCCGAACATCTAAAGTTCCTTGTTATTTAGTTGTATAAATATTCTACTACAAGAAAAACAATTTTGGTAATTTATAAATACATTACTATGTATTTTTTTAACCTCAACTATTTTAAAATTATTCTTAATTTTTTTATTATGAAAATTTTCATTTTAATATACAAAAATAATTTAATATATTTTACTATTGTTTTTTAAAGTAAAAAAACATTATTCTCTATACTTTATTTGTTAATAATTTTTTTTCAACTTTTTGTAATTGTTTAATAAAATCATTAATAGTACCGTTATTTTTAACAATAAAATCAATATCTTTATTTAAAATTAAATATTTTTTTTGTTGATTTAATAATGAAATAACTTGTAAATCATTAACATTATCACGTTCTTTTATTCGTTGGATTTTTTTATCTTCTTCAGCCTCAATTAAAAGAATTTTATCAACTAATAAATTTAAATTTGCATTAAATAATACTGCACAATCAATAACAATTAATTCTTGGTGTATTTTATTACGAATAATATCTTCTTCAACAATTTTTATCATTTTTGGTCAAATAATATTTTCTAATTTACGTAAAATATGAGGGTGTTGAAATGCTTCATACCGTAATTTTATTTTATTAATTGTTTTATCATTATTAATAAAAGTATCACCGAATTCATTAATTAATGCTTTTTTTGTTTCTTTTAGTGTATAAATATGTTTAACAACTTTATCAACAAAAATAACATACGCACCTTTATTTTGAAAAAAATTTGTAGCCGTTGTCTTACCTACTCCCGCTTCACCAATAATACCAATAATCATGAGTTCACCCTTACTTATGTTCAATTTGATAACTTGCAAGAATACCAATCATTGCTGCATTATCAGTACAGTATTCTAATTTTGGAACAATTATTTTTAAATTTGGATATTTAATTTTTAAATCTAATACTGCTAATCTTAATTGCTGATTAGCACTAACTCCTCCTGCTAAAACTAAAGTTTTTGGATTATGTTTTTTTAATGCTAATTCAATTTTATTAATCAATACTTGAATAACTGTTGTTTGAAAAGAAGTTGCAAAATTATTAAATTGTAACTTACCTTTTTCTTTATTTATCAAATTAGCACAGGCTGATTTTAAACCACTAAAACTAAAATCTAAACTATTATCATTTTTAGGTAATGGTAATTTATAAGTTGGCTTTCCCAATTTAGCACTTCGTTCAATTTCAGGACCACCCGGATATTTTAAACCTAACATTCTTGCAACTTTATCATAACATTCACCAACAGCATCATCTAATGTTTGACCAAGTATAGTGAAATTTAAATGTTCATTTGCCAACATCAACTGTGTATGACCACCACTAACTAATAAACCAAGTACTGGAAATTCTCATTCATTATTAATTAAAGAAGCATACAAATGTCCATACAAATGATTACACGGAAGCAATGGCTTTTCTAAATAAGCAGCAATAGTTTCTGCTATAATTTTACCTACGTGTAAACAACTAGCCAGACCAGGAGTATTAGTATAAGCAACAAAATCAATATCCATAATTGAAATGTTAGATTTTTCAATTGCTGTTTGTAAGACGGTAGCAATATTTTCACTATGAGCTCGTGCTGCTAATTCTGGAACAACACCGCCATATTGTTGATGAAGCTTAATTTGTGAAGCAATAATATTACTTAAAACGTTTTTATCTTTAATAACAGCAACACTAGTTTCATCACAACTAGTTTCTATCGCTAAGATTATCATCAATATCCTCTTCTTTATAATAAGCAACTGCTGATTCTAAAGCTAAAATCATCATTTTTTTAAAACTAGTTTCGCGTAATGCTGCTGAAATTGATTCACCGGTAATAAAAGAATCAGAAATTGTTAATAAACAAGCCGCATTTTTTTCTAAATGTTTTGCATTAGCAAATAAGGCAAAAGATTCCATTTCTACTGCTAAGCATTTACTAATTAAAGGATTAGTTTTATAATCATTATCATTAATACGATAAAATACATCACTTGAATGAATTAAACCCGATCTTAAATTTATTTTTTCACTTACTATATACGAAGAATTTTCATTTTTTTGCTGATCAAATTCATTATCAATTTTTTGTGCCACTTTATTAATAATTTTGCTAATATTACCAACAGATTCAATTTGATTTTCATCAATATTAGCAGCATATTTAGCGAAAGTAGATTCACTATATACTTTAGTAGTATTAATAATATCATAAACTTTAACATCTTTTTGATATGAACCAGCGCTACCAACACGAATAATACAGTCAACATCATAAAATTTAAATAACTCATATGAATATATACCAATTGAAGGCATACCCATACCACTAGCAGCAATAGTAATATTATATCCTTTATATTTTCCAGTAAACATTAACATATTACGAACATTATTTACTTGTTTTCAATCTTGTAAAAAATTAGAAGCAATAAATTGAGCACGTAATGGATCACCTGGCATAATTACTACTTTTGCAATTTGATCACGAGCAGCTTTGATATGAGCTGTTGGAATTTTTTCTTTATTTTCCATATATTCTCCTTTTTTTAAATAATAATAGTTATTATAATATATTGTTAATTTAGTAACAACATTAATATTTTTAATGACTAGTTTTTTATTTTAAAAATTAAATTTAATTTTATAACTTTTCATACTAATTAAAGAAAATAAAAAATATTCTAAAAAAAGTTTAATCAACACCTTTTTTAGTTTTTTAGTATAATTTATTACCTGAATTGTAAATATAAATGGGACAAATGGGACAGTTTTTAAAATAATTGTATTAAGTCTATTGGGCTTTTATAAGATAGTGATTTTCTGGGTGTAGAATTAATTTGAAATGCTATAGCATTTAAGTCTTTTTGTTTATATAAAGATAGATCTGTAGATTTTGGTAAATATCTTCTTAAAATACCATTATTATTTTCATTTAAACCTCTTTGACAAGGTTTGCCACGATCTGCAAAATAAATCTTAACATTGCAAATTTTTTCGATTAATTTTCATTTACTAAATTCTTTACCACGATCAAAAGTAATAGTTTTAACTGTTCCTTTTTGTAACTTTGAAATAAATTTTATTATACTTTTTGTAATATTTTCTGCTTTATGATTTTTAGAAACTAAAGGAATTGTGGTTTTTGATCATATATCAGCTAAAGTAATAATAGAACTTTTATGATCTTTACCAATGATAGTATCACCCTCTAAATGACCAAATTCTTGTATATTTTTAATATTAGTAATGATTAAATTTCTTTCATGAATAGATTTACAATTATTAATTCGTCCTCTAGTTTCTTTTCGTTTATGAGGTTTATTTTTTCCTTTTCTCAATAAGTTATTTTCATCAAAACCCATTCGATTTGTTTTAAACATGTTATATAAAGTTTTTGTTGAAATACTTTTTATTTTATTTTCCTTTAAAAAATTAGCAATTATATCAAGCGCATAATTTTTATTAATTAACAAATAATTAATAGTATTAATTTCTGTTAAAGTTAAAATTATTAATTTTCTACCTGCATTTTGCTTCTTTTTTTGAATTTGATTCAATATTTCTAATGGTAATAAGTTTTGATAATCGGGACTTTCCAGCAATCTGTGTAACTTAGTGATTTTACAACTAAAATTTATTTAAAAAACACAGTTTTTAGGAAAGTCCCTAATAAACTATGTACAGTTGATTTACTATAATCAACAGCTTTTGCTATTTTACGAATTGAAAATTCATAACTTTTATATTCTTTTATTGCTATTATTGATTCAATAGTCAGATACTTATACATTGTGCTAATTCCTTTCTTTTCTTAATTATAGAATTAACACAATTTAATTTTTATATAAATGTCCTTTTTAATTTTACAATTCAGGTAACTAATTTTATCGTTTAGATTTATTGAAAGCAATACCCAATGCTTTTGGTGTTTTACTTCATTTTGATGTAAACACTAAAACTAATAAAGATGTTACAAAAGGCAATATATTCCATACATCAGAATTACTTGATATTCATTGAGGAATATTTGGTAAAAACGTAATTCTGGCACCTGTTGTTTCAATAATAGCAAATAAGGCAGCACCAATTGTAATCAATGGTACTCTTCATTGTCCAAAAATTAAAATAGCTAAAGCAATAAAACCATTTCCACTAACTGTCCCACGAAAAGTTTGACTAGCATACATTGGAAAAATACCACCAGCAATTCCTGCTAAAAAACCAGATAATAATACAGCAACATATCGTTGTTTAATAACATTAATTCCTGCAGCATCAACCGCATTGGGATTTTCACCAGTCGCAACATGACGTAATCCTCATTTAGTATATTTTAGAATAATAGCAATACTTACTAAAACTATAATTGCTAAAAATAAATATAAATTAAAAAATTCATTATTACCAATTTTTGGTAATTGATAAATATTTGTTAATGAAATAAAACCATTATTCCCTGGTAACTGAACAACAAAAACTGCAATTGCTGCTGCTAAAATATTAATTGCAACGCCAGAAATAATTTGATCAGATTTTAAAGTAACTGATGCAAAAGCATGGAAACAAGCAAATCCCATTCCCACTAATCCAGCTACTAATAAAGCAACAATTTGTGATCAATTACCTCAATTAACACCTATATTTTTTCCAAATGAAGAAAAAGCAAGTGCACCAATTGTCATCATTCCTTCAATACCAATATTAACAACACCAGCACGTTCTGAAATTAATCCAGATAATGCACCAAGTACTAAAACAACAAAAATTAAACTAGAATGTTCAAGAATTATTTTGAGTGCTTCCATTAACTTTTTCCTCCTGTTCTTTCAGTTTTTATTTTCATAATTGCTTGTTGTTCATTTTTAAATATATCAGTAAATTTATTAATAAAAGTCGTCTTTTCAATTTCCGTTTTTTTAGTAAATTGTTTAGTTAATATATTAATATTACTATTAATTGGGATAATTTGACTTTTTAATTGCTGTTTGTCAATTTTATAATTTTTAATTAACTCTTTAACATTATTTTTATAATTAGTTTGAAGTTGATGTTTTGCTAAAATTAATTGTTTTTTTATTTTTTTATCGTCAGTTTTAACTGTTTGATTTTTTAATGACTTTAATTCATCACTTAATTCTTGTTTCAATTTATTAATTTCTCGATAAAGATTTAATTTTAAATCTTTTACTCTTGACTTATCTAATATTGCTTTTTGTTTTTTTAATAATACTATTTCTCGAATTAAATCTTGCTTATAGTTATAAACATTATTTTCATATTTCATTTTTTCATTAATATACATATTTAAACTTTCACCATAAATCATTTTTATTTCTTGTTGAAAATTATTTCAATTACCAATTTTACCTTTTTTTCAAATTGCATTATATTGTTTATATATATAATGATTTAAAGCTTTATTTTCTTGGAAAAATTGTGCTCAATTAACACCAACTTTATCATTTTTATTATTAATAACTGCTTGTAACTGTAACTTGGTATCACTATTAACTTTATTAATTTCTTGTGAAAGATTTTGTTTTAAATTTTTAACTACTGACTTATCATCTCATAGTATTTTATTATATTTTCCTTTTAATTGTTCTTTATCAATTTTATATTTTTTAATTAATTCCTTAGTTTCAATTTTATAAGTAATTTGAAGTTGACATTTTTTTAAAATTAATTGTTCTTTTAATTTTTTATCATTAGTTTTAACTAATTCATTTTTTAATGACTTTAATTGATCACTTAATTCTTGTTTCAATTTATTAATTTCTTGTGAAAGATTTTGTTTTAAATTTTTAACTTTTGACTCATAATCTGATAATGATTTATTATTTTCTATCTTTAAGTGATTAATTTTATTATTTTTTTCTTTAATTAAATCTGATTTTAACTTATTATATTGTCTCTTTATTTTAAAATTTTCAATAAAATGATAGTACATCTTGGCAATAAAACTATTTGTAACTTTTCGTTTTTCTCCATCAAAGGCTATATTTAAATAACGAATTAAAAATTTAATTGGCTGTAAACGAGATAATAAAACCGCACAAGCAGCTGAATAAATAATAACACCAAAAATAATATCACCAGTTGCTGTTGGTAATGTTAATACTGAACCAATTGAACCACCACTCTTAATTAAGCCCCAAAGAAAAGCAGAACCCACAACACCTATTGGATTAATTTGACCAACTAAGGCAACAGCTATACTATCAAAACCAATAGTTGGTAAATCATCAGTTAAAAAACTAATTGAAGGATTTTTGGCAATATAATAAATAACAGCCATTACTCCTGCTAATGCTCCTGAAATAACAAATGATGTTATGCAATAATGTTTATGATTAATACCACTATAAACCGCAGCAAATGGATTTAAACCTACTGTTCGAATTTTATAACCTAAAGTTGTTTTTTTCAATAAGAATCAAACTGTTATTATTAAAATAATAGAAATTAATAATGGTAGTATACAATTATAACCATTAATACTCATACTCATACTATCATGAATAGTTGCTGATGTTCCATGATCAGCATCATATAAATCTTTATTGATTTTAAATAGTCATTTTACTAAATATCAAATTGTTCAATTTAATAAAATAGAAGTAACAACCTCATGAACATTAAAAAAAACTTTTAATAACACTGTTACCAACGCCACCAATATTGCTGCTAATACTCCAGCAAAAAGCGCGCTAATTATAGCTAATGGTTGTCATAAGTCATAACGGACACCAATTGCGATAACAACAGCTCCTGCTGCTAACATTTGACCCGCAACTCCAATATTAAACATTCCTGAGCGGAAAGAAATAACTAGTGCTAATCCTGCTACAATATAAATTGCTCATCAAACTAAAGTATTATCTCAATTATTAGCTGGCCAACTTGTAAAAGCATATGTTAATAACAACTGAAAATAAGTAAAAGCATTTTGACCTGAACCAATTATAACAAAACAAGCAATAATTAATCCAAAAATAATGGCAAAAATTGAACCCTTAAATTTAGTAAGACTACTATTCATTTCTTTTGAACCAAGATATAAACGACTTCGTCGTTTTAAAAATCATGTTTTTTGTTTAAACATTATCTTCATTTCCTTCCATTAACATTTTTTGTCCCGCCATCATTAATCCTAATTGTTCACGAGTAACATTTTTAGCACTAACATTACCAGTAATTTTACCAGCATGTAAAACAACAATTCGATCTGCTAATGACATAACTTCTGATAATTCATAAGAAATTAATAATACTGCATTACCTTCATTTTTTTCATCAAGAATACGACTATGAATATATTCAATAGCACCAATATCCAAGCCACGTGTTGGCTGAGCAACAACTAAAATTTTATGTTTTCTTGTTAATTCTCTACCAACAACCGCTTTTTGTTGATTACCACCTGACAAACCTCTAACTAAAGCAAAACCACTTTTACTACCACGAACATCATAATTATTAATAATATTTTGTGCATAAGATTGAATAGCTTTACTGCGAATAAAACCATGCTTAGAAAAAGGATATTCGCTAATATTTTGTAAAACCATATTATCAATAACATTATAATTTAAAACAAGTCCATATTTATGACGATCTTCAGGAATATGACTTAAACCACTTTTATATAAACTTTGAATTGAACTGTGTTTCATATTCTTATTACCAAAAAAAATATCACCTTTTTCTGGCTTAATCAAACCAGTAATTGCTGAAATTAATTCAGTTTGACCATTACCTTCAATACCAGCAATAGCCACAATTTCTCGTGACTTAACTTCTAAACTAAAATCAGAAAGACCCATTATTGATTTCCTATTACCAATTTTATGAACAAATAAATTATCAATTTTTAATAATACTGGTCCTAATACAACATTACCTTGATTTCTAATATCAACTAAATCTCTACCAACCATCAAAGTAGCAATTTCTTCTTTAGTTTTACTCTTAGATTCAAAAGTTTCAATAACTTTACCTAAACGAATTACTGTAACATTATCAGCAACTTGTTTAACCTCTTCTAATTTATGACTAATAAAAATAATAGTTTTACCATCACGTCTAAGTTCTTCAATAATTGTTAATAAACTAGTAATTTCTTGTGGTGTTAAAACCGCGGTTGGTTCATCAAGTACAATAATACTAGCACCACGATAAAGAACTTTTAAAATTTCAACACGTTGTTGCATACCAACACTAGCATTCTCAATTTTTAAATTAAGTTTAATGTCTAATTTATATTTTTTTGAAATTTCTAAAATTTTAGATTTAGCTTTTTTATAATTAATTCACTGTCATTTATGAACTGGCTCACTACCTAAAATAATATTTTGTAAAATAGTGAAGTTATCAACTAATTTAAAATGTTGATGTACCATTCCAATACCTAATTCGCCTGCTCTAATTGGTCCTGATATTACTACTTCTTTACCATTAATTTTAATAATACCTTTTGTTGGTTGATATAGTCCAAATAAGATTGACATTAGTGTCGATTTACCTGCACCATTCTCGCCAACCAAAGCGTGAATTTCTCCTTTTTTAATTTTAATAGAAATATTATTGTTAGCAATAATAGTATCTAAAAAAACTTTAGTAATACCTTCCATTTCAACAGCATATTGTAAGTTCTGTTTTTCAATATTTACTTGCATTTTATCACCCCTCTTAATTATTTAAATGGATCATATTCTTTTTTAATACCATTAATTCAATAATGTTCTTTTAAATTGAGTACTTTTTGTCATCCAGCAGAAATTTTATCTAATCAATTAGTAGTTTCTGTCATTAATGGTGTGTAAATATCTTTATCACCATCTTTAATTGCTTTATTTGGTGCTATTCCAGTAAAATTAGGCCCACCTCTGTATCGTGCATCATCAATAAATGTTTGATCGGCAGTTGGATCAGTTGGATGCTCTGGATTCTGATCAGTTTTACCAACTGATTTTCAGAGCATAAGTTTAATTGAACTAATTAAATCTTTTTCTGCAGAAGTAATAAACCTATCTGCAGATTGTGGGTATTGAAGTTGTTGATCTGTATCAACACCAATAATTTTACCTTGACCAGATTTTTTTAATGATGATAAAGTATCTTCGGTTTGTGGTCCTGCTACTGGAAAAATAATATTAGTTTTTTGTCGAGCAAGGTCATCATTAATTGCTTGTGAGCCTTTTGAACCTTGAGTAAAATCACCACTAAATTGAGTACCTGAAGTTATAAATTTAATATTTGGTAATGATTCTTTAAAATCTGAATTTAAAATTTTAACTCATGATATTAATTTTTCTTCATCTTCTTTATTTTTAAATTTATTATTAAAAAACTGTATGGCTCAATAATAACCATACATATAATTAGTAACTGCTGGAATATCAAGTCCACCATAGGTTGACATTTTTAAATTATCAAGTCCACCATATTGATTAGCATGAGCAGTTAACCATATTGCCCCTGCCAATCCGGCTAAAAAGCCTGATTGTTCTGCTTTGTAAAGTAAACCAGCCAATTGTTTATTAGATTTTGGTACTTCTTTATTTGGAGTATCACCATCAATAAAAATAAATTTCACTTTATGTTTTAAAATAGTATTTTGTGCTTTAACCAAAGCATTATGATGTAAAAATCCTGAAGCAATAATTACTTTACTGTTTATGAAAACGGCTTTATTATATGATGTCATTAAATCATCAGTATTAGTTAATTGGGGATTATCTCAAGAAACCTCAACTCTTTTATTTTTATATTGAGGATCAACATAATCACTATGTGTTCAATCATTAAACTCTTGTTTAAACTTGAGGGCAGCATTATATGATGATTCATTAAAAGAAGCATCATTAATAGTATGCCCATCAGTTACAACAGTTATTCGATAAATATTTGGATCATTAAACTGACTATTGCAAGCAATGATTGGTAATATCATTATTACTGACAATGATATTGCACTAAATACAGTAAAAATTTTACGCATACTATTATATTCCTCCTACAATTATATATAAATATTTATATAAAAAAAATATAAAAAAAGAAAGCAAAAACATTGCTTTCTTAATTCAATTATTCAAAATAAAATAAAACTGTGTATAAATAAATTTTGAAAATAAATGGGTGGGAATAACTTACTATTAAAAAATACAGTATATATGTATTTAATATTAATTATTTTCTTATTTTCACAATTAACTCTAAACACTAGTTTCTCCTTTTAATGGCATAACTACCATTATATAAGATAATAAAACTTATTCTTTAAAAATTCAAGAATAATTATAAATTTTTTAAAATATATAGTAAAGTTTTATTAAAACTGTGGTTTATACTTTTCAACACTTTCATCAACATAATTTTTTCAAGCATTTTCTCACTTATCACGAGTAGAATCATTAGCTAAATCAGCAACTAATTTATTATAAGCATCAGTTACTTTTTGTGCTAAATGTCAATAATCATTACTATCAATAATTAAGTTATTATAAATAGCACAAATAGAATCATTATTAGCAATTCCAAGATATTGCTGACCACCTAATGCTGGTTGTGGTATGCTACCATCAAAGTATTGTTCACCATTAATAGGTTTAATACCATCCTCATTATAATCTAAATTAAAAGAATGTCATAATCAAGTATTAACTGACTTATGAATTCCTTTTAAAGCTGATGTAATAAAAATATCTTTAGCATAACTATATTGAACACTTTGATCAACATCGACACCAATAATTTTTGCTTTGCTATTAGTAGTAGAGTTTTTAACAGCTGATACTAAATCAATTGTTTGTGCTCCTGCAACAGGCATTACAATATCATCTTTATATCCATCAATTAATTGTGAAGTTATCGCTTTTGATGATTTTGTACCGGATTCAAAACTACCTGTAAATTGTTTAGCAATTTTATCAAAATGAATATCAAATTTATTAGTTCATTTTTCAATTTTTTCCTTACCCTCTTTAATTCTAATGGCATTAGTCATTTTCAATAAATTATCATTGCTATTACGATATTTATTAAAATAATATACACCTCAATAATAACCCATCATATAACTAACAATAGTATCAGCTGGTAAACCACCAAAAGTTGACATTTTTAAACCATTATCATCATATGTTTCATGATTAGCAGCTAATCATATTGCTCCTGCTAACCCTGATAAAAACCCTGATTGTTCTGCTGAATAACTTAAACACGCTACATCAACTGGCTTTTCTAATTTAGCATCAACTAAAATAAAACGAACACCTAACTTTTTATATTGATTTTGAATAGCTGGTGTTAATGCACCAAGATGATTAAACCCAACAACAATAATTGTTTTAGCACCAGCAAATGTTGCTAAATTATAATTATTTTGTAAAGTTGAAACGGTACTATCTCGTGAAATAATTCAACGCGTTTTCATTTTTTTATTTTTTCAAACTTCATTACCGGGTAAATTACTAATCATAATACGATTATCATTAAATGTTTTAGTAAATTCTTTTGAACCTTCTAATACTTGCTGATTAAAAGCTTTATCGAATAAATCACCACCATCAGTAATTATTCAAATATCACCAACACTAGGAATACTACATCCAATTAATCCTACTGATGAACTATTTATTAACAAAGTAATAATTAATAATTTTAAAAAATATTTCATAAATTTCTCCTATAAATAAAAAAATGTACTACAGTAAAAATATTAATATTTATTTACAATTTTTTTATACTTTATTTTTACCATATTTTTCATCAAAATTAATAATTCCTCTATTATATGCATCAAGAATAATTCGTGCACAATGAACAGGATTATATAAAATATTAGTTTTTAATTGTGAATTAGCCATTAACAGTTTAATAAATAGTTCAAAATCATTTTCTTTTAATAAAATCGGGACTTTCCTAAAAACTGTGTTTTTTAAATAAATTTTAGTTGTAAAATCACTAAGTTACACAGATTGCTGGAAAGTCCCACAAAAACGTAAAACCTTTTATATCATTCATATCTACTAATAATGCTAAAAGAATTTTATGAATTATTCCTCATGAAGAATTTTTAGCATTACTCTCAATTCTACTAATTGTTGCTTGACGAACACCTACTAATTTTCCCAAATATGCTTGCGTTCAACCAAGTCTTAGACGTATACGCCTAATTTCTACTTCAATTGCCATTTTATTTCCCTCTCTAATTTTAGTTATTCCCAAACTTATTATGTTACCTGAATTGTAAATATAAATGGGACAAATGGGACAGTTTTTAAAATAATTGTATTAAGTCTATTGGGCTTTTATAAGATAGTGATTTTCTGGGTGTAGAATTAATTTGAAATGCTATAGCATTTAAGTCTTTTTGTTTATATAAAGATAGATCTGTAGATTTTGGTAAATATCTTCTTAAAATACCATTATTATTTTCATTTAAACCTCTTTGACAAGG
Organism: Spiroplasma endosymbiont of Aleiodes alternator; assembly: GCF_964031135.1. Classification (NCBI taxonomy): domain Bacteria; kingdom Bacillati; phylum Mycoplasmatota; class Mollicutes; order Entomoplasmatales; family Spiroplasmataceae; genus Spiroplasma; species Spiroplasma endosymbiont of Aleiodes alternator. The sequence goes on from NZ_OZ035008.1 coordinate 979,770, forward strand.
TTTGCCAGGATCTGCAAAATAAATCTGAACATTGCAAATTTTTTCGATTAATTTTCATTTACTAAATTCTTTACCACGATCAAAAGTAATAGTTTTAACTGTTCCTTTTTGTAACTTTGAAATAAATTTTATTATACTTTTTGTAATATTTTTTGCTTTATGATTTTTAGAAATTAAAGGAATTGTGGTTTTTGATCATATATCAGCTAAAGTAATAATAGAACTTTTATGATCTTTACCAATGATAGTATCACCCTCTAAATGACCAAATTCTTGTATATTTTTAATATTAGGAATGATTAAATTTCTTTCATGAATAGATTTACAATTATTAATTCGTCCTCTAGTTTCTTTTCGTTTATGAGGTTTATTTTTTCCTTTTCTCAATAAGTTATTTTCATCAAAACCCATTCGATTTGTTTTAAACATGTTATATAAAGTTTTTGTTGAAATACTTTTTATTTTATTTTCCTTTAAAAAATTAGCAATTATATCAAGCGCATAATTTTTAGTAATTAACAAATAATTAATAGTATTAATTTCTGTTAAAGTTAAAATTATTAATTTTCTACCTGCATTTTGCTTCTTTTTTTGAATTTGATTCAATATTTCTAATGGTAATAAGTTTTGATTTAATAATCTGCAAACTCTATGTACAGTTGATTTACTATAATCAACAGCTTTTGCTATTTTACGAATTGAAAATTCATAACTTTTATATTCTTTTATTGCTATTATTGATTCAATAGTCAGATACTTATACATTGTGCTAATTCCTTTCTTTTCTTAATTATAGAATTAACACAATTTAATTTTTATATAAATGTCCTTTTTAATTTTACAATTCAGGCATTATGAAGATCATTTGTTAACAACGCAAATGATGATTGAAATTAGTAAAGAATTTATTAATTTATATCAATTTATAAAAAGAAAAAAATAAAAATAGGCAAATGCCTATTTTTATTTAAAGTATAAAATTAATCTTTTGGTTTTTTTTCAAAATCTTCTCCATCTTTTTCTAATCCTTTGATTGGACAAAGTAGAGGATAATTTTCTTTACAATAGTCACAATGTCATTTTTTCTTTTTAAAAATTTCTTTAATTTTTTTAAACATTATATTTTTTCTCTCTTTCTTTTCATTATTTTTTTTGTAAGTATATTTTATTCTTGTTCAAGTTCTGTTCATGAGCCAGTAGTGTTAGTTACTACTTTTCATCCTGTATTACTATTTTCGAATTTAGTTTTTAATTGATTAAAATTCTCAATAATTTTTTCAGATAAAGTATATAAATCTTCGTTTGAGATATAACCTTTTCAACCACTTGCATCTCATTCGGGAAATCTAGAAATAATATTAAAAATTTCAGTTTTATTTTTATTAGTATTTAAAATTTTTTGTCATTCATATCGACTTAATGCAATTTTTAAAGTATCATGTCATAAAAATTTATAATATTTTTCTATTATATTTTTATCGTGAGTATTTGGTGAAAATTGTGGTGCTAGAAAAAATAATTCCTTAGGTGCTTCATGATAAGTTACTATAATTCCATAGGTATTATATCCACGTACATTAATTAAAGATGAAAAATTATTTATTAATTTTTCAGTTAATTCATATATGCTAATCTTTTCTCATCCATTACCTTGATAAGGAAAAGATGAAGTATCATAGTATATTTTTTCTCTTAATTTTTCAAGGTTATTTAAAGAAAAAAGCTTAAATCAAGTATCTAAAGTACTGCTATTAATGTATATATACGATATAGCAAGTTCATATTGATTTTCATAGTTAGTAATAATTTTATCTTCACCATCATATTTTATTGGTTCATTATTTAAAATATTTGTAGTTTTAATTTCGGTGCTTAAAATAGAATTTAAGTTTTCTGTGGTTGTTGCAAATGTTAAAAGACTTAATGTTGTTAATAATGATTTCATAATTATTCCTCCTTTTTTTAATTATTAATTAGAAAAAAATAAAATATTATTTTATTCTTGTTCAAGTTCTGTTCATGAGCCAGTAGTGTTAGTTGCTACTTTTCATCCTGTATTACTATTTTCGAATTTAGTTTTTAATTGATTAAAATTCTCAATAATTTTTTCAGATAAAGTATATAAATCTTCGTTTGAGATATAACCTTTTCAACCACTTGCATCTCATTCGGGAAATCTAGAAATAATATTAAAAATTTCAGTTTTATTTTTATTAGTATTTAAAATTTTTTGTCATTCATATCGACTTAATGCAATTTTTAAAGTATCATGTCATAAAAATTTATAATATTTTTCTATTATATTTTTATCGTGAGTATTTGGTGAAAATTGTGGCTTTTTACTAAACAAAGTTCCAAAATAGTAACATAGTTCAACTCCGTATGTATTGTATCCACGTATACTAGTTAAAGATTTAAGAATATTCATTAATACCTCTGATAATTTATATATGTTAGGTTTTGCTCAATTATCTCCTTGATAAGGAAATTTTATGGTATCGTAGTATATTTTTTCTCTTAATTTTTCAAGGTCATTTAAAGAAAAAAGTTTAAATCAACTATCTAAAGTACTACTTTTTATATAAATTAATGTTGCAGGACTTTTTGAATTTTCTTTTCAGACAGTACAAATTTCATCTTTTCCATCATATTTTATTGGTTCATTTTTTGAAATATTTGTAGTTTTAATTTCGGTGTTTAAAATAGAATTTAAGTTTCCAATTGATGATGAAACTGTTAAAAGACTTACTGCTGTTAATAGTGTTTTCATAATCATTCCCCCTTTTTAGTTTTTTTTACTTTATATAAAAATTATTTTAATTATCTGTTTAAAATTTTACTATATTCTAAGTAAAATAAAATATAAACGATAATAAGTCAATTTTAAACATTGGATTTATTTGATAACTAAACTTTAAATTTTTTAAGAAATTTATTATAATTTTTTATACTTATAAAAATCAAAAAATAAGTATAGTATTTATATTGTTTTATAATAATTTTAATTATATAAAAGTTTTATTATTATTTTATTTAAAATAATATGGTATTGTATATAGAATGTTTTAAAGGAATATAAAGTTATGTTTAAATTAAAAGGGCCTTATAAACCAACAGGTGATCAACCTGAAGCAATTAAAAAATTAGTAGTAGCTATTAAAAATAATATTAAATACCAAGTATTATTAGGAGCCACTGGTACGGGTAAAACTTTTACCATGGCCAATGTTATTGTGCAAGTGCAAAAACCAACTTTAATTTTAGTACATAATAAAACATTAGCTATGCAATTATATGGAGAATTGAAAACTTTTTTTCCTGAAAATCGCGTTGAATATTTTGTTTCATATTTTGATTTTTATCAACCCGAGGCATATTTACCAAAAACCGATACTTATATTGATAAAAATTCTAAACAAAATCAAGAAATTGAAATGTTAAGATTAAGTGCTTTAAATGGTTTATCTATTAGTAAAGATGTTATTGTTGTAACATCAGTAGCAGCAATTTATGGTGAACAAGAACCAACAGCATATAAAGATAACTTTTTTGAATTGAGAAAAGGACAAAAAATTAATAGAAAAGATTTATTATTAAGACTAATTAAAAATGGATATGTACGTAATGATATTACATTAGAACCGGGTAGTTTTAGTGCAAAAGGTGATTTAATAAAGTTAGCTCCATCTTGAAATGATCAATTTTATTTAAGAATTAGTTTATTTGGTGATGAAATTGAAGAAATAGCACGTATTGATACATTAGGCGCTAATGTTTTAGAACGTTTTCCCTTTATTACAATTTTTCCTGCGCAAAATTATATTACTAGTAAAAGTCGTGTTGATCAGGCAGTTATTAAAATTACTGAAGAGTTAAAAATAACATTAGCACAACTAAGAAAAAATAATATGTTAGTAGAAGCGCAAAGATTAGAACAAAGAACAGAACACGATCTAGAGTCCTTAAAAGAATTTGGTATTTGTAGTGGTATTGAAAACTATTCTCGTCATTTAGAAAATAGAGAAGTGGGTTCAGCACCATATACTTTAATTGATTTTTTTCCAGATGATTTTTTAACAATTATTGATGAATCTCATATGACATTACCGCAAATTAGAGGAATGTATAATACTGATCGTAGCAGAAAAGAAACATTAGTAAAATATGGCTTTCGTTTACCTAGTGCTTTGGATAATCGTCCTTTAAATTTTAATGAATTTTCTAATAAGTTAAAGCAAGTTATTTATACTTCAGCAACTCCTGCTGATTATGAATTATCTTTAATTAAAAATGAAGTTGAACCCTTTAATGTACCAGTTCAACAAATGATTCGTCCCACGGGTTTATTAGATCCAACAATTGAAATTAAACCAACTAAAAATCAAATGGAAGATATTATTAATCAAATAAAATTACGAACAAAAAATAATGAAAGAGTATTTATTACTACTTTAACAATTAGAATGGCAGAAGAATTATCAAATTTTTTACAAGAACAAAAAATTAAAGTTGCTTATATTCATAATGAATTAAAAACATTAGAACGTACTAAAGTTTTGTTAGATTTAAGAAAAGGTGTTTTTGATGTTATTGTTGGTATTAATTTATTACGTGAAGGATTAGACGTACCAGAAGTGTCATTAATCTGTATTTTGGATGCTGATAAATCTGGTTTTTTACGTAATACTAAATCATTAATCCAAACTATTGGTCGTGCAGCACGAAATGTTAATGGTCATGTTATACTATATGGAGATATTAAGACAGAGGCAATGACACAAGCAATTGAAGAAACGCAAAGAAGAAGAGAAATTCAACTTGCTTATAATAAAAAACATAATATAGTACCAGTTACTGTTAAAAAACCATTGAGTGAAATCGTGAGTACTAGAGAATTAGATGTTGATTTAAAAATTTTAAATTCAAGTAAAGGTAAAACAAAAATAGCTGCTAAAACAAAGATAATTGCTGATTTAAGAGTTGAAATGTTACAAGCAGCTAAAGATTTAAATTTTGAAAAGGCAGCTTCACTTCGTGATTTAATTTTGAGTATTGAAAGTGAAAAATAAAGGAGTAAAATAAGTTGATCGATAAAGCACAAAAAGGTATTTTGATAAGTCCAAATACTAAAATTAATCCTCATATACCAACAATATTTTTAATAAAAAATTATATTACTAAACCTAAAATTTTTATTGGTGATTATACTTATTATCATGATTTTAATGGTGAGCAAGCAGCTATTGATTTTGAAAATAAAAATATAATTTATCATTTTCCAAATATGATAGATGATGAATTAATTATTGGTAAATTTTGTTCAATTGCACAAGGTGTTTTATTTATAATGAATGGTGGCAATCATAATTATTCTGCAGTTTCAACATTTCCTTTACCATTATTTTATAAATCATTAAATTTATCAGAAGTTACAGAAAAAGATAAATTAGATAAATTTCCGATTAAATCACCAACAGTGATAGAAAATGATGTTTGAATTGGTCATGATGTGACAATCTTAAGAGGGGTAACTATTGGTAATGGGGCAGTAATTGCAGCTAAAAGTGTAGTTACAAAAAATGTACCTCCTTATGCTATTGTTGGTGGTAATCCCGCTAAAATTATAAAATATCGTTTTTCTAAAAAAATAGTTCAAAAATTACAAAATATAAAATGATGAGATTGATGTATTGAAAAGATTGTTGAAAATTCAGATTTGTTAAAACAAAATTTTTATAATAAAATATTACAAGAACTTGTAAAAGAAAGTAATAGTTTAAATAAAATAAAGGGGTAATAAAAAATATGAAAAAATATGCTTATTTAACTACTAAAATAGGTTTAATTGAAATCATAGTAGTTGCAGAACAAGTAGTAAAAGTTAGTTTCGTTAATACTCGTCAAGTTGCTAAGGATAGTAGTAATATAGTGGTAGTTAATTGCTTAAAACAACTAGCAATGTATTTTGATAAAAAATTAAGTGATTTTAACTTACCAATAGCTTTAAAAGGAACTCCTTTTCAAGAATTAGTATGGAGTAAAACTTGTACTATTCAATTTGGGACAACTTTAACTTATCAAGAATTAGCGCAAAAGATAGGTTATCCAAAAGCAAGTAGGGCAGTGGGTTCAGCTTTAAGTAAAAATCTATTAGCAATTATTGTTCCTTGTCATCGTGTTGTTAATAAAAATAAGAATATTGTTAATTATCTTTATGGTGCTCATATTAAAAATTTTTTATTAGCACAAGAAAGTAAATAAGGTATAAGATTATTTTTTTATGATTGATTATCTTTTTTTTGATTTTTAAAATTGTTAACAATTTTAACTACATAATTTTTAATATAGTAAACAGGATATCCTGCTAACATAACAGCAATTAAAATTAGTGAATTTCATAATGCTCACATATTATTATTTTGTGTACCATAATAATACATTGCTAAAAATGATCCAACAATAGCAATTATTGCTTCTAAATAGCCAATAATAATGAAAAAGTAAAATCAAAAATTATTAAAAATCTTTTGGTAGTCTGGATGTTTGCGCTTTAAAAAGATAATGACTGAATTAACAATTAATTTTAAAAAACTAATAGCAATAATAAAGTAATTAGTTACTTCATACAATTGATTTCATAAAATATAAATTAAAGCAGCAAATATTAATAGTAACATAGCAGCTCATGGCATATTATTTCTTTTAGTTGTTTTTTGAAAAAATTTAAACAAATCTTTTTCTTCACTCATTTTAAAAATTAAACGTGATTGATAAAGTAGAAATGCATTTAGTGAACCAACAAATAATAAAATTGCTAGTCCTGAAAAAATATAAACTAAAACATGAGGAATATTAGGATTATTGATAATAGCATAATATCAAACGTTACTAAATCCATCATTTTTATCTAATCATGAAAGTGGTTCATTAATAGTTAACAAAGCAATTAATAGTATTAAATATAAAAAGATAATTAGTCCTGTTGCAACAATTAAAGCTCAAAGTACATTTTTTCTTGGATTTTCTACTTCTTCAGTAACATAAGTTATTGCCTCAATTCCTGAATAGGCAAATAGTGTCATTGTTGTTGCTGGTAATAAAACATAAGTTGCAAGAAAAATTTTTGATAAATCTTTTTGAACTATTTCACTATTAAAGCTATCTGTATTGCCATAAATCATAGCAATAAATAAAACAAAAGTAATTGGTAATCCTTTTAAAATTGTAAAAATAATTTGTGTTTTTCCAGAACTATTTTTAATAAATATTTGGACTATAGCTAATGCAAATAAAATTAAAATTCCAAATAATTTTATCAACCATTGGTTAGTAATATGAGCTAAAGTACCAATAATATTACCTAATGCTAAAGTAGCAGAAGCAACGGCAGTAGCACTAACCATTAAAACAAAAATCCATCCCAATCAAAACGAACAAGCCATTCAATTTGCTTTTTTTAATCAATAATAAGCACTTCCATTTCCTGGAAAAGAAATAGCAGTTTCTGCTAATAATAACATTTCTGGCAAAATTAAAATACCGCCTAAAATTCAGGCACATATCATTAAAATCGGATTAAATCCACTTTGAAACGCTACTTGTCCAAATGAAATTAGTACTGATGATCCAACTGTGGCAGAAATTGCCATCATTAATATTACTCAAAACGAATACTTCTTTTTTAATTTCATGTCTTTTTCCTATCTCTATTTTTTTTATTTCGTATGTATTGATAAAACTTTTTATTTTATTAATGTAAGTTTGATAAGCATTTGGTAAGGTTTCAATATGATCAATATTTTCCAAAAATAAATAATCATAATTTTTATAATGGAGTTTAACTTGATAATTATGAATGACATTAGCCATGAAAAATGGGACAAAATTATCTGAACATGGGACTTTCCAGCAATCTGTGTAACTTAGTGATTTTACAACTAAAATTTATTTAAAAAACACAGTTTTTAGGAAAGTCCCTTGAACGAATAAAGTAGACACAGAATTGTAACCTTTGTGTTAAAAATACTTTAAGGAAGGTGTTCATTTTTTTATGGCTAAATGACTATCAAAAGAAGAAAAGTTAAAAATAATAAAAATAAGTAAAATTAAAACAATTGATAAAACCGCATTAGAGTATGGTATTGGTCGATCATCAATAAAAGAATGAATTAAAGCATATAAATTATTAGGTGAAAAAGGTTTAGAATATGGCAATGGAATTCGTGCTAAAAAAACCAAAAGAACAGGTCGACCCAAATCTTTAAATTTTAATGAAATGACAAAACAAGAATTAATTGAATATATTAAGGCAATGAACAATATAAAAAAAGTATTTAGAAAAATCGACAAAAAAGAAGAAATATTTTGTGATTTTCTCATTGAAGAAAAAATATCAGATTAGTTATTTATGTTGATTATTAAATGTTTCAAAATCAGGATATGAACTTGTCAAGAAAAGTGGACAATAAAAGTAACCTTTTATTAAATTTTATAAAATAGCGTTTGTAAGTGTTAAATTTATAGGTATGAACTAATTATTTGTTGGTTTGGAATGAGCTAATCGATATTCGATTGGACTCATTCCTTTTAATTTTATTTGAGGTCGATAATTATTATAAAAGTAAATATATTTAGGTAAGTTGTCTTGTATTCATTCAATAGTTCTATTTTTTCTTCGAATTTGAGGGACTTTCCAGCAATCTGTGTAACTTAGTGATTTTACAACTAAAATTTATTTAAAAAAGACAGTTTTTAGGAAAGTCCCACATATAAGAAAGAACTTGTTGATCAAAACCATCAAATCTTCTTTGTCTTTTTGCAACTATTACAGGATTAAAATTACTATTGCGATCTCGTGGTACATCAATCTCAATTTTACCTTGTTGAGTTATTAATTTTTTTGAACTTATACCATTACGAGCATTGTCACTATTACTATGTTGATTCTTATCATATCCTAAATAATTTTGCATCTCAGAATTCAACATTTTTTCTACTAATCTTTTTTGTTAATTCTTTATACAATCCTCCCTCTTTAAAAACTGTTGTTAAATCTTCAGTATTTTCTAATAATAAATCTACTGCTTTTGATATTGGATCATTATTATTAATATTTTGCTTTTTAGCCATCTGTAACTCACTCTTTCTAGTCATTTAATTATATTTACTAGAATTAATTAAACATAGTTATTTTTGTAAGTTACACAGATTACTAAACATTACCTTTGATTATCATTAACTTTATTATGATTATTTTTGAATGATAATTTCGTGTATTTTGATATTAAATTATGTTCATTCATAATTTTTTTAATTTTTCTTCTTGATAAAGGAAAACCTTTATTTTCCATACTGACTTTTAATCTTCTAGTACCATAAACTTCTTTATTTTCTTTAAAAGCACTAATAACAGCTTGTTCATAAATATTATTTTGCATTTTATTTTCTTTTTTCTTTAAATTAAAATAATATGTTGATTTAGAAATTTTTAAAAAACGACACATTGTGCGAATTTTATATTTAGATTTATTTTCAACCATAATCTCTATTTTCTGCCTATTATTAGTGCTGCTTGCTTTAAAATATCATTTTCCATTCTTAACTGTTTTAATTCTTTTCTTAATTTAATTAATTCATTTTCTTCAACAGAACGATTATCTTTAGTTTTAAAACTACCTGAATTAGTAAATTGCTTAATTCAATTATAAGTAGCTGCTCTTGTAACATTGTACTCTTTAGCAAGACAAGACACTGACTTACCACTTTGATATAAAGCTACTATTTGTTTTTTAAATTCATCTGAATATGAGTTAATATTGGCCATAATTATAGTTCCTTTCTTTTAACTAATTTGTTCACTTGTTTACGTAATTAGTGTCCAATAAAGTGGAACCCATCCAAATATTTTAAACTAATTATAATTGATATTTTTTAGTATTAATTAGCAATAATGCTATTAAAGTTAACTATATATAGTATATAATTAATTAGAAAGAGCATATAAGTGGAGGAATAAATGACAGATAATCAAAAATATATTACTGTTAAAGGTGCACGTGAACATAATTTAAAAAATGTTAATATTAAAATTCCAAAGTATAAATTAGTAGTTATTACTGGTGTATCAGGAAGTGGTAAATCATCATTAGCTTTTAATACAATTTATGCAGAAGGAAGGCGAAGATATGTTGAATCACTTTCAGCCTATGCTCGTCAATTTTTAGGAAACAGTGAAAAACCTGATGTTGATGCTATTGATGGTTTAGCACCAGCAATTTCTATTGATCAAAAAACTACAAGTAATAATCCTCGCAGTACTGTTGGTACTGTTACTGAAATTTATGATTATTTGCGTTTACTTTATGCACGGATTGGAACTCCTTATTGTAATAAGGGTCATGGTCCAATTAGCACGCAAACTTTAAAAGAAATGGTTAATAAAATTAAAAGGTTAGAAGATAATACTAATATTGAAATTTTAGCACCAGTTATTAATGCTAAAAAAGGTAGTCATCAAGATTTATTAGCAAAATTAAAACAAGAAAATTTTTTGCGAGTTAAAATTAATAATAAAATATATAGTTTAGATGAACCAATTGAATTGAATAAATCATTACGTCATGATATTGATATTGTTATTGATCGTATTAAATTTACCAATGATGATAATACTATTTCACGAATTCATGATGCTTTAGAAGTTGCTTTAAATCATAGTAATGGTTTAGCAAAGGTTATTTTATCGCAAACAAATGAAACGTGATTATTTTCTCAAAAATATGCTTGTAAAATTTGTGGATTTTCAATTCCCAGTTTAGAACCGCGTTTATTTTCTTTTAATGCACCAAGTGGAGCGTGTTTTGATTGTAAAGGCTTGGGAGTAAAATTAGAAGTTGACGAAGAATTATTAATGCCAGATTTAAAATTATCAATTAATGATGGTGGCATTGAGTATTATAAAAACTTAGTTGGTACTAGTAATTTAGAATGACAAAAATTAAAAGTTCTTTGTTATCATTATTTAATTGATTTGAATCAAGCATTAAAAAATTTAACAAAAACACAACTTAATTATATTATGCGTGGTAGTGATGAAACCATTACTTTTAGTATTACTTCGGCAAATGGTCGTAAATATCCTAATCATGATTATATTGAAGGCATTGCCACTTTAATTGAAAGACGTTTTTTAGAAACAACTAGTGATTTTGCCCGTGATTATTATCGTAAATTTATGAGTGAACGTACTTGTTTAACTTGTCAAGGAACAAGATTAAATGAATTTGCACTAGCAGTTAAAATTAAAGATGAAAATAATAAAGAAATGAATATTAGTCAATATACTAATTTAGACATCGAAGAAAGTTTAACATTTATGTTAAATATTAAATTATTACCTTATCAACAAGAAATTGCTAAATTAATATTAGTAGAAATCATTAATCGTTTAAGTTTTTTAACTAATGTTGGTTTAGGTTATTTAAACTTATCACGAATGGCACAAACTTTATCTGGTGGTGAATCACAACGAATTCGATTAGCAACTCAAATTGGTTCACAATTAACGGGAGTATTGTATGTTCTTGATGAACCTTCAATTGGTTTACATCAACGTGATAATGTTAAGTTAATTGAAACTTTAAAACAAATGCGAGATCTTGATAATACATTATTAGTAGTAGAACACGATGAAGATACAATGTGAGCAGCAGATTGATTAATTGATATTGGTCCAAAAGCCGGAATTTATGGTGGTGAAGTAATTGCTGAAGGTACACCACAGCAAGTTGCTAATAATCCTAATTCAATTACTGGACAATATTTAAATGGTGAAAAATTTATTGCATTACCTAAATCAAGAAGAAGTGGTAATGGCAAAGTTATTGAAATTCAAGAAGCACAAGCTAATAATTTACGTAAAATAAATGTTAAATTACCTTTAGGTAAATTTATTTGTGTTACTGGTGTTTCAGGAAGTGGTAAATCAACGCTTGTTAATGATATTTTATATACTAGTATTCAAAAGTATTTAGGTTTAAAGGGACAACGACCAGGAAAACATAAAGCAATAAAAGGGATTGAATTTATTGATAAAATTGTTGCTATTTCGCAAGAACCAATTGGCAGAACACCAAGGAGTAATCCTGCTACTTATACTTCAGTTTTTGATGATATTCGTGATTTATTTACACAAACACCAGAAGCAAAAATTAGAGGATATGCTAAAGGTAGATTTTCATTTAATGTACCGGGAGGAAGATGTGAACGTTGTTCTGGTGATGGTGTTATTAAAATTGCGATGCATTTTTTACCTGATGTTTATGTAACTTGCGAAATTTGTGAAGGAAAACGTTATAATAGTGAAACATTACAAGTTAAATATAAAGGTAAAAATATTTATGATGTACTAGAACTGCCTGTTGATTTAGCATTAACTTTTTTTGCTAATCATCCAAAAATCCATAAAAAGTTAGCAATGATACAAGAAGTTGGATTAGGATATGTAAAATTACGACAACCCGCTACTGAATTATCTGGTGGTGAAGCACAAAGAGTGAAACTAGCTAAAGAATTACAAAAACGTGCTACTGGCAAAACTATGTATATTTTAGATGAACCAACTACTGGTTTACACGTTGATGATATTAAAAGGTTAATTGAAGTTTTAAATAAAATTGTTAATCATGGTGATACTGTTGTTGTAATTGAACATAACTTAGAAGTTATTAAAGTTGCTGATTACATTATTGATCTAGGACCTGAGGGTGGAAAATTTGGTGGTGAAATCATTGCTACAGGAACACCAGAACAAGTAATAACAAATCCTAAGTCTTATACTGGACAATATTTAAAAGCAGTTATTAATCGCGATTTGAATAGAAAATAATTAAAATTTTCGGACGTATTGCAGCCTTAGTTAGATTTAATAAGAAATTAAATGAGAGATAAAACTCTCATTTTTAATTGTTGAACAATTATAATTAATTATTTTATTAAACCTATACTTTATTAAAGTAATTAATTATTCCAAATTTAATAAAAATTATAAAAGCTATTGTATAGGAATTTGCAAATAGTAATTTTTCTGCTGGTCTTTAAAAATTTAAGATTTTTTTCCCCTCCCTCCAGACCTCCTACCCCCAAGGCTTATTGCTACCTATAGTAGCAATAAGCCTATACGTATAGTAGTAGAAGTATTTAGTTAGTAGTATATAAGCCTTTTATCACTGTAGGTGATAAGGCTTATACGTAGAAAGGATTCGTAATGATTAATGTTAATTTAGATATTAAAAATAAAGTTAGAAAAACAACTAAAGGTATGTTATTAGAAATTGGTGAATATGAAACATGATTTCCAATTAAAGATACTACTATTAATCAAAATAATAAAAAAATAACATTAAAAATAATTGAAGATTTTAATTATAAATTAGGTAAAAAATCAATTACAAAAGATATTGAAAGTATTAAAGGTAGTGAAATTTTAAAATATATTAAAAATATTTCAGATATTACTACTACTGAAAATGAATTAATATCTTGTGAATTTTATGAACAATATAATGGTTATTATATTTTTACAAATCCTGAATTGTAAAATTAAAAAAGACATTTATATAAAAATTAAATTGTGTTAATTCTATAATTAAGAAAAGAAAGGAATTAGCACAATGTATAAGTATCTGACTATTGAATCAATAATAGCAATAAAAGAATATAAAAGTTATGAATTTTCAATTCGTAAAATAGCAAAAGCTGTTGATTATAGTAAATCAACTGTACATAGAGTTTGCAGATTATTAAATCAAAACTTATTACCATTAGAAATATTGAATCAAATTCAAAAAAAGAAGCAAAATGCAGGTAGAAAATTAATAATTTTAACTTTAACAGAAATTAATACTATTAATTATTTGTTAATTACTAAAAATTATGCGCTTGATATAATTGCTAATTTTTTAAAGGAAAATAAAATAAAAAGTATTTCAACAAAAACTTTATATAACATGTTTAAAACAAATCGAATGGCTTTTGATGAAAATAACTTATTGAGAAAAGGAAAAAATAAACCTCATAAACGAAAAGAAACTAGAGGACGAATTAATAATTGTAAATCTATTCATGAAAGAAATTTAATCATTCCTAATATTAAAAATATACAAGAATTTGGTCATTTAGAGGGTGATACTATCATTGGTAAAGATCATAAAAGTTCTATTATTACTTTAGCTGATATATGATCAAAAACCACAATTCCTTTAGTTTCTAAAAATCATAAAGCAGAAAATATTACAAAAAGTATAATAAAATTTATTTCAAAGTTACAAAAAGGAACAGTTAAAACTATTACTTTTGATCGTGGTAAAGAATTTAGTAAATGAAAATTAATCGAAAAAATTTGCAATGTTAAGATTTATTTTGCAGATCCTGGCAAACCTTGTCAAAGAGGTTTAAATGAAAATAATAATGGTATTTTAAGAAGATATTTACCAAAATCTACAGATCTATCTTTATATAAACAAAAAGACTTAAATGCTATAGCATTTCAAATTAATTCTACACCCAGAAAATCACTATCTTATAAAAGCCCAATAGACTTAATACAATTATTTTAAAAACTGTCCCATTTGTCCCATTTATATTTACAATTCAGGTAAACATTTAGAAAATATTAATGAACATAAACAAAGAATATCAAGATTACAAGATGATATTAATCATTTTAATAATTTTATTAAATCAAATGAAATAAGATTAACTGAATTAAAAATAATAAGAGAAATTTTAGAAGAAAAAAGAGAAGAAAATAATGACTAATTATTTACTTTCAATTGACCCAAGTATAAAAAATACTGGATTTACTTTATGAGAAAAAAGATGTCATGTAATAGATTGTGAAAATAATAATTGTATTGAATTAAAACTATGAACACCAACATGAATTAAAAGTTATAGTTTTGAAAAATTTAAAAATATTAATCCAACATTTGATGAACAAATAATATTTGAATTATTTATGATTGGTGAAATTGGAGATTTTGATAATATGAATATAATTATTGAACGTGGTACTTTTCATTCAAAAAATGGTATTGGTTATGAAACTCAAGAACATTTAAGAGGTTTTATTGCAGGAACATTTAATAAATTATTAACAAAAGATATGTTAATAAGTCCAAGTGAATGAAAGAAATGATATGTAAATCATTTTAAAGATAATTTTAATTTACCTAAAAAACAAGAATTTATTTGAATAAAAAATACTTCAATACAGTTAGCAAATGAATTAATTAATGAACAAAATTGAAATATAACAATATCAAATCATGATGAAACAGATAGTTTATTAATTGGTTGATATTATTTAAATAAGGAGAATAAATAATGAATAAAAAGAATAAAGAAAAAATTAAAGTTAGAATTCATGAATTTGAATTATATGATTATCAAATTGATACTTTATTAGATATTATAAGAGAAATGATAAAAGCAAATATATATGAAAGAAGAATAGATTAATGCAAAAGCAAAAACAAGAAAAAGTATTATTAAAATGTATTGTTAAAGATTGTAATAGTAAAGTATTAGTTACTTTAAAAACTTTAAATATTGAAGATAGTGCTGTTCAATTTTTTAATATGTGTTATTTTCATAAAAAACAATTTAAAAATAAAGTTAAAGAAATAAAAAAAAAGTAAATAATGACTAAACGTGAATTTTTAATTAAATGAAAAATTGATAAAGATAAAAATATTAAATTAGATTTTGAAAATGATTTAATTTATGAAAATATAGCATTATCAAGTTCATATAGTGATAATTTTATAAATGAAATAATTGAATTATTGAATGATTATAAAAATATTGAATGAGATAATAATTCAATTATATATATTTAGTAAATATTTATGATATAAAAATAATATAAACTTAATATAAGTTTTTTAACTCATTGCTTTATTTTAAAGTAAATGAGTTTTTATTTTGAAAGGAGAAAAAATGAATAAATTACAATCACGTATTCAAGAATTAGAAAAAGAGATTGAAACAAAAAATAAAATGATTCTATTTACTGAGAAAAAAAATAATATTGAAATTTCCAAAAAAAATCCAGACAGTAAATTTCTAAAATTTTATAATCATGAAATTGAAAAATATCAAAAAGAAATTTGTGAACTTTATAATGAACTTTATAAATTATGAGAAGAAGAAAATAAAAGTAATTTAAATATTTCAGGCCAAGTACATGAAGATAAAACAAGTCCATTATTACAAGAACACATATTAAATATAAATAATGAAGAAAATTTATTAAATACAAATAATCATTCAAATCATAATCGTTGTATTATTTTATAAATATAAAAAGTTACCAATAAGGTAACTTTTTAATTAGGTGCCAACCTAATTGATATAAAGTGAAATTAAAATACTTATCTTTCTCTATAACCCTTGATAAGTATTACAATAAATTATACATTAATATTTAAGATTGTGGGGAAATATTATTTTGATTAGTTTTTATTTTATTTTTTGTAACTTTTAAAATTACTCAACCTATAAAAAAACCAATAGAAACGACAAATCACAATGATAACATTTTAATTAAAAACATTCTTCCACTACTAAAATATTTAGTCATATCATCAGTAATAATACTTACATTATCATAAAACTTATCTCAATAGATTAATGTTCCTAAATAATAAATTGATATAATTAAATAAATAAAACTAATAAGTATTAATCATGTTTTTTTTTCTTTAAATTTTATTTTTTTAAAAATATTTTTCATATAATAACACTCCATAAAAATATTTATCATAAACATGATTATTTTAACATATAAAATAATTTTTATCTTGAATTTAAAATTATTTTATAAATATTAGTTTTAATATTACTGATATATCTTTTTCCATGTGTATATATTAAATTATTTTTTCAATCATTTATACATTCAATTTTACCTAAATTTGCTTGTAAATAAAAATTTCATTTTAGATGTTTATTATCAACAATACTCATCGCAATACATGAATTTGTTTCATAATTTTTATTTACTGTTCTTCCTAAACTTCCAAAATGTACTGATAGATTAAATTCATAACCAGTTAAATTATATGGCATTAAATTATTATTACTATAAGTATAAATATATGCTAATCCATTTTCATCATTATTATCATTTGGATGTAAAAATTCTTGTTTATATTCATTAATTGTTGGATTATTATTACTTAATATTAAATCTTTTAAATCAATAGTTTTACTTATGTTTTCACTTTTTGCCGGTCTAAAAGTTTCGTTTGTAGAATATACTACTAATTTATTATCATGAGAATTTTTTATTTCTTCCTTTGTTTCAATAACATAATCGTAATAAATAGTTATTGATTTATAATATCTTTTTAAATCATTAAAAGTATTAATTAATAATGTAGGGTCTAATAATGATTTTAAATCAACTTCATAATTACCTAATTTATTTGAATTATTAATAAGTCAAACATTAAAATTAGGTTTGTATGATTCCGAACTTGTATCAATTAATGATACATCATCTGTTATCATTTCAATTTTTAAATTTGGAATAATAATTATTGATTTTGCAATATTTTGTGGGCTTGGTGGTAATATTTTTGCAGGATAACTAAATGTTGTTTCTTCACTTTCTTCATATTCATCATGATTTAATTTATATAAAGTAGTTCAATTAAAAGCATTACCAGTTAATGCACCCATATTATTATAACGAAATTGCGCAACTGATATTTCATTATAATCACCTTGATAAGTAAAAGGATTATCACTATAAAATGTATGTCTTTCTTCACCTTGATGTAATGATTGAGTTACAATTGTATCAATAATATAAGCATAATTTGAACCATCTATAACTCCATTTGATGTAGGATTTCATTCACAATCTTTATCTTCATTTGTGATAAATCAACTGTACTTATTTGTTCTTTTGTAGTTAATTTTTCTCCATTTTCTGGATTTCATGGATAAACACTAACTCTATCACTTAATTTCATTGTCATAGCAGTTGTTGAAACATTTGCTCCTAATAATTTACCAATAGCAAAATCATTATCATTTGTAAAAGCATTTAAAGGAATTAAACCACCATTACCAATAATATTTTCTAAATTAATTGTAAAAAATGCACTCATAAAACCATTAAAATATAACATTTTTTTATATTGTTGAACATTTTGAGTAATAACTCAACTACTTCAAATACCTAATGTTAAAGCATTTAATAATTTACCAATTAAAGGAATATCACTTAAAGCAAATGGTAATCATTGAGTACTATCATAAGGCATTTGTATTAAAGGACTAAATACTACACTATTAAAATTTAATATAGCAGACATATATTTTTGACTTATTTTTGAATAATCAACAGTTGGACTTTCTATAATTAAATGAGTATCTGGGTCTTTATATTAAAAGGGACTTTCCAGCAATCTGTGTAACTTAGTGATTTTACAACTAAAATTTATTTAAAAAACACAGTTTTTAGGAAAGTCCCATTTAAAATTATTTGACATATCTACATTATAATTACCTGTTAAATTATTTATATTTCATTCACTATCTCAAAAGAATTTTGCTTCTCCTACTGATGTACCATTACTTAATCTTGCTTTATCTTTATCAAATGCTAACATACCTTTAAAATCTTTTGTTACAAATAAATTATCTTGAAAATTTAATGAAGTTTTTAATCATTCTGTAAAATTTTTAAAATTAGTAAATCCAGTAGGTTTAGCATCCATAATATTATAAAATGTAGTTTCTGGATGTGAACTTGTTGTTATTTTATCATTTATACCAGCAAGTAAACCACCATTATTTTTAATATCAGTTGTAGATAAATTATTATTACCAGCAATAAATAAACGTCGAGAAGCAAATACTTTACTTTCAAATATTTCTTCATTATTTTGTTGTATAGGTTCTTGACCTTGAATTATAGGTCTTCCATAATAATAACAACTTGATAATAATTCTAATCCATATGATTGTCTATGAGAAAATCTCACTCCTATATCACACATTAAAGTACGATTTAATGTTACTTTTCCTTGTTGAATAGTAGGGAAAAGCATAACCACTTCCTGGTGAAGAATACTGTACAAAATCAAGTGTATTTTGACCACTAGAAACTACTCTATCATTTAAACTACTAAAAGTTAATACTTGCATACTAAATGCACCATTATAAGGACTATAATAATTTGTTACATTTGAAATATATAATAATTGTCTATCTTGATTTTTACCACTATTACCACCAATATTTTCATTTTCATCATTAAATACAACAAAAAATTGTAAATAATCATCAATTGTAATATGTTCTTCAAACATTACTAAAGTATATTGTCTTTTAGTTTGTACTGTTTTAAATATTTGATTATTTGGTAAATTACTAAAATCAACACCACTTGTATCATCAATTAAATAAGCATTTCAATAATCACCAATTTTATATTGTTTTGTATAAAATTCATCTTGACAAGTTCACTTTATGTATTTCTTCATTAATTTTACCTTTATTTTTTTGATATATTTTTGTACTATTTTTTCAAATACATACAACTGGAGTAGTACCAGTTAATATTAATTCATATTGACCAAAATCACTTATCTTACTATTAATTGGTTTATAACCAGTTTCAGTTAAAGGAATTGCACCATTATTTATAACAAATGGAAATATTTTTCAATAACTACATCTCTTTATTAATTGTTGAGTTTGCTTTAATGCTAGATGTGCTTGTTTCATTAATTGAATTTTCATTGCGTTGCTTATTATCATTTGTATTATCTCCTAAATGTTTATTTAAAAATTTACTTTCTTCAATAATATGTTCTAATTTTTGTTTTGCCATTAATGTATCAATATTTTCATATAAACTAATTGCTTCAACTATTGACATTGTTCCATTATTTAATCTACTATTAATTAATTCATCTTGTACTAATTGGTCAACCATAGCAATTGGTATAAATTCAAAACTATAAGGTCTTTCACCTTTACCATTTCAATATACTTTTCCATTTTCATCTTTAGAAGAAGTTACTAACATATCAAACATTCTATATAAATAAGTTGAATAATGTGTTATTTTAACTTCTGTTGTTTGCATATCAAATTTATTATTCATTAATGTTTTAGTTTTATTTTCATAATTAATACCATTAAATTCATCATAATCATAACCAGCACCATTAAATATTTGTTTTGCTGTACCATTATAATCAAGTCAATATTCACCAAATTTTGGATTACCTTGTACAATATCAACTCCACCATTACCACCTTTTACATAATTTGCAGTAGTAATATTTAAAAATGCATCTTTAATAATTGATTGAAAATCATCACTTAAATTTAAAGCTTTAAATTTTTCATTATCAATAATTCCATAAAATCTAGTTAAATTTAATATTCTTTCTTTTCTTTTTTGTTTAATAATATGCTGTAAATCTCATATTAAATTTCATACTGGTGCACAATCTGGATATGCATTCATTTGTGTACTATTACCATAAAAATGAATTTGTGGTAAATTTGTAATTTCAACAATTGGTAAATAACCAAATGGATTTTTTAATTCATATTGTTTTTGTAATTGACTTTCTGGTTTAATTTTTGATTTTGTACTACCTAATAAAATTTCTCTATTACCATTAAATATTTCAACTTTTACTTTTGAATTTTCTATTGTTACTCTTGTTAAACTACCATTATCACTTTGTTCATTCATAAAAATAATTCTGCTGATTGTTCTTGTTCATTAAATTTAGCAACACGTGACATAAAACTTGGACTTGGTAAAGTTAAACATAATTCACCATTTTTAGTTAACATTCATATTAAAAAACATTTACCTAATAATGAATTTTTAATACCAAATTGATATAATTTTTTATTTCATTTATCTTTATCTTTTAATTTATTTAAAAAATTTAATAATTCTTTATTTTCACTTTTAAATAATAAACCTTTACCTAATCATAACATTGTACTTTTATTTGCAATAATTCTAGGTATATCTAATTCTCAAGTATCTTCATGTATAATAAAATATTCTGTTGGATTATAATTCATATTATCACTCCTTATTATTAATAAAACTATATTGTTTACCAAATTCAAATTTAGTTTTATTAATTAATAATTCATTATTTATTTGTTCAATTAATCATTTCATATCATTCATTAATGCATAACAATCACTATCTCAAGTATCATCATATAAATCTAACATTTTAGGTTCATTATTTGAATTTTCTATTTTAGATTTAGATAATCATTGAATTAAACTATATTGTCTTTTAGTTTCTGGACAATTATTTCAATCATAACTTAATATATTTTTAATTAATCCAGTAGTAGTAAAATCAATTCTATCTTTGTAAATACATTACTGATTTATCTACTGGTTCAAAATTTAATCAATTCATATTTCTTTTATTTTTTTCTACATTTAAAATATCAATAAATGCTTGACCACCATTACCATAATCAACATAACAAGTAAAACCTTTAAACATAGCAAAATATTTTTGTGCTTCAATTAAATAATAATCAATAATACTATTTGCTAATTCATAAGTATTTTTAAAATGCATTGCTGGTTGACCATTAATATTAGCATTACTATGATAAAATTCACTTACTTTATGTGCTCTTCTTCCATTATGATTTTCACCAATAAATCATAATGAAGCAGCAGTTGGATGACCACTACTACTTGTTGCCATACCTATATCTAAACCACCAGTTATTTTAGAAACTTGAAAATCTAATTTAGTTGATACTTTATCTAAATATCTTGCAAATATAGCACCTTGTAAAACACTAGGTACACCATAATATCAACTTTGTGCTTTTATAGGGTCTAATACTTTTAATTCTTCTAAGTCATTAATCATATCTAATGTCAAATTATGAGAATTTACTTTTCAATTTGAATAATGAAATAATTTAAAGATATTATTATCAAATACTGATTTAATTTGTTCATTTTTAGATTTCATAATTTCTAAATTAAAAGGTACTATATTATTCATATATTCAATAAAATATTGATAAATATTATCTGGATTACAACTTTTTATTTTTATTCTTTTTTTAGCATTACCTAATGCAAATGTAATTGCTTGAAATTCTGCTTGAGTAAATTCATTTGCTTCTTCACATCATTCAATTGCTAAATCAAATCCTTTTATTTCACTACGAGAAAGACCTTTTAAAGGTATTCTATCATTTGAATTACTATATACACTCATAACTCTAATAAATGATTTACTACCTTTAAATCTAAAATCTGCTTGTTTATTTGGATATTTTAAACTAAAATCTTTATAATCATTAAAACCAATTGTTATTAAAGCATTATATATTTCTTTAAGTAAATCATTAATATCTTTATTTAATTTTCTAAAACAATATATAGCAATTGATTTATTAACTTTAATTGAAATAGCAATTAATATTGCTAATTCTTCTGCAATACTATATGTTTTACTTGAATAACGACTTCTACTTAAATTATATTCATTATGAGTAAAATCACTTTTATTTAATAATCAATAACTAATTTCATGTAAATAAGTAAATTCTTTATTCATAATATTATTCCTGTAATTCTTCTAATTTTCATACATTACCTTTTAAATTACCTTTTACACTATAAATAGTAATCAATTTAGCATGTTGAACTGATAAAATTACTATATTAGCACTATCATTAAAGGTTTGTATTTGTACACCAGCAATTTTTTTATCAGTTATAATAAATTCTTGAATAGTATAAACTGGATTATATATACTTCAAGAATAATAAACTCTATAATGTTTATTCTCTTGAAAATCATAAGTAATTTGTCAATAATCTCATTTATTTTTTTCTCTTGTTCCTACTTCTTTTCAATTTGAACGACTTGGACTTGGTGTTGGATTATTTTTTAATTCAATATCTCAATTATTTTCTTCTATTTCATTAGTTTCTAAACTTTTTGAATTAATTTTTATAGGTTTATCTATATTAATTACACTTGGTGAAGTAATATCTAATGTATTACTAGTAATTTGATAAGTATTTTCTTTTAATTCCTCAAAACTAAATATAGCACCACCATCAATTTCACATTTAATAAATAAACTTCATTTATTACTAGCTTTAGTATAATCAGCCTTAAGAATTAAAGAAGCATCTTTATTATCAATTTTACCAATTAAAAGAGTTCATACTCCAGTTCCAATAGCTTTAGCTGATTTAAAGGTAATGTTTAGTAATCTGTGTAACTTACAAAAATAACTATGTTTAATTAATTCTAGTAAATATAATTAAATGACTAGAAAGAGTGAGTTACAGATGGCTAAAAAGCAAAATATTAATAATAATGATCCAATATCAAAAGCAGTAGATTTATTATTAGAAAATACTGAAGATTTAACAACAGTTTTTAAAGAGGGAGGATTGTATAAAGAATTAACAAAAAGATTAGTAGAAAAAATGTTGAATTCTGAGATGCAAAATTATTTAGGATATGATAAGAATCAACATAGTAATAGTGACAATGCTCGTAATGGTATAAGTTCAAAAAAATTAATAACTCAACAAGGTAAAATTGAGATTGATGTACCACGAGATCGCAATAGTAATTTTAATCCTGTAATAGTTGCAAAAAGACAAAGAAGATTTGAAGGTTTTGATCAACAAGTTCTTTCTTATAGAGGCTTTTATGTAATCTGTGTATCTTTGTTTTACAAAGTACTAGTTTAGATTAATTCTATCTTCAAATTTTATCATAAAATGAGCAATTGCTGTATTTCAATTTTGAATGGGCATTGTTCATTTTTTTGTTATATTTTCAATTGCTAAATAAAATATTTTAAAAACTGCCATATCATTAGGAAAAACTTTTTTATTTCTGATAACTTTTCGTAATTGACTATTTACAGATTCAATAGCATTTGTTGTATAAATCACTCTTTTAATTTCTGCAGGATAACTAATAAAAACAATTAAATTATCTCAATTTTTATATCAAGATTTAGCAATTTGAGGATATTGTTTATTTCACTTATTTTCAAAGGATTCTAAAGCCTGCATTGCTTGTTCTTCACTACATGCAGTATAAATTGGTTTTAAATCTGCAACTAGAGATTTTCTATGCTTATATGAGTATTTCGGGACTTTCCAGCAATCTGTGTAACTTACTGATTTTACAACTAAAATTTATTTAAAAAACACAGTTTTTAGGAAAGTCCCGTCAAACTTCAAGCAGAAGTTAAATTTATATGCAAGTAATCGGCAATAATTTGTGCTGCCACAGGACCATTAGAAAAAGAGTTTTTATAAAATGGTGGTAACATTTTAACTATTTTAGGTATTTTTAAATGCTTAAAAAGAGCTGTAAAACCACTTACTAATGCTCCTGTGTCTGATAAACTATCTCCTAGAACATAAAAATTACCTTTTATTTTTTGATTATCATTCATGACTTCTCCTTCTAACAATAAACTTAAACTGAAAATATCTTAACATAATTGATTTAGCTTGTCATAGTACAAAAAATAATTATGCTAAAAGTGGACATTATCATATTTAAATAATAAAATTTCCTCTTTGTTTATAATCTTTAATAATATTAACAGTAATTAATGTTGCCATTAAACAAGTAATACAACTAATAATATTTAAAACAACAGCAACAATAGTAATTTGATATGAAAAAACTTTATTATCATTAAATTGAGGTAAAAGCACAATAATACTAATAATTTCGCAACTTGTTCCAATAATACCTAAACAAAAACTAATAAAATCAAGCGAAATACTAAATTGATCTTTTCGATATAATTTCATATT
This sequence comes from Spiroplasma endosymbiont of Aleiodes alternator, assembly GCF_964031135.1. NCBI lineage: Bacteria > Bacillati > Mycoplasmatota > Mollicutes > Entomoplasmatales > Spiroplasmataceae > Spiroplasma > Spiroplasma endosymbiont of Aleiodes alternator. Next base: position 1,004,675 of record NZ_OZ035008.1, read on the forward strand.
TTGTTTTATCAAAGTTTTCTTTAATCTAATTAAACGGAACATTAAGAAAAAAGGTAGAAAAGCTAAAGTAAAACTAGTAATATCAAAAAAAATTGCAACAACAGTTATTCAAAGTGATGCTTTATCATTATCTCAAAAAGGTTGTAATGCTAAAATACTTAGAATTCCCAAAAAAATGCCTATTAAACCAGTTCCAAAACTTATTAAATCCATTTTAAGAATTTTTTTATTAAACTTTAAAAAATATACTCTTTTTTCCAAAGTGACAAATCCTTTCATGTCTATATATAAGTAAGATTTTATCATATAAATGGAAATAATTAATTCATATTTTTATGATAACTAATAAAGCATTTTATCTTTTTCCTAACTCGCCTTAACTTTTTAACAAATTATATTCTTTTATAGAAATACTTTTTCTTTTAATTATTTCCCCTTGTTGAGTTATATCCATTTTCAAAAGCAAAATACTTATTTATATATTTTTTTTGAACATCTAGAATAAAGTAGACACAGAATTGTAACCTTTGTGTTAAAAATATTTTAAGGAAGGTGTTCATTTTTTTATGGCTAAATGACTATCAAAAGAAGAAAAGTTAAAAATAATAAAAATAAGTAAAATTAAAACAATTGATAAAACCGCATTAGAGTATGGTATTGGTCGATCATCAATAAAAGAATGAATTAAAGCATATAAATTATTAGGTGAAAAAGGTTTAGAATATGGCAATGGAATTCGTGCTAAAAAAACCAAAAGAACAGGTCGACCCAAATCTTTAAATTTTAATGAAATGACAAAACAAGAATTAATTGAATATATTAAGGCAATGAACAATATAAAAAAGTATTTAGAAAAATCGACAAAAAAGAAAAAATATTTTGTGATTTTCTCATTGAAGAAAAAATATCAGATTAGTTATTTATGTTGATTATTAAATGTTTCAAAATCAGGATATTATAAGTGAATTAAGAATGGAATGAATGAATTTAATAAATGAGATACATTTTTAGCTAATATAATATTTTGGGAGCATACCGATGTTGTCAATAATATTCAAATTTGTCTTAAAATTATAAAGTTAGACGAGAATAATTTTGACTTTAATATGCAATTGTATGTTAATCTTAACACTTGAAAAATATTAGTCAACAATAATACTTACTTTTATAACTCAAAAATTCTTATTAAAGTATTTTTAATAAGTTTTATTTTATTTTTCATTTTTTAAAAATTTTAATTTATAATAACTGGATGGCAGTATTTATTTGATAGCATTTAAAATTAACCATTTTTGTATACATATCAATGTTATATGTTCTATCACCAATCATTTTTTTTAAAATTTGTTTAATATTAGTTTCAGTAAAGCAACCAATATTTTCAACTAGTGCTTGGTTTAATACACCATCTTTTGCATTAATAAAATAACCAACTTTTAATTTTTTATATTTTAAAGTTAATGATTGTAAAAAATCAATTAATTCATAATATTGACCTTTGGAAAATAAATTTATTGCATTTTGATAGTGTAATTTAGCAATTTTATCTTTTTTTCTTCCTGCCATTATGCCAAGAAATAAAACATGGAAAGCATGAAATTTATCTAAAATAAATTTAGCATTTAAAATTGTAGCAGTTTTTTTAATTCATTTTGCACTATCTCCACAAACTATTAAATTTGCTTGGTCAAAATTTTCAAAAAATAAATTACCATATTTTTCAATTAATTTTGCAGTTTTTTCAGCACCAATTTCTGTTTTTGATACTCTTATTTGACATGCTGCTCTTTTATTAATTAATTTACCATTCTTCTTTTTGCCAGTACAAAATACTAATAATCTCATTGAACATTTTTTACAATTTTTAGTATTGTGTTTTTCATTAAACTTAAATTTTCGATGACCATCATCAATATTGATGTATAAATTTTGATTTGGTTGTAATGGTATTTTGGGAATATTTGCTTTTGGTAATTCAAATTTTTGATATGTTCTACAAACTGTACTATTACTTATTAAATCTTCAATAAAAGTATCACAAACATCACGATACTTTTTATCATCAGCAAAATATTTTAAAATTTGTTTAATAACATTTGGTGCAAGCTTACTATATTTTTTAACACCAAGATAATTATCTAATAAAGATACGTATTCAGTTTTTTGTTTTTCTATGTTATAATAAGTACAAATACGTCGTTTATAATTTAGTAAACCTTTTTTTTTAATTTTCTTTTTCTAAATCTATATGATTTATATTCAGATTTATTACATGTATTTCATAAATAATCATCTATTTTTTGAAATAACTCTTCTGTTTGTTTTAAACTTAATTCATCTTGATTAAAATCGTGTTTGTCTCAATCAAAATGATTAGGGAATGGCAATATAAACATTTTTAATGTTCCTTTCTAAATTTGGTTTGTTAATAATTTAAGTTTATTTTTTTTAAAATGAGGAGTAAATATGGCTTTTATTACTAGTTATGCACAATTAAATAAAAAATATAATCTTAATTTTAGTGATAATAATTATGGTTTTAGTTGAGATATTTTTAAAGAATTTGTTGGTGATGAATGAGCAGAATATTTTACTACTAATTGTTTTTATCGTTTTGTTCCAACTGCACGTGGAACAAGAAAAACTTGAAACTGTTTAGCATTTGATTTATTTATATGCTGTAATTTTAGTGATAGTAGTGTTCAAGAAGTAAGACGCTATGAAAATACTCATAGTGAAACTACAATTGGTGCTTTAATGAATGTTTGTCAAGTTTTATTAGATACATATAATATTAATTTATTACCTAATAATCCACATGGTATTAAATGAAAAATAACTAAGGATGGTGGATGTATTATTTTTCCTAATAATCAACAAATTGACTTTATTGGTTATGCTAATGGTAATAAAATTTTTGGAAAAGAAGCAGGCGGTTCAAGTTTTTTAGGTTCAAGAACAGATGAAATTATTATGGCAGAAGAAAAAGAAACTTTGACAGAAAAGCAATTAACATATCGATATGAAAGATTACAAAAATCTATGTTTAGAAGTAATCGTATTAAAGTATCAAAAGAACCTATTAAAGAGTGAAGTTGAACATTTATTGATAAAAATATATATAGTTCTACTTTTGGAAAATTGATTACTCGTTATTTTTATAAAAGTTTTTTCATTACGTTTACATGTAATCCATACGATAAATACCACCCATTTTATTTAAAATACTGTACGCCATTTTTACCATTAAATGATAAAGTGATGGAAAATCTTAAAAAAGTTGGTAAAATTTATTATGAAAATCAAGATATGTTTAGTGGTTTAGGTTTATTTGTTTTAAGATTTACTATTCAACCATTTTGAAATAAATTACCAGATATTCAAAAAAGAACATTATTAGAAATGAAAAAAAGTAATCCTGATGAATTTAATACTGTTTTTTATGGTTTTGAATTTTTAGATAGTGATGCAACAATTTTTCCATTTCAAAAAACTGTAAAATATTGACAATTATATGAGTTAAAACAATTTTATAATCAAGAAAAAGATATGTATAAATTTGATTTTTATAGTGTTGGCATTGATTGAGCTACTGGACCAAAAGACCATACTGTGTTTATGGTAGTTGGTTTTAAAGAATATAATAATACTGGTTATTATGATGCTTATATTATTTGTGAATTAGTAGTTACTCCAAATGACTTTATAAATGAAAATGAAAAAATTAATGCTTATGCAAATGAAATTTTAGGATTAATAGACAATTTTGAGAATTTTGAACAAGCAATTTATTTTTATGATGATAAAGCAAGAACAGCAATTGATTGATTAAATCAAAAATTAATAGATGAACATAATACAATTTTAATAACACAAACTGCTATTAAACATAATTCTAATTTAAATCAAGAAGCCAGATTAACTAATAGAGTAGTTTGAATGAGAAATATTATGAGTTATGGAAACTTTTATGCAAATAAAGATGATTTACCAAAAACGACTCAATGTTTAGAAGAATTACGTTATGATGAAACAAAAACTAACATTCCTGACAAAACTATGTATCAAGACCCTTATGATACGTTGTTTTATGCACTATATCCATATAAAAATGTAATTAGGGGTAAAAATAATGCTACTGTGAAAAAAAGTATCTTCACATTTGCAATATAACAAATAAGTTATATATAATTAATAGTATAGATATCATAAAATAAACGCCTTTAATTTAGGAGTTATTTTTGTTTAAAAGCATACTTGTAAAAATTTCAAAAAATGCTTACAATTAATCAATAAAATGTTAAAAATTAAGGAGTAAATTATGATGAATAAAGAAAAATCATTAAAAGTTGTAAATAATTTGAAATCTTTAAAAAAGATTTTACAAAATGAATGTTGTTTGTCAAAGTAAAAATTGTAATAACAAATGAAGTAATATTGTATTACTAGAATTAAAATCAACAACATTTAGTCTTTTTCTTTGTGAAAATCATGCAATTAATTTAGAATATGAATTATTACCAAAATGATTAAAAACTTGTGAAAAATTAAGAAAAAATAAAAAGGAGAGATTTATTATGAAAACATGAATAAAAACAAATTTAAGTAAAATAACATTAGCATTAGCACTAACTGGTGCTACAACTGGAACAATTGGATTAATCATGGGGGGTGCTTACCCATAATATGGAAAATTACTATTTAAAACCAAATGGCGAAAAAGTATATGGAACAACAACTATTTGATGAAATAAATTTTTGAGTCCAAACAAAACTTCTTTATACTTCAATACTGTAAAAGAGCATAGTGAAGATATAAAATGAGATGGTAAATATACACAAAATTATTTTAATAAATAAAATTTATTGATATATAATATTTTTATAAACTTTATATAAGTTTTTAACTTATTGTTTTATTAAAAATAAAATGGTTATTTTATCTTGAAAGGAAGAAATTTTATGATTAAAAATGTATTTCAACAAATGTATAAGTATTCTAATAAAAATATATTAAGAGATTTGCGAGAAACCAAAAAAATAATTGATTTTATAGAAACATATAAAATTAATTGTAAGGGAGACCCAGAATTTGATGGTCTTGATAAATCAGACATTAAAGAAATTTTTGGTTTTATGTGAAAAGATAGATTGATTGATGAAAAAGAAAAGTTCATTAAACTTGGTTTAGACTATATTAATCAACCAATTACCTTTTCAAATCAAAAAGAATTAAAAAAATTTTTAGATAACACAAATTATATTTTAAAACAAAATAAATTTTTAACAAATCAATCAGAGTGAAATATGAAAACAGGAATAAGTTTTAAATCTGAAAAACTTTGAGATGGAAAACATTTATCAAATTGTAAAGATGAAATAAATTCTTTTGATTTACAAAATCAACAATTACCAAATAAATATAAAAATAACGCACTTAAAATATAATTTAAATTTCTAAATTTATATAAGAAGTATTTTCATTATATTTGAGGCTTTTATGTAATCTGTGTATCTTTGTTTTACAAAGTACTAGTTTAGATTAATTCTATCTTCAAATTTTATCATAAAATGAGCAATTGCTGTATTTCAATTTTGAATGGGCATTGTTCATTTTTTTGTTATATTTTCAATTGCTAAATAAAATATTTTAAAAACTGCCATATCATTAGGAAAAACTTTTTTATTTCTGATAACTTTTCGTAATTGACTATTTACAGATTCAATAGCATTTGTTGTATAAATCACTCTTTTAATTTCTGCAGGATAACTAATAAAAACAATTAAATTATCTCAATTTTTATATCAAGATTTAGCAATTTGAGGATATTGTTTATTTCACTTATTTTCAAAGGATTCTAAAGCCTGCATTGCTTGTTCTTCACTACATGCAGTATAAATTGGTTTTAAATCTGCAACTAGAGATTTTCTATGCTTATATGAGACATATTTCAAACTATTTCTAATTTGATGAACTATGCATAATTGATGTTCTGTTTTAAGATAAACTGATTGTATTGCTTCTGACATGCCTGTTAAATTATCACTGCAGGCAATAAGAATATCATTTAAGCCACGATTTTTCATTTCTGTTAAATTTGCTAATCAAAATTTAGCACCTTCATTTTCACTAATTCATAAACCTAAAACATCTTTTTTACCTTCTAAATCAACTCCTAAAGCTATATAAACTGATTTATTAATAATCCTTTTATCTTGTCGTACTTTCACTATTATGCAATCAAAATAAACAATCGGATAGACACTTTCTAATGGTCGATTTTGCCATGCTTTTACATCATCAATAACATCATCAGTAATTTGACTAATAACACTTTCACTAATATCAGCACCATGATATAACTCTTGTAATTGCATTCTAATATCTGATAATGTCATACCTTTTGCATATAAAGAAAGAACTTGTTGATCAAAACCATCAAATCTTCTTTGTCTTTTTGCAACTATTACAGGATTAAAATTACTATTGCGATCTCGTGGTACATCAATCTCAATTTTACCTTGTTGAGTTATTAATTTTTTTGAACTTATACCATTACGAGCATTGTCACTATTACTATGTTGATTCTTATCATATCCTAAATAATTTTGCATCTCAGAATTCAACATTTTTTCTACTAATCTTTTTGTTAATTCTTTATACAATTCTCCCTCTTTAAAAACTGTTGTTAAATCTTCAGTATTTTCTAATAATAAATCTACTGCTTTTGATATTGGATCATTATTATTAATATTTTGCTTTTTAGCCATCTGTAACTCACTCTTTCTAGTCATTTAATTATATTTACTAGAATTAATTAAACATAGTTATTTTTGTAAGTTACACAGATTACTAAACATTACCTTATATTTATCAAATAAATTAATATTAGTTAGGTTTATTTCTTCTTTATTAGTTATTAAAATTAAATCATAATTACCAGCACCAAATATCCCACTAATTTCAATCCGATTTAATTTATTAATCGGATTTCTTGCTTGTAATTCAAATTCATTATTATTATCAATTTGTGAAATTTCTTTATAAAATTCTAATTTTGAAAATAATTGAGATTTATTTGAACCATATAAGTTTAAAGCATTTTCTACTTTATTATTGCTAATAATTGTTCTTGTAAAGTATTTACCATATTCACCATTACCTAATGTCCAATCTGCTGGAATTAATGACGGAATATTATTATTTTCTAATTCATTTGTAATAGATAATCAATTAAATTGGTTATCATCTAGTTTAAATAATTCATTTTGACTAATGTCATTATTTTTTAATTTAATATTATTAATATCAGTGAAATCAAAATATTCAGATTTTAATATTACTTTTATATCTTTAAATTCTCAAATTTCATCAGTAGTAGTATGTATAGGATTAGATTTTAATTCAAAATAATAAGGTAACAATAATTTGTAATCATCATTTAATTCTTTATTAATTGACACTACTGAATAAATATTATTTGATAACATAATAACTATTTGTTTAAATATTTTTATTTGTTCTAAATCAATATAATTTGGATAATCTAATTTTCATTGTTTAAATAAATTAGTAATTACATCATCTGGCTTTTGTCCTTCAAATTTAACTTTTAAATAAGCAATATGGTTATTTGGACTACCATTTTCATATTTTGCTCCATCAAAATTACGATTATAATTATATGTATAAGTTAGCATGTCTAATAATACTTTTTGTAAACTATCAATTGGTGGTCTATCTTTTATTTCAAGCTCAACATCATGAAATTTATTGGTTGTAGAAATAAATAAATTATAGTTACCTACTAAAAATCATGACTCTAATTTTTTATCTTTTAATTCTATTTCATCAGATAATGGTCATACATGTAAATTTTTAGAAACATCATAACCTAATTTAGCGTTTGTTACTCTTGCATTATTAATAATTTCTTTTCTTGTTTCAGTTCCCCCACCAATACAATTAAATCTAAAACTGATTTTTCTTGTCCTATAAATTGTTTTGCTAATTTTCAAGGTAAAATTTGTTCGCTAAATCATTGTTGTAATATTATAACTTTTGGTTGAGTTTCAATGGGCATTGATAATAGCGGAAATGCTATCTTATCTTTAACAAATAACTTTGGGTATACTTCCATATTGTCAACTTCACCAAGTACCTTTATATTTCCGAAAATCATGCTTCTAGGTGCTTTAATTTTTAAACCAGTAACTTTTGTATCTTTATCTAATGGTTTTTGTAATTTAATAATAATTGGATAACCATCTCTTGTTTTAAAATCTTTAATTTTAATAATAGTTATACTTTTAGTACTTCTTGTTTTTGGATTTTGATATGGTTGTGAATAATTATTAATGATATATAAATCATAAATATTATTTTCAGTTATGGGTTCATTAATAGATACAGCATATAACTTAAATTGATTTAATAAATTTATTTCTTGGAAAATTAAATTTTTAATATCAGTCATACTATATTCAATTGTATTATCATTAATATTAGTACTTGCTCTTTGATTTAATTGCATAGTAAAATCAGATGTTTCAACAGCAGTAGTTTTTAATACTTTATCAATATCAATAAAACCTATTTTAATAGTATTTGCTGAAAATTTTAAACTATTATTTTCATTATTTTTAAATAAACGTTCAATTTCATAAATATATATTGTTCTTTTTTTAAACTCATCATATGCTCTATTAATATCGGGGTCACTAGTAGCACTCATCATATTAGTAAAGTCATAAGAAATATTATCAATTAAATAATCATTTTCTACTTCTGCTTGATTAAGTTTAGTTTGTTTCTGTGGAAACTTCGTTTGTGGTTTGTTGTTGTTTTCCATTGTTCTCTCCTATTAATTGGTTATTTTCGGGATTAAATAATTTTAATTTAACAGTTAAATTATTAATTTCTTGTTCATCATTAATATTAAATGTTTTACTATTTAATAAATCTTTATCTAAACTTACTAATAATTGAATAAATTTAAGAATATCAATATTAAATTGTCATAATTTTTGTTCAATATAGTTAATAGTTGAAATATTAACTGCTGTACTTTCAGGGACTGATTGTTGTGCTGATTTCTTTTGACTTGGTATATGAATACCACAACGTTTAAATATTTCATTAACATTTCAATCGTATATATCAGTTAAATTTTTACCTTTAAAATTACTATTTGTCATATTGATATTTTCGTTTTGTTCATTATTATCTCCACCACTTTTAAATATGTAGTTTTTAGTAACTAATGTTCTTACTGCTTCTTCTAATGTTGATTGAACATTACCATAAGTTTGACTAAATATAAATTTAGGTGAATTTAAAATGGTATCTAAAACAATTTGTTCATAAATAACATCTAATGATTTAATTTTATCCATTACTTTATCACAATCTGCTTGTTCATTTGCTTTATTTCTCATAATTGCTATTGGTATATAATTGATATTTAGTATTTGTTCTTGTTCTAAATTAGGATTATTAATGAATGATTTAAAATCTAATGGAAATTGTTTTTTATTATCACTAATACTATAAATTGCACGATTAATAGTTACTTGTTCATTATTTAGTGTATAAACTTCAAATAATCTTACAGTTTGTGCATTTTGTTGATAACTATCATAAAAAATAGTACATTGAATTAATTTACCAGTAATATCATAAACTCTTTGTTGTATATCTACTACTTGAAAATATAAATCATCATTAGCAATATAAATTAAATAACCACTAATTCCTAATTTACTTAATTTAAAAATAGAATTTCAATTTTTTCTATAAAATTCTTGTTTAATTAAATATTGTTTAATAGTTTCATTATTAATGTCTAATGGAGCATTATATAAATTAGCATTATTTTCTGCTACAAAATCAGTGAAATAAGTTTCATGATTAAAATCATTAAAACCAAAATAATTTAAAATTGAAGCATGAGTACTTTTATTTTTATTACTTAAAAACTTTATTTTTTCACTTTGACTATCACTAATATTGCTTTTATCTTTCCTTTTAAATATACTTAACATAATATTCACCACCTTTCTTTAAAATATTTGATTAATTTTTAATATAATTTTTACAATAATAAATATAATTAAACCTGCTGTTGCAGATGATAGAATTACTCCAATTAAACCTAAAATAATTTTTATAATTTTAAAAAACATAATATTATTCCTGTAATTCTTGTAATTTTCATGTATTAACTTTATCATTACCTTTTAAAGAATAAATGGTAATAAATTTTGCATGATTAACTGATAAAACTAATACACTAGTATTATTGTTAAAAACTTCTATTGGTACACCTGCTATTCTTTTATCAGTTATAATAAATTCTTGAATTGCAAAAACTGGGTTATGTATATTTCAAGAATAATAAACTCTGTAACGTTTATTAACTATAAAATCATAAGTAATTTGTCAATTATCTCATTGATTTTTTTCTCTTGTTCCTACTTCTTTTCAATTTGAACCACTTGGACTTGGTTGTGGTTGTTTTTCTAATATTTCATTAATTGCTTGTAATAATTTTTTATTTTGAGTTTTTAATATCTTATATTCATTATTTTCTAATAAATCCTTACAAAGTAATGAATTTTCTTCATCATTTAATAAAATTTCATTTGTTTCAATATTATATTTAAAATAATCATTTGAAAATTTTTTATCTTTTATTTTTTCTTTTAATTCATTAATAGCCCCAACAATAGTTTTATTAGTAGTTTTTAAATTATTATCTTCTATATTTTGTTTTTTATCTAATAAATTATTAGTTTCTATTTTTGTATAATAATCACGTTCAGTACCTTCTTCTGCTATAAATTCAGTTGGTATCCCAGTTCCTTGATATTGATATATATTATGAATTATTGGTTTATACTTTTTTGTGCTATTAGTAATAATAAACTTTATTAAATCAACATCATATAATAATGTTACTTTGTCAATATTAACATCAATATTTTCAATTATTATTTGTTTTTGTTCTATTTGACCATTAGTAATTCTTATATTAGATTTAGTTAATTTATTATTACTTATAATAAGTTGTTTACTATCGATAAAATAATATGTTCAATCAATAATATATCATGTATCTGTGTTAATATTTTCATTTTTAACTTTTTTTCATAATGGACTAGTTTCAATATTAAATCAATTATTTTTAACATCATTAATATTTTCATTTGTTTTAATTAATTCACTATTTAATTTGGTAATTTCATTTTCATTTGTAGTAATTCGTTTTTGTTGTTTAGCAGAAAAATCGGGACTTTCCTAAAAACTGTGTTTTTTAAATAAATTTTAGTTGTAAAATCACTAAGTTACACAGATTGCTGGAAAGTCCCAAAAAATCACAAGTTGGAGCATGAGTAAAATCACCAATTTGTGGATTGTTTTGTAATGCTTCTGGTGGTAATGTACCAATTTCATCTGGTCAATCTAAAATCATTGTTTCAGTTTTTGGGTCATATTCAGTTGCTACATATCCTTTATTTATAAAGTTTGTAACACGACCCCTATATATCTCATTTTCATTATCATCAATTAAATCATCATATAACTTCATTTGTTTTGATAATGTAAATTCTTTTTGTTGTTCAATTAGTTCATCAATTTGATTTCTAGTATAAAATGCTTTTAAGTCAATTTTTTCAACATCTATTTCATCGTCATTATAACTTGAAAATATTTGTTTTAATTTTGTTAGTCTTGCCCATATTTTCATTCTACTAGGTGCTAAATCTCAAACGTTAATTGTTGGAATACTACTTGCACTAAATTGACTACCATTATTAAATTGAATAGTAGCATCAACATTAAATTCAATTGGTGTACGATTAAATACTCAGTGTTCAACCATTACATAAACCATATCTCTTAATGTTTCTTTAATTAATTCATCTTTAAAACTATCAAAAGGAAATTTAGATAAAATAAAATCAAGATAAGCATTAATATCATTTTGAGCACGAATAGCAAATGTTTTAAATCAATCATTAACATTAGGTCATGTTTGTATATATTGTTGTGGTGTTTCTGTAATTTTTCCAGTTAATGGATATCAGTTATTATAATTTTCTAAACTGACATCAGTTCAAAGTTTATTAATCATAATTTATCATTCCTTAAAAAATGCTTTTTTATAATGCTTAGTTTTTGTTTTAGTTTTTCTATGTGATATATGGATAATTTCTTTTTGTAATTTTTTCTTACCTTTTTCTACAACTTGACTATATGCAAATTTTTCTAAATGATGTAATAATCCTGTACCAAATAAAGTATTAACTGAAAATTTTAAACCAACTCTTTTAAATGATTTATTAATATTTTCAATAGGATTATTAATAACATTTACTACTTTATGATAAGTCCTTACTATTCTAAATATTTCTCTATATACTTTAAAACTATCTCTAATTACTTGTTGCACTACTGGTGGAGCAAATGCTATTGCTTTTAATCATTTATTTTGATTAACTCCATAACCAATGTATCAACCACTATATCAACGATATCAATGGAATGGATGTATTTGAGTAACAAAAGTTTCTGCTTTAAGAATACTATCAACAACTGTAATTGGTTTATATTTAGGATTGCGATGATAAATAGTAATTGCACATTTATCTAATGATAAAGGTTGAATTTTACAACCCATAAATACTGGGGAATTTAATGGAATTAATTGTGCATGTTTAATTGCTTTTTTCTCTGCACTAGTAAATAAATCAGTTGCTTTTTCTTTTAATTGATTAATTTTTTCAAATGCTTGTTTTTCTAATTTTTCAAATTTTTCTTGTAATTTATATATACTTTCTCGTAATTTTTCAAAATATGGAGTATCTTTTCAAAATTTATTTAAACCTTTTTTTAAATAAAATCTAATATCAAAATACTTAAAAATTTTATTTGCATTTAAAAAAATCTTATGAATTGAACTATTTTTAAAATTAAATTTAATAGCATTAGCACGAATTTTTTGTAAATCTAAAATTAAAGTTTTTCCATATCTATTTTCTGAATGTATTGTATGAACTAAATTTAATCAATCATGTTGGTTGATAGATAGTACTTTTTTTAAATCAGTATTATATTTTTTTAAAAAGTTATTTGCTTTTTCAATATCTTTGATTTTAAATTTAGGAGTTAATTGTGGACTTAATTTTATTAATCTATTTTGTAATAATAAATAATCTTTTAATTCTTGTGCTTCTAATTTTTGAAAATTATTTTTATATTGTCTTTCAGCAACATAACCCAAATTTTGGATTATTGTTTCACGATTAGGAGTAAAACTATAATTCATTAAATAACGTTTGTTACCAATAATTTTATCTGTTAAAATTTCTTTTCCACTTACTTGACTAATAATTTCTTGTAAGTTTTTTACTTCTTTAATACCAACTTGTTCTAATGTTTTAGTTTTTTGTGCTAACTTAATAAATTTAGTTGTACGATAACCACGACTAATTTTATTAAGTCCAGCAAATGCTGGTAATATATTAAAAATAGTATTTAATGGTGTTACATTTCCTTTTAAATAATCATAAACTTGATTAATAGTAAAATCAGTTAAAAACTCTACACCAACAGCACTAATACTAGCAATTAAATCACTTGCACCTAATCCAAGTGTAAAACTTTCACTTAATCCACCAGTAAAAGGAGCAAGTGCTACTGCTATAACTTGTACACCAATCATTTCTAAAATTTCTCATCATAAACTTTTATGTTCTTGTTGTTGACTTATTCTAGTATATTTTGGTTTATTTATGTTTAAAAGTATTGCTGTATTAGTTGTACCAATTGGCATAATTAATTTCCTTATTTAAGATTTATTTTAATTGGATTTGTTGAACCTTGATAATTTTTATCAGTGTCATTAGCGGTGATTACTACATATAAATCTCCTGCTTTTTGGTTTTGATTACTTACATCAATTTGACCTTGGGTATCACTAAAATAATTAATAATTGGAGTTGCTAAATTTGGATTTAAATTATTTAATTCAGTTGTATTTTTAATTGTTGTATCTAATAATTTATTCTTTTTAGTAGTATCAGCAGTAATATTAGTTGTTAATGTTGTAATTTCTGCACTTAAATATTTTTTATTAACAATACCACATAACATTCATCTTGATTCTGTTTCTGAGTTTGACATATAAGGAATAGATTCTCCTGTTACTTGTCCACCAACTAAATATCTTTTAGGAACTTTACCATCTTTAATATCTTCAACATATATACTAGTTTGTTGTAGCATATATCTTTTCATTGCTTTTGGTGTTGCTAAAACAAAGTTCATAATTTGATTTTTATTTTCAGTATTTTTAAATGTCATATAATCATCCATAACAATTTGACATAATACACCTTTAATATATAAATTTGTTCCATTTAATCTTAATTGTTGTGCTAATTGATTATCAGTAATTAAACCTTTATTATCTGCTAAATAAACTAAACTATCATAAAGACTATTTGTTATAAAAAATTTACAATTATTACTATTTCTTAATTGAAATAAAGTATTTCATGCTGATAACATTGATTTTAAATATCCTACTGGTGTTGTATCAGTAATGTATACTTTTTTGGCAGATTTAGCAATTGTATTTGTATCATTATTTGCTAAATAATCTGCTAAATCATTAGCAACTTCATATTGCATACTTTCTAATAAATTTTGCCCATTATCTGCAAATAAATCAACTTCACCAATCATTTCCCCTGTACTGGCTTCTTTTGTAATTACTTTATTAATTTTATCAGTATCAACATAACCCACTTCTAATCCTTTACTTTTGTCATTTCAATGAAGTATTTTGAATGTTGGGTCTTTTGGTTTTTTAACTATAAATTCAATGTTTGTAGAATTAACCATTTCAATTGGGAAAAAACTTGCTCATGGACTATTTGATTGTTTATAAAATTCTATAAATTCAGGTGCTTCTACTAATTTTGTAGTATTATCTAAATTTTGTTTAAATGGTACTGGATTTGGCATTTTAAATTTTCCTTTCTTTTATAAATTATTTTTCTTTTTATAATCTAATAAACTACTTTTTATTGAAGTTTGTTCATTTGTTAATATTGTTTCTTGTTTACCGCCTGTATTAATTGGTTCTTTAAATACTGGTTGTTCTTTAATCATTTTTTTAATAGTTTCTTCAATTTTTGAATTTTCTATATTACTAGTTTTAAATTTTAAATAATCATAAAATTCTTTTTTAACTTGATATTTTTTAAATATATTAATCATTTCTTTTTCTTTAATTTCTTGATTAAGTTTATTTAATTTATTTTCTAATTCAACAATTTTGGTTTCTTGTTCTTGTTGTAAATCATGATTTTCAGTTAAAGGTTCATTTGTTTCTGAAACATTAGTTTCATTTTCTAACATTTAAATCACACCTTTATTATTTATTTTCTTTATTAATTTTTTCATTTAATTTTGCTAATTTTTTTTGATGTTTTATTACTTTATTATTTGCTCTAACATGTTTTGGAGTTGAAATAAATCTTTTTAATAAAACAATAATTTCTCGACAAATTAATATACCCGTACTTATTCCAATTGTTTCAAGTGCTTTTAAAAATTCTTTCATTTTTATATTTTCCTTTCTTCTATATTCTATTTATTGGTACAGTAGTTGATTGATAAGGTCTTCTATTTGCATCAAATATTACATCTTCTGTTTCATTTGAATGATAACTATTTATACTTGCATTATCATTTACTAATCTTGATGTTTCATTAGTAAATGGTGTTTCTTGCATTTCAGTATTAATATGATTAGTTTCTATTGGTAGTAAATTATGGATAATTTCACTTCTTCCTGCAACTATTGTTGGAATAGCATAAGCATTATTAAAGTCATTATTAATACCCATAGCAACACCACTTGAAATTAATGCTCCACCAGTAATCATATTTGCAATTTTTCTTACATTTTCAAATTTACTAGGTATTAATTCAGTAATTCCTGCAATTAAATTAGCAATACCATATGAATTTAAAGATAAATATGTATCTCAATCCATTAAATTATTATGATTATTATTTGCATTTAATAATAAATTTGGTGGTCATGGTGGAGTATCTGTTGTTGTAGTACTTGGTGTTGTACTAGTAGTTATAGGAATAGGTGTTGTTGGATTAACTGGTTCAATTATTTCATGTATAAATTTACTATAATTTGCTAATCCAATTGTTCCTAATCCTAATAATATTTTTTTAGAACTATTAAGTAATTTAGTTTTAGTACTAGGCATTTGATTTAAATTTCATATATCAATTCCTAATTTCTGAACTTGTCAAGAAAAGTGGACAATAAAAGTAACCTTTTATTAAATTTTATAAAATAGCGTTTGTAAGTGTTAAATTTATAGGTATGAACTAATTATTTGTTGGTTTGGAATGAGCTAATCGATATTCGATTGGACTCATTCCTTTTAATTTTATTTGAGGTCGATAATTATTATAAAAGTAAATATATTTAGGTAAGTTGTCTTGTATTCATTCAATAGTTCTATTTTTTCTTGGAATTTGATATAGAAATTCTGTTTTCATTGTTCCAAATCAAGTTTCAGTAGCACCATTATCACAGGAATTACCTCTTCTAGACATTGAAATTTTTATTTTTAATTCATCACATAAAATTTTATAAGAAGGATTTGTATAGTGAAATCCTTGATCTGATTGTAAAATTCATGAAGTAGGTTTTTGAGCATTAACTCAAGCTTGGATAATGTTTTGGACAACAAATGTCATGTCTAAACTTGCACTTATTTTATAATCTAATATTTCATTATTATGAAAATCTTTAACAATTGATAAATAATATGTTTTACCATTAGTTAATAAATAAGTTATATCAGTACCTAATTTTTCATTTAAATTAGTAGTTGAAAAATCACGTTTTAATAAATTATCATATCTTAAACTTCCTGATTTAGTTCTATAATCAAATTTTTTTATGCGAACCTTAGCTTTTAAACTCATATTTTTCATATATCTATATACAATATGAAATTTTAATTTTAAATTATAAATTTTGTTAATTCATAAAGTTATCATTTTATAACCATAAATTTCTTGAAATTCATAAAAAATATTTTTAATTATATTAGCTAAAAATGTATCTCATTTATTAAATTCATTCATTCCATTCTTAATTCACTTATAATATCCTGATTTTGAAACATTTAATAATCAACATAAATAACTAATCTGATATTTTTTCTTCAATGAGAAAATCACAAAATATTTCTTCTTTTTTGTCGATTTTTCTAAATACTTTTTTATATCGTTCATTGCCTCAATATATTCAATTAATTCTTGTTTTGTCATTTCATTAAAATTTAAAGATTTGGGTCGACCTGTTCTTTTGGTTTTTTTAGCACGAATTCCATTGCCATATTCTAAACCTTTTTCACCTAATAATTTATATGCTTTAATTCATTCTTTTATTGATGATCGACCAATACCATACTCTAATGCGGTTTTATCAATTGTTTTAATTTTACTTATTTTTATTATTTTTAACTTTTCTTCTTTTGATAGTCATTTAGCCATAAAAAAATGAACACCTTCCTTAAAGTATTTTTAACACAAAGGTTACAATTCTGTGTCTACTTTATTCTAGATGTTCATTTCTTACTAAACAATAAAGCATTAATACTTCCTAATACTGGAGTTTCTAATAATTGACCATAATAAGCACTTGTACCTATCATTGCTGATAAGGGACTTATTCCAGTTCTTATTAATTTCATTAATGTATAATTATTTGATTGTACAATGGTATCATTTGGCATTTTCATCTACTCCTTCTAAACTTGTTCTTTTTTTAATAAATACTTCTACTCAACCTGTGTAATTAATATTATCTCCCACTAAAATAGCAGTATTTGCATGAGGTTGAGAAACAACTAAATATTCAGCAATTACATTAGGATATTTTCATAAAATCAATGCTTTTATATCTTTACTATCTGTTAAATCATTTGGATTTGGTGAAAATATTTCTATTTTATCTTGACCAAATAAATCTTTTAATTTAATCATTATCAAATTCACCATCCTCTATTTTCATCATTAATTCATCTAAACGACTAATTATTTGATTTAATTTCATATAACAATATACAATTTGTGATTTTTCATAACAAATTTCTTTCATTAATTTTTCTTTATTCATTATCAAAATCACCATTTTTTATTTTTTCTACCATTCTATGGTAACAACATACAGATATTATTAATTCATCTAATTTTTTTTGTAATTGTTCTGCTTCTTTATTTTGTGATTTTATAATTTCAGTGTAATATTCAATTATTTTTTCTTTGTTCATATTTATATCTCCTTATTTTCAATTTGATTAGCAATTGAATTCAATAGTTTTAATACTTTATATTCATTTTTTAAATCTTTAATTATATAAATTAAAAATATTATTAATGTTATACTTGTTATTAATATTGGTACTATTAATAAAATTTTTCATAATATCATTTTTTACTCTTTTCATTTTTTAAATCATTTAACATTAATTGAACAAAATGCACGATTTTTAGGAATGTTTAAAGTGTTAAAGATTTGACCAGTTACAATAATTTCATCGTTTTTGTTTAATAAAATACAGCGTCTATAAAGTTTTGGTTTATTAAAAATTAAAGTAACATAGTTTAATCCATTTCATTGACCACGAACACTATAATATAATTCTTTGTCACCTTTTTCATAATGCTTTGCTTCAATAGTGTTACTCAGTTTTACTGTTAATTTGACATAATTTGCTTTCTCTTTCATTTTTATAATTCCTTAAATAATATTGAATATGCTTATATGCATCTTGTTCATGTTTTGTTAATTTTATATTTCCTTTATAATTTTCTATTTTGTTTTTATTTTTAGGATGATTTTCTAAATAATCTCAATTCATAACATCTTGTACTAATACCATTAATGCACCAATAATTTTAGGTGTTGCTAATGGATTAGTTAATAATTGTTTTGAACTTAAAAAGAATTTTGGGACTTTCCAGCAATCTGTGTAACTTAGTGATTTTACAACTAAAATTTATTTAAAAAACACAGTTTTTAGGAAAGTCCCAAAATTCTACAATAACTAATATTTTTTTATCAATAAATTTTTCTTGAATTAATTGCAATTTTTCTTTATACATATTTTTAGTTCATAAAACAGTTAATGTATTGAATGTTCCATTAAAAACAATATTATTAGTTTCATTTGAATATATAACAATTCCATTATTACCAATACCAGCAGGGTCAATTCCAATAATTAAGTCATATTTCATTATTAATCAAATTCTCTGCATTGTATTTTATTAATTAAAATTTTAATAATATCAATTGAACCTTTTAATTTATTTAAATAATATATGTCTTTTTTTTATTATATTGTTCTATATCACTATCTAAAATTAAATTTAATCAACTAATTAATTTTTGTTTATCCATATTTATACCTTCTACTTAACCTAATATTTAAAATACAGTCATAACAAATTGCTTTACTATTTTTATCTCTTAAAAAATATTTTCTTGTTTTTATATCATTAGTATTAAAGAATAAATAATCTAATTTATTTTGTTTACATGTTCAACAAAAATACTTTTTCATTATGAGTTGAAATTTCCTTATAAGAAGTAACTATATAATTAATTGGTAAATCATCATGTTTATATGGATTATTTATTTTAAAGCCTTTTCTGTTTTCTTCTCACGTAATGTTATATTTAAAACAAGGATTAGTAATTTTAGTTTTGTTATCTGTTATTTCACCCATAAATCAACTATTATGCTGTTCATAAAATGTTAATTGTTCAAGTTTTATGTCATTAAGATAATATTCTTTTGGAGGGGTTGATTTATTAACAGTTATTTTTTGGTCTTTAATATATGGTTCTAATAATTTTATTAATTCATTACCACTTAATTCTCTTTTAATATTTTCTAAATTAAAAACTCAATATGTATATTTATCATCAGCAATAAAACTATTATTTTTAAGCATTCATTTTGGACATTGTAATTTATATTCACCATAATCAATAAGAATAGATTGTAGTCTATCTTTTACAATTTGTTCTTTTTTAAATTCTATTTGCATAATAATTCTTTCCTAATATGTTCTGTTGCTTCTAGCATAAAGAACATATATTTTTATTTTTAGATTATTAATAATACTACTATTCGTTTTATTCATTCCAGCAATTCTGGGCTCAAAAATAAATTGTGAAATTTTAAAAAACATTGAGGCATTCGATTCAATATTTATTTAATTTGCGTTTAGCAAATTAATATTTTAATTGAACCGGCACCGCTCAATTTTTTTTACAAGTTTGAAATTTATTTTCTCGCCCAAAAAATTTTTCAAAAAAAAATAAAAAATAAAACCAACACTTGCTCACTTGGTAGTGGCAAGGTTGGTTAAATAAAGAATAATAGTTGGTCCCCACTCCGGGTCTATATATACTAGTTTCCAATCCGCTCCCACCCCAAGGATTACCATTAAATGGTTAGTATATTTTATTAGGCATCATCCACTTTTTATTTATTCATGCAAGTCCACATGCTAGCCACTATTTTGAACAACTGTGTTGTGGTTCACTTTTTTAATTCCTTAACACGTGTTGATAATAGTATTAAAGACGGTTATTAAAAATTTTAAAATTTTACAATTACAAAAAAAGACGATTTTTTATTCTCGTCTTTTGTCATTTATTTTTAATTTAAGGGTTTAAAAAAAATTAGGAAGTTATTTTTGAAAATGATTAGTTATCGACATCTTCGACACGCTCCCATTTTGGGAGCATACCGATGTTGTCAATAATATTCAAATTTGTCTTAAAATTATAAAGTTAGACGAGAATAATTTTGACTTTAATATGCAATTGTATGTTAATCTTAACACTTGAAAAATATTAGTCAACAATAATACTTACTTTTATAACTCAAAAATTCTTATTAAAGTATTTTTAATAAGTTTTATTTTATTTTTCATTTTTTAAAAATTTTAATTTATAATAACTGGATGGCAGTATTTATTTGATAGCATTTAAAATTAACCATTTTTGTATACATATCAATGTTATATGTTCTATCACCAATCATTTTTTTTAAAATTTGTTTAATATTAGTTTCAGTAAAGCAACCAATATTTTCAACTAGTGCTTGGTTTAATACACCATCTTTTGCATTAATAAAATAACCAACTTTTAATTTTTTATATTTTAAAGTTAATGATTGTAAAAAATCAATTAATTCATAATATTGACCTTTGGAAAATAAATTTATTGCATTTTGATAGTGTAATTTAGCAATTTTATCTTTTTTTCTTCCTGCCATTATGCCAAGAAATAAAACATGGAAAGCATGAAATTTATCTAAAATAAATTTAGCATTTAAAATTGTAGCAGTTTTTTTAATTCATTTTGCACTATCTCCACAAACTATTAAATTTGCTTGGTCAAAATTTTCAAAAAATAAATTACCATATTTTTCAATTAATTTTGCAGTTTTTTCAGCACCAATTTCTGTTTTTGATACTCTTATTTGACATGCTGCTCTTTTATTAATTAATTTACCATTCTTCTTTTTGCCAGTACAAAATACTAATAATCTCATTGAACATTTTTTACAATTTTTAGTATTGTGTTTTTCATTAAACTTAAATTTTCGATGACCATCATCAATATTGATGTATAAATTTTGATTTGGTTGTAATGGTATTTTGGGAATATTTGCTTTTGGTAATTCAAATTTTTGATATGTTCTACAAACTGTACTATTACTTATTAAATCTTCAATAAAAGTATCACAAACATCACGATACTTTTTATCATCAGCAAAATATTTTAAAATTTGTTTAATAACATTTGGTGCAAGCTTACTATATTTTTTAACACCAAGATAATTATCTAATAAAGATACGTATTCAGTTTTTTGTTTTTCTATGTTATAATAAGTACAAATACGTCGTTTATAATTTAGTAAACCTTTTTTTTTAATTTTCTTTTTCTAAATCTATATGATTTATATTCAGATTTATTACATGTATTTCATAAATAATCATCTATTTTTTGAAATAACTCTTCTGTTTGTTTTAAACTTAATTCATCTTGATTAAAATCGTGTTTGTCTCAATCAAAATGATTAGGGAATGGCAATATAAACATTTTTAATGTTCCTTTCTAAATTTGGTTTGTTAATAATTTAAGTTTATTTTTTTTAAAATGAGGAGTAAATATGGCTTTTATTACTAGTTATGCACAATTAAATAAAAAATATAATCTTAATTTTAGTGATAATAATTATGGTTTTAGTTGAGATATTTTTAAAGAATTTGTTGGTGATGAATGAGCAGAATATTTTACTACTAATTGTTTTTATCGTTTTGTTCCAACTGCACGTGGAACAAGAAAAACTTGAAACTGTTTAGCATTTGATTTATTTATATGCTGTAATTTTAGTGATAGTAGTGTTCAAGAAGTAAGACGCTATGAAAATACTCATAGTGAAACTACAATTGGTGCTTTAATGAATGTTTGTCAAGTTTTATTAGATACATATAATATTAATTTATTACCTAATAATCCACATGGTATTAAATGAAAAATAACTAAGGATGGTGGATGTATTATTTTTCCTAATAATCAACAAATTGACTTTATTGGTTATGCTAATGGTAATAAAATTTTTGGAAAAGAAGCAGGCGGTTCAAGTTTTTTAGGTTCAAGAACAGATGAAATTATTATGGCAGAAGAAAAAGAAACTTTGACAGAAAAGCAATTAACATATCGATATGAAAGATTACAAAAATCTATGTTTAGAAGTAATCGTATTAAAGTATCAAAAGAACCTATTAAAGAGTGAAGTTGAACATTTATTGATAAAAATATATATAGTTCTACTTTTGGAAAATTGATTACTCGTTATTTTTATAAAAGTTTTTTCATTACGTTTACATGTAATCCATACGATAAATACCACCCATTTTATTTAAAATACTGTACGCCATTTTTACCATTAAATGATAAAGTGATGGAAAATCTTAAAAAAGTTGGTAAAATTTATTATGAAAATCAAGATATGTTTAGTGGTTTAGGTTTATTTGTTTTAAGATTTACTATTCAACCATTTTGAAATAAATTACCAGATATTCAAAAAAGAACATTATTAGAAATGAAAAAAAGTAATCCTGATGAATTTAATACTGTTTTTTATGGTTTTGAATTTTTAGATAGTGATGCAACAATTTTTCCATTTCAAAAAACTGTAAAATATTGACAATTATATGAGTTAAAACAATTTTATAATCAAGAAAAAGATATGTATAAATTTGATTTTTATAGTGTTGGCATTGATTGAGCTACTGGACCAAAAGACCATACTGTGTTTATGGTAGTTGGTTTTAAAGAATATAATAATACTGGTTATTATGATGCTTATATTATTTGTGAATTAGTAGTTACTCCAAATGACTTTATAAATGAAAATGAAAAAATTAATGCTTATGCAAATGAAATTTTAGGATTAATAGACAATTTTGAGAATTTTGAACAAGCAATTTATTTTTATGATGATAAAGCAAGAACAGCAATTGATTGATTAAATCAAAAATTAATAGATGAACATAATACAATTTTAATAACACAAACTGCTATTAAACATAATTCTAATTTAAATCAAGAAGCCAGATTAACTAATAGAGTAGTTTGAATGAGAAATATTATGAGTTATGGAAACTTTTATGCAAATAAAGATGATTTACCAAAAACGACTCAATGTTTAGAAGAATTACGTTATGATGAAACAAAAACTAACATTCCTGACAAAACTATGTATCAAGACCCTTATGATACGTTGTTTTATGCACTATATCCATATAAAAATGTAATTAGGGGTAAAAATAATGCTACTGTGAAAAAAAGTATCTTCACATTTGCAATATAACAAATAAGTTATATATAATTAATAGTATAGATATCATAAAATAAACGCCTTTAATTTAGGAGTTATTTTTGTTTAAAAGCATACTTGTAAAAATTTCAAAAAATGCTTACAATTAATCAATAAAATGTTAAAAATTAAGGAGTAAATTATGATGAATAAAGAAAAATCATTAAAAGTTGTAAATAATTTGAAATCTTTAAAAAAGATTTTACAAAATGAATGTTGTTTGTCAAAGTAAAAATTGTAATAACAAATGAAGTAATATTGTATTACTAGAATTAAAATCAACAACATTTAGTCTTTTTCTTTGTGAAAATCATGCAATTAATTTAGAATATGAATTATTACCAAAATGATTAAAAACTTGTGAAAAATTAAGAAAAAATAAAAAGGAGAGATTTATTATGAAAACATGAATAAAAACAAATTTAAGTAAAATAACATTAGCATTAGCACTAACTGGTGCTACAACTGGAACAATTGGATTAATCATGGGGGGTGCTTACCCATAATATGGAAAATTACTATTTAAAACCAAATGGCGAAAAAGTATATGGAACAACAACTATTTGATGAAATAAATTTTTGAGTCCAAACAAAACTTCTTTATACTTCAATACTGTAAAAGAGCATAGTGAAGATATAAAATGAGATGGTAAATATACACAAAATTATTTTAATAAATAAAATTTATTGATATATAATATTTTTATAAACTTTATATAAGTTTTTAACTTATTGTTTTATTAAAAATAAAATGGTTATTTTATCTTGAAAGGAAGAAATTTTATGATTAAAAATGTATTTCAACAAATGTATAAGTATTCTAATAAAAATATATTAAGAGATTTGCGAGAAACCAAAAAAATAATTGATTTTATAGAAACATATAAAATTAATTGTAAGGGAGACCCAGAATTTGATGGTCTTGATAAATCAGACATTAAAGAAATTTTTGGTTTTATGTGAAAAGATAGATTGATTGATGAAAAAGAAAAGTTCATTAAACTTGGTTTAGACTATATTAATCAACCAATTACCTTTTCAAATCAAAAAGAATTAAAAAAATTTTTAGATAACACAAATTATATTTTAAAACAAAATAAATTTTTAACAAATCAATCAGAGTGAAATATGAAAACAGGAATAAGTTTTAAATCTGAAAAACTTTGAGATGGAAAACATTTATCAAATTGTAAAGATGAAATAAATTCTTTTGATTTACAAAATCAACAATTACCAAATAAATATAAAAATAACGCACTTAAAATATAATTTAAATTTCTAAATTTATATAAGAAGTATTTTCATTATATTTGAGGCTTTTATGTAATCTGTGTATCTTTGTTTTACAAAGTACTAGTTTAGATTAATTCTATCTTCAAATTTTATCATAAAATGAGCAATTGCTGTATTTCAATTTTGAATGGGCATTGTTCATTTTTTTGTTATATTTTCAATTGCTAAATAAAATATTTTAAAAACTGCCATATCATTAGGAAAAACTTTTTTATTTCTGATAACTTTTCGTAATTGACTATTTACAGATTCAATAGCATTTGTTGTATAAATCACTCTTTTAATTTCTGCAGGATAACTAATAAAAACAATTAAATTATCTCAATTTTTATATCAAGATTTAGCAATTTGAGGATATTGTTTATTTCACTTATTTTCAAAGGATTCTAAAGCCTGCATTGCTTGTTCTTCACTACATGCAGTATAAATTGGTTTTAAATCTGCAACTAGAGATTTTCTATGCTTATATGAGACATATTTCAAACTATTTCTAATTTGATGAACTATGCATAATTGATGTTCTGTTTTAAGATAAACTGATTGTATTGCTTCTGACATGCCTGTTAAATTATCACTGCAGGCAATAAGAATATCATTTAAGCCACGATTTTTCATTTCTGTTAAATTTGCTAATCAAAATTTAGCACCTTCATTTTCACTAATTCATAAACCTAAAACATCTTTTTTACCTTCTAAATCAACTCCTAAAGCTATATAAACTGATTTATTAATAATCCTTTTATCTTGTCGTACTTTCACTATTATGCAATCAAAATAAACAATCGGATAGACACTTTCTAATGGTCGATTTTGCCATGCTTTTACATCATCAATAACATCATCAGTAATTTGACTAATAACACTTTCACTAATATCAGCACCATGATATAACTCTTGTAATTGCATTCTAATATCTGATAATGTCATACCTTTTGCATATAAAGAAAGAACTTGTTGATCAAAACCATCAAATCTTCTTTGTCTTTTTGCAACTATTACAGGATTAAAATTACTATTGCGATCTCGTGGTACATCAATCTCAATTTTACCTTGTTGAGTTATTAATTTTTTTGAACTTATACCATTACGAGCATTGTCACTATTACTATGTTGATTCTTATCATATCCTAAATAATTTTGCATCTCAGAATTCAACATTTTTTCTACTAATCTTTTTGTTAATTCTTTATACAATTCTCCCTCTTTAAAAACTGTTGTTAAATCTTCAGTATTTTCTAATAATAAATCTACTGCTTTTGATATTGGATCATTATTATTAATATTTTGCTTTTTAGCCATCTGTAACTCACTCTTTCTAGTCATTTAATTATATTTACTAGAATTAATTAAACATAGTTATTTTTGTAAGTTACACAGATTACTAAACATTACCTTATATTTATCAAATAAATTAATATTAGTTAGGTTTATTTCTTCTTTATTAGTTATTAAAATTAAATCATAATTACCAGCACCAAATATCCCACTAATTTCAATCCGATTTAATTTATTAATCGGATTTCTTGCTTGTAATTCAAATTCATTATTATTATCAATTTGTGAAATTTCTTTATAAAATTCTAATTTTGAAAATAATTGAGATTTATTTGAACCATATAAGTTTAAAGCATTTTCTACTTTATTATTGCTAATAATTGTTCTTGTAAAGTATTTACCATATTCACCATTACCTAATGTCCAATCTGCTGGAATTAATGACGGAATATTATTATTTTCTAATTCATTTGTAATAGATAATCAATTAAATTGGTTATCATCTAGTTTAAATAATTCATTTTGACTAATGTCATTATTTTTTAATTTAATATTATTAATATCAGTGAAATCAAAATATTCAGATTTTAATATTACTTTTATATCTTTAAATTCTCAAATTTCATCAGTAGTAGTATGTATAGGATTAGATTTTAATTCAAAATAATAAGGTAACAATAATTTGTAATCATCATTTAATTCTTTATTAATTGACACTACTGAATAAATATTATTTGATAACATAATAACTATTTGTTTAAA
Organism: Spiroplasma endosymbiont of Aleiodes alternator; assembly: GCF_964031135.1. Classification (NCBI taxonomy): domain Bacteria; kingdom Bacillati; phylum Mycoplasmatota; class Mollicutes; order Entomoplasmatales; family Spiroplasmataceae; genus Spiroplasma; species Spiroplasma endosymbiont of Aleiodes alternator. Next base: position 1,032,026 of record NZ_OZ035008.1, read on the forward strand.
TATTTTTATTTGTTCTAAATCAATATAATTTGGATAATCTAATTTTCATTGTTTAAATAAATTAGTAATTACATCATCTGGCTTTTGTCCTTCAAATTTAACTTTTAAATAAGCAATATGGTTATTTGGACTACCATTTTCATATTTTGCTCCATCAAAATTACGATTATAATTATATGTATAAGTTAGCATGTCTAATAATACTTTTTGTAAACTATCAATTGGTGGTCTATCTTTTATTTCAAGCTCAACATCATGAAATTTATTGGTTGTAGAAATAAATAAATTATAGTTACCTACTAAAAATCATGACTCTAATTTTTTATCTTTTAATTCTATTTCATCAGATAATGGTCATACATGTAAATTTTTAGAAACATCATAACCTAATTTAGCGTTTGTTACTCTTGCATTATTAATAATTTCTTTTCTTGTTTCAGTTCCCCCACCAATACAATTAAATCTAAAACTGATTTTTCTTGTCCTATAAATTGTTTTGCTAATTTTCAAGGTAAAATTTGTTCGCTAAATCATTGTTGTAATATTATAACTTTTGGTTGAGTTTCAATGGGCATTGATAATAGCGGAAATGCTATCTTATCTTTAACAAATAACTTTGGGTATACTTCCATATTGTCAACTTCACCAAGTACCTTTATATTTCCGAAAATCATGCTTCTAGGTGCTTTAATTTTTAAACCAGTAACTTTTGTATCTTTATCTAATGGTTTTTGTAATTTAATAATAATTGGATAACCATCTCTTGTTTTAAAATCTTTAATTTTAATAATAGTTATACTTTTAGTACTTCTTGTTTTTGGATTTTGATATGGTTGTGAATAATTATTAATGATATATAAATCATAAATATTATTTTCAGTTATGGGTTCATTAATAGATACAGCATATAACTTAAATTGATTTAATAAATTTATTTCTTGGAAAATTAAATTTTTAATATCAGTCATACTATATTCAATTGTATTATCATTAATATTAGTACTTGCTCTTTGATTTAATTGCATAGTAAAATCAGATGTTTCAACAGCAGTAGTTTTTAATACTTTATCAATATCAATAAAACCTATTTTAATAGTATTTGCTGAAAATTTTAAACTATTATTTTCATTATTTTTAAATAAACGTTCAATTTCATAAATATATATTGTTCTTTTTTTAAACTCATCATATGCTCTATTAATATCGGGGTCACTAGTAGCACTCATCATATTAGTAAAGTCATAAGAAATATTATCAATTAAATAATCATTTTCTACTTCTGCTTGATTAAGTTTAGTTTGTTTCTGTGGAAACTTCGTTTGTGGTTTGTTGTTGTTTTCCATTGTTCTCTCCTATTAATTGGTTATTTTCGGGATTAAATAATTTTAATTTAACAGTTAAATTATTAATTTCTTGTTCATCATTAATATTAAATGTTTTACTATTTAATAAATCTTTATCTAAACTTACTAATAATTGAATAAATTTAAGAATATCAATATTAAATTGTCATAATTTTTGTTCAATATAGTTAATAGTTGAAATATTAACTGCTGTACTTTCAGGGACTGATTGTTGTGCTGATTTCTTTTGACTTGGTATATGAATACCACAACGTTTAAATATTTCATTAACATTTCAATCGTATATATCAGTTAAATTTTTACCTTTAAAATTACTATTTGTCATATTGATATTTTCGTTTTGTTCATTATTATCTCCACCACTTTTAAATATGTAGTTTTTAGTAACTAATGTTCTTACTGCTTCTTCTAATGTTGATTGAACATTACCATAAGTTTGACTAAATATAAATTTAGGTGAATTTAAAATGGTATCTAAAACAATTTGTTCATAAATAACATCTAATGATTTAATTTTATCCATTACTTTATCACAATCTGCTTGTTCATTTGCTTTATTTCTCATAATTGCTATTGGTATATAATTGATATTTAGTATTTGTTCTTGTTCTAAATTAGGATTATTAATGAATGATTTAAAATCTAATGGAAATTGTTTTTTATTATCACTAATACTATAAATTGCACGATTAATAGTTACTTGTTCATTATTTAGTGTATAAACTTCAAATAATCTTACAGTTTGTGCATTTTGTTGATAACTATCATAAAAAATAGTACATTGAATTAATTTACCAGTAATATCATAAACTCTTTGTTGTATATCTACTACTTGAAAATATAAATCATCATTAGCAATATAAATTAAATAACCACTAATTCCTAATTTACTTAATTTAAAAATAGAATTTCAATTTTTTCTATAAAATTCTTGTTTAATTAAATATTGTTTAATAGTTTCATTATTAATGTCTAATGGAGCATTATATAAATTAGCATTATTTTCTGCTACAAAATCAGTGAAATAAGTTTCATGATTAAAATCATTAAAACCAAAATAATTTAAAATTGAAGCATGAGTACTTTTATTTTTATTACTTAAAAACTTTATTTTTTCACTTTGACTATCACTAATATTGCTTTTATCTTTCCTTTTAAATATACTTAACATAATATTCACCACCTTTCTTTAAAATATTTGATTAATTTTTAATATAATTTTTACAATAATAAATATAATTAAACCTGCTGTTGCAGATGATAGAATTACTCCAATTAAACCTAAAATAATTTTTATAATTTTAAAAAACATAATATTATTCCTGTAATTCTTGTAATTTTCATGTATTAACTTTATCATTACCTTTTAAAGAATAAATGGTAATAAATTTTGCATGATTAACTGATAAAACTAATACACTAGTATTATTGTTAAAAACTTCTATTGGTACACCTGCTATTCTTTTATCAGTTATAATAAATTCTTGAATTGCAAAAACTGGGTTATGTATATTTCAAGAATAATAAACTCTGTAACGTTTATTAACTATAAAATCATAAGTAATTTGTCAATTATCTCATTGATTTTTTTCTCTTGTTCCTACTTCTTTTCAATTTGAACCACTTGGACTTGGTTGTGGTTGTTTTTCTAATATTTCATTAATTGCTTGTAATAATTTTTTATTTTGAGTTTTTAATATCTTATATTCATTATTTTCTAATAAATCCTTACAAAGTAATGAATTTTCTTCATCATTTAATAAAATTTCATTTGTTTCAATATTATATTTAAAATAATCATTTGAAAATTTTTTATCTTTTATTTTTTCTTTTAATTCATTAATAGCCCCAACAATAGTTTTATTAGTAGTTTTTAAATTATTATCTTCTATATTTTGTTTTTTATCTAATAAATTATTAGTTTCTATTTTTGTATAATAATCACGTTCAGTACCTTCTTCTGCTATAAATTCAGTTGGTATCCCAGTTCCTTGATATTGATATATATTATGAATTATTGGTTTATACTTTTTTGTGCTATTAGTAATAATAAACTTTATTAAATCAACATCATATAATAATGTTACTTTGTCAATATTAACATCAATATTTTCAATTATTATTTGTTTTTGTTCTATTTGACCATTAGTAATTCTTATATTAGATTTAGTTAATTTATTATTACTTATAATAAGTTGTTTACTATCGATAAAATAATATGTTCAATCAATAATATATCATGTATCTGTGTTAATATTTTCATTTTTAACTTTTTTTCATAATGGACTAGTTTCAATATTAAATCAATTATTTTTAACATCATTAATATTTTCATTTGTTTTAATTAATTCACTATTTAATTTGGTAATTTCATTTTCATTTGTAGTAATTCGTTTTTGTTGTTTAGCAGAAAAATCGGGACTTTCCTAAAAACTGTGTTTTTTAAATAAATTTTAGTTGTAAAATCACTAAGTTACACAGATTGCTGGAAAGTCCCAAAAAATCACAAGTTGGAGCATGAGTAAAATCACCAATTTGTGGATTGTTTTGTAATGCTTCTGGTGGTAATGTACCAATTTCATCTGGTCAATCTAAAATCATTGTTTCAGTTTTTGGGTCATATTCAGTTGCTACATATCCTTTATTTATAAAGTTTGTAACACGACCCCTATATATCTCATTTTCATTATCATCAATTAAATCATCATATAACTTCATTTGTTTTGATAATGTAAATTCTTTTTGTTGTTCAATTAGTTCATCAATTTGATTTCTAGTATAAAATGCTTTTAAGTCAATTTTTTCAACATCTATTTCATCGTCATTATAACTTGAAAATATTTGTTTTAATTTTGTTAGTCTTGCCCATATTTTCATTCTACTAGGTGCTAAATCTCAAACGTTAATTGTTGGAATACTACTTGCACTAAATTGACTACCATTATTAAATTGAATAGTAGCATCAACATTAAATTCAATTGGTGTACGATTAAATACTCAGTGTTCAACCATTACATAAACCATATCTCTTAATGTTTCTTTAATTAATTCATCTTTAAAACTATCAAAAGGAAATTTAGATAAAATAAAATCAAGATAAGCATTAATATCATTTTGAGCACGAATAGCAAATGTTTTAAATCAATCATTAACATTAGGTCATGTTTGTATATATTGTTGTGGTGTTTCTGTAATTTTTCCAGTTAATGGATATCAGTTATTATAATTTTCTAAACTGACATCAGTTCAAAGTTTATTAATCATAATTTATCATTCCTTAAAAAATGCTTTTTTATAATGCTTAGTTTTTGTTTTAGTTTTTCTATGTGATATATGGATAATTTCTTTTTGTAATTTTTTCTTACCTTTTTCTACAACTTGACTATATGCAAATTTTTCTAAATGATGTAATAATCCTGTACCAAATAAAGTATTAACTGAAAATTTTAAACCAACTCTTTTAAATGATTTATTAATATTTTCAATAGGATTATTAATAACATTTACTACTTTATGATAAGTCCTTACTATTCTAAATATTTCTCTATATACTTTAAAACTATCTCTAATTACTTGTTGCACTACTGGTGGAGCAAATGCTATTGCTTTTAATCATTTATTTTGATTAACTCCATAACCAATGTATCAACCACTATATCAACGATATCAATGGAATGGATGTATTTGAGTAACAAAAGTTTCTGCTTTAAGAATACTATCAACAACTGTAATTGGTTTATATTTAGGATTGCGATGATAAATAGTAATTGCACATTTATCTAATGATAAAGGTTGAATTTTACAACCCATAAATACTGGGGAATTTAATGGAATTAATTGTGCATGTTTAATTGCTTTTTTCTCTGCACTAGTAAATAAATCAGTTGCTTTTTCTTTTAATTGATTAATTTTTTCAAATGCTTGTTTTTCTAATTTTTCAAATTTTTCTTGTAATTTATATATACTTTCTCGTAATTTTTCAAAATATGGAGTATCTTTTCAAAATTTATTTAAACCTTTTTTTAAATAAAATCTAATATCAAAATACTTAAAAATTTTATTTGCATTTAAAAAAATCTTATGAATTGAACTATTTTTAAAATTAAATTTAATAGCATTAGCACGAATTTTTTGTAAATCTAAAATTAAAGTTTTTCCATATCTATTTTCTGAATGTATTGTATGAACTAAATTTAATCAATCATGTTGGTTGATAGATAGTACTTTTTTTAAATCAGTATTATATTTTTTTAAAAAGTTATTTGCTTTTTCAATATCTTTGATTTTAAATTTAGGAGTTAATTGTGGACTTAATTTTATTAATCTATTTTGTAATAATAAATAATCTTTTAATTCTTGTGCTTCTAATTTTTGAAAATTATTTTTATATTGTCTTTCAGCAACATAACCCAAATTTTGGATTATTGTTTCACGATTAGGAGTAAAACTATAATTCATTAAATAACGTTTGTTACCAATAATTTTATCTGTTAAAATTTCTTTTCCACTTACTTGACTAATAATTTCTTGTAAGTTTTTTACTTCTTTAATACCAACTTGTTCTAATGTTTTAGTTTTTTGTGCTAACTTAATAAATTTAGTTGTACGATAACCACGACTAATTTTATTAAGTCCAGCAAATGCTGGTAATATATTAAAAATAGTATTTAATGGTGTTACATTTCCTTTTAAATAATCATAAACTTGATTAATAGTAAAATCAGTTAAAAACTCTACACCAACAGCACTAATACTAGCAATTAAATCACTTGCACCTAATCCAAGTGTAAAACTTTCACTTAATCCACCAGTAAAAGGAGCAAGTGCTACTGCTATAACTTGTACACCAATCATTTCTAAAATTTCTCATCATAAACTTTTATGTTCTTGTTGTTGACTTATTCTAGTATATTTTGGTTTATTTATGTTTAAAAGTATTGCTGTATTAGTTGTACCAATTGGCATAATTAATTTCCTTATTTAAGATTTATTTTAATTGGATTTGTTGAACCTTGATAATTTTTATCAGTGTCATTAGCGGTGATTACTACATATAAATCTCCTGCTTTTTGGTTTTGATTACTTACATCAATTTGACCTTGGGTATCACTAAAATAATTAATAATTGGAGTTGCTAAATTTGGATTTAAATTATTTAATTCAGTTGTATTTTTAATTGTTGTATCTAATAATTTATTCTTTTTAGTAGTATCAGCAGTAATATTAGTTGTTAATGTTGTAATTTCTGCACTTAAATATTTTTTATTAACAATACCACATAACATTCATCTTGATTCTGTTTCTGAGTTTGACATATAAGGAATAGATTCTCCTGTTACTTGTCCACCAACTAAATATCTTTTAGGAACTTTACCATCTTTAATATCTTCAACATATATACTAGTTTGTTGTAGCATATATCTTTTCATTGCTTTTGGTGTTGCTAAAACAAAGTTCATAATTTGATTTTTATTTTCAGTATTTTTAAATGTCATATAATCATCCATAACAATTTGACATAATACACCTTTAATATATAAATTTGTTCCATTTAATCTTAATTGTTGTGCTAATTGATTATCAGTAATTAAACCTTTATTATCTGCTAAATAAACTAAACTATCATAAAGACTATTTGTTATAAAAAATTTACAATTATTACTATTTCTTAATTGAAATAAAGTATTTCATGCTGATAACATTGATTTTAAATATCCTACTGGTGTTGTATCAGTAATGTATACTTTTTTGGCAGATTTAGCAATTGTATTTGTATCATTATTTGCTAAATAATCTGCTAAATCATTAGCAACTTCATATTGCATACTTTCTAATAAATTTTGCCCATTATCTGCAAATAAATCAACTTCACCAATCATTTCCCCTGTACTGGCTTCTTTTGTAATTACTTTATTAATTTTATCAGTATCAACATAACCCACTTCTAATCCTTTACTTTTGTCATTTCAATGAAGTATTTTGAATGTTGGGTCTTTTGGTTTTTTAACTATAAATTCAATGTTTGTAGAATTAACCATTTCAATTGGGAAAAAACTTGCTCATGGACTATTTGATTGTTTATAAAATTCTATAAATTCAGGTGCTTCTACTAATTTTGTAGTATTATCTAAATTTTGTTTAAATGGTACTGGATTTGGCATTTTAAATTTTCCTTTCTTTTATAAATTATTTTTCTTTTTATAATCTAATAAACTACTTTTTATTGAAGTTTGTTCATTTGTTAATATTGTTTCTTGTTTACCGCCTGTATTAATTGGTTCTTTAAATACTGGTTGTTCTTTAATCATTTTTTTAATAGTTTCTTCAATTTTTGAATTTTCTATATTACTAGTTTTAAATTTTAAATAATCATAAAATTCTTTTTTAACTTGATATTTTTTAAATATATTAATCATTTCTTTTTCTTTAATTTCTTGATTAAGTTTATTTAATTTATTTTCTAATTCAACAATTTTGGTTTCTTGTTCTTGTTGTAAATCATGATTTTCAGTTAAAGGTTCATTTGTTTCTGAAACATTAGTTTCATTTTCTAACATTTAAATCACACCTTTATTATTTATTTTCTTTATTAATTTTTTCATTTAATTTTGCTAATTTTTTTTGATGTTTTATTACTTTATTATTTGCTCTAACATGTTTTGGAGTTGAAATAAATCTTTTTAATAAAACAATAATTTCTCGACAAATTAATATACCCGTACTTATTCCAATTGTTTCAAGTGCTTTTAAAAATTCTTTCATTTTTATATTTTCCTTTCTTCTATATTCTATTTATTGGTACAGTAGTTGATTGATAAGGTCTTCTATTTGCATCAAATATTACATCTTCTGTTTCATTTGAATGATAACTATTTATACTTGCATTATCATTTACTAATCTTGATGTTTCATTAGTAAATGGTGTTTCTTGCATTTCAGTATTAATATGATTAGTTTCTATTGGTAGTAAATTATGGATAATTTCACTTCTTCCTGCAACTATTGTTGGAATAGCATAAGCATTATTAAAGTCATTATTAATACCCATAGCAACACCACTTGAAATTAATGCTCCACCAGTAATCATATTTGCAATTTTTCTTACATTTTCAAATTTACTAGGTATTAATTCAGTAATTCCTGCAATTAAATTAGCAATACCATATGAATTTAAAGATAAATATGTATCTCAATCCATTAAATTATTATGATTATTATTTGCATTTAATAATAAATTTGGTGGTCATGGTGGAGTATCTGTTGTTGTAGTACTTGGTGTTGTACTAGTAGTTATAGGAATAGGTGTTGTTGGATTAACTGGTTCAATTATTTCATGTATAAATTTACTATAATTTGCTAATCCAATTGTTCCTAATCCTAATAATATTTTTTTAGAACTATTAAGTAATTTAGTTTTAGTACTAGGCATTTGATTTAAATTTCATATATCAATTCCTAATTTCTGAACTTGTCAAGAAAAGTGGACAATAAAAGTAACCTTTTATTAAATTTTATAAAATAGCGTTTGTAAGTGTTAAATTTATAGGTATGAACTAATTATTTGTTGGTTTGGAATGAGCTAATCGATATTCGATTGGACTCATTCCTTTTAATTTTATTTGAGGTCGATAATTATTATAAAAGTAAATATATTTAGGTAAGTTGTCTTGTATTCATTCAATAGTTCTATTTTTTCTTGGAATTTGATATAGAAATTCTGTTTTCATTGTTCCAAATCAAGTTTCAGTAGCACCATTATCACAGGAATTACCTCTTCTAGACATTGAAATTTTTATTTTTAATTCATCACATAAAATTTTATAAGAAGGATTTGTATAGTGAAATCCTTGATCTGATTGTAAAATTCATGAAGTAGGTTTTTGAGCATTAACTCAAGCTTGGATAATGTTTTGGACAACAAATGTCATGTCTAAACTTGCACTTATTTTATAATCTAATATTTCATTATTATGAAAATCTTTAACAATTGATAAATAATATGTTTTACCATTAGTTAATAAATAAGTTATATCAGTACCTAATTTTTCATTTAAATTAGTAGTTGAAAAATCACGTTTTAATAAATTATCATATCTTAAACTTCCTGATTTAGTTCTATAATCAAATTTTTTTATGCGAACCTTAGCTTTTAAACTCATATTTTTCATATATCTATATACAATATGAAATTTTAATTTTAAATTATAAATTTTGTTAATTCATAAAGTTATCATTTTATAACCATAAATTTCTTGAAATTCATAAAAAATATTTTTAATTATATTAGCTAAAAATGTATCTCATTTATTAAATTCATTCATTCCATTCTTAATTCACTTATAATATCCTGATTTTGAAACATTTAATAATCAACATAAATAACTAATCTGATATTTTTTCTTCAATGAGAAAATCACAAAATATTTCTTCTTTTTTGTCGATTTTTCTAAATACTTTTTTATATCGTTCATTGCCTCAATATATTCAATTAATTCTTGTTTTGTCATTTCATTAAAATTTAAAGATTTGGGTCGACCTGTTCTTTTGGTTTTTTTAGCACGAATTCCATTGCCATATTCTAAACCTTTTTCACCTAATAATTTATATGCTTTAATTCATTCTTTTATTGATGATCGACCAATACCATACTCTAATGCGGTTTTATCAATTGTTTTAATTTTACTTATTTTTATTATTTTTAACTTTTCTTCTTTTGATAGTCATTTAGCCATAAAAAAATGAACACCTTCCTTAAAGTATTTTTAACACAAAGGTTACAATTCTGTGTCTACTTTATTCTAGATGTTCATTTCTTACTAAACAATAAAGCATTAATACTTCCTAATACTGGAGTTTCTAATAATTGACCATAATAAGCACTTGTACCTATCATTGCTGATAAGGGACTTATTCCAGTTCTTATTAATTTCATTAATGTATAATTATTTGATTGTACAATGGTATCATTTGGCATTTTCATCTACTCCTTCTAAACTTGTTCTTTTTTTAATAAATACTTCTACTCAACCTGTGTAATTAATATTATCTCCCACTAAAATAGCAGTATTTGCATGAGGTTGAGAAACAACTAAATATTCAGCAATTACATTAGGATATTTTCATAAAATCAATGCTTTTATATCTTTACTATCTGTTAAATCATTTGGATTTGGTGAAAATATTTCTATTTTATCTTGACCAAATAAATCTTTTAATTTAATCATTATCAAATTCACCATCCTCTATTTTCATCATTAATTCATCTAAACGACTAATTATTTGATTTAATTTCATATAACAATATACAATTTGTGATTTTTCATAACAAATTTCTTTCATTAATTTTTCTTTATTCATTATCAAAATCACCATTTTTTATTTTTTCTACCATTCTATGGTAACAACATACAGATATTATTAATTCATCTAATTTTTTTTGTAATTGTTCTGCTTCTTTATTTTGTGATTTTATAATTTCAGTGTAATATTCAATTATTTTTTCTTTGTTCATATTTATATCTCCTTATTTTCAATTTGATTAGCAATTGAATTCAATAGTTTTAATACTTTATATTCATTTTTTAAATCTTTAATTATATAAATTAAAAATATTATTAATGTTATACTTGTTATTAATATTGGTACTATTAATAAAATTTTTCATAATATCATTTTTTACTCTTTTCATTTTTTAAATCATTTAACATTAATTGAACAAAATGCACGATTTTTAGGAATGTTTAAAGTGTTAAAGATTTGACCAGTTACAATAATTTCATCGTTTTTGTTTAATAAAATACAGCGTCTATAAAGTTTTGGTTTATTAAAAATTAAAGTAACATAGTTTAATCCATTTCATTGACCACGAACACTATAATATAATTCTTTGTCACCTTTTTCATAATGCTTTGCTTCAATAGTGTTACTCAGTTTTACTGTTAATTTGACATAATTTGCTTTCTCTTTCATTTTTATAATTCCTTAAATAATATTGAATATGCTTATATGCATCTTGTTCATGTTTTGTTAATTTTATATTTCCTTTATAATTTTCTATTTTGTTTTTATTTTTAGGATGATTTTCTAAATAATCTCAATTCATAACATCTTGTACTAATACCATTAATGCACCAATAATTTTAGGTGTTGCTAATGGATTAGTTAATAATTGTTTTGAACTTAAAAAGAATTTTGGGACTTTCCAGCAATCTGTGTAACTTAGTGATTTTACAACTAAAATTTATTTAAAAAACACAGTTTTTAGGAAAGTCCCAAAATTCTACAATAACTAATATTTTTTTATCAATAAATTTTTCTTGAATTAATTGCAATTTTTCTTTATACATATTTTTAGTTCATAAAACAGTTAATGTATTGAATGTTCCATTAAAAACAATATTATTAGTTTCATTTGAATATATAACAATTCCATTATTACCAATACCAGCAGGGTCAATTCCAATAATTAAGTCATATTTCATTATTAATCAAATTCTCTGCATTGTATTTTATTAATTAAAATTTTAATAATATCAATTGAACCTTTTAATTTATTTAAATAATATATGTCTTTTTTTTATTATATTGTTCTATATCACTATCTAAAATTAAATTTAATCAACTAATTAATTTTTGTTTATCCATATTTATACCTTCTACTTAACCTAATATTTAAAATACAGTCATAACAAATTGCTTTACTATTTTTATCTCTTAAAAAATATTTTCTTGTTTTTATATCATTAGTATTAAAGAATAAATAATCTAATTTATTTTGTTTACATGTTCAACAAAAATACTTTTTCATTATGAGTTGAAATTTCCTTATAAGAAGTAACTATATAATTAATTGGTAAATCATCATGTTTATATGGATTATTTATTTTAAAGCCTTTTCTGTTTTCTTCTCACGTAATGTTATATTTAAAACAAGGATTAGTAATTTTAGTTTTGTTATCTGTTATTTCACCCATAAATCAACTATTATGCTGTTCATAAAATGTTAATTGTTCAAGTTTTATGTCATTAAGATAATATTCTTTTGGAGGGGTTGATTTATTAACAGTTATTTTTTGGTCTTTAATATATGGTTCTAATAATTTTATTAATTCATTACCACTTAATTCTCTTTTAATATTTTCTAAATTAAAAACTCAATATGTATATTTATCATCAGCAATAAAACTATTATTTTTAAGCATTCATTTTGGACATTGTAATTTATATTCACCATAATCAATAAGAATAGATTGTAGTCTATCTTTTACAATTTGTTCTTTTTTAAATTCTATTTGCATAATAATTCTTTCCTAATATGTTCTGTTGCTTCTAGCATAAAGAACATATATTTTTATTTTTAGATTATTAATAATACTACTATTCGTTTTATTCATTCCAGCAATTCTGGGCTCAAAAATAAATTGTGAAATTTTAAAAAACATTGAGGCATTCGATTCAATATTTATTTAATTTGCGTTTAGCAAATTAATATTTTAATTGAACCGGCACCGCTCAATTTTTTTTACAAGTTTGAAATTTATTTTCTCGCCCAAAAAATTTTTCAAAAAAAAATAAAAAATAAAACCAACACTTGCTCACTTGGTAGTGGCAAGGTTGGTTAAATAAAGAATAATAGTTGGTCCCCACTCCGGGTCTATATATACTAGTTTCCAATCCGCTCCCACCCCAAGGATTACCATTAAATGGTTAGTATATTTTATTAGGCATCATCCACTTTTTATTTATTCATGCAAGTCCACATGCTAGCCACTATTTTGAACAACTGTGTTGTGGTTCACTTTTTTAATTCCTTAACACGTGTTGATAATAGTATTAAAGACGGTTATTAAAAATTTTAAAATTTTACAATTACAAAAAAAGACGATTTTTTATTCTCGTCTTTTGTCATTTATTTTTAATTTAAGGGTTTAAAAAAAATTAGGAAGTTATTTTTGAAAATGATTAGTTATCGACATCTTCGACACGCTCCCTATTTATTTGATAGCATTTAAAATTAACCATTTTTGTATACATATCAATGTTATATGTTCTATCACCAATCATTTTTTTTAAAATTTGTTTAATATTAGTTTCAGTAAAGCAACCAATATTTTCAACTAGTGCTTGGTTTAATACACCATCTTTTGCATTAATAAAATAACCAACTTTTAATTTTTTATATTTTAAAGTTAATGATTGTAAAAAATCAATTAATTCATAATATTGACCTTTGGAAAATAAATTTATTGCATTTTGATAGTGTAATTTAGCAATTTTATCTTTTTTTCTTCCTGCCATTATGCCAAGAAATAAAACATGGAAAGCATGAAATTTATCTAAAATAAATTTAGCATTTAAAATTGTAGCAGTTTTTTTAATTCATTTTGCACTATCTCCACAAACTATTAAATTTGCTTGGTCAAAATTTTCAAAAAATAAATTACCATATTTTTCAATTAATTTTGCAGTTTTTTCAGCACCAATTTCTGTTTTTGATACTCTTATTTGACATGCTGCTCTTTTATTAATTAATTTACCATTCTTCTTTTTGCCAGTACAAAATACTAATAACCTCATTGAACATTTTTTACAATTTTTAGTATTGTGTTTTTCATTAAACTTAAATTTTCGATGACCATCATCAATATTGATGTATAAATTTTGATTTGGTTGTAATGGTATTTTGGGAATATTTGCTTTTGGTAATTCAAATTTTTGATATGTTCTACAAACTGTACTATTACTTATTAAATCTTCAATAAAAGTATCACAAACATCACGATACTTTTTATCATCAGCAAAATATTTTAAAATTTGTTTAATAACATTTGGTGCAAGCTTACTATATTTTTTAACACCAAGATAATTATCTAATAAAGATACGTATTCAGTTTTTTGTTTTTCTATGTTATAATAAGTACAAATACGTCGTTTATAATTTAGTAAACCTTTTTTTGTTTTTAATTTTCTTTTTCTAAATCTATATGATTTATATTCAGATTTATTACATGTATTTCATAAATAATCATCTATTTTTTGAAATAACTCTTCTGTTTGTTTTAAACTTAATTCATCTTGATTAAAATCGTGTTTGTCTCAATCAAAATGATTAGGGAATGGCAATATAAACATTTTTAATGTTCCTTTCTAAATTTGGTTTGTTAATAATTTAAGTTTATTTTTTTTAAAATGAGGAGTAAATATGGCTTTTATTACTAGTTATGCACAATTAAATAAAAAATATAATCTTAATTTTAGTGATAATAATTATGGTTTTAGTTGAGATATTTTTAAAGAATTTGTTGGTGATGAATGAGCAGAATATTTTACTACTAATTGTTTTTATCGTTTTGTTCCAACTGCACGTGGAACAAGAAAAACTTGAAACTGTTTAGCATTTGATTTATTTATATGCTGTAATTTTAGTGATAGTAGTGTTCAAGAAGTAAGACGCTATGAAAATACTCATAGTGAAACTACAATTGGTGCTTTAATGAATGTTTGTCAAGTTTTATTAGATACATATAATATTAATTTATTACCTAATAATCCACATGGTATTAAATGAAAAATAACTAAGGATGGTGGATGTATTATTTTTCCTAATAATCAACAAATTGACTTTATTGGTTATGCTAATGGTAATAAAATTTTTGGAAAAGAAGCAGGCGGTTCAAGTTTTTTAGGTTCAAGAACAGATGAAATTATTATGGCAGAAGAAAAAGAAACTTTGACAGAAAAGCAATTAACATATCGATATGAAAGATTACAAAACTCTATGTTTAGAAGTAATCGTATTAAAGTATCAAAAGAACCTATTAAAGAGTGAAGTTGAACATTTATTGATAAAAATATATATAGTTCTACTTTTGGAAAATTGATTACTCGTTATTTTTATAAAAGTTTTTTCATTACGTTTACATGTAATCCATACGATAAATACTACCCATTTTATTTAAAATACTGTACGCCATTTTTACCATTAAATGATAAAGTGATGGAAAATCTTAAAAAAGTTGGTAAAATTTATTATGAAAATCAAGATATGTTTAGTGGTTTAGGTTTATTTGTTTTAAGATTTACTATTCAACCATTTTGAAATAAATTACCAGATATTCAAAAAAGAACATTATTAGAAATGAAAAAAAGTAATCCTGATGAATTTAATACTGTTTTTTATGGTTTTGAATTTTTAGATAGTGATGCAACAATTTTTCCATTTCAAAAAACTGTAAAATATTGACAATTATATGAGTTAAAACAATTTTATAATCAAGAAAAAGATATGTATAAATTTGATTTTTATAGTGTTGGCATTGATTGAGCTACTGGACCAAAAGACCATACTGTGTTTATGGTAGTTGGTTTTAAAGAATATAATAATACTGGTTATTATGATGCTTATATTATTTGTGAATTAGTAGTTACTCCAAATGACTTTATAAATGAAAATGAAAAAATTAATGCTTATGCAAATGAAATTTTAGGATTAATAGACAATTTTGAGAATTTTGAACAAGCAATTTATTTTTATGATGATAAAGCAAGAACAGCAATTGATTGATTAAATCAAAAATTAATAGATGAACATAATACAATTTTAATAACACAAACTGCTATTAAACATACTTCTAATTTAAATCAAGAAGCCAGATTAACTAATAGAGTAGTTTGAATGAGAAATATTATGAGTTATGGAAACTTTTATGCAAATAAAGATGATTTACCAAAAACGACTCAATGTTTAGAAGAATTACGTTATGATGAAACAAAAACTAACATTCCTGACAAAACTATGTATCAAGACCCTTATGATGCGTTGTTTTATGCACTATATCCATATAAAAATGTAATTAGGGGTAAAAATAATGCTACTGTGAAAAAAAGTATCTTCACATTTGCAATATAACAAATAAGTTATATATAATTAATAGTATAGATATCATAAAATAAACGCCTTTAATTTAGGAGTTATTTTTGTTTAAAAGCATACTTGTAAAAATTTCAAAAAATGCTTACAATTAATCAATAAAATGTTAAAAATTAAGGAGTAAATTATGATGAATAAAGAAAAATCATTAAAAGTTGTAAATAATTTGAAATCTTTAAAAAAGATTTTACAAAATGAATGTTGTTTGTCAAAGTAAAAATTGTAATAACAAATGAAGTAATATTGTATTACTAGAATTAAAATCAACAACATTTAGTCTTTTTCTTTGTGAAAATCATGCAATTAATTTAGAATATGAATTATTACCAAAATGATTAAAAACTTGTGAAAAATTAAGAAAAAATAAAAAGGAGAGATTTATTATGAAAACATGAATAAAAACAAATTTAAGTAAAATAACATTAGCATTAGCACTAACTGGTGCTACAACTGGAACAATTGGATTAATCATGGGGGGTGCTTACCCATAATATGGAAAATTACTATTTAAAACCAAATGGCGAAAAAGTATATGGAACAACAACTATTTGATGAAATAAATTTTTGAGTCCAAACAAAACTTCTTTATACTTCAATACTGTAAAAGAGCATAGTGAAGATATAAAATGAGATGGTAAATATACACAAAATTATTTTAATAAATAAAATTTATTGATATATAATATTTTTATAAACTTTATATAAGTTTTTAACTTATTGTTTTATTAAAAATAAAATGGTTATCTTATCTTGAAAGGAAGAAATTTTATGATTAAAAATGTATTTCAACAAATGTATAAGTATTCTAATAAAAATATATTAAGAGATTTGCGAGAAACCAAAAAAATAATTGATTTTATAGAAACATATAAAATTAATTGTAAGGGAGACCCAGAATTTGATGGTCTTGATAAATCAGACATTAAAGAAATTTTTGGTTTTATGTGAAAAGATAGATTGATTGATGAAAAAGAAAAGTTCATTAAACTTGGTTTAGACTATATTAATCAACCAATTACCTTTTCAAATCAAAAAGAATTAAAAAAATTTTTAGATAACACAAATTATATTTTAAAACAAAATAAATTTTTAACAAATCAATCAGAGTGAAATATGAAAACAGGAATAAGTTTTAAATCTGAAAAACTTTGAGATGAAAAACATTTATCAAATTGTAAAGATGAAATAAATTCTTTTGATTTACAAAATCAACAATTACCAAATAAATATAAAAATAACGCACTTAAAATATAATTTAAATTTCTAAATTTATATAAGAAGTATTTTCATTATATTTATCAAATAAATTAATATTAGTTAGGTTTATTTCTTCTTTATTAGTTATTAAAATTAAATCATAATTACCAGCACCAAATATCCCACTAATTTCAATCCGATTTAATTTATTAATCGGATTTCTTGCTTGTAATTCAAATTCATTATTATTATCAATTTGTGAAATTTCTTTATAAAATTCTAATTTTGAAAATAATTGAGATTTATTTGAACCATATAAGTTTAAAGCATTTTCTACTTTATTATTGCTAATAATTGTTCTTGTAAAGTATTTACCATATTCACCATTACCTAATGTCCAATCTGCTGGAATTAATGACGGAATATTATTATTTTCTAATTCATTTGTAATAGATAATCAATTAAATTGGTTATCATCTAGTTTAAATAATTCATTTTGACTAATGTCATTATTTTTTAATTTAATATTATTAATATCAGTGAAATCAAAATATTCAGATTTTAATATTACTTTTATATCTTTAAATTCTCAAATTTCATCAGTAGTAGTATGTATAGGATTAGATTTTAATTCAAAATAATAAGGTAACAATAATTTGTAATCATCATTTAATCCTTTATTAATTGACACTACTGAATAAATATTATTTGATAACATTAATAAGGGACTTTCCAGCAATCTGTGTAACTTAGTGATTTTACAACTAAAATTTATTTAAAAAACACAGTTTTTAGGAAAGTCCCCATAATTTTGTTTAAATATTTTTATTTGTTCTAAATCAATATAATTTGGATAATCTAATTTTCATTGTTTAAATAAATTAGTAATTACATCATCTGGCTTTTGTCCTTCAAATTTAACTTTTAAATAAGCAATATGGTTATTTGGACTACCATTTTCATATTTTGCTCCATCAAAATTACGATTATAATTATATGTATAAGTTAGCATGTCTAATAATACTTTTTGTAAACTATCAATTGGTGGTCTATCTTTTATTTCAAGCTCAACATCATGAAATTTATTGGTTGTAGAAATAAATAAATTATAGTTACCTACTAAAAATCATGACTCTAATTTTTTATCTTTTAATTCTATTTCATCAGATAATGGTCATACATGTAAATTTTTAGAAACATCATAACCTAATTTAGCGTTTGTTACTCTTGCATTATTAATAATTTCTTTTCTTGTTTCAGTTCCCCCACCAATAGCAATTAAATCTAAAACTGATTTTTCTTGTCCTATAAATTGTTTTGCTAATTTTCAAGGTAAAATTTGTTCGCTAAATCATTGTTGTAATATTCTAACTTTTGGTTGAGTTTCAATGGGCATTGATAATAGCGGAAAAGCTATCTTATCTTTAACAAATAACTTTGGGTATACTTCCATATTGTCAACTTCACCAAGTACCTTTATATTTCCGAAAATCATGCTTCTAGGTGCTTTAATTTTTAAACCAGTAACTTTTGTATCTTTATCTAATGGTTTTTGTAATTTAATAATAATTGGATAACCATCTCTTGTTTTAAAATCTTTAATTTTAATAATAGTTATACTTTTAGTACTTCTTGTTTTTGGATTTTGATATGGTTGTGAATAATTATTAATGATATATAAATCATCAATATTATTTTCAGTTATGGGTTCATTAATAGATACAGCATATAACTTAAATTGATTTAATAAATTTATTTCTTGGAAAATTAAATTTTTAATATCAGTCATACTATATTCAATTGTATTATCATTAATATTGAACATCTAGAATAAAGTAGACACAGAATTGTAACCTTTGTGTTAAAAATACTTTAAGGAAGGTGTTCATTTTTTTATGGCTAAATGACTATCAAAAGAAGAAAAGTTAAAAATAATAAAAATAAGTAAAATTAAAACAATTGATAAAACCGCATTAGAGTATGGTATTGGTCGATCATCAATAAAAGAATGAATTAAAGCATATAAATTATTAGGTGAAAAAGGTTTAAAATATGGCAATGGAATTCGTGCTAAAAAAACCAAAAGAACAGGTCAACCCAAATCTTTAAATTTTAATGAAATGACAAAACAAGAATTAATTGAATATATTGAGGCAATGAACGATATAAAAAAGTATTTAGAAAAATCGACAAAAAAGAAGAAATATTTTGTGATTTTCTCATTGAAGAAAAAATATCAGATTAGTTATTTATGTTGATTATTAAATGTTTCAAAATCAGGATATTATAAGTGAATTAAGAATGGAATGAATGAATTTAATAAATGAGATACATTTTTAGCTAATATAATTAAAAATATTTTTTA
Organism: Spiroplasma endosymbiont of Aleiodes alternator; assembly: GCF_964031135.1. Lineage (NCBI taxonomy): Bacteria > Bacillati > Mycoplasmatota > Mollicutes > Entomoplasmatales > Spiroplasmataceae > Spiroplasma > Spiroplasma endosymbiont of Aleiodes alternator. Next base: position 1,051,881 of record NZ_OZ035008.1, read on the forward strand.
TGAATTTCAAGAAATTTATGGTTATAAAATGATAACTTTATGAATTAACAAAATTTATAATTTAAAATTAAAATTTCATATTGTATATAGATATATGAAAAATATGAGTTTAAAAGCTAAGGTTCGCATAAAAAAATTTGATTATAGAACTAAATCAGGAAGTTTAAGATATGATAATTTATTAAAACGTGATTTTTCAACTACTAATTTAAATGAAAAATTAGGTACTGATATAACTTATTTATTAACTAATGGTAAAACATATTATTTATCAATTGTTAAAGATTTTCATAATAATGAAATATTAGATTATAAAATAAGTGCAAGTTTAGACATGACATTTGTTGTCCAAAACATTATCCAAGCTTGAGTTAATGCTCAAAAACCTACTTCATGAATTTTACAATCAGATCAAGGATTTCACTATACAAATCCTTCTTATAAAATTTTATGTGATGAATTAAAAATAAAAATTTCAATGTCTAGAAGAGGTAATTCCTGTGATAATGGTGCTACTGAAACTTGATTTGGAACAATGAAAACAGAATTTCTATATCAAATTCGAAGAAAAAATAGAACTATTGAATGAATACAAGACAACTTACCTAAATATATTTACTTTTATAATAATTATCGACCTCAAATAAAATTAAAAGGAATGAGTCCAATCGAATATCGATTAGCTCATTCCAAACCAACAAATAATTAGTTCATACCTATAAATTTAACACTTACAAACGCTATTTTATAAAATTTAATAAAAGGTTACTTTTATTGTCCACTTTTCTTGACAAGTTCATATTAGTACTTGCTCTTTGATTTAATTGCATAGTAAAATCAGATTTCAACGGGACTTTCCAGCAATCTGTGTAACTTAGTGATTTTACAACTAAAATTTATTTAAAAAACACAGTTTTTAGGAAAGTCCCGAGTATCCTTTATTTAAAAATAAAGAAAAAGATAAGAAACGTATTTTAAATTTAACTACTAATTTTAATAAAATATTAGATAGTGTTATTGAAGAATTAAATAAAAATAAAAAAAATATTATTAAATATGATATGTTTGCAGCGATAACAAATGCTATTAATAAGTTTAAAAGCTTGAATATTAATAACAATATTATTGATGCAGCAGTTACTACTGATTTTAGTGAAATAATTAATAATGGTATTATTGTTCCTCATTTCAATAAAGGTGTTAATGAAGAAAATATTAATAATTATTTCTTTTTTGATAGCATTCACCCTAATAAATGAGCACATAATATTATGGCTCAAGAATTAATTAAATTAATAAATGATAATAAGAATTAATTAGAAATATTTATTTATAAGAGTTATAATTTTGTTATAAAGGAAAAAAATAAATATGAAAAAAGAATGAGTTAAATTAATTAAAGTAGACTTTATGCATGGTGTTGAAGAACCTTGATGTAATAACAAAGGTGTTGCAATATTACCATTTATAATTAAAGATGATGGTAGTCGTTATTTTATGCAAACATGTGAGAGTAATCCATTATTTAATAAAAATAGGTTGGGTAAATATAGTTCAATTACTGGTGGAATGGAAAATAATAATCCTTTGGAAACAGTTTATAATGAAATGAGAGAAGAAACTGGTATTTTTTTAACAAAAGATACACCTATTTACTTTTTAGGTACTCATTATGCTTCAAAAATAAGCACTAAAGTATGATATTATTATGCAATTGATTTAACTGCACTTAATTTGGATATTAATGATAAATATTATGGTGTTGGTGATGGAACAATAGGAGAAAATAGTTTATATAGTAAATTTATTCCTGAAACAGAATTACGGTTTTCAAACGATTCTTTTTCTCTGACAATTTATGGTAAGTTATTCAATTCTATAAGTCATAATTGTTTTAAAAACATTAATTTTAAAACATTATTATTAAACAATTATTGCGATTCAAAAGCAGAAATATTTAATTCTGCAACTAATAATAATTTGAAGAGAAATATTTTTATTTCGGGTATAGCTAATAATTATGAAGAATTTGGTACTATAAAGAAAAGTAAAAAATTTGTATTTGATTTATCAAATTTCTTATGTAAAGAAAATAAGAAAATAATAAATGCATTTGGAATCGGCGTTGGTGATGAAATAGTAAGTGGTGCTGTTAAGTATGCTAAAGAAAATAGTATTGTTTTGGATAAAATTCTTGATGTATGACCATTTCCGCAACAACTTAAAAAAAGTTGACCAGAATATCGTAATCAGTTAATAGATAAAGCAGACATTGTACTATTTATTTTTGGTAATAAAATGGATGAAAATAATAATATTGTTTTATCAAAAGGTGTATTAAATGAATTTGAAATTGCTAGAAATAAAAATAAAATAATAATTCCTATAGCTTCAACTGGTTATGCTGCTAAAGAAATATTTATAAAAATAGAAAATGATATAGAAAATTTTAAATATTTAAAAGATTATTTACATGTTCTTAAGAATGAAAAAAATGCTGCAAAGATAGTTAAAACTATTATTCAAATTTTAGATAATATTAACTAGTAATATTTATTTATATTTTATTTCTTGGTGGTAATTGTGGAGGCGTACCACTTCCAATTGGACTTAGTTGTCCTAAATAATTAATAAAATGATAATCTCATTTTTCAGAAACTAAATCACCAGTATTTTTTTCATTTTTATTTTTATCAATAGTTTCATAAATATGATTTAAATTTTGATTGATAGATGATGAGATAATATTTTTTAATACTAATTCAAAAGGAATATAGTTGCTATTCATAAAAAGTTAACACCAATTTCTAATATTTTAATGTTTAATAATTTTTTATTATATTATTCAATAGTTTTTTTAATGTTTTTAGAAACTTATGTATATTTTTTGTTAATAATAAACTTTCTGTTGGTATATTATATATAATTATATTATGTTTAAAATTAATCAAAAATTTTAATTATAAATGGCAGGAAATTAAGCATGGAAAACCTTAGTGTTGGCGAAATAATAACAAAATTTAATTTAACAATTTTATATATTAATCCCAAAATTCCAATTGAAAAAAGAATTATTACTAATATTGGTACTAATCGTGGTGGTTTAGAGTTAACAGGATTTAAAACTAAACAAATCTCACGTAGTCGTCGTATAATTTTATTAAGCAGTAAAGAAAGCGAATATATTTCTTCTTTACCAAAAACAGAATTTAAGAACCATTTTAGTAATATTTTAGAAGATCATATTCCTGCTATTTTTGTAACACCTAATTTTAAATTTAAAAAAGAATTATGTGACTGTGCTAAAGCGATTAATTCAACAGTTCCAATTATTGAAGTATTATTTTTTACTTCTGAATTTGCAGCAACAGTTTCTACGTATATTGTTGAACGTTTATCTGAATCTAAACGTTTACATGGTACTCTAGTAAATATTTTTGGTTATGGTGTCCTAATTACAGGTGAAAGTGGTATTGGTAAATCAGAAACAACATTAGATTTATTACGTAATGGGCACTTATTTGTTGGCGATGATAGTATTGATATTTTAAAAGTCAACAATAAAATTGTAGGAAAAGTTAATCCGATTATTAAAAATTTAATTGAAATTAGAGGAATAGGTATCCTAGATATTACCAAAATGTATGGATATCATGTTATAATGCATGAGAGTCAAGTAAATTTAATTATTAATTTAATTAGAATTGAAAATGATGGTTGAACTAAAGTTGATCGACTTGGTGATCATAATAACTTTGATGTTTTTTTTGAAATTAAAGTGCCTAAAATAATTATTCCTGTTAGTCCAGGAAGAAATTTAGCTGATTTAATTGAAGCAGCAGTTATTAGTTTAAAGTTAAAAGATGAAGGTCAAGACGCTACTGCTAGTTTTCAAAAACAAATAATTAGAAATTTAACAAAAAAGAAATAATTTAATTATTAAATTATCAAAAAGGAAAAAATATGATTAATGATGAAGGATACAATAGTTTAATTACCGATATTCCGGGAACGGGAATTCATATTTATTCAGTATTAATGGCAATAGGTTTTTTAACTGCTGTCATTGCTTCATGAATAAAATTATATCGTCGTAATATTCCAACTAAAACTTTAGAATGAGGAACATTAGTTATTGCATTAGCAGGATTAATAGGAGCAAGAGCATGATATGTTCTTAATAAGACTAGCACAATTGAAAATGCACTTGATGTAGTTGCCGTTTGAAGAGGTGGTATGGCAATTGAAGGAGGCGTTACAGTTGGAATGATAGTAGGGTTCTTTATTTTTTATCGTACTTCAAAACAGTTACAAATTTCAATGTGAGTTTTTATTGATTGTATTGTTCCAAATATTTTATTAGGTCAAGCGATTGGTAGATGAGGTAATTTTTTTAATCAAGAATTACTAGGAACTGATGTTGGTCATCCTTTCAGTTGATTACCAACATGAATAAATAATCATTTACATTATGGTTTTAATAGCGATAAACCAGATCCTGTTGCTGTTTATCGTCAACCTTTATTTTTATATGAGTCATTATCTTCATTATTTGGTTGATTCTTTTTAACGTTTTTTGTACCAAAAACAGGACAAATATTTAGTAAAAAACCATGAAAATTAGATTCTTCGCAATTTATTTCGCCTTTAAAGGCTAATCCAATTGTTGGAAAAGATTTTTTAAAACCTTGAACGGTTATTAAAAAAATTCATGGATATCGTAAATTTAAATATGAAAGTTGAAAACAAGCATATTTTGATTTTACACCCAATAAGAATAGTGTTAAAAGTGTTGAAAAAATACCTTGAAAAGATGTTAAAACACATTCAAAAGTTAAATCAAAGATAAAAAAATGATATTTAAAGATTAAATATAATATGCAACCACATTCTAAATCTTTAAATACTATGTATAATCCTAATAATTATCGAGTAACGTATGCAGGAGTATCAGGTAGTTTATACTTTGTCTTTTATGGTATTATTAGAATGATTTTAGAACCACTTCGTGATAATAGAGACATTATGAAAATAGCCAATGTTTCAACTTCAATGATAGTTTCTGGAATGTGAATTATTTTAGGTGTTATTTTAGTAATATTTGCACAAATTATTGCACCATCAAGATTTCGTAAAGGAGAATGATTATATGAAAAATCATACTAGTAAAGAAAATAAATATGATTATGATTTAGTAGTTATTGGTGGTGGTCCAGCAGGAATGACAGCTGCTATTTATGCACAAAGAGCAAATCTTAAAACTGTGATTATTGAAAAATATATTCTTGGTGGAAAAATGATTAAAACTTCTGAAATTGAAAATTATCCAGGTTATGATTATATTTTAGGGCCTGAATTATCAGAAAAAATGCAAAAGCAAGTTGAGAAACTACAAGTTGAATTTGTTACTGATGAGGTTATTAAAATTACAGATAGTGAAAATCATAAAATTAAAACAGTCCTTTTAAGTAGTGGTGATGTTCTTATTGCTAAAGGAGTAATTATAGCTACTGGTTCATTAGAACGTAAAATTGGTGTTCCTGGTGAAGAAGAATATGCTAATCGTGGTGTTTCTTATTGTGCTGTTTGTGATGGTGCTTTATTTAAGAATAAAATTATTAGTGTAGTTGGCGGTGGTTATGCTGCTTGTGAAGAAACTTTATATTTAACAAGATTTACTAATAAAGTTAATCTTATTCATCGTCGTGATCAATTTCGTGCTGATGATAAAACCGTTAATAAAGTTAAAAATAATGAAAATATTAATTTAATAACTGATCATGTTGTATTAAAAGTATTAGGTACTGAGGATAAGAAAAAAGTAGGTAAATTAGAAATTCAAAATATTAAAACTAAGGAAATTAGTGAAATTACTACTGATGCCTTATTTCCTTATATTGGTTCTGATCCTGTTACAAAATTTGTTAAAGATTTAGATATTTGTGATAGCAATGGTTATATTATAGTTAATGATAAGTGTCAAACTAAAATCCCAGGATTATATGCAGCTGGTGATGTAATTGCTAAAAATTTAAGACAAATAGTAACTGCTGTTAACGATGGAGCGATTGCAGCACAATATTTAATAAATTTTATTGATAATTTTAATGAATAAAGTGTACAATTGAGGTGATAGTAATGATATCATTTACAACAAGTGTAAAAGATGAAATCTGTCAAAAAAATTTTAAAAATTGTTGTCAGAAATCTTTGCTATCAGCATATTCGCTTATTAATGGTAAGATTACAAATTCAGATAAAATAAATAATGAGATTATTATTCATAGTTTTCATAACAAAAGCACTAGGTTAATATATAAATTTTTAAAAAATCAATATAAAGACGTAAAATTGATAGTTATGGTGGATGTTTTAAATAAATTTGAGCGTCCAAAGGTGTATAATATTCGTATTAATAATAAAATTGATTTTATTATTAATGATTTAATGCTTCAAGATAAATATCTTTTTATTGAGAAAGAAGCTATGCACCAGCATATAATAAAAGAGCATTGTGTAAGAGCGTATATCGCAGGAATCTTCCTTGTAGTTGGCAGTATCAATTCTCCTTCAACACCTAACTACCATTTGGAATTACAATTTCATAATGATATGTTGGCTAAAAAAATTAAAAATATTTTATTACAAATTTTTAAATTAAACTTTAAAACAATAAAACGTCGTAATAAAACGGTGCTTTATCTAAAAAAATCTAATGTAATTTCTGACTTTTTAAAAATAATTGATTGTCCACAAGCAGTTTTCGCTTTTGAAGATAAACGCATTTCACGAGAATTATTTAATAATATTAATCGTTTTAATAATATTGATATTTCTAATCAACAAAAAATTTTAAATGCTGGAGACCAGCAAGTTATAATGATTTCTGTTTTAAAGGAAAAAAAACTTTTCAAAGCGTTGTCATTAAAAGCTGAAATTATTTCAAATTTAAGATTAAAAAATCCTGAAGCATCACTTTCAGAATTGGGTGAACTTTACTATCAAGAAACCGGTTTTGTCATTACTAAGTCTGGGGTTAATCATTTAATTCGCGAAATTAAGAAAAAGTATCAAGAAACATTGTAAGTTAATAATAAAAAGTATAAGAGGAGGCCATACAATGAAAAAGAAAGAAATTTTAAGCAAAGGTCGTCAAGATTTATTGAATGCTTTTGGAAAACGAATGAAAACTTTACGTAATCAAAAAGGTAGAAAATTTTCACAAGAGAAACTTGGAGAAGCAAGCGGCCTACATCGTAATTATATTTCTGATGCTGAAAGAGGAACAAGAAACGTATCTTTAGTTGCAATCTTAAAAATAATTAATGGGTTGGATTCATCTATTAGTGAGTTTTTTGCTGTAGGGTTTGATAATATTGATACTTCAAATTTATATGACACATTTAGTGTTGAATAAAATCAATTTAATACACTTTTAGTAGTACTTTATAAATAAGTACTACTTTTTTATTATTTTATTTTTTATTAAAAATAAATTTGAGAAAAGTATTAGTACTTTTTATAAAATTAATTGATATTCACTAGTAATTTTTTATCTTAATGAAGATTATGAAAATTATTAACTTTATATTAGGAATAATTAATCATTAAAATGTTATAATTTAATTATTGATTATCATTAAGGAGTTATTATGACAATAGAAAATACAGAAGTTGAAATTGAAAATGTTACTACTAATGTTAATAATGCTAAAAAAGAACCTTATCAATTAAGTAGTATTATTTCACCTATATTTGGTCTTAATCATCAAAAAATAACTACGATTCCAATTAATATTAAAAAAGCCGATAGTAGTTCTAGCACTATTGAGCAATATGTTGATAAAAAAACTAAAGAAAATATTTTTCGTGAAAAAGAAGTAGCGTATAATAATTCTAGTAATTTTGATAATACTAGAATTGCACAAATTAAAAAAAATAGAGAACAACAAATATATGATAGTTTACCATCGCGCTATCTAGAGTTTCGCGATAAAATATTTAAAGAAACTACATCTATTAATTACAATAATGCAAGTAATAATAACGATACAGTTATTACAACTATTGATTTGTTAGTTGATGATATTTTAGATGAAAATAAATAGGAGATGCTATGAATAATATAATAAAATCCAATATTATTGACGAATTAAAATGACGTAATATCTTAAAAGATATTAGTAGCATAGATAAAGTAATTAATGCAGGAAAATTAGGAAAAGGAATATATTGTGGTTTTGATCCAAGTAATGATTCATTACATTTGGGTAATTTACTACAAATTATTTTATTGCATCGTTTTGCTATATTTGGTTTTCAACCAATTGCTGTTATTGGTGGTACAACGGCAATGATTGGTGATCCAAGTGGTAAAAATAAAGAACGTAATTTATTAGATGAAAATGTGTTACAAACTAATGTTAGAAAAATAAAAGAGCAGTTAGTGACATTATTAAGTTATGAAAATATTGATAATTTAACATCATTAGAATTAATTAAAACATGTAATTTATTAAATGATAAAGAATATGAAACATTAGAGATGATTATTAAAAGTATTAATCCAAATAATCAATATCAACAAACTTTAAGTAGTATTTTAAAAACATTGCCCTTACCTTGAGAAGAATTAGGATTATCAGCATCATTACTAAAAACTTTATATGAAATTTGTAATTTTGATCAAAAGTGAATTACTATGAAAAGTGATTTAAATAATTTTTCCTTTAAACAATTGTTAAATTATTGTGATAGTTATGTAGAAACTTGAATTACATTTTTAAAATTACCATTGGGAACATTAAACAATAAAATTAAGCCAATTAAAATTATTAATAATCAAACATGATTAGGTCCACTAACAATTACAACTTTTTTGCGTGATATTGGTAAGCATTTTAATGTTAATCAAATGTTAGGCAAAGAAATGATTGCTAATCGTTTAAATTCTGGAATTTCTTATACTGAATTTTCTTATATGGTATTACAAGCGTATGATTTTTATAATTTATATGAAAAAGAGCAATGTTATATTCAATCTGGTGGTAGTGATCAATGAGGAAATATTACTTCCGGTTTAGATTTAATTAGAAAACAAAAAGGTGATGAACATCATGCTGCTGGTATTACTATTAATTTATTAACTAAATCTAATGGTGAAAAATTTGGTAAAAGCGAAAAAGGTGCTATATTTTTAAATAGTGAAAAAACTTCACCTTATGAGTTATATCAATTTTTATTTAATCAAGAAGATAAAGATTTGCCTACTTTTTTTAATTCTTTAACTTTATTTAGTGAAGAACAAATAGCAAAAATTTTAGTAATTCATAACAGTGATGTTAAGCAACATTATGGACAAAAGATTTTAGCAGCTTTATTAACAGTATTTATTCATAAATTAAATGGATATTTTAGTGCTATTAATATTACTAATGCTTTTTTCCACGACCGGATTCATCAAATGAAATCATCTGAGATTTTACAGGTTTTAAAAGATGTACCACATTTTAATCTTAATCATAATGAACAAATAATTGATTTTTTAGTTAATAATCAAATTTGTAATTCAAAAAGAATAGCAAGAGAACTAATTATGCAAGGTTCAATTGTTGTTAATGGTGAAAAAATTACCAATATAAATTTTCTTATTAGTAAAAAAAACGCAATTAATAATCAAGTAACAGTTATTAAAAAAGGTAAGCGTCATTATTTTATAGTTGTTCATAAATAAGGAAGGGTATTTAAATATGATATTTATTAATGTTTCTCCATTATTATGGGATATTATTATTTTTGCTATTATTATTTTTGGTATTATTACTGGTTTTTTTATTGGGGGAAGAGCATTAACATTTATTAGCGCTGGTAATTTACTTAGTATTGGTTTAATGTTGGCATTTAAACCAATGTTAATAGATTCTTTTAAAAATATGGTATCACCATGGTTTAGTGACCTTAGCGGTAGTTTTGCTTCATTTAAGAATTTATTAACTGATAATATTGGATTTTTGATATATGCTATTGTTTGAATTATTGGTATTAATATTTTATTTTGAATAATCTATATTATTTTATATTTTGTACTTTTTAATAAAAATAAAATTGAACACAAAGCAATAAATGCTACAGCAGGAATTTTAATTAATTTTATTAGAATGAGTATTTTAGGTAGTATCATAATAATTATGATGGGTACTAGTGTTTTCGGTAATAAAATATTAAGTTATGGTGTTATTAAAAATGAAATACCAACAACTTCTGTTACTCATAAAATATTTAGTAGTATTGATAATAATCTTCCTTTTTAAAATGTTAATGTAGCAGACATTAACACTGTTATTGATTTATATCAAAATAGTGAAACATTAAAGCAGAGTATAAATGAATTAAAAAATAATACAACTTATGAGGAATGTTACAGTACTGTTGAAAATGAACATCTAGAATAAAGTAGACACAGAATTGTAACCTTTGTGTTAAAAATACTTTAAGGAAGGTGTTCATTTTTTTATGGCTAAATGACTATCAAAAGAAGAAAAGTTAAAAATAATAAAAATAAGTAAAATTAAAACAATTGATAAAACCGCATTAGAGTATGGTATTGGTCGATCATCAATAAAAGAATGAATTAAAGCATATAAATTATTAGGTGAAAAAGGTTTAGAATATGGCAATGGAATTCGTGCTAAAAAAAACCAAAAGAACAGGTCGACCCAAATCTTTAAATTTTAATGAAATGACAAAACAAGAATTAATTGAATATATTGAGGCAATGAACGATATAAAAAAGTATTTAGAAAAATCGACAAAAAAGAAGAAATATTTTGTGATTTTCTCATTGAAGAAAAAATATCAGATTAGTTATTTATGTTGATTATTAAATGTTTCAAAATCAGGATATTATAAGTGAATTAAGAATGGAATGAATGAATTTAATAAATGAGATACATTTTTAGCTAATATAATTAAAAATATTTTTTATGAATTTCAAGAAATTTATGGTTATAAAATGATAACTTTATGAATTAACAAAATTTATAATTTAAAATTAAAATTTCATATTGTATATAGATATATGAAAAATATGAGTTTAAAAGCTAAGGTTCGCATAAAAAAATTTGATTATAGAACTAAATCAGGAAGTTTAAGATATGATAATTTATTAAAACGTGATTTTTCAACTACTAATTTAAATGAAAAATTAGGTACTGATATAACTTATTTATTAACTAATGGTAAAACATATTATTTATCAATTGTTAAAGATTTTCATAATAATGAAATATTAGATTATAAAATAAGTGCAAGTTTAGACATGACATTTGTTGTCCAAAACATTATCCAAGCTTGAGTTAATGCTCAAAAACCTACTTCATGAATTTTACAATCAGATCAAGGATTTCACTATACAAATCCTTCTTATAAAATTTTATGTGATGAATTAAAAATAAAAATTTCAATGTCTAGAAGAGGTAATTCCTGTGATAATGGTGCTACTGAAACTTGATTTGGAACAATGAAAACAGAATTTCTATATCAAATTCCAAGAAAAAATAGAACTATTGAATGAATACAAGACAACTTACCTAAATATATTTACTTTTATAATAATTATCGACCTCAAATAAAATTAAAAGGAATGAGTCCAATCAAATATCGATTAGCTCATTCCAAACCAACAAATAATTACTTCATACCTATAAATTTAACACTTACAAACGCTATTTTATAAAATTTAATAAAAGGTTACTTTTATTGTCTACTTTTCTTGACAAGTTCACAGATGTTGGTTTACAAATACCACCAATAATTTCACTTAAAGTTGATTTACCACTACCATTTGCACCAATGATTCCAATTCGATCACCGGGATTAATAGTTAAATTAACTTTATCTAAGGCTACTTTATTTTTATATTCCTTTGTTAGATTCAAAATTTCTACTAGTGGCCGAGATTTATCTATTTTTTTCTTATTTTGTTCATTATTTTCCATATATAATACCTCCTGCATTAGATTGTACTATAATTAAGTGTTAAAAAGCAATTATTGAAATTTGTAACAATAAAATTAACAGTATTAATTCTAAATATTTTGGAAAAATATTTTTTAATTTTTGTTTTTCATGTATATATAATATAGATTTGAAAATAGTGATTATGTAGTATAGCAATTTAACATATGCTTTAAATCAACATTTATGAATTCAAATCCCATTTAATTATAAAATCATATACTATTAATGATTACTTTTGTTGTTTTATAAATAAAAGTTATTATATTGTATAATTAATTATATTTGAGAAATTAGATAGAAACTCAGGAGAAACCATTGTGGAAAATTTAGTAAGTGAAGAAGTAATTGAAGAAACGTATTCAAAAATTAAAGATAAAATTTGTAAGACAAGTTTGATAAAAGCAGATAAACTTTCTTCATTTTCTGGTAATAATATATTTTTAAAGTTAGAAAATTTACAAAAAACAGGTAGTTTTAAAATTAGAGGAGCTTTAAATAAAATTCTTAATTTATCAAAGGAACAGCAAGCAAAGGGTTTAATTGCTGCTAGTGCTGGTAATCATGCACAAGGAGTCGCTTTAGCAGCTTCAAGTTTAAATTTAGTATCCAAGATAGTTATGCCTGTAACAGCACCACTAGCCAAAATTGCCGCTACTAAAGAATTTGGTGGTGCTAAATGTACTGTTAAACTTTGTGGTAATATGTTTGATGATGCAATGTCTGAAGCATTAAGACTTGAAAAAGAAGAAGGGTTAACGTTAGTTCATCCATATGATGATAATTTTGTTATTGCTGGTCAAGGTACAATTGGTTTAGAAATATATGAGCAAATGAATGCAATGGGTAAAGAAATTGATTATTGTTTAGTTCCAATTGGTGGAGGAGGACTTTTAAGTGGTATTTCAATTTATTTAAAAAGTAAAAATCCAAATATTAAATTTATTGGGATTGAGGCACAAAATGTTGATTCTTATAATCAAGCTTTAAAACAAGGAAAACCATTTAAAATTCAAGGTAAAAGTTCAATTGCTGATGGAATTGCTGTTAAACAAACAGGAGAATTAACATTTAATATTTTAAAGAAAAATGTTGATAAAGTTGTTACTGTTAGCGAAGAAGAAATTGCGCAAGCAATGTTATTTTTATTAGAAAAATGTAAAATTGTAACTGAAGGTAGTGGCGCTGTTAGTGTTGCTGCTATTCTTTCTGGTAAATTAGATAAAATCATTGGTAAAGATAAAAATGTTGTTTGTGTAATTAGTGGTGGTAATGTTGATATTACTACATTAGGAACAATTATTAATAGCGCCTTAATTAGTTCACATCGACGAGTTCCTTTTTCAGTTAACGGTAAAATTAATAATAGTACTATTAACGAAATTATTAATATTATTACTAAAAATGGTGCCTCTATTTATAAAATTCACAGTACATTTGATCGTAATAAATTAGATATTAGTAATTTTAGTATTTTTATAGTTATGGATACATCAGATGAATTTCAAAAAAATAAAATTTTTGCTGAGATTAGAGCATCAAGTTCTAACTTTACATTATTAGCTAAATAGTTTTTAAATTTGGTATTTTATTAAAACAAAAATTTAGTTTAAAAATATCAATTATATTTTAAAAAGAGACACTTTTAATAGTGTATCTTTTTAAAATAAATTATAGTTATTTTGCTTTTGCTAATTTAGTCATAATTTTAGATTTTTGACGAGCAGCTTTATTAATGTGATAAATGCCTTTAACAACAGCTTTATCAATTAAACTACATACTTCATTAACAAGTACTGCAGCATTTTCTGCTTTGTTTTTTATTGATATTTCAGCTTTTTTTAAAGCAGTTTTAACTTTAGATTTATAACTTTTATTAATTTCATTTCTTTTTTGGTTTGTTTTAATTCTTTTAATTTGTGATGCAATGTTAGCCATTTTTTCTCCTTTTTTGTTTTGAACATGTTTTATAGATTAATTACAACAAAAATAATTATAACAAAAATCATAAATGTTGTATAATATTTTTTATTTTTTCAGTATAATTAATGTGTTAGCTTTTTTTTAATAGTATATTTTATTTTTTTTACACTTTTAATGTAAATTATTTGTTTAAAAACTTTAATGATAAATGTAGGTGTGGTAAATAAATGAGTTACTATTTTCGTAACCCTTATCAATTTTCTTACCATAGTATTGGTAGGATTAGAACAAGATTAAAATTGCAAGACTTAAATGATATCCAATTACGTGAATATTGTTTAAAATTGATTAATGAGTCTTATGATATTGAAGAGACAAAAAGTTTTAAATATATTAGAGTAAATAAAACACATCTTTATTTTGTAATTAAAAAAGATGTTAATTTAATTTTAACAATTTCACCGATGAGTCCAACTAAACTATTAGCAGTAATCGAGGAAAATTTATAAATCAAAAAAGAGGAATAAAAAATGGGAAATTTATCTAGTCAATGATGAATGTTAGCGCTTATAGGAGTAGTTTTAATAATTTTTATTTTTACAACCATTTCAGGAAAAAAGAAGAAAAAAGAAGAGAAAAAACAACGTCAAAAAGAAGTAAAAAATATTATTAAATCCTTTATGCGTGATGAATTAAAATTGCAACATAAAACAGTAGAATTTGAACAAGTAGTTTCACGTAGTAGTAAAGAATATCGCTATCGTGATGTTTTTGATGTAATTGTAAAATTATATGATTCTAAGAAAAATGATTTATTTGCAACTAAAGCATTTGAGGTAGAAGGGTTTACTAAACAATTATCAAAGAAAGAATTTGAAACAATTTGAAAAGTAAATTGTGAATTAGATTTAGAAGAAACACTTAAGAAAATTGAAATGTCAAAAAAACGTAGTGGTAAAATTAAAATAAAAAGAAAGACAGCAGAAGAAAAAGCAGCAATTAAAAAAGAAAATGAAGCTGTTAAACTTGCAATTGAAGAAGAACGTTTACAAAATAAAGAAAATAAAAAACGTGCTAAAAATTTAGAAAAACCTAAAATTGCAATTCATGATAAATTTTCTGGATGAAAAGATAAATAAATCTTTATTTTAAAGTAGGCAATTGGGTGATATGTAATGAAAATTTATAAAGATGATTATAAGCATTTCCGTATTTGTCGAAAACTTTCGTGATTTTTAAATGCAAAAAATTATGCTTTAGCTAAGCATTTAATTGAAGAGAAAAAGATAATAAATTTTGTTGAACTAACGCATACTAAAACAAGTAGTAAATTTAAATCTAATTTAATTACTATTTCTGATTTAGACGATGATACATTTGAAAATAATTATAATGAAGAAGATGATTCTGAATTTTATCTTGGTGAAACAATTGCAGACGGTATTGAAACTGGGCACTATGCTCAAGAATATTTTATTTTAAAATATTCTTGTTTTAATTTTGAGTCTGAACTGGGTAGTAATGTTATAGAAATTATTAATAATAAAGAGTATGATGTTTTATTTGAACCAAGATTTGAATATCAGGGTTGTGTTACTAAGTGTGATATTTTAAAGCGAAATAATGATGGTTGGGATTTAATTGAAGTAAAAGCAGTAACTTGAGTTAAAGAAGAACATATGTGAGATTTACTTTATCAGTATGATATTTTAACCAAATGTGGAATTAAAGTAGTTAATACTTATATTATGTATTTAAATAATAATTATGTTAAGAAAGAAAAAATAGATTTAAATGAATTATTTATTGTTAATGGATCAACTTGGCAAAAAAGTCCAAATACTAAAAAAAGTTTTAGTCTTTTTGAATCAATTCAAGATGAAATTTTAAATAATAATTTGAAATTACAATATGAAAATATTAAGAATATTATTAAAATTAGTGATATTGACGAAATAGTTAAATTATTAACTTTACCTTATTGTCATGAAAATAGTAATCAATTTTGTCCTCATATTTTTAAATATTTTTCTATTCATAATACTATTTTTGAATTATATCGTTTAAGAAAAACTAAGAAAGCATTGTGATATTATGAAGAAGATTTCTTAGAAATTAATGATGAAAGATTATTACCATTTTTAACAAAGTCTAATTTACATTTAAGACAATATGATGTAATTAAAAATGGTGAAAAATTAATTGATGGCAATAAATTTGTTGATTTAAAAATTGAATACAAAAACTACCAATATCCAATTTATATGTATGATTTTGAGACTATGAAATCTGCAATACCTAAGTTTAAAAATAGTAAACCATATCAACAAATTCCTTTTCAATATTCTGTCCATGTATTATTAGCACCAGATTTTGATTTTAAAACTTATAAATCAATTAAACATTATGAATTTTTAGCAGATGGCAATGATGATCCAAGAGAAATGTTAACAAAAAAATTATGTCATGATTTAATTAATATTCATGGTAAGGGTACGTATGTTGCTTATAATCAATCATTTGAGAAATCTGTTCTTAAAAAATTAGCTTATTATTACCCTCAATATAAAAATAAATTATCATTAATTCATGATGGTACTATTGATTTACAAGATTTTTTTAAAGAATTTAAAATTTATAAAGAACAGTTTTATGGTTCTCTTTCAATTAAAAAAACTTTACCAGCATTTGAACCTTCCTTTTCTTATGAAGGATTAGTTATTAAAAAAGGAGATATGGCATCAGAAGTTTTTCGTAGAAGAGTTGAAAATAACATTAGTTTAACTAATTGAATTCATAATTTTCGTGAAAATATGTTAAAATATTGTGCTCAAGATACTTTAGGTATGGTAGTATTATTCTGACATGTAAAAAATATTATTGAAATGTACAAAGCAAAAATTGAGGGCGAAAATTATGAAAAAATTTAAAATTTTATTTATGGGTTCTTCTTTTTTTTCTGAAAATATTTTAAAAACATTGTTATTAACAATGAAAAATGAAATTGAAATAGTTGGTGTTGTTTGTCAGCCAGATCGTAAAATTGGTCGTAAACAAGAAGTTGTTCCTTTAGCAATTAAACAATTGGCACAAGAATATCAAATCCCTGTTTTCCAACCCGAAAATATTATTAAAAGTTTAAAAGATTTACAATTATTAAATATTGATGTTATTCTTACTTGTGCTTATGGTCAATTTTTACCAAAAGCAATTTTAAATTTACCAAAATATAAATGTTTAAATATTCATGCTTCATTATTACCATCATTGCGTGGTGGTGCCCCTATTCAATGAGCAATTATTAATGGATTACAAACTACTGGTATTACATTAATGAAAATGGTAAGTAAAATGGATGCAGGAGCAATTTATGTTCAAGAACAAGTTTCAATTGGTATTGAGGATACATATACTTCTTTAGTTAATAAGTTGATAACTTTAGCACAAAATATGTTAATAAAATATTTATTAAAAATCATTAATAATGAAATTGAAGAACAAGAACAAGATGAAAATAAAGTAACTTTTGGTTTAAATATTAAAAGAAGTGATGAAAAAATTAATTGAAATCTTTCAGCACAATTAATTTCATGTCATGTTCGTGGATTGTATAATACACCAATTGCTTATACTACGTTGAATGATAATATATACAAAATTCATCAAGTAGCAGTAACTAATGAATTATCAAATGCTCTGCCAGGAACAATTGTTGCAATAAATAAATTAGGTATTATTGTTGCCACTAAAACTAATAACATAGTAATTAAAGTTATTCAACCAGCAGGTAAAAAAGAAATTATAGCAGCTTGTTACTATGGTTCTAAAATTAATCCAATTACAATTGGTTTTATCTTTAAATAGTAAAAAAATAACTAATATTTTTTGGTAATCTAGGAGGAAAAGATGTATCGTTTTCGCTCAATTAAATATTTAGCAATGACTGGTATTATTACTGGTTTATTAGTAACAATTGGTTATTGTTCAACTTTTCTTTTTGGTTGAGCAATTACTAGTTTATTTGGTGGAAATTCTACTTTGCAATTATTTGATGCTGTTTTTATTCCATTTTGTGCTTTTTTTGAAGGGCCAATGCTGTTATTTGCAGGACCAATTGCGGGTGGCATTTTTGATTTAATTAGTGGTGTTAAAATTGTGGTTATTCCTATTACAATTTTTATTAGAATTTTAATGTTTTTTGTTATTAAGTTATTAATTAATAAATCTTGATGAAGTACTGTTTATACTTTCTTTTTTGCTGCTATTTTACTACTTATTTACCCATTGTCTTATTTAGTAATTTATCAAGATTATGCTATTACAGTTAATGAATTAATTACTGATAGTATTCAAGCTATCTTTGCTTATTTTGTTGCTATTCCACTTTATTATGCTCTTAGTAAAAATAAAATTAGATCAAATTATAGTTTTTGAAATGATCAAGAATTTGATTATTTAAAAAATAAAAAAATAACTGTTTTAGAATAGTTTACTTATTATCCATTATTTATATCTAATATAGACAATATGGTATAATTTTATAAAATTAATATAAGTTTATAACCATTTACTTAAGTTTTAAGGTAAAGGGTTTTTAATTAAAATAAGGAGAAAAAGGTTTTATGAATAAAAAAATTAAAAAAAGTTTTAAAAAAATATCTAAGTTAAAAAAAGTAATTAAAAATCATATAATTGATCCAACACCATCTGAAATAGTTATTGGAACTACTGTTCTTTCTGCTGCTGCTATTAGTGGTATTATGATTGGAGCTGGTGGTGCGCCTGTTATTGTTCCTGCACTTGCTGGTGGTATTATTGCAGTGGGAACAGTTTCTGGTATTACATATATAGTAAAAAAAATAAATGAATCAGAAAATAATAGTGTTATTGAAGGTAGTAAATCTCAAACAAAGAGATTAACATCAGTAATATAGATAAATTAATATAATGAAATATTATTTTAAATAATAGTTAGCGTATATTCACTATTAAATTGAATTTCACCAATTGAAAATTTTACTTTAATAACATCACCTTTTGCAAAATAAGTTCCATCATTTACGGACTTACTTACTTTAACTTTAAAGTGGTCACCTTGTTTCATAAGATCAGCAATTCTTTCTCCTAAAGAATAAATTGGACTTTTTAGATAGTTTGTTAAATCTGTATCAACTAATAATTTTGATTTAGGTTGTCCAATTTTAAATTCTGGAATATCATTAAAGTTATTTAATGATATTTTAGATGTGGTTGGTAATTTAGGTAATACAAGACCATCATTTGGGTTGGATAAAATATTTAATAAATAATTTTTAGATAATTGTTTATTATTTTTTTCAAAAAATATAGTTACTGTACCACCTGTAATTATATAATCTGTATGATCTATTTTTTTATTAATTATTGGTGAGTAAGTGGATGGGTTACACTTTATTGGACACTAATTACGTAGACAAGTGAACAAATTAGTTAAAAGAAAGGAACTATAATTATGGCCAATATTAACTCATATTCAGATGAATTTAAAAAACAAATAGTAGCTTTATATCAAAGTGGTAAGTCAGTGTCTTGTCTTGCTAAAGAGTACAATGTTACAAGAGCAGCTACTTATAATTGAATTAAGCAATTTACTAATTCAGGTAGTTTTAAAACTAAAGATAATCGTTCTGTTGAAGAAAATGAATTAATTAAATTAAGAAAAGAATTAAAACAGTTAAGAATGGAAAATGATATTTTAAAGGAAGCAGCACTAATAATAGGCAGAAAATAGAGATTATGGTTGAAAATAAATCTAAATATAAAATTCGCACAATGTGTCGTTTTTTAAAAATTTCTAAATCAACATATTATTTTAATTTAAAGAAAAAAGAAAATAAAATGCAAAATAATATTTATGAACAAGCTGTTATTAGTGCTTTTAAAGAAAATAAAGAAGTTTATGGTACTAGAAGATTAAAAGTCAGTATGGAAAATAAAGGTTTTCCTTTATCAAGAAGAAAAATTAAAAAAATTATGAATGAACATAATTTAATATCAAAATACACGAAATTATCATTCAAAAATATGAACTTGTCAAGAAAAGTGGACAATAAAAGTAACCTTTTATTAAATTTTATAAAATAGCGTTTGTAAGTGTTAAATTTATAGGTATGAAGTAATTATTTGTTGGTTTGGAATGAGCTAATCGATATTCGATTGGACTCATTCCTTTTAATTTTATTTGAGGTCGATAATTATTATAAAAGTAAATATATTTAGGTAAGTTGTCTTGTATTCATTCAATAGTTCTATTTTTTCTTGGAATTTGATATAGAAATTCTGTTTTCATTGTTCCAAATCAAGTTTCAGTAGCACCATTATCACAGGAATTACCTCTTCTAGACATTGAAATTTTTATTTTTAATTCATCACATAAAATTTTATAAGAAGGATTTGTATAGTGAAATCCTTGATCTGATTGTAAAATTCATGAAGTAGGTTTTTGAGCATTAACTCAAGCTTGGATAATGTTTTGGACAACAAATGTCATGTCTAAACTTGCACTTATTTTATAATCTAATATTTCATTATTATGAAAATCTTTAACAATTGATAAATAATATGTTTTACCATTAGTTAATAAATAAGTTATATCAGTACCTAATTTTTCATTTAAATTAGTAGTTGAAAAATCACGTTTTAATAAATTATCATATCTTAAACTTCCTGATTTAGTTCTATAATCAAATTTTTTTATGCGAACCTTAGCTTTTAAACTCATATTTTTCATATATCTATATACAATATGAAATTTTAATTTTAAATTATAAATTTTGTTAATTCATAAAGTTATCATTTTATAACCATAAATTTCTTGAAATTCATAAAAAATATTTTTAATTATATTAGCTAAAAATGTATCTCATTTATTAAATTCATTCATTCAATTGTTAATTCACTTATAATATCCTGATTTTGAAACATTTAATAATCAACATAAATAACTAATCTGATATTTTTTCTTCAATGAGAAAATCACAAAATATTTTTTCTTTTTTGTCGATTTTTCTAAATACTTTTTTATATCGTTCATTGCCTCAATATATTCAATTAATTCTTGTTTTGTCATTTCATTAAAATTTAAAGATTTGGGTCGACCTGTTCTTTTGGTTTTTTTAGCACGAATTCCATTGCCATATTCTAAACCTTTTTCACCTAATAATTTATATGCTTTAATTCATTCTTTTATTGATGATCGACCAATACCATACTCTAATGCGGTTTTATCAATTGTTTTAATTTTACTTATTTTTATTATTTTTAACTTTTCTTCTTTTGATAGTCATTTAGCCATAAAAAAATGAACACCTTCCTTAAAGTATTTTTAACACAAAGGTTACAATTCTATGTCTACTTTATTCTAGATGTTCAGTTATTTGTTCTCCATCTTTGTCAATGTAAATTGTGTCCTGTTGAGTTTTATTAATTATATGTACATTTTGTTGCCAACTACTATTTAAATTAACATTATTTACATTTCCAACAGTAATTGTAATTGCTAAAATACTTAATGTTGTTAATATTTTTTTCATATTATTAACAACCTCCCTCCTTTATTTTTTGTTATTATAATTTTACATGATTTTAAAAACTAGTTATTTATGTATATATCTTTTCATATATTGTTAAGTGATAGTTTAATATATTTATAACATTATCTGCAACTTTCGATTTAATTTTATTTAAACTTTGGTATACTAAAACATAGTAAATAGTTTATAAGCAAAAGATAGGTGAATAAATAATATTATGAGTATCGATAAAAAATACATTAGAAATTTTTCAATTATTGCCCATATTGATCATGGTAAATCAACTTTGGCTGATCGTATTTTAGAATTAACTAATGCTGTTTCAAAAAGGGAAATGAAAAATCAATTGTTAGATTCACTAGATTTAGAACGTGAACGTGGCATTACAATTAAATTAAATAGTGTACAACTTAAATATCAATCATTAGATGGTCATACTTATTTGCTTCACTTAATTGATACTCCGGGTCATGTTGACTTTACTTATGAAGTATCGCGTAGCTTAGCAGCATGTGAAGGTGCTATTTTAGTAGTTGATGCTGCTCAGGGTATTGAAGCACAAACTTTAGCAAATGTATATTTAGCATTAGATAATGATTTAGAAATTATTCCTGTAATTAATAAAATAGATTTACCAAGTGCTGAACCAGAAAAAGTTAAGGAAGAAATTGAAAAAGTATTGGGTTTACCTGCTGATTATGCGCCTTTAATTTCTGCAAAAACAGGTATTAATATTCGCGATGTTTTAGAAGCAGTTATTAAATATATTCCTTATCCAATTGATGCTGATGATAATGAACCATTGCGTGCTTTAATTTTTGATTCATTATATGATAAATATCGTGGAGTGATGGCATTTATTAGAATCAAAACTGGTGTAATTAAAGTTGGCGATAAAGTAAGAATGATGTCAACTGGTGCCGAATATGAAATTACTGAATTAGGAGTACGCACACCAAAAGAAGAAAAGAGAGAAATGTTAACAGCTGGTGAAGTTGGTTGAATTAGTGGTGCAATTAAAATAATTAGTGATATTCATGTTGGTGATACGATTACTAGTGTTATTAATCCTGCTGATGTACCATTACCGGGTTATAAAACTTTAAAACCAATGGTTTATTGTGGTTTATATCCAATTGATACTAATAAATATCAAGAATTAAAGGATGCATTATATAAAATTCAATTATCGGATGCCTCATTAATTTTTACTGCTGAAACATCACAAGCATTAGGTTTTGGTTTTCGTTCTGGTTTTTTAGGGTTATTACATATGGATGTTATTCAAGAACGTTTAGAGCGTGAATATAATTTAGTTTTAATTTCAACAGCTCCTTCTGTAATTTATGAAGTAAATTTAACTAATGGTGAAAAGTTAATAATTGATAATCCAGCAAAATGACCAACTGTGCAGACAATTAAAATTGTAGAAGAACCATTTGTGCAAGTAACAATAATGACACCAGAACAATATGTTGGTGCATTGATGCAATTATGTCAGGATAAACGCGGAACTTATTTAGATTTAAAATATGCTGATAATTTACGAAGAACTCTTATTTATAATATGCCACTGAATGAAATTGTCATTGATTTTTTTGATAAATTAAAATCAATATCAAAAGGTTATGCTTCATTAGATTATGAATTAATTGGTTATCAGGAAAGTAAATTAGTAAAAATGGATATTTTATTAGCAGGTAATATTGTTGATGCATTATCTGTTATTGTTCATAAGGATTTTGCTTATGATCGTGGGCGTGTTTTATGTGAAAAATTAAAAAAATTAATTCCAAAACAAAATTTTGAAGTTGCTATTCAGGCTGCTATTAATAATAAAATTATTGCTCGTCAAACTGTGCAAGCAGTTAGAAAAGATGTTATTGCTAAATGTTATGGTGGTGATATTACAAGAAAAAGAAAACTTTTAGAAAAACAAAAAGAAGGAAAGAAAAAAATGAAATCGATTGGTAATGTTGAATTACCACCAGAAGCATTTCGTGCTGTTTT
Source organism: Spiroplasma endosymbiont of Aleiodes alternator (assembly GCF_964031135.1). Classification (NCBI taxonomy): domain Bacteria; kingdom Bacillati; phylum Mycoplasmatota; class Mollicutes; order Entomoplasmatales; family Spiroplasmataceae; genus Spiroplasma; species Spiroplasma endosymbiont of Aleiodes alternator. The sequence continues at coordinate 1,075,400 of NZ_OZ035008.1, forward strand.
AAAAATAGATGAAGAAAATTAATAAAAAATAGTGATTCATTTTTGGGACTTTCCAGCAATCTGTGTAACTTAGTGATTTTACAACTAAAATTTATTTAAAAAACACAGTTTTTAGGAAAGTCCCTTAAATGCTATAGCATTTCAAATTAATTCTACACCCAGAAAATCACTATCTTATAAAAGCCCAATAGACTTAATACAATTATTCCTGAATTGTAAAATTAAAAAGGACATTTATATAAAAATTAAATTGTGTTAATTCTATAATTAAGAAAAGAAAGGAATTAGCACAATGTATAAGTATCTGACTATTGAATCAATAATAGCAATAAAAGAATATAAAAGTTATGAATTTTCAATTCGTAAAATAGCAAAAGCTGTTGATTATAGTAAATCAACTGTACATAGAGTTTGCAGATTATTAAATCAAAACTTATTACCATTAGAAATATTGAATCAAATTCAAAAAAAAGAAGCAAAATGCAGGTAGAAAATTAATAATTTTAACTTTAACAGAAATTAATACTATTAATTATTTGTTAATTACTAAAAATTATGCGCTTGATATAATTGCTAATTTTTTAAAGGAAAATAAAATAAAAAGTATTTCAACAAAAACTTTATATAACATGTTTAAAACAAATCGAATGGGTTTTGATGAAAATAACTTATTGAGAAAAGGAAAAAATAAACCTCATAAACGAAAAGAAACTAGAGGACGAATTAATAATTGTAAATCTATTCATGAAAGAAATTTAATCATTCCTAATATTAAAAATATACAAGAATTTGGTCATTTAGAGGGTGATACTATCATTGGTAAAGATCATAAAAGTTCTATTATTACTTTAGCTGATATATGATCAAAAACCACAATTCCTTTAGTTTCTAAAAATCATAAAGCAGAAAATATTACAAAAAGTATAATAAAATTTATTTCAAAGTTACAAAAAGGAACAGTTAAAACTATTACTTTTGATCGTGGTAAAGAATTTAGTAAATGAAAATTAATCGAAAAAATTTGCAATGTTAAGATTTATTTTGCAGATCCTGGCAAACCTTGTCAAAGAGGTTTAAATGAAAATAATAATGGTATTTTAAGAAGATATTTACCAAAATCTACAGATCTATCTTTATATAAACAAAAAGACTTAAATGCTATAGCATTTCAAATTAATTCTACACCCAGAAAATCACTATCTTATAAAAGCCCAATAGACTTAATACAATTATTTTAAAAACTGTGCCATTTGTCCCATTTATATTTACAATTCAGGATTCCTTAAATAATATTGAATATGCTTATATGCATCTTGTTCATGTTTTGTTAATTTTATATTTCCTTTATAATTTTCTATTTTGTTTTTATTTTTAGGATGATTTTCTAAATAATCTCAATTCATAACATCTTGTACTAATACCATTAATGCACCAATAATTTTAGGTGTTGCTAATGGATTAGTTAATAATTGTTTTGAACTTAAAAAGAAATTTTCTACAATAACTAATATTTTTTTATCAATAAATTTTTCTTGAATTAATTGCAATTTTTCTTTATACATATTTTTAGTTCATAAAACAGTTAATGTATTGAATGTTCCATTAAAAACAATATTATTAGTTTCATTTGAATATATAACAATTCCATTATTACCAATACCAGCAGGGTCAATTCCAATAATTAAGTCATATTTCATTATTAATCAAATTCTCTGCATTGTATTTTATTAATTAAATTTGGGACTTTCCTAAAAACTGTGTTTTTTAAATAAATTTTAGTTGTAAAATCACTAAGTTACACAGATTGCTGGAAAGTCCCTAAAATTTACTATTGCGATCTCGTGGTACATCAATCTCAATTTTACCTTGTTGAGTTATTAATTTTTTTGAACTTATACCATTACGAGCATTGTCACTATTACTATGTTGATTCTTATCATATCCTAAATAATTTTGCATCTCAGAATTCAACATTTTTTCTACTAATCTTTTTGTTAATTCTTTATACAATCCTCCCTCTTTAAAAACTGTTGTTAAATCTTCAGTATTTTCTAATAATAAATCTACTGCTTTTGATATTGGATCATTATTATTAATATTTTGCTTTTTAGCCATTTGTAACTCACTCTTTCTAGTCATTTAATTATATTTACTAGAATTAATTAAACATAGTTATTTTTGTAAGTTACACAGATTACTAAACATTACCTGATAATTTCGTGTATTTTGATATTAAATTATGTTCATTCATAATTTTTTTAATTTTTCTTCTTGATAAAGGAAAACCTTTATTTTCCATACTGACTTTTAATCTTCTAGTACCATAAACTTCTTTATTTTCTTTAAAAGCACTAATAACAGCTTGTTCATAAATATTATTTTGCATTTTATTTTCTTTTTTCTTTAAATTAAAATAATATGTTTATTTAGAAATTTTTAAAAAATGACACATTGTGCGAATTTTATATTTAGATTTATTTTCAACCATAATCTCTATTTTCTGCCTATTATTAGTGCTGCTTGCTTTAAAATATCATTTTCCATTCTTAACTGTTTTAATTCTTTTCTTAATTTAATTAATTCATTTTCTTCAACAGAACGATTATCTTTAGTTTTAAAACTACCTGAATTAGTAAATTGATTAATTCAATTATAAGTAGCTGCTCTTGTAACATTGTACTCTTTAGCAAGACAAGACACTGACTTACCACTTTGATATAAAGCTACTATTTGTTTTTTAAATTCATCTGAATATGAGTTAATATTGGCCATAATTATAGTTCCTTTCTTTTAACTAATTTGTTCACTTGTCTACGTAATTAGTGTCCAATAAAGTGGAACCCATCCAATATTTTAATAATAAATTATAAAAATTTATCAGAAAAAAAATTCTAATGATACATTAGTTTTAAAACATTTTATTTATCAATTTTGAAAATATAACAAAAATGAACTATGTTTATTTAAAATTAAAATATTACAGTTGTTCATTTTTGTAAATTTTAAAGATAGAATTATTTTAAACTAATGCTTTGTAAAATTAAGTTATACTAATTCCTAGAAAGTTTAATTTTATAATTATCTTTTAACTTGATTATTTTTTTAATTTATTTGTTAATTTTGATATTATTGTATTTTACTATAATTTTAATTGTGTAAAGTAAATTTTTTTATTTTAGAACTAAAGAATATCTGAAAAATTACTATCAAATGTTTTCAATTAAAGAGATATTTGATATTTTAGGTGTAGATTGTTTACTAACTCCTAAATAAGTTTTATTTTTATCATAAACTATACTTAAAAGTTCATTACTTTCTATAAGACCAATATTTAAGATTTCATTGTTTTTTGTTACGATATTAATACATATAAATTCTTCTCCGCGATTAACATATAAATATTCAAAAATTAGGGACTTTCCTAAAAACTGTGTTTTTTAAATAAATTTTAGTTGTAAAATCACTAAGTTACACAGATTGCTGGAAAGTCCCTAAATCGGTAATGTTTAGTAATCTGTGTAACTTACAAAAATAACTATGTTTAATTAATTCTAGTAAATATAATTAAATGACTAGAAAGAGTGAGTTACAGATGGCTAAAAAGCAAAATATTAATAATAATGATCCAATATCAAAAGCAGTAGATTTATTATTAGAAAATACTGAAGATTTAACAACAGTTTTTAAAGAGGGAGGATTGTATAAAGAATTAACAAAAAGATTAGTAGAAAAAATGTTGAATTCTGAGATGCAAAATTATTTAGGATATGATAAGAATCAACATAGTAATAGTGACAATGCTCGTAATGGTATAAGTTCAAAAAAATTAATAACTCAACAAGGTAAAATTGAGATTGATGTACCACGAGATCGCAATAGTAATTTTAATCCTGTAATAGTTGCAAAAAGACAAAGAAGATTTGATGGTTTTGATCAACAAGTTCTTTCTTTATATGCAAAAGGTATGACATTATCAGATATTAGAATGCAATTACAAGAGTTATATCATGGTGCTGATATTAGTGAAAGTGTTATTAGTCAAATTACTGATGATGTTATTGATGATGTAAAAGCATGGCAAAATCGACCATTAGAAAGTGTCTATCCGATTGTTTATTTTGATTGCATAATAGTGAAAGTACGACAAGATAAAAGGATTATTAATAAATCAGTTTATATAGCTTTAGGAGTTGATTTAGAAGGTAAAAAAGATGTTTTAGGTTTATGAATTAGTGAAAATGAAGGTGCTAAATTTTGATTAGCAAATTTAACAGAAATGAAAAATCGTGGCTTAAATGATATTCTTATTGCCTGCAGTGATAATTTAACAGGCATGTCAGAAGCAATACAATCAGTTTATCTTAAAACAGAACATCAATTATGCATAGTTCATCAAATTAGAAATAGTTTGAAATATGTCTCATATAAGCATAGAAAATCTCTAGTTGCAGATTTAAAACCAATTTATACTGCATGTAGTGAAGAACAAGCAATGCAGGCTTTAGAATCCTTTGAAAATAAGTGAAATAAACAATATCCTCAAATTGCTAAATCTTGATATAAAAATTGAGATAATTTAATTGTTTTTATTAGTTATCCTGCAGAAATTAAAAGAGTGATTTATACAACAAATGCTATTGAATCTGTAAATAGTCAATTACGAAAAGTTATCAGAAATAAAAAAGTTTTTCCTAATGATATGGCAGTTTTTAAAATATTTTATTTAGCAATTGAAAATATAACAAAAAAATGAACAATGCCCATTCAAAATTGAAATACAGCAATTGCTCATTTTATGATAAAATTTGAAGATAGAATTAATCTAAACTAGTACTTTGTAAAACAAAGATACACAGATTGCTGGAAAGTCCCGTAGGATATTTAAAATCAATGTTAGATGCTTGAAATACTTTATTTCAATTAAGAAATAGTAATAATTGTCGTTTTTTTATTACTAATAATCTTTATGATAGTATTGTTTATTTAGCTAATAATAAAGGATTAATTACTGATAATCAGATTGCTCAACAATTAAGATTAAATGGAAATGATTTATATATTAAAGGTGTACTATGTCAAATTGTAATGGATGATTATATGACATTTACTGATAATAATGAAACTAAAATTATGTCTTTTGTTTTAGCAACACCAAGAGCAATGAAAAGATATATGTTACAAAATACAGTTGTATATGTTCAAGATATTGCTGATGGTAAAGTTGGAAGAAGATATTTAGTTGGTGGAGAAGTAACTGGTGAATCAATACCCTATATAACAGATGAAGAAACAACTTCACGCTGAATGTTATGTGCAATTGTTAATAATGATAAAAATGATTTAAAAACTAAGATTACAAGTTTAACAACTGATATTACTGCAAATGTTAATAACAATAATAGTGAATTAAATACACAAATAAAAAGTACTAATGAACTTAAATCATTAAATCCTAATTTAACAAATCCAACTATTAAATATTTTAGTGATGCACAAAGTAAAACTAATATAAATAATCAAAAACAAAAAGCAGGTGACTTATATATAACTATTACTGCAAATGTTAATGACTTAAATTATAAAGGAACAACAAATCCAATTAAAATAACTCTTAAATAAAGGAAATTAATATCATGCCAATCGGTACAACTAGTACAGCAATACTTTTAAACATAAATAAACCAAAACATACTAGAACAAGTAACCAACAAGAAAATAAAAGTTTTTGATGAGAAATTTTAGAAATGATTGGTGTACAAGTAATAGCAGTAGCACTTGCTCCTTTTACTGGTGGATTAAGTGAAAGTGTAGCACTTGGATTAGGTGCAAGTGATTTAATTGCTAGTATTAGTGCTGTTGGTGTAGAGTTTTTAACTGATTTTACTATTAATCAAGTTTATGATTATTTAAAAGGAAATGTAACAAAATTAAATACTTTCTTTAATATACTTCCTGCATTTGCTGGAATTAATAAAATTAGTCGTGGTTATCGCACTACTAAATTTATTAAGTTAGCACAAAATACTAAAACATTAGAACAAGTTGGTATTAAAGAAGCAAAAAATTTAAAAGAAATTATTAGTCAAGTAAGTGGAAAAGAAATTTTAACAGATAAAATTATTGGTAATAAACGTTATTTAATGAATTATAGTTTTATTCCTAATCGTGAAACAGTATTACGAGATTTAGGCTATGTTGCTGAAAGACAATATAAGAATAATTTTCAAAAATTAAAAGCACAAGAGTTAAAAGATTACTTATTATTACAAAATACATTAATAAAATTAAGTCCACAATTAACTCCTAAATTTAAAATTAAAGATATCGAAAAAGCAAATAACTTTTTAAAAAAATTTAATACTGATTTAAAAAAAGTACTATCTATGAACCAACATGATTGATTAAATTTAGTACATACAATCCATACAGAAAATAGATTTGGAAAAACTTTAATTTTAGATTTACAAAAAATTCGTGCTAATGCTATTAAATTTAATTTTAAAAATAGTTCAATTCATAAGATTGTTTTAAATGCAAATAAAATTTTTAAATATTTTGATATTAGATTTTATTTAAAAAAAGGTTTAAATAAATTTTGAAAAGATACTCCATATTTTGAAAAATTACGAGAAAGTATATATAAATTACAAGAAAAATTTGAAAAGTTAGAAAAACAAGCATTTGAAAAAATTAATAAATTAAAAGAAAAAGCAACTGTTTATTGGGACTTTCCTAAAAACTGTGTTTTTTAAATAAATTTTAGTTGTAAAATCACTAAGTTACACAGATTGCTGGAAAGTCCCTTATTTCTGCTTCATTAACTTTATTTTCTATTTCTTGTGAAGAAGCATTATTTTCAGTTAAAAGTTCAGTGGTTTGTTTAACATTATTTTCATTTTCTAACATTTAACATTCTCCTAATCTTATCCTAATAATCAATCTTTAACTAATTGTGGCATTTCACTTATTAATTTTTTATAATCATTAACTGCATTTTCTAATGTATCAATATCAGAAAATTTAAAACAATTATCAATATGCAAATCAAAATCTCTATCAATACTAATATCTTGTTTTCTATATTTTTCATTAAATTCAATTTTTGTCATATTATTTTTCTCCTTTATTAATTTTTTCATTTAATTTTGCTAATTTTTTTTGATGTTTTATAATTTTGTTATTTGCTCTAACATGTTTTGGAGTTGTGATAAATCTTTTTAATAAAACAATAATTTCTCTGCAAATTAATGTTCCAACACTTGTTCCAATAATTATTAATTCATGTAAAAATTCTTTCATCTCAATATTTTCCTTTCAATTATTTATTTTTTAATTATTCATCAAATTGACCACCATTAATTCTTTCAATCATCGATTTTGAATTACTTATAATGCTTACTAATAAGGCAATTTCTTTATTTAATTGTTCCATTCTCTCTTTATATGTCTGAATTTCATTATTATAATATTCAATTATTTTTTCTTTATTCATAAATTATTCACCTCCTTTATAAACTCATGTGATTATAATCTCAATTTAATGAAGCATTATCATGATTTAATGGCACTTCGCTCATATTATCACTACCATAATATTGACTTGCAGTTTCACTATTAATAGTAAATCTATTATCATTAATTAATCTTGTAGCTTCATTTGTAAATGGTGTTTCTTGCATTTCTTGATTATGATGTGTAGTTTCAATAGGTAATAAATTATGGATTATTTCACTTGCACCAGCAACTATAGTAGGTACTGCATAAGCATTCATAAAATCATTATTTATACCCATAGCAACACCACTTGAAATTAAACAACCACCAGTAGCCATATTACAAATTTTTCTTATTGTTTCAAATTTATTAGTTATTAACTCAGTTAATCCACTAATAAGATTTGATATACCATAAGCATTTAAACTAATATATGTATCTCAATCCATTAATGACTGATTTTCTTGCTTATTTAATAGTAATCATGGTGGACCTTCTGTTGTAGTTGTAGTAGTTACTGGAATTGATGTTGTTGGAATAATAGGATTAATATTATTTTCTGTTCATTTACTATAATTTCCTAAACCAATTGTTCCTAAACCTAATAATATTTTTTTAGAACTATTAATTAATTTAGTTTTAGTATTTGGTCTTTGATTTAAATTTCATATATCTAAACCTAATTTTTTACCAAATAATAAACTATTAATTGAACCTAATACTGGATTTGCAATTACTTGACCATAATAAGCATTTGTACCAATCATTGCACAAATTGGACTTATTCCAGTTCTAATTAATTTAGTTAAAGTATAATTTGATTGTGTATTTTCGTTTGGCATTTTAATCTCCTTTAATTTTCTAATTTTTTAATTGTTACTTTAATTCAACCTTGATAAACATCATTATCACCAACTATTAATGCAACATTACTTTCGGGGTCAGAAACAATTATGTGTTTTGATTTAACATTTGGATATTGTCTTAAAATAATTGCTCTAATATCATTACTTGTATGAATTGCTTTTGGAAATGGTGATAATATTTCAATTTCATCTTTATTTTCAAACAAAGTAGGTAATATTATCATTAATTATTCTCCTTATTTTTAATTTGATTAGCAATTTCACTTAATATTTTCAATACTTTATATTCATTTTTTAATTCTTTAATAATAAATATTAAAATTATTATTAGTGTTATAGATGTTATTAATATTGGTACTATTAATAAAATTTTTCATAATATCATTTTTTATTCCAATTTATCTTTTATTATTTGATTTTTTCTAATTATTTCTTGTTCTAATGAATAAATATATTCTGACATTCTATTTATTATTAAATTTATACAGTCTAATTCTTCGTAAATATTATTAAATGCAATAGTTCCTATTTTATTTTTTAAATTTTCTAATAACTTTTCCATATCTTTTTTCATTACTATATCATTCATTTGGTTTTTATTTTGATTAAAATTCATTATATTTTTTCTCCTTTTTTTAAAATATCTTTTATTATTTCTAATTCAGTCATTTTAATTTCATTTGTTTTAATAAAATTTTGTAATTTTTCAATTTCTTTTTTATATTCTTTAATATTTTCTTTATGTTGATTAATTCTGTCATTAATATATTCTAATGGTGTATTTTTAATCATTTTTTACTCTTTTCATTTTTTAAATCATTTAACATTGATTGAACAAAATGCACGATTTTTAGGAATATTTAAAGTATTAAAGATTTGACCAGTTACTAAAATTTCATCATTTTTGTTTAATAAAATACATCGTCTATAAAATTTTGGGTTGTTAAAAATTAAAGTAACATAGTTTAAACCATTTCACTGACCTCGAACACTATAATATAATTTTTTATTACCTTTTTCGTAATATTTTGCTTCAATAGTGTTACTAAGTTTTACTGTTAATTTGACATAATTTGCTTTATCTTTCATTTTTATAATTCCTTAAATAGTATTGAATATGCTTATAAGCATCTTGTTCATGTTTTGTTAATTTTATATTTCCTTTATAATTTTCTATTTTAGTTTTATTTTTTGGTTCACTTTCTAAATAATCTCAATTCATAACATCTTCTACTAATACCATTAATGCACCAATAATCTTAGGTGTTGCTAATGGATTAGTTAATAATTGTTTTGAGCTTAAAAAGAAATTTTCTACAATAACTAATATTTTTTGATTAATAAATTGTTTTTTAATTAATTGGCCGAATAAAAAATTGGTATATTTTATAAAAATCACTTGAGAAATAATTCTCTCATTTTTAATTGTTGAACAATTATAATTAATTATTTTATTAAACCAGCACTTTATTAAAGTAATTAATTATTACATAACTAAATAAAAAATTATTTAGGCTATTGTGCTGGAATTACCCAATAGTAATTTTTAGTGTGTTCTCTTTAAGAAAAGAGAAAGAAAAAGTTTTTTCTCCCCCACACCCCCTCTTTTTCAAAAAGAAAGAGAAAAGAATTTTTCTCTTTTAAGACTTCTTTTAAATAAGACTTAAATTAAAGAAAGGATTATATTTTATGTTTAAAGAAAATATTAAAAAAGATTTATCAAAAGAAGAAATTACTAATTTACTTGTAGATTTTGATAAAGATAATATTTTTCAACAAAATTTAGAAGAAAAAGAAATACAAGAATTATTAAAAAAAATAAAACTCATTTTACTTCTATTTTTTTATCAAAAATAGCAATTATTAATGAAACTAATAAAGCAATTTTTATTAAATTATTAAATGAAAATAATTCGAATGTTATTGGTGTATGAATTGATAAAAGATTTATTCATAGAAGTAAAGAAAAAAATGAAATAAGAATAAGTATTAAAAGAAGTTTTGATTTTACTATTTATGAATATGATTTAAAAAATAAAACTAATAAAAAATTAGAAAGTATTAAAGGTTATAAATTACTTTTAAAATTTAAAAAATTAAAAGCAAGTTTACCAATTGAAAATAATTTTTGAGAAAAATTACAACAAAAAAATAATTTTATTAAGAAAGGAATTGAAACTAATGTTTAATTGAAAAGAAAATTATGAATATAGAAAATCTTATTTAAATATTCCAGTAACTCATAGTTGTGATATATGTAATAAAAATTCATCATATGCAAATAGAACTTGTAATAAATGTTTTTATAAATTAATAGGTGAAAAAAATGAAATGTAATATAAATAATGAAAAATATATTTGAATTAGTGAAATAGATAATAGTTATTATTGTAATAAATGTATTAATGAAATGATTGAAGAAGATATTTATTTAACAAGTAATAATTGAGATTACTTATATGAATATTATATTAATGAATTACAATTAGAAAATTTTAAAGCAGTGTAAATATGAATCAATTAGAATTACAAAAGGCAAAAGAATTATTAGATAAAATTGAAGAATTACAAGAAGAATTTAATGATAAATATGAAAGTAGTTTAGACGTTAGAATTGATGATGACGGAGAGTTAAATATTAGTAATGATTATTTTAACTTTGAACATGTAAATAAATTAGAACAAGCAATTATTGATTATAAAAGAATTATTAAAGGTTAAAGGAGATAAATAAATATGGCACCTAGAAATAAAATTTCAAAAGATAAATTATTAAGTAATTGAATAAGAATACGTGTTTCTGAAATTGAAAAACAAGAAATTAAAGATTTTTGTAAAAATAAAAATATTACAATTACAAAATTTATAAGAAATTTAATTAAAAATGCAATTAAATAATCAAAAAAATAATTTAATTTTTAAAAAAGAAACACATCAATATTTTATTCAAAATAAAGAATTAATATCAGTAAGTAAAATATTAGATTATTATTTAGGTAATTCATATTGTAAATGTAATAAATGTAAATATTGTTTTAATATTAATAATGCAAGAATTCGTGGTAATTGTGTTCATAAAGTAGCAGAATTATATTTTAAAAATATAAATATTAAAAATATAACTAATCAAATTAAAAATTATATTAAAGATTTATTTTCACAAAATTATTTAAATTATTGTTATACATTATTAGATTATTTACCAACTAAATTTATTAAAAATAATGAATATATTAGTGAAAAAATATTTAATTATGATATTGTTGCTGGAACACCAGATTTAATTTATAAAGAAAATAATTTAAATATAATAATAGATTTTAAAACTTATAAAGTTTTTTCAAAAGAATTATTAGAAAAATCAAAATTACAAATAATAGCATATTATTGATTATTAAAAAATAATAATTATGAATTATCAAATATACATTTTATATGTTGAGTTAAAGAAAATGAAATTGAATTAATAAAAGTAGAAATAACAAATGAATTATTAATTGAATGAGAAAAAGCAATTTGAACATGAAAGGAATTAAAATAAAATGGCAAATGAATTATTAGTTAAAAATATTAATAATGGTAATGTAGAAAAATTTATTAGACAAAAAGGTATTATTAATAATTTAGAAATTCAAAAATTTAAAAGTAATGTATTAGCAATTTCAAATCAATATGGTTTAGATAAAGCATATCCAGAAACAATTATTAATAGTTGTTATCAAGCAGTATTATTAAATTTACCTTTAGAAAAGAATTTTGGTTATTGTTATATTGTACATTATTGAGATAGTAATACTAAAGTAAATAATGCTCAATTTCAAATGGGATATAAAGGTTATATTCAATTAGCATTACGTTCACAACAATATAAAGAAATTAATGTAAGTGATGTTAGATTAACAGAAATTAAAAAAATAGATAGACTTAAGGGAATTGAATTTAATTGAATACAAGATGATTTAGAAAGATTGAAACAACCTATTATTGGTTATGTAGCATATTTTCAATTAGTAAATGGTTTTGAAAAAACTTTATATATGTCAAAAGAACAAATTGAAAAACATTTTTTGAAATATTCAAAAACTTATGCCAAAAATAAAGAATTTATTGTTAGTGATTTTGATAGTATGGCATTAAAGACTGTATTAACTCAATTATTAAGAAAATGGGGAATTATGAATACTGAAATGCAAATTGCATATGAAAGTGACCAAGCAATTATTACTGAAAATGAAAAAATATATATTGATAATCCAAATACTAATAATGTAATTGAAAATAATACAAATTTTCAACAATTAGAAGAAAATATTAATAAATTAGATAATTTGGTATTTAAAAATGAATAAAGAAAAATTAATTGCTTCTATAAAAAAAAGAATGGATTTTTTAAATGATGTACTAAAACAAGATTCATACAAACTTTATGAGTTAGAAAACTAAATTGTAAGAATTGAAAGAGGTGAATTTGATAATGACTAATTATTTACTTTCAATTGACCCAAGTATTAAAAATACTGGATTTACTTTATGAGAAAAAAGATGTCATGTAATAGATTGTGAAAATAATAATTGTATTGAATTAAAACTATGAACACCAACATGAATTAAAAGTTATAGTTTTGAAAAATTTAAAAATATTAATCCAACATTTGATGAACAAATAATATTTGAATTATTTATGATTGGTGAAATTGGAGATTTTGATAATATGAATATAATTATTGAACGTGGTACTTTTCATAGTAAAAATGGTATTGGTTATGAAACACAAGAACATTTACGTGGTTTTATTGCTGGTCAATTTAATAAATTATTAACAAAAAATATGTTAATTAGTCCAAGTGAATGAAAAAAATGATATAAAGAACAACAAGAATTACTATTACCAATATATTCAAGTTATTCAAAAATTAATAAATGAGATAAAGATTTTAGTTTAATGTTTGCTAAATCATTACAAGAAAAATATAAATGAAATATAGAAATTAAAGACCATGACCAAGCAGATAGTTTATTAATGGGTTGATATTATTTAAATAAGGAGAATAAATAATGTTTATGAATTTTAAATTAAAAAAATAACAAAAATTAATAAATTATTAGATGAAAGAGCTTCTTTTTTACATATGTATTTACTTTATAGTAATGAACAAATTAAAAAAGATATAACTATTATTTATTTAAATAATTACTTAAATAAATTAAATAAGGAAGTTAAATAATGCAAAAACAAAAACAAGAAAAAGTATTACTTAAATGTATTGTTAAAGATTGTAATAGTAAAATATTAGTTACTTTAAAAACTGTAAATATAGAAGATAGTGTAGTTCAATTTTTTAATATGTGTTATTTTCATAAAAAACAATTTAAAAATAAAGTAAAAGAAATTAAAAATGAATTTAAAAATAAGGAATAAATAATGACATTTTGATATTGATTTACACATTGATTTTATTTAAGTAGATGAGAATTAATGAATGTACCGATATGATATGAAATAGTTGCTAGTTTAATAATAATTGGAATAATAGGTTTAATATTCGGAATTATTGGTATTGGATATTTAATTTATGAAAAAATAACTAATTAAATTATACATATTTAGTAAATATTTATGATATAAAAATAATATAAACTTAATAATAGTTTTTAACTCATTACTTTATTAAAAGTAAATGAGTTTTCATTTTGAAAGGAAGATAAAAATTAATAAATCAATTATAAAACCTATTTTAATGGGAATTTCTTTATATTCTTTCCCACATATTAAGAAATATTTTAATGAAAAAAATGATTTTGATTATACAACTTTGTTTTTATCAATGATTTTTGGTTCAATTATAGGATTAGTATTTTTTAATAATGAATCAAATAAACAAATATCTGATAAAAATGAAATTTTATTACCTAATGATATAGCAGAAATAAACAATATAGAACTACAAAATCAACCTTTAACATATGAATTATATCCATCTTTTATTTAAAAAAAGTTACCATAAGGTAACTTTTTAATTAGGTGCCAACCTAATAATATAACAGTGAAATTATATACTTATCTTTCTCTATAACCCTCGATAAGTATTACAATAAATTATACATTAATATTTAAGATTGTGGGGAAATATTATTTTATGTTTTTCCCGAAAAAGAATTTACAATAATATTAAAGTAAGGAGAACCATTTTTAGAAACATTAATATTATCGTTTTTAATAACAGTATTAGATAATTTATCTTTTATTTCTTTTTCTGTAGAATTTTCATTAAGTTTATATACATCTAAAATTTGTTTTAAATTATTATTATTGTTTATAACAAAATAAACATATTTTGCTTTTTCATAAAGAGAATTTATAACATCCGGTATAGATGTTTTTCCAATAATATTTTTTTTGTCAATTTTAAAGAAAATAAAAGGTGATTTTTTATCAAATGTTTCAATATTAATTCCTTTAATTTCACTAAAAGATATATCATATTTTTGTGGTAAAACATCTGGATTATTATTACAAGCGATTATACTAGCACCAGATGTACTTGATAAAATTATTGTTGTTAAAATTCTAATTCATTTTTTCATGAAATTACTCACCTACTTATCTTATTAATGGTTTTATTATAGCATATTATCTAGGATTAAATACTATTTTTGAAATAGTTAATTTATAGTATTTATAATATCTTATATATTGTGTTATTGGTCTTACAATATCTTTTTCACTAAAAAGTGCAAGTTCTAATTGCATGATATTTGGAAATAATTGAACAATTAAATTAAATTCTTTATCATAAAAATCACAAAATCCTAACATTGTATCTTTTTTATTTTCCATGCTTTGTGCAACAATATAGTCATCAATTTTAGATTGCATATAAGTATTTTCAATACTATATAAATTATATTCGTTTCTATCAATTTCTAATCCTATCTTACCATTACCTCAGTATCCAGCATATAATCCTTGATGATATCCTTGATATGTTATTTTATTATCTTCATAATATTTTAACTTTAATGGTTTATTGTATATCGATAATTCTTTTAATTCTCTTGAAAAAACAAAAGTTTGAGATTTAGATGGATTAAAGTTTCTGTGAGGCTTTTATGTAATCTGTGTATCTTTGTTTTACAAAGTACTAGTTTAGATTAATTCTATCTTCAAATTTTATCATAAAATGAGCAATTGCTGTATTTCAATTTTGAATGGGCATTGTTCATTTTTTTGTTATATTTTCAATTGCTAAATAAAATATTTTAAAAACTGCCATATCATTAGGAAAAACTTTTTTATTTCTGATAACTTTTCGTAATTGACTATTTACAGATTCAATAGCATTTGTTGTATAAATCACTCTTTTAATTTCTGCAGGATAACTAATAAAAACAATTAAATTATCTCAATTTTTATATCAAGATTTAGCAATTTGAGGATATTGTTTATTTCACTTATTTTCAAAGGATTCTAAAGCCTGCATTGCTTGTTCTTCACTACATGCAGTATAAATTGGTTTTAAATCTGCAACTAGAGATTTTCTATGCTTATATGAGACATATTTCAAACTATTTCTAATTTGATGAACTATGCATAATTGATGTTCTGTTTTAAGATAAACTGATTGTATTGCTTCTGACATGCCTGTTAAATTATCACTGCAGGCAATAAGAATATCATTTAAGCCACGATTTTTCATTTCTGTTAAATTTGCTAATCAAAATTTAGCACCTTCATTTTCGGGACTTTCCAGCAATCTGTGTAACTTAGTGATTTTACAACTAAAATTTATTTAAAAAACACAGTTTTTAGGAAAGTCCCTCATTTCACTAATTCATAAACCTAAAACATCTTTTTTACCTTCTAAATCAACTCCTAAAGCTATATAAACTGATTTATTAATAATCCTTTTATCTTGTCGTACTTTCACTATTATGCAATCAAAATAAACAATCGGATAGACACTTTCTAATGGTCGATTTTGCCATGCTTTTACATCATCAATAACATCATCAGTAATTTGACTAATAACACTTTCACTAATATCAGCACCATGATATAACTCTTGTAATTGCATTCTAATATCTGAAAATGTCATACCTTTTGCATATAAAGAAAGAACTTGTTGATCAAAACCATCAAATCTTCTTTGTCTTTTTGCAACTATTACAGGATTAAAATTACTATTGCGATCTCGTGGTACATCAATCTCAATTTTACCTTGTTGAGTTATTAATTTTTTTGAACTTATACCATTACGAGCATTGTCACTATTACTATGTTGATTCTTATCATATCCTAAATAATTTTGCATCTCAGAATTCAACATTTTTTCTACTAATCTTTTTGTTAATTCTTTATACAATTCTCCCTCTTTAAAAACTGTTGTTAAATCTTCAGTATTTTCTAATAATAAATCTACTGCTTTTGATATTGGATCATTATTATTAATATTTTGCTTTTTAGCCATCTGTAACTCACTCTTTCTAGTCATTTAATTATATTTACTAGAATTAATTAAACATAGTTATTTTTGTAAGTTACACAGATTACTAAACATTACCTAATTTCCATCTCATTTTACGTCTTCTTTATTAGTAGGTTTTCATGTAAAATATAATTCTGTTTTATTGGGGCTTATTGCTTTATTTCATCATATAATACTTGTTCCATATATTGCTTTTCCATCTGGTGTTAAATAATATTTAAGTTTAGTATTTTCATGGGTAAGCACCCCCATGATTAATCCTATTGTTCCAGTTGTAGCACCAGTTAGTGCTAATGCTAATGTTATTTTACTTAAATTTGTTTTTATTCATGTTTTCATAATAAATTTCTCCTTTTTTATTTTGTTATTTTTTTCTAATTCTTCACAAGTTTTTAATCATTTTGGTAATAATTCATCTTGTAAGTTAATTGCATGATTTTCACAAAGAAAAAGACTAAATGTTGTTGATTTTAATTCTAATAAAACAATGTTACTTCATTTGTTACTAGAATTTTTATTTTGACAAATAACATTCATTTTACAAAATCTTTAAAAAAGATTTTAAATTAATTACAACTTTTATTTTTTCTTTTATAATCATAATTTGTTTTTTTCTATAATAATAATTAAAGAATTGTACAATTATTAAATATTGATTTTGAGTTATCATTTTCATATTCTTGAGCTTCCTTTTTTAACTCTTCCACTATTGTGCATGATGAATTTAAGATTAAACCTGATTCATAACTTTCTTTAAGTTTGTTATCAAGATATTTATTTCAATTTTCAAACATATTTTCATCTAATTTATCAATGTCTTCTTGAGTTATTTCAATCTCAGTTTTATTAAAATTATTTTTACAAAATATTTCAATTTCTTCAAATTCAATTTTTCATTTTTCTTTAAGTTTTATATCAAGTTTTGCAAAAGTTGCTAAACTTAATGAATCAATTGCTTTTCTTAATTGCTGTTCATTAACAAATCTTGCACTAATATCTTTTTCAGCAATTGAACCATCACCGTTACCTTTATAAGTTCCATTTAAATCTAAATTTAATTTAGTTAAATCTACAGCAAAAAAATATCACAACTTTGAACTTGATTTATTAGCATAATGTTGGCCAAGATAATGAATTTTTATTTTATCATTATCTTTAATATTAATGCCAGTTTCTTCAAATATTTCATCAATTACTGTTTGATAAGGATTTAAATTTTCAAGGCCACCAGTTATAGTACTATACGTACTATGAACTTGTCAAGAAAAGTGGACAATAAAAGTAACCTTTTATTAAATTTTATAAAATAGCGTTTGTAAGTGTTAAATTTATAGGTATGAAGTAATTATTTGTTGGTTTGGAATGAGCTAATCGATATTCGATTGGACTCATTCCTTTTAATTTTATTTGAGGTCGATAATTATTATAAAAGTAAATATATTTAGGTAAGTTGTCTTGTATTCATTCAATAGTTCTATTTTTTCTTGGAATTTGATATAGAAATTCTGTTTTCATTGTTCCAAATCAAGTTTCAGTAGCACCATTATCACAGGAATTACCTCTTCTAGACATTTAAATTTTTATTTTTAATTCATCACATAAAATTTTATAAGAAGGATTTGTATAGTGAAATCCTTGATCTGATTGTAAAATTCATGAAGTAGGTTTTTGAGCATTAACTCAAGCTTGGATAATGTTTTGGACAACAAATGTCATGTCTAAACTTGCACTTATTTTATAATCTAATATTTCATTATTATGAAAATCTTTAACAATTGATAAATAATATGTTTTACCATTAGTTAATAAATAAGTTATATCAGTACCTAATTTTTCATTTAAATTAGTAGTTGAAAAATCACGTTTTAATAAATTATCATATCTTAAACTTCCTGATTTAGTTCTATAATCAAATTTTTTTATGCGAACCTTAGCTTTTAAACTCATATTTTTCATATATCTATATACAATATGAAATTTTAATTTTAAATTATAAATTTTGTTAATTCATAAAGTTATCATTTTATAACCATAAATTTCTTGAAATTCATAAAAAATATTTTTAATTATATTAGCTAAAAATGTATCTCATTTATTAAATTCATTCATTCCATTCTTAATTCACTTATAATATCCTGATTTTGAAACATTTAATAATCAACATAAATAACTAATCTGATATTTTTTCTTCAATGAGAAAATCACAAAATATTTCTTCTTTTTTGTCGATTTTTCTAAATACTTTTTTATATCGTTCATTGCCTCAATATATTCAATTAATTCTTGTTTTGTCATTTCATTAAAATTTAAAGATTTGGGTCGACCTGTTCTTTTGGTTTTTTTAGCACGAATTCCATTGCCATATTCTAAACCTTTTTCACCTAATAATTTATATGCTTTAATTCATTCTTTTATTGATGATCGACCAATACCATACTCTAATGCGGTTTTATCAATTGTTTTAATTTTACTTATTTTTATTATTTTTAACTTTTCTTCTTTTGATAGTCATTTAGCCATAAAAAAATGAACACCTTCCTTAAAGTATTTTTAACACAAAGGTTACAATTCTGTGTCTACTTTATTCTAGATGTTCAAACGAAGCAACTAAAAGAATGTATCAATCATTTAGAGATGATGTAAAAAATCAATGAGAAAAAAGAGATTGAAGAATTTTAAAAGAAAGAGATAGAAAATATATCCCTGTTAAAATTAAAACAAGAACTAGAAATACTATCAATGGTCTTGTTATTTATAACTGTCGTGATTATAAATATTATGATGAACAATTAAAAAAATGAGTTCGCGTTTGTTTATTAGATGAAGAATTAGAATTACCTAAATATAAAAGAACTTGTCAAGATATAAAGAATAACGTTATTGAACATTTTGCAGATGGAAAAAGGTATATTGATATTTTACATACTATGAAACAAACAAAATTTAGCACAACAAGTATTAGTAGATTATTTCAAGAATATCAAGTTAGTAAATTAGATGTTCCTAAAATAAAATTAGAACCAAATCAATTTATTTATATTAGTATTGATGACGGACATCGAAAGTTTTGAAAATTTAAACGAAATTCTGGTAAATATTCAATGCGTTTAGTGTTATTTTGTACAGATAATGTTAATCATAAATTAGTTAATAAAAGAGTAGATGTAATAATAAGACCAACAAAAACTAAAATTGGAGTTCAAAAAACTGCTGAATTTATTTTAGAACAAGGAAATAGATTTTTTGAAAATTTTGACCAAGCAAAAATTATTATTTGTGGAGATAGTGCAGAGTGAATTAAAGATGTTGCAAATTATTTAGGTGCACAATTTGTTTTAGATAAATTCCATTTAGTTAAAAAGTTGTATGTAGGAATTATTGCAGGAAACAAAGGAAAATATTTTGAAGAATATAATACTTGTAGAAATTTTATTGAAAATGGTCAATATGATGAATTAATAAAGTATATGAATGAAATATTAAAAAATCATAAAAAATTAAAAAAACAATATTTTAAAAATAATAAACAAGGAATTGAAAATCAAGGTGCAAAATGAAATATTGGTACTTTTGCTGAAAGTAATATTTGATATATTTTAAAAGAAATGCTTGGTAATAGAACATATAGTATAGATATTTATATTAAAATGGTTATTTTTAAATGTAATCTTGTAAATTCTAAAACATAATCATTTTTTTTATTTTTAATTAAAAATATTAAAAACTTATTAAATTAAAAGTTAATAAGCATTTTTGTTGTATATTGATATTAAATTTTCTTAGTGATTTTTTAATATTTGTATTTTAATTGAAATTAATTTAATTTAGTAGTAATATAAATGTACAATTGCATATAATTACAATTATTTCTTGTCTATAATTTTAAAGAAATGTTTAAAAAGTAATTATATCCTATGTTTTTGAGAACCTCCCATAAAAAATTAATGAACATAGTAATTATTAATAATTTCACAATTTTCAATAGCATCTCAAAAGTTATTATCTACTTTTTTTATTTTTAAATAAATATTTAAAAAGATTAGTAATATAGTTATAAATAATAAAATTGGACTTAAAATTATAGCAAAAACAATTCCAATTTTTAGTTGTACTAATAATTTAAGATTATAGTTTTCAACAATATTTTGGAAGAGGTAATGTTTGCAAAAATATAATTTATTATTAGTTAACATATAAATTAAACCATCTTCTTTTATTAAATTAAAACCATTTTCTTTTGTTATTATTTCTTGTTTTCGATAATGATTATAGAAAGAAGGAATATATTTTATATCATTTTTTATGTTAAAAAAATCTATTAGGGTTAAAGATGTAAATATAACCAAAATAGTTAAAATCAATAGTGATAGTGTTATTAAATTTATTTTTTTAAGTTTCTGAATTTTCATTTCTAAAAATCTCCTTATATTTTATTTATAGGTTAATTTTATTTTGTTAGGAAAGTATTATAATATATTTTTTATTAAATAAAATTAAATTATGAAATATTTATATATAATATTTTAATAATGATTTGCTATTATTTTTTTGTTTTTTTGTTATATTATAAGTAGTAATATTTATTACCAATTTACGATGAATTGCAAAGCAACGAAGATTAAAACCCCAATATATTTATTCAAAATTTCAGTTTATTATTTTATTTTTAAAGTAACTGTTTTTCTTTTAAAGGAGCACACATCACCATGGCAATTAAAGATGTACAAAGAGATGGTAATTGTTTATTATGAGCAGTAATCGTTTCATATTTAGAACAAGTTAAAACTAATAAAAACCAATTTAAGACAAGATATAAATCGCTTTTTGGTATAGAATTCGGTTGAGAACGAATTTTTAATTTTGCTGATTTTAATTTTGCTGATAAAGAAAATGAAAAATTAGTTAAAGTCTTTCGTAATCGTATTTGTGATTATATTGAAACAAATTTAGATACAAAACGTCCAAATAATAAAGCTAATTTTAGATCAATGTTATTAGATAGTGAAATTAATAAAAAAAATAAAGAATTATATCATAACAATAGTGAAGATACACAAATAAGAAAAACTTTAGAACAAATGAGAAAAAATGGTGAAATAACAGGTTCTGTTGAAATTGAAGCAATTTGTAATATTTTAAATTGTGATATTATTAGAATTAATGAAGATTTTGATATTGCAAATAGGGAAAGATTTGAACCAGATAATGTAATTGCTAATAATGATAATAATGAAGTGAAGTTATACTATCAAGCTCGACATTATCAATATTTTTCAAATGTTACTAATCAAACACCAGCAAAAAGGAATGAGGAAGAAACTACAAAAGTAGTAACACCTTCATTTGAAGTTAATTCAAGTAATAATAGTTTTCAAGAAAGTATTTCATTTCCAAGAGAAGAAAGTGCTGATTTTTTAATTAATGCTAGATTGAAACTTAAAAATCAGTTGTCTGATAAAGAAATTAATGAAGAAACACAAAATGCTATAATTGATATTTTTATTGAAGATATAATTAAAGTACCAGCACATCAAAAAAATGAAATATTAGAAAAATCTATTTTTGAATTAAATAATCAAGAACAATTATTTACAAATCCTAATCTTGTTTTTGAATCATTTATTAAACCAATAATTAATGATTCAAAAACAGGAGATCAACAATTATTAAAAGAAAGTACTAATACAAATACTAATTAATTAGTATTATCACTTTTGTATTTATTGATTTGTTATATTAATAAAAAATAACCAAATATTTGGTTATTTTTAGTATATTTTAAATTTATTTTACTTGGTATTTAATAGTTGCTGATATGGAAAAATTAGAATCTTTTACAAATTTTCCATCTTCAGTTTTATACATTCAGAATAAAAAAATATCAAATTTTATTGTTTTATTTTCATTATCAATTAATATTTTGTTCAGTTGATCACCACTGATAGAAATACGTTGTTCTACTAAACCTAGTTTATAGTGTGATGTTCTAATACTTCTTATATAATTTTCTAATTTATCAAATGTTAATTTTTTATTTGAATCTGTCGGTTCTTGATCTGTAACTCAAGGATCTATTTTAAATTTTGCTTCCATAGATTTTTCAAGAAATGCAAAATATTCCTTGTATGCTTCAACATATTCCTTGCCATATCTTTCTTTATCATTAGCAACTTTAATTTTTTTAATAATTTTTTCTAATCTTTATTCTTCAGTATCAACTTTTGTAATTATAATATTTACTTTTCCTGTATATTTACTGTCAGCTTTAGCATGTAGTTCTGCTGAATCAGCAGTTCCTTCAGATGCTGCTTTGAAGTTTTTAATTTCAACGTCATTAGCAGTTACATCTTTGTTTTGTTTAATGATTTCATCAAGATGAACTTGTCAAGAAAAGTGGACAATAAAAGTAACCTTTTATTAAATTTTATAAAATAGCGTTTGTAAGTGTTAAATTTATAGGTATGAACTAATTATTTGTTGGTTTGGAATGAGCTAATCGATATTCGATTGGACTCATTCCTTTTAATTTTATTTGAGGTCGATAATTATTATAAAAGTAAATATATTTAGGTAAGTTGTCTTGTATTCATTCAATAGTTCTATTTTTTCTTGGAATTTGATATAGAAATTCTGTTTTCATTGTTCCAAATCAAGTTTCAGTAGCACCATTATCACAGGAATTACCTCTTCTAGACATTGAAATTTTTATTTTTAATTCATCACATAAAATTTTATAAGAAGGATTTGTATAGTGAAATCCTTGATCTGATTGTAAAATTCATGAAGTAGGTTTTTGAGCATTAACTCAAGCTTGGATAATGTTTTGGACAACAAATGTCATGTCTAAACTTGCACTTATTTTATAATCTAATATTTCATTATTATGAAAATCTTTAACAATTGATAAATAATATGTTTTACCATTAGTTAATAAATAAGTTATATCAGTACCTAATTTTTCATTTAAATTAGTAGTTGAAAAATCACGTTTTAATAAATTATCATATCTTAAACTTCCTGATTTAGTTCTATAATCAAATTTTTTTATGCGAACCTTAGCTTTTAAACTCATATTTTTCATATATCTATATACAATATGAAATTTTAATTTTAAATTATAAATTTTGTTAATTCATAAAGTTATCATTTTATAACCATAAATTTCTTGAAATTCATAAAAAATATTTTTAATTATATTAGCTAAAAATGTATCTCATTTATTAAATTCATTCATTCCATTCTTAATTCACTTATAATATCCTGATTTTGAAACATTTAATAATCAACATAAATAACTAATCTGATATTTTTTCTTCAATGAGAAAATCACAAAATATTTCTTCTTTTTTGTCGATTTTTCTAAATACTTTTTTATATCGTTCATTGCCTCAATATATTCAATTAATTCTTGTTTTGTCATTTCATTAAAATTTAAAGATTTGGGTCGACCTGTTCTTTTGGTTTTTTTAGCACGAATTCCATTGCCATATTCTAAACCTTTTTCACCTAATAATTTATATGCTTTAATTCATTCTTTTATTGATGATCGACCAATACCATACTCTAATGCGGTTTTATCAATTGTTTTAATTTTACTTATTTTTATTATTTTTAACTTTTCTTCTTTTGATAGTCATTTAGCCATAAAAAAATGAACACCTTCCTTAAAGTATTTTTAACACAAAGGTTACAATTCTGTGTCTACTTTATTCTAGATGTTCATATTCCTAAAAAAAGTACTGATTATGTAAAAAAACTTTTCTTGAACAATATGAATTGTTATCAACAATTGGAACAATCATTTGAGATGAAAAAGATAGAAATAAACCAATTATTCATTGCCATACTACTTTTGGTGATGATAATTTTAACGTAATTGGTGGTCATATGTTAGACGCGAAAGTTGCTATTAAGGCTGAAGTAATAATTGATATTTTAAGTAATGAAAAAATATCACAAGTTATTGATAAAAAAAGTAATTTTCATATTTGAAATTTATCTTAATTTAAGGAAAATTATTTAAAAATGGTCATATTATTATTAATATGACCATTTTTTTAAGATTTTCCTAATGAACCAAATTCTGTTAATAATTCTTTAGCTTTAAGTTTAATTGCTTCCATTCCTGGCTTAAAAATTTTTCTAGGATCAAACCCTTTATCTTCATTAAGTTTTCCTTCCGTAACATATTTTTCAATAGCTGCGGCGAACACTTCTTGTAATTCAGTATTAACATTAATTTTACTAATTCCTAAATTAATAGCTTTTTTAACCTGATCTTTTGGAATTCCAGAACCACCATGTAATACCATTGGCTTATTTGAAGCTACTGATAAATTTTTTAACACATCAAAATTTAAACCATCTCAATTTTTAGGATACTTTCCATGAATATTATTTATTCCGGCTGCTAAAAAGTCAATTCCTAAAGCTGCTAATGATTTACAATCTTCCTCACTAGCAATCTCACCACTACCAATAACTCCATCTTCTTCACCACCAATAGTACCTGCTTCTGCTTCAACAGATGCATTTTTTTTCTTAGCATAAGCAACTACTTCTTTGGTACCTTTTATATTTTCATTAAAATCTAAATGAGAACCATCAAACATAACAGAACTAAAACCAGCATCTAATGCTTTCTTACAAGAATCTACTGATTGACCATGATCTAAATGTAATGTAACTGGAATAGTAATATTTAAATCATTCAATAACGCTAAAGTCATACTAGCAACTGTGTTAAATCCACCCATGTATTTAATAGCACCTTCTGAAACACCTAAAATAACAGATGATTTAGTTTCTTGTGCAACTTCAAGAATAGATCTTGTTCATTCTAAATTATTAATATTAAAGTGAGCAACGGCATATTTACCTGCTTTTGCTTTATCAATCATATTTTTTGCACTAACAAATTTATTCATTTCTTTTCCTTCTTTCTTAAAATATTATAACCTTATATTATATTTTTTCATAAAAAATCTAGTTGCATATATATTTTGAGAATATACAATTCATAAAAATTATAACAATTTTAAAATTAAATTTTCTTACTTTATCATTATTTTTTAATAATACTTTTAATTAATCCTAAAAATAAAGGATTTGGTTTATTAATTCTTGATGTGAACTCAGGATGAAACTGACTTGCAATAAAGAATGGATGTACTTCTTTTGGCAACTCAATCACTTCTACCAAATCTTCTTTATTATATATACCACTAAAAATTAATCCATTTTTTGCAAGTAATGTTTTATAACTATTATTAAATTCATAACGATGACGATGACGTTCAATAATAATAGTTTGTTTATAAAGATATTTTGCTAATGAATCATTAATTAAAGTGGTTGGATAATTACCCAATCTTAAAGTTCCCCCGATTTGATCATTTTTATTTTTGCCACGTAATAAATCAAAAATAGGATTTTTAGTTTTTTCATTAAATTCAGTAGAATTAGCATCTTGTAAATTACATACATTACGAGCATATTCAATACAAGCTAACTGCATTCCTAAACATAATCCCAAGAAAGGAACTTTATTAACTCGAGTATAATTAATTGCATTGATTTTGCCTTCAACACCACGATTACCAAAGCCACCAGGAACAATTATTGCTTGGAAAGGAGAAAGCATAGAATTAATGTTTTTACTATCTAAACTTTCAGCGTTAATAATTTTATAATTAACTTTAGTATTAAGACTATAACCTGCAATTTTCAATGATTCAATTACTGATAAGTAAGCATCACTTAAATTCGAATATTTTGCCACAATACCAACAGTAACCTCTTGATTAATATTATCTAACTTTTTAACAATTGTATGTCATTCTGACATATCTGGTTTAGTTTTATTTAATTTTAATAATTCTGAAACTACTTCATCAATTTTTTGTTGTTCTAAAGATAATGGCACTTTATAAATATTATCACAATCAGGAATTGCTAAAACATGCCTGCGTTTAATATTACAAAATAAAGATAATTTATCAAAAATATGATCGGGTGGCATAGTTTCACTACGACAAACCAAAATATCAGGTTGAATACCTAATGATAATATTTCTTTTACTGAATGTTGACTGGGTTTCGTTTTAAATTCACCAACCGAATGTAAATAAGGAATTAATGTAGTATGAATAACAATAACATTTTCATGACCTTTTTCGTTTTTAACTTGTCTAATGGCTTCAATAAAAGCTAATGATTCAATATCACCAACTGTTCCACCAATTTCGGTAATAATAACATCAGCCTTACTATTAATTGCGGAATTAAAAATATGTTTTTTAATTTCATCAGTAACATGTGGTACAACTTGTACAGTTTTCCCTTCATAAAAACCATCGCGTTCCTTTTTTAAAACAGTTTGGTATACTTTTCCGGCAGTAATATTGGAGTCTCTAGTCAGATTTTCATCAATAAAACGTTCATAATGACCTAAATCTAAATCAGTTTCAGCACCATCACTAGTTACATATACTTCACCATGTTGATAAGGATTCATAGTACCTGGGTCAACATTAATATAAGGGTCAAATTTTTGCATAAAAATCTTAATATTTTTTTGCTTTAATATACGCCCAAGCGATGCTGCTGTAATTCCTTTACCTAAAGATGATACAACACCACCAGTAATAAATATATACTTTGAATTCATTAGTTTTCTCCTAAATATTAATTAATAATATCATTATTATTCATCATCATAACTATCTTCTAATGGTTGAATACTAATGGTATTTAAATCATCATCTTCATCTTCTACGTCTTCACTTAAATCTATAGTTTCATCATTATCTGTAACTGTTTTAGTACTATCAATTTCTTCTTTTGTATTATTTGGAATTTCTACTCTTGTCATATGTTCTTTAATTTCCTCTAATGAGACTTCATTACGTGGATATCAAAGTTTATCATTTTTTAAGAAAAAATTGGTATTTAAAATAATTCCAGTATAAAGTTCACCAGCAATTTTTTCTTCATCTTCTTTAGAAATATTACATTGTTTTTTAACATGTGTTCAAATTTCATTAAAACTGCTTTTTTTCTTTTTGCATAAAAAACTATATGCTACTTCTACTAATGTTTGTTTGTTTTTCATTTCTTAATCACCTTCTAAATTGTATATTATAAATAATAAAAAATATATTTTTTACATCTTTTTAGGCGCATCCACACCAATTAAATTTAAAGCATTTGCCATTATTTGTTTTATTGCTAAAACTAATGTTAATCGTTGAATTGTTAATTGTTGATCTTCACTAATAACTTTATGTTTATTATAATAAGAATGAAATAACTTAGCTAATTTTTGAATATAATTTGTAAGCAAATGTGGTTGATGCTGTTTTTCAATTTTTTGCAAAATAATTATATATTCATCTAATGTAATCAATAATTCTTTTTCCTTTTGTTCTGTTAATAAATTAATACTATTTGCAATTTCAAATTTTGGATAATTCTCTATAATTTGATTTATACGCGCATGAACATATTGAGCATAATAAACAGGATTTTCGTTAGATTGTTGTTTAGCAAGTGCTAAATCAATATCAAGATGTGATTCAACTGATCTTGATACTAAAAAATAACGTAAAGCATCCTTTCCAATTAAATCTATCATATGTCTTAAAGTTATTGATGTTCCTGCTCTTTTTGACATTTTTTGTTCTTTACCATTATCAATAACCTTTACCATTTGCATACATAAAATATCAAGTTTAGTGGCATCATTATTAAGCATATATAATCCCGCTTTAATTCGTGGAATATAGCCATAATGATCTGCTCCTCAAATATTAATTAACATATCACTACGTTGAAATTTAATATGATGATAAGCTAAGTCAGGAAGCATATATGTATAAGTTTTGTCTTTCTTAACAATTATACGATCTTTATCATCTTCAAATAAAGTAGTTTTTAAAAAAATAGCACCATCAAGTTGATAAGTATTGCCTTGCATTTCAAATTGTTTGATTAAATTAGAAATAATATTTTCTTTATATAAAAATGATTCAGAAAATCAAATATTAATTTTAACTTTAAATTTTTTTAAATCTTTTTTAATTTCTGAAAGCATATAATTAATACCAAATTCTTTAAAAATTAAAGAAGAAGTTTCATCAAAAGGTTTATTTGCAAATTTATTACCATTTAATTTCAAAAATGATTCTGCAGCAGCTAAAATTTCAGAACCACGATAACTTTCTTTTGGTAATTCAACAGCATTGCCACAAAGATTTTGATAATTTATGAAAATTGAATTGGCCAAAACATTAATTTGATTACCAGCATCATTAATATAGTATTCTCTAACTATATTATATCCTCTATGTTCTAATATATTAGCTAAACTATCACCAATAACCGCATTTCTTGCATGTCCTAAATGTAAAAGTCCGGTTGGATTAGCACTAATAAATTCAATATTATAAGTAATATTTTTTTTATTAGATTGACCATATAATGATTTCTCATTAATAATTTTCATTAATAACAAACTAAATACTTCAACATTAATATTAATATTAATAAAACCAGGAGTAATATAATCAATTTTTTTAATTAATGGGTGTTTCTGATGAATATTTTTAACTATAATTTTAGCAATGTCTAATGGTTTTTGTTTATATTTTTTTGCTAATATCATTGCTATTGATGTAGAATAATCACCTAAGTCATTATTTTTATTAATTTCAATAACAACCTGATTCAATTCTATTTCATAATTTGCAAATGCTACTGCATCAAGAATAATAGTAGTGAGTTCATTAATAACATAACTGTCCACAGTTCAGACCCCTTTCAATATCTAAAATATTATACTCATAAATTTAATTTATATCATATAAAAAAGTAAAAATAAATACTTTTTTATAAAAGTTGTTCAATTGTATCATTAACATACTGTATAAATCCAATTCTGATTAAAAATTCCAAAATAGCAACATCATTGTAATTTAAATCAATTAATTCTTGATAGTTACCAAAAATTTGATTATCAAGCACATTTCTTAATTTATCATTAATTTTTTTTGGATCATCTTCGATTTTAATTCCTGAAACTTTAACTAATTCTAAATCAATTTTTTTTTGCATTTTAACTTTAGTATTATCATCTTTATATAATTCTATTAATTTTAAATATAATTCTTGTAATAAACTTAAAGCCTTGACAAAATTACTTAGTAATTCTTGTTCATTAATTATATACGAATTTAAATTATGAAAATAATTATGATTTTTCTCAGCTTCATATCTTGCTGCTTGACCGCCAGGATTAATTTGTTCAAAATAACGCAAACGTTCTCTTAAGTTTAATAATATTTTACTCATTTCCTCGCTTTCAACTCTTGTAGTATTAATTAATTTAATCAATCGTATTAAATTATGAAAATTAAATTTTTTCTTACTAGCTGAAGGTTCAACTTGAATATATTTTTTTAAACAATGCTTTAATTTTAATTCTAACGATTGATATACTGAAAAAAGAGTAATATGAAAATTATCATATCCAATCCCTTTTTTAATATTTAAAATAGCGTTAACTGCATACATATTAGCGCGATCATTATCATTACCCAAAACATTAGTTAAATGCAAAGTTCTTGGAAACTTATTAATCATTGTAAGTAATGTTTCTTTAAATTTAATTTTTAACGTATTATCTTTAAATTTAATTTGTTTTATTTTAACTGATTTTAAATCATTATATTCATTACCTATTATAAGGTAGGCAAAAATAGAAAAATAAACAATTACTTTTTCTTTAAAATTTATTCAAGTAAAATTTAAAGTTTTAATAGCATTTTCAATTTTTTCTTTATTAATTAATACACCCAATATCACTATTACTTCTTGCGTTGCTAAATGATACTCATGTGAATTTAAGTAAAAATCTCCTGGGGTTAAATCTAAAATATTTGGATACTCAAAAATTTTATTAATTGATTTTAAAATTTTCATAATTACCTCATTTTATAATACTTTTAAATTTCTATTTCTTTTTTAAAAAATAAATTGTATTTGGTGCTTTAATTGGATCTTGCAAAATTTGTGAGATTTTTTCTAAAGTAATATATTCTTCGTTTTTTGTTTTAATAATAATTGGATCTTTTTTAAAATTCTGAATTGTAAATATAAATGGGACAAATGGGACAGTTTTTAAAATAATTGTATTAAGTCTATTGGGCTTTTATAAGATAGTGATTTTCTGGGTGTAGAATTAATTTGAAATGCTATAGCATTTAAGTCTTTTTGTTTATATAAAGATAGATCTGTAGATTTTGGTAAATATCTTCTTAAAATACCATTATTATTTTCATTTAAACCTCTTTGACAAGGTTTGCCAGGATCTGCAAAATAAATCTTAACATTGCAAATTTTTTCGATTAATTTTCATTTACTAAATTCTTTACCACGATCAAAAGTAATAGTTTTAACTGTTCCTTTTTGTAACTTTGAAATAAATTTTATTATACTTTTTGTAATATTTTCTGCTTTATGATTTTTAGAAACTAAAGGAATTGTGGTTTTTGATCATATATCAGCTAAAGTAATAATAGAACTTTTATGATCTTTACCAATGATAGTATCACCCTCTAAATGACCAAATTCTTGTATATTTTTAATATTAGGAATGATTAAATTTCTTTCATGAATAGATTTACAATTATTAATTCGTCCTCTAGTTTCTTTTCGTTTATGAGGTTTATTTTTTCCTTTTCTCAATAAGTTATTTTCATCAAAACCCATTCGATTTGTTTTAAACATGTTATATAAAGTTTTTGTTGAAATACTTTTTATTTTATTTTCCTTTAAAAAATTAGCAATTATATCAAGCGCATAATTTTTAGTAATTAACAAAATTAAGGGACTTTCCTAAAAAATGTGTTTTTTAAATAAATTTTAGTTGTAAAATCACTAAGTTACACAGATTGCTGGAAAGTCCCATAATTATAGTATTAATTTCTGTTAAAGTTAAAATTATTAATTTTCTACCTGCATTTTGCTTCTTTTTTGAATTTGATTCAATATTTCTAATGGTAATAAGTTTTGATTTAATAATCTGCAAACTCTATGTACAGTTGATTTACTATAATCAACAGCTTTTGCTATTTTACGAATTGAAAATTCATAACTTTTATATTCTTTTATTGCTATTATTGATTCAATAGTCAGATACTTATACATTGTGCTAATTCCTTTCTTTTCTTAATTATAGAATTAACACAATTTAATTTTTATATAAATGTCCTTTTTAATTTTACAATTCAGGATAATAAACTTGAGAATACATATGGAACCTTGTGATTAAATAATTTTCAATAGCAGAAATTGCCTTGTATGAAAAAACTAAACCCTCTTTAATATCAATTATCATATTCGTAATAATTCAATCAATATCAATACTTCCATAACCAACTCCTGTAAAATATCCATCACGCATTAAATAATCAATACGATCACAATCTAATTGCGATGATACCAATTGAATTTGATATTTAGGATAATTTTTATAATCCTTCTTAAGGATACCAATAATAGCATTAATATTAAATTGTTTTAAAATCATGTTAATTTCAGTACTATTATCATTAATAATAGCACAAGTATAATCTTCATGAGTAAAATTTTCTTTTTTATTAACATTAAGGTTTATGATTTTTTCAAAAGTGTGTGAAAAAGGACCGTGTCCTAAATCATGTAATAAACCAGCAATTTTAATGTTTGTTTTTTCCTCTTTAGTTAATAAAGAAGAACCTTCAACTTCACTAAGAACACGATTTAATATATGGTAAACACCGATACTATGAACATATCTAGTATGAGTTGCATTAGGAAAAGCAATTTGCACACCACCAAGTTGATTAATTCATCTTAATCTTTGAAATTCTTTACAAGATATTAACGCCTGAATAACGGGTTCGCTGATATTAATATTTTTGTGTATAGCGTCACGAATAAAAGTTACTTTATAATTATTGCTTGACATAAATTTTAACCTCTCATTAATATCTTATAAATTTTAGGTATTATTATTTTTTTATTTTAATAGTAACATAATATAAAATTTTTCTTCTATTTTAGTAATTATTTTGAGTAAAAAGAACAATTTTATAATTTTTATTTATAACAAAAGCAAATATTATATTTTCTAGTATAAGTAATAATATTTATTTTTCTTTAATATTTAAAATTTAATTTCACATTATTAATAATGGTATCATAACCTAATAGTTTAATGGTGCTAACTAAATCAGGTCCATGCATTTGTCCTGTTGTAATAATTCTAATTGGCATAAATAATAATTTACCGTTAACATTAGTTTCTTTTTTAACTTCATTAATAATGTTTTTAATATTATCACTAGTTCAATTTTTACAATCAATAATCTTTTTAATAAATGCTGTACAAACTAAGTTACATTCATTATCATTCAAAAAAGTCTTTGCTTCTATATCTACCTTAAAATTATTTTTAAAAAATAAACTTATCAATTCATTAATTTGACTACCATATTCTAACTCTGATTGATAAATTAATAATACTTCTTTTCATCATTCAATAGTTTTGCTATTTCAATTATATTTTTCTTTAATAAAAGGTGTAACTAAAGCTAAGTATTGTTCAACATTTAATCTTTTAATATAATAATTATTCATTCACACTAATTTTTCTGGATCAAACATACTTGGTGCTTTACTTAAATATTTTGGGGTAAATAATTTAATTAATTGTTCTTTAGTATAAATTTCTTTTTCTTCATGCGAACTTCATCCTAATAAAGCAATAAAATTAAAAATTGCTTCTGGCAAATATCCTTCTTTACGATATTGATGAATAAATTGGATAATGCTACCATCACGTTTTGATAATTTTTTACGTTTATTATTAACAATTAATGTTAAGTGGGCAAAAATTGGCATTTTCCAATTAAAATATTCATAAATAACTAATTGTTTTGGTGTATTTGACAAATGTTCTTCACCACGAAAAACATGACTTATTTCCATTAAATGATCATCAATAACAACAGCAAAATTATAAGTAGCCACTCCATTTGATTTAATAATAATATAATCTCCTAAGTCTACTGAATTAAATTCAACATTACCACGAACTAAATCTTTAATTTTATAACTTTTATTAGTGGGAATTTTAACTCTAATAGCATATGAAATTTTATTTTGTAAATTTTCTTCAATTACAGACTGCTCTAATTTTGAACATGTTCCATCATACTGGAAAGCTAAAATATTTTTATCTGCTTGTTTCTTACGAATTTCTTCTAGATATTGAGGTGTACAAAAACAATAATATGCTTTTTTTTCTTTTATTAGTATTAATGCATGTTGAATATATATATATAAACGTTCAGTTTGTTTATAAGGACCATATTTACCTGGTAAATCAATAGTTTCATCAGGAATTATTCCCATTCAACGTAAATTATCTAATTGTGAACTAATTCCATCTTCAATATTACGTTCTAAATCAGTATCTTCAATTCTAACTATAAAATCTCCTTTGTTATTTTTTGCAAATAAATAATTAAATAATGCTGTTCTAGCACCTCCAATATGTAAATACCCAGTAGGACTAGGTGCATATCGTACACGAATTTTCATATTTTCACCATCTTTATTTAATTTAAGATTTTTTAATCTTATTAACTTTTTTTCTGCTTTATTAGTCTTTTTTTAGAATTTAATTTTTTATTATTATTTTTAGAGGATTTCATTATTTTTTTACGATTAGTTTTAGATTGTAATTTTTCATTTACTTCTTCATCAAGAAAAATTGTAATAGTCTGTGTATCATTTGGATCAAATTCATTAGAACTTGGTAATGGTTGTTTTAATTCTGGTTCAAAATCAATTGCTGCTTCAATACGTTGACGATAAAAGTGATATGTTTGAACATTAATTAAATTTAATTTAAGTAATAAAATAACTGCTGCAACAAGTAATGCAAAATAAAAACCAAAAATTGATCAAACAATAGTTGAAGAAACTCAATTTCTATAATAAAAGCTTGGTACTTCAATCGTTCCTCCTCTATTAGGTATTATTTGTGCACTATCATTACTTCATTCACAATAAAGCAATTGACCAGAAAAACTTATCAAAAATCCAACAACAAAAATTATAAAGTTTACAACTAAAAATACAAATTTAAAACGAGGAGATTTTTCAAGAAAAACTCTTGCCGTAAAAATACAACTAATCAAACCGAAACTACTTACAACTAAACCTATTACTGGTAAATAATAAATTGCAGTATAACTTGAAGGATTAAAACTTGGTGAAGGTTCTGCAATTTCAAAACCATAATAATATAAATCTTTTAAAGCTGTATTTTTTGAAAAAGCAATTAAAAAAAATAATTCATAAATAATAAATGTGCTTAATAATAAATAAAAACTAATAAACCACCAATTACGAATTCTCATAAATCTGCCCCCCATATTTAATATTCAAAGTTTTTTTACTAAATTCCTTTTCTTGTTTTTTAATTTTTTTTAATTCTTGTTTTCTAATTCGTCTTTGTTTTTTTTCCATACTTCTAGTAGTATAAATTTCATAATCTGAGTTCATAAATGTAAACTTTCTACGCATAATTCAAAAAAATAGTTGTGTAATCAAAATTAAAAAAAGACTAAAAATAATAAATATTCTTGCAATAATTGGATTAATTCAATGATAATTTTCATTATATAATATTCCAGATTGTGAGATATAAGTTAATTGTACTTCTGAACTTAACATTACACTAAGAATTAATAATCAAAAAGCAGTATAAAACATTCTACTGCTATACTTTGAAGAGACAACACTTACTCTAGGAGCAAATATTAATAAAATCATACTTACAGTAATTGCAATTAAACAAACAATTGGAACATAAAATAAATTCAAAATAGGATAATTAAAATCAGTAAGTTTTACAATATATAATTTATATTTTGATACATTAATAGCAGCAAATAAAGAAAAAATAAAAACTGATAAAAAAAGAACTATTGATATTGCCAAATAAACAAAATATGCATTTTTAGTCTTTTGTTCATATGGAATAAAATATGTTTCTTTGTTTTTAATATTATCTAAATCTTTAATTTTCATTATTTTCACCTACTTTATTTTTCATTAGGCAATTCTTCAACTACTAAAATTAAAATAATCGCTGCTATTACTTCACATATTCATACAATTAATGATATTAATGAAAAAAATAGTAATACTGGTATTGATCAAAAAACTAGACTACCGCTTAACATTAATGTTGATAATATTAATGTTGAAATAGCAGTAATTCTAAATGAAGATTTCTTTTTAAGTTTCTTTGCTGGTATCATAAAACAAATAATACTGACTAAAATTGCAATTCCAACATATGATAATGATAAAGCTAATTGCAGTTTACTAAATTCAAACCCCATTTTTTGCCCAACAAATGCATTAACTATTAATAGTATTAAAAAAGCAATACTACGAATAATTTGCACAATTGGTGATCAAAAAAGTAAAGCCCTTGAAACTTTTATTTTATTAAGAACATCAAACTTTTTAGTTTTTTTATTTGGAACATAATTGTTTTCTTGAATGTCAGAATCAGGATTTTGTAAATTACTTTTTAACATAATAATTTTTTCCTTTCTTGCTA
Source organism: Spiroplasma endosymbiont of Aleiodes alternator (assembly GCF_964031135.1). Classification (NCBI taxonomy): domain Bacteria; kingdom Bacillati; phylum Mycoplasmatota; class Mollicutes; order Entomoplasmatales; family Spiroplasmataceae; genus Spiroplasma; species Spiroplasma endosymbiont of Aleiodes alternator. Next base: position 1,111,930 of record NZ_OZ035008.1, read on the forward strand.
GTATATTTTCAAATTAATTATAACAAAACTATAACCTTTTTATAATTAATATTATCTTAAAACTAAACATTAAAAAGGAAATGACAAATATCACCATCTTCAACTATATAATTTTTACCTTCAACTCTCATTTTTCCCTTTTCCTGAACATTTTTTTCACTACCCAATAATTCTATATCTTGATAATTATAAACTTTAAGTCTAATAAAACCTTTCATGAAATCTGTATGAATGATACCAGCACACTCTGGTGCTTTCATTCCTTTAATAAAAGTTCAAGCATGAACTTCTTTGGGTCCAACAGTAAAATAAGTACCTAAATTTAATAGTTTATAAGTTGCTAATACAATTTGATCAATTCCTGATTCAAAAATATTTAACTCTTTAAACATTTCTTTTTTTTCTTCTGCTTCTAATTCAGAAAGTTCACATTCTGTCTTAGCACAAACAACAATTACAGTAATATTTTTTTTGCTCATATATTGTTGTAATTGTTCAACATATTTATTGGTTTTAGTTATTAAATCTTTTTCATTAATATTAGCAATAACAATTATTGGTTTAGCAGTTAAAAAATTATAAGGTTTAATCATTAGTAATTCTTCTAAACTTAACTTTTGATTACGAATAGCAACACCATTGTTTAATTCATTATTAATTTTTTCTAATAAAGCTACCTCAGCAATACCTTGTTTATCTCTAGTTATTTGCGATTTTTTACGAACTTTTTCTTTTCGTTTACTTATTACTTCTTGATCAGCTAACATTAATTCCAATTCAATAATTTCAAAATCATTAATTGGATCAATTTTATTTTCAACATGACTAACATTAATATCATCAAAACAACGAATAACTTCGCATATTGCATCAACTGTTCTAATATTAGCAAGAAATTGATTACCTAATCCTTCACCTTTACTAGCACCTTTGACAAGTCCGGCAATATCATGTAATTCTAAAATTGTTGGTACAACTTTTTGTGGATTAAAGATTTTTATTAAATTTAAAATTCTTGAATCATTGACTGGAACGCTACCAATATTTGGTTTTATAGTAGCGAAAGGATAATTTTTAATTAATACTTGTGAATTGGTAATGGCTTTAAATAATGTTGATTTACCTACATTAGGTAAACCAACGATACCAGCAGTTAACATATAATATGCACCTGTTTCTTTTACTTATATGATTACATCGTATCATATAAATTATAAAGAAAAATATAAAATTAATTATCAATTAAGAAAAATTTAATTTTGAAGTTGATTTGGATGGTAATGGTAGAGTATTTACTAAATTATTAGATTCATTAATAGTATTACCAGCAAGTTCTTCATCATCGCTTTCATCATCAAAAGGATTTGTACTAACTGGTTTAGGAGTAATCTGACCAGAACAAATGCCACTATCACTAGATGCTGTTCTAGTAAGACAATGATTAAATTGTTGACGAGATGATTCAGTACTGCTTTCTAAATCACTATACTGTGGAAAACTATAACTATTAAGTTCTCTTAATATTTTATCGATATCAATAATAGAATAATCATTTTCTTCAAATTCAGAAGAAAGTAAACTTATCGCACTATCAGTACTATTTGAACGTGATAATTTAGGTTTTTTTCAATTATTCATTCATCTCAAGGCTCATATGTTGGTAATAGTTCTGTGGTATACTTTGTCTTTGATAAGGTACGCTTATTTCATCTATTGATGTTTTATTATCATTTAAATTTACAATTAAAGTTCCAAAATTTTTTGTATTATTTTGAACATCTAGAATAAAGTAGACACAGAATTGTAACCTTTGTGTTAAAAATACTTTAAGGAAGGTGTTCATTTTTTTATGGCTAAATGACTATCAAAAGAAGAAAAGTTAAAAATAATAAAAATAAGTAAAATTAAAACAATTGATAAAACCGCATTAGAGTATGGTATTGGTCGATCATCAATAAAAGAATGAATTAAAGCATATAAATTATTAGGTGAAAAAGGTCTAGAATATGGCAATGGAATTCGTGCTAAAAAAACCAAAAGAACAGGTCGACCCAAATCTTTAAATTTTAATGAAATGACAAAACAAGAATTAATTGAATATATTGAGGCAATGAACGATATAAAAAAGTATTTAGAAAAATCGACAAAAAAGAAGAAATATTTTGTGATTTTCTCATTGAAGAAAAAATATCAGATTAGTTATTTATGTTGATTATTAAATGTTTCAAAATCAGGATATTATAAGTGAATTAAGAATGGAATGAATGAATTTAATAAATGAGATACATTTTTAGCTAATATAATTAAAAATATTTTTTATGAATTTCAAGAAATTTATGGTTATAAAATGATAACTTTATGAATTAACAAAATTTATAATTTAAAATTAAAATTTCATATTGTATATAGATATATGAAAAATATGAGTTTAAAAGCTAAGATTCGCATAAAAAAATTTGATTATAGAACTAAATCAGGAAGTTTAAGATATGATAATTTATTAAAACGTGATTTTTCAACTACTAATTTAAATGAAAAATTAGGTACTGATATAACTTATTTATTAACTAATGGTAAAACATATTATTTATCAATTGTTAAATATTTTCATAATAATGAAATATTAGATTATAAAATAAGTGCAAGTTTAGACATGACATTTGTTGTCCAAAACATTATCCAAGCTTGAGTTAATGCTCAAAAACCTACTTCATGAATTTTACAATCAGATCAAGGATTTCACTATACAAATCCTTCTTATAAAATTTTATGTGATGAATTAAAAATAAAAATTTCAATGTCTAGAAGAGGTAATTCCTGTGATAATGGTGCTACTGAAACTTGATTTGGAACAATGAAAACAGAATTTCTATATCAAATTCCAAGAAAAAATAGAACTATTGAATGAATACAAGACAACTTACCTAAATATATTTACTTTTATAATAATTATCGACCTCAAATAAAATTAAAAGAAATGAGTCCAATCGAATATCGATTAGCTCATTCCAAACCAACAAATAATTACTTCATACCTATAAATACAAAGGGACTTTCCTAAAAACTGTGTTTTTTAAATAAATTTTAGTTGTAAAATCACTAAGTTACACAGATTGCTGGAAAGTCCCGAAATATTTACAAGATAAAAAATGAGTATAAATGTTTTAAAACATTTATACTCATTTTAAATTTATATTAATTTTAAAAATTCTAAAATTCGATTTAATTCTTTATGATTACTATAATTGATGATTAGTTGTTTTTTATTGATTTTTACTTTAGTATCTAAAGTTCTTGATAAAGTATTTTCTAATGCTACTAAATGAAGATCTGACTTTTTATTAACATTTTGTTTTTGATTTAAACTTAATTGTTGCATCTTAATAACATCTTCAACCTTACGAACACTCCATTGTTCACTATATGCCCTTTTAGCAATAGTTACCATTAAATTAAGATTAGTGCCTAAACTTAATAACGGTTTAACATGACCCATTGTTAATTCATTGCGTTGAAGCATTTGTAAAATCTCTACTGGCAATTGCAAAATTCGTAAAGTATTAGCAATGTGACTACGTGATTTATTAACTTTTTGTGAGAGTTGTTCTTGAGTTCATTTCATTTTACTAATTAAAGTTTGATATGCCTGTGCTTCTTCAAAAGCATTCAAATCAACACGTTGAATATTTTCAATCAAAGCAAATTCCATTAATTGTTGATCTGTTACTTCAATAGTTACTGCAGAGATCTCTGTTAGACCTGCTAATTTTGCAGCTTTAGTTCTACGTTCACCAGCAACTAATTGAAAAACACCATCTGTTATCGTTTTTTTAACAATAATTGGTTGAATTAAACCGTGAATTTTAATTGAATCACTTAGTTCTTTAATTTCTTGTTCATTAAATACTATACGCGGTTGATATGGATTAGGAATAATTTTTGCAAGAGAAATAGTTTGTGAAAAAGTTTTAGCAATTTCTGGTGAACTTTCAATGTTAGTTATCAAATCATTTAAACCTTCACCAAAAATTGATGCTAAGCCTTTAGCAGAAATACGATTTTTTTTATCATTAGACATTATTTAACACCTCATTCACTAAACTTTGATAAGCAATAGCACCACTGCAACGTGGCCGATAACTAAAAATATTTTTACCATGACTTGGTGCTTCACTTAGAGTTACATTTCTTGGAATATAATTTTTATAAACTTTTTCTCTAAAATTTTTTTGAATTTCTTTGATAACTTCAACAGAAGAAGTTGTTCTAATATTAACCATAGTTAATAAAATCCCTTCAATTTCTAAATTGGGATTAAATAATTGTTGTACTAAACGAATAGTAGATAATAATTGTACCAAACCACCTAATGCATAAAACTCAGCTTGCAATGGAATAATAACTGAATTAGCTGAAGCTAAAGCATTACGATTAACTAATCCTAAACTAGGTGGACAGTCAATAATAATAAAATCATATACTTCCTTTACGGGTTCTAATTTTTCTAATAAAATATTTCTTTTATTACGAGATTGCTCTAATAAAAATATTTCGGCTCCCGCCAAAGAAATGGTTGATGGTAATAAATCTACTCCTTGACAAACTTCAGTTTTAATTACTTTTTCCAATGGAACATCATGTACTAAAACATCATATATATCTTGTTCAACTTTATCAGCAGCAAAACCCATTGAAATAGTAGCACTACCTTGTGGATCCAAATCAATAAGTAACACTTTTTTATTTTTTATACCTAAACCTGCAGCAAGATTAGTAGCAGTAGTTGTTTTTCCAACTCCACCTTTTTGATTAGCAATTGCAATAATTTTGCCCATAATAATTACCTTTCTAAATTAATAGACTAATATTTTATCCTACTAATTAAGTTTAACACTAATTTTAATTAATATTATTTACAAAGGTTTACTTTTAATTTGTTGATAAGGTCTTGGATATTTTAAAGCACATAATTTATATTTTTGAAAATGAAGGATTGTTCTTTGACCATAGTTGTTTGGTAATTGAACAGTAAATTGATTAATTAACTTTGCACCCATTGTGTTAATACTATTTTGTGCCAACGCAAGTTCTTCTTCAACTTTAAGACCCTTATAAGCAATAAATAATCCTTCAACTTTAACTAATCCTAAACACCTGAATTGTAAAATTAAAAAGGACATTTATATAAAAATTAAATTGTGTTAATTCTATAATTAAGAAAAGAAAGGAATTAGCACAATGTATAAGTATCTGACTATTGAATCAATAATAGCAATAAAAGAATATAAAAGTTATGAATTTTCAATTCGTAAAATAGCAAAAGCTGTTGATTATAGTAAATCAACTGTACATAGAGTTTGCAGATTATTAAATCAAAACTTATTACCATTAGAAATATTGAATCAAATTTAAAAAAAGAAGCAAAATGCAGGTAGAAAATTAATAATTTTAACTTTAACAGAAATTAATACTATTAATTATTTGTTAATTAATAAAAATTATGCGCTTGATATAATTGCTAATTTTTTAAAGGAAAATAAAATAAAAAGTATTTCAATAAAAACTTTATATAACATGTTTAAAACAAATCGAATGGGTTTTGATGAAAATAACTTATTGAGAAAAGGAAAAAATAAACCTCATAAACGAAAAGAAACTAGAGGACGAATTAATAATTGTAAATCTATTCTGAACTGAACATTGAACATCTAGAATAAAGTAGACACAGAATTGTAACCTTTGTGTTAAAAATACTTTAAGGAAGGTGTTCATTTTTTTATGGCTAAATGACTATCAAAAGAAGAAAAGTTAAAAATAATAAAAATAAGTAAAATTAAAACAATTGATAAAACCGCATTAGAGTATGGTATTGGTCGATCATCAATAAAAGAATGAATTAAAGCATATAAATTATTAGGTGAAAAAGGTTTAGAATATGGCAATGGAATTCGTGCTAAAAAAACCAAAAGAACAGGTCGACCCAAATCTTTAAATTTTAATGAAATGACAAAACAAGAATTAATTGAATATATTGAGGCAATGAACGATATAAAAAAGTATTTAGAAAAATCGACAAAAAAGAAGAAATATTTTGTGATTTTCTCATTGAAGAAAAAATATCAGATTAGTTATTTATGTTGATTATTAAATGTTTCAACATCAGGATATTATAAGTGAATTAAGAATGGAATGAATGAATTTACCTGAATTGTAAATATAAATGGGACAAATGGGACAGTTTTTAAAATAATTGTATTAAGTCTATTGGGCTTTTATAAGATAGTGATTTTCTGGGTGTAGAATTAATTTGAAATGCTATAGCATTTAAGTCTTTTTGTTTATATAAAGATAGATCTGTAGATTTTGGTAAATATCTTCTTAAAATACCATTATTATTTTCATTTAAACCTCTTTGACAAGGTTTGCCAGGATCTGCAAAATAAATCTTAACATTGCAAATTTTTTCGATTAATTTTCATTTACTAAATTCTTTACCAGGATCAAAAGTAATAGTTTTAACTGTTCCTTTTTGTAACTTTGAAATAAATTTTATTATACTTTTTGTAATATTTTCTGCTTTATGATTTTTAGAAACTAAAGGAATTGTGGTTTTTGATCATATATCAGCTAAAGTAATAATAGAACTTTTATGATCTTTACCAATGATAGTATCACCCTCTAAATGACCAAATTCTTGTATATTTTTAATATTAGGAATGATTAAATTTCTTTCATGAATAGATTTACAATTATTAATTCGTCCTCTAGTTTCTTTTCGTTTATGAGGTTTATTTTTTCCTTTTCTCAATAAGTTATTTTCATCAAAACCCATTCGATTTGTTTTAAACATGTTATATAAAGTTTTTGTTGAAATACTTTTTATTTTATTTTCCTTTAAAAAATTAGCAATTATATCAAGCGCATAATTTTTAGTAATTAACAAATAATTAATAGTATTAATTTCTGTTAAAGTTAAAATTATTAATTTTCTACCTGCATTTTGCTTCTTTTTTTTGAATTTGATTCAATATTTCTAATGGTAATAAGTTTTGATTTAATAATCTGCAAACTCTATGTACAGTTGATTTACTATAATCAACAGCTTTTGCTATTTTACGAATTGAAAATTCATAACTTTTATATTCTTTTATTGCTATTATTGATTCAATAGTCAGATACTTATACATTGTGCTAATTCCTTTCTTTTTTTAATTATAGAATTAACACAATTTAATTTTTATATAAATGTCCTTTTTAATTTTACAATTCAGGGGTTTCAAACATTATTATCATCACCTTCTATTACCGCATAAGTTGGAGCAAAAGAATACGCTAAAGATAAAACATAACCATTAAAATACATTCAAATATCAACGGTACCTAAAGACAAATTATCTATAATATATTTATTATTTTTTAATTTAGATTTTAATTGCGTGTTTTGTCATCTAAGACCTTTTTGCCCTAATTCATGACAATTAATTAATTCTAGTGAATCATTATTTTGAAAAAAACCATTCTTTTTTGCTAAATCAGTAGTTTTATCTTGTAAATATCTTAAAGTATCACTAAAATTATTATTTTCGTAAGCTTTAAAATCATTTTTATTCATTTTCATTGTAAAGTTACCTTCAAACTTACTGATAGTAAGGCGATTGTTTCAAATACCATCTTTAGAACAAAATTTGGCTAATTTATCAGCAGTACTATTAATTCGATTTTGTGTTGACATAGTATCGCGGATGACAACAGGAATTTTAATAGAGTTTAATGTTAAATTATGATATGTTCAACTATTAATTTCAAATTCTCCGAACAAACTTACTTTATCTAGATCTGAAGTAATTTTGCTTCTATATTTTCAATTTTCAAATTTGTTTTCAAAGGTTTGTGCATATGAATTAGCTTTATTAGTAAAAATTGATTTAACATCAGAACCTGATTGATTTAAAAATACTTTTTGTGCCATACTTTGAAAATCATTTTGTTTTTCTTTAGTAACACTTCAATTATTATTATTTGGCAATTGATAATTATGAAATTTCGTTTGATCACGAGCAATAAATTTAGCTCCCAATTTTGTTTTTATCTTTTCTAAAATGTTTTCTTTTAACTCATTACTATTTCATCATTTTGAAATATTTCATTTTAAATCTAAAGTAGTTTCGACAGTATAATCTTTTAAATTATCTTCAATTTTGCTTGCTACTTTTTGAATTACACCTTCAGTATTAGCATTTTGATTAATAAAGTTTATATCAAAAAAATCTATACTTAATTCACGATCTAATGTATTACCATCAAAATCCTTTCATTTTAAATCAAATTTTAAACTTGATTTTAAAAGATTTCAAGATTCAATGTGATACTTTTCTTTATTATAATCATCCATCCCAAAAGCATTATTATTTTTTCATTCATTAAATTCAGCTTTAGTAATTTTTGATTTATCAGTATTTAACTTTAAAATTTCATTAATATTAATACCAGAAAATAATAACTTTAAGTTAGAATCCTTACGTAGTTCAGCACCAAAATTACTAATGTTTTCTTTAATTATGTCATAAAAATGTTTAGTTAAATCTTGATTAGTAATTTCTTGGTTATCAAGAATTTTATTAATTTCAGTTAATAGTTCTTGTCCAGAACTACCAAAGTTATCTGGTCTTAAAATATTTTTTTTGTCTTTTATTAGTTCACCAAATAAACTATTAATTTTTTCTTCTGCTATTTTTAATAAATCAGTATCACTTTGTTCTTTACCATGCTCTTCTGGTATTGGTTCATCATTATTTCCACCACAAGCAATAATATTTGTAGTAGCAGTAGTACTTAAAATTATTGCCCCCAAAATACTTAATAATTTTTTCATAATTTATACCTCCTTAAATAAATCTTTTTATATATTTACTTCATTTTATATTATTCTAAAATTGTTTTTTATATTATGTTTTAAAGTTTTATAATAAACACCAATAGTATAATATTTAGTGATTTTTTATAAGTTTTTTTATGTTTTTACTTATTTTATTTTTAAAATAATAACTAGTTTTAAAATTTAACATTTACTGTATTTAATACTATTAAAACAAGATTTATTATATAAAACATAGTAAAATTCTACTAAGAAATGTTTCATATTATGCTTAATATTGATTATATAATTGCTAGTATATATTGTTGTTTCTAAATTAATAAAATTGTTTTTTTAAATAAAAATATTATAAACTAAGACATTGAGAGGTTATTTAAAAGAGGTATGGTTGAAAAAGCAAATTTAGGTAAATTATTAGAGTTTATTTTTATTAAGGTTTATTATTCTTTTATTACAGTTTTTTTATTTATTTTATCAATATTTATATCTTTAACAATAGCGATTGTTTTTTTTACTTTGAAATTAAGTTCAAATACTTTTTTCATTATTTTTCAATATTATATTATGATTTTGTATAGCATTTTTCTTTTTATTTTTGCTTTAATGAATTCTATTAAGTTATTTGGTACACAATTTGAAGATAATTCTTTTCTTCTAATACTAACAAGGCCATATTCAAGAAAAGTAATTATCCTTTCACAATATTTCGTGTTATTTTTATCTTCATTATTTTTTATAGTATCTAATATTATTACTTTATTAGTTTTTGGAGGCATCATAGGGGTAATTCTAAAAATAATATATATTAAATTTTATATTTTAATTATTTTAAAATTATTTCTTTTTTTACTTTTTTTCTCAATTTTAGTAACTAATGGATCGGTAGCTATGTTAGCGTTTTTTTCATCAGAAAAGGTTTTTTTAATATTTGTTATTTTTTGTAGTTTATTCCTTTTGGGTGGTTTACCTTCTTCTTTGATATTAAATAAAACAGAAAATTTACCAATTTCTTTTAAAGAAGATGTTGGACCTTATTTGGTTAAACAAATTAAAGAAGCAATGTTATTTAATAAATATTATAAAATGGGATTAATTCGTTATCCTAATTTAACTAAAGATATTGCTGATTTTTATAATAGTTTAACAATTGAAGAATTACAAGATATTAATAAAAAAGAAGTTATTAGTAAAAGACAAGATTTTTATAAAAAAGAAGGATTTCTTTTAAATAGTTCATTTAATAGTGGTGAAATGGAAGGTAAAATTGATGTTTGAAATGGACATAATGATTTTAATGGCAAAACAGTTAAAATAGTTTTAGTTTTTAATAAATACTTTATTAATTTAAAAGAATTAAAACAAAAGATTCAAGAATCTAATAATGATACTCAAAAAGATTTATTACAATTATATGAAGATTATAATAATGAATTTGAAATTAATAATTTTTGTTATTTACAAAAATCAAAAATACCTGATTTGTTAGAATATGATCTTGCTAAATCTTATGTTGAGGAAGGTAGTAATAAAAAAACATTAACTAGTGATGATTGAACAAGAGCTTTTAAAGATGGTGGATATTATGTTAAATTTAGCAGTCCATTACGTAACCAATATGATAATCTTTTTTTTAATCCAATTTATATTTTATTAAGAACTGTGGAAGATTACATTTATAATCAAATATGAATTTATTATCAAGTTAAATCAGAAAAAGTTTTAAATGATGAAAATTTTATTGCATTTAAAAATAATATGAATTTATATACTTTGATTAACTATTTTAATTTTATTGAGCACTGAAACCAAATGTGAACAAATTATATGGGATGTTATGGTAATTTTTGATTTAAACCATTAGCTTTATCAAGTATTGATTTTAATGTTCAAAAAAATACTTTATTTAGTTATCCTGATTTTACTTTTCATTTAAATAGCGAATATAAAATTGATGTTAATAATACTACAAGCATACAAAATAATTTGATTGTTAGTTTATTTTACGGTGTGTTGTGTATTGTTTTATTTTTCTTATCATTTTGTTTTTTCTTAAAAAAGAATATTGGATAAGTTAGTTAGGAGAGTATTTATGTCAACAAATGATAAAAATAAAATTTTAATTAATGTTCAAAACTATAGTAAAAAATTTAAGAAATTTCACATGAATAATATTAGCTTTACTGTATTTGAAGGAACTATTCATGCTTTAGTTGGCCGTTCAGGAAGTGGTAAATCAGTACTGTTAAAATCAATTATTGGTGCTATTCCAAAAAGTAATTACGAAGGATTAATTACCATTAATGGCTATAAAGTGGGAACAACTTTTTCAAAAAATAGTTTAGGTTATTCTTTGAATATAGAAAATTTTCCTCAAGGATTAAGTGCTTATAATTTTTTGAAATTTTTAGGTAAAACAACAATAATTTCAGAAAGTAAATTACTAATAAATTTAGAAAGATTATTAAAAAATTTTGGTTTATGAGAATCACGTAATAAATCTTTAAATTCATTTTCTTCAGGAATGAAAAATAGAATTATGTTAATTGTTGCCCTAGCACATGATCCAAACCTAGTTATTTTAGATGAACCAGGAGCTAATTTAGATTCAGAATCAAGAAAATTTTTTACTTCTGTTTTACAAGATTTAAAAAAAGAAGGAAAAACTATTTTATTAACAACTCATATGATTGATGAAACAAAAGATATTATTGATAATTGTACTATTATTGAATATGGTAAATTAATTTATACTGGACCAATTGATAAATTTGGGGTTGGTAAAATTTTTGTTTTAAAAACAAGCAATAATCTTGTAGCATCATCACTTTTAAGTTTATATAATTTTCAATTTAAATATAATAAAGATACTGATAGTATTTTAATTAAATTAATTGATAAAAATTATATATCACAACTTAATTTTATTTTAAGTGAAAAGAAAATTGTTATATATGATTTACATGAAAAAGAATTAGATTTATTTTTTATCAATTCATTTTTTTAATTTATTTTTATTTTATAAATAAGATTTTCAAATTTTTTGATTTTCACTTAAAACATGTGCAGCAGGAGGATATTCATCAGCTAATTTGTTGATTGCATTTACCATTACTTCTTTTTGATAATTATTATTAAATTGTAATTCTTGTTTTGTTTTTTTAGTTTTTTGATATGATTTTTGATTATATATTTTCCTTTTTGCTTTTACCTCGGATTTTTGCTCATATTTTTGCTTTCTTGCCTTCACTTCTGGCCTTTGAGCATATTCTTGTTTTTTTGCTTTTACTTCGGGTTTTTGAGCATATTTTTTTTTCTTACTTTGGTTTTGAAACTTTGATCATATTTTCGTTTTTTATCTTTATTTTTTTGATATCACTCTTGATCATATTTTCTCCTTCTTGCCTTCACTTCTGGCTTTTGAGCATATTCTTGTTTTTTTGCTTTTACTTCAGATTTTTGTTCATATTTTTGCTTTCTTGCCTTCACTTCAGGCTTTTGAGCATATTCTTTCATTTTTTCTTTATTTTTTTGATATCACTCTTGATCATATTTTTGCTTTTTTGCTTTTACTTCAGGTTTTTGCTCATATTCTCGTTTTTTATCTTTATTTTTTTGATATCACTCTTGATCATATTTTCTTTTTCTTGCCTTCACTTCAGGTCTTTGAGCATATTCTTTCATTTTTGCTTTCACTTCAGGTCTTTGTTGATATTCTTGTATTTTTTTTATTTTTTTGATATCACTTTTTCTTATACTCTTTTTGTTTTTCATTATTCATAAATTTATCACCTCTTAAATTTGTGTCATATTTACAATTTTTATTACTGTTTAATTTCTTTTGATCATCATAAATCAAAATCTTCTTTGAACTTTAAAATGCAAGTAAAATATTTAATATATAAAATTAGCGATCTTTTAATTAAGATCGCTAATTAATTAAATATTTAAATTTGGATATTTGCGTTTTAAAAAAAATAATAAAACTTGAATATCAGCAGGACTAACACCAGAAATTCTTGTAGCATGACCAATTGTTAATGGTCTAACGCGCTTTAATTTTTCTCTAGCTTCACCAGTAATACTTTCTACTAAATCATAATCAATATCACTAGGAATTTGTTTTTTTTCTAAACTATTAGTTTGTTGCGCCATTTTTAGTTGCTGATTAATATACCCTGAATATTTAATTGTAATTTCTAATTCCATTAATTCATGATATTGTAAATCATTTATTAAAGGTAACTGTGAAGTAAACATTGATAATTTGACACCTGGGCGTTTTAATAATTCATAAGCAATAATATGATTATCGGGAATTGGACCTAAATTATTATTAATAATATACTTAGCAACTTCTGAATTGGGACTAACTTTAATAGTTTTTAATTTTTCAACAATATTGGACATTAATGTTTGTTGAAAATTAAATTGTGATCAACGTTGTTCACTAACTAAGCCAACTTGATAACCATACTTAATTAATCTTGTTTGAGCATTATCATTTCGTAATAATAAACGATGTTCAGCTAAAGAAGTTAATAAACGATAAGGTTCAACTGTTCCTTTTGTTACTAAATCATCAATTAAAACCCCGATATATGCTTCATCACGCTTTAAAATTAATGGTTTTTCTTTTTTTATTTTTAAATGGGCATTAATTCCGGCTATTAAACCTTGACACGCTGCTTCTTCATAACCACTAGTACCATTAATTTGACCAGCACTAAATAAGTTTTTAATTAATTTAGTTTCCAATGTTGGTCATAATTGTGTTGGTTCAAAAGCATCATATTCAATAGCATATGCTCATTTTAATACTTCACAATTTTCTAAACCAGGTAACGTTCTCAACATTTTATCTTGCACATCAATTGGCAATGATGTTGAAAAACCTTGGACATAAATTGAATCCAAAACAAGTGATTCTGGCTCTAAGAAAATTTGATGACGAGGCTTATCAGCAAAACGTACTACCTTATCCTCAATACTTGGACAATAACGTGGTCCAGTACCTTGTGCTTCACCATTATACATTGGTGATTTATCTAAATTATTATTAATAATGGTATGAGTTTTATCATTTGTATAAAGTAAATAACAAGGTAATTGTTTTGCTAATGGTAAAAAATTTTTAATTTCATGTGAAAATGCTAAAGGTAAATCACTACCTAGTTCAATATTAGTTTTGTCAAAATCAATACTATTTTTTTTAATACGAGGTGGTGTTCCTGTTTTTAAACGTATCATATTAAAGCCTACAATTTTTAATTGTTCAGAAATACCATTACTTGTTCTTTGACCATCTGGTCCTTCTGATTTCTTATTATGACCTTGTAAAGTTAAAGCTGTCATATAAGTACCAGTAGTTAAAATCACAATTTCACTTGTAATTTTTTCGCCATTCTCTAAAATAACACCCTTAGCAGTGTTTTCTTCAATTATTAATGATTGTACCATAACTTCTAAAATTGTTAAATTTTCTTGTTTATTTATTGCATTTTGCATATATTGTGAATAAGCAATTTTATCAGATTGAGCACGAATAGCTCAAACTGCTGGACCACGTGAATGATTTAATAGTTTCATTTGCAAAGCAGTAGCATCTGCTGCTTTAGCCATTTCACCACCAAGTGCATCAATTTCACGAACCACAACTCCTTTGGCGGGTCCACCAATAGAAGGATTACATGGCATTAATGCAATTTTAGTTTTATCAAGAGTAATAATAGCAGTTTTATGACCTGCTCGTGCAGAAGATAATGCCGCTTCAACACCAGCATGACCCGCACCAATTACAATAATTTCATAGTCATATTTCATTGATTTCACCTCCATTTCATAAAATATTACATATCAAAATTAATAACATCAAAAATAAGAAATTTTATTTTTAATTTCTTTAGTAATGTTATCATAAACAAGCAAAATATTCATGTACTTTTTAAACTTTTATTAAATAAAAATTGAATTTTAGTTAATAATCTTCTCGATTATAATTCATTATATTTTATACAAGATATAAATATTATTTAAAGAATTAGTGCTGCACTTAAAAATAGCAACTGTTTTAACTAGTAATCATTAATACTAATTTAAAACCAGTAATTACTTACTTTTAAGTATTTTATTTATTAGGACAAGATGTGTTTTTATTGAAAAGACACTTTTGTCATTAACATTAGTGACTGTATCCAATGGCGATAAAACATATGCAACATCTATTTCTTTTTCCATAACTGTAACCTCTTTTGTATAGAATTTGACTTAAATAATTTATCTTAATATCCCTACATAAGTATAATTATAATGTTAATTTTTAAATTTGCAAATTTTTATTTACTATACCTTTAAACTTAAAAAGTATTTTTATAATTTAATTGCAAAAATGAAAAATAATATTTGACAAATAACATTACTTATCCTATAATTAACAAGCATTCACGAAAGCAGCAAATAAGTATTATTAAGTTGCAAATAGTTTACCCTCAAAGATTATTCTTTTTATTAGTAGAATTTTCTATTAATCTTAATAGTAACCAGTGCTGTTCTGGCGAATTGTAAACTATCTTAATGAGAACTTATTAAAGTCTCTTTGTGTTTGTATACATTCCAAGGAGGCTTTTATTATGTCAAGATATACTGGTCCGGTTTTTAGAAAATCAAGAAGATTAAACTTCTCAATTCTTGAATCTGGTAAAGAATTTGCAAAAGGAAAAAAGCGAACATTCGCTCCTGGACAACACGGTCAAAAAAGAATTAAACTTTCTAACTATGGATTACAATTACAAGAAAAACAAAAAATTCGTTTCACTTATGGTTTAAATGCTCGTCAAATGAAAAATTTATTTGATGAATCAAAAAAAACTCATGGTGTTACTGGTACTAACTTGTTGGTATTCTTAGAATCAAGATTAGATAATATTGTTTTTCGTTTAGGTTTATCTTTAACAAGAAAAGGTGCTCGTCAATTAGTAAATCATGGTCATGTTTTAGTTAATGGTAAAAAAGTTAATATTCCTTCATATCGTGTTAAAATAGGAGATAAAATTACTATTACTGAAAAAGCACAAAAAAATGCAAAAATTATTGAAGCATTAAGCGCTAATGCTTCAACATTACCATTTATTGAATTCAATAAAAAAACATTTATTGGTACATATGTACGTCATCCACTACGTGACGAACTAAATACTGATATTAATGAAGCATTAGTTGTTGAATCATATGGACGTGCTTAAAATTAATAATTAATTTAAAATCTGTTATCAATTGATAACAGATTTATTTTTTAGATGGTAAATATCAATAAAAGCATTTATTATTTTTTTTATTTTTGAAAAAATAAAATATAAATTAATTATCTATTAATCAATTTCCTTAAAACAAAAGTAACAATTAATTTTCTACAACTACTATGTCAATTAAATTAAATGATATAATGTTAATTATAGATGAGTAAAGGAAGAATAAAAATGATTAAAAATGAAATTTCTGAAAAAAAGTTAGTATTACTTTTGTGATAGCTGTTATCATAACAGCTATTGGCTGATTAGGAATTAGTAAAAACAAAAAGAAATATTTAATTTTATGAATAGCTATAATTCCTTTAATTTTTAGTAACATATTTTCATTTTTTACTAAAAATTATTATGACAATATTTTACTAATATCAGTATTAACGATATCTTATTTAATTTATATAGGTTTTTTAATCATTAGTACTTATCGATTTATTAAGACAAAAGACAAAAAAGAAAGTAATAATAAACAAGTAGAAAATACTATTGATTTAATAAAAAATAAAATATTGTAAAAGTTACCCTTTGGGGTAACTTTTACATGTTCTCTATAAATAATGATCTTAATATAAGTTCATACTATATAACATTATGAAAACTATTTGAACCATTACTATTATTAGGAATATGTTCTTGATTTGCTGCATCAATAAAATTTTGTTGTCTTGTTAATGGACGATTTTCTAAAATTTGATTAATTCTTGTTTGTAAGTCAGGATTATTAGGTTCTTTATATTTATTAGCGTTTTTTCAAATGCCAGAATTATTTTCTTCAATTCTATTTCTTATTTCTAATATACTTTTTTCAATATTTCTTAATTTCTTAATTTTTCTACTTTCATCTTCATCTTTAATAGCCGTTGATGCTGCAGAAATTAACTTAGTAATATCACTGTAAGTTGACATATAAAAAGGAGTACCAGCAATAATATAACCTGCATTTTTTTCTGCATTATAAATTTTCTCTTCAACTTTTAAATAATTAATGATAGTATTAATATTTTCGTTGATACTTTCTTCTTTTGCATTTGGACCATTTTCTAAAATTTGATTAATTCTTGTTTGTAAGTGAACATCTAGAATAAAGTAGACACAGAATTGTAACCTTTGTGTTAAAAATACTTTAAGGAAGGTGTTCATTTTTTTATGGCTAAATGACTATCAAAAGAAGAAAAGTTAAAAATAATAAAAATAAGTAAAATTAAAACAATTGATAAAACCGCATTAGAGTATGGTATTGGTCGATCATCAATAAAAGAATGAATTAAAGCATATAAATTATTAGGTGAAAAAGGTTTAGAATATGGCAATGGAATTCGTGCTAAAAAAACCAAAAGAACAGGTCGACCCAAATCTTTAAATTTTAATGAAATGACAAAACAAGAATTAATTGAATATATTGAGGCAATGAACGATATAAAAAAGTATTTAGAAAAATCGACAAAAAAGAAGAAATATTTTGTGATTTTCTCATTGAAGAAAAAATATCAGATTAGTTATTTATGTTGATTATTAAATGTTTCGAAATCAGGATATTATAAGTGAATTAAGAATGGAATGAATGAATTTAATAAATGAGATACATTTTTAGCTAATATAATTAAAAATATTTTTTATGAATTTCAAGAAATTTATGGTTATAAAATGATAACTTTATGAATTAACAAAATTTATAATTTAAAATTAAAATTTCATATTGTATATAGATATATGAAAAATATGAGTTTAAAAGCTAAGGTTCGCATAAAAAAATTTGATTATAGAACTAAATCAGGAAGTTTAAGATATGATAATTTATTAAAACGTGATTTTTCAACTACTAATTTAAATGAAAAATTAGGTACTGATATAACTTATTTATTAACTAATGGTAAAACATATTATTTATCAATTGTTAAAGATTTTCATAATAATGAAATATTAGATTATAAAATAAGTGCAAGTTTAGACATGACATTTGTTGTCCAAAACATTATCCAAGCTTGAGTTAATGCTCAAAAACCTACTTCATGAATTTTACAATCAGATCAAGGATTTCACTATAGAAATCCTTCTTATAAAATTTTATGTGATGAATTAAAAATAAAAATTTCAATGTCTAGAAGAGGTAATTCCTGTGATAATGGTGCTACTGAAACTTGATTTGGAACAATGAAAACAGAATTTCTATATCAAATTCCAAGAAAAAATAGAACTATTGAATGAATACAAGACAACTTACCTAAATATATTTACTTTTATAATAATTATCGACCTCAAATAAAATTAAAAGGAATGAGTCCAATCGAATATCGATTAGCTCATTCCAAACCAACAAATAATTACTTCATACCTATAAATTTAACACTTACAAACGCTATTTTATAAAATTTAATAAAAGGTTACTTTTATTGTCTACTTTTCTTGACAAGTTCATTAAAGCACCAAGTACAATAATTGGAATAATTAATGTTTGAGTAAAAACACCAATTAAGTTGCTAGGAACGTAACTAATGATAATTTCGGGAATTGTTTTGGCAGTAGTTTTATCGTAATTACCACCATCAGTTAAATTAAAACCTTGCCCAATTTTAAAAGCAATTCCTAGTCCAAAGGCAATAGTAAAAGCGATAGCCACATTTATTAATAAAATAGTAATACCAACTCCTGAAACTTTAGTTATTGTTTTTGAGTTACTATTTTTTTTACTAGTAATTCTAGCGATAGCTAAAAATACTAATGGAATAGTTAACATAGTAATACCAATAATAAAAATAGTTTTTAATAATTCAATTCAGTGTACAATTTCTGCAACTCAGGGTATATAGTCAGGATTAGGTTTTAATGGTGTTCCAGGTAAGTTAGGATAAGTAATGTTATGACTATTAAAACCAGTAATAGCTTGGATAGTAATACCAAAAATTAGTCCTAATCCCATTCCAGTAAAAATACGAATTGGAAATTTAGGTTTAGTTTTTTTAATAAAAATAGAAAGTGCTAGAATAATACTAAAAAAGACAATTATCCCGATTAGACTTTATCAGTGTGAAATACCAACAAAGTCTCTTAATAAGTTAATATTGTCATTACTAAGAGTTGTCATAGTTGCTACTTCATTCTTTTTATTTTTTATAGGTTATGATGATGTTACTTTTCTGCTTGCTATATGAATAATATCACTAGTACGAGCAAAAGGAGGTGAATAAACTAAATCTAAATTTTGTAAATCACGGATGTCCATTTTATTTCAAATGGCAGTAGCAAGAGCATTAATTCTTAATGTGGCATGATTATAACCTGCCATTTGTGCTGCCAGTAATTGGAAATTTGTTTTATCATAAAATAGTTTTAAGTATAAAGGACGAGATTGTTTTAAGTATCTTGGTAGATCATAATCTTTAATATAAACACTACCAATTTTATTTTTATCAATCGTATCAAAACTACCAGTTTTTGTTATTTCTAAATTACCAACACGTAAAATACTTGACCCTAAAGTTCCTGGATATTTATGTTCTGGGTTTTTAATATTATCAGCAATAATACGTGCCATTTTATTAGCATTAGTTGCCAAGGGAACATATATTGATGATTTATCAAATTGACTATATATTTGTGCACAATCACCACCACTATACATATTTGAAAACTTTTTTGTAACATTTTCTTTAGAAGGAATTTGACAGAATTCATTAATAATAATTGCTTTATTTTTGTTTAATTCAATATTGCTATTTTGTAAAAAATTCGTATTTGGTTCAAAACCAACTGCTAGTATTACTAAATCACAAGGTATTGTTTTTCCGTTTTTTTTATCATTTACACTTCTTAAACGCAAATCATTAACATTATTATGAGTCATCATTAGTTCTTCAACTTGATAGTTTAGTAAAATAGTGGCATTGTTTTTTGATTTAGTTTTATGATTAATATTTTTTTTGGTTAGTTCATCATAAATTAATTGACTAAATTCTTTATCAACAACGTCTGCCATTAATCGATCTTTCATTTCAACGATTGTGACATCTTTTTTTTGTTTTAAGCACGCTTCTGCCATTTCCATGCCAATAAATCCACCACCAATAATAACTATTTTTTTAGCATTTTTCATTGCTTTTTTTAGATTTATGGCATCTTCTTTAGTAAAAACATTATAAACATTATGTGGTAAAATACCATGACTAAAAGGTGGCGGAATTTTTGGTTTGGCTCCTGTTGCAATAACTAAGGCATGATAAGATACAACTTTTGCTTTAGTTTTATCGTCTATTGTTTTTTTGACATGAATTTCTTGTTTTGCTGTATCGACTTTAATAACATTTTGATTTAAATGAATTTTAATTTTATTTTTATTATTAGTTTTTTCTGAAAAATCTTTTTTTGTACGGTCATTTAAAAGTTTTTTATCTTTAAATTCATTAGCAATATAATAAGGAATACCACAAGCACCAAGTGAAATATAGTTTTTTTCTTGATAAACATGGATATCAAAGTTTTTATCACTATTTTTTTCACTACGTAATAATTTACTCGCAACTCGCATCCCAGTCGCACCAGCACCAATAATAATAACTTTAATTTTCATTTTTATCATCGCTCCACTCTCATTAATTATAATATATATTTAATAAAAAAACAATTAATAGTGTTTATCTTAAGTATTGATTCATTTTTGAACAAATTCTAAAGTAGTGTCACTAATACCCTTATCAGTTACTAAATTATATTCATTAACAACTGTGTGGTCTAAATCACCAATTAAAAAACTTTGACCGTGGTTAGCATCAAGGATAGTGTATAATGAACTTTTTTTTGGTATTTCATAGCGAATTTTTTCTTGAAATAATTCGTTAGCATTAGTGTAGTTAATAAAGTGATCATTTTGACCATGAAGAAATAACATTGGCATATCAGGTATTAGTTTTAAATATTTAATTGGTTGTATTTCTTGTAAACCATCAACACCAAATGCTTTTTGTGCTTTTTTACGACTTAATTTCAGCATTAAATTAGTAGGTAAGAAAGCATAATTGTATAGTTTTTCACTATAGGTACGATCTAAGCGACTAAATGTACAATCAGAAATAATGAATTTTACTTTTTGATTAATTTTATGTTTTGCATATAAATTGCTTCACATTACTACTGTTGCGCCACCTAATGAAAAACCATATAATCCTAAAGCAGTAGTTTCTTGTTTATATGTTTTACAACAGTATTCAATAATGTCTTGTAAATCTTGTGATTCTTTTAAACCAAAAGTTGTTGGTGATGCATCACTTTCACCATGGTTACGAGCATCATATCAAATAACATTGTAGCCAGCACGTAAAAAAATGAAAGCTTGTTTAAATATTCAAAATCTTGTATTAGTTATTCCGTGTAATAGAATTATTGTTTTATTATTATTTTCATTTTTAAGGGGACTTTTTAAAAGATTACCATATAATGTTAAATTGTCAATTGATGTTTTAATTGAAAAAGAAATTATATTTTCATGTTTTTCTAGGTATTCTCAATATTCAAAATACATTGGCCATTTTGCTAATTCAATTTTAACTTTCGGTTGAAATTGTGAATTATATTGCAAGCATGCTTTAAACATTTCAATTGAATTTATATTAACTTTTTGTCTTAATTTTATTCTATTAATACTACTTTGTTTCATTGGTTTTCCTCACATTTTAGGTCATACATTTTAATAGTCGACATTATTTAGTATTGTTGGTTTTGATTTACAACGAATATATTTTTTATATTTTTTATAAGGTATAAATTTAATATATTTGTATTTGCTAACTACGTGTTGTCCATTATTTTTACTATTTCGTCGTAAACAGGGTTTTACTTTTTTGATTTTAAAAGTACCAAAATTAGGAATAGTAATTACTTTACCTAGTTGGTTAATATTTTTAATTTCTTCAATTACACAATTAAAAACTATTTCAATATCTTGAATATTAAATTTAGTTTTATCTGATACTCTTGCAATTAATTCTTTTGCGTTCATAAAAATCAACCCTATCTGTTTGTCCATATCCTTCTAATATTATTTTATATTATTTTATTTATAAAATGTAATCTATAAATTTTTCGTACTTTGCTTGTTAATAATTTTATATATAAAAGGCATTTTACATATTTAATTTGAATAATTTTAACATTAAAAATAATAAGAATCAAAGATAAAAATTTCTTTATTATATTCAATAGTATAAATAAGTATATTCCTTAACTATAATTATAATTTCTATAAAATGTAATTACAAAAATAAAAGTGTTTGGCCATTGCTTTAGTTTTAAAGCAAGTGGTTTTTTATTTTTGAAAGAAAAGAAAGAGAGGTTTAAAATTATTCTAGAGATAGCGACAACAAATGTTTCAATAAGCGATATTGAAAATAAGATTAGAAAATTTAAAGAAAATTTAGAAATTTTTAAAAAAGAATTCACATTTTTCATAAATGAAAGTGTTGAGGAACAACGTAATTATAAACAAAGATATCAAGATATTTTATCAGAAGAAGAATTAGAAAATAGTAAATATGAAAAGGATTTAGCTTATAAAGAAGATGATTTAAAAAACTTAAAAAGTCATATTGAAGATTTAACAAAAAGTAGCACTAATAATAGGCAGAAAATAGAGATTATGGTTGAAAATAAATCTAAATATAAAATTCGCACAATGTGTCGTTTTTTAAAAATTTCTAAATCAACATATTATTTTAATTTAAAGAAAAAAGAAAATAAAATGCAAAATAATATTTATGAACAAGCTGTTATTAGTGCTTTTAAAGAAAATAAAGAAGTTTATGGTACTAGAAGATTAAAAGTCAGTATGGAAAATAAAGGTTTTCCTTTATCAAGAAGAAAAATTAAAAAAATTATGAATGAACATAATTTAATATCAAAATACACGAAATTATCATTCAAAAATAATCATAATAAAGTTAATGATAATCAAATTACCAATCTTGTTAATAGAAACTTTAATAATAGGCTTAAAAATGAAGTTATTGTTAGTGATTTAACTTATGTTCAAGTTAATGGCAAATGAAACTATATTTGCTTGTTAATTGACCTATTTAACCGCGAAATTATTGGACATAGTGTAGGTACTAAAAAAGATGCATCATTGGTATACCAAACATTTATGCAATCAAATCGCTGTTTAAAAAATATGCAAATATTTCATACTGATCGTCGTAACGAATTTAATAACAAAACTATCGATAAACTTTTATTAGCATTCAACATTACCCGTTCTTTAAGCAAAAAAGGTTGTCCTTATGACAATGCTGTTGCTGAAGCGACTTTTAAAACTTTTAAGACAGAATTTATTAATGAAAAAATTTTATATCATTAATCCAATTAAAATTAGAATTATTTGATTATATCAACTGATACAACAACATAAGAATTCACAGTACTCTAAAGTACTTAACTCCAGTTAAGTATGAAGAACAAATGTCTACCAAAAAATAGTCCTAAAAAGGGTTGCCATTCCAGAAAAGCAAATTCAAGCATTTGAATGATCACAAATTCCATACTTTACCGAAAAACAAATTGCATCATTTACACCATTATGATCAGAAATTTTATTTAAAAAATATATTAATGATGAAAAATCATGAGAAGAAATCAATGTTAAAAATAGAAGTATTTCAAAATTTATATAAAAAACTTAATTATTAAACATCTTTCTTCATTAATTTTACAAAATTTGTAAATTATAAATTCAAATCATATGGATCGGGTGTAGATAATATTGGTTCAGATATTGGTAAAGGACTGGAAGAAATTATATCAGACATTGGTTCAGGTATAGAAGAAATTGGAAATGATATTGGTAAAGGATTAGAAGAAATTGGTAAAGGTATAGATGATATTGGTTCAGATATTAGTGGCATTTGAGAAGATATTTCAAAAGGATTTGAGGATTTTACAAAAGACGTAGGAAATTTTTTTGAAAAAGGTTGACAAGGGATAGAATCATTTTTTAGTGATTTATTTGAAGGATTAGACTTTTTACTTTATGCTGTACCAATAGTTATTGGAGGAGCAATTGCTGCTGCAATAAGTGTCAAGATTTATAAGGTAATAACTAAACTGCAAAAAGATAAACTAGTAAGAATGAATCTTAAAGATGCGCAACGTCAAAGAAAACTTAATAAAAAAATAGTCCATTATTAGGAACACTTAGTGATAAAATTGTAAAAAGTAAAGATAAAATTAAAAAAAGAGAAGATAAACTGCAAGAAGCAGAAAATAAGCTAAAAAATTTAAAAGCAAAAAATCAAAGATTAGAAGAAAAAGAACTTAATAAACAAGTTAAAATAGCTAAAAAGTTAAAAAAATTAATAATTTTCAAAATGAAGTAAATGATAGTGAACCGTTAATTACTAGAAATAATTCTTCAACTTCATTTTCATTATAATATTTTTCTTATTTAAAAAAAGATTGCGGTTGCAATCTTTTTTATTTCAACAATATAATATTTTATTCATAATATTATTTTTATAAATTATATTAAGTTAGTTGTTAAAGAATGATAATTAATAAATGAATTTTGTAAAAAATGAAGTTTTATAAGTAAAAATATAGTTACTCTAACTTATCAATGTTATAATTTATCAAAGGAATAACTAATATTAATTTATGAAAATTTAGATAGAAAGGTGCTATTGCCATTAATATGTTTTTTAAAAGTGTAAAATTCAAGAAGACAAATGATGATTTTGAAACAGATGATAATTCTGAATCAAAAGTTAATATAGAAGGAAAACAAGAAATAATTACACCTTTTAAACAGTATAAAAGTAAAGATAGTAAAAATCTTTTTGCTAAAAAAATGTTATTAAAAAGAAAGCAATTAAAATTAAATAGTAAGAAAAAATTTAGTGTTCATGATTGAGGGATTGATAATACTAATTATGTTTTTATTGATTTTGAAATTGCAAATTCGAATAAAACAAGTGCTTGTCAATTAATTATGATAAAAGTAACACGAGGTAAAATTGTCAAAACTTATAGTTCGTTAATTAAACCACATCCCGAAGAATTTACTTTTTCTCATGTTCATGGAATTACAAATGAAAGTGTATCTTTAATGTCAAATTTTAAAGAATTATGAGTAGACATTGTTACTTTTTTTACTGAAAATACTGTTGTTATTGCTCATCATGCTAACTTTAATATTAATATCTTAAGATCATTAATTAATCATTATGATTTAGAGTCCCCTAATTTTTTTTACATTTGTTCAGTTAAGTTATTTAGAAGAACATATGATTATCCTAATAACCGTTTAAGTGCTCTTGCTCATAGTAATCAAATTAAATTTGATCATCATGATCCATTGGCAGATGTTACCACTTTACATAAATTAATTAATATACATTTCAGTGAACATTACCATTTAAAAACTTTATGTAATAATCTTAATATTAAAATGCGGAGATTATTTGGTGATTCTTTATCTTAATTAATATAAGATGTATTTTTATATATCCTGAATTGTAAAATTAAAAAGGACATTTATATAAAAATTAAATTGTGTTAATTCTATAATTAAAAAAAGAAAGGAATTAGCACAATGTATAAGTATCTGACTATTGAATCAATAATAGCAATAAAAGAATATAAAAGTTATGAATTTTCAATTCGTAAAATAGCAAAAGCTGTTGATTATAGTAAATCAACTGTACATAGAGTTTGCAGATTATTAAATCAAAACTTATTACCATTAGAAATATTGAATCAAATTCAAAAAAAGAAGCAAAATGCAGGTAGAAAATTAATAATTTTAACTTTAACAGAAATTAATACTATTAATTATTTGTTAATTACTAAAAATTATGCGCTTGATATAATTGCTAATTTTTTAAAGGAAAATAAAATAAAAAGTATTTCAACAAAAACTTTATATAACATGTTTAAAACAAATCGAATGGGTTTTGATGAAAATAACTTATTGAGAAAAGAAAAAAATAAACCTCATAAACGAAAAGAAACTAGAGGACGAATTAATAATTGTAAATCTATTCATGAAAGAAATTTAATCATTCCTAATATTAAAAATATACAAGAATTTGGTCATTTAGAGGGTGATACTATCATTGGTAAAGATCATAAAAGTTCTATTATTACTTTAGTTGATATATGATCAAAAACCACAATTCCTTTAGTTTCTAAAAATCATAAAGGAGAAAATATTACAAAAAGTATAATAAAATTTATTTCAAAGTTACAAAAAGGAACAGTTAAAACTATTACTTTTGATCGTGGTAAAGAATTTAGTAAATGAAAATTAATCGAAAAAATTTGCAATGTTAAGATTTATTTTGCAGATCCTGGCAAACCTTGTCAAAGAGGTTTAAATGAAAATAATAATGGTATTTTAAGAAGATATTTACCAAAATCTACAGATCTATCTTTATATAAACAAAAAGACTTAAATGCTATAGCATTTCAAATTAATTTTACACCCAGAAAATCACTATCTTATAAAAGCCCAATAGACTTAATACAATTATTTTAAAAACTGTCCCATTTGTCCCATTTATATTTACAATTCAGGAAATTTTTCATAGTTATTTATTCTCCTTTTAATTTATTTTTAGTTTTTAATTTATTGTTTAAATAATGATATATTTTGGTATATATTTTTTAATTTGTATTTTTGTAGAATTAAATTAAGACTTATTTAAAAAGTATTTTAAATAAGTCTTAATTTAAGTTTATAATTGAAAAAAATAATATATAATAAAAAAATGTTTAATGTAATTATTTTTTAGAAAATAATACTATATTTTTAAAAAATAAATATTTTTATAAGAGTTAGTTATAACTTTTAATTATTTATTTTGTAATCGATAATTTTGTGTAAAAATAATTATTAAATCTTTGATAATACTTGTTTTTTTAAATAAGTTTCTATATAATTATTAATGCTTTAAGCAATGTAGTCCCGGTAAAAATTACACTGTAAGGAGAAAAAAATGCGTCAAACAACAATGAATTTCAGTAACATTGAAAAAAAGTGATATGTTATTGATGCCAGTGGTTTAATTTTAGGACGTCTTGCAACTAAAGTTGCAATGATATTGCGTGGTAAAAATAAACCTTCATTTACACCACATTTAGATTGTGGAGATTATATCATTATTATTAATGCAAACAAAATTAAATTAACAGGTAATAAATTACAAGATAAGAAGTATTATAACCATTCACAATATCCTGGTGGATTAAGTGTACGTAATGCACAAAGTATGATTGCTAAAGATGCTTCTGAATTAGTAGAGATAGCGATTAAAGGTATGCTACCAAATACTACCTTAGGTCGTAAGCAATTTACACATCTTCATGTTTATAACCATGATCAACATCAACATCAAGCCCAAAACCCCGAAGTTTTAATATTAGGCCAAGAGGAGTAGACTTTTATGACAACATCTAATAAACTCGTAACTTATTCAAGTTCAGGCGGACGTAAAACCTCAACTGCCCGTGTTCATTTAAAAAATACTGGTCAATCAAAAATATTAATTAATGGTTTTGAGCCTTTAAAATATTTAGAACAAGAAATCTTAGTTCAAGATATGTTATTACCTTTAAAAGTAACTAATACGTTAGAAAACTTTGAAATTAATATCAAAGTTGAAGGTGGCGGAAGAACCGGTCAAGCTGGTGCAGCACGTTTAGCTTTATCTAATGTTTTAGTTAAGGTGTCAGAAGATTATCGAGTATTATTAAGACAATTTGGATTATTAACTCGTGATGCACGTAAAAAAGAACGTAAAAAATATGGTTTAAAAGCAGCCAGAAAAGCACCGCAGTTTTCAAAACGTTAATATAATAAAAAAAGAGTCTGAGACTCTTTTTTTATTACTATTATCTAATATTTTTTTATTATTATAGTATTACTAGAATTTTATATATTATTTTTATTTATAATTTACTTTTTTATTTATATAACTTTCTTTTTTTAAAAATTGGGGTGAGTAAAGTTAATGGTTATAATTTAATTTTCTTTAAATAAAAGACAACTTTAAATTATTAATTGTTGATATAATTATATCATATTATAATTAATAAATAAAGTATTTTAGTGTTTTATTTTTTATTAAAATAATTTAAAAATTCCTAACTATTTAGGTTTAGATTTATTAAGTTTTAAAATATTAAAGTAAAAGATTTAATTTATTAATTCTGGCTGAATTAATTATAAGCATATTATCAAGTACTTTATCATTATAAATTTTAGGACCATATCCTTTTAAAGATTTAACTAAATGTGATACATCACTTTCAGCACAAACTCCTTGATTTCAATTTTCTTTTTGATTTATAACACCATCTTTATTATTTTTAAAATATTTATATATTTCTTCATTTACTTTATTTTCTTTTAAAAAATCTAATAATTTATAATATTCACCATTAACAAATAAATCATATGCATTTGTTAATTTTTTATTATCTACTTTTCTATTAATAATAAATCCTTTTTTAAGTGCTTTAAATGCATGATGTCTATCAATTACATAAGGAATATTTTCTTTTTTAGCAGTAGTTTTAATTCAAGGTGCACCATCACCAATAAATACTAAACTACTTTTACTATAAATAAATTGTAAATCAAGAAATTCATAAATTTTATCAATTAATTCTTGTTTTTTAATTTTTTGACCATTTTTAGTTTTCATATAGGTAATTTTTTTATCTTTTAAAACATTTCTACTTTTAGTAGATTTTTCTAAATCTTTACCTTTATTTGCACTAATTGTACGAATACGATTTTTTTGTTTTTTATTACCTGAATTGTAAATATAAATGGGACAAATGGGACAGTTTTTAAAATAATTGTATTAAGTCTATTGGGCTTTTATAAGATAGTGATTTTCTGGGTGTAGAATTAATTTGAAATGCTATAGCATTTAAGTCTTTTTGTTTATATAAAGATAGATCTGTAGATTTTGGTAAATATCTTCTTAAAATACCATTATTATTTTCATTTAAACCTCTTTGACAAGGTTTGCCAGGATCTGCAAAATAAATCTTAACATTGCAAATTTTTTCGATTAATTTTCATTTACTAAATTCTTTACCACGATCAAAAGTAATAGTTTTAACTGTTCCTTTTTGTAACTTTGAAATAAATTTTATTATACTTTTTGTAATATTTTCTGCTTTATGATTTTTAGAAACTAAAGGAATTGTGGTTTTTGATCATATATCAGCTAAAGTAATAATAGAACTTTTATGATCTTTACCAATGATAGTATCACCCTCTAAATGACCAAATTCTTTTATATTTTTAATATTAGGAATGATTAAATTTCTTTCATGAATAGATTTACAATTATTAATTCGTCCTCTAGTTTCTTTTCGTTTATGAGGTTTATTTTTTCCTTTTCTCAATAAGTTATTTTCATCAAAACCCATTCGATTTGTTTTAAACATGTTATATAAAGTTTTTGTTGAAATAATTTTTATTTTATTTTCCTTTAAAAAATTAGCAATTATATCAAGCGCATAATTTTTAGTAATTAACAAATAATTAATAGTATTAATTTCTGTTAAAGTTAAAATTATTAATTTTCTACCTGCATTTTGCTTCTTTTTTTGAATTTGATTCAATATTTCTAATGGTAATAAGTTTTGATTTAATAATCTGCAAACTCTATGTACAGTTGATTTACTATAATCAACAGCTTTTGCTATTTTACGAATTGAAAATTCATAACTTTTATATTCTTTTATTGCTATTATTGATTCAATAGTCAGATATTTATACATTGTGCTAATTCCTTTCTTTTCTTAATTATAGAATTAACACAATTTAATTTTTATATAAATGTCCTTTTTAATTTTACAATTCAGGAATTTTCTAACAACTATCATTGTATTAATTTATGGTATTATCTTGATATTAACTTCTTATTTCTTTTGATATATTTTAAAAATTAAAACAAAAATATTAATTATGCATAAATGATGAAAAACACCAAACTTTGCTTTATTTTTATCTGTTATTTTATTTCAAAATGGTTATACTTTATTAAAATCAATATTTGCTCAAAAGTTTAATGTTAACTTAGACTTAATTTTATCAATTATCTTACCAATTGGAACAATTACCATCTTCATTACCTTATTAATCAAAAATATGCTTAATTCACAAGTTACAGCAGTAAAAAATGCTATTAAAACAATTGCTGCTAAAATTAGTGCTTTTCAAATTTTCTATTATACACAAAAAGAAAAATCTTTAGAAGACTACATGTTTGTTAGTCAATTGCCAACACTTGTTTGTATACCATTACAAAATAATAGCATTAACACCAAACAAGCAGTAACGCTAATGGCAACTATTGATGAAACAATAATATTTTTTAAAAACACTTTCATAAACCAAAAGAATTAAACTATATGCTTTTTCACTTATTTAATAGAATAACTGATATTGAAGAAATTGAAGAAATCAAAAATAATATTCTTAAAATAGAAAAAAATAATTAATCAAAATTTAACAAAAAAAGTTTTAAAAATAGTTAATACCATAGAAAATAATAAAATTTGTTATAATTGAGTAGAGTAATTATGATATGAGGAAAGGAAGTTATATACATGTGACCATTTAAAAAAAAGGATAAAACTGGAGAAGCAAAAGATCAAAAAAAATGTGATGGTTGTGGGAAAATGAAAAATTCATCTGAATGTACTAAAGCAGCAGATGGTAAATGTTTGTGTAAAGATTGTGCTAAATAAATATATTAAATAAGTGTGTCATTAACACACTTATTTAATATATTTAGAAAGGAAGAATATAATGAAATGATTCAATAAAAAAAACAAAAAAACTGATAATGAATCTTTAACAAAAACTGTAAAATGTTTTGATTGCGGAATGATGTTTGAACCTTTTGACATTCTTGATATAAAAGAAGGAAAATCTTTATGTAAAAAATGTTTCATTAAAGAAGAAGAAAAATAAATTAATGATGTGTTTAGCAAAACACATTTTTTATTATTTAAAATAAAATAAATAACTATTTTCACAATATTTTATTATAATTATTATGATAAATTAAATTAATTAAAAGGAGAAAAAATGAACATTTTTATAGAAATATTGGGGTATCTTGCAGCCATTTGTATTCCTTTGGCATTCTTACCACAAACTATTAAACTAATTAAAACAAGAAATACTTCAGGTCTTTCTATTTTTTCATATAGTATCTATCAACTGGGGGGTCTTACTTTTTTAATATTTGGCATACTTCTTAATGATATTCCCATGATTACTTGTCAAACTATTACTGCTACACTAAATTTCATAATAATTGGGATTATTGTTAACAATTTAATTAAACAAAAAAATAAGGAGGAAAAAAATGTCTAATATTGCAATTGATATTATTGGATATATAGGTGCCTTTTTTATTTCAGTTGCCTTTTTACCACAAACTATTAAACTAATTAAAACTAAATACACAAAAGGTTTATCGTTAATTTCTTATAGCATATATCAAATAGGCTTAACTTCATTCATAATTTATGCTAGTTTAATTAAAAACATTCCCTTACTAGCAGCAAATGCCTTTGGTACAGTTATTAATATCATATTATTAACATTAATAATTTATAATTTATATTATAATAATAAAGATAAAAAGAACAATTTAACTTCCAAAAAATAAAATTTTTATTAACATAATACATGCACAAGAATGGAGAAAAAAATGGCACATATTAATCTATTAGGAACTTTTATTTTTATTATCATTGGTTATTTAATTGGCTCAATCTCACCTTCAATTATTATTAGTAAATTAAAATTTAAAACCGATGTTAGAGATTATTACTCTAAAAATGCTGGTGCTACTAATTCAACACGAGTTATGGGTGGTAAATGGGGAGCTATTATTTTAATTATTGATGGTTTTAAGCCCGCTATTCCTATTTTAATTGCATACGGTTTAACCTTTATTGATATTACTAATCCTAATTATGAAACAATTTTTAAACAAGCATATATTTATCCAACTGGTCTTGCTGCAATTATTGGTCACTGTTGACCACTATTTTATGGTTTTCGTGGTGGTAAAGGAGCTGCATCTTCATTAGGAGTACTATTAATGATTAATCCTATTTATTGCGTTATCACAATTGCTAGTTGATGATTTATTTTATATTTAAGTAGAATGTCATCTTTATCTTCAATGTTAATGATGATACTTGCTTTTATCTTATCATGAATACCAAATATACCACTGCATTCTTTTCTTTCCCAACAAGACACTCAATACTATATTGTTAATATAACTATGGCTCTAATTTGAATATTAATTATTATTCGTCATTGAGATAATTGTAAAAGAATTCTTAATCATACTGAACGTAAAGTGACTATTTTTGATAAAAAAAATAAAAAAGCAAATGAAGAAAAAAAATAAAAAATCATCTCTTTATACAAACTCAATAAAAATATTTTTTAAAAAAATACTTGTTTTATGTTTAAAATTAATGTACTATTATAACCGTGTTGACTTAACATTGTTAATATTCTCTCCGATATTAGCTTTGCTTAAGCCGAATTATATTTAAAGGAGAGTTGTCAAATATGGAACAAATTAAACAAGATGAATTGATTAAAAAATTTCGCTTAAATCCCAAGGATACTGGTTCTTCTGCAGTTCAAATTATTAATTTAACAAAAAGAATTTTAGAATTAACAGCCCATCTACAAGTACAAAAAAAAGATATTACTGCAAAACGAAGTTTGTTAAAAATGGTAGCAAGCAGAAAACGTTTCTTAAAATACTTTAAAAAACAAGATGTTGCTACATACAATAAATTATTAACAGCACTATCACTAAAAGATAACTAATATTAAATCAGTATTTACTTATTAATATTGATTTTTTTATATACATCTAAATAATATTAAACATAGAAATAGATTTACAAATGATTTAAACAATAATAAAATAAATACTAAAAGTGTTATAATATAATTATTATATGTTTCTAACCCATTTATTTTTTACTAAAATAAATGGGTTTTTGATTTCAAAAAGGAGGAACAAAATAATGAATGATAAAGATATTAATGGTGAAAAAATAATATCAGTTATTTTAAATTCTGTCACTTCATATCAAAATATTACATATTTTAATTATTGGGATTATATAATTAAAGAAGAAAAAAATAGTTCTGAAATAAAAAAAGAGATCAATAATTTAATAGAAAAAAATACTAATATAAATTATACAAACGAAAATGGTGATAGTCCTTTAATAATAGCAAGTCACTATTATCAACTTATAGATTCCATTAAAATTTTAATAGAAAATGACGCTAATATCAACCATGCAAACCAAAATGGTGATACAGCACTAATAATATCTACTAAAAAAGGTTATTTAAGTATAATTAATGTTTTAATAGAAAATGGCGCTAATATCAACCATGCAAACCAAAATGGTGATACAGCCTTGCATTTAGCTGCTAAAAATGGACTAGCACAAATAGTTAATACTTTACTAATAAATAAGGCAAATATTCATTTCATAAATCAAAATGGTGATACGGCTTTGACAATCATTATTAATAATAGTTTATTTTATGATAAAAACATAAAAAATATATTAGAAAACATATTTTATCAAGAATATGAAGAATATATTACAAATAAGGCAAAAGTAGAAATTATTAAATACAGACCAGAATTTTCAAATAACTCATTATTTCATGATATTAAAGATAATATATTAATACATTTAAATACAAATAATTCAGTAAAAAATATAAAAGAAAATTTAATATTAATTGGATTAAAAATTGATAAGAAAAGGATTTTAAAAATTGAACAAAAAATAAAGAAAATATTTAAATGTAACATTAATAAATTAAATATTAATCAAGAAAAAGAAAAAAAATGACAGAAAAAAATTAAACAAGAATTAAAAGAAGAAAATTGGGACTTTCCAGCAATCTGTGTAACTTAGTGATTTTACAACTAAAATTTATTTAAAAAACACAGTTTTTAGGAAAGTCCCAGAAAAACCACAAAATAAGCATTCAACAAGTGGATATATAAAACATTAAATTTATCACAAATATAATGAATAAAAATAGTTACCATTATGGTAACTATTTTACAATTTATATTTAATAAAAATTATCGTTTTTTAGTAGTACTTTGTTGACGTTTCATTGCTTGCATTACTGATTTAATTTGAGATTCAGTAGGTTTACGCCCCATTTGTAAATACATTGCACGAATCATATTTTCATTAATAGGAGGATTTTTCTGTAATTGTTTTTCGAAAATCTTCTTAGTAACAATAAAACCAACTAATCCACCAATTAACGCACTAGCAATGCCAATGATTAATACTGCTCACCAAACCATCATTATTAATTTCTCCTTACTTACTGTTTAAAAACTTATTAATTTTATCACACACTTGATTTGATGTAAAGCCATATTTTTCTAGTACTACCTTATCAGGAGCAGAAATACCAAAAGTACTTACGCCAATAACAAAGCCATTACCTGCAACATATTTATATCAACTATCTTTAGAACCCATTTCAATAGCAACTTTTATAATATCATTAGGTAAAATTCTATTTTGATATGTTTTATCTTGTTTATCAAAAATAAAAGTAGAAGGCATTGAAACTACACGAACATTAAGTTTTTGATCGTTTCATAGTTGTTCTTGACTAGCAATAGCTAATGAAACTTCACTACCGGTAGCAATAATAATTAAATCTAAAGCTTTACTACTATTCTCTTTACTAATAATATAAGCACCTTTTTGAACTGCTTCAATATTACTATTTGCAAGTTGTGGTAAATTTTGTCTAGTAATAATAATAGCACTAGGGTTAGTTTTACTAGATAATGCCATTAAATATGCACCAATTGTTTCTTTTGTATCAGCAGGGCGAATTACATTAAAATTAGGAATAGTTCTTAACATTGTTAGTTGTTCAACTGGTTCATGGGTAGGACCATCTTCGCCAACTGCGATACTATCATGACTAAAAATAAACAAAGATGGAATTGACATTAAAGCTGCTAATCGTAATGCAGGCTTTAGATAATCACTAAACACAAGAAAAGTAGAACCAAAAGGAATTGTGCCTTGATGTAACGTCATACCGTTAACAATAGCGCCCATTGCAAATTCTCTTACTCCATAATGAATATGTCTTCCTGAATGATCAAGAGGTAGAAAGTCTTTGTCTGTTACTAATGCTTTAGTTGAGCCAGCTAAATCAGCACTACCACCAATTAATGTTGGACAATGAGCTGATAAAAGTTTTAAAATATTACCAGAGTCTACTCTTGTTGCTTGTGGATTTACCCCAATAATTGAAGTTCAATCAATTTTATTTAATTGATAATCTTCATTAAAAATTTCATTTTTCAATGCTGATTTAATTTCTTTATACAATTTTGGATATAATTTTGCATATTTTTCAACTTTTTGATTTCAAACTAATTCTATTTTAGAACCATGATTAAGTGCTGTTTGTGTGAAGTAAGTACTTACTTCTTTTGGAACAGTAAATTCAGGATATTCTCAGTTTAAATTTTTAGCAACTGTTTTAATATCTTCCATTAAAGGAGAGCCATGAACACTCGGTGTTCCTTGTTTACTAGCCCCATAACCAATTATAGTTTTAATTTCAATTAAAGTTGGTTTATCACTAACTTTTGCTTTTTTAATAGCTTCAGAAATAAGTTTATCATCTTCACCATCTTCAACTTTTAAATAATTTCACTCTAATGCTTGAAGACGCATTTTTAAATTTTCTGAATATACTAATTTAACAGATGAATCTAATTGAACATCATTTGAATCATATAAAATAATTAGTTTATTTAATTTAAAATGTCCAGCAAAACTAAGTGCTTCTTGTGCAATACCTTCTTGTAAATCACCATCACCACAAATTGCATATGTATAATGATCAATAATATTAAGATCTTTTTGATTATATTTAGCACTAAGAAAAGTCTCAGTAAGCGCCATTCCAACAGCATTAGCGATACCCTGACCTAATGGTCCAGTAGCCGTCTCTACTCCATAGTCTAAATGATATTCGGGATGACCAGATGTATTACTATTTAATTGACGGAATTGTTTTATATCATTGATTGTATATTTATAACCAGCATGATGTAATATTGAATATAATAAAGCACTACCATGACCTGCTGATAAAACAAATCGATCACGATTAAATCATTTTGGATTTTTTGGATTAAAAGATAAATGATTTTTGAATAAAGAAAAAGTCATTGGTGAAGCACCTAAAACAATACCAGGATGGCCACTTTTAGCAGCATTAACTGCTTGTACTCCTAACATACGAATTGAATTAATAGTTAATTTATCTAAATTAATTTTATTTTCCATAATTTCTCCTTAAATTTTTAATAGTTATTATTTAATATAATATTAACAATATTCTTAATAAAATAGGTAATTTTTTAAAAATAATTAAAAAAGTATAAATAATAATGACAAAAAATATAATTTTATTTTAACTAAATTGAATCTTTGAATAAATTAAAAAAAGAAAAAGTCACCCCAAAGATAAAAAAAGGTAATGTTTAGTAATCTGTGTAACTTACAAAAATAACTATGTTTAATTAATTCTAGTAAATATAATTAAATGACTAGAAAGAGTGAGTTACAGATGGCTAAAAAGCAAAATATTAATAATAATGATCCAATATCAAAAGCAGTAGATTTATTATTAGAAAATACTGAAGATTTAACAACAGTTTTTAAAGAGGGAGGATTGTATAAAGAATTAACAAAAAGATTAGTAGAAAAAATGTTGAATTCTGAGATGCAAAATTATTTAGGATATGATAAGAATCAACATAGTAATAGTGACAATGCTCGTAATGGTATAAGTTCAAAAAAAATTAATAACTCAACAAGGTAAAATTGAGATTGATGTACCACGAGATCGCAATAGTAATTGAACTTGTCAAGAAAAGTGGACAATAAAAGTAACCTTTTATTAAATTTTATAAAATAGCGTTTGTAAGTGTTAAATTTATAGGTATGAACTAATTATTTGTTGGTTTGGAATGAGCTAATCGATATTCGATTGGACTCATTCCTTTTAATTTTATTTGAGGTCGATAATTATTATAAAAGTAAATATATTTAGGTAAGTTGTCTTGTATTCATTCAATAGTTCTATTTTTTCTTGGAATTTGATATAGAAATTCTGTTTTCATTGTTCCAAATCAAGTTTCAGTAGCACCATTATCACAGGAATTACCTCTTCTAGACATTGAAATTTTTATTTTTAATTCATCACATAAAATTTTATAAGAAGGATTTGTATAGTGAAATCCTTGATCTGATTGTAAAATTCATGAAGTAGGTTTTTGAGCATTAACTCAAGCTTGGATAATGTTTTGGACAACAAATGTCATGTCTAAACTTGCACTTATTTTATAATCTAATATTTCATTATTATGAAAATCTTTAACAATTGATAAATAATATGTTTTACCATTAGTTAATAAATAAGTTATATCAGTACCTAATTTTTCATTTAAATTAGTAGTTGAAAAATCACGTTTTAATAAATTATCATATCTTAAACTTCCTGATTTAGTTCTATAATCAAATTTTTTTATGCGAACCTTAGCTTTTAAACTCATATTTTTCATATATCTATATACAATATGAAATTTTAATTTTAAATTATAAATTTTGTTAATTCATAAAGTTATCATTTTATAACCATAAATTTCTTGAAATTCATAAAAAATATTTTTAATTATATTAGCTAAAAATGTATCTCATTTATTAAATTCATTCATTCCATTCTTAATTCACTTATAATATCCTGATTTTGAAACATTTAATAATCAACATAAATAACTAATCTGATATTTTTTCTTCAATGAGAAAATCACAAAATATTTCTTCTTTTTTGTCGATTTTTCTAAATACTTTTTTATATCGTTCATTGCCTCAATATATTCAATTAATTCTTGTTTTGTCATTTCATTAAAATTTAAAGATTTGGGTCGACCTGTTCTTTTGGTTTTTTTAGCACGAATTCCATTGCCATATTCTAAACCTTTTTCACCTAATAATTTATATGCTTTAATTCATTCTTTTATTGATGATCGACCAATACCATACTCTAATGCGGTTTTATCAATTGTTTTAATTTTACTTATTTTTATTATTTTTAACTTTTCTTCTTTTGATAGTCATTTAGCCATAAAAAAATGAACACCTTCCTTAAAGTATTTTTAACACAAAGGTTACAATTCTGTGTCTACTTTATTCTAGATGTTCAAATTTTAATCCTGTAATAGTTGCAAAAAGACAAAGAAGATTTGAAGGTTTTGATCAACAAGTTCTTTCTTTATATGCAAAAGGTATGACATTATCAGATATTAGAATGCAATTACAAGAGTTATATCATGGTGCTGATATTAGTGAAAGTGTTATTAGTCAAATTACTGATGATGTTATTGATGATGTAAAAGCATGGCAAAATCGACCATTAGAAAGTGTCTATCCGATTGTTTATTTTGATTGCATAATAGTGAAAGTACGACAAGATAAAAGGATTATTAATAAATCAGTTTATATAGCTTTAGGAGTTGATTTAGAAGGTAAAAAAGATGTTTTAGGTTTATGAATTAGTGAAAATGAAGGTGCTAAATTTTGATTAGCAAATTTAACAGAAATGAAAAATCGTGGCTTAAATGATATTCTTATTGCCTGCAGTGATAATTTAACAGGCATGTCAGAAGCAATACAATCAGTTTATCTTAAAACAGAACATCAATTATGCATAGTTCATCAAATTAGAAATAGTTTGAAATATGTCTCATATAAGCATAGAAAATCTCTAGTTGCAGATTTAAAACCAATTTATACTGCATGTAGTGAAGAACAAGCAATGCAGGCTTTAGAATCCTTTGAAAATAAGTGAAATAAACAATATCCTCAAATTGCTAAATCTTGATATAAAAATTGAGATAATTTAATTGTTTTTATTAATTATCCTGCAGAAATTAAAAGAGTGATTTATACAACAAATGCTATTGAATCTGTAAATAGTCAATTACGAAAAGTTATCAGAAATAAAAAAGTTTTTCCTAATGATATGGCAGTTTTTAAAATATTTTATTTAGCAATTGAAAATATAACAAAAAAATGAACAATGCCCATTCAAAATTGAAATACAGCAATTGCTCATTTTATGATAAAATTTGAAGATAGAATTAATCTAAACTAGTACTTTGTAAAACAAAGATACACAGATTACATAAAAGCCTCTTATCTGCTACCATATTTAATCTTGTTTCACCATCTTTTTGTGGTCTTCCAGCAGTAATAACAATAATATCAGCATCTTTACAATCACTGTAATTTCCAGCCTTAATTGAAATAAAAGGATGATCTAAAGCTGCTTGACAATCAGCAAAATCAATCGCATTACCTTCAGCTATACCTTCAAAAGCATCAATTAATACATATTCTTGGGCTAAACCTTGATTAATGGCACTGTAAATAAAACTACTACCAACATCTCCACATCCAACAAGGACAATTTTTCGTTTTGCCATATTTACATCCATATTTTTTGCATTTCATGTAACAGTACTTTATCCTCGGCACTATTTTAATAACTTACTTTTTAAAATAAGAGTTACAATGATATGTAATATTTTTATTATGCTTTTTATATAAGAATGTTAAAAAAATAAAAATCTAATTAACAAGGACAAAAATTTATTACATTTTTATCTTACCACTATTTTAATAAAAAAATAAAACTTATTTTTTTATTAAAATAAGTTTTATTTTTTCTTTTAAATTTTTGTTTTTCAATTAATAACAATCCCTTTTGGTCTAGTAAAAGCAAGTAACGAAGGACGAATACCTTGTACGCCAAGACCTGAATCCTTAACACCAACAAAAGAAAAGTGATCCGGACCACGTTGTGACTGATCGTTAATATTAACACTTCCAACTTCTAATAATTTACCAATACTCATTGCACTATTAATATTAGTAGTAAAAACAGAAGCTTGTAAACCATATTGTGAATCATTTGCAATATTAATTGCTTCTTTTACTTCATCAAAAATAATAATCGGCAACAATGGTGCAAAAGGTTCTTCTCATGCTAAATTCATTTTTGTTGTTACGTCAGTAATAATAGTTGGTCACATTAAATTTTCTTTAAATTTATTACCAATTAAACAATTGGCTCCTTTATCTAAAGCATCTTTAATTAATTTTTTAGCATTATCAACTGTTGGTTGATCAATAACAGGAGTAATATCACAATCATCTGTGGGCAAACCAACAGTTAATTTTTCAACTTTTTCTTTTAAAATTGGAATTAATTTGCTACTAATTGTTCTTTGTACTAACACTATCTTAATAGCAGTACATCGTTGTCCTGAATAACTAAATGCACCTTTAATGATTTTGGTTGCTGTATCTTCAAGATCAGCATCATTAAGCACTATTGCTGGATCTTTACCTCCTAATTCTAAAATCAAATCAGCTTTTAAAGATTTCTGTGAAATACGATTACCAACAACAGCACTACCAGTAAAAGAAATAACATTAATTGCTTCATTTTCAACTAAACTATCACCAATTTCACTACCTTTACCACTTATAGCATTAAAAACACCATTAGGAATGTTAGCTTCTTTGGCTAATTTAGCTAAGTGTAATCCCACCAATGATCCTTGTGTTGCGGGTTTAAAAACAACACTATTACCGGTCACAAGTGCTGGAAATATTTTAGAGACTGATAAATTTATCGGATAATTAAAAGGGGAAATAGCAAGAACAATTCCTTTTGGTACGTATTCAAAAATAGCTAATTTGTTCATACTTCCTCAACTATCACCTGTATAAGATTCAGGATGAAGACGTAATGCTTCTTGTAAAGTATATTCAATATATTCAACTGTTCTATCAATTTCACTGCAAGCCGCTTTTGTGCCTTTAGCAATTTCATTGGTCATTAATTCAGCAAGTATTAATTTATCGCGAATAATTAATTGTTTTCAAGAATTTAAAAAAGAAATTCTTTTTAAAATAGGCATTTGTTCTCAATTTTTTTGAGCAAATTTTGCAGATTCATATACTTTTTTAATTTCAACTTTAGTTAAGGCAGGAACTTGGCCTGCTATTTTATTAGTAGTGGGGTTAATAACTGATATTCAATTACCATTTTCATACAACTCACCATTAATTAGAGATTGATATTTAATAATATTATTTGTCATCTATACTTCCTCCTTAAATCACTACTATAATAATTATAGCATTGATATAAGTCCTATCCTATTCACTCTTAACTAAAATTATTATTTAAATTTATATTATGAAACCTGAATTGTAAAATTAAAAAGGACATTTATATAAAAATTAAATTGTGTTAATTCTATAATTAAGAAAAGAAAGGAATTAGCACAATGTATAAGTATTTGACTATTGAATCAATAATAGCAATAAAAGAATATAAAAGTTATGAATTTTCAATTCGTAAAATAGCAAAAACTGTTGATTATAGTAAATCAACTGTACATAGAGTTTGCAGATTATTAAATCAAAACTTATTACCATTAGAAATATTGAATCAAATTCAAAAAAAGAAGCAAAATGCAGGTAGAAAATTAATAATTTTAACTTTAACAGAAATTAATACTATTAATTATTTGTTAATTACTAAAAATTATGCGCTTGATATAATTGCTAATTTTTTAAAGGAAAATAAAATAAAAAGTATTTCAACAAAAACTTTATATAACATGTTTAAAACAAATCGAATGGGTTTTGATGAAAATAACTTATTGAGAAAAGAAAAAAATAAACCTCATAAACGAAAAGAAACTAGAGGACGAATTAATAATTGTAAATCTATTCATGAAAGAAATTTAATCATTCCTAATATTAAAAATATACAAGAATTTGGTCATTTAGAGGGTGATACTATCATTGGTAAAGATCATAAAAAGTTGGGACTTTGGGACTTTCCTAAAAACTGTGTTTTTTAAATAAATTTTAGTTGTAAAATCACTAAGTTACACAGATTGCTGGAAAGTCCCAAAAATCAAAAAGTATAATAAAATTTATTTCAAAGTTACAAAAAGGAACAGTTAAAACTATTACTTTTGATCGTGGTAAAGAATTTAGTAAATGAAAATTAATCGAAAAAATTTGCAATGTTAAGATTTATTTTGCAGATCCTGGCAAACCTTGTCAAAGAGGTTTAAATGAAAATAATAATGATATTTTAAGAAGATATTTACCAAAATCTACAGATCTATCTTTATATAAACAAAAAGACTTAAATGCTATAGCATTTCAAATTAATTCTACACCCAGAAAATCACTATCTTATAAAAGCCCAATAGACTTAATACAATTATTTTAAAAACTGTCCCATTTGTCCCATTTATATTTACAATTCAGGAAATTCAAAAAAACTAATTCTTTAAAAAAGTTCATAATTTTCAATAAAAAAGTTTATTTTAAATACCATTGTTGCTTTCTTTTGTATTAAAATTTTCTGATATTGATGATATATCAGCATCAATAACATCAGTTTTTAAATCAATCACTAAATTATTACCACCAGCAATAATATCATCAGCAACTACTTTGCCAGTTCCTTCATTTACCTTGCTAAGATTAATGTCACTTGCTTTAATCACTAATCATTTTTCTTTTTTCGTTAATATATTAATAAAAGATGTTGCTGGTGATAAGAAGGTTTTAATAATACTAATACTTTTACTTTTAGGAACTTTTATTACTTTATTACCTTTTGTTGTTCGTGAAGTTTGTTCAATAGTATTGAATAACATTCGTTTAATTGTTCCAACTGATGTTAACATTGCATAAATATCATTACTATTACCACAAGCCATTCCTACCACTTCATCTTCTTCAGAATTAATTTTCAAAGCTTTAACACCTGTTGCAGTTTTAGTTAATAATGGAACTTTCGTTTCTAAATATTTTAAAGTCATACCCTTGCGAGTACTAATAACAATAAAATCATGACCGGTAGTACTATTAACACTAATAACACTATCGTTCTCTTTTAACTTAACATATTTGGCGGTTTTATTAAATCTAGTAGTTGCTAACTCTAAAAGTTGCATTCTTTTAATTAAACCATATCTAGTAGCGACTACTATATTTACATTTGGCTGTTCAAAACTATTAACTTGCGCAACACTAATAATTTTTTCATTTCCTTCAAGTTTACATAACGTATTAACATGAATACCATTATCTTTTCATTTATTTTCTTCTAATTTAAAAATTGGTATTAAAAAATAATTACCTTTATTTGTAAAAAATAATAAATTATTAAAATTATTGAACATTGCTCCACCAATAATAACATCATTTGGCTTACGTCCAAAATCTTGATAATCAAGATTTTGTAAAAATACTTTACTACTTATTACCTTAATTCAACCATCATAACTAATACTAACAAATACATTTTCTTGTCGCAATGTTGCTTTTTCATCAATTGTAATTTCAGAAATTTCACCTTGAATTTGTGATTTTCTTAGTCCAGAAAAATGAGAATTAATTTGTTCTA
The DNA here is from genome assembly GCF_964031135.1 of Spiroplasma endosymbiont of Aleiodes alternator. Classification (NCBI taxonomy): domain Bacteria; kingdom Bacillati; phylum Mycoplasmatota; class Mollicutes; order Entomoplasmatales; family Spiroplasmataceae; genus Spiroplasma; species Spiroplasma endosymbiont of Aleiodes alternator. The sequence goes on from NZ_OZ035008.1 coordinate 1,155,752, forward strand.
ACTCAGTAATAATAACTTGACGTAGTGAATTTTCATTATTAAGAATTTCTTGTAAAACAATAATTTTACTTTCAATATCTGCTTTTTCTAAAACTAATGATTGAATATCAGTAGCAGTTAAACGATACAAACGCAATTGTACAATTGCTTCTGCTTGAATATCAGTAAAATTAAAAGCTGATATTAAATTTAATTTTGCTTGCATACGGTCAGTTGATGTTCTAATAATTTTAATTACTTTATCAACTTCACTTAATGCAATAACTAAACCATTAACAATCTCTAATCTTCGTTCTAATTGTGCTAAGTCATATTGTGAACGCTTAGTAACAACATCAATTTGATGATTAATATAAAAATCTAACATATTAATTAAACTCATTTGTACTGGTTTTTTGTTAGCGATTGCTACTAAATTAAAGTTATAATAAATTTGTAAATTGGTATTTTTAAATAAATAATTTAAAATTTCTTGCGGTTTACTATCTTCTACTAAATCAATAACTATTCGTAAACCAAAACGATCCGTTTCATCACGTACTTCTTTAATACCATGAATTTTTGCTAATGTTTTAACATCATCAATTTTTTTAATCAAATCTTGTTTAATAACTTCAAATGGAATTTCGGTAATAATTATTTGTGGAATTTCACCTTCATTATTAATATGAGTTTTAGCACGAATTGCAATTCGCCCTTTACCAGAACGATAAGCTTCTTTAATACCTTTAATACCTTGAATAATTCCTCCAGTTGGAAAGTCAGGACCCTTAATAACACGCATTAATTCGCTTAAATTACATTGTGGATTATTAATTCTCATGACAATTGCATTAATTACTTCTTGTAAATTATGAGGTGGAATATTAGTTGCCATTCCAACAGCAATTCCAGAAGCACCATTTACTAATAAATTTGGAAAATAGGCAGGTAAAACTGTTGGTTCTGTTTCTGATTCATCAAAATTTTTAATTAAACTAACAGTATTTTTCTTAATATCCTTCAATAATAATTCTGAAATTAATGATAAACGTGCTTCTGTATATCGCATCGCAGCAGGATTATCACCATCAATTGAACCTTTATTACCATGCATTTGTACTAATGGTCATGCTACCTTTCACTCTTGTGCCATTCTACACATCGCAGCATAAACCGCTGTATCACCATGAGGATGATATTTACCAATTACTTCTCCAACAACACGAGCTGCTTTTTTATATGCTTTATCATTGGTTAAACCCAAATCATTCATAGCATGCAAAATTCGACGTTGAACTGGTTTCAAACCATCACGGATATCGGGCAATGCTCGTTCTAAAATAATATATTTGGCATATCGACCAAAACGTTCTGCAACAATATCATCAATAGGATAAGATAAAATTTGTTCATTATTTTGTTGAATCTCTTCTTTACTATTCATAACTTATAAACTCCTTTTTCTTAATAATCACTAGCTTCAAAAGAAATATTTTCTTCAATTCATTTTCGTCTTTTTTCTGGTTTATCACCCATTAATATTTGAATTTCTGTTTCTGCTGATAGAGCATCCTCAATAGTAATTTTAATTAATTGACGGACATTTGGATCCATAGTTGTTTCTCATAATTGTTCAGCATTCATTTCTCCTAAACCTTTATAACGTTGCAGGTCATATTTACCTTTAATTGTTTCAACTTTATCTTTTAATTCTAACTCATTTCAAACATATACATGTTTCTCTTGCTCTTCTTCTTTAAAAGAAATTTTAAATAAAGGCGGTAATGCAATATAAATATTACCCGAAGTAATTAAATCTCGCATATAACGATAGAAAAAAGTTAGTAATAAAATTTGAATATGGGCACCATCAGTATCGGCATCAGTCATAATAATGACTTTATTATAATTACAATTTTCAATACTAAATTCGTTACCAACACCAGCACCAATCGCATTAATAATCATACTAATTTCCTCATTATTAAAAAGATCAATTACTTTAGTTTTTTCGGCATTAATTACTTTTCCTTTTAACGGTAATATCGCTTGGAACTTACGATCACGACCTGACTTGGCACTGCCACCAGCGGAATCTCCTTCCACTAAAAATAATTCATTAATGTTAGGATTTTTACTTTGTGCAGGCACCAATTTACCTACTAAAAATTTTTGCGTATCTTTACTTTTATTACGCAATGATTCGCGTTCTTTTCTTAAAGCATTACGAATATCACGAGCCTTAATGGCTTTATCAATAATTTTTTTAGCAGCATCACTATTTTCGTGAAGTCAAAATGAAAATCTTTCATTAACAATATTATCAACAACAATTCTTGCTTCAGGCGTTCCTAATTTACCTTTTGTTTGACCTTCATATTGAATTAAATTTTCAGGAATACGCAACGAAACAATAGCAACCAAACCTTCTCGCAAATCATTACCTTCTAAATTTTTATCTTTTGCTTTTAATAATTCTTGTTTTCTTGCATATTCATTAATAGCTTTCGTTAAACCACTTTTAAAACCAACTAAATGACTTCCACCATCAACAGTTTTAACATTATTGGCAAACCCTACTAACGTTTCACTATAATCTTCAGTATATTGTAATACAATTTCAACGTCAATATTATTTTGTTTACCTTTTAAACTAACAATTGGTGATAAATTTTTTTTATCTTTATTTAAATATTGCATGAAAGCAACTAAGCCATTTTCATAATGAAAAGTTTCTTCAGTACCTGTCCTCTTATCAATTAATTGAATACTTAAATCATTAATTAAAAAAGCACTTTCACGTAAATGTTGTTCAAATAAATGAACATTTCAATCACAACCTAGAAAAACACGATGAAAATCAGGTAAAAATTGTACCCTAGTTCCTGTTTTATAAGTGCTACCAATCATTTTTAAACTTTGATCAATCTTACCACCATTTTTAAATTTAATTTCATGAATTTTTTTATCACGATGAATAGTAACAATCATTCAATTACTTAAAGCATTTACTACTGAAGCACCAACACCATGTAAACCACCCGAGGTTTTATAACTATTAGTGTCAAATTTTCCACCAGCATGTAAAACCGTATAAATAACTTCGGGAGTACTTTTTTTTGAAGCATGCATACCAGTTGGAACACCACGACCATTGTCTTCAACAGTAACTGACTTATCAACATTAATAGTAACAACAATACTAGTACAAAAGCCAGCTAATGCTTCATCAATACCATTATCAACAATTTCTCAAACTAGATGATGAAGACCACGATTATCAGTAGAACCAATATACATTCCAGGTCTTTTTCTAACTGCTTCTAGACCTTCTAAAATTTGAATTGATGATTCATTATAAACACTGCTTTTTGGTTTATTTGCCATGAAAAAAACTCCTTACTACAATTTATTTCATTTTCATTTTATCATATATTTATTTATTTAAAGATAATGTCGATAAAAGAACTAAATCAATTTTATAATTTAAAGTTAAAGGTTTCTATATAAAATTTAATATAATACATTTAAAATAAATATTTATCTAATAATTTTTAATTATTAATAAAACAGTTATAAAATAAATATAAAAAAAATAAATATAATAATGAACTTGTCAAGAAAAGTGGACAATAAAAGTAACCTTTTATTAAATTTTATAAAATAGCGTTTGTAAGTGTTAAATTTATAGGTATGAACTAATTATTTGTTGGTTTGGAATGAGCTAATCGATATTCGATTGGACTCATTCCTTTTAATTTTATTTGAGGTCGATAATTATTATAAAAGTAAATATATTTAGGTAAGTTGTCTTGTATTCATTCAATAGTTCTATTTTTTCTTGGAATTTGATATAGAAATTCTGTTTTCATTGTTCCAAATCAAGTTTCAGTAGCACCATTATCACAGGAATTACCTCTTCTAGACATTGAAATTTTTATTTTTAATTCATCACATAAAATTTTATAAGAAGGATTTGTATAGTGAAATCCTTGATCTGATTGTAAAATTCATGAAGTAGGTTTTTGAGCATTAACTCAAGCTTGGATAATGTTTTGGACAACAAATGTCATGTCTAAACTTGCACTTATTTTATAATCTAATATTTCATTATTATGAAAATCTTTAACAATTGATAAATAATATGTTTTACCATTAGTTAATAAATAAGTTATATCAGTACCTAATTTTTCATTTAAATTAGTAGTTGAAAAATCACGTTTTAATAAATTATCATATCTTAAACTTCCTGATTTAGTTCTATAATCAAATTTTTTTATGCGAACCTTAGCTTTTAAACTCATATTTTTCATATATCTATATACAATATGAAATTTTAATTTTAAATTATAAATTTTGTTAATTCATAAAGTTATCATTTTATAACCATAAATTTCTTGAAATTCATAAAAAATATTTTTAATTATATTAGCTAAAAATGTATCTCATTTATTAAATTCATTCATTCCATTCTTAATTCACTTATAATATCCTGATTTTGAAACATTTAATAATCAACATAAATAACTAATCTGATATTTTTTCTTCAATGAGAAAATCACAAAATATTTCTTCTTTTTTGTCGATTTTTCTAAATACTTTTTTATATCGTTCATTGCCTCAATATATTCAATTAATTCTTGTTTTGTCATTTCATTAAAATTTAAAGATTTGGGTCGACCTGTTCTTTTGGTTTTTTTAGCACGAATTCCATTGCCATATTCTAAACCTTTTTCACCTAATAATTTATATGCTTTAATTCATTCTTTTATTGATGATCGACCAATACCATACTCTAATGCGGTTTTATCAATTGTTTTAATTTTACTTATTTTTATTATTTTTAACTTTTCTTCTTTTGATAGTCATTTAGCCATAAAAAAATGAACACCTTCCTTAAAGTATTTTTAACACAAAGGTTACAATTCTGTGTCTACTTTATTCTAGATGTTCATAATCTTATAAAGATTATAGTTTTATGGGACTTTCCAGCAATCTGTGTAACTTAGTGATTTTACAACTAAAATTTATTTAAAAAACACAGTTTTTAGGAAAGTCCTCTTAAAACATTAAGATATTTTTTATCTAATTTTTAATATTTTTACATTAGTAACTTAGATAAATATCTTATTTATGTTATTATTTATTTCTTAATAATATATTATTCAAAACTATGTAATTCTTTTCATAGTTTTTCTAAAATTACTTTTGATTTAACTAATGATGAAAGTTCTGTTTTTGTAGCATTTTGCAATAATTGTCAAGTTGGAAATTGCTGTAATATTTTATTTTGTAATTGTAAACCAATTCCTGGTACTGATGATAAAACACTACTTATCATTGATTGACTTCGTTTTGTTTTATGATATTTAATTGCATAATTATGAACTTGATCTTGTAATTTACTCAAAAATAAAAAACAAGCATCAGTTTTAGGAATATTAATAATTTGCATTTTATCATTTATAATTTTATCAGTTTGATGTTTTTTATTTTTAACTAATCCAATAATAGGAATTGTTAAGTTTAATAATGTTAGTTGTTCTAATGTAGCACTAATTTGTGGTTTTCCACCATCAACAATAATTAAATCAGGAAGTGGCAATTTATTAATAACTAAGTGATGATATCTACGATAAATCATTTCACAAAAACGATGATAATCATCAATAATTTTTGGATCTAATAAAAATTTGCGATAATCATTAAAACTAGGATTACCATTCTTATAAACAATCATACCGCCAACACTAGCACTTTGTTGAAGATTAGAAACATCAAAAACCTCTAAATGATTTAAATTAGGAATTTTTAATCATTGTGATAATACTTTCATCATATTTAACGGTTCATTAAATTGATTAGTTTGTAAATAATTATTTCATGCGTAAATGGCATTGGTTTTTGCCAATGTTAAAATATGTTCTTTTGTTCCTTTAATTGGATTAATAAATTTTATTTGTGGAAATAATAATTTTAATTGTTTTAAATCAATATTTGATGGTAAATATATTTCATTTGGCAATGTATTTTTACTATATAGTTGTTGACAATAATTACGAATTAAATCTTGAATTTCTAAGTAATTATTTTGAACTATTTGTTCATCTTTAGCTTGCAATTTACCATTACGATAAAATAAAGTAATTAAAACAACCATTTCATCTTCAATTAAAAAATTAATAAAATCGCGATTTCCATAATCTTGAAACTCAACAACTTGTTGTGATAAAAATAAATCTATTTTTGATAACAAAATTTTAATACGATTAGCATTTTCAAATTGTAAGTTTTCAACACTAATATTCATATTATTAATTAATATTTTTTTAACTGCAGTAACATTCCCTTTGAAAAATTGATCAATTTTACTAATCATATCTTCATAATAAGTAATAGGTACTGATTTAAAACAAGCACCAGAACATTGCTGTAAATGATAATATAAACAAGGTTTACCAAGATTACCAGCACATTTTCGTAATGGAAAAATTCGTTCCAATAACTTTAAAATTTCACGCGCACCAGTACCATCTGGAAATGGTCCATAATAATGTCCCTCTTTTTTAGTAGCACTACGTACATAACGATATTGTGGATCGCGATTATTAGTAATTTGAATATAAGGATATTTTTTATCATCTGCTAACAAAATATTATATTTAGGATGATGTTTTTTAATCAATGTTTGTTCTAAAATTAAAGCCTCTTTTTCATTAGATGTCGTAATGTATTCAACATCATGAATATCATTAACTAATAACATTGTTTTAAAATTACTGGCTTTATTTAAATATGAAGTTACTCGTTTTTTTAATGAATTAGCTTTACCAACATAAATTAAATTATTATGTATATCTTTAAATAAATAACATCCAGCAATATTAGGTAAAAGTTTAATTTTCATTTGTAGTAAAGATTTTTCTGCCATTAGTTCACCTAAATTTATTAACAAATTAAAAGATACTTTGATTTTAACATTAATATAATGTTTTATCCTAAAGTAAACTCTTAATTTTATTCATTATTAATTACTTATGATTCGTTATTAATAATAGTTTCGTTATCATTAAGAATTTCACGATTTAAAATACTATCTTCTAAACTTTTTTTAACTACCAGAGTACCTTTGCTATTACTCATTACATCTTTTTGTTTTTCAGGGTCAATTTTACCAAAAGGAGTTAAATAACTATTTTCATTAAAATAAACAATAGGCGAAGAAGGTTTATTGATAATGTCACTATTATCATTTTGTTTTATTTCATTTTGTTTTATTTCTGCTTTTTTTACTGGTGATATAAGTGGTTCTTTCTTTGATTCCTTATTGAAATTATTTTCTTTTCTAAAAGATTTTTTAACTTGTTTATCAATTAATAATTTTTCTTTTTTTAACTTAATATGTTTTTGTTTTAAATCAGCATTTATTTTATTTTTTTGCTTTTTATTTTTATTATTAATAATAATTTGTTTAATAATTTGTTTAATAATTTGTTTCATTTTGCTAAAGAAAATAAAAGGTTTATTAAAAATAAATAAACAAGTTAAAGAAAAAATACTAATAAAGTTTGCAATTAAATTAGTAACAAAAAAACCATAATTAAAAATACCTATTAAAACATTACTAATAATGCCACCAGTAGCATATGCTGGAAAAAAGGTTTCAACACTAAAATCTTTAAAAGAAATTGGTGAAGCAAAAAAACCTAGATAATTATTTATACCATTTGTGTTTCATCATGTTTTAACGTATATTTCACTAATATTTAATAGGTTTAAATTATAATAACTAGTTCATAAATTATTCTTTCCTAAAATTATTAAAGTTAAAGTTTGCGTTGTCCAACAACTAATCACTAAAAATAAAAAATAAACAAAAATATACTTCAATTTAAATTGCATGCGATAACCAAAAGCTAAAGGAATAATCATTAAAAAAAGAAAGAAATAAACAGCATATTTCATTCACCCAAATAAAAAAGAAAAAAGAAAATCATCAAGTACTTTACCAATTATTGAAAATCTAGTTAAACTAACTATTAGGAAAAAGAAGATTACTAATAAGAAAAAAAGTAATCCAACTTCATCACCACGAGATTGAGATTTTGATATTTTAATGCCATTTTTAATCATAAGAACATCACCTCTTAACATTCTCCACAAAATAACTAATAAAAATAGTATAACATAATTGATATATGTAATATCTTTCTATAATCGATTTTTGATTTATTATTGCAAAAAAACAATATTAATTTTTTAATACTTTTATCATAAAAAATGTATTATTTAAATTTCATATTCATTATTTTCTAGATTTTAAAAATTTAAAATAAATCATTTTTCGGGACTTTCCTAAAAACTGTGTTTTTTAAATAAATTTTAGTTGTAAAATCACTAAGTTACACAGATTGCTGGAAAGTCCCCATTTTCTTATTTATATTTATTTAACAATTAATTTATATAATATTATATAATCATTGTAAACTTAATATAAGTTTTACCCGTTGCTTTATTTAAAGTAAAATGGGTTTTTATTTTCTAATTTTAAAGGGGACATAAACAATGTGGGGTTTTAATAAAAATAAAAAAGAAGAACAAGAAAGACAAAGAGAAGCCGAAAAACAAGCAGAACAACTACGAAAAATTGAAAGAGACCAAGCTAGATTAAAAGCCGAAAGAGAAGAAAGACAAAGAGAAGCCGAAAAACAAGCAGAACAACTACGAAAAATTGAAAGAGACCAAGCTAGATTAAAAGCCGAAAGAGAAGAAAGACAAAGAGAAGCCGAAAAACAAGCAGAACAACTACGAAAAATTGAAAGAGACCAAGCTAGATTAAAAGCCGAAAGAGAAGAAAGACAAAAACAAAAAGAAGAAAGAGAAAGAGAAGAAAAAAATAGAAAAGCTGAAGAAGAAAGCCAACGTGTAAAAGAAGCAAATGAATATATGGAAAAACAAAGAATAGAAAGAGAAGCAAAACGAGAAAAAATTTTTCAAGAAAAATTAAAAGAAGATAGAGCTAAAGAATTAAGAGAACGCGCCAGAGCAGCTGAAGAAGATGAAAGACAAAGAAGAGAACGTGCAGAAGCAGAAAATGCAGCAAAAATAAAAGGTAAAGGACATTATAATCCATGAAATTTTTAAATTTTAAATTTTTCTATTAATTTATATAATGTAGTTTACAAAGTTATTGGTAATGTTTAGTAATCTGTGTAACTTACAAAAATAACTATGTTTAATTAATTCTAGTAAATATAATTAAATGACTAGAAAGAGTGAGTTACAGATGGCTAAAAAGCAAAATATTAATAATAATGATCCAATATCAAAAGCAGTAGATTTATTATTAGAAAATACTGAAGATTTAACAACAGTTTTTAAAGAGGGGGGATTGTATAAAGAATTAACAAAAAGATTAGTAGAAAAAATGTTGAATTCTGAGATGCAAAATTATTTAGGATATGATAAGAATCAACATAGTAATAGTGACAATGCTCGTAATGGTATAAGTTCAAAAAAATTAATAACTCAACAAGGTAAAATTGAGATTGATGTACCACGAGATCGCAATAGTAATTTTAATCCTGTAATAGTTGCAAAAAGACAAAGAAGATTTGAAGGTTTTGATCAACAAGTTCTTTCTTTATATGCAAAAGGTATGACATTATCAGATATTAGAATGCAATTACAAGAGTTATATCATGGTGCTGATATTAGTGAAAGTGTTATTAGTCAAATTACTGATGATGTTATTGATGATGTAAAAGCATGGCAAAATCGACCATTAGAAAGTGTCTATCCGATTGTTTATTTTGATTGCATAATAGTGAAAGTACGACAAGATAAAAGGATTATTAATAAATCAGTTTATATAGCTTTAGGAGTTGATTTAGAAGGTAAAAAAGATGTTTTAGGTTTATGAATTAGTGAAAATGAAGGTGCTAAATTTTGATTAGCAAATTTAACAGAAATGAAAAATCGTGGCTTAAATGATATTCTTATTGCCTGCAGTGATTTAACGGGACTTTCCAGCAATCTGTGTAACTTAGTGATTTTACAACTAAAATTTATTTAAAAAACACAGTTTTTAGGAAAGTCCCCAAAAATGAGCAATTGCTGTATTTCAATTTTGAATGGGCATTGTTCATTTTTTTGTTATATTTTCAATTGCTAAATAAAATATTTTAAAAACTGCCATATCATTAGGAAAAACTTTTTTATTTCTGATAACTTTTCGTAATTGACTATTTACAGATTCAATAGCATTTGTTGTATAAATCACTCTTTTAATTTCTGCAGGATAACTAATAAAAACAATTAAATTATCTCAATTTTTATATCAAGATTTAGCAATTTGAGGATATTGTTTATTTCACTTATTTTCAAAGGATTCTAAAGCCTGCATTGCTTGTTCTTCACTACATGCAGTATAAATTGGTTTTAAATCTGCAACCAGAGATTTTCTATGCTTATATGAGACATATTTCAAACTATTTCTAATTTGATGAACTATGCATAATTGATGTTCTGTTTTAAGATAAACTGATTGTATTGCTTCTGACATGCCTGTTAAATTATCACTGCAGGCAATAAGAATATCATTTAAGCCACGATTTTTCATTTCTGTTAAATTTGCTAATCAAAATTTAGCACCTTCATTTTCACTAATTCATAAACCTAAAACATCTTTTTTACCTTCTAAATCAACTCCTAAAGCTATATAAACTGATTTATTAATAATCCTTTTATCTTGTCGTACTTTCACTATTATGCAATCAAAATAAACAATCGGATAGACACTTTCTAATGGTCGATTTTGCCATGCTTTTACATCATAAATAACATCATCAGTAATTTGACTAATAACACTTTCACTAATATCAGCACCATGATATAACTCTTGTAATTGCATTCTAATATCTGATAATGTCATACCTTTTGCATATAAAGAAAGAACTTGTTGATCAAAACCTTCAAATCTTCTTTGTCTTTTTGCAACTATTACAGGATTAAAATTACTATTGCGATCTCGTGGTACATCAATCTCAATTTTACCTTGTTGAGTTATTAATTTTTTTGAACTTATACCATTACGAGCATTGTCACTATTACTATGTTGATTCTTATCATATCCTAAATAATTTTGCATCTCAGAATTCAACATTTTTTCTACTAATCTTTTTGTTAATTCTTTATACAATCCTCCCTCTTTAAAAACTGTTGTTAAATCTTCAGTATTTTCTAATAATAAATCTACTGCTTTTGATATTGGATCATTATTATTAATATTTTGCTTTTTAGCCATCTGTAACTCACTCTTTCTAGTCATTTAATTATATTTACTAGAATTAATTAAACATAGTTATTTTTGTAAGTTACACAGATTACTAAACATTACCGGAATTTTGATATAGAAATTCTGTTTTCATTGTTCCAAATCAAGTTTCAGTAGCACCATTATCACAGGAATTACCTCTTCTAGACATTGAAATTTTTATTTTTAATTCATCACATAAAATTTTATAAGAAGGATTTGTATAGTGAAATCCTTGATCTGATTGTAAAATTCATGAAGTAGGTTTTTGAGCATTAACTCAAGCTTGGATAATGTTTTGGACAACAAATGTCATGTCTAAACTTGCACTTATTTTATAATCTAATATTTCATTATTATGAAAATCTTTAACAATTGATAAATAATATGTTTTACCATTAGTTAATAAATAAGTTATATCAGTACCTAATTTTTCATTTAAATTAGTAGTTGAAAAATCACGTTTTAATAAATTATCATATCTTAAACTTCCTGATTTAGTTCTATAATCAAATTTTTTTATGCGAACCTTAGCTTTTAAAATCATATTTTTCATATATCTATATACAATATGAAATTTTAATTTTAAATTATAAATTTTGTTAATTCATAAAGTTATCATTTTATAACCATAAATTTCTTGAAATTCATAAAAAATATTTTTAATTATATTAGCTAAAAATGTATCTCATTTATTAAATTCATTCATTCCATTCTTAATTCACTTATAATATCCTGATTTTGAAACATTTAATAATTAACATAAATAACTAATCTGATATTTTTTCTTCAATGAGAAAATCACAAAATATTTCTTCTTTTTTGTCGATTTTTCTAAATACTTTTTTATATCGTTCATTGCCTCAATATATTCAATTAATTCTTGTTTTGTCATTTCATTAAAATTTAAAGATTTGGGTCGACCTGTTCTTTTGGTTTTTTTAGCACGAATTCCATTGCCATATTCTAAACCTTTTTCACCTAATAATTTATATGCTTTAATTCATTCTTTTATTGATGATCGACCAATACCATACTCTAATGCGGTTTTATCAATTGTTTTAATTTTACTTATTTTTATTATTTTTAACTTTTCTTCTTTTGATAGTCATTTAGCCATAAAAAAATGAACACCTTCCTTAAAGTATTTTTAAGACAAAGGTTACAATTCTGTGTCTACTTTATTCTAGATGTTCAATTTCAAATATTAATGTTGATTTAAATCCAGTAACAGACAAAAATGATTTTTACATTGTAAAAGGTTCATATAATATAATTTTTACAAATGGTGTTACAAAAACTGATAAATATAAAGTAGTTATAAAAACAAGTCCAAACGGAGTAGTTGGTCATGATATGTTTCCAATTAAAAAACAGATTTTAATAGTAATTTTCAAAATGAATTTAAAGTAGGTCAATCAGTAAGTAAATTTCAAATTAAGAGTGATTTGACTTCAATGTTAGATAATTCTAAAGATAATGTTAAAACAATCTTTGGAATCCAAAAATTATTAGTAACAAAAAAATGATAAATCAACAGGTAATTTTATGGCCAATGATAAAATTACAGTTAGATTTAAAATCGCTGAAGTTATGATTCTTGTAGGAGAAGAATTAATAGTTAACCCTTAATAATAACATCATATTCAATGCTAATTATGTTTAATAAAATATATCAAAAAAATAAAAAAAAGTTTTAAAAACTATTTTTTATTTAATATAACAGGAATAATTAAAGGGTTTCTTCTTTTCTTTTTAAATATATAAGGTGCTAATGTTGATTTGATAGCATTTTTTATTGTAGCAAAAGTAGGTCTTTCGCTTTTTAATACTTCATTAATAGCTTTTGTTAGTAATGATATTGCTTCAGATACTAAAGGTGCTGCATCACGAACATAGAAAGAACCGCGAGAAATAAACGTTGGTGGTGCTAATAATTTATTATTTTGTGAATCAATAGAAACAACAATTGCAATTAAACCATCTTTAGAAAGAATTTGTCTATCACGGATTACTGCAGCAGTTGTTACTCCTGACATATCTTTACCACCATCAACATAAATAGGATCAGCAGCAATGCGTTTATCGCTTAAAGAACATTTACCATTATCCATAATAATTGGATCACCGTTAGCACAAATAAATATATTTTCTTCAGGGATTCCAATTGATACAGCTGTTTCTTTATGAACTTTTAACATTCGATAATCACCATGCATTGGCATAAAGTATGATGGTTTAATTAAATTTAACATTAATTTTTGTTCTTCTTGTGAAGCATGACCAGAAGTATGCAATCAATTTAATGGTGAATTTTCTTCAACAATCGCACTAAGTCGTGTTAGTTTATTAACTACTCTTTCAACGTCAGCACGGTTACCGGGAATTGCTGATGAAGAGAATATTACTGTATCACCGGGTATAATTTTTATTTGACGATGTTCGCGATTAGCAATTCTTGATAATGCTGCCATTGGTTCACCTTGGGAACCCGTACAAATAATAACAATTTGATTATTATCATATTTTTTAGCTTCTTCTGCTTTAATAAATGAACTATCACGAACTTTTAAATGTCCCATTTGACGAATAACATTAACTATTCTTTCTAAACTTCTTCCAACAACAATAACTTTTCTATTATGTTTTGTTGCAACTTCAATAATTTGTTGTAAACGGTGTACATTAGAAGCAAAAGTAGAAATTAAAATTCTGCCCTTTGCTTTAGCAAATATTTCACTAATTCTTTTAACAACAAGCATTTCTGTCATTGTATAACCGGGTACTTCAGCATTCGTTGAATCTGCTAAAAATAATGTTACTCCTTTTTGACCCATTTGTGCCATTTTATCAATATCTGCTTTATGACCTAAAGGTGTTCAATCGAATTTATAATCACCTGTTGTTACAACAGTTCCATTTGAATTTTCTACACAAATTCCATATGCATCAGGAATTGAATGATTAACAGCAAAAAAACTAATAATAAATCTGTTAGTTTTAATTTTACTATTACCATCAACAATATTTATTTTTATTTTTGATTTTATTCCTTTGTCCTTAATTTTATGACGAATTAAAGCTGCTGCTAAGTTAGGAGCATAAATAGCTGGAATATCACTAATTTCTTTTAATAAGTATGGTATACCACCAATATGATCTTCATGACCATGAGTAATAAATATTCCTTTAATTTTATGTTTATTTTCTTTTAGGTAACTATAATCAGGAATTACTGCTTCAATTCCTGGCATAGAAGCATCAGCAAATTTTACTCCAGCATCAATAATAATAATTTCATTATCTTGTTCAATTACATAAGTATTTTTTCCAACTTCTTCTAGCCCACCAAGCGCAAAGATTTTCGTGACGAACTTTTTAACTGGCATACTATTTTTTGTGGGTGTATCACTCATATTTTTTCTCCTTCATTCATTTTAAAATTATAAGGAAATAACATAAAACATAACATAAAAAAATGTAATGAATTTTATCATGTTTTTACTTATTACTTATTTGGTATATTATATTTAACTATAATAAAACAATTTAAAAACTTAAGTTTATCATTCTACTTTATATCATAATCCATTTATCATCATTAAGTCAAGGATTATCCTTATTAATGTGATGATAAAAGAGTTTTCCTTCTAAATGATCTTGCTCATGTTGAAAAACAATTGCTTCATAACCTCTAACAGTTAAAGTTACTTTTTTCTTTTTTAAATAGTCATAACCTGTAACGTTGATTTTATAACTACGTGGAACTAAACCTTCATGAGGGTGATTAGTTACACTTAAACAACCTTCACCTTTTTTTAAATAAGCTATTTGTTCGCTTTTACCAATGATTTTTGGATTTATTAATGCATGTTCATAGTAAATAATCTTTTCATTTTTATCAGGAATTGGTAATAAAATATAATACATTTTTATATTTTCTCCAATTTGTGGTGCAGCAATACCAATAGCTTCGGTTAAAATGTTGTTAGCATTAAATTCTTTATCTTGTGATGCTTTTACTCAATCAATCATACGTTTCATAATATTTTTATCTTTAAGTGTTAAGGGTAAAATAACATCAGCACAAGGTTTTAATAAACTAGGTTTTGTATCTTCAGTAATTCAAGATGCTGATGGTACTTCGTTTTGTAATTTTTTTAACATTGCAGATCCTTTCATCAGTTTGTAATAAATAATAAATTAAACTAATTTGCTTTTATCAAATTTAATGATAAAGTTATTATAAACTAAATTTTGGAGAAAAAATGAAAATTATTGCTGGAAAATTAAAAGGAAAAAAAATAATTACTTTAGATGGTTTATCAACACGGCCAACATTAAATCGAATTAAAGAAAATATTTTTAATATTATGTTAAATTATTGTAGTTTTGAAGATAAAATTGTTGTTGATTTATTTGCTGGAAGTGGTAATTTAATTCTTGAAAGTTTATCACGGGGGGCAAATTTTGCTTTTGCAAATGATATTAATAAAGCTGCTTTTAATATTATTAATCAAAATTGTTTTGCTTGTAATTTACAAGAACAAGTTAAATTAAGTAATTTGGATTATCAAATTTTTAGTAAAACACTAGTACAACAATGTGATATTGTTTTTATTGATCCACCGTTTACAAATATTACTTGTCAACAGTGAATTATTGATTTCTTTTATAAAAATAATTTACTTGCTAATAATGCTTTAATTGTTTTAGAAACAAATGTACCACTTGAAAATTTACAATTAAATTTCCATTTTAAAGTAGTATCTAATAAAAAATACGGTAAAATATATATTAAAATAATTCAATTTTATGAAAAGTAGAAAGTAGAATGTAAATGGCACAAAAAAAAGGAAAATTAATTATTCTTTCTGGACCAAGTGGTGTTGGTAAGGGTGCAATTATTGCTAAATTATTTGATGATAAATCATTAAATTTAGCATATTCAGTTTCGATGACAACAAGAAAACCACGTAATAAAGAACAAGATGGCATTAATTATTTTTTTGTTGATGTATCAACTTTTTTAAATCATGTTAAAGGTAATGATTTTTTAGAATATACAAATTTTATTGGTAATTACTATGGTACTAGTAAGAGTTATGTTTTAAATTCGCAAAATCAAGGTTATAACGTTATTTTGGAAATTGAGGTTGATGGTGCTAGTCAAGTTTTAAAAAATTATGAACATCGCAATGATATTATGAGTATTTTTATTATGCCTCCTTCTTATCAAGAATTAGAACAAAGAATTCGTATGCGTGCTAGTGAGTCAGAAGCAATTATTGAGAAAAGGTTAAATAAAGCAAAAGAAGAATTTAAAGTTCAACATGAATATGATTATATTGTTATTAACGATGACTTAGATATTGCTGTTAAAGAAATAACAGATATTATTAAAAATAATATTAATTAGTTTTTGATTTGATAGTTTAGAATTAAATATTAAAAACATTTAACGATGTTAATTTGTATAAAAATATAATAGTATAGAAAACTATAATACAATAATTTTATAAACTTAATATCAAGTTTTTTTTAAATCCTATTTCTTTAATTTTAAAGTAATAGATTTTTTTATTTAATTAGAAAAGGTGAATAAAATATGGACGCTAAATCAATTGCAATCTTGCTAAAAACAGTAGTCGGGTTAGGAAAAGTAATATCTGAAGGAATAGAATCAATCAAAACCAGTAAGAGAAAAAATAAAGCAAAAGATAAGATAGAAAATCAAGTAAAAACATTAGAAACAAAAGTATTAACAGCATTAAAAGTATTACAAACATTACAAACATTAAAAGAAAAAGTATGAGAAGATGAAACATTAAAAGAATTAGTAGAATCTTTAAAAAAATTAGAAGAACAATTATCAAATGCATCAGAAAAATTAGAAAAATTAAAAACAGAACCAGCAACAGTAACAATCACAGATATATCAGTAGCATCAGTATGATTACATGAAAAACTATCAAATTCACTAAAATTAATTGAAAATGAACATCTAGAATAAAGTAGACACAGAATTGTAACCTTTGTGTTAAAAATACTTTAAGGAAGGTGTTCATTTTTTTATGGCTAAATGACTATCAAAAGAAGAAAAGTTAAAAATAATAAAAATAAGTAAAATTAAAACAATTGATAAAACCGCATTAGAGTATGGTATTGGTCGATCATCAATAAAAGAATGAATTAAAGCATATAAATTATTAGGTGAAAAAGGTTTAGAATATGGCAATGGAATTCGTGCTAAAAAAACCAAAAGAACAGGTCGACCCAAATCTTTAAATTTTAATGAAATGACAAAACAAGAATTAATTGAATATATTGAGGCAATGAACGATATAAAAAAGTATTTAGAAAAATCGACAAAAAAGAAGAAATATTTTGTGATTTTCTCATTGAAGAAAAAATATCAGATTAGTTATTTATGTTGATTATTAAATGTTTCAAAATCAGGATATTATAAGTTAATTAAGAATGGAATGAATGAATTTAATAAATGAGATACATTTTTAACTAATATAATTAAAAATATTTTTTATGAATTTCAAGAAATTTATGGTTATAAAATGATAACTTTATGAATTAACAAAATTTATAATTTAAAATTAAAAGGTAATGTTTAGTAATCTGTGTAACTTACAAAAATAACTATGTTTAATTAATTCTAGTAAATATAATTAAATGACTAGAAAGAGTGAGTTACAGATGGCTAAAAAGCAAAATATTAATAATAATGATCCAATATCAAAAGCAGTAGATTTATTATTAGAAAATACTGAAGATTTAACAACAGTTTTTAAAGAGGGAGGATTGTATAAAGAATTAACAAAAAGATTAGTAGAAAAAATGTTGAATTCTGAGATGCAAAATTATTTAGGATATGATAAGAATCAACATAGTAATAGTGACAATGCTCGTAATGGTATAAGTTCAAAAAAATTAATAACTCAACAAGGTAAAATTGAGATTGATGTACCACGAGATCGCAATAGTAATTTTAATCCTGTAATAGTTGCAAAAAGACAAAGAAGATTTGATGGTTTTGATCAACAAGTTCTTTCTTTATATGCAAAAGGTATGACATTATCAGATATTAGAATGCAATTACAAGAGTTATATCATGGTGCTGATATTAGTGAAAGTGTTATTAGTCAAATTACTGATGATGTTATTGATGATGTAAAAGCATGGCAAAATCGACCATTAGAAAGTGTCTATCCGATTGTTTATTTTGATTGCATAATAGTGAAAGTACGACAAGATAAAAGGATTATTAATAAATCAGTTTATATAGCTTTAGGAGTTGATTTAGAAGGTAAAAAAGATGTTTTAGGTTTATGAATTAGTGAAAATGAAGGTGCTAAATTTTGATTAGCAAATTTAACAGAAATGAAAAATCGTGGCTTAAATGATATTCTTATTGCCTGCAGTGATAATTTAACAGGCATGTCAGAAGCAATACAATCAGTTTATCTTAAAACAGAACATCAATTATGCATAGTTCATCAAATTAGAAATAGTTTGAAATATGTCTCATATAAGCATAGAAAATCTCTAGTTGCAGATTTAAAACCAATTTATACTGCATGTAGTGAAGAACAAGCAATGCAGGCTTTAGAATCCTTTGAAAATAAGTGAAATAAACAATATCCTCAAATTGCTAAATCTTGATATAAAAATTGAGATAATTTAATTGTTTTTATTAGTTATCCTGCAGAAATTAAAAGAGTGATTTATACAACAAATGCTATTGAATCTGTAAATAGTCAATTACGAAAAGTTATCAGAAATAAAAAAGTTTTTCCTAATGATATGGCAGTTTTTAAAATATTTTATTTAGCAATTGAAAATATAACAAAAAAATGAACAATGCCCATTCAAAATTGAAATACAGCAATTGCTCATTTTATGATAAAATTTGAAGATAGAATTAATCTAAACTAGTACTTTGTAAAACAAAGATACACAGATTACATAAAAGCCTCAATTAAAATTTCATATTGTATATAGATATATGAAAAATATGAGTTTAAAAGCTAAGGTTCGCATAAAAAAAATTGATTATAGAACTAAATCAGGAAGTTTAAGATATGATAATTTATTAAAACGTGATTTTTCAACTACTAATTTAAATGAAAAATTAGGTACTGATATAACTTATTTATTAACTAATGGTAAAACATATTATTTATCAATTGTTAAAGATTTTCATAATAATGAAATATTAGATTATAAAATAAGTGCAAGTTTAGACATGACATTTGTTGTCCAAAACATTATCCAAGCTTGAGTTAATGCTCAAAAACCTACTTCATGAATTTTACAATCAGATCAAGGATTTCACTATACAAATCCTTCTTATAAAATTTTATGTGATGAATTAAAAATAAAAATTTCAATGTCTAGAAGAGGTAATTCCTGTGATAATGGTGCTACTGAAACTTGATTTGGAACAATGAAAACAGAATTTCTATATCAAATTCCAAGAAAAAATAGAACTATTGAATGAATACAAGACAACTTACCTAAATATATTTACTTTTATAATAATTATCGACCTCAAATAAAATTAAAAGGAATGAGTCCAATCGAATATCGATTAGCTCATTCCAAACCAACAAATAATTACTTCATACCTATAAATTTAACACTTACAAACGCTATTTTATAAAATTTAATAAAAGGTTACTTTTATTGTCCACTTTTCTTGACAAGTTCAAAATTACAAACTAAATTTTCTTCAAGAGAAAATAGTAAAGATAGTGATAATGATTTTTTAATAAAAGCAGAAGTAAATAAAAATTATCTTCATAACACTGTACCAAATTTATAGTTAATAAAGATAATTAACAAATAATAATTTTATAAACTTATATAAGATAAAGTCTAAAATTATCAAAAATATTAGTACTCCTTTTAAAAATAAATTTAAAAGGAGTATTTTGTAAATTATGATAAGTTATTATACTAATAATATCAAAAATAATTTTTTTACTTTATAATTAAAGTAGTGAAATCAAAAAATAAAGGAATGGTGGTATTTAATATGAGTGTATTACCGTTAAATATTATTTCGACTGTAATTTCAGCAGATATTGGAACAGTTATTGCTGAAATAGCGGTTTTATTTGGAATAACCATTTCTTTATTAATGACAATTCTTATTTTAATAGTTATGAATACCTTTATTCGTGGTAAAAAAGTTTGATGAACAACAAGAAATAAATCTCATATGAAACTACTAGCAACTTCAGAAAAAAGAATGTTAGCAAGTGTTTTAGCAGAAGCAGTGATTAAATTAGCAGAAGAAAAAAATGGAGCACTAATTACTATTGAAAGGAATGTTTCATTAAATGAATATACTGATTTGGGAGTAAAAATTGATGGTGAAGTAACTTCACAACTATTACAATCTATTTTTATTAAAGGTTCACCATTGCATGATGGTGCAGTTATTATTCGTTTAGGTCGTATTGAATGTGCCTCTACTTATTTTCCACTAACTAATAAAAAAATATCTAGTCAATTTGGTTCACGTCATCGTGCTGCTATTGGAATATCAGAGCAAACGGATGCAGTATCAGTTATTGTTAGTGAAACTAATGGTTCTGTTTCAATAGCTCGTAGTGGTAAGTTTTTACAAGTTGAAAACTTAAATAATCTTGTTCGTACACTATATGATGAATTAGCTTCAACTAAAGAAATGGTTCAACAAGTATAATAATGAAAAGTTTGTTATTACTAGATATTGGTAATACATTAATTAAGATTGCTATGATTAATGATAGTGAAATTATTGAACAATGAGCAGTAATAGAAACCAAAAGTAAAACTGCAATTGTTCAATTGAAAAAAGCATTTAAATTAAATAAAAAATTACATTTTGAAGAAGCTGTTATTAGTTGTGTTGTTCCAAATTTTTTAATAATAATAGAAAAATTAATTGTTTTTACATATAATTTAAAACCGTTAATTGTTGATTTTAAATTACTAAGTTCTTTACCTTTAAAACTTAATTTAGAAAATCGTCAATTAGGTAGTGATTTGATAGCATTATCATATGCTGCTTATACTAAGTATCACAATGCAATAGTTGTTAGTTTGGGAACTGCTACTACCTATAGTGTTCTTGTTAATGATGTTTTGGTTGGTGTTATTATTGGACCTGGATTTAGTACAAGTAAAGATGCATTGATTGATAATGCTGCTTTACTTATTGATTTTGAAATTCAACATTATCAATCAATGTTAGGTAAAAATACTAATCATGCTTTATCAATTGGTTATGGTTATGGTTTTAGTGCAATGATTAATAGTATAGTTGCTAGAATTCAAAATGAAACAAATATTAGTTTACCTGTAATTTTAACAGGAGGTAGTGTACCAATTTTAAAATCTTATTTTGATTTTTCTTATATTTATGAACCACAAATGTTATTTTTAGGTTTAGTTGATATTATTAAATATTTTAGAAGTAATAATAAAATAAAAGATTAATATCTTTTAATATATTTAAAATATAAGGAAAGGAGAATAAAACTATGTTGATGTTAATAAAAATTTATAAATTAACTAGTGCACAAATTATTATAATAACTATTATTAGTTTATTAATTTTTACTATTATCGTTTTAACAAGTTTATTAGTAATTTTTAGTTCATATAAAAATAAACAATTTATGGTTTATAAAAATTTGCAATATATTCAAAATATTAATATTAAAGAAAGATTAAATCGTATTAATCAAATGGTACAAGCAAATGAACAATATAGTTCTATTTTAGGGATTTGAATTAGTCGTTATAATCTTTTTTTAAAAAAAGATTTAAATAAGGTTTTTAAAAAATATATTCAAATTTTAAAATTACAAAATAATAAAGAATTATGAAAAAGATATAAATTAATGTATAGAATGCATAATAAAAGTAATAATTTAAAAAATCAATTGCAGTTATTAACAATTGAAATAGATTATTTTATTAGTATTGATCAATTATTACGAGAATATCAATTATTTTTTAAACAAAATTTTAATTATTTACAAGATCAAATGATCAAGATTAATTTACAAAATGATCTTAATCGAGAACAATTAGATGAAGTTATTAAAATAATTAATGATATGTTTAAAGAATTAGAAACAAATATTAATGCTATTAATGTTAGTCAAATTATTACTATTTTAAGTGAGATTGCGATTGCTGTTGTAACATTGGCAGAAATTTTAGATAATTTACCAACACTTCGTTATATTATAACATATGAAATTAAACAGAAAATGGCGGCCTTAAAAAATAAATATCAAATGATAAAAATAAATAATACTTTACTTTTACAATACGAACAATTAGTAGCAAACGTTGATGAAAAGTTAAGTTTTATTAATAAACAAATTAATAATTTACAATACAAAAAAGCTAAGGTTAACACTCAAGAAATATTAAAATTAATTGCCACTTTTAGTAATAAAATTGATAAAGAACAAATATTTTATAATATTTTTAAACAAAATTATGAAAAATTTTTAGTTATGAGTTTTAATTTTAATGAAATATTTGAAACTATTAAAAATGAAATTGCTCTTTCAAATAAAATTAATTCTAAAATGATAGAAAATAGCAAAATAACTAACTTAGAAACTATTATTAATAAACAACTTGCTACTGTTAATCATTTTGATAATTTATTAATCATAGAACATCAAAAATCAATAAAAAATACTAGTTATGAAACATTAGTGATGTTATTAGCGGCGTTATTTGAAAATAGTATTGTTGTTTTTAATAGTTTAAAAGAGTATAATAAATTGTTGAATGAACAAAATAAAGCAAAAATTAAATTTAAAACTTATGTTGATAAAATCAATTCAATGATGTTACAAATTGATAATATTTTAAATAATATTAATTTTTATTATTTAAATGAAATTTATAAAGAAAAGTTTAGTGATTTACAATATTTAATAAATGATAATATTTTAAATTTTAAAAATGGAAATTATGATAATTCTTCTTTTAGTAAATTTAATGATTTACAAAATAAAATTTTTCATCTTTATACTGAATTAAAAATGGAAATTACTATTCATAAATTATCACATTTAACTCTTGTTTATGCTAATCGTCATCGTTCAATTAATCAGCAACTTAATAGTAAATTTAATGAAATTGAAAATAATATCACTAATAATCATAATCAAAAAGCATTAACATTATTATTGGAATTAATGGAATAAATTTTAAAAAAGAGGAAAATTAAATGGTACCAATTATTATTATTCGTTATGGTGAATTAACAACTAAAAGTAAAAATCGGATTGATTTTATTAAACAATTAAAAATAAATATTAAGTATGCTCTTAGTGATTATAAACAAATAAATATTATTCATTTTCATGATCGGATGGAACTAACTAATTTATCTCTTGACGTAATGAGTGATGTTATTAATATTTTGGTGAAAATATTTGGTATTAGTTCATTATCACCTGCTTTTAGAATTGCTAAAAATATGGAAATATTATCAGAAAAAGTAATATCATTAATTTTAAGTCAAGATCTAACAAATTTTAAAACATTTAAACTTTTTGTTAGTCGTAGTGATAAGAGTTTTTCATTAAATTCAGAACAAATAGTTAAAATTATAGCTTCTATAATTTTTAAAAAAACAGATTTAAAAGTTAATGTTACTAATCCTGATTTAAAAATAAATATCAAAGTTAATAAGGATGATATTTATTTATTTGCAAATAAAATTATTGGTGCTGGTGGATTTCCAGTAGGTAGTTCAGGGAAAGTGTTATTATTATTGAGCGTTGGTATTGATTCCCCTGTAGCAGCATATAAATTAATGAAACGAGGATTACAAGTTCAATATTTACATTTTGCTACTCCACCTTTTACTTTACCAACAGCATTAAAAAAAGTAGAAACTTTAGTTCAAATTTTAGCACCTTATAATGCTGGTAGTAAAAATTTATATATTTGCAATTTTACTAACTTGCAAAATGAATTAAGTCATATTAAGAAAGAAAGTTATCGTATTACTTTAATGCGTAGAATGTTTATTAGAATTGCTAGTTTATTTGCAGAAAAATATAAAATTCAAGCATTAGCAACTGGTGAAGCGATTGGTCAGGTTGCTTCACAAACATTAGCAAGTATTAATGCTATTAATATTGTTAGCAATTTACCAATTTTGCGTAGTTTAATTGCCGAAGATAAAGTTGATATTATTAATCTTGCTAAAAAAATTGGTACTTATGAAACATCAATTTTACCATTCGCTGATTGTTGTTCATTATTTGTTCCTAAAAACCCTGTTACACAACCAAAGATTAAAGAATGTGAACTTTTAGAAAATGATTTAAAGCAAATAATTGATTGAGAACAAATTTTAATAAATAGTTTTAAAGATATTGAAAAAATATAAATAAATTTATTAATAATTTAATAGTTTTAATAAATTGCAGTTTATTTACTTTAAATATAAAAAAAGAGTGAAGTTTCACTCTTTTTGTTATTTTTTAATAGTAAACTATAAAATATTACAATAAGTATGAACATCTAGAATAAAGTAGACACAGAATTGTAACCTTTGTGTTAAAAATACTTTAAGGAAGGTGTTCATTTTTTTATGGCTAAATGACTATCAAAAGAAGAAAAGTTAAAAATAATAAAAATAAGTAAAATTAAAACAATTGATAAAACCGCATTAGAGTATGGTATTGGTCGATCATCAATAAAAGAATGAATTAAAGCATATAAATTATTAGGTGAAAAAGGTTTAGAATATGGCAATGGAATTCGTGCTAAAAAAACCAAAAGAACAGGTCGACCCAAATCTTTAAATTTTAATGAAATGACAAAACAAGAATTAATTGAATATATTGAGGCAATGAACGATATAAAAAAGTATTTAGAAAAATCGACAAAAAAGAAGAAATATTTTGTGATTTTCTCATTGAAGAAAAAATATCAGATTAGTTATTTATGTTGATTATTAAATGTTTCAAAATCAGGATATTATAAGTGAATTAAGAATGGAATGAATGAATTTAATAAATGAGATACATTTTTAGCTAATATAATTAAAAATATTTTTTATGAATTTCAAGAAATTTATGGTTATAAAATGATAACTTTATGAATTAACAAAATTTATAATTTAAAATTAAAATTTCATATTGTATATAGATATATGAAAAATATGAGTTTAAAAGCTAAGGTTCGCATAAAAAAATTTGATTATAGAACTAAATCAGGAAGTTTAAGATATGATAATTTATTAAAACGTGATTTTTCAACTACTAATTTAAATGAAAAATTAGGTACTGATATAACTTATTTATTAACTAATGGTAAAACATATTATTTATCAATTGTTAAAGATTTTCATAATAATGAAATATTAGATTATAAAATAAGTGCAAGTTTAGACATGACATTTGTTGTCCAAAACATTATCCAAGCTTGAGTTAATGCTCAAAAACCTACTTCATGAATTTTACAATCAGATCAAGGATTTCACTATACAAATCCTTCTTATAAAATTTTATGTGATGAATTAAAAATAAAAATTTCAATGTCTAGAAGAGGTAATTCCTGTGATAATGGTGCTACTGAAACTTGATTTGGAACAATGAAAACAGAATTTCTATATCAAATTCCAAGAAAAAATAGAACTATTGAATGAATACAAGACAACTTAGCTAAATATATTTACTTTTATAATAATTATCGACCTCAAATAAAATTAAAAGGAATGAGTCCAATCGAATATCGATTAGCTCATTCCAAACCAACAAATAATTACTTCATACCTATAAATTTAACACTTACAAACGCTATTTTATAAAATTTAATAAAAGGTTACTTTTATTGTCCACTTTTCTTGACAAGTTCAGTATTTTGATTACTTGTTGAAGTTTGATTTTGTAAATCAATTGCATTTATTTCATTTACTAATAATTTTGTTTTTTCAATTCTTTTATTGATTTCATTTTTTTTCTTATCAATCTCTAATTGAGCAAGTTTTAAATTTATTTGTAATTTTTGATATGGATTTGGTTCTCTAAAGTCAATATTGGTTGTTATTTTTTGTACTTCATTTGCTAATTCTTGAAGAGATTTAACTTCAAAATTATTTTTATTGGTTGTAACATTAAGAATAGTAGGCAATCCAAATTTATATCGTTGCTTTATTTCTTGTTCATAAATTTCATAGGCTAATCTTTTTCAACTATTTTTGGGTGTTTGTTTTTAGCAGCTATTGTTAAAGCTGTATCACCATTTTCAATGGTATCTAGTAAAAGATTAGCATAGTTATAATAACCATTTGTTTTTAAATATTTGGATATAATTATTTGTCCATTAATATTATTTAATATTCAAGGATCAGGTCTATTTTTAACTACATGATAAATATCAACACCATTATCTATTAAGATGTTAACTACATCTAAATGACCATTTTGCGCTGCTCATATTAAAGCGGTTATATCATCGCATATATAATTAACATTGCCACCATTTTTAATTATTTTTTTAATTACTTGTAGATCAACGATTTTAGCAGCTTTTATTAAATTAATATTTTGAATATCGATTTTTTTCTCCTTATTTGATTAAAAATAACAAACTCACTTACTTTAAAATGAAGTAATAAGTTGAAAACTTGTATTAAGTTTATGCAGATTTTAACATATTATTGGTTTTAATATGTAAAAAAATATATTATAATTTTTCCCAAATTATTTATTATTAATTATTGAAAAAATAATGTTTATTTTTTCTTTTTTAATATAAATTTTAGAAATAAAATTTATTTTTTTATTTTATTTCTAAAAAAGTTAATTTTAAGTGTTTTAAATAGTTTTGTATTAAAAACAATAACTTAAGAATAACCTAGCAAGATAAAATGATGTTAAAATTAACTTGTAATATAAGTCATTCAAGAATTGTAGGGGATAGTATGAAATATATAGTTAATTTAAATGTTCGTTCTAATTATTCATTTCTTTCATCAACTATTAAAATAAGTGATTATATTGAATTTGCTAAAAAAAATAATTTAAAAGTTCTATCTTTAGTAGATAAAAATATAATGTATGGTGCTTATGAATTTTGTAATTTATGTATAGAGAATGATATTAAACCATTAATTAGTTTAAATTGCGTTTGAGAAAGTGCTACTGATAAAGTTGAATTAACTATTATGGCAACTTCATATGCTGGTTATCAAAGATTAATAGAGCTTTCTACTATTATTAGTACTAATAATAATATTGTTACTACTAATGATGTAAAAAAATATCTTAATCAAACACGTGAAGTTTTAGTTATTATTCATGCTAATAATAAAAATATTAGATATATTAAAAATAATTATGATATTTTAAATTCAACAGGTCATGAATTAGTTTATTTTGGTTTAGTACCTAGTGATATGGATAATATTACTTTATTAAAATCGATTACATCTAATATTATTCCAATTGATTTGGTTTTATATTTAGATGAAAAACAACATCGTACTTATCAAATTTTACAAGCTATTAAAGAACAAAAAACATTAAAATCAGAAGATTTATCAAAAAGTAATGAGTTTTTATATAAAACTAAACAAGATTTAATGCAACATTATCCAAATGAAATTATTGAAAATATTGAAAAGGTTATTTGATTATGTAATTTAAAATTTCCTAAAAATAAGCCAAATAGTGCAGAATTAAGTTTACCAAAATTTACTTGCCCTAATAATCTTACTAGTAATTTATATTTGCAAGAATTATGTAAGCAGGGATTAGAAGCGCATTTTCAAAGTCGTGAAATTCCTGAAACATACGTTAAAAGAGTTTTATATGAATTACAAGTAATTAATGAAATGGGTTTTGCTGATTATTTTTTAATTGTTAATGATTATGTTAAATTTGCAAAAAGCAAGAATATAATGGTTGGACCAGGTAGAGGAAGTGTTGCTGGTAGTTTAGTAGCATATGTTTTAGGAATTACTGGTGTTGATCCTATTGCTTATAATTTAATTTTTGAAAGATTTTTAAATCCAGAACGAATATCATTACCAGACATTGATATCGATTTTGAAGATACAAGAAGAGATGAAGTTATTAATTATATTCATCAAAAATATGGCAAAGAACATGTTGCATATATTGTTACTTTTCAAACAATTGCTAGTAAAATGGCAATTCGTGATTTGGGAAGAGTTTTTCAAGTTAATATTGAAGATATTAATGAAATGACAAAATTAATACCAATTCAATATAATTTTGAAATAGATATGGCTATTAAACAATCACCAAAATTAGCATGATATGCAAATAAGTATCCTTTATTGTTTACTTTAACCAAAGAAATTATTGGTTTTCCACGACAAACTAGTACTCATGCAGCAGGAATCGTTATTACAAGAGCACCGTTAGTTAGTGCTATTCCATTACAATTAGGATTTCAAGGTATTTATCAAACACAATTTCCAATGCAAACCCTAGAAGCTCTTGGTTTGATAAAAATGGATATTTTAGGATTACGTAATTTAACTATTTTGCAAAATATTTTACAACAAGTAAGCAAACATTATTTTTTAAATTTAAAATTATCTCAAATTCCTTTAAATGATGAAAAAAGTTTTAACATTATTAAAAATGGTGATACAACCGGTATTTTTCAATTGGAATCTTCAGGAATGCGTCAAATTTTAATTAAAATGAAAGTTGATAACTTAGAAGATATTATTGCTAGTTCTTCTTTATTTCGTCCTGGACCACAAGAGTACATTCAAGATTATATTAATCGTAAATTAGGAAAACAAAAAGTTACGTATATTCATGAAGATTTAAAACCTTATTTAGCATCAACTTATGGCATTATTATTTATCAAGAACAAATATTATTAATTTTACAGAAAGTTGCTGCTTATTCATTAGGAAAAGCTGATTTAATTCGTCGTGCAATTAGTAAAAAAGATACTACAGTTATGAAAGAACAAGCAAACTCATTTATTAAAAGTGCTGTTAATAGAGGTTATTCACCAAGAGTTGTTAAGAAAATATGAGAAGATATTGAAAAATTTGCTGGTTATGGATTTAATCGATCTCATGCTGTCGCTTATTCATTAATTAGTTATTATTTAGTTTATTTAAAAGCAAATTATCCATTGGCATCTATGGTGTCGTTATTAAGTAGCGTTATTGGTAATGATCAAAAAATGTTACAATATTTGAATGAATGTCAAAAATATCAAATTAAAGTTTTACCACCATCAATTCAATTTTCTGACATTGATTTTTTAATTGATGGTGGTAAAAAAGCTATTCGTTATAGTTTACAAGCAATTAAGCAAATGAGTCAAGGTAGTTGTAGTAATCTTATTAAAGAACGTACTAATAATGGATTTTTTCAAGATTTTTTTAACTTTTGTGCTCGAGCAATATTTATTGGTTTGAATCGTAAAAACATTGAACATTTAATTGCTGCTGGTGCTTTAGATGATATTCAATCAAATCGAACAATGTTATTATTAAACTTGGATGCTGCATTAGAATATGCCAATATGGTGCAGGTAAAAGATGAAACTAGTGGCGAATTATCATTAAATTTTAATTTAATTGCTAAACCAATTATGTTACAAAGAGAAGATGATTGAAATAATAATAGTATTAATGAACATCGTGCATTAGGACTTTATTTAAAATATAATCCTAAATTACTATGAAAAGAGCAATTAGATCCTCATAATAAAGCTATTGATTTAGCATATATTAATAATTATGTTGATCAACATGTTAGAGTATATGGAGTTATCAATAATATTAGAGTAATTAAAACTAAAACTAAAAAATTAATGGCTTTTTTTGAAATGCAAAATGATAGTAATGTTATTGAAGTAACGGTTTTTGAAAAGTTATATCAAATATACCAAGAATATTTACAAGTTAATAAAGTAATTTTAATGGAAGGAAAGTTAGAAATTTATAATGATAATATTCAGTTAATTTTATTAAGAGTAATTAAAAATTTATAGTAAGCATATAATTTTATCTATGCTTACTATATTAAATAATAAATATAATCAATAGTCTTTAAATTTCTTAGTTTAACTTATAATAAATAAAAAATGGGACGGTAACAAAAACGGAGGATAATAAATTACTAGATAAATAAATTCTTTCCAATATTACCATTTCAAAATGATGATAGACAACTTAAATTCTCTTTAACCCTTATAACCTACGTATTTTAAACAAATCAAATTATTAAAGGAAAAAGACAAGAAATAATCTTGTCTTTTTTTGTAATTGTAAAATTTTAAAATTTTTAATAAACCTCTTTAACGCTATTATCAACACATGTTAGGGAACTAAAAAAGTGAACTACAACACAGTTGTTAAAAATAGTAGCTAGCATGTGGACTTGCATGAATAAATAATAAGTGGATGATGCCTAATAAAATATACTAACCATTTAATGGTAATTCTTGGGGTGGGAGCGAATTGGAAACTAGTATATATAGACCCGTGGGGGAACATACTATTATTCTTTATTTAACCAACCTTGCCACTCCCCAGTGAGCAAGTGTTGGTTTTATTTTTTATTTTTTTTGAAAAATTTTTTTGGGCGAGAAAATAAATTTCAAACTTGTAAAAAAAAAATGAGCGGTGCCGGTTCAATTAAAATATTAATTTGCTAAACGCAAATTAAATAAATATTGAATCGAATGCCTCAATGTTTTTTAAAATTTCACAATTTATTTTTGAGCCCAGAATTGATGAAATGAATAAAACGAATAGTAGTATTATTAATAATCTAAAAATCAAAATATATGTTCTTTATGCTAGAAGCAACAGAACATATTAGGAAAGGATTATTATGCAAATAGAATTTAAAAAAGAACAAATTCTTAAAGATAAACCACAATCTATTCTTATTGATTATGTTGAATATAAATTATCACTGCCAAAATGAATGATTAAAAATAATTCTTTTATTGTTGATAATAGTTACACATATTGAGTTTTTAATTTAGAAAATATTAAAAGAGAATTAAGTGGTAATGAATTAATAAAATTATTAGAACCATATATTAAAGACCAAAAAATAACTGTTAATAAACCAACTGCTCCGAAAGAATATTATCTTAATGATATAAAACTTGAACAATTAACATTTTATGAACAGCATAATAGTTGATTTATGGGTGAAATAACAGATAACAAAAGTAAAATTACTAATCCTTGTTTTAAATATAACATTACGTTAGAAAAAAACAGAAAAGGTTTTAAAATAAATAATCCATATAAACATGATGATTTACCAATTAATTATATAGTTACTTCTTATAAGGAAATTTCAACTCATAATGAAAAAGTATTTTTGTTGAACATGTAAACAAAATAAATTAGATTATTTATTCTTTAATACTAATGATATAAAAACAAGAAAATATTTTTTAAGAGATAAAAATGGTAAAGCAATTTGTTATGACTGTATTTTAAATGTTAGGTTAACTAGGAGGTATAAATATGGATAAAGAAAAATTAATTAGTTGATTAAATTTAATTTTAGATAGTGATATAGAACAATATAATAAAGAAAAAGATATATATTATTTAAATAAATTAAAAGGTTCAATTGATATTATTAAAATTTTAATTAATAAAATACAATGCAGAGAATTTGATTAATATGCAATATGAATTAATTATTGGGATTGACCCCGCTGGTATTGGTAATAATGGAATTGTTATATATTCAAATGAAACTAATAATATTATTTTTAATGAAACATTTAAAACTAAAACAGTTTTAGAAAGTAAAAATATGTATAAAGAATATTTTCAATTAATTCAAAAACAATTTATTAATCAAAAAATATTAGTTATTGTAGAAAATTTCTTTTTAAGTTCAAAACAATTATTAACTAATCCATTAGCAACACCTAAAATTATTGGTGCATTAATGGTATTAGTAGAAGATGTTATGAATTGAGATTATTTAGAAAGTGAACCAAAAAATAAAACTAAAATAGAAAATTATAAAGGAAATATAAAATTAACAAAACATGAACAAGATGCATATAAACATATTCAATACTATTTAAGGAATTCTAAATTAGGGACTTTCCAGCAATCTGTGTAACTTAGTGATTTTACAACTAAAATTTATTTAAAAAACACAGTTTTTAGGAAAGTCCCGCTATTCACCTCAAGCATTAAAATTAAATTTTAAACCTCTAATATTCTTTGTTTCTTTATTTTGAAGAAAGATTGGACCATAATCACGAATAAAGCAATCATTAGTAGACATTTCGATAATTGTAATATTTTTATTTAATAAATTTCTAGCATTATTAAATTGATTTTTACTAACAATCATATTTACATGTTCATGTTCACTAATAATATTAGCAAGTTTACTTATTTTTTCTTGTGCTGGTTTAGCGCCTAATCTTCAATTATCAGTTCTTTCTGGTCATACCATTCAACATTGTTGATGTTCTAAAAATTCAGGAATAACATAAAAATCATCACTATTTGGTGTTGAATAATTTTTTTCTGCCATTAATAGTAGCTTTCCTTTCTTACTTAGTAGCTACTAAATAATTCCCTTATTTTATTGATGATTCCTTTTTTATTATACTAATAATTTTTTTAAAATAGTGTTTTATAGTAATTATTAAATAATTATTATAAAAAAATTTTAAATTTAAAAAATTAAAATGAGATTTATAATCTCATTTTAATTCTTTTTATTCATTTGAAGAATTATTATTTTTGATATTTTTTAATATTTCTTCAATGTTTTTAACTCTAGTGTTGGTATTATCATATTTAAAGCGTAATTCTGGAACTTTATATTTATTACTTGTTTTGGCAAGTGCGCTTCGACAAAAACCTTTCGCTTTTTCTAAAGCATTACTAATAGTTTTAATATCTAAATTATCTAAGTAAACTGTTCAATAAATGGTAGCATAACTGTTATCTTTTGTTATTTTTACATTAGTAATAGTGATATCTTTGAAAAGAATATTTTTTGATTCTTTTTTTAATATATTAGTAATTTCTTTTTTTAAGAAACTTTCTTGTTGTTCAAATTTAATGATAGACATCCTATTTTGTCTCCACTTCTTCTACTAAATATGATTCAATAATATCATTTTCTTTTAAGTCATTAAAATTTTTAATAGTAATACCGCATTGAGTTTCTTTTTTAGCAATTTTTAAATCATTTTTTTCATGTTTTAAACCACTGATTTCACCGTTATAAATAACAACATCATCACGAATGATATGAACTTTGCTATTACGTTGAATGAAACCATTAATGACAACACAACCAGCAATTGTTCCTACTTTTGAAAAATGAAAAGTTTTAATAACTCGTGCTTGACCAAGAATTTTATCTTTATAAGTTGGTTCTAATAAACCTTTAGCAGCCAATTCTAATTCTTCAGTTATTTTATAAATGATATTATGTAATCTAATTTCAACACCGGCATTGTTAGCAGCTTCACGAATAACATGATTGGGACGAACATTGAAACCATAAATAATACTTCCTGAAGTTTGAGCAAGTTTAATATCTGATTCACTAATACCACCAATAGTTGCTCTAATAAACTTAACAGTAATATCATTAACATTAATTTTATTTACTGCTTGAACGATTGCTTGCACTGAACCTTGAGTATCTGCTCGTAAAATAACATTAATTTGTTTTAATTCACCTGTAGCAACATCTTGTGTTAAATTACCTAAACTAATTTGTCGATTATTTCTAATTTTATTTGTTTCTTCTGTTTGTCGTACTAGTGCTACTTTTCTTGCTAATTTATCATCATTAAAAACAATAAAAGATTCACCAGGAGTAGGGGCTGTTTCAAATCCTAAAACTTGAACAGGCATTGAAGGTCCAGCTTTAGTAATTATTTTACCAGTATCATTAATAAGGCGTTTAATTTTTCCTTTAACACTACCAGCAACTACAATATCAGTAACTTTTAGTGTTCCACCTTGTATTAATAAAGTACAAATTGAACCAACATTTTTATCATGATGAGATTCGATAACTGTTCCATTAGCAAATCGATTTGGATTAGCATTTAGTTCTTTTAATTCAGCAATTACTAATATGGCTTCTAATAATTCATCAATTCCTTGATTTTTTAAAGCACTACCATAAACAAAAATAGTATCGCCACCTCATTCTTCACTAGTTAAATCACAATTAGCTAGTTCATTCATAATGCGATCAGTATTAACATTTGGTTTATCCATTTTATTAACAAAAACAATAATTGAAACACCAGCTACTTTTGCATGGTCAATTGCTTCACGAGTTTGTGGCATCACACCATCATCACCAGCAACTACTAGAACAACAATATCAGTAATTTTAGAACCACGTGAACGCATTTCAGTAAATGCTTCATGACCTGGGGTATCAATAAAAGTAATTAATTTATTATTAGTTTTAATTTGATAAGCACCAATATGTTGAGTAATACCACCGTGTTCTTGATTAGTAACTTTAGAATTACGGATAGTATCTAATAGTGTTGTTTTTCCATGATCAACATGGCCCATAATTGTAACAACAGGTGGTCGAGTTACTAAATTTTTTTTATCATCTTCGAGATTAATATTTTCTAATAAGTTTTCATATGTTACCACTTTAGCTTTTTCAAAATCAATATTTCATTCCAAACAAAGTTCAAGCATTAATTCTTGAGTTAATATTTGATTTTGATTAAATAGTTTGCCTTGTTTCATGAAGTATTTAATAATGTCAGTTACTGGATGATGCAATGCTTTAGCAAATTCTGAAATAGTTAAAGGTTCGTTATATAAAAATACTCCTTTTTCATTAATTTGAGATGTTTTTTGTTTTAGTTGTTGATTAATATTTTGTGTTTGTTGAGATATTCGTTTTTTTGCCATTTGCATCCCGCCTTTCGCTTGGGAAAATTAATCTCAATTTTTTTTAATTTCATTAATTAATTGTTCATAAAATTCATTTGGAATTTTTGTTTTTAATGCTCGTTCTAATGCCTTATTTTTAATAAGCAAAGGTATTAATTCAAGTTTAGGTTGGATGTAGGCACCTCGACCATTTTGTTTGCCAGTTTTATCAATGAATAATTGTCCTTCTTTATTAATAACAATTCTAATTAATTCACGTTTAGGTAAAATAGTATTTGTAACTATACATTTACGCATTGGTATTTTTTTACGTTGAATTAAAGGTATTTTATTCATAACGACCTACTTTATTGTTTATTGATTTTTATTTTTTCATTGTGTTTTTTTTAATAATTCAGATATAAACTTTTCATATTCACTTTCTTTAATATTACCATTTCAAGTAAATTTAATATTATTTTCATTTGCTTGTTCTAATGAAGTAATATTAATATTTCAGTGAGTTACACCGGCAACTAATTTAGCAGCCATACCATTTTTACCAATAGCTAATGATAATTGTTCAGTAGGAACAATAATATTTGCTTTTTTTTCTTCTTCATTAATATCAATTGAAATAACTTTAGCTGGTGTTAAAGCGTTAATTATATATTCTTTTATATTAGGATTTCAGGCAATAATGTCAATTTTTTCGCCACTTAATTCTTGCGTAATTAATTTTGTTCTTTCGCCTTTTGGACCAATACATGCACCAATACCATCAATGCTTGGATCATGACTAACAATTGCAACCTTAGCTCTAATTCCAGGAATACGAGCAATATCTTTAACTTCGATTACACCTTGTGCTATTTCAGGAACTTCTAATTCTAGTAAACAACGTAAAAAATTAACGTGAGTTCTTGATGCTAAAATTTGACCATAGTTTTTATTTTTAATAATATCTTCAACATAAAATTTGATATAAGTATTATTAGCGATTGGTTTATTTTTTGGTAAGATCTCACTAGGGATTTGATTTTGTTTTGGTAAGAAAGCATAGGCTCTACCAATTTTAATTAACATATAAGTTTCTTCAACGCTTTCAATAGTACCAATTAATATGTGATCTTTTTTATCAATAAATTCATCATAAATTGATGTTTTTTCTGCTTCACGAATTGATTGTTTCACTACTTGAATAGCTTTAAAAATTGATAAACGAGAGAATTGATCACTAGGAATTATTTGCGTATATGTATCACCAATTGTTAAGCCGGGATTCTTTGTTTTAATAGTTGAAAGTGCAATTTCTAATTCAGGATCTTCAACTTTTGGAACAACAATTAAATCCTTTAAAATTTTAATAGTACCTTTATTTTGATCAATTTCAATTCTAATATTTGTACTATCATCACGATGACTTTGATATTCATATGCTTTTTTTAGTCCTTCTTTTAAAGCTTCAATGATATCTTCTTTTGCTATTTGTTTTTCTTCAGAAATTTCATTTATGGCATTTAAAATGATTTGACTAATTTCTTTGTCCACTTTTTCTCCTCCTTGTTTTTTATAAACATTGTTGTTTATTATTTAATAGTATTTGAAATAGATTTATTTCAAAATGAAAATATACTTAAATAAAAAAAATAAAATATATTACACTAGAAATAATAAAGACAGCTGGTAGCTGTCTTGCTATAATTCTAATTCATTGTTCATTATACAATATTATTAATTTGAAAACAATAGAAATTTTGGAATGGCAACCCTTTTTAGGACTATTTTTTGGTAGACATTTGTTCTTCATACTTAACTGGAGTTAAGTACTTTAGAGTGCTGTGAATTCTTATGTTGTTGTATCAGTTGATATAATCAAATAATTCTAATTTTAATTGGATTAATGCCTGAATTGTAAAATTAAAAAGGACATTTATATAAAAATTAAATTGTGTTAATTCTATAATTAAGAAAAGAAAGGAATTAGCACAATGTATAAGTATCTGACTATTGAATCAATAATAGCAATAAAAGAATATAAAAGTTATGAATTTTCAATTCGTAAAATAGCAAAAGCTGTTGATTATAGTAAATCAACTGTACATAGAGTTTGCAGATTATTAAATCAAAACTTATTACCATTAGAAATATTGAATCAAATTCAAAAAAAGAAGCAAAATGCAGGTAGAAAATTAATAATTTTAACTTTAACAGAAATTAATACTATTAATTATTTGTTAATTACTAAAAATTATGCGCTTGATATAATTGCTAATTTTTTAAAGGAAAATAAAATAAAAAGTATTTCAACAAAAACTTTATATAACATGTTTAAAACAAATCGAATGGGTTTTGATGAAAATAACTTATTGAGAAAAGGAAAAAATAAACCTCATAAACGAAAAGAAACTAGAGGACGAATTAATAATTGTAAATCTATTCATGAAAGAAATTTAATCATTCCTAATATTAAAAATATAAAAGAATTTGGTCATTTAGAGGGGGATACTATCATTGGTAAAGATCATAAAAGTTCTATTATTACTTTAGCTGATATATGATCAAAAACCACAATTCCTTTAGTTTCTAAAAATCATAAAGCAGAAAATATTACAAAAAGTATAATAAAATTTATTTCAAAGTTACAAAAAGGAACAGTTAAAACTATTACTTTTGATCGTGGTAAAGAATTTAGTAAATGAAAATTAATCGAAAAAATTTGCAATGTTAAGATTTATTTTGCAGATCCTGGCAAACCTTGTCAAAGAGGTTTAAATGAAAATAATAATGGTATTTTAAGAAGATATTTACCAAAATCTACAGATCTATCTTTATATAAACAAAAAGACTTAAATGCTATAGCATTTCAAATTAATTCTACACCCAGAAAATCACTATCTTATAAAAGCCCAATAGACTTAATACAATTATTTTAAAAACTGTCCCATTTGTCCCATTTATATTTACAATTCAAGTTTAGATTTATTTTGAACCATAATCTCTATTTTCTGCCTATTATTAGTGCTGCTTGCTTTAAAATATCATTTTCCATTCTTAACTGTTTTAATTCTTTTCTTAATTTAATTAATTCATTTTCTTCAACAGAACGATTATCTTTAGTTTTAAAACTACCTGAATTAGTAAATTGCTTAATTCAATTATAAGTAGCTGCTCTTGTAACATTGTACTCTTTAGCAAGACAAGACACTGACTTACCACTTTGATATAAAGCTACTATTTGTTTTTTAAATTCATCTGAATATGAGTTAATATTGGCCATAATTTTAGTTCCTTTCTTTTAACTAATTTGTTCACTTGTCTACGTAATTAGTGTCCAATAAAGTGTAACCCATCCAAATTATGAAAAAATTTATCCAAATTTAAAAAATTTTGAACATCCTTATCAATATAATGATAATTTAAATAATACGTTAGGTATTAAAGGAATTAATGGGACTTTCCTAAAAACTGTGTTTTTTAAATAAATTTTAGTTGTAAAATCAGTAAGTTACACAGATTGCTGGAAAGTCCCGAATTAAAGAAAAAATAATAAGTATGTTTAATGAAGAAGATTTACAATTATTTAACAATTTATATTTACCATCTATTGAAGGAAAAATTAATCAAATTGATCATTTATTAATTTTAAATAGTTGTATTTTTATAATTGAGACTAAAAATTGATCTTTAAAAACTTATGGAGATTATTTTAAAAAAAATTGAATCCAATATCATTGTGAAAGACAAGAATTTATTCCATCACCTCTTTATCAAAATAGAAGTCATGTTAGAACTATTCTGTATCTTTTAAAAAAAGAAAATATTAATTTAAAACAATTTAAATTTTTTAGCCTTGTAGTATTTGTTCAAAATAATTTACAAATTACTGAAAATAGTAACTTAAAAATAAATGAGAAAGCATTAAATTTATTTGAATTATCTGAATATATTAAAAATAAAATTGAAGAAAATTCAGGAAAATGTACTTCTACTTCTAATAGTCAAAGAAATATAATGAATCAAATTATTTTAAATAATAATAATCCAGAAAACATTCAAATTCATAAAGAACAATTAGACTATTAAAAACACAGTTATAAGCGAATAAAATTTAATAAATTAATTTTTCTAATAATCTTCTGTCCTTGAAATTTTAATTAAAAAAATGTATTTTTATTTTCTGTTCTTAATTTTTAAATATAAAAAAACCTGAAAAATTTTCAGGTCTTTTTACATTATATTACTCAATAATCTTGGAAGTACTGTAGAGTATATATAAAAAATAATAAGAATGTTCAGTTAATGAACAATTTAATCTTAACATTTTTGAAATTATTTTCTTAAAAAAATCAAAATAACACTTAATAATGAAAAATATTATAAAAAGAGCACCAAATAAAAAAAGAATGTATAATTAAGAGCAGAAAATAGTTTATATTTTTCAGAAAAATTATCTAAGGGGGAAAAACAATATGAGAAACATGAAAACATTACTACGACTAATGGGTGGTGCTGCTTTAACAACAGTTGCAGCAAGTTCAGTTGTTGCATGTGGAACTCAAACAAAAGCGCCAGCATTGAATGGCAAATATGCAACATTACTAGGATGATATAGTGATGAAAATACAAGTACAATTAATCAAGAATTAAAAAAGGATGATACTGCTGGTAAAGAAAGTTATTCAATTGCTGTTAGTGCTGCTGATAATACAAAAATTACAACAACTAAATTTAACGAAAAATTATTAAAAGCAGGTACTGGTACTGATTCTGATAAAAGTCAAGCAGTAAGTGATGATTCTGCAGCCTTTTTAAAAGATTTAGGATTTACACCTGATAGCAAGAAATTTTATTCAGCTGGTGATGTTAAAAAGATTACTGCTTTATCTGCAAAAGTTGAAAGTACTGAAGCAGGTAAAGTTGAAGCTGCTGGTACAACTGATTTTAAATTTGAAGCTGGTACTTGTCAAATTAATATTATGTATAAGGCAACTGGAGATGATGCCAAATCTGTAAAAAAATATACTATTAACACTCTTAAGAAAGATGCATTAAATATTTCAACTGAAGTTATTGGTACTGATAAACTTATAACAGATAAAGATAGTTTAGAATTAACTGATGCGCAAGGATTTAAACGAACAAAACCTGTTTCTAGTTTTAAATTAAAAATAAAAAATGCAGTTAAACAAAAGCAATTTGATTCTTTAGTTAAATTATTAAAAATAAATGTTACTACAAAGTTTTTTGATAATGCTTCTGCAGGAACAGAAGTAACAGGAAATTTTCCAAATTCAAAAGTTTATTTACAAATAAGTTTTGGTAGTGTAGTACTTTCAAGTAGAATTGATTGCGATACTGCTCCTGCTTAATCATTAAATATTTTAAAAGATTGCAATTGCAATCTTTTTTAATTTATATTCTTTTTTATCACTTAAAAAATTTTATTAATTTA
Source organism: Spiroplasma endosymbiont of Aleiodes alternator (assembly GCF_964031135.1). Classification (NCBI taxonomy): domain Bacteria; kingdom Bacillati; phylum Mycoplasmatota; class Mollicutes; order Entomoplasmatales; family Spiroplasmataceae; genus Spiroplasma; species Spiroplasma endosymbiont of Aleiodes alternator. The sequence goes on from NZ_OZ035008.1 coordinate 1,196,427, forward strand.
TTAAAATTATAAAAATAGTTTCAAATCAAGAAGAATATATAATAAATAGCAGAAAATAATTTATATTTTTTAGAAAATTATCTAAAAGGGGAGAAAACATTATATGAAAAATATAAAAACATTATTACGATTAATGGCTGCTACTGCTTTAACTACAACTGCAGCAAGTTCAATTGTTGCCTGTGACTTTGAAACAAAAGCACCAATATTAAATGGTAAATATGCAAAATTATTAGGATGATATAGTGATGAAAATACAAGTTTAATTAATCAAGAATTAAAGAAGGATGATACTACTGGTAAAGAGAAGTATTCAATTGAGGCTGATGACACAAAAATTATAATGACTAATTTTAAAAACAGTTTATTAAACGCAAACGAAATTAGAAATCCAAATCAAGCAAAAGATGCTGATGCTGCAGCATTTTTGAAAGAATTAGGAATTATAAGTGGTAGTGAAAATGAAGAATATTCACCTGATGATGTTAAAAAAATTACTACCTTATCTGCAAAAGTTACAAGTACTGAAGCAGGTAAAACTGAAGAAAATAATACAGGAACTGATTTTAAAGTTCTTGTTGGTACTTGTAAAATTGATATTATAAATAAAGATGATGATAGTGTATTAAAATCTTATACTATCAATACTGCTAAAAATGATGGGTTATACATTTCAAAAATAGTTATTACTGAACTTATTAGTGATAAAAATGGTTTAAAATTAACTGCTGCGCAAAGATTTAAACAAGGTGAATCTGTTACTGATTTTAAATTAGTAATAAAAACAGAAAGTAAACAAAAACAATTTGATTCTCTAGTTCAACTATTAAATACAAATGTTAGTACCCAGTTTCATGCTAGAGTTGCTGATGGTCCATTAGTAACAGGAAATTTTAGAAATTTAAAAGTTTATTTAGCAATATATTTTGGTGATGTTCATCTTTTTCCTAGAATAGACTGTGGTATACCATCAACTGTTTAAATCATTAAATATTTTAAAAAATATAATGACAGTTGATGTTAATTATCATATTTTTTTGTTACTATTAATATAAATGAAAATTATTAATAATTAAACATTTGAAATTGATAGTAATTAAAGTGATAACATTGATAAGTTAAAAAACTAAACTTTAAATGAGGACACAATTATATATTTCAATTTTATTAAGTGATATTATTAATTATAAAAATTAAAGAAGGAGAAAAAAATGTTAAAAGCAGGAAGTATATTAATATTTATTGTTTTTATTTTAGAATCAATATTTATAATTCCTTTATTATGAACAATACCCGGTTTTATTTTATACAAAAAAGTAAGTAAAGGTGAAGCGACTACTGATCAAAAAATTGCTTTAGCAATATTAGGAATTATCTTTGGTGCTGCATTAGGTATTATTGGTGGTATTTTTATATTAGTTGATTTAAACAATGATGAAAATAAAATCCAAAGATATTAATAAAAAACATCATTAATTAATGATGTTTTTTATTTTTTTAAATAGTTTTCCATTGGTTTTAATAAAAATTATTATATAATTTTTATAGTTTGATTTAAAAACAACTTAAAATTATTAACTAGGAGGAAAACAAATATGGAAGTTATTATTTTAGAAGCCACAAATATGATGAATGAAATAATTTTACGTTATAAAAATGAAATTAACAAAATTCGCACCGGAAGAGCTAATCCTAATATCTTAGAAGGAATTAATGTTAGATGTTATGGTGGTGTTGATAGTTTAAGTAATATTGCCCAAGTTAAAGTAGCAGAAGCACATCAATTATTAATTAAACCATATGATCGTAGTTTAATTAAAGACATTACAGAAGCTGTTACAAAAGCTGATTTGAAATTACAAATTAAAAGCGAAGCAGAGAATATACGTTTAATTTTCCCACAATTAACAGAAGACGTTCGTAAAACTTTAGTTAAAGATTTGAGTAAAAAAACTGAAGAATATAAAGTTAAAATCCGTAATTGTCGACGTGATGCTGTTCAAAATCTGAAAAAAATAAAATTACCAGAAGATCAAGAAAAGCATGCAGAAACTACAATTCAAGATTTAACTGATAGTAAAATTAAAGAACTTGTATTAATAGAAAACAATAAAAAAGCCGATTTAATGAAAATTTAGCAATAAAGCAATAAATAGTTAGGGGTTAAATATTGTGAAAAAAAAGATAATAAATAAAGAAAATATAAAATCTAAAGTTTCTTTTTTTGCAAAACTTAGTAATTTTTTTAGAACCTATCGAAATCGTATTCTTACAAGCTTTATGTTAATTGCTTGTGGTGTATTATGAATGTTTATTGGGGCAGTTTATTTAGAACCAATTTTTGGTAATAAACCACAGTGATCAGCGTATAAATTTATGATAATTAATACTTTAATTTTTATTGGTTGTTTATGAGAAATTATTAATTTAAAAAAAGAATCAAATTGATCAATTGTACTTAAAATTTCTATAATTTTAACAGGAATCATACTTTTATGAGTTCCGCTTGGTAAAGAAACTTTTGGTCCATATATTTATAATCATTATTGATTTGAAACTTGAATGACTTTATTAATTTTATTACTTTTCATTTGTATTTTTATTTTAATTGCTTGACGAAGTAAAAATTTTCAATTAAGTGATGTTATTTTTATTTTTACCTGAATTATTTATTTAGTGTTTGTTGTTAAAGCTGTTAATTTTTTAATGTTATCAGAAATTAAACTTTCAAAACTAGGATGACCAACATTATTGTTTTTATTCATTATTGTTATGTCTAATGATGTTGGTGCTTTTATTGGTGGTATAATTTATGGTAAAACAAAAATGGCACCAAGTGTATCACCAAATAAAACTTGAGAAGGTGCTATTACTGGTTTAATAACAGCAATTATTTTAAGTATGATAACAGTAACTGTTTTTTTAGAAACAAGCAATTATAATCCCTTACCTTTTTTAGAAGTTAATAGTAAAGAACCAATCTATATTGCTTATTTTGCTACTAGTTTTATTCTTTCAATTGCTAGTCAAATGGGTGATTTATTATTTTCTTATTTGAAACGTAATTATCATGTTAAGGATTTTTCAAATATTCTACCCGGACATGGAGGATTATTAGATCGTTTAGATTCATTTTCAACAGTAGTTATTTTTGGTTTTCTAATTACTCTAGCACCTATTGCTTAATATATAAAATTTAAGGATGAAGTTATGTATATATTTTTAGCCATTTTAATTGGTTTATTTACAATATTATTTTTAATTACCTTGCATGAATTTGCTCATTTTGTAATTGCTAAATTATCAGGAGCATATGTATATGAATTTGCTATTGGTATGGGACCAAAACTTTTGCAGTGAGGTAAAAAAGAAACACGTTATACTTTAAGACTATTACCATTGGGTGGTTATGTTTCTATTGCTTCAGAAATTGCTGATGCTCCTAAAGGACGAGAAGATGAAGTAATTGATAGTAAACGAATGATGGAAAACTTGCAACGTGGTAAAAAAGCAGCTTTCATTAGTGCAGGTGCACTAATGAATTTATTATTAGCTTTTATTTTATTAATGATTGGATATGGAATTTATCCACATAAATATGATCCTAACTTGCCACCAACCTATGCAACAACAGGACCATTATATGAAGCTGTTCAAAAATATAATAAAGATAATCCAAGTTTTCCAATTTTAGATACTGATGCTATTACTAGTATTTATAATACTGGTGATATTGAATCTAAACAATCAATTAAATCATATTATGATTTACAAACATGATTAAGTAAATATAATAAAAAGACTACTAATGGTACAGTTATTGCTGACTACAAAATTACTTTTGATAGTAAAGATGATAAAACTGTTACTTTTAAACCTGTAGAACAAAAAGGAGTATTATTCATTGGTGTTAGTCAAGGTAGTTATTATTTAAATGCAGGGCAAGTTATTAGTAATGGTATCATTGATACTTTTAAAGATAGTTACAGTCTTTTACAAGCATTAGGACAATTAGTTACTTTTCATTGGCAAAATTTATCAGGACCTGTTGGTATTGTTAAATCAACTAATAGTTTTTTAAATCCTGATTTATCATCAACACAAGCAGCAAGTACATATTTTCGTTGAGCAGCATTATTATCATCTAATTTATTTTTATTAAATATGTTACCAATTCCGCCATTGGATGGTTATAAATTTGTTGAAAATGCAGTTGAAGCGGTAACAAGAAAAAAATTAAATGAAAAATACAAAATTATTGTCAGTATTGCTGGAGCTATATTATTTTTAGTTATCTTTATTGCTATTACTATTAAAGATATATTTTTTTAATCTTTACTTTATAATAAAATCCTATTATAAATAGGATAATAAATTTGAATGAAAAAGTTTTGAGCAATTTTCTTAATTATTTATATTTTAAAAAAATAAAATAGTAACTATTTTAAGTTAACAATATTGTTCACTTTTTATTTTGAAATAAAATCTATAAGTATAAAAACTAAAATTTATATCGATTATTTGCTCCTAAGAGAATTATTTTTTCTTCAACAAATTTCTGAATAGCTATCATTGCATTTTCTATTAAGGAATTAATATTAGATAAATTAGAGTTAGTTTGCAAACTTTTTTTTAGACTTTCAACATAAATCTTTCTTAAATCACTGCTAATATTAACTTTAGTAATACCAGCTTTAATTGCTAGAGTTAATTGTTCATTATTAATAGTAACATTATCATGTAATACTAAAAAAATTTCAGGCATTTTAATAGCAATTTCTTTAATTAGAGAAATTTTTAAATCTTGTCTATTATCTTGATGATGACTATTGATAGCAGTAAATACAAGACCATTAATATTAGTTTTATTTCTAAATAATATTGTTTGTTCAATTAAATTAATATCATTAGTAATATCTCCTTTTGTATTATTGTAAAAAATCTCTGATTCAACAATAATACCCAAAGGAGCAGCAAAATGAACAATATCTTTAGTTTTTTCAATATTTTCTTTAATTGGATAGTTACTGTAATTTAACATAACTGAACTAAAATCAGATGTAATTTTAGTTTTAATAAAGTGTGGATCAAGACAGTGGTCTAGTTGTAAAAAAATTGGTACTTTTGCACGATTAATAACATTGTTAGTAATAGCAAGTACATATTTTAAATCAATACAATTAATAGTGTTAGGTGTTATCATTAAACATATTGGTGCTTTTTGTTTGAACATCTAGAATAAAGTAGACACAAAATTGTAACCTTTGTGTTAAAAATACTTTAAGGAAGGTGTTCATTTTTTTATGGCTAAATGACTATCGAAAGAAGAAAAGTTAAAAATAATAAAAATAAGTAAAATTAAAACAATTGATAAAACCGCATTAGAGTATGGTATTGGTCGATCATCAATAAAAGAATGAATTAAAGCATATAAATTATTAGGTGAAAAAGGTTTAGAATATGGCAATGGAATTCGTGCTAAAAAAAACAAAAGAACAGGTCGACCCAAATCTTTAAATTTTAATGAAATGACAAAACAAGAATTAATTGAATATATTGAGGCAATGAACGATATAAAAAAGTATTTAGAAAAATCGACAAAAAAGAAGAAATATTTTGTGATTTTCTCATTGAAGAAAAAATATCAGATTAGTTGGTAATGTTTAGTAATCTGTGTAACTTACAAAAATAACTATGTTTAATTAATTCTAGTAAATATAATTAAATGACTAGAAAGAGTGAGTTACAGATGGCTAAAAAGCAAAATATTAATAATAATGATCCAATATCAAAAGCAGTAGATTTATTATTAGAAAATACTGAAGATTTAACAACAGTTTTTAAAGAGGGAGGATTGTATAAAGAATTAACAAAAAGATTAGTAGAAAAAATGTTGAATTCTGAGATGCAAAATTATTTAGGATATGATAAGAATCAACATAGTAATAGTGACAATGCTCGTAATGGTATAAGTTCAAAAAAATTAATAACTCAACAAGGTAAAATTGAGATTGATGTACCACGAGATCGCAATAGTAATTTTAATCCTGTAATAGTTGCAAAAAGACAAAGAAGATTTGATGGTTTTGATCAACAAGTTCTTTCTTTATATGCAAAAGGTATGACATTATCAGATATTAGAATGCAATTACAAGAGTTATATCATGGTGCTGATATTAGTGAAAGTGTTATTAGTCAAATTACTGATGATGTTATTGATGATGTAAAAGCATGGCAAAATCGACCATTAGAAAGTGTCTATCCGATTGTTTATTTTGATTGCATAATAGTGAAAGTACGACAAGATAAAAGGATTATTAATAAATCAGTTTATATAGCTTTAGGAGTTGATTTAGAAGGTAAAAAAGATGTTTTAGGTTTATGAATTAGTGAAAATGAAGGTGCTAAATTTTGATTAGCAAATTTAACAGAAATGAAAAATCGTGGCTTAAATGATATTCTTATTGCCTGCAGTGATAATTTAACAGGCATGTCAGAAGCAATACAATCAGTTTATCTTAAAACAGAACATCAATTATGCATAGTTCATCAAATTAGAAATAGTTTGAAATATGTCTCATATAAGCATAGAAAATCTCTAGTTGCAGATTTAAAACCAATTTATACTGCATGTAGTGAAGAACAAGCAATGCAGGCTTTAGAATCCTTTGAAAATAAGTGAAATAAACAATATCCTCAAATTGCTAAATCTTGATATAAAAATTGAGATAATTTAATTGTTTTTATTAGTTATCCTGCAGAAATTAAAAGAGTGATTTATACAACAAATGCTATTGAATCTGTAAATAGTCAATTACGAAAAGTTATCAGAAATAAAAAAGTTTTTCCTAAAGATATGGCAGTTTTTAAAATATTTTATTTAGCAATTGAAAATATAACAAAAAAATGAACAATGCCCATTCAAAATTGAAATACAGCAATTGCTCATTTTATGATAAAATTTGAAGATAGAATTAATCTAAACTAGTACTTTGTAAAACAAAGATACACAGATTACATAAAAGCCTCGATTAGTTATTTATGTTGATTATTAAATGTTTCAAAATCAGGATATTATAAGTGAATTAAGAATGGAATGAATGAATTTAATAAATGAGATACATTTTTAGCTAATATAATTAAAAATATTTTTTATGAATTTCAAGAAATTTATGGTTATAAAATGATAACTTTATGAATTAACAAAATTTATAATTTAAAATTAAAATTTCATATTGTATATAGATATATGAAAAATATGAGTTTAAAAGCTAAGGTTCGCATAAAAAAAATTGATTATAGAACTAAATCAGGAAGTTTAAGATATGATAATTTATTAAAACGTGATTTTTCAACTACTAATTTAAATGAAAAATTAGGTACTGATATAACTTATTTATTAACTAATGGTAAAACATATTATTTATCAATTGTTAAAGATTTTCATAATAATGAAATATTAGATTATAAAATAAGTGCAAGTTTAGACATGACATTTGTTGTCCAAAACATTATCCAAGCTTGAGTTAATGCTCAAAAACCTACTTCATGAATTTTACAATCAGATCAAGGATTTCACTATACAAATCCTTCTTATAAAATTTTATGTGATGAATTAAAAATAAAAATTTCAATGTCTAGAAGAGGTAATTCCTGTGATAATGGTGCTACTGAAACTTGATTTGGAACAATGAAAACAGAATTTCTATATCAAATTCCAAGAAAAAATAGAACTATTGAATGAATACAAGACAACTTACCTAAATATATTTACTTTTATAATAATTATCGACCTCAAATAAAATTAAAAGGAATGAGTCCAATCGAATATCGATTAGCTCATTCCCAACCAACAAATAATTACTTCATACCTATAAATTTAACACTTACAAACGCTATTTTATAAAATTTAATAAAAGGTTACTTTTATTGTCCACTTTTCTTGACAAGTTCAGTTTTTCGGCTGCATTAGTAATTGCAATTAACATTTCTAAATTATCAAAGTTAAAACTTGCGATTGCGTATTTGTTAATTTGTGCATGTTTTAACATTGTTTTCAAGTTAATTTTCAATTACAATCACCTAACTTTTCTTTTTTATTTAATTATATCAATAATATTTATCATGTAAGGAATATAAGATATGTTTTAAATTTTTACTTTTTTCTTTTCTTTTTAATTTTGCTTTTCTTTTTTTTATTAAGTTGACGTAATATTTTTTGATAAAAATCATATAAACGATGTTCAGAAGTTTGATAACGTTTGAACATTAAATTATTAATTCAAATATAAAAATATTGTAAACTGAAAACTAAACCAAAAACAAAAACAACGGCACTAGCAGCGATTAATCATCCATATTCACCATTTGAATAATCAAAGAAAAAATATGGATATCATGTATCTCTTGGTGGATGACCAGTTTCTATAAAATCTAAATAACGTAAATGACCTCTAATTAGAATAACAATACAATAAATTGCTGGATAAATAACAATTAATCATAAATATATTTTATGTTGTTGTTTCATATTAATATATTGATGACCTGATGTAACAATAAAGCTAGTAATCATAATTATTGGCATTAATAAGTGTAAAATTAATGTTGCAATTCAATTATAAGCACTGTATTGTTTTGGATCTTGCTCAGCAGTGAAAATACCTATTCAAAATACTAACATCGTAATAGTAATATAAACAGTTACTGCTAATCGAGTTTGAAAACTTGGTTTAGTACCACAAAAATAAGAATCAAATAAATAAACACAAAAATAAATAACAACCATATAATTACTCTCAGTAGTAAAAAAAGCATAGTAGTTACTTACTCGTTCACCATATACTAAATATTCAAATTTTTCCATTGGATAATATATTGCACTAATTAAATCAATAATTAAAAATAAAATTATCATTATTAATGCAGATAAACGTATATAAAAGTTGGCTTTGTTACTTAATTTATACATAATAATCCCACATCTTTTCTTTTTTCTTTGTATTATAATTCTAACATTAATTGTGTATTTTCTTCTAAATGTTCTAATACTCCTAACTCATTTAATAGTTGATAATTAGTTTTAGTAATATTAGTTCGTAGTTGTAAATCATTTTTTGAAGTAATTGCTTGTTCACTCCTTGCTTTAACAATTGAATTAGCCACAATTTCACCCAATCCATCTAAAGTAATAAAAGGTGGTAAAATTTGTTTTTCACCATTTATTACTTTAACTTGAAAAAGTTTAGCATCAGAATGTTCTAAACTAATATTCCTAAATTTAATATTTCTAGCATTCATTTCTAATGCTACTTCTAATAATGGGATTAAATCTTTTTCTTTAGTAGTAACTGTATTTTTTTGACCATCATTTTTTCTTAATCTGTTATTAATATCTTTTAATTTATTAGTAATAGCACCAATGCCTTGTAACATAGTTTTAATATCAAAAATTTCACATCTTGTTGTAAAATAAGTAGCATAATATTCATGCGGATAATAAACTTTAAATCAAGCTACTCTTCATGCCATTAATACATAAGCAGTAGCGTGTGCTTTAGGAAACATATATTTAATTTTTTTGCAAGATTTAATGTATCAATTAGGAACTTTCTTTTCTTGCATTAACTTTTCATATTCTTGTTTAATGCCTTTTCCTTTACGGACATCTTCCATAATGTTAAAGGCAATTTTTGCTGGTAAGCCTTGATATACTAAATAAGTCATAATATCATCACGACAACCAATTACATCTTTTAGTTTTAAACCTTGTTGTGAAATTAATTCATCAGCATTATTTAATCAAACATCAGTACCATGTGATAAACCAGATATTTGTACTAATTCAGAAAATGAAGTAGGTAATGTATCATTTAACATTTTACGAACAAAACCAGTACCAAATTCAGGGATACCAATTGCTCCTGTTTTTTCGCCAAGTAAATCATCACTAGTAATATTTAAGGCACTTAAATTAGAAAATAATGATAAAACTTTTTCATCTTGATTAGGAATAGTTTTTGGATCAATACCAGTTAAATTTTCTAACATTTTTAATGCTGTTGGATCAACGTGACCCAGAATATCTAATTTTAATAAATTATCATGAATAGCATTAAAATCAAAGTGGGTAGTTTTTCATGTAGAACTAGTATCATCAGCTGGAAAATTAATTGGTGTAAAATCGTTAATATTATATTCTTTTGGTACAACAATAATACCACCAGGATGTTGACCAGTTGTTCTTTTAATACCAACACATCCTTGACTTAGTAACTCTAGTTTTGCTGCACGCATATCTGATTGACCAATTTTTTCTGCATAAGCTTTAACATAACCATAAGTTGTTTTATTGGCAATTGTTGAAATTGTTCCAGCACGAAAAACATTTTCTTCACCAAACATTTCTTTAGTAAAATCATGAGCTTTATTTTGATATTCACCAGAAAAGTTTAAATCAATATCAGGTGTTTTATCACCATCAAATCCTAAGAATGTTTCAAAAGGAATATCATGACCATCAGTAATTAAATCAATATTGCATTGTGAACATATTTTTTTTGGTAAATCATAACCACACTTATAAGAACCATTACTAATAAATTCACTAGTTTTACATTGTGGACATAAATAGTGTGGTTGTAGTGGGTTAACCTCAGTAATGTTAGCAAAAGTAGCTACTAAAGATGAACCAACTGAGCCACGACTACCAACAAGATAACCATCTTGTAAAGATTTTTCTACTAATTTGTGTGCAATTCAATAAACAACAGCAAAACCATGAGTAATAATTGCATCTAATTCGCGAGTTAAACGTTTTTCTACATATGTTGGTAATGGATTACCGTAACGATTTCATGCTTGTTCATAACAAAGATTACGTAATTTAGTATCAACATTAACAATACTTGGTGTAAATAAGCCATCTTTAATTGGTCTAACCATTTCAAATTGTTTTGCTAATTGCAAAGGATTATTAATAACAATATCATTAATTAAATTAGGGTCATCTAAAAAGTTAAATTCTGTTAACATTTGATTAGTAGTTCTTAAATGTTGATCGGGATATGATGTAACTTTACCTTTACGATCAAATAATGGGTGTAACAAACCACCAATTGCTTTGCTATTAATAATAACATCACGATACATTTTTTCATGGGGATGTAAATAGTGGGCATCGCTAGTAGCAATTACTAATTTATTTAATTTAAGAGCATTATTAATAATTTTTTTAATAGTATCATGTAATTGTTCTTTAGTAATATTTCCTAACTGTATTAAGTGTTTATAAACAGCAGGTGGTTGGATTTCAATAAAATCAAATCATTTCATTATTTTAATTAGTTCTTCTTCACTTTTATTTAATGCTGTTTCAAAAACAGCACCATTTATACAACTACTACCAATTAATAATTCTTTTCTATTTTCATTAATTGCTTCTGATATGATTTTTGGTGTTTTATAAAAATACTTTGTATGAGATAGTGAAACTAATTGATATAAATCTTTTAATCCTAATTGATTTTTTGCAAAAATAGTAATATGTTCACCACGAAGTTTAAAATTAATTTGTTCATTAATTAAGTTATTAATTTCTTGTAAATTAATACAATTAAATTCTGTTTTTAATTGTTGTAACATTTTTAAAAATACTTGTGCTAATACATTAGCATCATAATCAGCACGGTGGGCAATTTCATCATCATATTTAATGCCATAAGTACGACAAATAGTACCTAATCGATAATATTTTAGTTGTGGTAGAATTGCTCTAGATAATTGCAAAGTATCAATGACAGGATTATTTAAAGGCATGAAACCCAATTGTTTCATTGCTGCTTGTAAAAAACCAAAGTCAAAGTTAGCATTATGAGCAACTATTGTTTTATTGCCAATTATTTCAATAATTGTTGGCAATATTTGTTGTAATGTTTGTTTATCTTTTAACATAACATTGGTAATACTAGTAAGTTCAGTAATATGTTCAGGTACGGGATTATTTGGTTTAATTAAAATTGTATCTTGTTTTAAAATCATATTCTCTTTAACAATTGTATAACCAAATTCAATAATTTCGTGGTAATTGGTTGATAAACCGGTTGTTTCTAAGTCAAGAACAATGTATTCTAAATCTAATAATGGTGTATTAATATTATTTTTAGTAATACTAATATTATTGGGGATTAAATCCATTTCAACACCATACATTACTTTTAAGTTTAGATGTTTTTTAGCGGCATTAGCAATATCTGGGTATGCTTGTACATTTAAGTGATCAGTAAAACCAATTGCTTGGTGTCCTCATTTAGCTACTTGATTAATATAATCACTTGCTGAAGTAATACCATCCATAGCACTCATTTTAGTATGAGTATGAAATTCAATTCTTTTAGTTTTAGCATCATCATTATTGTTGGTATTTTTATTATTTAAATCAATAATTAAATCATCAATTCATAGTACTTGTTCTTTACTATAATTATCATAACGACTATTAGCATTAATTTTTATTCAATCATCAACTTTAATATTATCAAATTTCTCATCTGGTTGATCGCTATTAATAAATGCTTTGCAAGTAATTGCATCACTATAATCAGTAATTCAAAATGAATAAAATCATTTTTGAGTTTTAGTTAAAAATTTATTAATTTTAAAAACTTTACCACTAATAATAATATTGGGTTCATCGCCAATGATATCTTTAATGCTATGAGTTGGGTCTGTTATTTCTAAATTAACTTTTGCTTTTTTGCGATAAGTAGTTGTATTAAAATTTTTACTTATATTATTGTTAGGAATTTTAGTTTTTAAATTGTTAGTAATTTTGCTAATTTCTGCTTTAGATTCATTTTCATAACTAATAAATGGTTGCTCTGCTTTATTTATTTTAGTTTTTAATTGAATTTTTTTAAAACCATATTGTTGAAAGTAGTTAATAAATTGTAAAAATTCATTAGTTATTAATTTTTCTTCAATACTATTATGAATAGTAATGGTAATAATATTATTTTTATAATTAATTGCTGAGTCGGGTAAAGAATAATAAATGCCAGCTAATAGTTGCAATTTATGAGTTTTAATATAATGAAAATATGTTAATACAGTTGATTCATCAGCAGTAAGGGGAACATTAAAATCGACACTAATATTCGAAACAGGTAATTTTTCAAAATGTTGTTCAAAACTTTTTAAAGTAGTAGTTGTTAGAAAATTAGGTAAGTTGATGGTAATTATTACTTGTTGATTATGATGAAAATATTGTACTTTTTTAATAGTAGCATGATTAAATTCATTATTAACATCATTAAAATCCATTTCATGGAAAAGTTTTTGTAAATCTTGATTCATATATTTTTCCCTCTCTTAATACTAAATAATTGACAATAATAACTATATTTTAATTAAAATATATTAAATCATTATTCTAATGTTTAATCAAATTTCATATTTTAATTATAACTTAATTAAAATTCTTATTCTTATATAAAAAAAGTATGAAATTTTAGTTATAAAAAATAAAAACAAAATAATTTAATTGCAATAAAAAGTAATGCCTAAATATTAGGCATTACTTTTTATCATGAAGGTATTATTGAATTATTTGTTTTAGGTAATGGTTCAGTTTCAAAAATAGCATTTATATTATTCACATTAAAATTTGAATTTAATTGTTGATTTCTTGTTTGTATAGATGGTTTATTAAAAGTGGAATGGCAACCCTTTTTAGGACTATTTTTTGGTAGACATTTGTTCTGAACTTGTCAATAAAAGTGGACAATAAAAGTAACCTTTTATTAAATTTTATAAAATAGCGTTTGTAAGTGTTAAATTTATAGGTATGAAGTAATTATTTGTTGGTTTGGAATGAGCTAATCGATATTCGAATGGACTCATTCCTTTTAATTTTATTTGAGGTCGATAATTATTATAAAAGTAAATATATTTAGGTAAGTTGTCTTGTATTCATTCAATAGTTCTATTTTTTTTTGGAATTTGATATAGAAATTCTGTTTTCATTGTTCCAAATCAAGTTTCAGTAGCACCATTATCGGAATTGGGACTTTCCTAAAAACTGTGTTTTTTAAATAAATTTTAGTTGTAAAATCACTAAGTTACACAGATTGCTGGAAAGTCCCCAGGAACTCTTCTAGACATTGAAATTTTTATTTTTAATTCATCACATAAAATTTTATAAGAAGGATTTGTATAGTGAAATCCTTGATCTGATTGTAAAATTCATGAAGTAGGTTTTTGAGCATTAACTCAAGCTTGGATAATGTTTTGGACAACAAATGTCATGTCTAAACTTGCACTTATTTTATAATCTAATATTTCATTATTATGAAAATCTTTAACAATTGATAAATAATATGTTTTACCATTAGTTAATAAATAAGTTATATCAGTACCTAATTTTTCATTTAAATTAGTAGTTGAAAAATCACGTTTTAATAAATTATCATATCTTAAACTTCCTGATTTAGTTCTATAATCAAATTTTTTTATGCGAACCTTAGCTTTTAAACTCATATTTTTCATATATCTATATACAATATGAAATTTTAATTTTAAATTATAAATTTTGTTAATTCATAAAGTTATCATTTTATAACCATAAATTTCTTGAAATTCATAAAAAATATTTTTAATTATATTAGCTAAAAATGTATCTCATTTATTAAATTCATTCATTCCATTCTTAATTCACTTATAATATCCTGATTTTGAAACATTTAATAATCAACATAAATAACTAATCTGATATTTTTTCTTCAATGAGAAAATCACAAAATATTTCTTCTTTTTTGTCGATTTTTCTAAATACTTTTTTATATCGTTCATTCCCTCAATATATTCAATTAATTCTTGTTTTGTCATTTCATTAAAATTTAAAGATTTGGGTCAACCTGTTCTTTTGGTTTTTTTAGCACGAATTCCATTGCCATATTCTAAACCTTTTTCACCTAATAATTTATATGCTTTAATTCATTCTTTTATTGATGATCGACCAATACCATACTCTAATGGGTTTTATCAATTGTTTTAATTTTACTTATTTTTATTATTTTTAACTTTTCTTCTTTTGATAGTCATTTAGCCATAAAAAAATGAACACCTTCCTTAAAGTATTTTTAACACAAAGGTTACAATTCTGTGTCTACTTTATTCTAGATGTTCAAAAATAAATTTATCAATTTCTTGTTTATTGACAGTGTTTGTAAATGATTGTATTTGTGTTTTAGTAAGCCCTTTAAGTTCTGCTTTGCTAAATAATATTTGATTTTTTGTAGGCATATCTTTTAATCTTTGTCTTTTTCATTTAAATTTAATTTAATTTAATAAAAATCCTAATATAGAAATAATTTCTATATTAGGTATGAACATTTATTAAATTATAAAATAATTATAATATAAATTAATTATTTTTGTTATATTATGCATTTTATGAATTATAATTTAATGTTTTTTAAATGAATATGTAATTTGTTTTCTTTTTAGACAGAAGTTACTGTTAAACTTCTGGTTCTCATAACTGGTTCTTTTGATGAATTTGCTAGTTCATTAGATACTTTAATGTAATCAGGAATAATATTTTCTTTTGATACTCTTTTTGTTAATCTGGGACTTTCCTAAAAACTGTGTTTTTTAAATAAATTTTAGTTGTAAAATCACTAAGTTACACAGATTGCTGGAAAGTCCCCTTAATGTGTGATTCTTTAATGTCATTAGGATTAACATTTTCTTTTGATACTCTTACTGTGGGGATAGTAGGATTTGTTCTTAAAAATTTGTTAATTCTTGATTCTTTTCTTTCAAAATTTGTAGTAGTAGCCATTCCACTAGCTATTAAAGTTGTACCAACAGCAATTCCACCAATAGCAGCTGGTAATAATGAAGCACCACCAGTCATAGGTGCTGCAGCAACACAAGCTGCTGTTATTCCTGCGGTTGTTGTTAATGTTCCTGTAGTTATTGTGACACCAGCAATTACTTTTCTTTTTGTACTTATTTCACTAGACATAATATTTTTCTTCCTTTTCTTTTTCAATATTTAATTTAATAAAAATCCTAATATAGAAATTATTTCTATATTAGGAATGAACAATTATTAAATTACAAAAATTATTATAATATAAAAAAATGAAAATATTTTATTTTTTTAAAAAAAATTATTGCTTAAAAGTACATAATGAAATATCAAAATAATATTAAATATAATAATATTATTTTTTTATTGAAAAGTAACCAATTAATAATTGCATTTTTTAATCAAACAAGTTAAGATTACTTATGGTAAATGTTATGCCCACGTAGCTCAGTGGATAGAGCACCGCCCTTCTAAGGCGGGGGTCAGAAGTTCGAATCTTCTCGTGGGCGCCATTAAATTTTAAAATACTAAGAAGGTTTAACTAAATAATGATAAATCATGACAATTATTATCAAGACATTATTGGTAAAATTAACCACCTCATTAGTGAAAATAAATGAGATCAAGCAATGAAGTTGGTCAAACATGAATTAGAGATGCCTTATATTCCTATTCATCATGAAATTACATTACAAGAGTTACATCATAATATTACTACTCATATTAGATTAAATAGTAAAAATGAAAATCATGAGTGAAATTTAGAGAGAATAAGTCGTGTATTAATGAATCCATTTGATGAAGATCTTCATCCGGTGGCATTTTATTATTTACAAAGTCATAATGCTAGGTTAATTTTGCCAACAATTAAGATTTATCTTACAAATAAAAATATAAATAATATAAATAAAACACAACTATTATTTATATTAAATAATCAAGGTATTGATGAAGAAATAGAAGTAATAAAAGGTCATGATACATTTAAAATTAATCCAAAAAAAATAACACAATGACAAGAATCACTCGTTTATTTAAAAATTACAAAAATATTTGAAGATGAAGTTCATATTGATAATCCAGGTATTTATGGTATTTGCTTATTTTTATTGGATAGTTATTTTGAGAATTTGTTTCCAACATTACCTAATAAAAATCAAGCAGCAGCATTAGCAGCTGCTTTGTATATTCGTGCTTGTAGTTTACAGTTTATTAGTGTAAAATTGGTAGAAAGTGCTAAAAAATTTAAAACTACTACTACTTTAATAAAAAAATACTTAAGTATTATGATTCAACAACAAATTACATAAGGAGAGATTTGAAAAATGACATTAAATATTATAAAAGATGAAAAAAATGGTCTTGGAAAATGACATGTTACCATTGATGCTAAAACTTGAAAAGATCAATTGGCAAAAGCTGAAAATAAATTGATTGCACAAGTAGAAATTCCTGGATTTCGTAAAGGAAAAGTTCCTACTAAAATGGCTAAAAAACATGTAACTGAAGAACAAACTTTACAAACAGCAACTAAAGCAGTTATTACTATTGCTTATGATTTTGTCTTAAAACAAAAACCTAACTTAATGCCTACTAATCAACCCGAAGTTAATGTGGAAAAATCTACTATTAAAGAGTGTGAAATAATGTTTGTATTTGATTTACCAGCAGAAATTACTATTGGTAAATATCGTGGTATTGATATAGTAAAACCTGTAGCAACTGTTAATCAAGAAGAAATTGATACTCAAATTAAACTATTACAAGATCGTTTTGCTATTTTTAATCCAAAAGAAAAAGGAAAATTAGAAAAAGATGATACTGCAGTTTTTAATTTCACTGGTTTTTTAGACGGTAAAAAATTCCCTGGCGGTGAAGCTAAAAACATGGAATTAGAAATTGGTTCTGGTAAATTTATTCCTGGTTTTGAAGAAGGAATGATCGGTATGGAACCTAAATCTAAAAAAACTATTGAAGTAACTTTCCCAAAAGATTATCATGTTCCAAATTTAAAAGGTCGATTAGTACAATTTGAAATTGAATTAAACGAAATAAAAACAAAAGTTATTAATGAAGATTTAGAAGAATTAGTAAAAGATGTTAACATTCCAGATGTTACTACTACTGAACAATTATTAGAAAATATTAAAAAACAAATTGAAGTACAAAAAACAATGACAATTAAGGAACAATTTATGAAAGAACTTATTGCTAAAATTGTTAAAGATTCAAAAATAATAATTCCAAATTTTGCTGTTAAAAATGAAACTGAACGTTTAGAAAATGAATTTAAAAAACAATTAGCTAATCAAAACTTTACAATTGAAAACTATATGGCAGCAACTGGTTTATCTCATGAAGAAATTATTAATGAAATAAAAAAGGATGCAATTATGCAACTTCAGAATTTTTTAGTTATTGAAGAAATTATTAAACAAGAAAAAATAGAAATTACCGAAGAAGAAGTTCAAAAACAATTAACAATATTTGCCGACCAATTTAAAATAAGTATTGAAGAAGTTAAAGCAAATATTAAAGATTTAAGTTTAGTTACTACTACCCTAAAACGTAATAAAGCCTTTGATTTATTATGAGAAAGTAACGGTAAAAACCAAAAGCAAACAACAAGTGCTTAATTTAATTTGATAATTATTATATAACCTAATTACCAATTTAATAATTAGGTTATTTTATCGTTTATTTTTTTCAAAAAGTAAAAATTATCAAAAAAAAAATAAATGTAATAAAATACTACTAGTATAAATTAAATATGAATTAATAAGTGCTGCTGTAATAGTATAGTATAAATCAAAAATTAGATATTTTAGCAATTAACTATTGCAAGTGCTAATGTTTTATATTATAATCCAGTTAATACATTATTTGAGGTGAGACAATGAAGATAAAAAATATTACTAATATTCCAGTACTAGTAACAAGAGGAAGTTTTGTTTTCCCAACAGTTGAAATAGAACTAGAAGTTGGCAGACATAAATCAGTAGCGGCAATTAATGAATCGGTAGCTAAGTTTAATTCAGAAATTATTTTAGTTTCGCAAAAGGATCCGAAAGTAGATAATCCGCAATTAAGTGAAGTCTACAATCATGGTACTTTGTGTAAAGTGCAAATTCAAAAAAGTCATAATGATGGTACACTTACCGTATCTTTTTATGGACAACAAAGAGTTAAAGTTTCTAAGTTTTATGATGATAAATTTTATACAGGAGATGCTGAAACTTTAGTTAGTCCTAATGTTTCAAAATCATTAGAAGAAGAGTTGATTCAAAGAATTGTAAATAATTTACAACAGATTTTAGATGTTCATGGTTCAATTCCACAAGGTGTAATTAGTCAAATCACCGATGGAATGAAAGCTAGTGAAATTATTGATAAAATGGCTCAATTTTTACCATTTTTAACTATCAATAAACGCCAAGAAATTTTACAAGAAACTGATATTAATAAACGTTTAGATTTATTATTGAAAGATGTTGGTGGTCAAAAACAAGTTGGTGCCATTGAAAAGGATTTAACAGCTAAAATTAAAGATCGTATTGATGAACAACAACGTGAATATTATTTACGAGAAAGATTGCGTGCTATTAAAGAAGAATTAGGCGAAATTGATGGTAAGTCTAATGAAATGAAACGTTATTTAGAACGCTTAGAAACAGAAGAGTTTCCTGAAGCAATCAAAACGCGTGTTAAAGAAGAAATTAGTCGTTATGAAGATATGCCGCAAGCTTCAAGTGAATCAAATATAATTCGTACATACATTGATTGAATGATGACTTTACCTTGATTTCAAAAAAGTGAAGAAAAATTTGATTTAATTAATGCAAAAAAAATTCTTGATAAATATCACTATGGTTTAGAAAAAGTTAAAGAAAGAATTATTGAATATCTTGCTGTTAAAAAAATGGCTAAGGCAATGCCAGGACAAATTATTTGTTTAGTTGGCCCTCCTGGTGTTGGTAAGACTTCTTTAGCTAAATCAATTGCTGAAGCGATGGGGCGTACTTTCGTTAAAGTTTCACTTGGTGGAGTTAAAGATGAATCTGAAATTCGTGGTCATCGTAAAACTTATATTGGTGCGATGCCAGGAAGAATTATCCAAGGTATGAAACGTGCTAAAGTTATTAATCCATTATTTTTATTAGATGAAATTGATAAAATGTCATCTGATTATCGTGGTGATCCAGCTAGTGCTATGTTAGAAGTATTAGATCCTGAACAAAATGCTAATTTTTCAGATCATTATATTGAAGAAAATTATGATTTATCACAAGTTATGTTTCTAGCAACAGCTAATTATATGGAAGGTATCCCTGAACCATTAAAAGATCGAATGGAAATTATTGAACTTTCTTCATATACAGAATTAGAAAAACTTGAAATTGCAAAAAAATATTTAATTCCTCGTGTTATTGAAATTACTGGTTTAAATAATAAAATGTTAAAATTTAAACCAAATTCAATTGAAGAAATAATTAAATATTATACAAGAGAATCAGGTGTTCGACAGTTAGAAAGATTATTAAATAAAATTGCTCGTAAATTTATTGTTAAACTTTTAAATAAAAAAATTAGTACTGAAGAAATTATTGCTTATAATGTTAAAGATTATTTAGGAAAACAAATTTTCGATTATACTAAAAAAGAAAATGAATCACAAATTGGAGTGGTAACTGGTCTTGCTTATACTCAATATGGTGGTGATATCTTACCAATTGAAGTAAACTACTTTAAAGGAAAAGGTAATTTAGTATTAACTGGTAAATTAGGTGAGGTCATGAAAGAATCTGCTACTATTGCTTTAGATTATATTAAAGCAAATGCTATTACTTTCAATATTCCTGATACTTTCTTTGCAGAACATGATATTCATATCCATGTTCCTGAAGGAGCAGTGCCAAAGGATGGTCCAAGTGCTGGTATTACTTTAACAACTGCAATTATTTCTGCTCTGACAAGTAGACCTGTATCAAAAGATATTGGTATGACAGGTGAAATTACACTTCGTGGTCATGTATTACCAATTGGTGGATTAAAAGAAAAATCAATTTCTGCTCATCGTAGTGGACTAAAAACAATTTTAATTCCAAAAGCTAATATAAAAGACTTAGAAGATATTCCAGAAGAAGTAAAGAAAAAATTAAATATTGTTTCAGTTGAATTTTATTCTGAAGTATATGATTTTATTTTTAATAAACATAAAGCAAAAATTCACTCACCTATTAATAATATTAAACCAACTTCAAGTATTATTGATGAAGGTTAAAATCTAATTAAATTATTAATAACTATAACTTTAAAAAAAGTAAATACTAAAAACAAGTATTTACTTTTTTTATATAAATTTTTTTTATATTTGTGATAAATTTGATTTGCTTTTATTTGTTACAGAAAAATTAATCGGACTTCTCCCCACATGTACTTGTGGAGGAAAAATGAATTGAAATGAATTCAACAGAATATTTCAAACTGAAAAGAATTGTTTGAAATATATAGCAAGTTTGAAGGAAAACAAATGTATCAGGTGTTCTTGAACAAGTTTGAATACTTCTGATTTAAGAAGAATAAGATGTTTGAAATGTCATCAAACATTTACTATTCTTCATAACACCATTTTTACAAGTCACAAACACCTTTGACATCTTGGTTTTATCTCATCTTTAGATGAATAAACACCAAACATGGAATTCCATCAACTGATGTTGCAAAAGAGTTGGGAGTGACCTTGAAAACAGCTTGAAGAATGGGTCATAAAATCCGAAGTGCCATTGCTAAACAAGAACCTCAATTCATTGTTGAAGGGGATAGTGCAAATGGATGAAATGTATCTTTCACATATGGGTTTTAAAAAACAAGGAAGATCCTTGGTGAATAAAACTTTGATTGTTGGGATTTATGAAAAAACAACCAATAATTTAATTGTGAAAATATTGAAAAACGCAAACAGTAAAAATCTTTTGCAGTTTGCAATAAACCACATTTCTTCAAAGTGTGTTGTACATACTGATTCTTGAAAAGGATATCACGATTTGAAATTGGTTTTCACTAAGCATGAAACAGTTAACCATCAAGATGGCTATATTTCAAAAACTGGTGTCAATACCAACGAAATTGAATCAGTTTGAAAACATATAAGAAGAACATTTAAAACACATATCAAAGTTGCAAAACATCATGTTCATTTATATGCCAAAGAAGCTGCATATAAATTCAACAAGATACCTAGTTTTGAAACTGTAATGCTATGTTTGATTTAAAAATGTGGGGAGAAGTCCGTAGATAGGGTTTTCTCAACATTTATGTGATAAAATTTAAAGTACTACATAAAGGGAGAAAACCCAAATTAATTTCTGAATTTACATTATTAATTATATTTTTTTTGTTAATTCGTAATATTAGTTCGAGGCTTTTATGTAATCTGTGTATCTTTGTTTTACAAAGTACTAGTTTAGATTAATTCTATCTTCAAATTTTATCATAAAATGAGCAATTGCTGTATTTCAATTTTGAATGGGCATTGTTCATTTTTTTGTTATATTTTCAATTGCTAAATAAAATATTTTAAAAACTGCCATATCATTAGAAAAACGGGACTTTCCAGCAATCTGTGTAACTTAGTGATTTTACAACTAAAATTTATTTAAAAACACAGTTTTTAGGAAAGTCCCATTTATTTATTATCTAAACTAATTGCTATAGGGGCTGTATTATCACTACTTTTTATATCAATTTTTGTAGATAAATGATATTCTTTCACAAATGCTCTTTCTAAATATCATGCAGTATTATTTGCATTTGCTTTTAAATATCTTTGTGTATTAATATGGCGTATTTGTAAATATACTCAATTAATTTGTTGTAAAAAAGTATTTCTCTTTTTTTGTTTTCAACTATAAAGATTATTTTCTGTAATATTTAAATAAACTAACATACCAATTTTAGTAGGTACTTCATCAAACTCTTTACAATGAATAAAATAATTTTCTAATGCTTCTCTTAATTTTGTAGCATCATTAAAAATTGTTCTTATTTTTTTTTCTTCTTGCACATAAAAATCTCCTTTCATATGCTTTAAAAACAAAAAAATTTATGATATAATTAATATAATCTTTAAGTTAAACTTTCGCAAAATAACTTATTAACTTTATTAATTACTTCATATATTTTTTTATTTAATTTTTATAATATAATTATAACAAAAAATAGCATTATACTGCTATTTTTTTATTTTTTCTCTTAATTTTAAAAATATTTTTTATAGTTTTTCAAAATTTAAAATCTGGATTTTCTTTTTTAAATATTTTATTTGCCGAAAATAAACCAATAATATTTAATGAAATAAACATAAAAAATATACCCATTTTTTTTGTCTATGACATAATTCAGTGCCTTTTGCACCGAGTAATACTAGTGCAAATATTATTAAATATATTGAAAGCGCTATCGCTAATAGTGGTCATTCACCCAATTTTAACATTTTTATTTTCCTTTTCTATTTATATTTTTCTTTATTGTACATTATTTTATTAAAAAAGAAAAGATAACTAATAAAAGTTATCTTTTAAACGTTGTAATAGATTTGCTAGTTATTTCAATCGTTCTTTATTATTATAGTTCAAAATTAAACTTTTTTCAACAATAATTTAGTAAATTTGCTAGAATAGTTAGGATAAAAAAAATAGAAAGGTGTTGAAATATGTTTAATTATAAAAATAATCTTGAATATGAAACTAATAGAATTATAACAAATCATGTTAATAAATCCATGCTTTTGATGAATATTTTTTTCAAAATAGAGATAAAGATAGATATAAAGTTGCTAAAAAATGTAATCGTAGTATTATTTTTGAATTTGGTAAAATGATTTTTAATCAAAGAGTTTATTGAGATAAATTAAAAAAAGAATATTATTATCCAGTTTATGAAGAATTTAATATTGATAAAAGAGCAAAAATTATTAGTTGATTAAAAGAAGAAATATTATCATATATTGGAAGAAAGAAGCATTATCAAGATATACAAGATATTTTTAAATATACTTATGTTTCAAAAGTAACAATTAGTAAAATTCATAAAAATTCAAAAGTTCAAGAAAAATTACCAGAACAAAAGTTTAAAGTAAAAAATAGCGAATATATTTATATTAATGCTGATGATTGTTATGTTCCAGTTTGAAATAAAAATCATAAAAGAGAAATGCAAAAAATTCGTAGTATTTCATATAATACTGGTAAAAAACAAATAGGTAAAAATAGAAATAAGTTATCAAATAAAATTTATACTTTTATGGGTGATTATAAATATAGCCCTAAAGAAGATTATTTACAAGCAAATCCAACAGTTGATTTTACTTGAAATGGATTAAAAAAATATTTTGAATTTGAAAATGCTAAATTAGTAGTTTCTGGAGATGGTGCTGGATGAATATATAATTTAGCAAAATATTTAGGAGCATATTATGTATTAGATAAATATCATGCTTTTTATTATTTATGAACTGCATATAAACCTGATAAAAGAAAAAATAAAGTTAATCGAGAAAATTTAAAAAACTTTTTAAAATCTTGAAAATATTTTTGTAATGGTCAATATGATGAATTAATAGCATTTTTAATTGAAACCAAAGTAAATAAAGAAACTTTAAATATTTTTAAAAGAAATAAAGAAGGTATTATTAATCAATCTGCTATTTGAAATATTGCTTGTAGTGCTGAAAGTGATATTCAACATTTAGTTAAATCTCAAACTAAAGGTGCAAAAATATATGCTTATCCAACGTTAATTAATATGTTAATGGCTAGAGCTAATTATTTAAATAGTAGAAATTATATTAATAGTGATTAAAATAATACAATTTAATATTTTTAAAACCTAATTTTAAGATTAGTATTTTTGTGTTATTTAAATGTAATTTTATAATTATATTTTTTATTATTTTTAAAATTTATGGTATAATTTAATTAAAAAATGTTAGATTTGCTAGTTTTATTGTTTGAAGTTAGAAAACCTATACGTTATATTAATTCGCCCCTAATAAAGATACGTATTCAGTTTTTTGTTTTTCTATGTTATAATTTAGACTTATTCCGTAATTAAAATTAATCGATTGTCAATAAAATTTTTTAAATTATTTAGTGTTATTAATTATAAAAATTAATATTTTTTTGAAAAAATAGTTTAAATATAAATTTATATTTAAAATACAAAAATTATTAATAGTATTTTACTATTAATTTAATAATAATTTAAATTCTAAAAATAAGTTTTTACTTATTTTTTTTATTTTAAAGGCTTTATTTTATTAAAAATTTCACAAAGTAAATTAAATCTTAAGTACATAAGTCTAAGTATACTTTTTCTGCATTTATTTACTAAAATTTTGAATCTTTTTAATCAAGCAAAAACATGTTCAATTTTAATTCTTATTTTATGAATAGATTTATTAAATTGTTTTTCTTGTTTTTTTAATTTCTTATTTTTAGTTTTTTTAATTGGTAATCAAGTGTTTTTGTTAATTTTTTGTAATCCTTGATAGCCTGAATCAACAAAAATCATTGTTTTATCTTCAAATTTTAAATTTGAATTTTTTAATATTTGAAAGTCATGAACTTTGCCTTTATCACAAAAAACATCAACAATAGTTTTATTAAAAACATCATATATAAGTTGAAATTTAATAGAATACATTCAACTTTTACCAAAATAGGGACTTTCCTAAAAACTGTGTTTTTTAAATAAATTTTAGTTGTAAAATCACTAAGTTACACAGATTACTGGAAAGTCCCCTTTTTCTAACTAAAAGCAGATTGTAATTTGAAGTGTAAAACTTTGAATTACAATCTGCTTTAATAATTTTATATTATAACTTTATTTTAAATATTTAATTAATAATCTATTGCAAATTTCAATCCATACCCTAAACTTCTAGTTAAATAAACATTAGAAAATGACATATCGAATGTTAATTTTGCAGGAAATAAAAATTGAATGTGTCAATCAAGATTATCAAAAAATAATGCAGTAGTTATACCTCTAACAACTTCAGCAGTTACTAAAAAATCTTGATACGATTCTTTAAATGAAAAATTCATTCTATTATATGCTACTTCTTCATCTGTAATTTTTTCCTCATTAATTTTATTGATTTCTTTTCCCATTATTTTTAAAGGAACAAAAAATACATCATATTGATCTGAACCTCAGTCTATTTTATCTGAACCATTATTTAAAAATCATTCTAATATTCTAATAGATTTTGGTTTTTGAAAAGATTTTAAACCTGTAGAAACTACAAAATCTCAACTTTCATAAGCTGGATTTGATACTGATGAAGTTTTATAACTATGAACAATATCTTTTTTATTTTCACTAAATTAATAAGTTATTTCTTTAACTTCTTTTGGACTATTATTTATATTTAAAAAATTATTTGCATTTGTAAACGCTAAACCAATCGTTCCTAATAATGTTACTAAAGTTTTCATATATATTTTCCTTTCATAAATTAAAATATTACATTTTTTTTATAAATATTCCATAATTTATTTTATTAAATTTTTGAAACTCAATTAACTTTTAAATCGTTATTTTCACCAATAAAATGGTTCTTTCCTTCATATGTTAATGTTAATTTAACATGTGTATCATGTTCTTTTAAATCTTCTGTAGTTAAAGGATCACCATCTACTTTTACAATATTAATCATATTAATATCTAATTTTGAAGAACCATTTTGTTTTTTTAATTCTTTTACTAAAATAGTTTTAAATTCAGCAATATCTGCTTTACAATTTACAGTTGGAGTTGTTAAAAATTTTAAGTTTTGTTTAACAAATAAATTTAATGAAACATCATATTCTAATGTTTGATGTACTAGTTCAACTTTATTTGTTTCTTGTTTTACTCCTCTATATAAATTTAATTTAATTTTAATTGTAATAAAATTTTCTGAACCAATAATTAAACCTTGTTGATCTTCTGCAAAATATATTGCTACTAATTCATTTTCTTTAACTTCAATATTTTTATCTTTGGAATTTTTTTGAACTGGAACTGTATTATTAATTGGTACTATAATAGTTGCTAAATCTACTGTTAATTTTGATCAAACAAAATCATATGTATTATTTTCCTCGTTATATTTAATACCAAAACCTTCTAAATTACTAAAGTCATCAACATTATAACTAGAAGCAAATGATTTACTTAAAATACTTTCTGATGTTTTACAAGCAACTATTGCTGTTGTACTTACTGTTGTAAATCCAATCATTCCTAAAATATTTAATCATTTTTTCATTTTTATAAAAACCCCCTTTTTTATACACTTATTATATTATTATTTTAAAAAAAATAAAAAAATAAATTTTTAAATGTCAACAATATTTTTTATCGATTAAAATGTATTTTTTATATTTAAAATTATTATTTTAACTGTATAAAAAGTATAAGCCATTAACTATTTTAAAAGTAATAACTTTAACTTTATATAAAAAAATACAAATTAAAAAACAATTAGTTTTTTAATTTGTTCACTAATTTCTTTACTTTCTAAAATTTCAATTAACTTTAAACCAAATTCAAATACAGCACCAATTGATTTTCCAGTTATAATATTATTATCAACTACTACTTTTTCATCTAAAATAATACTTTTATTTAAACCAATATTAGTGCCTGGATAATGCGTAATTTTTTTGTTTTCTATTAAATTTAATTGCCCTAAAATTTGCGGTGCTGCACAAATAGCAGCAATAAACTTATTACTATCTTTAGCAAAAATAACTAACATTGATTTTAATAATTCATTTTTGCTTAAGTTTTCTACTCCAATTTTACCACCGGGTAAAATTAGCATCTTATAACTTAACAAATCAATATCACTGATTTTCTTTTCACATAAAATAAAAACATTATGACTTGATTTAATTTTTAAGTCATTTTCAATACTTACTAAATCAATAATAATATTAGCCCTTCTTAATAGATCAATAGTAATTATTACTTCACCCATTTCATAGCCTGTTGCTAAAAAAATGGCTACTTTAAACTTCTCATTATTACTCATTATTTCTTTTCAATTCATTATTTAATTTAAAAACATTAATAGCATTTTCCCTAGTTGCATTAATAATACTTTGTTTTGGGATCTTCTTTAATTCAGCTATTTTATTAACTGTAAATATTATATTTTTTGGATGATTAATTGTTAATCCATTTTTGGGATTTTTGCCTCTTTTTGGTTCAGGAGTTAAATATGGCGCATCTGTTTCAACTAATATTTTATTAATTGATATATTTTTTGCTACCTCTTGTAACTTCAAAGCATTTTTATATGTCACATTACCTGCAAAAGAAATATAAAAACCTTGTTTTATAAATTTTTCAGCTATTACTTTTGTTCCCGTAAAACAATGAAGAACACCATTAGTAATATTTTCTTTTTTAATAATTTCAAAAGCATCTTCAAAAGCGTTACGAATATGTAATAATACAGGTAATTTATGTTCTTTAGCTAATTTTAGTTGTTCAATAAATCATTTTTTTTGCAATTGTGGTTCTGTAAATTTATGATAATAATCTAATCCAATTTCACCAATAGCAACTACTTTACCAGTTGCTATTAATTTTTTCAATTCTGAAATAGTATTATTATCGCAAGTATTTACTTCTGTTGGATGAATACCTACAGCTGCATAAAGATTAGGAATTTTTTCTTCACTCTCAAATTCATAAATTTGACTAACAGCTTGCTTACTAGTATTTAAGTCAAAACCAACATTACAAATACTACCAATACTATCACCTGCTGAATAAGCATCAGTTAATAATTTTAATATTTCTGTTTCATCATAATGTTTTGACATTAAATGACAATGAGTATCAAAAATTCCATTATTAGCCATATATTTTACCTTTCCTTTTATTTTCCTAAACAAAATCTTTTAAAAATTTCATCTAATAAATCAGTTTCAAATTTTTTACCTTGCATTTCTAAAATCTTATTTCATGCAGTTTGTAAGTGAACAATAATTAAGTCTATCGAAATATTCTTTTTTAAATCTTTTAATGCTTCTGAAATACTAAGTTCAATTTCATCCAAATATGCTAATTGTCTTGTATTCGCAAAAAGTAATTCTTTATCAAAATTAATTTCAGTAGTTATAATTTTATTTTTTATTCCTAAAATTAGATTTTCAATTTCGCCCATTATTGCACTAACTTTTACCACATTAAAATTATTTTTAATGTCTAATTTTAATTTTAACCTTAAATCCGTTTTATTAATAGCAATAAGGTAATTTTTATGTTTTATTCTTTCTAATAATTGTTTATCCTCAATACTTAAATCTTTTGAACCATCTAGTACTAATATTATTAAATCTGCTTCGTTTAAAGCCTTATGTGATTTATCAATACCTGCTTTTTCGATATCATTTAAAGTATGACGTATACCTGCTGTATCAATTAAATTTAAACTAATATCACCCAAATTAATTTTGCCTTCTACCAGATCTCTTGTTGTTCCTTCTTCATTAGAAACAATAGCTTTATCTTCATTTAAAAGCACATTTAATAGGGAAGATTTTCCAACATTAGGTTTTCCAATAATAACTGTATTAATTCCCTCTTTTATAGTTTTAGTAATTTTACTATGTTCTTTAATAACTTTTATTTTATTTAAAAATTTTTCAACTAAAGGAATAACATTATTAATTGTTTTTTCCTCAACCCCATCGTATTCAGGATAATCAATATTAACTGTTATATTAGCAATTAAAGTTAGTAATTCTGAAGATAATTCATCAATTAGTATTCTTGTTTTACCACTTAAACTATTAATAGCGGTTTTTAAAATAGTATTATTTTCAGCCATAATTAAATCATTAATAACTTCTGCTTCAATTAAATCAATTTTATTATTTAAATAAGCTCTTCTCGTAAATTCTCCTCTTGTTGCCATTCTCATACCTGTAGATAGTAATAATTGCAAAATTTTTTGTGTTATTAGCACTCCACCATGACAATTAATTTCAATTGTATCTTCACCTGTAAAAGATTTGGGAGCGCGATAACATGCCAAAACAACTTGATCAATTTTATTCTTATTATGATCAATAATATATCCTGTTATTAAAGTGTGACCTTTTTGATTTAAAATATCTTTATCAAAAACCTTATTTAATAGCTCATAAGTATCTTTTCCTGAAATTCTAATAATACTAATTGCTTGATTTAAAGGGGCAGTTGCAATTGCAGTAATAGTATCATTTAACATTTTTTCCTCTTTTCATTTAAACAATCTAAGATTTTAAATCTTAGATTACTCTAATTTTCCAATCTAATTACTACATGACGGTTATAACCTATACCTTCAGAAAAACTTGATATTCCTTCATTTTTTTTAACTATTTAATGTATAATTTTTCTTTGGTTATTAGGCATTGATTCAAAATGAAACATTTCTTTACTTATTCTTATTTTTTTTATAATTTCATATATTCTAATTTTTAAATTTTGTTTTTGAATATTTAAATAATTATTAACATTTATTACTATTTGATAGTTTCTTTTAAATTTTGTTTCTAAATAAGTAATAAGTAAATTTTGTAAAGCACTAATTGTATAACCTTTTTTGGCAATTAAAATTGAATTTTTATTTTTACAATTAATATTAATATAAAATTTATTGCCATTTAATATTATTTTTTCTTGATAATTTTTTATATTAAAAAGTTCCAATAAATCATGTCATTTATCATTCAAATAATTTTTAACATCATTTTTGTTAAAAATAAAAATTTTAGTAATAGTTTTAAATAAACGTTTTTCTATACCTAATTTTATATAAAATGTCTTGGGGGTAAATTTTTGATAGTTTTTTCTAAATCAATATTTTTTTTTAAATGATTTAATTTCCATTTTTTTCTCCACATTATAATAAATTACTTTTTTTTAGGTTGAACAACTATTTCAGATTTTGTAAATATCTTTTTAATCTTACTTGAAAATGGTGTACTAAATGTACCATTTTTTTTATAACGGCTACGTTTATGTTTATTATAGTAATGAAAACCAAGAGTTTGAAATATTTGTAATATTCCAGAAATAATTCAATAAATGCCTAATCCTGAAGGAGCAACACATACATAAAATAAAAACATAAAAATCATAACGCTTTGAATAATAACTTGTTTTTTTAATGCAGCTTTTGCTTCTTTAGTTTTAATCTTCTGTCGTGAACGATTTAAAAACATCGGTAATAACATAGAAACTAATTGTGTTGGTATATATATAACAATAATTATTAAATACATAAATTGGCCATGGGTAACCATAGTTCATGGTTGTTCAACTAAACTAATAGCACCAACAACAGTATTTTTTAATAAATTAGTTGATTTCATAACAGTAAACATAGCTGTTAAGAAAGGAAGTGATAAAAACATTGGAATAAAAGCAGCCATTGGATTTATTCCTTCTTTTTTATAAATAGCCATTAATTCCATTTGTTGTTTTTGTTTTGCACTTGGATCACGTGAATGTTTATATTTGGCTTGAATTTCGGAAGTTTTCATTTGCACTGATTGCATTTTTTCCTGATTTTGTTGGGCTTTAAAAGTAAATACTAATGTAATAAGTTTAATAATTAAGGTTGTAAAAATAATAGAAAAAATAACACTTACTGATCAATATTTTGAATTTACATCAATTCCACCACTTAATCCAGCAGAAATACTAACTAAGATTCAAGCAATTGGATAAACAAACATTCCAAAGAACGGTGATTTAGTTTGCGTTCAAGCTTCACTTCATGTTCTAATCCCTGTAAATCCATATTCATAAATATTGTTACCATTAAAATGAAAAATGTGATTTTTTGCTACATCACTGTTACCAATAAGTAATTCAAAAAAAACAGCCGCTACATTATATTTTTGAAAATCATAAGATGAAATAACATCACTAGTTGCAACATTAGGATCACCCATAGTCTGACCGCAACCTCAAAGTGTTGACATCAATAAAAAAGTCCCTAAAATAATTTTAGTTCATTTTCATGTTATTTTTAATCAAACGTTTTTTTTCTGTTGTTCAGGAAATAAAAACTTTTTATATTGCATTAATTTTACTCTCCTATAATGGGATTTTCATTAAAAGATGTAATAAAGAACTAAGATTTTCTTCATATGTATTAGATAAATAATTTTTTCTAATCATAATTACTATATCTACTGGTCAATCTTTTTTAATATCTACTAACATTCCTTGTACTTGACGTTTAATCTTATTACGTGCAAAAGCAAAACGAACTAGTTTTTTTCCTACTGATACACCTACTCGTATAGTCTCAAAATCTACTCTATTCATATAATAGATAAAAAATTGACCATTTGAAATACTTTTTCCTTCGTTAATTAAATATTTAAAATGATGATTTTTCAAAAGGCGGTATTTTTTTTCCATATTTTGTTCACCTTTTTTTAAAAAAAACTATGCTGTTAATTTTTTACGTCCTCTTTGACGTCTTCTTTTAATAACATTAATCCCTGTTGCAGATTTCATTCTTGCAAAAAAACCATGAGTTTTTTGATGTTTTCTCTTACTTGGTTGATATGTCGGTTTCATTTTTTTCTCCTTTTTTTAAAATTCTAATAAAAAATCATTAAGAGTATTATAACATAATATTTATATCTTAACAAATTATTCTGTTTATTTTTAATAAAAACAATATTAGTTTAACAAAAAAATAAATTTTTTATAATATTAAATAATAAATATTTTTTTTTATTTTTTTAAAAGTATAATACAGATTATAATTATAAAAAAGTTATCAACATTAATCCACAATTTATTCACAATAATTATATTAATTAAAGAGGTTTTTAAA